>NZ_JAELXT010000050.1 GCF_016427565.1 Microvirga splendida
GACGGCACTGAGGTCATTCCGATGCCGGCAAACAGCGCCGCCTGATCGGCCCCGTCACCCAAAATCCATCATAGCTCGAGGCCGAGGGCCACCAGTGCGACCGTCAGACGGCTGAGCATGAGGCGGATCAGGTCATGCAAGGCATCATCCCAATAATCATCGGGCCAACGGTGGCCTTCAGCGTCGGGTTCCCAGGGCTTGGCCAGAAAGCCTTAGAACGGACGGTTCAGATCGCCTCTTGACCTTGCCATCGTGGGAAGGTGCAGGATGTACGCATCGTCCAACCAAACGGAGATTCGACCATGTGCGGATGCAGCACCCACCATACCCAGGCGAGCCAGACCGTAGAGCGCCACCCGGACGCCCTCACCCTGCGGGTCGAGGACATGACCTGCGGCCACTGCGCCGGCACCATCAAGAAGGCCATCGAGACCGGCCTGCCCGGCACGAACGTCGAGGCTGATCCGGCCTCCAAGCTTGTATCCGTCCGTGGCAGCACCGACTTGACCTCCATAAAGGCCCTCGTGACCGAGGCCGGCTACACCCCGACCGCAGCCTGAAGGAGAACCCCATGCTCGACCGCCGCCGCTTCGTGACCGTTCTCGGTGCCTCCGGCGCCACCCTCATAGCGGGACGCGCCTTGGCACAGGCAGCCCTGCCGAAGGTCGTCGTCACCAAGGACCCGAACTGCGGCTGCTGCGGCGGTTGGGTCGAGCACATGAAGGCCGCCGGCTTCCCGGTGGACGTCGTCACCACGCCTCAGGTCAACCGGGTCAAGGTCCGCCTGGGCGTACCTGACGAACTTGCTTCCTGCCACACGGCGGAGGTCGGCGGCTATGTCATCGAGGGGCACGTGCCGGCGGACGCCGTCAAGCGCCTGCTGGCTGAGAAGCCCCAGGCGAAGGGCCTGGCCGTCCCTGGCATGCCGGTTGGATCGCCCGGCATGGAGGTCGCAGGTATTGAGAATGACACCTACGACGTCGTGCTGTTTGGGCCATCAGGCCAGAAGACCTTCGCCCGCTACGAGGGGGCACACCTGCTCTGACAGCATCTTTCTAGGAGATCATCAATGTCCCGCGCTTGGATCGTGATTGCCGCAACCCTCGCTGCCACTGATGCCGGGCAAGCCCAGCATACCCGGCCTCGCCGTATACTGGCCTGGAGGCGCGGCCGGTCAAGGCTCTGTCCGATGAGCAGATCGCCGATCTCCGTGCGGGCCGCGGCATGGGACTGGCGTTGCCGGCAGAACTCAACGGCTATCCCGGTCCGGTTCATGTCCTGGAACTTGGCGAGAAGCTTGCGCTGACCGGGGAGCAGCGCACCCGAGTTGAGGAACTCCACGCGGCAATGAAGGGGGAGACGGTGCCGCTTGGCGAGCGCTTGATCGCGCAGGAGACGGACCTCGACCGGCAATTTGCCACCAAGTCAGTCACCTCGGCGAGCCTGCAAGCCGCCACGGCCGACATCGGGGCGACGCAGGGCGCCCTTCGCGGAGCCCACCTGCGCTATCACCTCTCCACCCTCGACGTGCTCACGCCCGAGCAGGTTCGCCGCTACAGTGAACTGCGTGGCTATCAGGCCTCGGGAGGCCAGGGGCATGCCCCAAGGGCCACCACTGACCGCTCTCGTCTTCATTGGGACGGCGCTAGCCGGGATCGCGAGATGCCTGATGTTCCTGGCCTGTCTTGGGGTGAGAGGCAGGGCACTATTCATTGCCAATCGAAAATGGCCTGCGTGTTCAGCGGGCTTGCGTATCCATAAGCCGGTGCTGGGCGTAGGTCCTCTGGACGTTGTGGCCGACGGTCGGAATAGCCTGCTCCAACTGAGGAAGGTTCAGCATTCCGGGCCTTGGGTCGATCCCGCGTGACTGTCCGTGCCGAGGATTTCTTTGGCTCATCTCCTCGGATCACGATCTTCGTGTTCCCTAGGCCCTCACTTCGAACCAGGGCAAACAGCTTTGCTGCGTTTGAGGGCGCGAGGCGGACGCACCCGTGCGAAGCAGGACGCCCCAAGGTCCGGGTGGCGTTGCTGCCGTGGATCGCATGGCCCCGGTGCGTGAAGAAGATCGAGTGCGGCATGGGCGAGTTGTCCCATTCCTTGGAGGCATAGTCTTTCACCAAGCGAGATGGCGTGAAGGTGCCAACCGGCGTCTCATATCCTGCCTTGCCAGTCGACACCGACCAAGCGTAGCGCGGCTGGCCACCAACGGAGACCGATATGTGCTGGGTGGTCTTGTCGACGGTGATCAGGACATCCGCTTTCGCCCAACCAGCTCCGAGTGTGAGAGTGCCAAGCAAGGAGGCGGCAAGCAGACCGACAAGACGCATAGGGAAAAGTCCTCCAGGTAGGAATACAAGGTGACATTCCTACAGACGTCCGGTCAGGACCACGGTTCCGCAGGCTGGTCCGACCTCACGGAAGTGTGTGGACTTGCTGCAAGGCAGAGGACCGGGAGGGTGTAGGGGCTGGCTTGGCTATGGCTGGTCGAGGGACTTCGACCTGACCGATGGCGTCTGGGACAGAGGTCTACCTGGCAAGCACAGCTGCCATCCTGCTCGGGCTCTGGAGCGCTTGGGTCAGGAACTCCGACCAGCCGTCTTCGCTGGCGCGTGGGCACGATCCGTAGCGGTCCGTTCCATTCCAAGGCCAATCCTGGTGCAGTTCCGTCCCTCAGCCTTCGCAGCGTAAAGAGCACGATCCGCACGGGAAAGGATCGAGCTCCGGTCGTCGTGCGGTAGGGCCGCCGTCATGCCCGCACTGAAGGCGATGGGCCGACGCGTTGCCTGGTCCGGCAATGTGGCAGGTGGAAACTCCGCTCTGATCCCGTTGAGCAGGCGGGCTGCGTCGTCGAGACGGAAATCCATCTGCAGCAGCAGGAACTCCTCGCCTCCGATCCGGCCGAGATGATCTCCTGGGCGCAGGCTCTCGCGGAAAACCTGCGCGAAATGCCGGAGGACGGCATCGCCGGCATCATGCCCATACGTGTCGTTGACGACCTTGAACTGGTCGATGTCGATGATTGATGCACACAGTCCGGCGCCTGGCGCCTCGCCCGCTGCGAGGGCCTCGTCGAGCAGTTCGAGGATGTAGCGCCGGTTCGGCAGGCCGGTGAGGAGGTCCGTGCGCGAGGCAAGCAGGGCGGACTCGTGGGCTTGGCGCAGGGACTTCTCGTTGTGCTTCAGCGCGGAGATGTCCGTTCCCACCGTCAGGATCCATCCGTTCGGCAGCACTGTGTGCTCGATCCAGAACCAGCGGCCGTCCAGGAGATCGGTCTCAAAGGATTTCCGGCGTGAGCTCCGCCGCCGGGGAAGGGTCCTGGCGATCAGGGCCTCGACGTCACCATCGTCGATCCTCACCCCAAGCCCGTGCGCGGCGCCGTACCGGAGGATGTCAGCGAAGGTGTACGGCCCCTCGTAGCCGACCAGGAACATGCCCCGGTAGGTCTCGTTCGCGTAGCGGAGGTTGTCCTCGGCATCGTAGATGGAGACGGCCTGTCCGCTCTCGGTCAGCGCCTCCGCGACGTTCCGAAGCGTCTCTTCGTCAGGATCTGAAAGGAGGGATAGCATATGAGGTGAGCGGCTCAGGAAGGAATCTCTGGTCTTCTACACGGGTTTCTCGATCCCGGTCACCCCGCCTAGTAGCCGCGCTCGCTCCCCGGAGTGCGGAACCTCTCAAGCCAGTGGAGGCGTTCGTGTTTCACCGACGCACACTGATCGCGCAATTCGGACGAAGACATTGATCTTTCGATGCCCATGATCTCTGCTTAGCGCGTAGCCCAAAGCTCGGTTCGACGCCCCTTCCGCCCTTGCCGGCGCCTTCTCCGCGGCCATCTCAATTCTGTGAGCAGGCGAAAAGTTCCACCGACGGCCATGTTCATATTTGATCGCTGGAATGTGTTCAGCACAGAAGCTGAATTCCGTGTGATCTGCTCCGATGTTGCTTGCGCCCGCTGATTTGCCCGCGCGGTTTCGACACTCTCGGGAGGTTCTCATGAAACGTGGTTTACTACCCAGTCTGGTACTCACCGCCCTGCTCACGACCGTAGCCCCCGTTCTAGCCCAGACCACCGACCAGAGCGCCGCCTTGGTGGAGCGGATTGCGGAGCTGAAGAAGCGTGCCGTCGCCGGTGTGGAGGCCCGCGCCAAGCTCGCCCAGGAGATGAACGACTCGATCTTCAGCTTCGGCGAGCTCGCCTTCCAAGAGTTCGAAACTTCCAAGTACATCACCGACATCCTTGAGAAGAACGGCTTTTCCGTTCAGCGCGATGTCGCCGGCCTGCCCACCGGATGGGTTGCCAAGTGGGGCTCTGGCGGCCCGGTGATCGCACTCGGCAGCGACATCGACTGCATCCCAAAGGCCTCCCAGAAACCTGGGGTCGCCTACCGCGAACCATTGATCGAAGGCGCGCCGGGCCATGGCGAGGGCCACAACTCGGGCCAGGCGGTCAACGTCGTCGCGGCGCTCGCCTTGAAGGAGATCATGGAGCAGGAGAAGATCCCCGGCACCATCATGCTCTGGCCCGGCGTGGCCGAGGAGCTTCTCGGGGGCAAGGCCTACATGGTCCGCGACGGCGTGTTCAACGGCGTGGACACCGTGCTCTTCACCCATGTCGGCAACAATCTCGAGACCACCTGGGGCCAGCCCAGGGGCACGGGCATGGTCTCCGTCGAGTACACGTTCAGCGGTGAATCCGCCCATTCCGCCATGGCCCCGTGGCGCGGTCGTAGTGCGCTTGACGGCGTCGAGCTGATGAACATCGCCTGGAACATGCGTCGCGAGCACCTGCGGCCCGAGCAGCGTTCGCATTACGTGATCCCGGACGGGGGGGACCAGCCCAATGTCGTGCCGTCGGTCGCCAGCGTCTGGTACTTCATCCGCGAGCAGGACTTCGCGAACATCCGCAAGAACTTCGAGATCGCCAACACCATCTCGGAAGCCGCGGCCAAGATGACGGACACCACCGTCACCCGGAAGGTGATCGGCACGGCAGCGCCGCGCCACTTCAACAAGCCGATTGCGGAAGCCGCCTACGCCAACATCCAGCAGGTTGGGCTGCCGCAATGGACCGAGGACGAGCAGGCCTTCGCCAAGGCGGTGCAGCGCACGGTCAAGGACAAGGAGGAAGGGCTCGCCGTCGAACTGAAGAAGCTCGAACCTCCGCTGGAGAAGCCCGAGAGCGGCGGTTCCGATGACATCGGCGACATCTCCTGGACGGTCCCGACGATCACGCTGAACTACCCGTCCAACATCCCCAACCTGCCAGGTCACCATTGGGCGAACGCCATGTCGATGGCGACGCCCATCGCGCATAAGGGCGTCGTTGCCGGGGCGAAGGTGATCGCGATGACGTCCATCGACCTGCTGTCCAAGCCGGAGTTGCTGGTGCAGGCCAAGGGGTACTTCGCCAACGAGCAGCAGAAGAACCAGAAGTACGTCCCGATGATTTCGGCCGTCGACAAGCCCCAGGTGCAGATCAACGCCGACATCATGGCGCAGTACCGGCCCGAGATGAAGAAGTACTACTACGATCCGACCAAGTACGCGACGTACCTTGACCAGTTGGGCATCAAGTTCCCGGTGCTGGAGAAGCCGAAGAACTGAAGGCTAGAAATTTGCCCGCTGCCAACGGCAAGGGGCAGCGCTTCACGGCACGGCGACCTCATAGTGCCGCCGTGCCCGCTTCGCTCAGCTCGTAAGGAGCTGCGAGAGGACGGTCTAGTCGCGCAGCGCGAGCCGTCCAACGAGCCGGACCGGACGCTGGTGCCCGGTCCGGTTGACATCCCCTGCCATGTTGCCGCCTTTTCCGGCGTTCCGACAGCCTCCCCAGGTTGGCGGAACGCGCGGAGCCTCGCCCATCGGAAGGCCTCCCATGAAATCCATGCCCATCACGACCCGACGCCTGCACTCCGCCCTTCTCGCCGTGGCCATGACGGTCGCTGCCGATCCAGCGCTGGCTGAGCCGGTGACGGCGATCCATGATTTTGCCAAGGCAGAGCAGCCGCTGCTGCTGGACACCCTGCGCGATCTCGTTTCCATCGAGTCGGGCAGCAAGGATCTGGAAGGTCTGGCGAAGATCGCCGACGTGATCGCCGACCGCCTGAAGCAGCTCGGCGGCAGGGTCGAGCTGCTCCAGCCGGCCGACGTATACCGCATGGACGACACGCCCGATAAAGTCGGTGCGATGGTGAAGGCTGAGTTCCAGGGCGCCGGCAAAGCCAAGATCATGCTCATCGCCCACATGGACACCGTGTACCTGCGTGGCATGCTCAAGGACCAGCCGTTCCGCATTGACGGCGACAAGGCGTATGGCCTGGGCATCGCCGATGACAAGCACGGCATCGCGACCATCCTGCACACGATTTCGATGCTGCAGAAGGTGGGCTTCAAGGACTACGGTACCCTCACCGTGCTAATCAACGGCGACGAGGAGATCAGCTCGCCAGGCTCACGCAGCCCCATCACCCAGATCGCCTCCAACCAGGATGCCGTCCTGTCGTTCGAGGCCGGCGGCACCGATGGAAGCTTGCGCCTCGCCACCAGCGGCATCGGTGCGGCGTACCTCAGCGTACAGGGCAAGTCCTCGCATGCCGGTGCCCGGCCAGAAGGGGGTGTCAACGCCCTCTATGAACTCTCGCACCAGCTGTTGCAGCTGAAGGATCTGTCACAGAACGACCGCGGTCTGAAGCTCAACTGGACGGTGTCGCAGGCGGGCACCAACCGTAACGTGATCCCGGCGGAAGCAACGGCGCAGGCCGACGCGCGGGCGCTGAAGGTCTCCGACTTCGACCAGCTGCAGGCGACGCTGCAGGAGCGGATCAAGAGCCAATTGGTGCCGGAGGCCAAGGTCCAGCTCAAGTTCGAGGTGCGCCGGCCGCCACTGGAAGCCACCGAGGCCTCGCGCAAGCTGTCCGCACACGGCAAGGCGATCTACGATGAGATCGCGGTACCGATGAAGGTGCTGGATGTCGCCACCGGAGGCGGCACCGATGCGGCCTTCGCGGGAGTGAAGGCCAAGGGCGCCGTTGTCGAGGGCTTCGGCCTGAGCGGCTTCGGGGCGCATTCCAATGACGCCGAGTACATCCAGATCGGGAGCATTGTCCCGCGCCTTTACCTGGCCACACGGTTGATCATGGACGTCTCACAGGACAAGGTGAAATAGGCGACTTCCGTGGCGCCATGGCGATGATCGCCATGGCGTCCCTTCTGGCCGAGACGGCGAAGGTCTCCGTTGCTTGGTGGGCCCGCCTAATGCCTCCGCTCAGCGCCTGGGGTTCGGAACTTCTCGTGACAGTCGAGGCACTGGCGCCTGACCACCCCGAACTGCTCGCGCAATTCAGGCAACGCCTTCGTGCGCGCGACCTCGACGAGCTTTTCGGTAGCGACATCGTAAGCTCGGGTCAGTCGCTCGAAGCCGTCCCGTTGCGTCCAGATCTCCGGTCCGGCGTAGGTATGACCCTGATCACTTCCGGGCGGGAATATGGCCAGGAGGTCATGTGCGTTGGCATGGATGCTCTCTGCGCGCGCACGGACGTCCGCGGCATTGAGCGAGCTCGCCTTGAGGGCGCGGTCGAGGGCCTCGGCCTAGGCGGCCGTGTCCTCCATAGCCTTCATCCGCGCGGCCACAACCCCAGTTGCCTTCTCGTGGGCGACCGCCGTCCCGGCAACGAGCAGGGTGAGAGCCGCGAGCCTGATACGAAACGTTGAAGGGGTGACGGCCATGTGGGGAACTCTGGGCGGTAGGGAACGAACGCGCAGGATATCACGTGGGCCAAGCCGTTGTTCCTTCAATGCCGGCTTGGCTGCATCCTCGTTGGTCAATAAGGGCCTTGGTCCGCACCTTTACTTCCGTGTGTTCGCGATGACCTGCTTCAGTGGCTCGACCCCGACGGCGCCCGCAATAACCTCATTACCGATGACAAAGCCAGGCGTCCCGTTGATCCCCAGCTTTTCCCCCAGTTCCATCGTTTCCTGGAGCGCCGCGTTGATCTCACCGCTTTGCAGATCCTTTTCCAGGCGGGCCATGTCGAGATCCATCTCCTTGGCCACGGCCTTGGCGGATTCCCCGTTGGCTTGGCCGCGTCTCTCCATCAACTTGGTGTGAAACTCATAGAGCTTGTCGCCGGCAAGCTGCGATTTGGCCGCCAGCGCGACGCGGCTGGCCTCGACGGACCCTGGCCCAAGCACCGGAAAGTCCTTGATCACCACCCGCAGCTTGGGGTCGGACTTGATGAGCGCCTTCACGTCGGCCACGGCGCGTTTGCAGTAGCCGCAGTTGTAATCGAGGAACTCGACCATGGTGACGTCGCCCTGCGGGTTGCCGAGCACGAAGTCGCGGGGCGAGTTCTCCAGCTTGCCGCGCTCGGCGGTCAGGACCTCCGCCCGGTCCGCCTGCTCGGCCACCTGCTGCCGCCGCTGGAGCTCGGTGAACGCCTCCTGCAGCACCTCGGGGTTCTTGAGGAGATACTCCCGGATGATCCCACCGAAGGCCTCGCGCTGCTCCGGTGTGAACGGAGCAGGCTGGGCCAGCACCGCCGACGGCAAGACGAGCGCGGCGAGGAGCGCGACACGGCGCAGGGCGGGGGCGTTGAGGGGCATCACAGAGATCCTTGCGTTCAGACCGTCCTGTTCGCGGCTCCGCGCCGGACGGGTCAGCCACTTGCCGGTTGCAAGCTCCCCATGACTACCGATTCGGATTCCCGCTGTCGATCACGGCGGCCTGCCTAACGTCCCGGACGGGCCGAGATCAAGGGAACGTGACTTCCATGCCGTCCGGACGGCGTGCTGAGTTAGAGGCATGCGATACCCTCTGAGAACCTGGGCTGGCCTCCTGTCTGCTGTCTCCACCCTCGTCATGGGCCAGGCTGCCGCCTCGCCGGAGCCGCGCGCGGTTCTCGAACTCTTCGTCAGCCAAAGCTGCTCAGCCTGCCGGCCCGCGGACGAGCTCATGATGGAGTGGCAACGGGATCCCAGCCTCGTCGTGCTGACCCTGCCAGTGAACTACTGGGACTATCTCGGCTGGAAGGATACGCTGGCGGACACGCTCTTCACCCTACGGCAGAAGGGATACGCGAAAGCCCGCAAGGCTAATCAGGTCTACACGCCCGAGATGATCGTCAACGGCGTGGTGTCCTGCCTCGGGTCGGCGCGCGACCAGGTCACAAGATCGATCGGTCAGGCAACCGGCAGCGTCGCGCTGCCCGTTCCCATTGCCCTGAGAGAGGAAAACGGTCTCGTCATCGTCGATGTTGGGGAAGGCGATAGCGAGGCTGAAGCCTGGTTGCTGCCGGTCCGCCGGCACAGCCAGGTTGCGATTCATCGCGGAGAGAACGCCGGGCGCACGGAAACGTACACGAATGTTGTGCGCGGATTGTATCCCCTAGGGCGCTGGTCGGGCTCTCCCGTCCGCTTCCAGATGCCCCTCGAAGCCGTTGAGACACAGGGGGCCGACACGTACGTTGTCCTATTGCAGACAGCGCGTGACGGGAAGCCCGGCAGGATTCTTGGTGCGGCCAAGGGGCCAGGCTTGTAGCCGCCACTGAACGCTCCTGCATGCTCAGGTGAAACCTCACCGGCTCAGCCTAATCCGAGAAAGCGTTGCCCTTAAACTCGGTGACTGGCTCGGGTGGACCATGAACAGGACAACCGCCTGCAGGAGTTCCAGGCAATCATGAAGGCCGAAACCCTGCTGCAGGACCGAAGTCTGAGCGATAACAGGTGCGAGCGTCGACAGCACCAGTGCGAAGCCAAGCTTTGAAAGGCTTCATTAACTTCGTTGGTCTCTAAATAGGTGTGCTTTGCAAGAGCTGTCGCGGCTTGAGCGCGTTCAGAGGAGCGCTCTCCGCAGCTTCGGCGTTGCGTCGCCTTGGGACCGCTTGAACAGACGGTCCCGCCCCACTCTCCACATCTCTCGCCGGGACCTCGATGCTCCTCCCTGTTCGGAAATCTCCCGTGCTCACAATGGGGTCCGTTCTCGCAGCCCTCAATCTCGTTATGGCGGATCCCGCTGCTGCCCGACCGGACCACAGCCCGGCGCACCCGCTCGCACTCACGGAGGCTCGGGCCGAGCAGACGTCCCTTGGGGACTCGATGGCTTCAGCACGGTTCAACATTGTCAATCTTGGCCCGGAGACGGATGAGCTGGTTGAAGCTTCCTCGCCGGATTTCGAAAGCGTGGTGCTCCATGCGCCCCGCGGCCTGATCATCTCCGGGCAAGATCGGATCGCGGCGGCAACGGCCCGGATCCCGTCCCGCAGTTTGCTCACGATCGGCTCCCACGGTATCAAGCTGCTGCTGATCGATCCGGTGCGGCCGCTTCGCCCAGGCACCCGGATACCCCTAACGCTTCGGTTCCGGAACTCCGGTCACATCACGATTGACTTGCAGGTTCCCGCGGACGGGCAGCGGGCCCAGCTCACAACTGATTGAATGCTTTGATTCCCGCATTGCCGCCCCATGACCGGATGCCCGCGATCCCTATAGCGGCCATTGGACAAACCCTATAGGGCCACCTAGTGCCTCGTCCCGTCGTGGTGCCAGGACTGTCTCATAACAGTCGACGCTTTGGTGCCGCGGAGATCGCGCTTCACAACCGGGATGGACTGTGTCATGTTCTTGCAAATCACTTGCAACTGCAATTACGCCGGAGTTAACCATGGACGCCCGTGCTCCCGATCTTGACGATGGACTGACGGGCTGGCGCCAGCCCCGGCGGGACGCGCCGCTCTCGGAGGTGTATCGCACGGTGGCGGTGCCCCGGATCGGGGGCAATTTGCGCAAGCTCGCCGCTTTCGTGGGTCCAGGGTACCTAGTCTCAGTGGGCTACATGGATCCGGGCAACTGGGCGACCTCCATCGCCGGCGGCTCGAAGTTCGGCTACACGCTCCTTGTCGTTGCGCTGGTCTCGAACATCATGGCTATCGTGCTGCAATCGCTCTGCGCCCGCCTCGGCATCGCGTCCGGACGCGACCTCGCCCAGGCCTGCCGCGACGCCTTCCCCAAGGCTGTCAGCGTGCCACTCTGGCTGCTTGCTGAGCTGGCCATCGTGGCGACCGATCTGGCGGAGGTGATCGGCACGGCCATCGGCCTGAACCTCCTGTTCGGAATCCCGCTCGAGATCGGCGTCATCATCACCGCTCTCGACGTGTTCCTGATCCTCTACCTGCAACGGCTCGGGTTCCGGTACCTGGAGGCCTTCGTGATCGCCTTGCTCGGCGTCATCGCCGTCTGCTTCGGCGTGCAGATCGCTCTGGCGGACCCGGATTGGGGCGGTGTGATCCGTGGTTTCGCGCCCACGACCCAGATCGTGACGAACCCGGAGATGCTCTATCTGGCGCTCGGCATCCTGGGTGCCACCGTGATGCCCCATAACCTCTACCTGCACTCGGCCATTGTGCAGACGCGGTCGTACGGGCGCTCTCTGCCAGAGAAGCGCGAGGCCCTGAAGTTCGCCACCATCGATTCAACGGTGGCGTTGATGTTCGCGCTGTTCATCAACGCTTCCATCCTGATCCTCGCCGCGGCGGCATTTCACACAACCGGACGCCCGGAGGTGGCGGAGCTTGGGGAAGCACACAGCCTTCTCTCACCGCTCCTGGGCGCCGCCATCGCGCCGACGCTGTTCGGCATCGCGCTTCTCTGCTGCGGCCTCAATTCGACGGTCACCGCGACCCTTGCCGGCCAGGCTGTCATGGAGGGCTTCCTCAACATCCGTCTGCCCGCTTGGCTACGCCGGCTTGTCACCCGCCTGGTAGCGATCGTGCCGGCGACCATCGTGACGATCTGGTACGGCGAGAGCGGCACTGCTCAACTGCTGATCCTCAGCCAGGTCATCCTGAGCCTGCAACTCTCCTTCGCGGTGATCCCGCTCATCATGTTCACGTCAAGCAAGGCGAAGATGGGCGCACTCGTCGCGCCGGCCTGGCTCGTGGCCTTCGCGGGGATTATCGCCGCCGTGATTGTGACTTTGAACGTCAAGCTTCTGGTGGACTTTGTGGTAGGCTAACCTCGGCCACCTGGGAGTCAGTGCATATGACCAACAGGATTGAAGCTCAGATCCGGGCCAAGGGCCTCCGGCTCACGGGCCAGCGCAAGCTCATCGCACAGGTTGTTGCCAGCGCTCACGACCATCCCGATGTGCCCGAACTGCACCGCCGCGTGGCCGAGGAGGATGATCGCATCTCCCTCGCGACCGTCTACCGGACCATGAAGCGTTTCGAAGAACTCGGCATCCTTGAGCGACATGAGTTTCGGGATGGTCGGGCGCGGTACGAGCCGGCCGCAAAGCGGCACCACGACCACCTGATTGACGTGGATACGGGCACAGTGATTGAGTTCCGTTCCGAGGAGATCGAGCGACTTCAGGCTGTGGTCGCACGGGAACTCGGGTTTGACCTCGTTGGCCATCGCCTGGAACTTTATGGGCGAAGGAGGCTCCCGGGAAGGGCTCCTGAACGCCAGGGCGCCGCCGGCAACAATCATAGTGGAGCGCGGATCAGATAGCTGCCGCTCGTTGTGTGCGGTCAGGGGAACAGCGCCACACCGACGGCTGCCACATGAGCGGTGCCGTTTGCTCCCTCAACAGCCCTGCGGAGCGGCAGGGCGTGGGACGTGATTGTGCCGCTCCTCAGCTACCGACCTTATGGCCCGCGTGCTCCGCGGCCGGCGATCCGCCAATGGGTTCGACAATGAAGTTGACGGGGACGCGGCCGGCCCGCTCGAAGATGAGCGTCCCAGTGACAGGCTCACCGACCTTGAACGGCGCCTTCAGGTCGGTGAACATCATGTGGTCGCCACCAGACATCAGGCTGACCTCCCCTCCGGCCGGAATGAGGACACCGTCCTTATGCTCGCTCATGCGGATGGCTCCGCCCTCCCGGATATTTTGGTGCGCCTGAACCGAAGCGGCGGCGGGGCTCTCGATGCTCACGAGCCGGTCCGGGGTGGAGCCCACGTTGCGGATCGTAAGATAGCCAGCCCCCACCTTGGCGCCGTTCGGGTTCGCCCGCACCACGGGATGGTGCACCACGACCTCGCCGGCCTTGAACTCGTGGGCCATGACCGCGGAAGTGGCCAGCAGGCTCATGCCGCCTTGGCTCGGCGGCGGATGAGCTGGTCGAAGTCTCTACCCCGAGTTTCGAAAGCGTGGTGCTCTATGCACTCCATGGTCTACTCATATTCGGGCAGGCTGGTTGCAACGGCAACACCCGGATTGTGTCCCATAGTTCGCCTAGAACCGGCTCCCATGGCAGCAAGCTGCTCTTGATCGTTCCAGTCCGATCACTGCGGTCCGGAAGCCGATTGGCGCTGATGCCGTGGTTCCCGCCGACGGGCATTGGGCACAGCTCACAACGGACTGAGTGGTTTGAACTCTGCATTACCGCCTATGTGCGGGTGACCGTGGTGCCCACGGCGGCCCGTGGGGCAGCCTCATAGGGCTGCTCATACGTCGCCTCAAACCCCGTGAGGCCCGAGATGTCTTGTGACGGCCGAGACCTTTGTACCCTGGGGACCGCACTTCACAACCCGGACAAGCTATGTCACGATTTTGCCATCATCCGCCCCTGCAGCTACGCCGGAGTTGACCATGGACGCCCGCGCTCCCGATCTCCAGGGTGATCTGACCGGTTGGCGCCAGCCCCGGCGGGACGCGCCGCTCTCGGAGGTGTATCGCACGGTGGCGGTGCCCCGGATCGGGGACAACCTGCCCAAGCTCGCCGCGTTCATGGGGCCGGGCTACTTGGTCTCAGTGGGCTATATGGATCCGGGCAACTGGGCGACCTCCATCGCCGGCGGCTCGAAGTTCGGCTACACGCTCCTCATCGTGGCGTTGGTCTCCAACATCATGGCCATCGTGCTGCAGTCGCTCTCCGCCCGGCTCGCCATCGCATCGGGACGCGACCTTGCCCAAGCCTGCCGCGACGCCTTCCCCAAGGCTGTCAGCGTGCCGCTCTGGCTGCTTGCTGAGCTGGCCATCGTGGCGACCGATCTGGCGGAGGTGATCGGCACGGCCATCGGCCTCAACCTTCTGTTCGGGATCCCGCTGGAGATTGGTGTCGTCATCACCGCGCTCGACGTGCTCCTGATCCTTTACTTGCTGCAGCTCGGGTTCCGGTACCTGGAGGCCCTCGTGGTCGCCTTGCTCGGTGTCATCGCGGTCTGCTTCGGCGTGCAGATCAGCTTTGCGGATCCGGTCTGGGCCGATGTGATCCGCGGGTTTGCCCCCACCACCCAGATCGTGACGAACCCGGAGATGCTCTACCTGGCGCTCGGGATCCTGGGCGCCACCGTGATGCCGCACAACCTCTACCTCCACTCCGCCATCGTGCAGACACGGTCGTTCGGGGATTCGCTCCCTGAGAAGCGCGAGGCCCTGAAGTTCACCAGCACCGATTCAACAGTGGCGTTGATGTTCGCTATGTTCATCAACGCTTCCATCCTGATCCTTGCCGCTGCGGCGTTCCACACAACGGGCCACTTGGAGGTGGTGGCACTCGGGGAGGCGCACAACCTCCTCTCCTCCCTCCTGGGCGGCGCCATCGCGCCGATACTGTTCGGCATCGCGCTTCTCTGCTGCGGTCTGATGTCGGCGGTGGCCGCCACCCTTGCCGGTCAGGCGGTCATGGAGGGCTTCCTCGACATCCGCCTGCCGGTCTGGCTGCGCCGAGTCGTCACCCGCATGGTGGCCATCGTGCCGGCTGCCGTCGTGACGATCTGGTACGGCGAGAGCGGCACCGCCCAACTTCTGATCCTCAGCCAGGTCATCCTGAGCCTGCAACTGTCCTTCGCGGTGATCCCGCTCGTCATGTTCACCGCGAGCAAGGCGAAGATGGGCGCGCTCGTCGCGCCGGCCTGGCTCGTGGGCTTGGCAAGCCTCATCGCCGCCGTGATTGTGATCTTGAACGGCAAGCTGCTAGTGGGCTTCCTGACCGGCTAGCGTGGAACCCTCGGGAGGATGCTTCCATGACGGACAGGATCGAAGCCCAGGCTGCGGGCGAGAAGCCTTGCAGCCTGTGAAGGTTGTGCCAAGGCTCGCCTGGATCTTCGGTTCGGACATTTGGCGAAGATCGACAGAAACCTCGAAGCAACGGCAAAATTGCGGGCATGGCCGAACAGGCGTAGCTTGCGCCTGGCATCGACCCTCCGCGGCCCCTCGCGCTACAGCCTAACGCCTGGGCCGCCCTGCACGGGAGGGTCATATGCTGGTGCGCCTTGCTCGACCTGTTCTCGCTGCCCTCATCTGTGGGTTGTTCCTCGGGGTTGCCCAGGCCGGGGAGCCCTTCATCCCGAGCTGGATCAGGAACGCCCCCCCACCAAGACCGTGACGATGGAGATCGTGGCCGACTGGAACCAAGTCGCCCGTTTCGCCAAAGGAAACGTCCGGACCGACATCATCGACTTCAACGGCTATTACAGCGGCAACATCACCCTCATGGTGCCAACGGGCTGGTCGGTGCGGATCGCGTTCACCAACGGCTCCGCAAACTTCCGGCACAGCCTGATGGTGACCCGGGTTTACGCCCAGTCGGAGATGCCGGTGACGCTGCAGCTTGAGGATGCGATGTGGAGCGCCTACACCGATCCGCCGGAGCGGATCCATCCCAAGGAAAGAGCACAACTCAGCTTCGTCGCGCAGCAGGCCGGGAGCTACTTCCTGGCCTGTGCTCGGCAGACCCACCTCATGGATGGACACTGGATCGGCTTCGAGGTGAGGGACGGCCTCGAACAGGCGGTGGCGATCATCCACGAGGGCAGGTTCGTGCCCAGTGATCTGCCGGGACGTCCCTAGCGGCGTGCGTTGCTCATCCGAGCGTCGCAAGAGCCGGGAAGGTCTCCAGGAGCCAGAAGGACATGTTGGTGATCCAGCCGGTCAGGAAAGCGATGCCGGTCAGCACGAGGAGGCCGCCCATGGTCTTCTCGATCAGCACGAAACGGGAGCGCATGCTCTTCAGGAGCGCCACGAACGGCTTCATGGCGAAGGCGGCGAGCAGGAATGGAATGCCAAGGCCTGCCGAGTAGGCGGCGAGCAGCAAGGCCCCCTGCGTGACGCTCTGCTCCGAGCCCGCCACGGTCAGGATCGCAGCCAGCACCGGGCCGATGCAGGGCGTCCAGCCGAAGGCAAAGGCCAGACCCATCACATAGGCGCCCCAGAGCCCGGTGAGTTTGGGCACGCTGAACCGCGCCTCGCGGTAGAACAGCCCGATGCGGAAGACGCCGAGGAAATGCAGCCCCATGACGATGATAGAGACGCCAGCGATGGTGCTCAGGACGTCGAGGTACTGGCGGATCACCTGGCCGAGGGCCGAGGCGGTGGCCCCCAGCAGCACGAAGACGGTGGAGAAGCCCGCCACGAACAGCAGCGCCGCGAGGACGGCCCTCTTGCGGACGGCGTGGTCATCGCCTGCGCTCAAGCGATCAAACGTCGTGCCTGCCAGAAAGGACAGGTAGGGCGGCACCAGTGGCAGGACGCAGGGGCTTAAGAAACTGATGAGGCCGCCGAGCACGGCGGCCGGGAGAGAAACGCTGAGCATGGGTCTTTCACTCGATCCTGCCACCGCGGCGCCGGGGCCGGGCCGCATGAGGGCCTATCCAAAGCACGTGACGGTACTGGGCCCGCGTCACAATGCGGGTTCCTGTGCCGGGATGGTCTTCCCTTGCTCCACACGTGCCTTGAGGAATTCGACAGTTTCCGGGCTGTCCCACTCCGCAGCGCCCAGCAGGCGGCCGATCTCCCGCCCGTCCCGGTCGATCACCAGGGTGCCCGGTAGGCCGACGAGGCCAAGGCTGCGTGACGCGCCGCCGCTCTCGTCGATATACGGCGGCAGATGCCTCACGCCGACCGAGGCAAGGAACTTCCGCACGGGATCGAGCCCCTTCCGGTCAATCGACAGGGCGACGACCTCGACATCCTTTCGGTCGAACTGGGCCTGAAGTCGGTCAAGGGCGGGCATTTCCTCGCGGCAGGGCGAGCACCAAGTTGCCCAGACGTTCAGGACAACGATCTTTCCGCGCAGGTCGGCAAGGGCAACCGGCCGCCCGTTGTCGTCCTTGAAGGAAATCTCCGGTACTTCGCGCGGCACCTCATGCACGATCAGGCGGGCCGGTGCCTCCGCCGCGCCGGCGGCCGAGGGCCCAAGGGCAATGTCAAGGGCGACGGCGAGGATCCTGACCCAGGTAGTTGTCCCCGCCTGGGTGATCGGACGTCGAGAGAATCGTTGGATTGAGACAGGCATCAGGTCAGCAGATAGGCGGGTTTTCAACGCAGCCTCCGATCACTACCACGGTTTGGGCCACGGCGGATCCGACCTTTGGCCGGATTCCGTTCGGACCTAAGACCAGTCAGGGCGATCATGAACCCTTCCGCACCTGGTCGACCTCGCGTTGAACCAGGTCGCGGAGCTGCTGCGGACCGAAATTGGTCAGCGGCTTGCCGTTGACGAAGAAGGTCGGCGTCTGCTGCACGTTATTGGCCTTCACGTCGGCGATGTCCTGCTCCAGCACGCGGGTGATCTCAGGCGAGGAGGCCTCACCCTGGGCGCGTTGCACCAGGAGGCCGGCGACCTTCGCATAGCCCCAGGCCTTGTCCAGATCGGGGGCGCCATGAGCGGCCCATTCCGGCTGGGTGGCCATCAGAGCTTCGAGAACCGGCTCGAACCTTCCTTGCGTGCGCGCCGTCTCCAGAATCCTGACCACGGTGTCGGCCCCATCATGGAAGGGGGTGTATCGCAGGACCAGGCGCACGTCCTTCGGGAAGTCCGCCATGATCTGCTTGACGATGGGATAGAAGGCCCGGCAGGCCTCGCACATCGGATCGAAGAACTCGACGATAGTAACCGGAGCCTCCACTGGGCCGATGACCGGCGAGTGTGGCCGGACCAGGGTGCCGTTGGCGACGGTGGCCGCGGCGGCAGGCTCGGTGCCTTTGCTCGAGCGATCATACAGGAAGGCGCCACCGGCGAAGGCGGCGACCACGATCAGGGCGGTCAGGATGACGAGGAGGCGCTTAGACATTGGAGACCTTTCGGCGGATGGGGGCGAGAAGAATGGCGATGGCGGTGAAGGCTGCGAGCGACAGGTACGGGAGTGGCAGGCCCAGAACGGTCATGTCGGCGCTGGAGCAGGACGGACCCTGTCCGCAGGGCTTGATCGCCTCGGGGATGATCCCGGCGTAGAGCAGCGAGTGGAAGGCGGCGACGAGCCATCCGAGCGCGGCGACGGGCAAGGCGTAGCGCCAGACGCCAGCATCCTCGCGGAAGGTCGCCACGGCCAGGATGACGGCGAGCGGGAACATGAAGATGCGCTGATACCAGCAAAGATGGCACGGGGTCTGCCCCATAACCTCCCCGATGAACAGGGCTCCGCCCGTCGCGGCAAGCGCGATGATCCAGGCGGCAAACAGGTACGCCCACGTGTGACGGCCTGAGGTTGTGAGCAGCCCATCGGGCATGGTCATGTGACGAGTGGTGGCGGTTTGGCTCATGTCCTATCCCCGGATCGCTCGTTTGAGTTTCGCGAGCGCCGTTGCCTTGTCTTCGTGGTAGTCGATCAGGCTGACGAACCCGCCCTGTGCATCAGTCACGATCACCGACGCGGAGTGTTCCATCGTGTAGTTGCCGCCCTCGGTCGGCACCTTGCGGTAGGCGACGCGGAAGGCCTTGGCCGCCGCTGTCACTTCCTCCGGCGTGCCGGTGAGCGCGACGATCCGGGGATCGAAGCTTTCCATGTAGGTCTTCAACAGCTCGGGGGTGTCCCGCTCCGGATCGACCGTCACGAAGACGACGTTGAGGCGGTCGGCGTCGGGCCCGAGCTCCTTGAGGTGCTGGGTCATCTCGAACAGCGTCGTCGGGCACACCTCCGGGCAGTGGGTGAAGCCGAAGAAATACACCGTCGGCTTGCCCTTGAAGGTGTCCTGCGTGACCCGCTCGCCCCGATGGTTCACCAGCGAGAACGGGCCACCGACGTCGGGAACTCCGGTCGTCGTGATGACGGGTTGGGCGAACCGAGAGCCGGACGTCTCCCTGCGGTACCAGTGCCAAGCGAAGAAACCGATCTGGAGCAGCAGGACGGCGATGAGCGTAAATGCGACCCAGCGAATGATCTTGAGAGTGGATGACATTGCACCGCCTCAGTGGCCCTGGTGGGTGTTGGCAGCCGTCGGGGCAGTCTGCGCCCCGATCCCGCCGACCCGGTATTCGATCTTGAGCACGCCCGCCTTCTCGAAGATGAGCATGCCCTTCACCGTGTCGCCTGGGTTCAGCCCCTGCCGCAGGTTGACGAGCATGGCATGCAGCGCGCCCGGCTTCAGCTCCACCGTCTGACCCGGGCCGATCTCCAGGCCTCCGATGACGGGCTCCATGCGGGCGACGCCCTCGACAACCGTGGAGCGGTGCACCTCGAAGCGTTCCGCGACCACGGTGGAGCCGCCGACCAGACGGTCGGGCTCCGACCCGGTGTTCATGATCCGCATGTAGCCGCTGCCCACCTTGGCGCCACCCGGCGTGGCGCGGGACCAGGGCGCCTCCACCACGATGGCGCCGGCGCGGTAGGTTTCAGGGGTCTGAGCCATCGCAGCCGGCATGCCACCGATGGCCAGGGTCGATAGGAGAGCAAAGAGAGATCGCTTCGTCATTTTGGTGTCTTTCGCCCCTCGACGGGGTGCATCATCACGTCTGTGCTGAGGTGTCGGGGCCGTCCTGGAATTGCGCGGAGGAGCGCCGCCGAGAGGGCATGCCCAGAGACATGGCTTTATTGGACTATCCCAGGGTCGACGGCGGCCATGACCCAACGGGGCGGCCTTGGCGTGGCGAGGGCCACGCGGCTTCCGGCGCTTGCGCCGGCAAGATCCTTAGACTTGCGGGGGGCCGAGCAGGTGGAGCCTGGGCCAGCGTCTCCGGTGTGGCGTCATCCCCGGGCACCAGAGCCTGTGCGGGGCTGAACCAGCGCACCACCGCACTGGCGGTCGAAACGTCCTGGAGAACTTTCGCATGGCACAAGGCCGCAAGCGGGCAGGCCTTAGGGCCTTCGGGTTTGGATGACCTGGCGGGCGCGCAGCACTGCACCTCGGCCATCGCCATGTCATAGGTTGTGGAGATCCGAGCCATTCCGGTGTCAGACGCCGTCATGGGCGCCACCAGCCCTCCGGCCACCGCGGGAACGGTGAACGGGGCAAGCACGAGCCCAAGGATCGCAAGGATCGAGAGCAGACGTGTGATGGCAAGCCACGGCTTCATGCCGGGAACCTCTCACATGCCCCAGGAAATGTGAAGCGCGGCACAATCAATAGCTT
This sequence comes from Microvirga splendida, assembly GCF_016427565.1. Classification (GTDB taxonomy): domain Bacteria; phylum Pseudomonadota; class Alphaproteobacteria; order Rhizobiales; family Beijerinckiaceae; genus Microvirga; species Microvirga splendida. Next base: position 20,282 of record NZ_JAELXT010000050.1, read on the forward strand.
GTGTCCGCTGGAGAGGTAAAGCGACGCATTAGATCGGAGAGGTTGGCAGCCCTGTCGGCCATGCTCCATTTTTACGGGGAAAACGACATCGGAAACGAATGGTGGGTCATGCGCGTGCCATGATGCTCAGGCGGCATATCGGCAACATTCGGAGGGGCCATGCGACCAGTCTTTGCCTTTTTCATAGCAACGCTTGCCCTTGCCTCCCAGGCGATGGCCGATCCGTTTGATGCCCCGCCGCCGAATTATGCAGAAATGATCAATCCGGCGCTGGGACAGTTCGGCGCTGATCTTCGCGTTCGGCAAACCTCCTGTGTGGTCAGCAGTCGCTGCCGTTACGCCGCCCGTCAGGTCGGCATCGAAGTGGTTGGCCCGCCGGATCGCCCCGTCACCGAGCGGATCATGATCGCGGCGACGTTCCGCCAAGGAGACGATGCGGCGGCGGCGAAGCTTATCGATGATACGATGACCGTGCTCGGTGCGACCATGGTGGTCTACGATTCAGGAATGGCCGCGGAGCGGCGCGGCGAACTCCTGCTTGAACTGGGAGATGCCGCGCTGAGCATGGGCGAGGCGCACCGGGACAGCGTGAACGTCCACTACGCCCTCTCGTTCGACGACGTGAGCGGGCGCCTGGAGATCACGGCTGCGACATTGCGCGCGGGACATGGTTAACGAAAAGTTCGGAACGAAACGGGGTGCGACCTGTTAACTCTCGTTTAACTTTCGCCTTGAGCCGCTCTGCCCCTTCATGTCAGGTTTGATGAACGAAACCTTAACGACGTGACGGTGGGGGCTATGCGGCAACCTCTCTTTGGGCTTCTGAACACTCGGCCTTTTTCCAAAACTATACTCCGTCTTGCTGCCTGTGCCCTCACCCTTGCTGCAATTGGAAGTGAAGCTCACGCGCAGACTGTTGCAGGGTTGCCGGGCGCCTCCCAGCCCGTTGGAATGATTGGCGCAGCAAAGCCGATCCAAGGTTGGGTTCGTTTCTGCGAGCAGAACCCTGCGGAGTGCGCCGTCGACCTGTCCGAGCCCGCCACAATCAACATTACACCAAAGGATTGGCAGACCCTTGTCCGCATCAACCAGCAGGTGAACGCTGACGTCAAGGCCAAGACGGATAAGGATCACTGGGGCGTCGAGGACCGCTGGGACTTCGCCGAGGACGGCTACGGTGACTGCGAGGATTACCAACTCGTCAAGCGCAAGCGCCTCGTGGAGGCGGGCTTCCCCCGCCGGGCGCTGCGCATGACCGTGGTCATCGACGAGGAAGGCGCGGGACATGCAGTCATGATGGTGCGCACCAACCGGGGCGACCTCATCCTCGACAACAAGAAGAATGCCATCCTGCCGTGGCATAAGACCGGCTACACCTACATCAAGCGCGAAGGCGATCAGGGCGCGACCTGGGCCTCGCTCGGCGGCCAGACCTCGCCGACCATGACGGCAAACCAATAGCCAAGGTTACCGACCAGGCTCTGGTGGCATCGGCGAGGCCCATACTGCGGGATGAGGGATGACCCTCCTGCCGTGAGGGGCAACCCTGAAACATCATTGCTGGGCCAGCGTTGTCGCGTCGAACAATCGCGGCCGCTCCAGTAAGTTTGAGCAAGTTCTGCGGCCGGCTCATTGTTCAGCGTGGCTCAACCGACCGCAAAAATTTCCCGATGCGCTGAATTGTTGTGCTGTCCGGCTCAATGATCCTCTCATCGGAAATCTCGCGTTGCAGACGGGTGAAGAGGACCTGGCTCCCGCTTGATCCTTTCACCGCCAGCTCGCAACCATACCATAGCGCCAGGGTGGCGGCTGCCTCAAAGCATTCCTCAAGGGTCGAACAGTAGTGGAAGGTCCGCTCGATCGTGGCCGCCGGAAGCAGCAGCGTCTCACCTGGAGACAAGCGGGCCAGCCTGTTCTGTAGGTCCGTTGCGTTCATGCCACATACCCGTCGCTGGACACTTGGCTTGTCAACAACATGCTCTTGAGACTTCGCAGACGTTCTTGAGCCCCGACGCGCTCCTCTCGCAGACACGCCGTCGTCGACGAGCCGGGGCGGAAACCTGGGTTTACGCACATATCCATCTCATCTGTCCTGAAGAAGTTCGCGGCTGTGCCGCACATGCAAGGAGAACTCAAACTCCAACGTGGCATGGTCGATGCCGAACCGCTCCTTGAGCCGCGCCTTGATGCTTTCCTTGAGGTCCGTCACGGCGGCGAGATCCTGCTCCGACACCGCGATATGCCCTTCGAGCGCGGTCCTGCCCTCGTCGGGCTGCCACACGTGAAGGTGATGCACGTCCTCGACCGACGGCATCGCCTTCAGATCGGCCACGAGCCCGTCGTAGTCGAAGTCCTTCGGCGCGCTATCCATCAGGACGGCAATGGCTTCCTTGATCTCCTTGTACGCGTGCCAGAAGATGTAGACGGCGATGAGCGCCGTGATCACTGGGTCGATCCAGGTGATGCCCCACATCATGATTGCAATGGCGCCGACGATAACGCCGACGGTCGCCATGGCATCGGCGATCATGTGCAAGTAAGTGCTCTTCACGTTGAGGCTGCCGAGTTCCTTGCGCAGGACCCAGGCCGCCGCCAGGTCCTCGACGAGCGCGATGATGCCGACGACCAGCATCGTGGTGCCGGCCACCTCCACGGGGTTGAAGAGCCGGTTCGCTGCCTCGTAAACGAGATAGATCCCGATCACGAACAGGGTCGTGAGATTGATCAGGGCACCAACCGTCTCGGCACGGGCGTAGCCGAAGGTGCGGCGCCGGTCGGCCTCACGCTGGGAGATCCGCCAGGCGATGTAGGACACGAGCACGGAGGCTGCGTCGGAGAAGTTGTGTGCCGCGTCGGCGAGGAGCGCGAGCGAACCGGAGATCACGCCCCCGACGACTTCGGCAACCGTGATGCCGAGGTTGAGCGCAAGCGCAATCAGCAGGCGGCGTCCGCGCTGTGGGGACTTATCTTCTGAACCTGCGCCTCCATGAGAGTGGCCGTGTCCATGTGAGTGTCCCATAATGACTCTCCGTAGTTCAATGATCAGGGGCGAAGAGCGGCGCCATACCACCTCTTCCAAGCTCCATGAAGCGCCGCCAATCCGCCAGGAATGCCGACAGCAGGTGCGAGGCCACAGCTCAGCTGGTTCGGGTGAGCCAACAGCGCAGCGCTGCACTGCTTACTGACGTCTGGGTGGACGAAAAATGCCGCTATCGGAGTGATCTGCTCGGGACTCGTCCGAGAGCTGCGAAATGGCATTCGTCTTCGCAAACAACAGAGGGGGAAGGATCCACGTACGCTCTACGGGAGAGGCGCAGTGGGCGAGATTACATCCCCTTGGAGGCGAACTTTCCAGCGCGCCTCCGTCATGCTGTGCGGGCACGCCAATCAACCATGCCTGATCCACCCCATGAATCACCTGGGGCGAAGGAAAATGGGCTGTCGCGGTCCTTTGGCCTATCGCCGAAGCGAAGACCGTGAGCGCAATTAGGATGAGATACCGCCACGGACCAGAGATCAATCGCATGACAGATGCCGATCTAACTCCTTCAGCCGTAAACGGTGGCGCTAACAGGCTGTTCCAGAGCTCCCAGGCTCCCATAATTAGTATTGGCGCCACGATCATTCAGGCGAACAAAGCCTTTCGTTGGCTGTTGTAACACTGCTGCCTGTCAGGGAGGGCTTCATGTCCGGAATTACGGTAAAGATGCGCTCCCGACTGTGCCTTGCAGGTCTACTGATCCTTGTCTCGGAAACGTCAGGTGCCGCCGCAGAAACCGGGCTGCCCATGGAACTCTTGACCCTCTGCTTGGCGACCCTTCCGGAAACCCGACCGGAGCAACTGTGGAGCTCCTGGAGCTTGTCCCCCGTGGTTGTCCTGCCACTGGTCTTCGTCAGTCTCCTCTACATGCGAGGATTGCGGGTCACAGAAAGGGGAGCACGGCCGACCCTGATCCAAAGGGGCCTCTTCGCCGCTGGTATAGGGTGCTTGGTTCTGGCGCTGGTGTCCCCTCTATGCCGGATAGCATCGACCCTCGCATGGGCGCACATGGTCCAGCACGTTCTGCTCGTCGCTGGGGCTCCATTGTTCCTTGTCCTGAGCCGGCCGGGCAACGTCTTTCTGGCGGGTCTGCCAGCCGGTCTCCGCATGACGGCGGCAACCTGGAGGCAGGCGGGAGCGCCGGTGTCACAGCCATACGCCTATCTCTTCATCAGCTTCGTGCTCTACGGCATGAACATCTGGTAATGGGATGGTCCGGCCGTGCTTCTGCCCCGCTTGTTCGTAAGCTGTGGGGTTTCGAGCCACGCAAGGAGCACG
>NZ_JAELXT010000051.1 GCF_016427565.1 Microvirga splendida
TGAACCTGGAACACGTTCTTCGCCAGATCCACACCGATTGTGCTAACCTCTCCCATGGACGCCTCCCTCAAGTGGTGCTCAACACCTCCACTTTGGCACATCATGGCCGTTGGGGGGCGTCCACCCCATCGGAACCTGAGACAGAGCCGCACAGACGATGAGGAAACTCATGAGAGATGGGATGCGGTCCTGCATCAGCATGAAAGCGAGCGACAGGACGAAGAAGCCGCCGATGGTCCATAGGCCGTTCCGGCGCTGGAGCCACCAGACCGCCACGAACGCAGCCGCCTGGAGCGCCACGCCAAGCTACGCCAGCGCCCGCCAAGTGCCGCTGTTCACGGATGAGGACGATGAGGAGTGGGTGTAACCAGTTGCCATGGACACCTCCTGTTGGTCGGATCTGCCGATGCGGTAATTGGGATGCTGGAATACTTGTTCCTGGACCAGCAACGATCCGTCCGCAGGCGTACGAAGACTAAGAACCCGCCTGTGCAGATTAGGAGTTTAGTGCCACGTCCGGTAGTGTACCGTGTTCGAGGTCAATCTTGCCTACATGCCGGAACGGAAGCACGGAAGTAGCACTTCCCACCTTGTCCCGCAGGTCGCGCCCAGCCCCAGGAGGAAACGATGCGCTTGAACCTCATTCCGGCGGCCCTGCTCTGTTCGACGCTGCTGGCACCTGTCGCCCTAGCGCAGACACTCCAAGTGCCGGCTGGCGATGTGCCGCCTCCGGCAGGTGTCGCAAATGATGCAGGATTTGCTGGGCCCGATGCCATAGCCGCGCAGGCTCCCTTCATCACCCGGCGAGAGCCAGGAGTCCTGCGGATCTCGGATCTGCTCGGCAAACGTGTCCACAGTCTCCATGACGACGATCTTGGCGAGGTAGAGGACGTGCTCGTCAATCAGAATGGCCGCATCGTGGCTCTGGTGATCGAGGTCGGCGGCTTCCTTGGAATGGGTGAGCGCGAGGTTGCCGTCCCGCCCAGTGCCATCCGCATCAACCCCTACGACATGACGGCCACTACAGGTACGATGGAAGGTGCGGGACTTGCGCCCAGCACAGCCGCAGGCGTCGAGGCCAGGGATGCCAACCGGATCAGCCGGGCCATCGTGCCGGAGCGTGTTGTACTGACCGTTCCCGTTGAAGCGCTCCGAGCCGCTCCGCCCTACCTCGATACCGACTAAAGCCACCTCAGGAAAAGTTGAATCCAGTTTTCCGTCGGAAATGGCGACGGACGGATGGTTTGCGGAGCGGATTGCGATTTCGTCAAATCCGCGTCGGCAACCACCTGTTTCAGTCGAGCGTATAGAGGAAGGCGGCGATGTGGCGCGCCTCCTCCTCCGAGACGGGCATGTCCGGCATGCCGGTCTCCGGTGCAATCGACGGCGCGTCCTGGATGAACTTGATGAGCACCACAGGCTGGTTGGGCACCAACCCAGCAATCAGCTGGCGCACTGCAAAGTTCTCAAGCGGCGGCCCAACGATCCCGTCTGCCCCCGCGATCCCGGGAATCTCATGGCAAACACTGCTGGCGCAACGGCGCCTGTCACCACGGGCTCATCTGCGGGCGCAAGCCAAGCAAACAGAGCCATGATGCCAAGGACCACCACCAGCGAGCCGATGGCCCAACCCCAGCGAGATCCGCGCCGGTAGGGGTGCTGGCCTGCGGGAGCATTGACGTCGTAAGGACCGCGATTGATCGTCATCAGAAGCTCCTTGTCTAATGCTGAAGGCGCAGAGGCCAATGCCTGCCGTCTCCCATCTCAAAACTGGAAGCAAACATTACTCCGCGATGACAGTTCTGGCCCTCACCCTTGGTTCAGAGCTGTTCTGGTACGGCAGGAGACCAAGAATTGTGCCAGCGGCTGAATTGACGCGGCGCGGTGCCATCCGTGTGCGCCTCCCGGCCGGGGTGCAGGCTGGCAGGTGTTTGACGGCGGAACTTCGGTTTGCAGACGCGCTTTTACAAGCATCGGGCAAGCCCCGGGCTTGCTGTCCTCAATGTACTCAGAAGGTCCTCATGCGTACGATTCTACTCTCCACCGTTGCGGCCATTGCCGTTGCTCTGGCCGCTCCCTCGTTCGCTCAAGAGGCTGCTGGCCAGAAGAAGCTGTCGGCTCCGCAAGCCGCATCCGGCGGAATGTATGCACCAAGCCCAGGGGGGACCGGCGCGGCCGGCTCCGCGTCACCCAGACTGCCGCAGGCCGGAAGCGGTCCGTCGACTGATGGGGGGCAGACTCGCGCTGAAAGGGGGAACACCTCGGCGAAGGCGCCCACAAGCGGACCCGAGCAGAAAAGGCCGGCTAGGGAGGCTGCGGGTGAGCAGGCAGATTCCTCAACAAATCAGGCTAGCGGACAGTCATCCAAGCAGCCCTCAGCCGCTCAGGCTCAAGATGCGGTCAAGAGCAGCAGCCCTGACGCCACAAAGAGGACGTCGGAGTCCGACGTGGAAGGGCAGGGCAGGTCCGGCAGTCCCGGTGCCTCGAAGGAAAAGACAACCGCGTCCGAAGGGAAAGGGCAAGACAAGTCACGCAACCGCTCCGCTGACAAGGATGGTGGTTCCGACCAGAAGACGTCAGCCAGCACAAACCCCAGCGGCAAATCGGGTGACGACGGCCAGTCGCAACCGAAGACCCAGACTTCGGGATCAGCGGACCAGTCGGGTTCTGGCAGCACCACAGCTGGCCAGACCACGACTACAGTGACGGGCACCTCGGAGGCCAACAGCTCATCCACTAATACGGATCGGAAGTCGTCAGCCTCCAATCAGGGTCAGGGTACGGACGCAACCAATTCAACCTCGGTTTCCGCCAAACTCTCCAGCGAGGAGAAGACTCAGGTTGTGCGCTCGTTTACCACGCGGGAGGTTGAGCCCGTCGAGAATGTGAGCTTCTCAGTTTCGGTCGGCGTGAACGTTCCGCAAGACTTGGGCCTGCATCCGGTACCGGCCGACGTTGTAGAGATCGTTCCTGCGTACCGCGAGTACCGCTATATGGTCGTCGAGGATCAGATCGTGATTGTGAACCCGAAGACCCGCAAGGTCGTGGAGGTCATCGAGCAGGGCTCCACCACGGCAAGCATCGGGGCCTCCCAGGGATCCGGTTCACTGAGCCTCTCTCAGGAAGAGGAGACCACCGTCATCAAGACGCTGCGAAGCGATGTCTCGGGCGTGTTCCGCGAGGGGGCCACCATGCCGCAATGCGTGGAGCTGAGGCCAATCCCAAGCAGCGTCGACGTGCCGGAGCTCCGCTCCTATCGCTACGTGTTGGTTGAGGATAGTGTGATCCTAGTTGAGCCGGACTCCCGGCGCATCGTCAAGATCCTGGAGTAAAGGTTAGTCAGGCTGACGGTGGCAACGCGACCTGATGAGCCTGTGAAAGGGTGCCCGGCATGCGATCCGGGCACCCTTCTGTTGTTGGCCCTTGGCGGCAGACAGGGGACCGCGCTCCCGCTCATGCCGGTGTTGCCGAAGGATGCGATGGCTCACTCGGCTAGTTGCAGGCCCACTCGGAATGATCGATATGGCCGAAATCACCCGACCAGCAGGATCTTGGGGAGGTGAGATCACCACGCCTCCTTTGGAGGACAGCCACAGGCTGGTCATGACTCCCTCATGCGTCAGAACATATATGTAATCCAAAGCAAATATGGTCCTTAGGAAAACCACCATGTCCCATGATCCTGTCCACCCTCTTCATGGCCAGAAGGCCCTGGTCACTGGCGCCAGTTCCGGCATTGGGACTGCCATCGCACGGGCATTTGCCGCCGCTGGGGCTGCCGTTGGGGTCAACTACCGCTCGCATGCCGATGAGGCCGAGCGGATTGTCCAAGAAATCCGTGACGCAGGTGGTGAGGCGGCACCCCTCAAGGCTGATGTGTCGAGCGAGGATGAGGTTCGGGCCATGTTCGATGAATTTGGCAGCGCCTTTGGCCGTATCGATATCCTGGTTGCGAACTCTGGCATCCAGCAGGATGCTGCCTTCCCCGATATGACGCTGGACCAGTGGCGCCGGGTTATCGACGTCAACCTGACCGGTCAGTTTCTGTGCGCCCGCGAGGCGGTGCGCCGGTTCTTGGCCCAGGGACCTGACCCCTCGATCTCGCGCGCGGTCGGCAAGATCATCTGCATGTCGTCCGTGCACGAGGTCATCCCGTGGGCAGGGCATGTCAACTATGCTGCCTCGAAAGGCGGAGTGATGCTGATGATGAAAAGCCTCGCCCAGGAGGTGGCGCAAGCTGGCATTCGCGTGAACGGCATCGCGCCGGGCGCGATCAAAACCCCGATTAACCAAGAGGCTTGGCAGACGCCTGAAGCCGAGCGCAAGCTCCTCGAACTGATCCCCTACGGGCGCGTCGGAGAACCGGAGGACGTCGGCAAAGCTGCCGTTTGGCTCGCCTCCGATGCATCCGACTACGTCGTCGGCACCACCCTCTTTGTCGATGGTGGAATGACCCTCTATCCCAGCTTTCGGGAGAACGGCTAGGAGACGGTGCAAGCCGAGGAAACTCGCCATGCTGATCCTACCGTCTCTGCAGCGAAACACGTGGGACTGCCGATCAGGCCCACCGGGATTCTGCGCCTCCGCGCCCTGAGTGCTAGCATACTTCCGGGTGGCAAGAGGCCCTGCCCGCAGGGCAACCGGTTCGTGATATGTGCGTTTGATCCTTGAGCATAATGATCATTGCCGTCGGATCCACCGTCTTTGACCTTTCGACTTACCAATAGGATTACTGGAACCGGGTTGCCGGACCCTGTGGGCTTCGGCTTCTCCCAGGCGGGGACGCCAAGCCCATGACCAATGCACAACCGAACTTGGCAGGATCGATGGATACAAGGCCTATCGTCATCGTCACAGGTGCAACCGGCAATCTCGGCGGCTCGATCGTCAGGGCCTTACGACGCGATTACCGTATCGTCGGTCTCGACCGTTCGATGAAAGGCGCTGACTTTCCGGTTTTCGAGGCGGATTTCACGTCAGATGCATCGATTCAGCTTGCCCTGCACAAGTTCCGCGACGAATTCGGCTCACGGATTGCCAGTATCATTCATCTCGTCGCCTATTTTGATTTTTCGGGCGAGGACAGCCCGCTCTATCGTTCAGTCAATGTAGAGGGAACGCGCCGCCTGCTGCGGGCACTTCAATCTTTCGACGTCGAGCAGTTCGTCTATGCCAGCACGATGCTCGTGCACGCTCCCTGCCGTCCCGGGGAGCGGATCGATGAGCATCAGCCGATCGATCCGCGATGGGCTTATCCCAAGTCGAAAGCGGCCGCCGAAGAGGTCATCCGCTCTGAGCACGGGCGAATCCCTTACGTGATCCTGCGACTGGCCGGGGTGTACGACGAGCACTCGATGGTGCCGACGCTGGCCCAGCAAGTGGCGAGGATCTATGAGCGCGAGTTCGAAAGCTACTTCTATTCGGGCAGCATGCTCGTCGGCCAGGCGATGCTCCATCGCGAGGATATGCTCGACGCTTTTGCCCGCACAGTCGAGCGCCGTGCAACGCTGCCGCGGGAGGCCGCGATCCTGATTGGAGAGCCGGATGCGATCGGCTATGACGCTCTCCAGGACGAGCTTGGATATCTTCTTCATGGGCAGGACGACTGGCCGACAATCCGCCTGCCAAAAGCGGTTGCCGCCGCAGGCGCTTGGGCGCAGGGCAGGCTCGAGCCGATCATCCCCGATGTCATTGATGAAGGGGAGGAGCCCTTCATCCGGCCATTCATGATCGCCATGGCCGACGACCACTATGCTCTGGACATCCGCAGGGCACGCGACTTGATCGGCTGGGAGCCGCGGCACAGGCTGAAGGACGACCTTCCCAGAATGGTCGCCGCGCTGAAGGAGGATCCAGCCGGGTGGTATAGGACGAACCACGTCACACCGCCGTCTTGGATCGAGGGGGCTGCCAATCTGGGGATGAACCCGGACAGTTTGCTTGCTCGCCGCGAGACACAGGTCAGAGACGAACACCGCGCCAACCGCTGGGCGCATCTCGTTAATGTCGGGCTTGGAACCTGGCTTCTGACGCAGCCGCTCCTGATTGGTGTTGAGGAGCCCCTCCTACGCTGGAGCGAGATCATCCTTGGTGCAGCGCTGATCGTCAGCGCTGCACTGGCTCTGTCGTGGCGTGCGCAATGGGCGCGCTGGCTCTGCGCCGGCATTGGGACACTGGTCATGGCGGCGCCATTCCTGTTCTCGACCGCCAATGCCGCAGCCTATCTTTCCGATACGCTCGTCGGTGCGCTGATCTTCGGCTTTGCGGTGTGCACCAAGCCGGAGCCGGGTCCCTCAGCCATTGCCGCGCTGACTGGACCCGAGGTGCCCCCCGGCTGGAGCTACAACCCATCGGCCTGGACGCAGCGCATCCCCATTATCGCGCTCGCATTTATTGGCCTTTATGTGTCGCGCTATCTTGCAGCTTATCAGCTAGGCCACATCCCTGATGTGTGGGATCCGTTCTTCGCCGGATCTCCCGCCGACCCGCAGAACGGCACGGAGGAGATCATCACCTCCTCGGTCTCCAAGGCTTGGCCAGTGTCCGACGCCGCGGTTGGCGGATATACTTACCTGCTCGAGATCCTCACTGGCATTGTTGGCTCGCGGATGCGCTGGCGCACCATGCCGTGGCTGGTGGTGCTGTTCGGACTCATGATCGCGCCGCTCGGCATCACGTCGATCTTGTTTATCATTATCCAGCCGGTTGTCATCGGCACTTGGAGTACGATCGCGCTCATTGGCGCGGCCGCTGTGCTCGTGCAGATTCCGTATTCTCTCGATGAACTGCTCGCCACGTTGCAGTTCCTGCGCCGTCGTGTCGGGGCGGGTCAGAACTGGCTGCGCGTACTCCTTTTCGGCGACACCGACGAGATGCAGGAACCCGGCAACGCGGAAGCCAGAAAGGACGAGTTCGATCGCTCACCTGCTGCTGTAGTGAAAGACATGGTTGCCGGCGGGGTGAGCCTGCCCTGGAACCTTACGCTTTCGGCACTTATCGGCTTGTCCCTGCTGTTCACGCGGGTGACGCTCGGGGCGGCCGGGGGGATGGCAAATGCCGACCATGTGATCGGCTCCCTCGTGCTGACCGTTGTCTCGGTTGCTGCAGCGGAAGTCGCCCGGCCGGTGCGCTACCTGAACGTTCTGCTGGGAGCGGCTTTGTTCGTTACGCCGTTTCTCTATGATGCCGATGCGGCCGCAACGCTTGTGAGCATTGCGTCCGGGGTTGCCTTGATCGGGCTCAGCATCCGCCAGGGTCCGATCCGCGAGAGCTATGCTGGATGGAACCGGCTGATCGTCTGACACGATGCGATCTCTGAGATGGTAGAACAGCTATGTGCGGCTCCTCTGCTCTAAGCGCATTGTGTAGCTCAAGGTTGCCGGATCTACGTTCCGTCCGAGAGAACGGCTGGCATGGTTGAGAGCGTAGCAGCATTAGGCCTCTCCCAGGGCCTGGATGTGGATGCTACGCTCAAGTGGAGGTCGTGGCCCCAGTTTGGCACGAAAAGGCGGTCTCGGAGTTGAAGCCCGGATGACGTTTTCGCTTGGCGGAGCAGAACTCTGTTTTCGGCCGTACCGAGTCCTGCAGGGGCTATGAACGCTTGTTGGGACACCGAGTTTACCGCGTAATGGAACGGATCTCGTCAGATCCGCCAGTCGGGGCAGGGTACCGTACAACAGCATCCGGAAGCTCCGACGCTCGCCCGCGGGCCCAGGGCTACCTTTCCGCAGAGGAGCGCGAAAGATGTAACAACGGCTGGGAGGAGCCCAATGTGGAGCCGCTCTGAGGAGAGAGTTTTGTTTGGGGAGCCGCCATCAGGACCATGGCAGACCTTAGCGGTTCTAGCACTCAGTGTTATACTGGGAGCCGCAGCATTATTCTATGGGCTGACTGTATATCTTTGAACGGTTACGGTGAGACCCAGCTTCTTCCGCGCGAGGACACCAAAGGAAGTCAGCCATGAACGTTTCAATCAAACTACAGGACGAGGCGAAGCAGACTTGGGCCGTCTATGTCGGTGACACCTGCATTGCACGCGGACTCCCCCGTGCCGAGGCAAACAGGGTACGCATGCAGCTTCTCGCTGGAGGACCTAGCAGATCGATCAACTAAATTCCTGCCACTGCCGCACTATCAGGTAAGGAGCTGAGGTCCAGCTGCCGACCCGCCTTGTTGCGTGGATGAGTAAGTTGGTAGCCAGTGCCGGATAGCGTAGCGGCCTGTTTGACTTCCGGGCAAAGATCCCGCCATGAGCTTCAAGGCCAGTGCCGCCCGCCGTCATCGCAGTCCCAAGCAGCGATACCGGGTGACGAACTGGGCCGAGTACGACCCAGGCTTGGTCAGCGGGCAGCCTGACAGTCTGGTTCTCTGAGGAGGCGATTGCCTGCCAGGATTACTTTGGGAGCAGGCATGACGGTCCCCCAGGACGAAGGCATCGCGCCTTCAACCCGAAGCTACGGGGGAGGTTCTGGCTAGCCGGAAGAAAGTCCATTGAGTGGTCCGCCTTGGCTCTCCGGGCCTTGCGAATAGGATCGTGCCCCGTGGCGTGGTGTAAGAGCGCCAGACCTCGGCTGAGCCGGGTTGCTCAGGCGGTCACGGCCGACAGCCTGCGAACGGGATCATCGCTCAGAGTGCTCAGACTTTCCAGCGACATGTAGCGCCGGCTCACCGCCCACTCGTCATTCTGCTCCAGCATCAGCGCGCCCACGAGCCGGATCACCGCCCGGTCATTGGGGAAGATGCCCACCACATCCGCCCGCCGCTTGATCTCGCCGTTGAGCCGCTCGAGCGGGTTGGTCGAGGCAATCTGAGCCCAGTGCTCGCGCGGAAAGCTCATGTACACCAGCACCTCGTCGCGCGAGCGGTCCATCAGCTCGACCAGCTTGGGACAGCGCTCACGCAGGGCATCAGCCACCGAGGCCCATTGCTCCCTGGCCGCTTCGGCCGTGTCTTGGGCAAAGATCGTCTTGAGCATCGCCACCACGGCCGGGCGCTGCTTGGGGACCAGATGCGCCATGGCGTTGCGCATCCAATGAACCCGACAGCGCTGGTGCGAGGCATGGAAGACCCGGGACGCTGCCGCCCGCAGGCCCTTGTGATCGTCGGCAATCACCAGCTTCACCCCGCGCAAGCCCCGGTCGGCGAGCGAGCGCAGGAAGGCGGTCCAGAACGGTTCGGCCTCCGAGGCGCCGGTGGCAATCCCCAGCACCTCGCGTCGGCCGTCGCTGTTGACGCCCACCGCCAGTATCACGGCCGTCGAGACGATCCGGCCGGCCTCTCGCGTCTTCAGGTAGGTGGCGTCAATCCACAGGTAGGGCCACTCGCCCTCGATCGGCCGGGCCAGGAAAGCGTTGACCCGCTCGTCGATCTCCTCGCACAGCCGTGAGACCTGGCTCTTGGAGATGCCGGACGCGCCCATGGCCTTGACCAGATCATCGACGGAGCGGGTGGAGATGCCGTGGACATAAGCCTCCTGGATCACCGCGGTGAGCGCCTTCTCGGCGGTGCGGCGCGGCTCGAGAAAGACGGGAAAGTAGGAGCCCTTGCGCAGCTTGGGGATGGCCAGATCGATCCGGCCGGCGCGGGTGTCCCAGGCCCGCTCGCGGTAGCCGTTGCGGTGATTGAGGCGCTCCGAACTGCGCACCCCGGCCGCGGCTCCGGTCAGGGCCTCGACCTCCAGGTTCATCAGGCGCTCGGCCGCAAAGGCGAGCATGTCGCGGATGAGATCGGCATCGGCCCCCTTTTCGATCAGCTCGATCAGGGTCATTCTCTCGTCGGTCATCGTCGTCTCCGGGGTCAGGGTCAGGTGTCGCAACCCGAACTCTAACCGAAGACTGGCGATGACCACCTCCCGGGCGACATGCTGCGCTATGGGGAGCTTCGCACGCCGCCCTCGCGGCCCGCTCCTGCACCACGTCCAGGGACGCTACCTGCGAATAGTATTGGACTCACCCGGTGGCACCGGCCGGATAGCTGATCCCGTCCACGACCGGGCGGGCTCCGGGTGTGGGGGATGCCCGCTCGATTTTGCCCGGCCCAAGGATGTGGAACACGGCGCATCCGAGGCGAGCAGGTAGTCGGCGATGATCCGGCGGCTGAGGTCGGTCAAACCGGTCGAGCCCTCCGGAAACTGGTCCGTCAGGGCGTAGTCGGCATAGTTCCGGAAGCTTCTGTTCTCCCAATACCCATTTGGCGAGGGCACCGTCTGGCGCTGCCCGCCGCGCAGCCCACCGAGCTCGGCGATGTGTTCGTACCCAATCTGATACCCTGTCAGGCTTGTCGGGCACGGCGTCGCGGTTGAACTGCGGGTTTGTCCGGGAGCGGGGTACCGTTCGGACATCCACCACCAAGCGGACGTTCCCCTCGCGCAGGAGGCCCACGAACTCCGGGATAGAGCGGGTGGAATGCCCGATGGTGTAGAACGGATTGGCCATGTCTCGTCAGTGCGGACTTGTCGGTGAGGTCGCCTCTGTCAGCTTCCGCCTCAAGTCTCTGATTTTTTCAAAGCGGAAACAGGAACAGGCGGTGTGGAAAGTCCACTTTTTCGGTGCAGGCTCACATCGCCAGCTGCTTCCGGAGCTGAGCTAATCCTGCTTCTAGCTGTTCGGAGGGGCCCCTAGCGGCCAAGCGCACGATCCTGGATCCTAGGTGCGATCTGCCCCTGCGCCATATCCTGAGCCGTGTGTCTGATCGCTTGGCCGATGTTGCCGGCCGCTGTCCGTGCGGCCCGTCCAAACCCGTCGCGGGGCATCTCGGGCGCGCGCTCGTGCTCAATGCCATCGGCAGGATCCACGCCGACGCCATGCGCGTAGACCATCCGGCCGCCTAGATAGCCCGAGTACGTGACAAGGGCGGCTCCCGCGAGACCTGCCAGCAGGTAACCGGCGCTGGGTCGACGGCTGCGCGCACGAATCGCTGCCAAGCCCACCGACAGCGCCAGCAGGCCGATGTTGAGCGTGCGGTGGGTGACAAGAAGATCATGCGAGACATCGCGGGTCCTGACGGCTTCCTGTGCGGCAAAGCCCGCAATTCCAGTGGCGGCGGCACTGGCCGCTGCAATCGGCATCAGCTGCCGCCCTGTTTCCATCAGCGCGTCGTTGTCGGTCAACCGGCCGACCAGATCACACACTACAGCCGTGGGCAGCAGAGCCACCGGGAAGTGGGCAATCGCGGGATGGACTTCCTGAACACGCATCGGCATTGCAAATCTCACCGTCGAAGGGATCGCCCGACTCGCAAGAGCATGACGATCCGTGTCCCGCCTCCGGCCGTACGAGTTGCTGTGTTGATCCAGAACCGCCTCCAAGACGGGGACCGGAAGTTGCCTGAGTCATCAATCTCCGGCCCTCGCCTAGGTTCCAGATGGACTACCCCTCGGCACACGTGCGATGCGCTACCTTGAGCCCGTTCTGTATACTTTCGTGAAGTTTGTCATTTGGTACAGTGCCCTTTTGTTGTTCGGCATTGTTGCCGTTGAGGTTGCGACCTGTCCACCCCAGAACCGCTTAGTCCAAAGTGAGCGGAGTGGAGCGGACTATGTGTGCGCCCGGGACGGCAATATTGCTCAGTCCAATGCAGTTCCCCAGTAATATCTTCATCAGGGTGGGGAAGGCGGAAGAAACCAGCCCGGGCTGTTGGGGGGTATCTTGATGCGGAGGCAAATCCCGCAACCCCTTGTCGCCTCCGTAGACTTCAGCCCCGCTCAGACAGATCCCGGCGGGGCTTATTCATGCGCCATAACCCGCATATCCTGAGGAAGGGTGAACGGGTCTCTTGCAGGCTCTTTGCCGAGTGATGTTGGTTGATAGCCCGTGGAAGGCTACCCCGCGTTGCCGGAGCCACGCGGGGCATCGGGGATCTGAAGGGGAAGCTCGGCCCCTTCCAAGGCTTACCGTTCGATGACGGTGACGACGCGGCGGCTACCACCTTCCACGATATAGTAGCGATCACCCACCAGCACGACCTTACAGTCCTTCACGCCCGTGATCAGACTCTCAAGGGTGGTCGGGCAGTCAACCAACTGCGTGACGGTTGTCGGAACCGTCTGGCCAACCGTGATTGTGACATTCTCCCGCACGGGGGTGATGTTGACGCTCCGCAGCGTCTGGACCGCCTGGGTACGCTGCTGTGTCGTGAGATTGACGTTCACGCTGGTGTTGCCACCACCCCCAGTGGACGTGCCGCCAGCGGTGCCCGTGCCAGAACCAGAGGTTCCACCCGAGGTGCTGCCTGCGGCACCGCCCGATGTCGTACCGGAGGTGCCGCCGGATGTGCTGCCGGCCGCCCCACCAGATGTACCACCGCTCGTTCCGCCCGACGTGCTCCCTGCCGCGCCGCCCGTGGCTCCACTAGAGGTTCCGGTTGAAGTCCCGCCGGACGTACCACCACTCGTTCCACCTGAAGTACCGCCAGAGGCTCCACCGCTCGCCTGAGCGAGAACGATATTATCAGCGCTTGCAGCCCCGCGGCTGGTCTCGGCCACAGCCGCAAAGCTCATCGAAAGAGCGGCTGCGGTAACTGTCGTCAGTAATGCTCCACGCATGTCTGTCTCCGTCCCTGACCGAGCCCACCCGAACCCGGTCTCGCAGACGTCAACTGCGAGATCGAGGACAACGTTCCCGTGCTGCGTCTATGTGCAGAGAGCCCGGCGCAGGGCCGGGCTCCCGTGAAGTTTCTCAATGCGTGTAGTCTGGCAGACCTCATCGCGAGGGAGGCGCGAGAACTCGGCCTGTCAGTCTGAACAACTATTCAGAATTGGCATCGTTCCGATCGATGACTCGGAAGCCTCGGATTATCTCCGAAGTCCATCCTGAGCTGACGTGCGCGACTTCAAGGCCTTTCTCGCCCAGCACCCGGCCATCCGGCGGCACGTCGATTGGCGCATGGTTTTCGATCGTACCGACTTCCGGAACGCCCCCGGCAGACATGCGTCAGCCTTTTGATGCGCGGTCGCGCGCTTGCCCTCGAGCAGGTCGGCGTTGGTCAGTAGGGCGACACCCGAGCAGACGTGGGCATCGATGATCCGGGGGATGACGCTCGCCCAGATCGCCGGCTGCGTGGCGCTGACCATCCCCCGTGCGGCCGAACATTACGAAGAATTCATCCCGCTGTAAGGACACACTCACCCGTCGATCCCCATCTGCTCACACAAGGGGAGAACCCGACAAGCTCATGGAGTGTACAGGAATGAACCACTACGATCACGCGTCGCGCGGAGCGCCTCGCGGTCACCGCCGCACGATCCGATCCGCGCTTCTCGGCGCGGTAGCACTGGCGACCGTGGCCGGAGGCGCCATGCTGCCCGCCTTTGCCCAGGCCCCGCAGACCATGGCCGCCCCACAAGCGACAATGCCTTCCTTCGCCGATGTCGTCGAGCGCGTGAAGCCCGCCGTCGTATCGGTGCGGGCCAAGGGCGGCGAGAAGAAGATGGCGCAGGCCAGCAGTGATCGGCAGGGCAGCCCCGACTTCAACCTGCCCGACGATCATCCCTTCCAGGAGTTCTTCAAGCGATTCCGCGGCGGTCCCGGCGACGAGAGCAATCGCAGCCCGCGGCCCGGCCAGCCGGGGCCGCGTCAGGGCGTCTCGCAGGGCTCGGGCTTTTTCATCTCGGCGGATGGCTACCTCGTCACCAACAATCACGTGATCGACAAGAGCTCCGAGGTCGAGGTGCTGATGGACGACGGTCGCACCCTGGATGCCAAGGTTGTCGGCACTGATCCCAAGACCGACCTCGCCCTGCTCAAGGTTGAGGAGGGCGGACCCTTCAAGTACGTCGAGCTCGCACCGGAAGCCCCGCGGGTCGGCGACTGGGTCGTGGCCGTGGGCAACCCGTTTGGCCTTGGCGGCACGGTGACGGCGGGCATCGTCTCGGCCCGGGCGCGCGACATCGGCGCCGGACCCTACGATGACTTCCTCCAGATTGATGCGCCGGTGAACCGGGGCAACTCCGGCGGCCCGACCTTCAACCAGCTCGGCCAGGTGGTGGGCGTGAACACCGCGATCTTCTCGCCGTCCGGCGGCAACGTCGGCATCGCGTTCGCGATCCCGTCCGAGACAGTGCGCAGCGTCACCACCCAGCTCCGGGAGAAGGGCACGGTCGAGCGCGGCTTCCTCGGCGTACAGATCCAATCCGTGACCAAGGACATCGCCTCCAGCCTCGGCCTTCAGGGGGGTGAGGGCGCCATCGTCTCCCGCCTCGAGGAGGACGGCCCCGCAGCCAAGGCCGGGATCAAGACGGGCGACGTCATTTTAGCGGTCAACGGCAAGGCTGTGGAGGATGCCCGGGACCTGTCGCGAAGGGTGGCCTCCCTGAACGCCGGCTCGACAGCTACCTTGCAGGTCTGGCGCGACGGCAAGCGGCAGGACATCGCAGTTACGATCTCCCGGATGGACGGCACGTCCACAGCGGCGGCGGACCCGAAGCAGGATGCTGCGGTTGGCAAGCTCGGGCTGAGCCTCGCCCCCACCGGCGACAACAAGAAGGGTGTGGCCATTGTTGGCGTGGAGCCGGGCAGCCCAGGGGCCGAGAAAGGCCTCAAGAGCGGCGATGTGATCGCCGAAGTTGCGGGCAAGCCCGTCCAGTCTCCCGCCGACGTAAAGGCGGCCATCGAGGCCAGCCGCAAAGACGGCAAGAAGAGCGTGCTGTTCCTTGTGGAGGCCAATGGGAACAGCCGCTTCGTCGCGGTTCAGGTTCCCACCGCGTAACCATCGCCCTGGTGGTGTCGCAGTCTGAACGGACAGCTTGCGGCACGGGCACAATCGAGGTCCGTTCGCCGAGGATCGAAGCCCCGCTCAAGAGAGCGGGGCTTTCTCGTTGAGGGCTCAGTTCGAGCACGGGGTGTGCTGATCGTTTCATGCCGCGTCAGCCGTCATGTGCATGCCATCCGGCTTCAAGTCCCGCTCCCACGTAAACAGGAGGGCATCCGCTCTACGGCAGCACGCCGCCGAGCTGTACCTGGGCCGCCTTTCCGACGAGCTGGGCAGCATTGGTTTCGTGAAATCAGGCTCCACCGCTGTCGTGATGTCGTTCAGGGTGCGGTCGATCAGGAGGTTCGCGCTCATGGCGGCGAAGGTAGCCGACTTGGCAGTGCTTGGATGGAGCATCGCGAGCGAACGGGCTTGGCAATGCCGATGTCGAATAACTCACGGTCAGATAAGGCATTCAACTGCCGTGCCATCTCACGAGTACGCAGCCAGCGGCGCAGGCATGACAGAATAACTGATAAAAACAAGACGCAACCTCAATGATGAGCCAGCCCACGCGCAAAGGCGCCGCGCACGGGCAGCGAGAAAAAAGGGCCACCTGTTGCGGTGGCCGAGTTTAGGGAGGAAACCCGCCACAGGGAGGCTGTGGCGGAGGAGGGGTCATCTACAGCGCAGCCGGCGCACGGCAAACCTGAAAGTTCTCGCCCCTGCCATGCAAAAGGGGCATGGAACGGATCCAGAGTGTTTACACCACGTTTACGGCTGGCCACGCGGCTGACATGCGAACCTTGCTGGCAATCACAGCCTCAGCTGAAGTCGGTGCAGATTCCGACGCAATCCGGACAGGTATTCCGATTTGAAGCCGGACAGTATTCCGGAATGAAGCCGGACACCGTTCCGATCAATCACCGGACACTTTCCCTGCTCTGACGATCCCCTGGGTCAGCAACTCGGGCATCACCTTCCTCAGCTCGCACGAGGAGAACGGGATGCCTGCCAAGAGGAAGCTGACCATGAGACACTTGAGACAGATGCTGCGCCTGACCCGGGACGGCATCAGCGTGCGCGACATCGCCGAGAGGCTCGGGATTGCGCGCAGCACCGTCCAGGAGAACCTCAAGCGCGCCGAGCAGGCCGGGCTGAGCTGGCTCTTGCCCGGCGAACTGACCGATGAGGCGCTGGAGGGCAGGCTGTTTGCCCGCGCCGGCGTCAAGCAGGGCCTGCGCCGGCGGCCCGAGCCCCGCTGGGCCGAAGCCATCGTCGAACTGAAGAGGTCCGGCGTCACCCTGCAAATCCTCTGGGAGGAGTACCGGGCCGTCCATCCCAACGGCTATGGCTACAGCCGCTTCTGCGAGCTCTTCCGCTCCTTCGAGGGCCGCCTCTCGCCGACCATGCGCCAGGACCATGTTGCCGGCGACAAAGTGTTCGTCGACTATTCCGGCAAGAAGATCGCCATCATCGATCCCCGCACCGGCGAGATCCGCCAGGCCGAGATCTTCGTTGCCGTGCTCGGCGCCTCCAACTTCACCTACGCCGAGGCGACCTGGACCCAGACCCTGCCGGACTGGATCGGCGCCCACGGGCACATGTTCCGCGTCTTTGGCGGCGTCCCGCGCCTGATCGTGCCGGACAACCTCAAGGCAGGGGTCAGCCGGGCCTCGTTCTACGATCCGGAGATCAACCGCAGCTACGGCATGATGGCCGCCCATTACGGCGTCGGCATCCTGCCGGCGCGGCCACGAAGGCCCAAAGACAAAGTGGAGAATCGCGTGCGCTTTGCCCAGACCTGCATTCTCGGACGGCTGCGGCACCAGACCTTTTTCTCCCTGGCCGAGGCCAATGCGGCGATTGCCGGCGCGTGCGAGCGCATCAACGATCATGTCGTTCGCCGCCTCGGCGTCAGCCGCCGTCATCTCTTCGAGACAGTTGAGCGCCCGACGCTGGCGCCGCTGCCGGGCGACGACTACGAATTTGCCGAGTGGCGCTTCGCCCGGGTCGGTACCGACTATCATGTCGAGTACGAGGGTTTCTTCTATTCGGTCCCGCACGGCCTGATCCGCGAGCAGGTCGATCTGCGGGCGACCAGCCGCACGATCGAGATCTTCCACCGCGGCCAGCGCGTGGCGGCCCATCAGCGCCGCCATAGTGGGCGCCGGCACGGCACCGATCCGGACCACATGCCGAGTTCCCATCGGCGCTATGCCGACTGGACCCTGGACCGCTTCCGCCGTTGGGCGGCGTCGGTTGGCCCGCAGACCGAAGGCCTGATCACGGCCATTCTGGCCCACCGCCCGCATCCCGAGCAGGGCTTTCGGACCTGTCTCGGGATCTTACGCCTGTTGCGCGATCTCGAGCCCGCTCGCGCTGAAGCGGTCTCGGCGCGCGCCCTCCAGATCGGCGCAT
This sequence comes from Microvirga splendida, assembly GCF_016427565.1. Taxonomy (GTDB): domain Bacteria; phylum Pseudomonadota; class Alphaproteobacteria; order Rhizobiales; family Beijerinckiaceae; genus Microvirga; species Microvirga splendida. The sequence continues at coordinate 17,107 of NZ_JAELXT010000051.1, forward strand.
TCACCTACAAGAGCATTGCCTCGATCCTGGCCAACCGCCTGGCCGCCCAACCCGCCCGCGATCCCGAGCCCACCGCCATCCTGGAGCGCGCCAATCTGCGCGGCCCCGGCTACTTCCACTAAGGAGATCCTGCATGCTGACCCATCCCACTCTCGCCCTGCTGACCGATCTCGGTCTTCATGGCATGGCCATTGCCTTCCAGGATCTGCAATCCCAGCCAGAGGCGCTTGCTCTGGAACATGGCGACTGGCTGGCGCTCCTGCTCGAGCGCGAGACGACCCTGCGCCGCCAGAAGCGTTTTGAGAGCCGGGCCCGGGCGGCTCACCTGCGCCATGATGCTCATGTCGAGGACGTCGATTTCAGGGCTACCCGTGGTCTGGGTCGCGGGCTCTTTCTCAAGCTCGCCGGCTGCGGCTGGATCCGAGAGCGACGCGGGCTTTTGCTGACGGGACCCGCTGGGGTCGGCAAAAGCTGGCTGGCCTGCGCTCTGGGCCAGAAGGCCTGCCGGGAGGACTTCTCGCTGGTGTATCACCGCGCCCCAAGGCTGTTTGCAGCGCTCGCTCTGGCGCGGGGGGACGGTCGCTACGCGCGCATGCTCAAGGCTCTGGCCCGCGTGGATCTGCTCATCCTTGATGACTGGGGACCTGAGAAGCTCGATGACGATCAGCGGCGAGATCTGCTGGAGATCGTCGAGGACCGGTACGAGCGGCGTTCCATCATCGTCACGAGCCAGATCCCGGTCGACCGCTGGTACGAGATCATCGGCAATCTGACCATTGCCGATGCGATCCTGGATCGGCTCGTCCACAATGCGTATCGGATTGAACTGTCCGGCGAGAGCCTGCGCAAGCAGCGCTCCCCGGCCGCCGCCTCATTGTCCGATTGACGACCGGACAATCCCAATCCACCATCTCCCATGACCCAGGGTCAGACGAGGAGAGTGTCCGGCTTCAGTTCGGAACACTGTCCGGAATGAAATCGGAATGGGTGTCCGGCTTCACCTTGGAATAAGCGTCCGGCTTCATCGGAATCCGCAGAAGTCGGCCAGCATCAGTTTTCCTTCATGGTTTTCCAGCCGTCAGGCTGATGGCTCATTGGACAGCTAACATCTTCCGGTGCTGATCAAGGCTTTGCAGTGAGAAGCGGGCGCGGCCCGGCTCCTTCAACTCCTCTGGCTGTGCGCTTCGTCCGGCCCCACGTCACAGCGCGTATAAAGCGCCCAGCGCGAAGACGAGGACCTGCCCGGCATAGATCGCCATGACAATCCGCGCCTCGTCATCAAACCTACGGCTTCGCATGGTCAGCAACTCCTTGAAAAGGAGCTTGGTTAACTCTGCAGACTTAACAAGTTGCTGCCTTGGAATGCCGAGGATTGTTGTCTGTGGATCTCTGTGAGATCCGGGTACTTGCTGATCATTCACACTTCGGTCACACCCTTGCTTCCAATTTGCCGCCATCCGCTCGTTCCAGCGGCCGTTGAACACTTCAGGAGAATCCCTCTGACGTGTATTGCTCTGGGTGCCGTTGCTTTCTTGGCTGCCCTCTTTGTGATGTCCCCGACCAGGCGAGCGCCCGCTTCTCAGCTCATCCTGTGACGGCACCTCACCTGACAGAGAATGTCGCCTGCACCACCCGCCGGGTCAGGACGGTTCGTCCCAATGGCACGGTGGTTGTCCGCGACGTTCAAACCTGCACGCCGGAGTGCCGGATGGTCCGAGAGCGCACCCGTCTTCCGAACGGAAACGTCATCGTCCGTAACGTTCGGCGTTGCCGCTAAAAGTCGGATGACCCCGTTCGTCTGCCTCCCGGACCCAGGCGATAGCTCATCAGGCCGGAACAATCGCCAGCACCTCGCCCATGGTGATTTCGGGCTCTCCATTGACGACATCGACCAGGCTGGCCCGGATCCAGGCGAGCGCCTTCTCGTTGGCAGCACTTGCGGCTTCTCTGCTCTCGAACAGGCTCACAGAGCCTGCCACGCCATCGCCGGCATCAAAGACGTAGTAGCCCTGGAACCCGGGCGATTGCTTGAGCACCTGGCCGATGCCGCTCTCAGCCCGGCGCGCAGCCTCTGCCACGGAGCTGACGTGATTGAACTTGCGGATGACCAGATACATGACCGCCTCCGCCCTCACCGGGAGTTGCAATCTCGGGCGAGGTTAACACGCCGAGAGACTGGGAGAAACGGCGAGGAGCGCCTATAGCCCGTGGCACGCCCATGCAGCCCGCGCCCACATGGCTAAGCAGCTATTTTGCTTAGCGAAGCTGTTATCTGGAACAGATAGAAGCCGTTGAACCGCGCGCCGACCGTGGCAGCCCGATCCTCAAAGCCGGCAGGCGCCGGGTCTGCTACATGGAGAGGGCGTTCAAACGTCCAGTCTTTCGGAACAAGAAAGCTGGGCACGGGACGGTGTTCCGGCACGGCACAGAGAAGTTCAGACCGCTTCCTGTTTCGGAACAGGTTATAGGTGCACTCGCGTGCGGGTGGGCTGGCAGAAGCCAGCAGCGGGTTGGACATCTCGGGAGATCCCCCTGGGAGCTGGCGCTCTTGTGATTTATTGGTTCGGAGCGGCTGTTGCAAGCCATACATGATCCAGAGGAGATCTTGTATCATCCTCGCGAGGTATCCGCGTGGGGAACAAGGCATTCAGACCTCCATCTTGCCCATCAGCAGCTCGTAGGATCAGGGGCTCCAGATAGTTCATTGAGGTCAGACACCATCGTCCCCATGTCTGCAGATGATGAACAACGCTGCCATAGACGGTGATGCGCTCAGCCCTCCCATTCTGCTTACGGCTGACGGCTCGTTGCGGCGGGTTGGCGTCGAGATCGAGTTCCTGGGACCGAGCGCTCAGGTTGCGGCTGAGGTCCTCGCGCATGATCTTGGCGGAACCTGTAAGGCTCAAGATCCGCATGCCTTCAGGGTCAGCGGCATCGGTCTGGGCGACCTGCTGGTTGAAACCGACCTGCGGCACGTCCATCCTGAGCGGCATCCGGAGCTCAGCCTGAGACTCGGCCGCCGCATGGCCGCATGGCTCGGCACAGTGGCGTCACCTTTCGTCCCGCGGGAACTCATCACCGCGCCCATGCCCATCGCCCAGCTCCCGGAAATGGACACGGTCGTGGCAAGCTTGCGGTCTGCTGGTGCGTACGGCCGCGGGGCCGTATTGTGGGACTCCCTGGGGCTCCACTTCAACATCGATCCACCGCGGCTTGATGCAGCAACGGTCACGGCCTTTCTCAAAGCCTTCCTGCTGGTCAACGACCGCCTCCGACGTGAGATCGTACACGGGAGCTTTCGGCGTGCTCTCGTCCTTCCGCCTGACTACCCGCAGGCCTATAAACAACGCGTGCTCGATCCGGGCTACTGGCCTGACCTGCCCAAGCTGACGGAAGACTACCTGGCGGCGAACCCGACCCGGAAGCGGGCATTGGACCTCCTTCCACTCCTGGCTCACTTCGATGAGGAGCGGGTGCGCTCTGTTCTGCCGCATGAGAAGATCGGATCTAGGGCGGTGTTTCACTACCGTCTGCCTCATGCCCAGCTGAGCGATCCTGCCTGGAGCATCATGCCGGACTGGAGGCGCTGGCTGCTCGTAGAGCGTCTCGCCTCAAATCTGGCAGAGCTTGGCGAGGAGGGAACGGTATTCCTGAACCTATCTGCTTAATCGCGATCCGGCTGGCGGCTGTAGCCATACATCCAAGTACTTGAGCAGGCGATTTTCCCTTGTCGGTGTTTACGCTGGGCTCCATCAGTCTTGCAATTAAGGATGTTCGCACAATTGCGTACCGCTGCGTCAAAGGTGCTGCCTACACTCGCCTGAGCCTTTCAGAGGGGTTGAGGCATGAAGACGTTGATCTTCCCCGATTACGCGGACACGGGGTTAGTTTGCATTTCGCTCGGCCTGTTCGGGTGTGAGATACCCTAGGGCGGAGTGAATGCGCTGTCGATTATAGTAACCTTCGATGTAGCCGAACAGATCCCGGCGAGCCTCGCCACGCGTTGCCCAGCTCCGCTGATGGACCAGCTCTAGCTTCAAGGAATGGACGTACGACTCCATCGGAGCGTCGTCGTAGCAACAAGCTGTTCGGCTCATTGATGCCGTCGCCTTCATGGAGGTTAGCTGCCGGGCATACGCCTCAGCTGCATACTGACTACTGCGATCTGAATGGTGAATGAGCCCGGGACCTGATCGCTGCCGCTGAGCCGCCATCATCAGAGCGCCAAGGGCCAACTCGGTGCGCATATGATCGCGCATGGCTCAACCCCACCTTCCGGGTGGCCAGATCCAGCACGGCCGCCAGGTAGAGCCAGCCCTCACCAGTCGGGATGTAGGTGATGTCGGCCAGCCAGATCGGCTCTGATGGTGCATTAACCTGTCAAGCCAGAGCGTGTAGTGGCTGCTCCGGCACGAGAATGCACTATTGGTTGTGTCTCATGAAGTCACTGCAACAGCGCCCATATTTCCCACGTGGGATGGTGATTTGCGGAGGCGGCTGAAAATCCGACCCTGCCTGAGTCTGCTGGCATACGCGGGTTGGCGCCGGCTCCAGTCCTGACAGACCCAAGGCAGGATCGCGGCTACGAGGATCGAGCCTTCATGTCGGTCAGGAAAGGGGGCGAGCACCCCGGCAGGCTGCAAAGCCGGCTGTTGCCCCAGATGGCCTCCGCCGTGGGCCAGGGGCCAGCACGTAGACCACACCCCATGCGGCATAGCCGAGCCGGGCGAGAACTCCTAGCTCTCGCCCGGCTAATGACGTTCGCCCCAACAGGATGCGCACCCTACCCCCGCATACCGCTTGCGGGGACCGGAAGCCGCTTACTCCCGCTTGAAGTTACCCTCGAACTTGAACTCGGGGGCCTTCTGGAGTTCGTCCTTGGTGGTGTTGACTACCGCCTTCAGATTGTTTTCGCCCTCGCGGGTGATCAGGATTGAGCTGGGGGCCACTACCACGCGCCGCTCGCCAATGCCAAGGAAGCCGCCAATCTCCAGCACGATCCCGCGAATGGTCTTGCCGTCATCGAGGATCAAGTCCTCGATTTCGCCGATCTCTTCGTTTTGAAGGTTATGCACGTCCAAATCCATGAGCCTGGAGGCCAGCATGTCGGCGGGAGTGACAGTGTAGTACGTCAGCCGGAGCGTGGTGGGGTCTACGGTGCGGATGCCGGGCCGTGCGCCTTGGACGCTCGGAGCCGCGCCCGGCTGCGCGGGGGTGGTGCCGGCGGGAGGGGCAGCCGGAGCAGCCGGCTGCGCAGCGCCAGCAGGTGGGGCTGTCGGCTGGGTGGCCTGTGCGAGGGCGAGGCCGGTCAAGGCCAGGAAGGCACAGGAGGTGAGAAGAAGCGATCTGATCATTGGAAACTCCATACGCTGCATCAAGCTTAGGTGTTGGCGTAGGGGCAACTCCCGCCAGCGCAACACGTTCCGTGATCCGGGCTTCGCCTTCGCATCCGAGCTCAAGCTCTGTACGGAACCGCACCAACCCTGATGCGCATCCTCTCAGATCATGGAGTGCAGGTGGATCACACGACCCTGTTCCGCTGGATCCAGGCCTATGCTCTCGAACTCGACAAGCGGGTTCGTCCGCATCTGCGTTCGACGAACGGCTCCTGGCGTGTGGATGAGACTTACATTCGTGTAAAGGGCGAGTGGGTTTATCTCCACCGTGCCGTCGATGCGGCCGGACAGACGATTCACTTTCTGCTTTCGGTAAAGCGGGATGCGGCTGCTGCCAAGCGCTTCTGCTGGAAAGCCTTGAAGCAGGCACATACAGTCAATCCGCAGACTTTCACAATCGACAAGAACGCCGCCTATCCTGTAGCGACGAAGGCGATGAAACGTGCCGGAGTGCTCTGGCAGCTTGGCAAACTCCGGCGGGTAAAGTTCCTGAACAACATCGTCGAGCAGGATCACCGGCGCACCAAGCGGCTGGTCCGTCGCGGGCTGGGCTTCAAGACCTTCCGGACTGCCGCTCGGACGATTGCCGGCTGTGAGACGATGGCGATGATCCGCAAAGGACAGGTTTTGAACGCACCAGCAAGCGTTATGCGGGCTCAAAGTAGTTCCATTGCAGCTCTCTTCGGCGTTGCCACCTAACCTGAGGTCATCTCCGGCAGCCTCTTGTCCTACGTCGGGGTTTGCAACGAAACCTCCAGAGCGCTGAAGCGAAACAAAACCACGACATCCCTATCCCAATCTGCGGACAGGGACCGGCCTTTCAGTTCCTTGAGCCGCCGACGGATGTGGCGCCCCTATTCATGCTCGATAACAACCTCCTCCTGAAGTCTCAGGAGGAGGTCAGGGTTTCAGGAGGTTGACGACCCACTATGCGCTAATCCCTCCGCTCCCGGCGCAGTTCCTGCCGCGCCTGGCGCACGTCTCGACGCTCCTGCTTCACCTCACGCCGCTCATCACGGATGTTCCCACCCATGCGGCGCTCCTGCCTCAGTGCCCTCCGGGCCTCGGAAAGA
>NZ_JAELXT010000052.1 GCF_016427565.1 Microvirga splendida
CCCATGGAGAACTTGGCCCATAGCGCGTCCCTCCATCCTGAGGATAATATCGCACCATCAAACCCTGGGATCAAACACCTAGGACAGATAAGCCCGCTCCGGGTCAACCTGAGCCATTAAGCGCCTGTCCTTGAAGGTCAGCTCACGCTGCCAATGGCGACCTGCGGCTAAGGTCTACCCGGTACTATGAGCTGACCTAAAGGTTCGCCGGCCCTAGCAGTGTTGGGCCTACGAAACCGGCAAAAGCGATCATCAGTCTGCGGGCGACCTCCGCTCGGCAGCCCTCCCCAAGGTCCGCAACGTTTCAAGAGATCGGCTTTGGAGGTATGAACTCCTGAGTGCTCATCGCTGTTTATCGGGCAAGGCTGGTACGCACACATCAGAAAGAGATTACCCATGGCAGAAGCGATCTGGTTGTCGCGAACGGGCGATGCTGACGTTCTCGAACTGAAGCACATTGAACCGATCGATCCGGGGCCTGCGGAGGCCTGGGTCGAGCAAGAGGCCATCGGGGTCAACTTTCTCGACGTGATGCAGCGCCGCGGTTCGGTGCCGATCGCCTTGCCGGGAGGGCTGGGCCTCGAAGGCGCCGGTCGCGTCACCGCGGTAGGCCCCGACGTGACGGACATCGCGGTCGGAGACAGGGTCGGCTATGCTCTTGGCCCGATTGGCAGTTATGCGAGCGGACGTCTCTATCCCGCCTCACGGCTGGTGAAGCTCCCGGAGGGGATCAGCACCACGGATGCTGCCGCGATCCTCTTCAAGGGCATCACTGCCCAATATCTCATTAAGAGTACGTACCCTGTCGGTCGCGGCACCACCATCCTCCTCTACGGGGCCTCCGGTGGCGTTGGGCAACTCCTCGCCCCATGGGCCAAGCACCTTGGGGCCAAGATCATCGGCGTCGTCTCGAAGGAGGCAAGCGTCGGACTGGCCGCCTCGGCGGGCTGCGACGAGGTGCTGGTCTGGGGGGCCTGCGACCTGCCGTCCGAGGTCGCCCGCCTGACCGAGGGGCGAAAGGTGGACGTGGTCTATGACGGCGTCGGCAAGGAGACGTTCAACGCCTCGATCGATAGCCTGAAGGTCCGCGGGATGATGGTGTCGATTGGCGCATCCTCGGGGTTGCCGGATCCTGTGTCGATCGCGACCCTGAACAAGAACTCGCTTTTCCTGACCCGGCCCGGCCTTGCTGCTCACGCAACTGATGTGGAGGAGTACCGCGGACGCGCCCAGGATGTATTCGACGCAGTCAGGCAAGGTATCATCAAGCCTTCGATCAGCCGCACCTTCGACTTGGCCGAGGCTGCCGATGCGCACCGGGCGCTCGAACAGGGAGGGGCCGGCGGAACCCTGATCCTCAGGCCGTGAGAACCTATGGGGCAGCAGATAAAGGAGATAACCCGATGACCAGGATTACCCTGTGGGGCTTCAGCGGCTCCACCTATGTCCGCACAGTCCGCATGCTTCTCGCCGAGAAGGGCGTGAACGAGTACGAGCAGGTGCCCGTGGATGTCCTCAAGGGAGAGCCCAAGGGTGAGGAACACCTCTCAAGGCATCCATTCGGCAAGGTCCCGGTTGTCGACGTTGACGGGTTCGGGATCATTGAGACCAGTGCGATCGCGCGCTACCTCGATGCCGTCCTGCCAGGTCCGTCGCTCGTGCCGGCAAACCCGAAGGACGCAGCCCGCATGGACATGACGACGAGCATCATCGACTCATACGGCTACGGGCCCATGATCGGCGGCGTCGTGGCTTATCACCTTTTCCCTGATTTCGTGGGTGGCAAGAACGAGGCTGCGCACCGGGACGGCTTGGCCAGGAGCCGGGCCGTGCTGACGGAGCTCATGCGCATCAAGGGATCGTCGCCGTTCCTCGCGGGCGATGAGGTCTCGATCGCCGATCTCTATCTCGCGCCGCTCTTCGCCTACATCGCGCTCACTCCGCACCTTGAGGAGTTCGCCGGCCTTCCTGGCGTTGGCGAGTGGTGGGAGCGCATCTCCAGCCGTGACAGCTTCAAGGCTACTCAGCCCTGACCCATCGGCTGCGGGTAGATCATTGCGGGACAGAATACCTAATTGAGCCCGAGTAAGAATTCGGCCGCTGCGCGCCCCAATCACAGAAGGACTGAGATATGACGGACGGGGTTGAACCTCAGGGCGATCTGACTGTACGCACCATTGCAATGCCCGCCGATACAAACGCAAACGGAGACATCTTCGGCGGATGGGTGATGTCGCAGATGGACCAGGCAGGCGGCATCGCTGGAGTTGAGCGAGCGCAGGGCCGTGTGGCGACAGTCGCAGTGGACGCTATGCAGTTCATTCGCCCCGTCCGCGTGGGCGATGTTCTTTGTGTGTACACACGCGTCGAGCGTGTTGGCCGGACGTCCATGACGATCAAGATCGAAGCGTGGGCTCGACGCTTTCAGACTCAGATACGCGAGAAGGTCACCGATGCCACCTTTACCTTTGTGGCCATTGACCAGGATGGCCGGCCCCGCCCCATCCCACCAGCCGTCGAGGTCAGTAGTCCCTGACGGGACAACACTACTGTGAGCCACAGAATGGACCCTCCTCCTCCACTTTGGCACCTCGAGGCCGTTGAGGGGCGTCCACTTCATCAAATCCCTGTCGGCCGCTTCGAAGGGCTGCCCTCCATTTTTTCGATGCTCGCCAGCTTTGGGTTGGGTCCCCGCTTGCCCATGAGCCTTGTTCTGAAGACCCGGGGGATTCAACGGAAATAGATGGGCACCGGCCCGAGGCTGAAAGGCCCCATACTTTCGAGAGCTTCCCTACCTCTTTGGAGAATGCCGCATGTCAGGGTGGGACTCAGTATGCTGTCCTTGGTCATAGGGGCAACCAACATGCAACGTTTCGAAGTCTTTTACCTTCAGGAAGACCGCTGGCTAGTGATGTGCCAGGGCAGAGCCATCTACTCGTACACTACCGAGGAGGAAGCTCGCGAGGCTGCGCTTGAATTGGCCGCGATCTCCTACCGCTCAGGCCATCGAGCATCAGCTGTCATCTCGCCGGTGGAGCTAAGTAGCGCCGCTGCTCGTCAACATCCTGCCGTTGTCCTCACTGGGATGTAGGCCATCTGCCTTCTCCATTACCTGCAACCTACACTCTGCGAGTGCCTTTCCCATTACTTGTGTCGGCTTGCACGTAATACCACAATCCACGCCGGATCAGGAGCGAGCGGATGCCCATTTACAAACGCGAGTTAGCCTTCAGAGCCGAAAACCCAGGAGGGCATACAGGCGAATGGTGGCACCTGATCCTCGATACAGAGGCTTCTGGATTGTGGGTGGAACACACGCGAATCCACCAAAACCCACACTCGGAGAGTGCGGAGCAGCAAAGTGAGCAACGCTTCGGGATCAATGACTTTCTCATGCTAGCCGAGGGCCAAGAGGCCCGGACTACGCTTTTGGCAGCGATGACCGAATTATTCAAAGGTGCGGTGCGAGATCACTAGCAGTTTGGTAGCGGAACGTTGTTGGGATCAGGTGCGTTGCGCGATTGAGGAGTATACCTGGTGCTTCGAGGGACTGCGACGCCGAACTCCTCGCCGCAGGAGGACGTGATGCTACGCTGCATCGCGGAATGTCGCTTCCGAGTCACAGACTGCCCTTCAGCTTGGCCGTGTGAAGGTCTGCTTTTCGTCCCTCACCTGCCCTCCCCTCTCCTGCTGTCGTGAATGTCCAGCGGGCAGCTTATTGCCTTCTGCCCTTTCCTGATCATCGCAGCCGAAGCAGCATGGATTCCAGCAAGGCTTCACTCACTTAAGGTTTCCGAATCTAGCATTTCCCAACGTCACGCTTTCGCATAAGTCTAAGCCTTTGAAGTTTTTAGAAAAATATGCTCCAGGGGAATATATTTGGGGAATGTCTACGGTCTGATGGTCGCATAAATGCTAGATCGCTCGGCTGCCTCCTGAGCTAGTTCATCAGAGATCTGATCACGGGCGCCTACGTAGGCCTCTTGCTCCCAGCCGAGCATCTAGAGCCTTTGTTTTCAAAGCACTTTTGTCAGCCGTGGGGAAGCCCTACCCTCCCCTGCTCGTTGACAAAATCGCTCACCGATCGTTTGCAAACGATCAGTTTCCCGCAGCAAGCGAGAGTGTACAACTGACACCCAATATGTTTCTGGCGCAGGCCTATATTCATGTTGTCCTCTCAATCGCATATGGAAGTTGAGCAGACATCTCGACCACAGCAGATGAAGGTGAGGTGATTAGCTGCTGAATCGAGCGTCAAGACCGTGGCGGCATTTATACCGTCATCACTTGATGCTACTTTGTATGCGGCAGGATGGAGGTACTCGCGTGAGAACAACAATTGCTCTAGACGACGAACTCGTTGCAAAGGCGCAGGCATTTACGGGCCTGCAGGAGAAGTCTGCTCTGGTTCGCGAAGCATTGAAGGCTCTGATCGAGCGGGAGAGTGCCCGAAGGCTGGCCCGCCTCGGCGGCACCGAGCCTGATCTTAAGCCTATCCCGCGCCGTCAGGCGGATGCTCAGTGATCCTCGTCGACACCTCGGTGTGGATCGATCACCTGAAGAGCAGCGATTTAGTGTTGGCAGAGCTCCTCGGGACGGGGCGCGTATTGGCGCATTCCTTTGTCACGGGTGAGCTCGCCCTCGGCAGCCTTCGCCAGCGCAGGACCGTGCTTGAGTCCCTCCGTGACCTGCCCCAGGCTACCGTCGCCAGTGATGATGAGGTCATGATACTGATTGAGCGGGAGCAACTCTACGGACTTGGGATTGGCTTTGTCGATGCGCACCTTCTAGCAGCAGCAAGACTTACTCCCGGTGCCGTGCTCTGGACCCGGGATCGGCGGCTGCGGCAAGCGGCTATGCGACTGGGGCTATCCTCAGACCTCACTTAACCAGCGAAGAATGATGGCCCCCTCCCCTTCCAGGAAGCGCTTGATTGGCTACGCTCGTGTGTCCACTGAGGATCAGGCGCACGATGCTCAGCTCGACGAGCTGCGCGCGGCTGGTTGTGCCGAGATCCACTGGGAGCATGGCTCGGGGCAAGTCGAGCGCGGCCGGTACTGGCGCGGTTGATGCGTGAGATCCGGCCGGGAGGGGTGTTGGTCGTGGTGCGCCTCGATCGCTTAGCCGTTCGGTGAGCCACCTTCTTGAGGTGATCGAAGCACTGACAGCCAAGAAGGCCCACTTCCGGTCCCTGCGCGATCCGATCGACACCTCGATCCCGCGAGGTATATTTTCCTTGCAGGTGCTCGGTGCAGTCGCGCAGTTGGAGCATTCCCTCATCTCCGAGCGCACCAGAGCCGGGATCGAGGCCGCAAAGGCGCGAGGCAAGAAACCAGGCAATCTAGGCATGCGCGAGCGCCGACCGGAGGCCATCAGGAAGATCGCTCCGGCCCGGGACAAGGCATACGTGGACGATCTGATTGCCGGTGTGATCAATGGATGCCAACGATTCGCCGCATGCGCCCGCAGCACCCGTGGGAGGATGTTGTTCGCATCCTCGGCAACAGCGGCCAATCTTGGACCGTGGCCCGCCTACGCCGTGCCGTCGGCAAGCTCGTGTCTCAGCACATGGCCGACCCTGCCCTCCTCCGCCCTGCCCCACGCAAGAACCCGGAGGACCGCCTCATGACGCTGATTGCCGGTATTGCCATGGCCAACCCAGGCCTCTCGTTGCGGGACATCGGGGCTCAACTCGAACGCATGCGGGAGCGGACGCCACGCGGCGGCTCCACATGGTCAGCCTCCTCGGTTAAAAAGCAACTTGACCAAGCACGCAAGGCGGGGCTGGCCCTGCCGACGTCCCTGCAAGACGTGGTGTAGCCAGCTTCGCTCGGAGGTGCCGTTCACCCATCCGCGCGGGTTCCGTTTGGGCATAGGACGCCGAGGTGCCCCCGACCGCCATGCCACCAATGACTCAAGGTCAGTTCTCCGACCTGGCGTCCCAGCGCAATTGACAGGAGAGCCGCCAGAGGATCACCATCGTGCGGTGGGGCGCGCCACAGGAATGGCCGCCATGGATAGTTTCGATCATATTCTGAACTGGAAGCTGAAACGAGGCTCACACGCCTTACCCGGCAAGGACGGCGGAACCTGCATCAACGAGGCGGCCATTGTCGCGGCTGGCTTCCCCTATCGGCCGGTCCGGGCCGTCGAGACCATGCCTGATTGCTTCTCGCGCCCGATCTGCCGCCTGGCGATGCTCCTGAATGATGAAGCCAGTGATGAGCAGCGGCAGCAACTGCTCCCGTTCGTCACCCGCCTGGCCTGCGCCGATACAAAACAGGTTGAGTGGGAGCGGGAGGTTTATATCGCCCAGCACCTGAGATACCGGATAAGCTGGCAAGATCGCCTTGAGGTGCTGGAGGGCGCATTGGGCATCGGACGTCAAGCTTACGTGCTGGCAACAGAGCAGGTGAAATCCCGGCTGGATGCTGTCCAACAGAGTGCAAAGGCTCCCATGTCGGTGGCTGACCATCTCAAGTTCAGCAAGATCAAGGAGTGGCTTGCCCCTCCCCTTTGAGAAGCAGGTGCGGCCGGTGCAAGCCTCGCTCTACTGAGGCCGCAGGGAAAGCGGGCTGACCACCGACAGAACACTGTTATGGGCCGAAGCAGCAAGCCTTGTGAGCGGGGAGGTTCGCCTCATGGGTGCAACTCCCCGCTCATCGAGATCCACCTGCGGGCTCTTTTCACCCCTTCACGTAGTCTCTGAGGGCCGGCAGCTGATGCCCGGTCAGGCTCTCGGCTTGGATCACCGCACGGGCCACAGCCTGGGCCATCACCGTGGCGGCGATTGCCCCAATCGCCGAGACATCGGCGCGGACCGATGAGGCCTTGCCCGTGGACAACGCAAAGATTGTGTCGCCATCCGACATCGTATGTACCGGGTTGATGCTGCGGGCGAAGCCATCGTGTGCCATCTGGGCGATCTTGTTCATCTCGGCCTTGTTGAACGGCACATTGGTGGCAACAGCCCCGATCGTGGTGTTGCTGCCGGTTGATGTCACGACGCGGTAGCCGCCCATGATCGCTGCCATGGTGTCCCGGAAGCCCTGCCCCTCCTCCCGTCTGGCTCCGGCAAGGATCTGGCGCGTCTCGGGATGACAGATGTCGCCCACGGCGTTCACGGCCACAATGGCGCCAACAACGATGTCGGTGCCGGGAACCCGGTGGCTGGCGGTGCCGATGCCTCCCTTCATGGCAAAGGCGGAGCAGAACATCTTACCCACCGTTGCTCCGGCCCCTGCCCCGACATTGCCCTCTGCGACAGGACCTGACGCAGCGGCCAGACAGGCCTGGTATCCGGCCTCAGCATCTGGCCGAATAGTGAAGTCGCCAACACCAAGGTCGAATAGAATGGCGGCCGGCACGATTGGGACCACGCCGGCGCGCAACTTGAACCCGAGCTTGCGCTCCTCGAGATAACGCATCACGCCCGTGGCAGCCTCCAACCCATAGGCACTGCCGCCAGACAGCAGGATAGCCTGGACCTGCTGGACTGCGTTGGTCGGGTCGAGGAGGTCGGTCTCACGGGTGCCAGGGGCGGAGCCGCGCACATCCACCCCGCCGACGGCGCCGTCCTCACACAGGATGACGGTGCAGCCCGTTGGCCGGCGGGTGAGGGTGTGATGACCGATTTTGATCCCGGGTACGTCCGTGATGGAGCCGCCCATGAGAGGCGGACCTGAAATCTCAGCGGCCGCAGCAGGAGACGTACTGGCCTGATGGGCGAGGAGAGGGGCCGCGGACAGGGCCAAGATGGAGCTGGTGAAGGTTCTGCGTTTCATGACGGCCTCATGATTGGTGCTCGAGTGCCGCTATTTGCCTGTACCATGGATCAGGGGAAGATCGGCGCCCGGGGAGGGCCATGCTTGGATGCGATGAAGCCCGCCAGGTAAAGCCTTATCTTCAGTCTGGACGCGTGACGTAGCCCCGCGTTTGCTTTCGGCGCAGCCACATCTCGAGAGCCTCCAAGGCGGCTCCCGTTTTCACGCGACCCGATCTTGCGCTGCCCGGCCGTGCCGATCCGGACCTATTCGCGGACAGGGTGGCGTCACCGAAGTACTGCCAATAATTGAGTTTGCGGAGGAGGCAAAAGTGGAACTTTGCAGCTGCAAACTTCCGCGGCGTCTCTGAAGTACTGGCGCTCCGACGTGCCGATCATAGGCTTCAACAAGCATCGCCCTGTCTGCCATCTTTCAAGATGCAAAGATATGCTAGGTCGTTACCCTGGCGGAGGTGAGGGAGGTAGTATTTGAACTGTGCTGCATCGAAGGAGCCCTCAACCATGTTGGGGCCGATTAGATCAGTTCCCAATGCTCGGCTATTTTTGTGGATGCCGCCGAACCATCACTTGCGGCAGGCGTCCTACGAAACAGACTTTGCAGCTGCAAAGTAGGTTCGCACCTATTCGAATAAGAAAGAGACAGATAATCGCATTCTTTGAGGCCAACTTATCGCGGCGTTAACCATTCGTTAAGGATTTGCAGGCTTTCCTCACGGAAGACGCCGCATCGGCGGCGAATTTCCGTAACTAGGAGAGTTGATGTGGCTGTCCCTCAACTAAAACTGGATGATCCCCAAGTCGAGACGCAGACGACTCCCCGACCGCCGAAAGTCGACGACAACTACATCTTGATGCATGCCAAGGAACTCTCCGAGTCGCTCCACCAACAGCGACTGGCACTTTATCCCCCAGTGGCTCAGAAGTCTCTTCGCAAGTTTACGTCAGGGGAGGCTGCAAAGCTTATTGGCGTCGACGACGGCTACCTACGCCAACTCGCCTTGGACGGGAAAGGTCCTGAAGCTGAGACGCTCCCCAATGGGAGGCGCATGTATTCCCTTGATGATATCAATGCTCTCCGCGCGTACCTGGACGAGAATGCCCGCGGTGGTCGGCGCTATCTTAAACACCGTTCCGGCAAAGAGCATCTTCAGATCATTTCCTGCGTAAACTTTAAGGGTGGGAGCGCTAAAACGACCAGTGCGGCGCACCTCGCACAATATCTTGCGCTAAGTGGGTACCGAGTGCTCGCCATAGATCTTGATCCCCAAGCTAGCCTCTCCGCCCTGCACGGATATCAACCCGAGTTCGACGTCGGCGCGAACGAAACCATTTACGGCTCAATCCGCTATGACGACGAGGCTCGTCACCCAAGTGAGGTTATCCGCCGGACCTACATCTCTGGGCTCGATATAATTCCGGGTAATCTTGAGTTGATGGAGTTTGAGCACGAGACACCAAAGGCACTCGCAAACCGCCGTCCGGGTGAAACAAAGTTCTTCTCGCGCCTCACCATTGCGCTGAGTGAGGTTGCTGACGACTACGATGTCGTGGTGATTGACTGTCCGCCACAACTCGGGTTCCTCACGCTAGCAGCCCTGAGCGCATCCACGTCCCTCATTGTGACGGTGCACCCGCAGATGCTAGACGTGATGTCTATGTCCCAATTTTTGACGATGACGGCTGACCTTCTAGGCGTGGTAAAAAAGTTCGGCGGCACTGTCGAATACGACTGGATGAAGTATCTCGTCACACGTTACGAGCCGGGCGACGGTCCACAAAGTGGTATGGTGGAGTACCTGCGGGGTCTATTCCCAGAGGCAGTTCTCGAAAATCCGATGCTGAAGAGCACCGCGATTGCAGACGCTGGCATTAACAAGCAAACGATCTACGAAGTGTCGCGCGAGAGGTTCACCAAATCGACGTACGACCGAGCAATCGATGCCATGAACAACGTCAACGCCGAGATTGAAAGCCTTATTCACAAGACTTGGGGGAGGGGACAATGAGCAAGAAAAATTCTGTTCTTAGCAGGCTCATGCCTACGCCCCAGTCGGAGCCGGAAGCACAGCAGCTGCCATCCCAATTCCCGAACCTCGTAGTCGAGGATCGCCCCGAGGGTGGAAAGCCCATGGTTCGTGTTGCTGAGTCGTCTCAGGAGGCCGCAGAGCAGTTAGCTGGCTCTGTGGCGTCGCCAGCAGCGTCGCTCTCTCGTGATCATCAGGCAGATAATCAACCTGCAAATGCCAAGAGGAAAGAGTGGGGAATCAATCGAGCAGGGGGGAGCGCACTTGGAAAGCTAAGTGAAGCTTTTGCCGTCGAAAATGAGCTCAAGGCTGTCAAAGACCAGATGGAGACCGGTCAGACAATCATCGAGCTAGATCCTCAAGTTCTGGATGGTTCGTTTATCCAGGATCGGATGGAGAGCTCTGATAAGGCTATTGCGGAGCTCGCGGAACAAATCAAAGAAAAAGGACAATTGGTTCCAATTCTTGTCCGTCCGCATCCCAACGTTCCTGACCGTTATCAGATCGCCTACGGCCACCGCCGCGTCAAAGCTGCGGAACGGCTTGGCATCAAGGTCCGGACCACTGTTCGAAAGATGTCGGATGAAGAGCTAATTATCGCTCAAGGTCAGGAAAACAATGCTCGCCTCGATCTAACCTTCATCGAGAAGGCACGCTTCGTGGTGGCCCTTGAAAACCGAGGCTTCAAGCGAAAGGTCATTCGAGAAGCACTCTCGGTCAATGAGGGAGATCTCTCATCTCTTATTGCTGTCGGCTCTCGGATTCCGATCGATATCATTGATGCGATCGGACCCGCACCAGGGATCGGCCGACCCCGCTGGCGGACCCTTATGGATCTCTTCCAAGACCCCACTTGCATCAAGCGCGGTCGACAAATCTTGGCCGAAAATGACGTTCAGGTACTAAATTCTGACGCTCGCTTCCGCACACTGGTCGATCGCCTCCAGAAGAAGGAGCGCCCTAAAGCTCAGTTCTGGGAAGATCCTCACCGCCGCCGACTTGTAAACATCGTTGCTTCAGAGACAAAGTGCACCCTCCAGATTGATCAGCGTCCGGAACCGGAGTTTGCAAGCTTTCTAATCTCTAAGCTGACAGAGATTTATCGGGAGTTTGAGGCTCAGAAAAACAATTAGGGCTATGAGGCAAGGGGCACAGCTCTACCCTGTCCCTTGCGGTCAAGGTGCGCCTTCGGGAGATCTTTGCAGATGCAAAGATCTCTTACATTTCCCAAATGCACCCAAGTTGCCCGGGATCAACAAGCAGGGATGGGTTGTCGCTTTTTGCCCTCCAGCGAAATAACGAGCATGGTATCGGATAGAGGCTCCCGAAATTTCAGGGCCTCTGCCAGCAGAGATTCCACGAGGAGAGGGGGCAGCTAAGAGAAGCTCATTGTTATCGACATCTGTACAAAAAATGGAGTGCTCCAATTGACCGGTTGATAGTGCTGCCAGAGTGCTTTTTGGGCCTGCGTGGGTCACGTTTCCTTAGCTGAATCCGTGGCTTTCCATTCGTGACCCTTGGGATCTGCACCCAAAAGAGCCGAAATCGCCTCTCGAGCCTATTTGACAGTCAAAAAGGCTACTTTTCTGACCCGAAACTGACTATTATCAGACGGTAGCTAAATCCAATTTTGATACCGTTACTTGTGCAAAACCTCTCAGTAACAGGCACTTACCTTCATAGGTGGAGCAATCATTGTACAAACAATGGGATGACGAAGGGGCAAAACGCACCGCCATCGAACTTCCCGAATTGCCGTGGGAGAAAATCGCCGGTCGTCTGGAGCAGATCACGATTGCCGTTCTCCGCTTTGATGCGCGGTTGGAGGCATCTGACCTTGCAGCTGGGTGGCAGTCCCGTTGCGATATGACCGAAGCCGTCCGGGCGCTGATGCTCGACGGGCACTTGGTCGATGTGGGCGATCTGGTCCTCCACGACGCCGGCATGGATGTTCGCAGCCCGACCCATGAACTCACTCGGGCGGCGGCGGCCCTGCGAAGCCGTCGCACGGCTATGGCCCGTAAAGCGCCCTGGCCACTTTCAATTGACGGCCTTGCAGCCTTACGAGGTGTGGGTGGCCTTGGGGCTGAATCTTCTGCAAAGCCGAAAAGAAAGCGCCCGGACCCGGATGATGACGAGGCGTACCCGCCTTATGCCAATGACACCGATCCGTGGAAGGCGCATTTTGCCGAGATCGACGCCCTGCTCGACCGCACCAGCAAGGTGCTGGCCGGCGAAACCCCGCTGCCCAAGAGCCGCTCGCATCTAGTCTATGACCCCGACCAGGACGAGGCGGAGAATGAGGATCTTTGGCTCGACTTCGTTAAGCGAACGAACCATTGGCCAGCCATTGCAGCTGCTGCGGTGGCTTGGAACACGTGGCTGGATCTGAACCTCTACACCCGGCTGCCGTGGCTTGGATTGACCATGGCGGCATCCATCCTGCGCGCCAGGGGCCTGACAAACCACCTGCTCCCCCTGGCGGCAGGCTTCAAGAGATCGAAGTTCCGGCCTCAGGGCAGGGAAGGGGCGCGGGAGAAACTCGACGGGTTCTGTAGCGTCGTCGAGGAGGCGCTTGAGATCGCGAACAAGGATCTGGACCGGCTGATCCTGGCGCGGGAGCTGATGAACAGGGTAGCCGACAAGTGCCGCAGCAATTCAAAGCTGCCGGAGTTGGTCGACCTTTTCTTATCCCGTCCCTTGGTGACTGTGCCGCTCGGCGCCAAGCTCCTGAAGGTCACGCCCAAGGCGGTCGATCTGATGCTGGCCCAGCTCCGGGGAGCCCTGCCGCGCGAGCTTACCGGACGTACCCGCTACAGAGCGTGGGGCATCGTCTAAGTTTCTCCTTTACCCATATGCAGGCTTGTCATTGGCTGTTCATATTCATCAAGGTAAGGCTTCCCCGTTCTAAGGGGCGAGTTCGCATGTTGATGTGGGGTACGGTTGTTGCATTCCTCCTCTCGCTGGTGGCGGTAGGCCCCCTGCGCGGCGTCTCACCGGAATGGCTCCTGACCGGCGCTGAGTTCCTGGCGGTAGTAAGCGTTTTTGCTCTGGTGTGCCTGCTGGAATCCAGTGGCAACAATGACCGTTCGAACCCCGCCTCCTGAACCGTTTTAGTAACGATCTGCTGTCTACGGTGCTGCTCCACGCCTGATCGGAGACAGCCCATGAGAAGCTTCCTGCTTGCCGCAATCGGGATTGTCCTGGTGTCTCCAACGGCCATAGCCGACGGCATTAGTCTGGCAGGCTCCCTCTGGCAATGTACTCGCGCTTCTGACCGAAGCCAGTTCGTGATCACCTTCTATCCGGGTGGCGGCGTCGGGGGTGGGGAGTTCGAGAACGGGGAGGTAAGCCCCTACATCTTCGATACCTCTCGGACGAAGCCCGGCGAATGGCCGGGCAAGTGGGAGCAGACGGGCCAGCGATTCACCTGGGCGTTTCCTGATCAGAGCATCCGGATCGAAGGGAGCCTTGGAGGACCTGGGCGGCCCCCTGCTCGGCTCACCGGCAGCGAGACCTCGTCGGGTGAGCGATCGACCATTACCTGCACCGCTCTCTCCAAGCTGCCGAAGATCGGAGAGGGGTTGGTCATCCCCAAGGACAATCGGTTCATCGACTTGGATCAGGAAGATGGCGAGCTGAAGGTACCGGCAGGGATCTCGCTTCAGCCTCAAGATGCACGATAGCCTTGCAGCATCGGATTGGATGGTCAGGCCAACGCGGAGAATGCCCGCGCCGGCGATGTTCTGGGCGCGGTTAGGGAAGAATCCACAAGTGGCTTGACGGCACGCAATCAGCCTTGGTTTGTAGATCGCCTATACTGATAAGCGATTTTAGGGGCACCCAATAGGCGCGTCCGATAGTCCCTTTGCCTGACCGGAAGGCCGTAGGCCTTTCCCTCTCAATGGCTGTGAGGACTGAAACAGCCCTCGCGCCATCAGCCGGCATGGGGCCAGAACGTTTCGGCCCAAGAGTGGAACGACCTCCAACAGCCGTGCTCGCACATCGCCAGCGACCCGATACCCGTAAGGATTAGCCCATTTGGAGACCTTCCTCGGCTGGAACTGCCCCGGTTCGGAAGGGTTAATGCCAAGTCGAGCCTGATCCCAGGACAGCTCTCCCACACAGTTGCGTCCCGTCCACGCTCCAATGCCAGAGCAGGGAGTGGGCGTTCGCGCTGGTGCTGGGCCAGAAACTATCGCAAGGGGCTAAAAACCAATGGACCAAGACGTCGTCTATAAGGCGCAAATTCTTCCGCTTGCTCGTGATCCCCTCTACCATGTGACCACCTATCTTCTGTGCCGGAACACCCTTCTGCGCACCGGGATTGCCCAGCTTCTGGCAGGGTCTCACTTCGTCCCCTCCGATGATGCTTCTGCCGGCGTGCCGGACTTGTCGGCCACGGATGACAACCCTCCCACCCTGATCCTGATCTGCGAGAGCCTCTCACCAGAGGGTTATGGGGAACTCCTCGGAGAGTTAAAAGAGCGCTGCCCCGGCGCCCGGCTGGTGCTTCTGGCGGATCACCTAGAGCCGCAGGCGATCGGGCAACTGGCCAAGAGCGGTCTGAATGGGTTGTGCTCAACGGGCATGTCACAGGAAGCCATGCTCAAGGCACTCGAACTGGTGATGCTGGGAGAAACGTTCCTGCCAGCCTCGGTTGCCTTTGCCCTTTTGAGCGAGATCTCAGAGCAAAAGCCTAAGGTAACGATGATCGGCGGAGATGGCGCGGCTGCAAACCGCTTCTCCGAGCGGGAAATTCAGATCCTGCGCCTGCTCACGACCGGCGCGTCCAACAAGCTGATCGCCCGGGAGCTTGGCCTAGCTGAGGCAACGGTGAAGGTTCACATCAAGGCCATTCTGCGAAAAGCCAAGGCTGAGAACCGCACCCAGGCTGCCATGTGGGCAAGTCAGTTCCTCGCTCCTGCCGCGAACTCTCCAGACGTGGTGCTCGCAGGCTAAGCGAGATCATCACTCCCATTTCATGAAAAAGGGCCCGCTCCGTGGGGGAGGGGCCCTAAGGTCGACGCCGTTGTTTTTGAGAGAGGAACGGCGATCCCTTTTCAGACGGCCGAACAGGAGCGCACGGCGCGTCACAGGGCCAAACGGCAGGGCAGAGCATCCTATTCCAGCGTGGCTACAAAGAAAAAATCATAGCCGGTTCTGGACCCAGCCTTTGCCCGGGAGCAAGCACGCGTGACCAGCAGAGATTTACCGCCCCGCTGAAACCGATCACGGGCACGTGAGTTCCCACTAACCTATGTGAACAAGGGCAGTGCAGGGCAATGAGCGAACGCCATGCAGGAAAGCAACAGACATCAGTGGGCAAACCGGATCCCCAACAGCCTGAACTTCTCGCAGGAGCAGGTCACCTTCATTCTGGGTCACTCTCTGCGTAGCGTCTATGACGACGTCGTCACAGCGGACTTGCCGGACAGGCTGAAAGCTCTTGTGGAGCAACTTGAGAACGGGCATCCCCCACCGTTGGGTGCCCGCTAAACTAGGCGCTTAGCAACAATGGACCGAGTGAATGGCCGGCAAGACGGTGAAGCGGGCAGACCTGTGCGATGCAGTCCATGCGGCCACGGGTGTTCCCCGGCATGATTCAGTTATCCTGGTCGAGCAAGTTCTGTCGGAGATCGGCGAGGCGTTGGTGAGAGGAGAGAGTGTCAAACTCTCCGGCCTCGGCACCTTCACCGTCCGGAATAAAGCGGAGCGCGTGGGCCGCAATCCGAAGACAGGGATTGAGGTGCCTATTGAGCCTCGACGGGCGCTCACATTCAGTCCGTCTGACGTTTTGAAACATCACGTCAACGGAACGTCCTGAGCCACCCTAACCCGAAAAAGAAAAGGGCCGCGCCCGGTCTTTTGACCGTGTTCGCGACCCGTCAGCCCCCGCATTTGCCCCTACGGTAAGTACGTAAAACTATTGTTGTTTTTGCAATTGATCACTGAAAGTGTGGGGTGCTTCCAATGCCCGCGAAGATGAAGCAGCCGGCTGCTTCGCGCAATAAGGGAAAACCGAAAGCTTGGCTTTGAGCAAACTACGCACAGCTTTGTTATAAAAAAATATTATGACATAGTTACAGCAAGAGAAGAGTCCCATTCCTCAGAAGTGCGTCC
Source organism: Microvirga splendida (assembly GCF_016427565.1). Taxonomy (GTDB): domain Bacteria; phylum Pseudomonadota; class Alphaproteobacteria; order Rhizobiales; family Beijerinckiaceae; genus Microvirga; species Microvirga splendida. The sequence continues at coordinate 15,931 of NZ_JAELXT010000052.1, forward strand.
TGTCCGAACTGTCTTGTAATAAGCTTGGCCATAAACACGGCGGCGTTTACGTTGCGGAATGTAGGCCTCTTTGCTATCGGCCCGAGTGCATTACCTCCAAAGGGTGCATTATGGGGTCGGGGCAGCATTCCAACGATGGCGATCAGCAGTCTCAGCACCAACATCCCTGGATTTGCTAGCGCCAACCGGATCGCTGCCGTCCGCGAACTTCATATCCTCGACACTCCCCCCGAAGCTGCGTTCGACGATGCGGTCGTCATCGCAGCACAGGCATGCCAGACACCATCAGCTTCCATCGGATTCCTGGTTGAGGGCCGACACTGGTTCAAGGCCAAGATCGGGTTTGATGAGAGCGAGATCCCGGCAGACCTGTCGATCTGCGCCTATACAATCCAGCAACCTGGCCTGACTGTCTTTCCTGATCTCCGTGAGCATCCGGAGCTTTGCCATAACCCGCTCGTGACCGGAGACCCGGGGCTGCGCTTTTACGCCGGCATCCCGCTTCGGGATGAGAACGACATGCCTGTTGGCACCCTGACGGTTGTCGACAGGCAGCCTCGCCCCGAGGGGCTGTCCCAGATTCAAGAGCGAACACTGCTAGCACTCGCCCGCTCCGTTCAGCGTGAGATGAAACTGCGCAAAGCCGAGCGGGAGTTGGCCCAGAAGACCGAGATGCTGGACCGGCTGCATGCCAGTTCCGAGGATTGCATCAAGGTCCTCGATCTGGAGGGCCGCCTGCGCTTCATGAGCGAAGGCGGTTGTCGGGCAATGGAGGTGGAGACCTTCGCCGATATCGAGGGCTGTGACTGGCTCGACTTCTGGACTGGAGCTACTGCTGATGATGCCCGTAGGGCTGTGCTGCGGGCCAAGATCGGGGACACCGGGCGGTTCCGAGGGTTCTGCCCAACGATCGCCGGAACCCCGAAGTGGTGGGACGTGATGATCACACCGATCAAGGGCAGCGACGGCAAGCCGGATGGGTTGCTGGCAATCTCCCGCGACATCACGGGCCTGCAGCATGCTGAGGAGAGCTTGCGCCAGAGCGAGGAGCGGCTGCGCCTGGCGACCGAGACCGCCGGCCTCGGCATCTGGGACCTTAACACGCTCACCGGTGAGCGGCAGTGGACCGCCGAGGCGCGGGATCTCTTCGGTTTTGCGCCGGACACAACGATCACTCAGGAACGTGTGCTCGAGCGGATCCATCCGGAGGATCGGGAGCGGGTTGCGGACACCGCGTACCGGGATCAGCCGGGTGACAGCCTGACCTTCACCAACACGTTCAGGATTATCCGGGCTGACAATGGCGAAGAGCGTTGGATCACCTCGGTTGGGCACACGCTGGTCGACAACGATGGGCGGCCTACCCGCAAGCTCGGGATCGCGCAGGATGTCACCCACCATGTTGTGGCGGAGGAAGCGCTGCGTGCCAGTCAGGACGATCTGCTCCGGCAAACCGCCCACCTGCAATCCATCCTGGCGACTGTGCCAGACGCGATGGTGGTGTCAGACGAGAAGGGGATCATCACCTCATTCAGCGCCGCAGCCGTGAGGATGTTCAGCTACCGACCAGAGGAGATCATCGGCACCAGCGTCAAGTTCCTGATGCCTGTGCCATATCGGGACAGCCATGAGGGTTTCATGCACCGTTACCGGCAGACCGGCGAGCGCCGGATCACTGAAAGCGGCCGCGTGGCAGTAGCCCAGCGCAAGGATGGCTCCACCTTCCCCATGGAGGTGCACCTGGGTGAGATGGAGTCGGGCGGCCAGCGCTTCTTCACCGCCTTCATCCGCGATCTGACAGACCGGCAGTACACGGAAAAACGGATGCAGGAGCTCCAGACCGAGTTGGCCTACATGTCCCGGCTTACAGCCATGGGTGAGATGGGCTCAACCCTGGCCCACGAGGTGAACCAACCGCTGACCGCCATTACTGGCTACCTGAAGGGCTGCGGGATGATCCTGGACCGGATGGACGGCGAGCAGGTGCCGATGCTGCGCCACGGGATCGAAGGAGCCGTGGAGGAGGCCCAGCGGGCCGGCGAGGTCATCCGCCAGCTGCGGGCGTTTGTGGCCCGCGGCGAGACTGATCAGGACGTTGAGGACCTGCGCAAGCTAATTGAGGAGGCCAGTGCCCTGGCTCTGGCCGGCGCCAAGGACAAGGGCATCAAAGTCGACTTCGATCTTCCTCACGAGAGCCCTAAGGTGCTCGTCAGTCGAGTTCAGATTCAGCAGGTCCTGCTCAACCTGGTTCGCAACGCCATGGAGGCGATGCAGAACGTGTATGAGCGCAATCTGACAATCAAGGCAGAGGTGGAAGACGAGGGCGCGATCATACGCGTGAGTGTCGTGGACACCGGGAGCGGGATCGCACCGGCCGTTCAGGAGCGATTGTTCTCTCCATTCACAACGACGAAGAAGACCGGGATGGGCGTGGGGCTGTCGATCTGCCGAACCATCATCGAGGCGCATGGTGGAAAGATCTGGGCCGAGTCGACACGAGGGGAGGGGACCGCGTTCCACTTCACCTTGAAGGCGGTGAAGGAGGAGGAGCTAGCCGGGGCGGCAGAGTCGTAATCTCGCAGGACAGGCACCTCCGCAAATGCCCTGAAACTGTCACAAACCCGAGTAGGCTGACGAGTACAGTCTTGCGCTGGCTCAGCTCGCACTGACACAGTACCCCGAGGCCGCGACGCCGACCGGTTGTGCGGTCTCTTGTGCTCGCTGCGAGCAACCGCTCAAGGTGCCCCGATCAGTCGGCGTCACTCCATCCTAGTCAGAAAATGGCCGCTGAGGCTAGCGCCCCGAGTGCAGCGGAACGAATCAACAACAAAGTCGCGCATCCCATCTTGAAAAACGCGACCCATGGACTCTATTCTGTTCCTGGTCGCCGTAATTCGGCTGACCTCTCCCAGCTGCCGTGCGGGGCTCCTGGGTCGTGTCATCACCTCTTCGTCGTTCAAAAGTCAGTCTGAGCCGGTGCGAGTGCATCGGGGCAGGAGTTCAGGAGTCTCTCTTTTGGCCACGCTGAAGCAATTCGAAGAAGCCCTGCGCGCCCAAGGCATGAATATGGCCTTGGCGATCCTGGAAAAGATGCGCAAGGAGGAGAAGAAGACGCGGTCAATCACGCCAGCCCGTAGGGTAGCCGGGCGGAAGATGACGCCGGAGCTCGCACGCAAGATCCTTGAGCTACACACCACGACGGATATGACTCAGCAGGAGATCGCTTTTCAACTGGGGATCAACCAGGGGCGCGTGAATGAGGTGGTCAAGCGTGGGAAGTGGCTCACCGAAGATCCGCAATCTGAGGAAGCACAGGCCCGTGACAAGGCGAAGGCTCGGATGAAGCGCACGCAGTCTGAGGATACCCCGATCCCCCGCAAACAGCCTGTTGCGGCGGGGGTCCAGGAAGGCCCGAAGAAGCCGAACCCAAAACCGCGGGACACCGCACAGCTCTCGATCGAGGACTTTCTTTAAGCCTCAGAGGGCCGAATGGAATCTTGTATCAGCGGGAGCCCGCCCCGCTGGTGACGATCAGGTCAAGCCGCGCCAGGTCCGTATGGTGCATCAGCAGCACGCCGTTCTTGTGCGCGAGTTGGTGGGCGAATTTAGTGTAGACCGAGTTTGTGACCACCACAGCATACGGCGCATCCTGGAAGGCCGCGGCGGCATAGGCTTCCTGAACAGCCTTGTTGCCGACAGCGCCGTTGTAGAACTTGCACTGGATCACCACCCGTCTGCCATTCTTCTCTGCTATAATGTCGGCGCCTTGATCGCGTGAGCCGGGGGTAAGGGCAGCGCGCCATCCTGCTTCCTGCAGGACCTCCCGACAGTAGAGTTCAAACTCTCTACCAGTCATCCCATCATATTCGAAGATTTGCTCGACCGGCTGGTACCGATCGATGATCCTGTTAATCCGTGTCCTGAGGCGGGCAACGTTTCGTTTCAGATCCTTGGCTAGGAGATGCTCGATCTTCCTGCGTTGGAACTCCGGTACAAGGGTCTTCTTGATGAAGGTATTGAGGTGTCTGTTCCAGGCCTCCTCAGAAACATTTCCGTACTCGTCAGGTGAGAGCATATGGGTGCGTTTGGTAGCAAGTGTTCGGACATGTTCTAGCGCGGCCCGATCTGTCAAATCATAAATCAGCAGAAGTGAGTGAACCTTCGTCAGACGCAAGAACAGTAGCAGCGCGAGCCCGGCCCAGGCAGCTATGGGCTGCAAATAGAGGCCCACGCCGAACAGGAGCAGCAGCACGGCGCTGAACGCCTTATGCCTCCAGAGGTACCGAAACATTCCCTTTACCGCGCCAAATGCCGTCTATGGCCATGAGTACCACTCCTATCCGGTAGTTGAGCCCGGTTACTAGCGGCTTCGCACTGAGCCAAAACCCAGAGAACTCACAGGAATATTTCGGCAGCTACTGCTCAGTAATCCGGGTTCCGTCGAGGTTTGACCGGCGAACTCGCGCAACTCCTCCGCAGTGCTTGTCTCGTCCCCCTGAATGACGAAGAGCCCAGTGTGGAGCAGGAACATCAACTCCCAAGCTTGCTGCGCTTCGCCGTCGGCGGCTGGCATCGGCATGGTCGCCGTAGCCGTTCTGCAGGAACTGATCGAGCAAGCCGCCCAGACCGCCGCCCTGGCCGCCCAGCATGCCCCCGAGGCCACCTCCAAGTGAGCCATCACTCTGAGATCTGGAGCGATGGTGCTGGAATGCCTTAGCCGCCAGGAGCATCAAGAGCGTCTGCACGATCGGCGACGTCGCCCTGCCGCGGCCCTGCATCCAGGGGCCACCGGCCCCCATCATGTTGCCCAGGATCGAATCCAATAATCCCATGGTTTTCTCCGTCAGTGCTGGTGCTCGCGAGGAGCGTGGTGTCACGACGAGCATGTGGTTCCGGGTTTGGTCGTTGAGGTGCTCCGCGGCGTGCGCTCCGTCTCGACGACGGTGCTCGTGGTTCCGCTGTGGACCGCAGGCTCCGTCGCGCCGGAGCGACCAAGGCCCAGCCGGGCCGTGATCATCGGCTCGACCGTGCCCATGCACCCGCCAAACCATGCGGCCACGGCACCGAGGATCAGCCCCAGGGGTGCCAGCAGGGCACCCGTTGACACGGCGCTCGAGGCGGCATCGGCCGCTGCTTGGCCCGCTGCTTGGCCTGATCCACGGCCTGGCGGTACTGCTGCACCTGGGTGCGGGCCTGGTCGACCGGGATGTTCTGGGCCCGGGCCAAGGCATCCGCTGCGCGACTGCGAGCGTCGGCGGCCTGCTGCTCGTTGCCGGTCAGGGCAGCTCGCACGGAAGCGACGGCCGCATCGCGCAGCGCCGCAGGATCGTTGCCACCGGTGGCGCCGCGGATCTGCTGCTCGATCGAGGAGAAGGGATCTGCGGCTCCGACGAGGCTCGGAGCCTCGGCTTGTACGGCAGTCTGGGCCGTCGAACCGGCTGCCTGGGTGACGTTGCCCAAGGCGCTGGTCACCGTGCGGTAGGCGCCGCCCACAAGGCCGCCCGCGGTGGTGGTCGGCAGGTAGAAGATCACCAGTGGCCAGCCGTAAGCAGGATCTTGGCCTAACCTTCATAGGCCGGAGCCAAGTGGTTCGACAGGTTGACGTTCATCAACCTCGTCGCTTTCTCCTCTGGGCTACGCGGCGCAGCACCCGTGACAGCTCGTCGGCCGCATATGGCTTGTGCAGGAGCTCGAATCCGTGCCGGCCATCGTCGGCAAGAACCTCGCTGTAGCCTGACGTCAGGACGATCGGCAGACCAGGGTAGCGCTGCCGGATCGTCTGCCCCAGCTCCACGCCGCCGATGCCGGGCATGACGACATCGGAGAAGACGACATCGAACGCAGCGCCCGTCTCCTCCAGTACCTTGAGCGCTTCGTCCCCGTTCGTGGCCCAGGTCGTCTCATACCCCAAGTCCTGAAGCGTCTGCGTCGAGAACCGGCCCACCTCGAGATTGTCCTCGACCAGGAGCACGCGGCGCCCGCGTCCATATTCGGCTGGTTCCGATCCTCCGGTAATGGGATGGTCCGGCCGTGCTTCTGCCCCGCTTGTTCGTAAGCTGTGGGGTTTCGAGCCACGCAAGGAGC
>NZ_JAELXT010000053.1 GCF_016427565.1 Microvirga splendida
TAGGCACCCAAAGCCTCGACGAGGCGATCGTAATCCGCCTTGGTGCTCAGGATGGTGAGCCGCCGGCGTCGGGCCTGTCCAGGGGCCTCAATCAGCACCTCGTGGCGGTGTTTGGCGATGTCGATTGCTACCAGAGTGGCAGGAGCAGGTGTAGGGTTGAGCTCGGTCATGGTCGGCTGGCCTCCAGCGTGTGTTCAGCGACATCACTGTGAGACCTGCTGGCCGGCCATGACCACCCCGGGCAGCGCGGCTGCGCAACCCGGACCAGCTCCGCCGCGCTGCTTCCCCATGTACTACGGCAGCGAATTCGTGGCCAAAGCGGTGCGCGAGTGGATTACGGCTGTGGGAGCCAGGACGGCTTACATCGAGCCGGGCAGTCCATGGGAGAACGGTGATTTACGAAAGCTTCAACTCGAAGCTGCGGGATGAACTGCTGAAAGGAGAAATCTTCTACACCTTGGACGAGGCGCAGGTGATCATCGAGAGTTGGCGCTGCCATTACAACACGGTGCGCCCGCACTCATCCCTGGGCTACCGGCCTCCCGCACCAGAGGCTCTGATCCCTGCTTCCAAGCTGGCGCCCAGACCAACCCTGAATTAACATCACACCCGGATCACCCGCATGGGGCAGGCCATCTGCCTTCCGAGCACTTTGGCTAGGGCGGTTACTTTCTTGTAGCGGAAGGTGTGCTTCCTGAACGAGGGTCTCACACAAGAATTACCAGTGACGGACTTGTTCCATTCCGTTCAAAGAAGCCATGAGATCACATCAAGCCGAAAGGCAGCAACACGATTCCTGGTCAGTCACAAGTTGCCAAGCGCGGTCTACATTCGGTGAGATGACTTACATAGGTTAAGAAATCCCGGAACGAGGCTCGCTGCCTCGGCGTTACAAATGGTGCAGGTTGACGACGAACTTGCTCTGAGCGTCCTGGAGGCCTCACATGACGAACCCGCCTGATGTTGTTGGTAGTCAATCCACTCCTGATCGGCAGGAGGGTAAACCTACTGGGCGCCCCTCAGACAACAGTCTGGCTGAAAATTCGCAGCAGAACCTCGATGCGAGGCTCGACCATGCGATTGAGGAGACCTTCCCAACGAGCGATCCAGTCTCCGTGACCATCACCAAAGCCCCTGAGCCTGATCAAGACGCCACACCCGCAACGGGGGATGACCAGCAGAGCCACGCGGGGCAAGAGTCAACCGAGGAAGTTCTGGATCAGGTGAGAGAGGCTTTACAAGACGTGGTTGATCAAGCGTCTGGTGCGGCCGGCGACATATACAGCCGAGGCGAGCACTACGCGCGGCGAGTGGGTGAACGCTACCCTCAAGCTCAGCAGTACGTTCGTGAGGGCCAAAGACTTGTGACCCAGCACACGACGGCAAACCCACTCCTCTCGCTCTTAGCCGCAGGAGCCATTGGCTATGTCCTGGGCTGGCTGATCCACGGCGAGAGGCGGGATCGGAAGCCTAATGTGCCGGATTATGGGCGAACCAGTCGTGGATATGCCCCACACCGTGACGAGCAGCGCCGATAGACGCTACTGGCGCTATCGAGATGCACACCAGCACAAAGACCGAACAAAGGCTGTGATCGCAAACTAACCACACGAACGCCTTACATCCCGCTGTCCCGTTGCCGGGAATAGAGGTGAACAGGGGCATCTATCTTGTGAGGAGATCGCATATGACACAGACGGACCCTTCAACAAATACCAATGCTCCCGGGGTGATGACCGGCAAGCCCTTGATCGAGAGTGATCGGGTTGAGGGAACGGCGGTCTATGATTCGCAAGGCAACCATCTGGGCTCGATCAAACGGCTGATGATCGAGAAGATCAGTGGCAAGGTTGCCTATGCGGTGATGAGCTTTGGCGGCTTCCTTGGCATGGGCGAGGATGAGCATACCATCCCGTGGAGCAAGCTCGACTACGACACCAGCTTAGGCGGCTACCGCACCGACATCTCAGAAGAGCAGCTTCGGGGCGCACCGAGCTTATCGCGAGATCGCGACTACGCCTGGTCCGACAGAGAGCGCGAGCGTGAACTGCACGATTACTGGAAGACACCCTACTACTGGGGCATCTGAGTTTGCAGGGATACCATTCTGACATCCTAGGCATCAGCCATAGGAGCGATCTGGCTCCTGTGGCTGTGATGACGAAGGGAGGGCATTGACGCAACTTGCAATCGCCGATCAAGTTGCGCAGATGGCAAGCAAGCGGCAACAGCGGGGAAACGTACCTTTCTGCCCGATATCCACAGCCCTCTGAAAAGATGGTTAACGTCACCTCAACGCCCAGGTACATCTACTTAGGCGGTGATTTGGAGGCGGTGATGGGAAGCAGCGGCACAGGTGGCAGAAGAGTTCCATCGGTTTCCGACGAAGACCTTCTGCGTACCATCAGCGAAGACCTCCGCAGCTTCTATGCTGACATCATCCGACAGCCTCTACCTCCGAAGATCGAAGCGGCTCTGGCTCGAATAGATCGAGTGCAAAGCCAAGGTAGTAACCTGCGCCAACCGGCGGCACATTGGGTCGGGACCTCGCTCGGGATTTAAGCACTTACCAAGACAGCAAAGGCCGCAGCTAGTGAGGCAGCAATGACGCTGTACTCGGCCCAGGCGTGCCATCGTAGTCTGCTATGGAAGTTCACTTCACCGAGCATCTCAATTCTCCGTAAGGTGCGGCTCAGGCTTTGCCGATGTTTGTTCCCGTATTGTTCTCAACTTACAAGCTTGGCGCATAGGATCAAGGTGTCAGGCGCATTTTCCACTGGAACCTGGCGCCTCATACCAGCGTGAGAGCGAAGCTGCTCAGTAGGTGGGGACCAGTCGCTGTTCGACCAACGGCGCTTCCATTCGAAAGCGCAGGCCCTCTTGGGCATACTGGACTTCCACCTCAGCGTTGCATTGCATTGGCAGAATTCGCTGGAGCAGAGTCGAGCCAAACCCGCGATGCAGAGGCTCCTTCACCTGAGGACCACCGACTTCTCTCCACTCCAGGTGAAGCTTCCTTGGCCCCTCGACCTCATCCACGGCCCACTGAACTCGGACATACCCCGTTGGATTCGAAAGAGCCCCATAGCGGACAGCATTCGTGGTCAGTTCGTGCAGCGCCATACCGACCGGCACCGCAAGATCAGCCGATAGCTCGACCGATGGACCAAGCAGCATAAAGCGTGGTAATCGGCTGTCGGCAAACGGCTTTAGCTCATTGAGGGCGATCTCCCGCAGGGGCGCAGTCTGCCAATAATCCTCTGTCAGGAGATTATGGGTTCTCGCCAGCGAGGTGATCCGCTTCGAGAACGAGTGGTAGAATTCGTCGAAACTGCCGGTGGAACGACCTGTGGCCCCGACCAGCGCCTGGACGGTCGCCAGAGTGTTCTTCACGCGGTGGTGAAGCTCTCTGACGAGCAGAGATTGCCGCTGCTCGATCTGGTGGCTGGCCTCCAGTCTCTCGTCCCGCTCAGCAATGGCCCGGCGCAGTTCCAGTTGTGACATAACCTGCCGTGCCAGCATCGTGAGGGTAAAAGCCTGCTCCTCGGCGAGGTTACGAGGCACATGGTCGAGCACACACAAAGCTCCCAAGGGCACACCATCTGGGGTTCGTAGCATGGCCCCGGCATAGAAGCGCAGGTGCGGCTCCCCCGACACTAAAGGATTGTCGGCAAAGCGAGGGTCCTCGGTCAGGTCAGGGACGATAGTCAGCCCTGGCAGAAGCATTGCGCTGAGGCAGATTGACCGATCCAGTGAAGTTTCGCGAACGCCCAGCCCCACCTCGGCCTTGAACCACTGCCTGCGCTCGTCGATGAGGCTGATTAGGGCAATGGGCGTCTGACACGCACGGGCAGCAAGCTCCACCAGATCGTCAAAGGCTGGCTCCGGCGGCGTATCGATGATCCGGTAGCTGCGCAGGGCCGCGAGCCGGTCACATTCTTTCCAGGCTGGAAGCAATTTGTCGTTCAACACGAGTCGGTTACTGCTGGGCCACCCGTGAGAACGCGGTTAACCTATGTTAGTTCAATCGAAGCGGTTGATTTCCCCAGGCCATTTAGAGACAACCGACCAGAAGCTGGTGACAGGCTTGGACCAGCACTGAGTGCGGAACAGGCTTCTCAATCCAGGTCACATGATCAAACTCAGCCAGAAGCTGTCGGTCCTTGTGATGACCCGAATAGATCAAAAATGGGACCTCACGGCGGCCTAACTCCAGGGCAATCTCCAGGCAGGGGCCATCCTTCAGGGCCACGTCCAGAATGGCAGTATCCGGCGTGGCGGTCTGAAGCCATCCGAGCGCCGCCGCGCAAGTCGTGAATGGACCAGCGGTCCTGTATCCGGCGTCCCGCAACTCGTCCTGGAGGTTTAGCGCGATGAGGGCCTCGTCCTCTAAGACGAGAACCAGCGGTTTACCATTCGCCTGATTAGTCATTCGAAAACGTTGAGCCATCGGGTTTGAATATACCCTGAACCGACAAGCTTGACCATGATCTCTGTCAGCGCACCGATCTACCCACTCGCCAGCGCTGCCTTTGTCAAATCATCAGGTCCCAGTTCCGCCTCGCATGTGAGATCCAAGAGGATTGATAACCTCGTTCGGGCGCGGTTCACGCGGCTTTCAACTGTGCCAACTGCCACGTCGCTTACCTCAGCCGCTTCTTCATAGGACATCCCTTGCGCTCCAACCAGGAGTAGAGCCTCTCGCTGATCCATTGGGAGTGTGGCCAAGGCTGCTCGGAAGGCCTTAAAGTCGAGACGGCCATGCTGATCCGGGTGTGTTCTGAGGCGAGCGGCGAAGGATCCATCTGCATCCTCCACCTCGCGCTTGCGGTACTCGGAATGAAAGAGATTACGCAGGATCGTGAAGAGCCACGCGTTAAGGTTCGTCCCTCGGTCGAATCGGTTGATAGAACCTAATGCCCGCACGACGGTGTCCTGCACCAGATCGTCAGCGCGATCAGAGTTGCCTGTCAGGGATATCGGAAAGGCGCGCAACTTCGGAATGGCCGCAACCATCTCGTCGCGCAGGCTGTCGTCAACCATGAGTTTCAGCAGCGCTACGGTCTGCTTCGATCTGACAGACAAGAAGTATCGGACTTGGCGATAAAGGAAGCCGTTCAGGGTCGGCATATTTTTCGCGCAAGGTGGCACCAATCCGCTCTTGGGTTTCAACCTGGACGTCCAGCCAAAGATTGTCGTCTCTCCAGGAATGAGGAACAACGATGATGTCTTCCTCCCGCCAGTCGTCGGATGCTTTAGGGCCCATCCGGATTCCTACCCATTCACTCTCTTTTTGGCGTTAGGCCATTAACGAGGAAAGCAGAGCGGCGTTCCTGTCCAACGGTCCCGTTTTGCTAACATATGTTTATTTCTCACGTGCAACAAAGTAGTAGGAACGGGAACAGCTTAGCCGCGTTTCTCCTTGCATCATAGGAGACGGCGATGCCAAAGCTCGGGACGATACTCGCAATACTGGCGAAGCCCTGCCGCCTTCTAACTGTAGCTCTAATCCTTCCAACTGCGTTAGGTGCTGGGTCAGCCCAAGCCCAGGGCATCTTCGGGCTGTTCCGAGCCTTCTCCCAGCCCACACCACCGGCGCCGCCGCAATCATTCAGCGATCAGCCTGATCCTGGGTTCGAGCAGGCACGTCGCAAAGCCCGACCGCGTCCGAAGCCCATGGTCGTGGAGCGGTTGGAAATCAAGACGCCCATTGCACCCAAGCCTCCTGGCGAGATTGCCAATCCTGTTCCGGCGCTTCTGGCGGACAGCACCTTGCGTCCTGGCGACATGGTCATGTTCCCGGATGGGCTGCGCGTGTTCACGGGGAAGCCTGGAAGCTCACACAAGCTCACGGACTTCAAGCCCTTAGCCCAAGCAGGCAAGCACCTGTCCCGTGCCACCCGCAAGCTTGTCGCCCATCTGCTCCCGGCAGAAAACCTCGCGTGGAACACGGATGTGATCAGGTCTGGTGGCAAGCTTGCGGCAAATACCAATGATATCTCGACAACGGGAAGCATCAGCCGCCCCAAGAGTCGGAAGGGATCAAGCTCGCGCTGACTCTCGTCTGAAATGAATCGACCCGTCTGAGCATGATGCTCGGACGGGTTTCTCTTCGATCTGAGTTCCGATGAGCCGGAGCAGTTCCTGCTGGTCTGGACGCTCACCACGATTCAGGAAGGTTGCAATGTCCATCATGCTTCACGTGCTCACCGGAGGCCGCACTGACCGCATGATGGACATACAAGGTTCCTTATGGTTTCGAATCAGATCCCATCGGTCATCGTTTGAGCTTTCGTAGAGCTTACGCGCCTTCCTTTATGCGGGCAGCTGTCAGACAGACGGAGCCATCCGCTGTGGCGCATTCCAAATGAAGGGTAGAACAGGTCTCGTGAGGGACCTGAGCGTTCTTCCGGAGGGCCTTGTCACAGGAACCTGATCCAAGGCACAAGTCAGGCTCGCTCTGATGTCATCATGCTGCGGCGGTCGCAATTTGCCATTGCGGTGCAGCCTCTGTCCAGAACAGGCGCAGCGTACGACGAGGGATCAAATGACGCTGGAGGTTGAAGGCGTTGTGGACTGCCGTATGCATCGTGAGGAAGAGCTAGGCTGAACCGGCTGACTTGAAGCCCTGCAACTTGCGCTCGCGTCGTCGCACCACCTGATGCGAGTTCTCGGCACGGTTGTTCTTGCGCAAGCCCTGCTCATGATGCGCGGAAAGCCCCAACTCGCGTTTGGCGGCTCCATACGACGTCAGCTTGTCGGTCACAAGCACCCCTGGAGCAAAGCCCTGCTTCTTGAGCAATTTGCGCGCGAGCTTCAGGGCGGCCGATTTATCCCGTCGCGCCTGCACATGCACGTTTAGAATCTCACCCTCGCTGTCGACGGCTCGCCACAGGTACATGCGTCTGCCCTGTATCGAGATCACCATCTCGTCCAGATGCCATATGCCTGTCGGACGAGGCCGTCGCTGGTGCAGCTTGCGAGCGATGACCGATCCAAACTTGAGAACCCACCGCCGGACAGTCTCATACGAGACTTCCAGCCCGCGTTCAGCGAGAAGTTCCTCGACGTCGCGGTAGCTAAGCGTGAAGCGAAGATACAACCAGATGGCGTACCGGATGACCTCGGGCGGGAACTGCTGTCGAGCATAGGAGATCGATTGCATCCCATATCCTACCGCACCTGAGCCCGACCCGTCAGCCATTCCCGTGACAATGCTCCTCCCGTAGTTGATTTCGCTCTGGCAGTTGCTTCTAGTCTTGCAGGGCTGCCCACATCTCCCGGTCTCGGTCAGCGGTCCAGGTCACCGGGTGATCGATGCCCGAGGCCTCGTCGAAGGCGCGCGAGACGTTGAACGGCAGGCAGTGCTCGTAGATGGCGAAGGAGCCGAACTTCGGGTCCATGACGTCGCGTGTGGCCGCAAAAGTCTCCTTCAGCGAGCGGCCGCGCGCCACCGACAATTCCGCTGCCCCATAGAGCGTGCCGACGAAATCCCGTGTCATGGCGACAGCCTCACGCACCTGGCGCTCGCCCTGCAGAGCATCACCGCGGCCGGGCGCGATCGCCTTGGGCTGGAAGTCCAGAATGGCGTCGAGCGTCTGAGGCCACTCGCGCAGGTGAGCGTCGCCGCAGTAGCAAGCCGAGTGATATTCCACGAGGTCGCCTGTGAACATCACCTCGGCATCTGGCACCCACGCTACGATGTCGCCGGCGGTATGCCCTGCGCCGAGGTGGAACAGCTTGACCTCGCGCTTGCCGAGAAACACCGACATGCCGCTCTCGAACGTCAGCGTCGGCCAGGTCAAGCCTTCCGGAATGCTGTTCTCGCCCCGGAACAGGCGAGGAAATCGCCCGATCTCAGAGGCTTTGTCCTGTTCGCCGCGCTCTACGATCAGGTCGTAGGTGGCGTTCGAGGCGATAATCCCTTGTGCGTTGTAGGCCGAGGCGCCGAGCACCCGCACGGCATGGTAATGGGACAGCACCACGTACTTGATCGGCTTGTCCGTCACGCTGCGCACACGAGCAATGACATCCTCCGCCATGGCCGGGGTGGCCTGAGCGTCGATGACCATGCAACCGTCATCGCCAATGATGATGCCTGTGTTCGGGTCGCCCTCGGCGGTATAGGCGTAGAGATCAGGCCCGATCTCGGTCAATGACACCGTCTTGTCTGACAGATCTCCTGTCGAGGCGAAGGCTATGCTGGACATCGTCTGCTTCTCCCGATTACCGGCCTGAGCCTGTGAGGCGTCTGGCGCTGTTGTCCGCGGAACGGAGTTTTTCAATCAAAGGCGCGCGCTTGGCGAGCCACGGCCCATGCTGAATGGGCCAGTCGTCAAACCGCAGGTCATGACCGAGATCGTGAGCCGCGTGATGGGGCCAATAAGGGTCGTAGAGCGCCTCCCGGCCGACCGCGATCAGATCCGCCCTGCCCTCCTGAAGGATGGCTTCCGCCTGCGGCCCATCGAGGATGACGCCCACAGCCTGCGTCAGGACATCGGCCTCACGGCGGATGCGCTCCGCAAGCGGAACCTGGAAGCCCAGCCCTCTTGGAACGTTCATGTTGCGCGTTTCGTCGGACAGGCCGCCCGACGAGCAATCGATGACGTCAACGCCGATGGCCTTGAGCGCGCGCGAGAGAATGACAGAGTCGTCCAGCCCCCAGCCGTCCTCGGTGCCGTCGACCGCGGAGATCCGCACGAAGAGCGGCTTGTCCTGAGGCCACGTTGCCCGGACATCGCGTGCAACCTCGAGAGCGAACCGCATGCGGTTGTCGCGGGAGCCGCCATAATGGTCGTCGCGGCGGTTGGAATGAGGCGACAGAAACGACGCCACGAGATAGCCGTGACCGAAATGCAGTTCGAGAACATCGAAGCCAGCCCTGTCGGCCCGCTCGGTCGCGGCAATGAACATTTGCCGGATCTCGGCGATGCCTGAGCGACTTAGGGCGTCCGGGACGGTCCACTCAGGGCCTGCGGCAAGGGCACTCGGACCGATGCGGCGCCAAGGCTCGCCCGTTTCCCTCAGTTGCTCCATGGTCAAGGCGCGCCCGCCCTCCCACAGGGCCTGCGACCCAGCTTTGCGTCCAGCATGGGCAATCTGGACGCCGATGGCCGCGCCGTTCTGATGCACGAAGTCGACGATCGCCCGGAATGGTGCGACCTGCTCATCCGACCAGAGCCCCACGTCGCGCACGCCGATCCGCGCTCCCGGCTCCACAGCGGTGCTCTCGACGAAGATCAGCCCCGCGCCGCCAAGGGCGAACTTGCCCAGATGAACCAGATGCCAGGCGCCGGCGCAGCCCCGCTCCTCTGCCGAATGCTGGCACATGGGCGAAATGACCACGCGGTTCTTGATCTCGATGCCGCGGATGCGCAGAGGCTGGAACAGGCACGGCCGGTGCGGTGACGTCATGTCGCTTCTACCTTCCTCGGCTGCGGCACGGGGGCGGCTTACGCCGCTGGCCTGCTCGTGACGGAAGTGCTCTCCTCCGTCACGCCCGCCAGATGGCGGCCGGCGATGTAGCCGAACGTCATGGCTGGGCCCAGCGTGATGCCACCGCCTGGATAATTGCCGCCCATGATGCTCGCCATGTCGTTGCCGGCGGCATAGAGGCCCGGAATGACCCGTCCACTCTCGTCGATAACCCGCGCATTCGGATCGGTGCGAAGACCCGCGAAGGTACCGAGATCGCCCGGCACGACCTTGACCGCATAGTAGGGGCCGCGCTCGATGGGACCGACACAGGGATTTGGCTTCTGGTCCGGATCGCCAAGATAGCGGTTATAGGCGGTGCTGCCGCGCTTGAATTGCGGATCGTCACCCTTCCGCGCATCGCGATTGAAGGTCTCTACGGTGTGTTCGAAGGCATTAGCGTCAATGCCGGCTTTCTGCGCGAGTTCGCGCAGCGTTCGTCCTTTGAGCAAATATCCGTTCTGCAGATAAGGTGTCAGGGGCACCGGAAAGGGCTTCACGAAACCGAGGCCATAGCGGCGGATCGTCGGATGATCGACGATGAGCCACGCCGCCTTTTCCGGATCGTCCCCGCAGGCGCCGATCATGGCCTGCACAAAGTCGTGGTAGGAATTGGATTCGTTGGTGAAGCGCTTGCCACTTTTGGTGACGGCGATGACGCCCGGCTTGCCGCGGTCGATGAAATGCGGGAACGGCCCCGATGTTCCGTCACGGCGTGGAACCAGCGAAACTGGCACCCAAGCCGCTGCATTCGGCAAACCCTCGATGGCGCGGCCTCCAACCTTCTCACCGAGCCGGATGCCATCACCCGTGTTGCCAGGAGGTGCCGGCGACCAGTGCTCCTGCCCAGTGGGAGCATGCGGGAACAGCTCTTTGCGGCGCAGCACATCCTGCGGGAAGCCGCCCGCGGCTAGCACGACGCCGCGGCGGGTGCGGACCTCGGTCACACCATCTTCCGTTTGCACCAGTGCGCCCTTGACAGCAGCATCCTCCACGATCAGGTCCTTCACCGGCGAGGAGGTCCAGATCGGAACATTGCGGTCAAAGGCGGATTTAGCGAGCCGCCCGATCAGCGCATTGCCGTTGGTCAGCCGCATCGCACGTCCGTGCGAGGCGAGATCCCGACCGTATTTCGCCAGAAGCACGCCCACATAAGCGGCCGATTTGACGGAGCGGGTGACGTTGAAGAAGTGCAGCAGTTCCTTCCCGGATCCGATCATCATACCGAGGAAGGTGATTTCCTTGAGCGGTGGCCTCAGGCGCGCTATTTCCTTGCCGAGTTTGCGGCCATCGTAAGGGGTCGCCACGATTGACCGGCCGCCGGACGTGCCGCCCGGCGCATCAGGATGATAGTCCGAGAAGGCAGGTCCGAGGGTGAACTCCATTTCGGTGTTCGTCTCGAAGAACTCAACCATCTTCGGGCCGTTTTCAAGAAAGGCATCGACACGGCCCGCATCGAAATGATTGCCGGCTTCGTGCTGGAGGTAGGTGCGCGCCGCTTCCTTGGAGTCGTTGAAGCCTTCCTTCTGCGCGAGCGGACTGCAGGGAATCCACATCCAGCCGCCGGAGCGTGCAGTCGTTCCGCCGAAGACCGGCTCCTTCTCAGTAACGATGACGTCGAGCCCATGGTGACGGGCCGTCAGAGCGGTCGCAAGACCGCCTGCTCCCGATCCGACAACAAGGACATCGCAGGTGACAGTCTTCGTTGGCTTCATGGCGTTCCTCGCATCTCGTAGCGGCCGGTCAATGCGCCGGGAGAACTTTGATTCAGCATACGCGAATGCGTTCGTTGATTTGTTTTAGACGAACGCATTCGCTCATTCAAGATATTTTGCAAGCCTCACGAGTTCGACTTCTGGCTCATCCCCGCTGGGACGACTTCATAGGTTTCCACGAGGAAAGTCGTGATTTCGGCGATGAAGTTGAGGGCATGCGTCTGCGAGATGTTTGCCGCCTGGGAACGGAACGCGGCCTCGACATCTGCAATGGAGCGAAACCAAAGTTCCACCATGCCATCGATGGGAAGAGCCTCGTAGGAGGCGGGCTGGCCGAGGCCCGAGCTTCTCCCGGTCACCAGGTTTTGGGTGTACCCCATCAGGTTCGGAAACTTGCTGACAGCTTCGGCGTGGAAGCCCCACCACTCCTCCTTGAACTGCTCAGGGGTCAGACCCGGCTTCCGTGTCAGAATTGACATGCGCTTCACGAGCCGCCCGGCAGAGGGATCGACGGGCACGACTACATTCTGCACGGCGGTGATCAGCGCCGTTGGACCGACGAAGAGCTGGTGGTCACGTGCGACGGCCTTGTACTCGTCGGAGGATAACGCCCTCGTCATCTGGTCTTCGCTGTCGAACCACAGCTCAGAAATGCCGTCGATGGACCAGGGGCCGCGGGCATGATCAATGGCAAGCTGGCGGTCGTCCACAACATGGTTCTGATGATAGCGTCGCAGGCCGGGCAGGCGCTCAGCCAGAGGGCCATGCACCTCGCGCCAGTGGCGACTGAACTCGGCCGGACTCACGTCAGGCCTGCGCGTGAGGAGCCCCATGCGAACGACCATGTTGGCCTCCTCAGACCGCCAGATAGCCGCCGTCGACGACGAGGGTCGTTCCAGTCACGTAGCTCGACATGCTGGACGCGAGGAAGACGGTCGGACCGACGAGTTCCTCCGGCTCCCCAAAGCGCCCAAGGGGAATTCGAGACAGGAAGCGCTCCGCCCGCTCGGGATTGGTGCGCGTTGCCTCGGTCATCGGCGTGTTGAGAGTGCCCGGAGCGATGGCATTGACGCGAACACCATCCTTGGCGAGTTCCTGCGCGAGATTCTGTGTCAGCATGCGCACGGCGGCCTTCGACGTCGAGTAGCTGATCGATGTCGCGGTCGACACGAAGGAGGCAATGGAGGCCATGTTAATTATCGTGCCTTTTGTCGCGCGCAAGGCCGAAACGAAGGCAAGCGTGACGTTCAGGGTGCCGTTCAGGTTCACCTGCATCGCGGCATCCCAGGAGCGCATCACATCCGGGCTGTCGATGGTGTTGCGCGGGCAGATGCCGGCATTGTTCACGAGGATGGAAACTTGCCCAATGGACGCTTCTATATCACGCGCCAGTGCACCGCATGCGTTTGAATCGGCAACATCGAGAGCAAAGGACCAAGCCTCTCCACCCTCCTTCACAATCGAATTGGCCGTGTGGGAGGCCGCCTCGCCATTCAGGTCGGTCGCGATGACCCGCGCCCCTTCCTTCGCTAGGCCACGCGCAATGGCAGCACCATTGCCCTGACCGGCGCCTGTGACCAGCGCAATACGCCCTTTGAGCAGCATTCGTTCCGGCTCCCTGACTTGGTTGGAAACACCGCCCGGTTTACCGCGGCGGCATTGACATCATAAGAGCATATGACGAATGCATTCGCAAATAGCGAATAGTAGTAAGTGCGTCCGATAGTGAAGCTTGCCACCCTGCGCAGGCAAAAGCACGCCAGGCGCCGCCAGAGTGTGGCGTGGAAGAGCGTTGAATCGAAAGCGCCAGAGGGAGAGAAGCTATGCCCGGCGGCGACGCTTCACGGGAGCATCAGTAGCCGCAGTCTGCGCAGCGTCCACCTGCGGCGTCCCATCGATGGCGTGGGGCATGTAACCGAGCTGGGCTGACAACCTGCGCGTGAACGCCAGCAGGGCCTTGGCGTCGGCACTCTCGGGGTGAATGTCAAGAACCCCAGTCGGTCCGATGACGGTGATGGCGAGTTGCATCTGTCCGCTGTAGTCGAATACGGGAGCCGCAATACCGTTGATGCCGGTGACGGGCTTGCTCTCCGTGGAGGCATAGCCAAGCCTTCTCGCGGTTATGATCTCGGCTTCAAGCTCCTTGCGCGACGTTGCCGTGCCCACGCCCTGGATGCGGGCTCCCTTCCGCAGTTCCTCGGCCAACTGAGCTTCGATGACTTTGGGCGACATAAAGGCCGCGAAGACTTTTCCGGTCGCGGTGCCGGTGACGGAAAACACGGTGCCAGTGCGCACGTTCACGTGGACCTGATCGCTGCCCTCTTGGACCTGTACGATGGTAGGACCATGGGTTCCCCACACAGCGATTGTCACCATGTGGTCGATCTGTTCCGCAAACTCGACGATGGCGTGACCTGCGAGCCGCAAGGGATCGAAGCTGCGCAGCCGTGCGATGCCGAGCTGGAGGGCGAAGGGACCAAGCTGATAACGGCCGCTTGCGATGTCCTGCTCCACAAGTTCGAGCTTGCGGAAGCTCACGAGGTAGGCATGGGCTTGGGCAGGGGCGACATCGGCCAAGGTTGCGAGTTCGCGCAGCATCAGGGGCTTTCCCGCTTTGACCAAAGCCGAGAGGATACGCCCCCCGACCTCGACCGATTGTACACCGCGTCCTTCTATGCTCATGACCTGCTCAGTGTTTGTGATCCGCCCCGCATCACGCGGCGTTGTGGGAAATCCCGAGATACGCCGCGCGGACCTTGGGGTCGTGGAGGAGCTGCTGCCCGGTGCCAGACAGTATAACACTCCCCGTTTCCAGCACGTAGGCCCGATCCGCAATAGCAAGTGCCATATTGGCCATCTGTTCCACAAGCAGGATGGTGATGCCGGACTTACGAAGGGATACGATGATGCCGAAGATCTCCTGGATGATCTTTGGCGCAAGCCCAAGGGAAGGCTCGTCGAGCAGAAGCAGACGGGGCTTTCCCATCAAGGCCCTTGCGATGGCCAGCATCTGCTGCTCGCCGCCCGACAGGGTGACAGCGAGCTGATCGCGCCGCTCACGCAAGCGCGGAAAAAGCTTGAACTGCTCCTCCACCTCGGCATCGAGGACATCGTTGGACAGCCGCCGGAAATAGGCTCCCAAGGTCAGATTGTCGTAGACTGTCTGGTCCGGAAAAACCTGACGCCCTTCCGGCGAGAGGGCGATCCCCCGCGCCACCTGCTTGTGGGGCGCAAGCTGCGAGATCTCTTCACCATCGAAGATGATCTGCCCTGAACTCACGGGCATCAGACCAGCAATACCTTTGAGCAAGGTGCTCTTGCCAGCCCCGTTCCCGCCCACGATAGCGACGACCTCCCCGGCATCCACATCAATGGAGGCCTTGCGAACCGCAGCAATCGGTCCATAGGCGAGATTCACGTCTTTCAGCTTCAGCATGCGAGCCCCCTGCCCTAGGCTGCCTCGACGGAGGTGCCAAGATAGGCCTCCATCACCCTTGGATCCGCTTGGACCTTGCTCGGCGCGCCCTCAGCGATCTTCTGACCGTAGTCGAGCACGATCACGTGGTCCGAAATCGACATGACGAGATCCATGTGGTGCTCGATCAGAAGAATGGTCATCCCCTCGTTGCGGATCCGCACCAGCAGCTGGCCGAGCTCCGCCGTTTCCTGCGGGTTCAAACCGGCTGCTGGCTCATCCAGGAGGAGGAGCAGAGGTTCCGAGGCCAGGGCCCGCGCCAGCTCGACGCGGCGCTGAAGACCGTAGGCGAGGCTTCCCGCCGGAGCGTCGGCATAGGGCAACAGCCCGGTGAACTGGAGGATATTGTTGACCTTCTGCAGGGCCTCGGCCTCCTCCCGCCGCGCCTTGGGCAACCCGAGGAGCGATGAGACAAATCCGTTCTGCATGCGGGAATGCTGCCCAAGAAGCACGTTCTCACGGACGGACAGATCCTTGAACAGCCTGAGATTCTGGAAGGTGCGCGCCACACCATGGCCGCAGATGCCATGAACCGTCTGCTGCGTGATGTCTTGGCCCAGGAACGTCACCTTACCGCGATCGGGCCGAATGATGCCGGTCAACATGTTGATGAAGGTGCTCTTGCCCGCGCCATTCGGTCCGATCAGGGCATGGATGTGACCTACTGTCAGGTTGACGGATACATCCTTGGCGGGAACGACGCCGCCAAAGGCCTTGTTGAGGCTGCCGGCCGTCAGCAAGCTTCCCGCGGCCGTCTGGGGGAGGGATCGGGTCGGCAGCTTCGATGCAGCCCGGCTCGGCTCAGCGCCTCTGCTAGCGCTATGACCAAGCCCGAACCTCCTGAAGAGTGAGCCGAAGACGCCGGCCAGTCCCTTCGGCATGGCATAGAGAGCGAACAGCAGCAGTGCACCGTTCACAAAATGCTCGATCCAGGTCCAGCGCGCCACGAGCGCCCCGATGATGACGAGGGTCACCGATCCTAGGAGCGGGCCATAGAGTGAGCCGCTGCCGCCGAACAGCACGAGAAGAAGGATGAAGATCGACAGGTGGAAATTGATGAAATCGGAGTTGATGTACTGGTTCTGCTGCGCCACGAGCGCGCCTGCCAGCCCGCAGGTCACAGCAGCGATAACGAAGGCAAGGACCTTGTAGCGGTACACCGCAACACCCACGGCACCGGCCGCTACCTCGTCAGCCTGCAGCGACAGGAAGGCGCGTCCGAACCGGCCCTGCAGAAGATTGCGCAGGAGAAGATGAGCGACGAGGCAGAGCCCTAGCCCGAACCAGACCCATTGCAGCATAGTGAAAGGCACGCCGCCGATATGGAGCGGCTGAATCGCATAGATGCCCATCGCGCCGCCGAACACCTCGGAGCCTTCCGTGACCACCTTTTCGATCACGATACCAAAGGCCAGGGTGACCATCGCAAGGCTCGGCCCTTTCACGCGCAGTGACGGCATCGCGATCAGGATGCCGAAGACGGCCGAAACGCCGCACGCTAAGAGAAGGGATAGCCAGGGACCGATTTCGTAGCGGGTTGTCAGCAGGGCCACAGCATAAGCACCTGCCGCGAACAATCCGGCCTGCCCGAGCGATTTCTGTCCAGCAAAGCCCAGGAGCACGTTCATGCCCGCTGCGCACAGGAAGTAGACGCAGATCATGAACAGGGTGCGAAGATAGAACTCGTTTTCGATGAACGACGCAACTGCGGCGATCACGGCTGCGACAGCGACGGATCCGATCAAGTGGCGCATGAGAGCTAAACCTTGTCGACAGCAGCCTGGCCGAAGAGGCCCGCCGGGCGAAACGCCAGAACCAGGATAATCAGGCCGAACACCACAATCTCACGCCATTGCGCCTGCCAGAGGCCCACGGCAGACTCCAGCACGCCCAGGATGAAGCCGCCATAAATGCAACCGCGTGGGTTGTTGAGGCCACCGATGATTGCCGCCGAGAAGGCCTTAAGGGCAAAACCAATGCCCATGAACAGGGATGCGGAGGCAATCGGCGCAATCAGAACGCCTGCCACGCCTGCGAGACCGCTTGACAGGGCGAAAGCGCCGATCATGACTAAGCCGACATTGATGCCCATCAGGCTCGCGATCTGGGGCGAGTGCGCCACAGCCATCATGGCCTTGCCGATGCGCGAGCGGCGCATCACCAGATCGAGCGCTACCATGATCAGGATGGCGCAAGCCAGGACCAGAAGCTCCTGCGGGCGTACGCCGGCTCCGGCGATTCGCAGCACGTCGTCTCCCAGCGGAGACGGCACCATGACGGGCGCAGGGCCCCAGACGGCAAGCCCGATGCTCTGGAGCATGACACCGAATCCGAGAGTGCTCATCACCCAGTTCATGCCCCCCTTCCCGGCGAACGGCCTGACCGCAAGCAGAAAGATGAGTACTCCCATTAAGCCCGCGACAGCCCCGGCGGCGATGACTGCCGCAGGGTACCGCCAGGCGGAAGCCGCCTCGCTTGGAACAGCCGTCGTTGTGCTCGCTAAGCCGGAGAACAGCAGGAGCATCGTCACGCCGATGAAGGCACCAAATGCGATGAACTCGCCTTGAGCAAAGTTCAGCGTCTTAGTGGTTGTGAAGGTGATGCTGAAACCGAGCGCGATCAGGGCGTAGACGCCACCGATGGCAAGGCCGCTGAGGAGTGTCTGGAGATAGACGTCCATGAAAGCTCCAACGGTGCAAAGTGCCGACGCCTGCCGGTCCGGAGAGGACCGGCAGGCTGTACAGCTAGAGTCTTATTGTGTGAAGTCGGCCGGCTTGAGAGCCTTCACAACATCGTCCGTGTAGGTGACCAGCTTTCCGTCCTTCCAGTGGGTCCAGCGATAGTCGGCGGCAGTCAGCGCCTCGTGCTCGGACGCGGAGAACGGCTTGTTGTAGGTCTTCATGATGCCTTCGACGGGCGCTTGAAGATTGTCGAGCGCCTCGCGCATCTTCGGCCCTTCCGTGCTGCCCGCCTGCTTGATCGCGGCAGCCGTAATCATGAGCGCGTCGTAGCAATGCGCTGCGAAGCTGAAAGCGCTCTTGGAGGCCATCTTCGGAGCTAGGCGATCGAAAAGCTGCTGCTGCTTGGGTGTGCGATCTTCGGTGATGGTGCGCATGAAGATCGGCTTCTCGGCCAACGTCTTGCCTGCGGTATCGAAGAAGCTCGCGTTATCCGCCGCCCAGGAGGTGAGGGTCACGGGGAAGTAGTTGATCTTCTCCATGCTGCGGACGAGCTGGGCGATTGGGGTTCCCTGCGCCCACACGAGGACCGCATCGGCCCCGGCAGATTTCATCTTGTTGAGCTGGGAGGTCATGTCAGTGTCGTTGACGCCGAACTTCTCAGTCGCCACCGGTTTCAGGCCCTTGGCTTCGGCGAGTTCCTGGAGATCCTTCAAACCACCCTGGCCGTAACCTGTGGTCTCAACGAGGAAGCCCACGTTCTTGATAGCAGGATTGTTCTTCGTATAGGCAATGAGGCCGGCAACCTGCGCCCGATCCACCATTGAGACGCGGTACATGTAGTTTTCAGCGTTGGCGCTTGCAGGCTTGGTGATGTCGGTGGCAGAGCCGATGCAGCCGATAGATGGATTCTTCTTCTGGTTGGGGATGTGCTTCCAAGCGAGCGCATTGCCGGAATTGGTCGGGCCGAGGACCGCCACAACCTTCTCGTTGTCAATGAGATCGCTCATATTCTGGATCGATTTCGGCGGCTGCGAGAGGTCATCGCGCACGACAAGGGTTAGCTTGCGGCCGAGCACACCGCCGGCTGCGTTGATGTCCTCGATGGCGGCTTGGATGCCGAGCACGCCAGCCTGCCCGCTCTGTGCAGACGGCGAAGCCGAAAGATCGCCGTTAAAACCAATCTTGATCTCTTGAGCATAAGCTGCCGAGGACATGGCGAGCGCGCTACCAAGGAGAGCTGTTTTCAGGGCTGTACGGTTTGGCATCATGTTTTCCTTCCCTCAAGGTTACGATTTCGGCTGCGGGTTCCACGCCTATTGCGCACAACCCGTCCGAGCTTTGGGCAGGCAGGGCCCGCCAGTTCTCAAAGGACCAAGGGAAGAAAGAGGAGTGCCGACTTTCGCCTGCTCACACTGTCTGCACCGTTTCCGGCAGTGCCGGCATCGGCGTTCGGGCGGTTCCTTCCCTTCTGTCTTTCATCTCGTCCGCTCTTTTGTCAGAGCTTGCCAACATACGTACCGATTAGCGAATGCGTTTGCAATAGACGAATGCATTGACTTTGGTAGTGGTGGCCGCGTGCATTCAGGGAAGGCCGTCTCGATACCGCTGAAAAGCGAAAGCGGCCGCTTATGGCGAAAGCGGCCGCTGTGAAGCTTCAGAGGACGAAACCTCGTTTCAGAATCCCTGCTGGTTGATCCTATTCTGCGTCCGGCTGGTTGGCAGGATGCGCGATGAGGAATGCTGAATGCTCACTGGCAACCTTCTCGACGCGGAGAATACGTGGGTAAGCCTCTAGTGACACCGCGAACCGCCGTGCTGCGTAGAGTTGCGGCAGGAGAAAGACATCGGCCAGTGTGGGCTCTGGACCGAAGCAAAAGCCTTCATTGCCGATGAGGGTTTCAACAGTCGAAAGCCCCTGTCCCACCCAGGTGGCGATCCAGGCGGTTACCTCCGGCTCTGAACGACCGAATTTTTTCCTGAGATGGTTGAGCGGACCGATATTGTGAAGCGGGTGAACATCGCAGCCGATGATCGACGCCACTGCCCTGACTTTGGCCCTTGCCATTGGATCGGCCGGGAGAAGCGCGGGTGTCGGATAGATCTCTTCAAGATACTCGAGAATTGCTGGAGACTGGATGAGAATGCGGCCATCGTCGAGCTCGAGCGTCGGCACCCGGCCCTGCGGGTTAATTGCCCGGTAGCTGGGAGCATTCTGCTCGCCCCCGTTGCGGACCAAATGAACGAAGGCCTGCTCCGCCTCAAGCTTCTTCAAGGCGAGGGCAATGCGCACCCGGTAGGAGGAGGTAGACCGCCAATACGTATAGAGCTTCATGCTTGCACCCTCACCCAGCTGGCAGGATCACGGCCCGGCATTCGCCGAAGCCGACCGGCGCAAAGCCATTCCGGCGGCCGCGGGCCCGCAGGATCACCTCGTCCCCATCCTCCAGGAAGCGACGTTCCTCTCCCGAGGCGAGGCTGATCGGGCTCTTCCCACCCAGGGTAGCCTCCAGAATGCTGCCGCAGCTGGATTGATCGGGACCCGAAATCGTTCCCGTGCCCAGGAGATCGCCGGGCTGCAGATTGCAGCCGTTGCTGGTGTGGTGCGTGACCATCTGGGCCACCGTCCAGTACATGTGCCTTGCATTCGAGAGAGCGAGCCGATGCGGCGGCAGTCCCTTTTCCCGCATCCCCGGGGTGAGAAGCAGAACCTCAAGTTCCAGATCCAGCGCGCCCTCGCGCCGATCCGCCTCCTCCGTCAGGTATGGCAGCGGTGCGGGATCGCCCTCGGGCCTGCTGGGCTGCGGGATACGGAACGGCGCCAGCGCCTCCGGCGTCACCATCCAGGCAGAGACGGTGCTGGCGAAGTTCTTGGCCAGAAACGGACCAAGCGGTTGGTATTCCCAGGCTTGGATATCGCGCGCCGACCAGTCATTCAGCAGGCAGAAGCCACCCACATGCTCAGATGCCTTACCGATATCGATGGGCGTGCCGAGTTCATTGCCGGGCCCCATCCAGACGCCCAGCTCCAGCTCATAATCGAGTCTCCGACTGGGCCCGAAGCCCGGCTCCGATGCATCCGGGGGCTTCGTTTGCCCCCGCGGCCGCCGCACTGGCACACCCGAGGGTCGGATCGACGACGCGCGGCCATGATAACCGATTGGAACGTACTTGTAGTTCGGCAGCAGCGGATTGTCGGGGCGAAACTGCTTGCCGACGTTGGTAGCGTGATGGATGCCGACATAGAAGTCTGTGTAGTCCCCGATGCGCGCCGGCAGGTGCAGCGTGCAGTCGGAAGCCACGTGCAGACACGGCTCTACCCTCCCCTGGTTAGAGCTGCCCGTCTTCAGCAGTTCGGACAGCCGTAGGCGGAGCGCCTGCCGGGGTCCCGCTCCGAGCGCCAGGAATTGATTGAGCACCGGACCGGACGCAGCTTCCGCTGCGCGTGCGGCCTCCCCGGTGAAGAGGCCGGCTGCCAAGGCAGCCGACAAGTCAAGGATCCGGTCGCCGATGGCTACGCCACCGCGCGGAGCGCCGCCAGCAGGGCTGAAGATTCCCAGCGGCAGGTTCTGGATCGGGAAATCGGAGTGACCGTTGGCAGAGACCACCCAGCTTTCAAGCGTGGGATCATGCGTGTGATCAAGTTGAGCCATGGTTTCGATCACCGCTGGTTCGGGTTGAAGTGCTTCTTCAGCTTTTGACCGTACGAGGCGTAGTCCTTCTGCAGCGACTCCGTCTCGGCCGCAAAGGCCGTGACCTTCTGCGGAAAGCGCGTCTCGAACATGAACGCCAATGTGCCCTCCAACTTGTGCGGCTTCAGCTCCACGTTGCT
>NZ_JAELXT010000054.1 GCF_016427565.1 Microvirga splendida
GCTCCTTGCGTGGCTCGAAACCCCACAGCTTACGAACAAGCGGGGCAGAAGCACGGCCGGACCATCCCATTACCGGAAGGACGCGCCAGCGGAGGGGACGGGAATCCACTCACACACACTGCCATGGATCCCCTTCCCTCGCTTCGCTCGCCGGGGATGACACCGGAGCCTCCCCTCTCCCGGGCGGGAGAGGGGCAGGGGTGAGGGCGTGGCGCTTGTCCAGTTTGGCGTCACCGTGTCCGCTGCAGCACGTCACCCGCAGCATCTTCTCCGGCATCGGCCTTCCCTCACCCCAGCCCTCTCCCACACGGGAGAGGGAGACGCGCCATGCTGGTTCCAGGCCCCGCCAGGTCGCATCCCCACCCTCGCTCGCAGATGAAGCAGGGAAGACCCGCGTCTTATCCTGCCCACGATCCCGGATCGCCGCTGCGCTGCGTCCGGGATGACGAGGTGGTGGTGACGAACGAGAGGCGGAGGCGCTTTGCCGTCCCGGCGTTTCATGCTCTATCGACGGGAGCAACAAAAACACCTCCCCATGGCTCGCCTCCGGTCCCCTCCCATTCCTGGCCTCATCGCCCTCCTGGCGGGGTTGAGCCTCGCTTCCCTGGCCATCGGCCCGGCGCCGATCTCAATTGTCGGGGCGGTCAAGGCCCTGGTGCTGGACCAGGGAGCGGCCAGCATCGTGGTGCGGGAGATCCGGCTGCCGCGCACCCTTCTCGCCCTTCTCATCGGCTGGGTCTTCGGCGTGTCGGGCGCGGCCCTGCAAGGATTGCTGCGCAACCCGCTCGCCGACACGGCGGTGTTCGGCGCGCCGCAGGCGGCGGCTCTCAGCGCGGTGCTGGTGATCTATTCCGGCCTCATCGGCACCCTGTCCTGGGCGTTGCCTTTCGCAGCCATCGCGGGCGCCCTCCTGTCCATCGCCCTCGTGGTGGCGGTGGCGGGGCGAAGCGCCACCATCGTGGTGCTGGTTCTCGCCGGCCTTGCGGTCGGGAGCCTCGCGGGCGCCGGCACGTCGCTGGCCATCAGCCTGTCGCCCAATCCGTTCGCGGTGGCGGAGATCGTGTTCTGGCTGCTCGGCTCCTTCGAGGA
This sequence comes from Microvirga splendida, assembly GCF_016427565.1. GTDB lineage: Bacteria > Pseudomonadota > Alphaproteobacteria > Rhizobiales > Beijerinckiaceae > Microvirga > Microvirga splendida. The sequence goes on from NZ_JAELXT010000054.1 coordinate 1,090, forward strand.
CCGGTCCATGGTCCATGTGCTCCTTGCCGCCCCGTTCATTCTCGTCGCCTCGCTCCTGATCCTGAAGACCGCCTCGGGCCTGCGGGCGTTGGCGCTCGGGGAGGAGACGGCGCGCAGCCTCGGAACCGACGTGGCGCGGCTGCGCGGCCTCATCGTCGCGGGCGCCGCCATCGGCACGGGCGCCTCGGTTGCGGTCGCCGGGTCCATCGGCTTCGTCGGCCTCGTGGCGCCCCACCTGGTGCGTCCCTTCGTGGGCTACGATCCGGCCCGCACCCTCGTGCCCGCAGGCCTCGTGGGCGCAGCCCTGCTGCTGGCGGCGGATTGCACCGTCCGCCTCATCCCGTCCGGGGCCGAGGTCAAGGTCGGCGTGCTGACGGCGCTCATCGGCGTGCCGTTCTTCCTGTGGGTGATCGCGCGCCGCAGGGCCGAGCTGGTGGAGGCGCCCGCATGACGGGCCTGGAGATCCGCGCCCTTTCGGTCGATCTCGGGGCCCGCCGCGCGCTCCAGGGCATCGACCTCGCCCTGGAGCCCGGGCGTCTGACGGCGCTGATCGGCCCCAACGGCGCCGGCAAGACCACCCTGCTGCGGGCGATCGCCGGGCTGGCGAAGCCCAGCGCCGGGGAGATCACCTTGAACGGCGCGTCCGTCGCTCGGATGCGGGCTTCCGAGCGGGCGCGGGCCATCGCCTATCTGCCGCAGGGCGGCGGGGTGGCCTGGCCCCTGCCGGTCGAAAGCGTCGTCGCGCTCGGACGCCTGCCCCATGGCGAGAGGCCGGACCATCTCCCGGCGCAGGGCCGGGCAGCGGTGGAGGCGGCGCTTCTGTCCGTCGGGCTGGAGGGTTTCGAGAGCCGTCCCGCCACCGCCCTGTCCGGCGGCGAGCGCGCCCGCATGCTGCTCGCCCGCGCTCTCGCGACGCAGGCGCCGGTTCTGCTCGCCGACGAACCCGTCGCGGCGCTGGACCCGCGCCATCAGCTCATCGTGCTCGATGGGCTCAGGGCCCAGGCCCGGTCTGGGGCGACCGTGGTGGCGATCCTGCACGACCTGAACCTGGCGGCCCGCTTCGCCGACCGTATCGTCCTGCTCGATCAGGGAAAACTCGAAGCCTCGGGCCTGCCCGAGGCGGTGGTCACCGAGGCCCGCCTCGCCTCCAGTTTCGGCATCCGGGCGAGGGTCACGCGGGAGGAGGGAGGCCTTCTGGTGGTGGCCCAGGGTCCTCTGTCCGATGCGTGAGGGGCTTGCGCTGGAGGCATTGCTGGTGGGACAAAGTTACATTGACAAAGAGGTGAGCCCATCCGATACCCCGGGGCAGCAGACGGCAGGGCCATGAATCGGCAGGACTTCAAGAAAACTCTCATCATCGTGCATGATCTCGTGATGACGGGCGTGGCCGTCGTGGCGACGTTCTTCGTGCGCTTCGAGGGGACGTTTCTCAGCGAGCGGCTCGTTCACCTGCCGCTTTTCCTGCCGCCCTTCATCGCCTTCGCCGGCGTGGTGTACTGGTTCTCCCAGCTCTACCGCTCCAAGTGGCGGTTCGCCTCCCTGCCGGATCTCTTCAACATCTTCCGGGCCTCCGGCATCCTGGCCATGACCCTGCTGGTGGTGGACTACATTCTCGTCTCGCCGCAGTTGTTGGGAACCTTCTTCTTCGGCAAGATCTCGATCGCCCTCTACTGGCTGATCCAGATGTTCCTGCTGGGCGGACCAAGGCTCGCCTTCCGCTATCTGAAATACGCCCGGTCCCGGAACCACCTGCAGCGCGATGCCAGCACGCCGACCCTGCTGCTCGGGCGCATCAGCGACGTGGAGGTGATCCTGCGGGCCATCGAGGCGGGCACGGTCAAGAAGATCCAACCCAGGGGCATTCTCTCCTACCGGAGCGACGATCTCGGCCAGTCCATGCGCGGCATCCCGGTGCTGGGCACCTTCGACGACATGGATCAGGTCGTTCAGGACTTCCAGGAGCGGGGCATCCCCATCCGCCGGCTGCTGGCGACCCCGAGCGCGCTGACGCCGGAGGCGAACCCGGACATGCTGCTCGCCCGCGCGCGGCGCCTCGGCCTGCCGCTGGTGCGGGTGACGAGCCTCGGCGAGGGCATGCGCAACGCCGAGCTCGCGCCGCTCGAAATCGAGGACCTGCTCCTGCGCCCCACGGTGCAGATCGACCGGCAGCGGCTGGAGACCTTCATCCGCGGCAAGCGCGTGCTCGTCACGGGCGGTGGCGGCTCCATCGGGTCCGAGATCTGCACCCGCGCGGTGGCCTTCGGGGCGAGCGATCTTCTGATCCTGGAAAGCTCCGAGCCGTCCCTGCACCACATTCTCGAAAACCCGACGCTCCTGTCCAGCGACACCCGGGTGGACGGCGTCATCGCCGACGTGCGCGACCGGGAGCGGGTGCGCGAGGTGATGAGCGAGTTCCGGCCCGAGGTGGTGTTCCACGCCGCCGCCCTCAAGCACGTGCCCTATCTCGAGAAGAACTGGACCGAGGGCATCAAGACCAACGTCTTCGGCTCGGTGAACGTGGCCGACGCGGCCGTCGAGGCGGGCGCCGACACCATCGTGATGATCTCCACCGACAAGGCCATCGATCCGGTCTCCATGCTGGGCGCCACCAAGCGCTTCGCCGAGATGTACGGGCAGGCGCTGGATGCGGAGTTCATGGGCCGCAACGGCGCCACCCGCACCATCGCGGTGCGCTTCGGCAACGTGCTGGGCTCGGTCGGTTCCGTGGTGCCGAAGTTCAAGGCGCAGATCGCCCGCGGCGGCCCCGTCACGGTCACCCACCCGGACATGGTGCGCTACTTCATGACCACCCGCGAGGCGGCCGACCTGGTGCTGACCTCGGCGTCCCACGCGGAGGAAAGCCGGTCCCTGACGGAGCGCTCCAACGGGGATGAGCGCGCTTCGGTCTACGTGCTGAAGATGGGCCAGCCGGTTCGCATCTATGAGCTCGCCGAGCGCATGATCCGGCTCGCCGGCTACGAGCCGGGCGAGGACATCGAGATTGCCGTCACCGGGGCCCGCGCCGGCGAGCGCCTGCACGAGATCCTGTTCGCCCGCGAGGAGCCCCGCACGGAGATCGGCATCGACGGCGTCATGGCGGCCAAGCCCATCTTCGCCGATCGCCAGCGGGTCGAGGCTTGGCTCACGATGCTGGCCCGGGCCATCGCGGACGGCGACCGGGCGCTCGCCGAGCGGGTGTTCGAGGAGGCGATCCCGGAATTCAAGCGCCGGACGCCTGCCCCCCAGCTTGCCGCGCCAGTTCCGCAAGCGCGTCGCGCGTCGAACTGACCGGCTGCCAGCCCAAACTCCTCAAAGCTTCCGGGCTTGCCACCAGCGAACCCGCCAGACGCTGGTAGGCCTCGCCTTTCCCCGCCAGAGCCGCCCCTCCTTTGAGGATGAAGGACGGGACCGGGATCAGCCCCGGCGCGCGCGAGAGGCCCTTGCGCAGGGCCGCCACCATCTCGGGGATCGTCACCGGCTCCGGATCGGCCACGATGAAGGGGCGCCTCAAGGGCCCGTCCGCCTTCAGCACCGTGTCCACCGCCGCGGCCAGGTTGTCGAGGGAGAGAAGCGAGCGCCGGGCCTTAAGCCCGCCGAGCGGCAGGGGCCAGGGCGACTGCGCCAGGGCCAGCAGCGCGGCCATGTTGCCCTTCACGCCGGGGCCGTAGACCAGAACCGGGCGCAGGGCCGCCCAGTCGAGGCCGAGCTCCGCCAAGCCCCGCTCCGCCTCGAGCTTCGAGCGACCATAGGCATCCGTGGGCTTCGGCTCCATGGCCTCGGTCAGCACGCCCTCGGCCGAGGGACCGCTTTGGGCGCGGATCGACGAGAGGAAGACGAAGCGCTTCACGCCGGCCCGCTCGGCGGCCTGCGCGAGCTTCACCGTCGCCTCCGTGTTGATGCTGCGGTAATCGTCCTCCGGGCGGCCCGACATGGCGTGCGCCAGGCCCGCCGAGTGGATCACCATGTCCACGTCGCGCAGGGCCGCTGCCATGTTGTGCGGCGAGGCGATGTCGCCGATCACGGCGCTGGCGGCACCCGCCGGCACCTCGGACGGGCGGCGCAGCAGCACCCGGACGCGATAGCCGCGCTTGGGCAATTCGGTTAGAAGGTGGCGTCCGATGAAACCCGTCGAGCCGGTCAGGGCAATCAGGGGTGCGTTCATCGGGAAACCTCCAAGGGAATTTTTGGGCGTGGGGTGGAAAAGCGCCTGAGGACCAGGCCGACGAGGACGACCCCTGCGCCGAGAGCCGCAACCTGCACGGCGCCCGAGGGCCAGATCAGTGTCATAGCGGCGAGACCCGCCAGGACAAGGTTGAGCCCGAACACATGGGCGCTGACGCCGAGCGCCGAGAAGCCGTTATCGGTGGCCTTCTGGTAGAAATGGCTGCGATGCGCCTCCCACACTTTTTCACCGCGGCGTAAGCGGCGCAGCAGGGTGATGGTGGCGTCCATCAGGTAATAGAGCGGCAGCAGCAGAGCCGCCGCGAGGGCGCCGGTTCCGGCGAGCTGCAGCAGCATCCAGCCGACGAGAAGCCCGATGGGCAGCGAACCCACGTCGCCGAGAAAGAGCCGGGCGACGGGCTTGTTGAACGGCGCGAAGCCGAGGAGCGCGCCGCAGAGCGAGGCAGCCACAAACATGACCTCTGAGACGTTAGCCTCTTTGGGCAAGGATGCCACCGCAACAAAATACAAGGGAGCGATGAAGGCGGTGACCGGCACCATCTCGGCCACCGTGATCCAGTCGAGCCCGTCCATGAAGTTGACCAGGTTCACGAACCAGACGCCGCCAACGACGAGAAGTGCCTGCTCGACAGCCAGGGGAACGGACTCCGGCAGCACCCGCATATCGCTCGCCACCACGACTGCGGTTACCGCTGCAATCTGCAGCAGCAGACGCGGGATCGCGGGCAGGGGGCGGATGTCATCCACAGCGCCGACCAAGGCCAGCATGAGGGTGGCAACAATCACGACGGTGAACGAGGCTGGCAGAGCGTTGCCCGTGAGCAGGGCTGCGCCTGTGACAAGGAGGCATGCGCCGATCACCGCGATCCCACCGCCCTGCGGAGTCGGAATCTTGTGACTAGACCGCGCGTTGGGACGTGCCAGCGCATAACGGACGAGCAGCGGCTTCAGGATCAGGATCAGAAGAGCCGAAACAAGGGCGGATCCGAACAAGACCATGAGGTATATCATGGACAATAGGGGCTCGACGGGAACCATCTCAAGATCCGTGATAGTCGCGATACCACGCGACGAAGCGCCTGATGCCCTCCTCCAGGGCCGTGGCGGGCGCGAAGCCCACGTCGCGGCGCAGATCCGTGACGTCGGCGCGGGTCTCGAGCACGTCGCCCGGCGGCAGGGGTACGTCGACGCGGTTCGCCTGCTTGCCCAGCGCCCCCTCGATCAGGGCGATCAGCCGGTTCACCTCTTCGGGCGAGTCGTTGCCGATGTTGTAGACCCGGTGCGGCGCCGCGCTGGTGGCCGGGTCGGGGTTTTCCGCGTTCCAGGCCGGGTCGCCCGAGGGTGCGCGCTCGACCAACCGCACGATGCCTTCCACGATGTCGTCCACATAGGTGAAGTCGCGCCAGACCTGCCCGGCATTCGCCACCTGGATCTCGCGTCCTTGCGCGATGGCGTGGGTGAACTTGTACACCGCCATGTCGGGCCGGCCCCAGGGGCCGTAGACGGTGAAGAAGCGCAGGCCCGTGGAAGGCAGGCCGAAGAGCGAGGCGTAGGAATGCGCCATCATCTCGTTGGCCTTCTTGGTGGCGGCATAGAGGCTGATCGGGTGATCCGTGGTGTCGTGCTCGGAGAACGGCAGCTTGCGGTTGGCGCCGTAGACCGAACTCGACGAGGCGTAGACGAGGTGCTGCACCTCCTCGTGCCGGCAGGCCTCGAGCATGCTCATGAAGCCCATGAGGTTCGAGGCGGCATAGGGCTGCGGGTCGACGAAGCGCACGCCCGGCTGGGCGGCGAGATGGATCACCCGCTCGAAGCGGTGGTGCCGGAACAGGTCGCGGGTGGCTTGCTGGTCGGCGAGGTCCAGGCGCTCGCCGAGAAAGGTGTTGTGCGGGGTGAGCCTGGCGAAGCGGGCCTCTTTCAGGCCGACGTCGTAATAGGGCGTGAAGCTGTCGACGCCCACCACCTGGTGTCCGTCGGCCAGAAGCCTCCGCACCACGTGAAAACCGATGAACCCGGCCGCACCGGTGACGAGAATGGGAGAGGACATGAGGGTGCCCGCCTGATGAGAACGCGGGCACCTTAGAGCATCGTGCGGAAAAGTGGACCCGGTTTTTCCGGTCACACGATGCTCTCATCCAAGAAGGAAGCATCGGATTCGAACCCAAAGGTGCAAGTCCACTTTTGGGTTCGATGCTTTAGTGGATTTTTCAGCAAAAGGGAGACCATTCGCGGAGGATGCTCTGGCGAATGTCTCCCGGAGGCCGTCGGTGGCGTAGGCGATGTGCCGTAAAGGCCCGCCGGACGGGGCCGGCGGGCGCTCGCGAATGTCAGACGGCTCAGATCACGAAGAAGTCGTGATACTTGAGGGTGGTCTTGTTGGTGATGGTGGCGATCTTCACCTGGGCCTTCGAGCCGGTGCCGTCCTGGTCGTAGTAGAGCGCGCCGGTCTTCTTGTCGTAGACGATCCGGTCCTCGGCATCCTTGGCCTTCTTGCCTTCCACGAACATGTCGCTCTTGAACTTCTTGCCCTTGGACGAGCCGGAGCCCAGCTTGGTGAAGTATTTGTTGTCCAGGTGGATGCTGTCGTCCCGGCTCTTGAAGTCGTAGATCTTATCGACATTGGAGCGCTTGTTCGGCCGCGTGTCGAACACGAACACGTCCTTGCCCGTGCCGCCATAGACCTTGTCGTTGCCTGTGCCGCCAAAGAGCGTATCCGCCCCGGAACCGCCGTCGAGGAGGTCGTTGCCGGCATGGCCGTAGAGCTTGTCCTTGCCGCTCTCGCCGTAGAGCTTTTCGCTGCGGGAGCTGCCCTTGATCGTGTCTGCGCGGTTGAACCACAGACTTGCGCTGAAGATTTTGGAGGTGCTCGCCATGCCGTCGCTGACGCTGACGGTGAAGGACAGCGGCACCACGGAAGCCGGCGCATTCTCCGCATAGGGAGCCTTCACGAAGACCAGGTTCATGAGCGCGGCCTGCACCTGCGCGGGCGTGCCGCTGACGCTGTAGATGCCGGTCACAGGATTGTAGGTGCCGCCGCTCAGGCTCGAGGCCAGGAACGAGCCCCGGCTGGGATCGCTGATGCCCACCGTGAGCGTCAGGTTGTCCCCGTTCTGATCCGTCACGGTCACCTGGGAGAAGGGGGCGGCGGCCTCCGAGATCGTCGCGCTGGCGAGATTGCCCGCGATGCTGGGCGGAAGATTCCCACCGCCGCCGGGATTGTTCGCACTGCCGCCTGTGTCGGGGCCGTGATGGGGGAGCCATTTGGTGAAAGTCACAATATCCTGGGTATGATCGCCAACCTCATTCGCGACGGAGACGAAAACCTGCCGCTGGAAGTTATCGGGCAGCGTCTCCGACGTGTTCTGGTAGGTCAGCGCTCGAATGAACTGCTGGGCGACCCAAGGATCAACTACCGTGTAGTCGCCCTCTTCCGGTGTCGTCAGATCCGGGAACTGAATGTGAAAATTGTGGGTTCCGGATCCGCCAGGCATGACAATGGCCTGGACGCCACCGATCGTGATGCCGCTGCCGACAGGAAAGCCCGGCGAGGCAGTTACTCCGCTTCCCGGAGCGATGCCAAGGAAATCATGCTGCGGATCGGCGCTGAATACAGCAACCTGTATGTTGTAAATTCCATAGCCGCTGACGACCTGCGCATTGCCGTTCCAGTCCAGGCGCGTGGGCTCAGCGTCCTCAATGATCCTGGTGTAGTCGCCATCAAAACCCATCGTGAAAATGGTAGGAGTATTAGCCATGGTCATCCTCGCAAGAAGCCTTCGCATTGCCCGTTCGTCGGGACCTCATGGGGCTTACTATACGTTATAATGAGTCATTGACAATTCAGAGAGCCGTCCCGGAAGAGCTGAGCTGTGCGCCAGCACACGGTTTCGCTCTCTAGCTCGCGGGATCTGCTAACGCCCGATCAGCCCTCGTTCGCCCGTGCCAGGGCGGGCTCGGGGCACTCGACCGCCGCTTCGCCGTCGGAGGGCTCGAAGGCGAGGCTCTGGCGCTCGCGGGCCATGAAGGCGGTGGGCATCACGGCCTGCATCTCGGCCTCGGCGGCTTTCAGATAGGCGTCGTCATGGCCGGGATAGAGGTGGAAGATCGCGAGCGCCTTCACGCCGGCGGCCTTCGAGAGCTCCACGCCCTTCTGCCAGGTGGAATGGCCCCAGCCGCGGCAATAGGAATATTCGGCATCCGAGAACATGCCGTCGAAGATCATGAGGTCGGCGTCGCGCACGAAGGCGGCGAGGCCCGGATCAGGCCAGGGGTCGCTGTGCTCCACGTCGCTGATGTAGCAGACGCTGCGGCCCCGATGGCTCAGGCGAAACCCGGTGGCGCCGCCCGGATGGTTGAGAAGATGGGTGTCGATCCGGGTGCCGTCGTCGAAGGTGATCGGCTCGCCGGCCCTGAAGCCGTGATACTCGAACCGGGCCGGCAGCTGGCCGAGGCGCACCGGAAACAACGGCGGGGCGAAGAGCCTCCCCAAAGGCTCCATGGCGCTCTCGCCTTCTAGGTGCCCGCAATAGGTTCGGATCACGCGCTCCTTGGCAAGCAGCGCCGGCTTGAAGAAGGGCAGGCCGCTGATGTGGTCGAGATGGAGGTGGCTGAGGAGGATGTCGATCTTGTCGGGAGCGTTCTGGCCGAGCTCCATGCCCAGGGAAGACAGGCCGGTGCCCGCATCGAGGATGAAGAGGCGCTCGCCGCATCGGACCTCGACGCAGGGCGTGTGCGATCCGAACTCGACGAACTGAGGTCCGGACGCGCAGGTGGAGCCGCGTGTGCCCCAGAACCGGACCTGCAATGCGTCAGAGGATGCAACACGCCTTACCATGGCAGGATCATGATGTAACGAAAACCCCTCTTATGTGCGCTGGCGCACACGAACCGCGCTAAGCTGCCCCCGAGACGGACAGCCGGTCAAGAGCATCGGGCCCAAAAGTGGAAGCCACTTTTGGGATCCATTCGATGCTCCTGGTCTTAACCGGCGCATTCCGCGCAGGGCGAAAGATGTCACGCGCTCAGGGCCTGCAGGCGCCGGGTGCGGCGCTCCATCACCGGCTCGCCGCGCTCGAAATGGATAACCGCGTCGAAGGGCGGTTGATCCATGGCGGGCGAGATCTCGGGCGTCACGAGGATCAGGCCGCGGCCCACGAGCGCCCGGCGCAGGTTCATCACCAGCTTGTCGGCGGCCGGCCCCGGCAGGCCGTCGAGGGCCCGCTGCACCACCAGGATGCTCGGCCGGCGCACGAGGCCGCGCACCAGATCGACCGCGGCCAGCTCGGTCAGGGTCAGGTCGTCGCCCTGCGGGTCGATCGGCGTGTCGAGCCCGATGCGCGAGACCTCGCCGTCGAGGCCGCGCTGGGTCAGCACCCGGCGGGTCACCTCCTGCACCGCCTCGAGGGCGCCGGCCTGATCGGCCGCGATGCGTCCGAAGAGCAGGTTGTCCTGAATGCTCGCCGCCGCGCAGAACCGCGCCTCGTCGTAGAACTCGATGGACGATTTCAGGCTCACCGGCAGCATGCGGGCGAAATCGGCCCGGGCCACGAGGATGCGCTCCTCCAGGCCGGGCTCGAGGAGCCCCAGGCGATGCCGGCTCTCGTTGTAGCGAAGGGCCAGGCCGATGAGGCGCTCCTGGTCGCGGGAGGTCTGGTCGCTGCGCCGCTGCTCGTTCTTTCGGTCGACGAGATCCTGGAAGTAGGGCCGGTCCGCGGACGAGAAGAAGGAGAAGCGGTCGAAGAGCGGGGAACCGTCCGGGATCTCGGAGAAGATCTCGATCATGCTGGTGGCGATGGACAGCCCCATGCGGGCGAGCGGCTTGGTGAGCTCGTTGGCCTCCAGGATGGCGCGCACGAAGGGGTGGCCCGACAGGCTATCCTCCCGGAATGCATCACCGATGGGCTTCCCGAACAGCAGGTTCTCGCCGATCGTGGCGTAGCGGTTATAGCGCGTGGCGCTGAAGGGATCGACGAAGCGGTCGAGGTTCTCGGCGGCGAGCGCCGCTTCGACGAAGCGACGCGCCGCCACCACGGCCTCGGCGAATTTCGGCTCTCTGGCGGGATCGATGGTGCCGGAGAGGCCGCGGGCATGGGTCAGGCGGTCGAGCCCGGCGATGGCGATGGCCTCGGAGAGGCGGTGGTCGCGCTCGCCCGCCGGTGCCGAGCAGCCATAGAGCAGGTTGTCCTTCAGGCTGCCCTCGATCAGCACCGTCTGCCCTGTGAAGGCGATGCGCTGGCTGCGCTCCACGGGACTGGCTGCGGCGAGATCCACGCCGCCATAGGTGAGGCGGCCCATGGAGGGCGGCAGCTGGCCGCTCATGAGGGCGGCGAGAAGCCTCGGGCCCGCATCGCCGTCGCCCACCAGGGCCACATGGGACGGGAAGGCGAGGGTGAGGTTGACGGACGAAACGCGCGCGCCGCTCGCCGGATCGTAGGCGGAGACTCCTTCAGCCACGAGGGCGCCGTTCTCCGGCAGCGCGGCCTTTCCTTTGAGAGCGGCGCGCAGCTTCAGCGGCGCCAGGCCCTTGCCGAGATCGATGAGCAGTGCCCTGGCCCGCATGATCAGCCGGTGCCACTGCACCACCTCGCGCGTGCCGTAGGCGGCGAGCGCCGCCGCGAGCACGCTGGCCGCGACCGTGCCGGCGCTCAGCGGGCGAACCTGCGAGAACCAGGCCCCGAGGGCCAGCACCGCCAGGGGGGCGATCATGAGCATGGCCGCGGAGGCGGCCTCCAGGACGGCCAGGCGGTACTCCTCCCGCATCACGGGACGATGGCCGCCGATCAGGGCCTGGCGCACCCGGTCGCGCTCGTAGGGGGCGGTGCCATGCGCGCGCAGGGCCGGAAGGCGCTGCTCGAGACCGGCGAACACCCCTTCGGCCTCGTCGCCCTCCCGGTGGCGGGCCGCGGCGGCGTCGAAGCGCAGGAGCGCCCGGCGCGCGCTCACGACCATGGCCAGCGCCAGGGTCACGGCCAGAACCGCGCCGAGATACCAGTCCATGACGAACACATAGACGCAGGCCAGCCCGATCATGCCGCCGAGCTTCACCGGGACCAGGAGGCTCGCTCCCAGCACGCCGTTCTCGCGGGCGAGCCCCCGGGAGGCGAGCGTCGAGATCATGGCGATCTCATCGTGGGACGCGGAGGGCACTTTCAGGATGATGTCGAGGGCCGCCGACTGGGCCCGCGTCAGCATGTTGAGGCCGATACCGGCCGCCACCCATTCGAGCGCCGCCAGGATCAGGCCGAGCGCCAGGGGGACGAGCAGCACGCCGGCCACGGCGGCAAGCGCAAAGGTCGCGGAATCGAGGGCGAAGCCGGGAAACAGCACCAGGGAGCCGGGCCACAGGTCGGCCGGTGGGGTGAGGGCGATCCGCAGGAAGCTGGCCGGGGCATTCCACGCCTCGGGGCCGCCGGTCGCCCGGTCGACGAGCTGCCGGACCAGGTCGAGGCCGATCAGGATCAGGAAGCCGGCCAGCGCCAGAAGCCCGAAGCCCGCAACGTGGCGGGCGGGCGAGGTTTTCCAGGCCAGGCGCAGCGGGTCGCGCTCGATGACAGCTCCCAAGGGCAGCTCCAATGATCGTTCGGGTTCGGTGACGTTAGCGGAACCTAGAACATCGGACCCGCAAGTGGAAACCACTTTTGGGATTCGTCCGATGCTTCATCCTCTAAGTAGCGCGTCGGGCCGGTTGGAAAACCGGGGTGCGCTTTTCAGCGGCGCGGCCCTTCGGCTGCCCAGGCCGCGCCGGAGCCTCTTTGCGTGTGCGGGTTTCGGTACCGGCGCCGATTTGCCCTCTCGCCTCGCCGCGCTTCAACGCTATGTCCCCTGTCTTGTCTATGTCGCCTTTCTTGGCGGCCTGCCACGGAGGATCGGTGAGCCCGCCCATGACGTCCCCCTTGCCGTCCCCCTTGCCGATCGATCCGGTTTTCCAGCTCGTTCTCGAGGTTCCGGCGCGCGCGCCCTGCCCGGACCTGCCGCACCGCCTCACGGATCTGTTCCGGGAGCTTGCCATGGAGGAGCCGCCCCGGCCCGTGGAGGAGATCGAGGACCAGATCTGGGCCCTGTGGAGCTCGCACGAGGACCGGATCGCCGAGGAGACCATGGCGGCGGCCGTGGAGGCCCTGGGCTCGGGGGAGCTCAAGAAGGCCAAGCCCCTGCTCGACCATCTGGTCGCCATGTGCCCGGGCTGGCCGGAGGCCTGGAACAAGCGCGCGACGCTCGCCTCCATCGAGAAGCGCGATGCGGACAGCCTGCTCGACATCGCCCAGACCCTGCGCCTCGAGCCGCGCCATTTCGGCGCCATCGCCGGCTTCGGCAATCTCTGCCTGCGTCACGGCCACCTCAACGAGGCCCGCGCGGCCTTCCAGATCGCGCTCGGAATCAATCCGCACATGGAGGATCTGCGCGACATGCTGGAGAACCTCTCGCCCCACCACCTGATGCTGCACTAAAGCCTCGGACCCAAAAGTGGACTTGCACTTTTGGGATCGAATCCGGTGCTTTCTTCTTGAGTGAGAGCATCGTGTGGCCCGGACCCTGCGGGCCGCGCTAGCGACAACCGGATCCACTTTTCCGCACGATGCTCTAGACGTTCCTGCCGCCGGCCTCGGACCCGGCCGCAGGGAGAACGGTTGTCTCGGCACGGATCCGGGAGACCATGGATGACGGATGAGACTCAACCTACGGAGGGGGCGCCGAGCGAGGACGAGCGCTGGAACGCCCTCGCCGAACTCGACGATTGGCTGCGGACCCCGATGCTGGTGCTCAGCTTCCTGTGGCTCCTGCTCGTGGTGGTCGAGCTGATCTGGGGCACCTTCGACGCGCTGGAGACCTTCGGCACCGCGATCTGGATTGCCTTCATCGCCGAATTCGTAGTCCGCTTCGCGCTCGCGCCCGAAAAGATCGCCTTCCTGCGTGCAAACTGGCTCACGATCATTGCCCTCGCGGTCCCGGCTTTCCGGCTCTTTCGCGCCTTCCGGGTCCTGCGCGCGGCGCGGGCCGCGCGCGGCCTTCGGCTGGTGCGCATCGTCGGCACCGCCAACAGGGGCATGAACGCCCTGCGGGCGAGCCTGAGCCGGCGCGGGCTGGGCTACGTCACGGGCCTGACCGTGCTGGTCGCGCTGCTGGGCGCCGGGGGAATGCTCGCCTTCGAGCCCGCCTCGCAGGTGGACGGCGGGTTCGAGAGCTATCCCGATGCCCTGTGGTGGACCGGGATGCTGCTCGCCACCATGGGGTCCGAGTTCTGGCCGAAGACCCCGGAGGGGCGCATCCTGTGCTTCCTGCTCGCGCTCTACGGCTTTGCCGTGTTCGGCTACATCACGGCGAGCTTCGCGTCCTTCTTCGTCGGGCGCGATGCGGCGTCGGACCAGGGCGAGGTGGCGGGGGCAAAGGAGATCGCCGCGCTGCGCAGCGAGATAGCGGCCCTGCGCCGGGACCTTCGGCAGGAACGGGAGGTCCCCGGCGCCCCGCCGCCATGATCAGGAGCGGCGCCGCGACGGCGGCCTGCCCTCCGGGCGCGAGCGGTCGGCCTCGCCCTCGACCACGACCTCGTTGAGGTGGCGCGGCGCGGGCGGCTCGTCTCCAGCCGGCCAGCCCTCCCGCTGACGGCGGCGGTCGCCGTCCGCCTCGTCGGTCTGGTCGTGCAGAAGAACCACGTTGGTGGAGAAGGGCAGATCGATCTCGGCCTCGGTCAGGGCCCGCTTCATCGCCCGGACCACGCGGCCCTGGGTGCGCACCACCTCGGAACGCTTGGAATGGGTCCACCAGCGGACACGGATGTTGATGGACGAGCTGGCGATCTCCCAGGCGAAGGCCTCCGGCGCCGGGTCCTCGGCCACGCCCTCGACGTTGCGGATCGCCGCGAGGATGACGTCGCAGGCATGGTCGATGTCGTCGCTGTACCCGATGCCCACGTCGTACTGGCTGCGGCGCAGCGGGAAGGCGGTGTTGACCGTCACGGCATCGGTGTAGACGGCGCTGTTGGGAATGATCACGCGGCACCCGTCATAGGTCTTGATCAGGGTCGCGCGCGCCTCGATGTGCTCGACCGTGCCCTCATGCGTGCCGACGACGATCTGGTCGCCGGGCCGGAAGGGCTGGCGCAGCAGGATCAGCAGGCCCGCGAGCCAGTTCTGCAGGATGTCCTTGAAGGCGAAGCCGATGGCGATGGAGCCGATGCCGAGGGTCGAGAGCAGGTTCGCCGGGCTTACCGACGGGAACACGATGGTGGCGACCACCAGGAGGCCGAGTCCGATGATCGCCCAGCGCACGGCGCCCGCCAGCATGACGGCGAGGTCGGGCCGGGCCCGCCGCTTGAACACCCGCAGCACGGCCCGGCGCGCGAGGCTTGCGGCGATCAGGAAGAGGCCGCCGACCACGAGGGCGATGCCGAGGTTGGGAAGGATCCACCAGAAGCCCGCGATGTAACCCTCGATGCGCTCCAGGGTGATTGTGGTGTCGGCTTGCAAGCGGGCCTCCGCATCGGTGAACGATCCGGGCGAACGTGGCGGCGGCGCAATCGGTTCCTGGCGGCGCCGTTGGCCGGTCGATGCGCCGCACGGCGTCGCGTGGTTCCATCGCCTGCCGGCATGCCAGCCCCCCGCTCCCGGCATTTGCAACTTTGCCCATGGCCGAGCTATCCAGCTTCATGGCCCTGCGCGATTTCTTCCTGATGTTTCTCGTCTGCTTCCTGTGGGCGGCCCATACCATTGTCAGCAAGATCGTCGTGTCGGGCATGGAGATCCCGCCGCTGTTCTATGCGGCCGTGCGCTTCGGCATCGTGGCGGTGCTCGCTCTTCCCTGGCTGCTCCCGGCGCCGCGGCCGCGATGGCGCATGCTCCTGGTCGGGTTCCTGATGGGCGGCGGCGGCTTCGCGTTGTTCTTCCTCGGCATCAGGACGGCGAGCCCGTCGAGTGCTGCGGTGGTGAGCCAGCTCGGCCTGCCGATCACCACGCTCCTGTCCGTTGTCATGCTGGGCGAGCGGATCTACTGGCGGCGGGGCTTGGGCATTGCGCTGACCTTCATCGGCGGCGTGCTCGTGATGTGGGACCCCAGCGCCGGTTTCCCGCTCTCGGTCGGCCTCGTGCTGATCCTGGCCTCCGCCGCGGTCGGCTCGCTCGCTTCCGTGATGATGAAGCAGATCAAGGGCGTGAGGCCGATCCAGTTCCAGGCGTGGATCGGCTTGGCGTCCGTGGCGCCCATGATCCTCCTGACGACCACCCTCGAGACCGGTCAGGTGGACAAGGCGCTGGCCGCCGGCTGGGGCTTCGTGGCGGCGCTTCTGTTTTCCGCCCTCGTCGTGTCGCTGATCGCCCACACGATCTATTACGGCCTGATCGGGAAATATCCCGCCAACCTGATCGCCCCTCTGCTGATCATGAACCCGCTGCTGACGGTGGCCATGGGCATTCTCGTGACGGGCGACCGGTTCGACGCCCGCATGGCGCTCGGAACGGGCCTTGCCCTGTGCGGCGTTCTCATCATCGCGTTGAGGCGCAACCACGTCATGCCGCTGGCGTCCGTGCTGTGGGGCCGCTTCCGCTAAGTACAGCGTCGGAACTCATGTGGGATGTGCACCGATGATAGTGCGCACTCTGTCCGGGCTGTGGTTGCAGCGG
>NZ_JAELXT010000055.1 GCF_016427565.1 Microvirga splendida
ACAGATCACCCATCAGCGCCTCCAGAACAGAGACACTGAAGCACTCCTCAGGCCAAATTAATAGGTCCTGAGCCTAGAGCGAGGTGACCAGCGCCGCGAGTGCCTGATCTGATGCTCCTGAAGAGGTGAACCTGTCTCAAGTCGTTTAGTTGACGATGCCCTCCAGAGCAATGTTGGGCGGCTGTAGGCGGCGAGCCAGGAAAAAGCAAAATATTGGCTCACAAGACTCTATGTGGTACATTTGGATCGGGGCCTTCAAGCAAGATGAGCGAAGAGGTCATCTTGCGTAGGATGCGACGATTTTTCGGTGATCGGTCCCTCTGTTGCATTGAAGCCCAAATCATGACCTCATGATTACCTTATAACGTAGTTCCTGACTGCTAACGATTGTAACGCGGCGTAAGTCGATTCACCTCTCGGCATGGGAGAGAGCAAATGGCCGACCGGTTGGGGAGTCCGTTGCTTGCGATCAACACGCTACGAGCGCCGGATCGTTCCCGCAGTGATGGGATCCAGCATTTAGCACTGACAATGCCGCCTTCGATATCGACGCAAGTGGCGCAATGGGAGGCACGCCAGCGGAATGAGCTAAGTCCCCAAGAGGCCGCCGCCATGCTGTGGTCGGTCCCGGCCGCCGCATATCTGACCGGCGCAGTCGAGGCTTGGCGCAACATACCGGGTGTTTCCGAACTCCGTGCGGCATGGGAGCGTCTGGCAAACGAAGATCCTGCGAACTGGCCCGCAAATCAGGCCGCGCTCCGCACCTACGTGGCCGATGCCACCCCTGACGGCAGGAATTGGAGCGCTTTGTCGAGGGCGATGGCAAGTGTCGACACACTCGCTTTGCTCAATGATGTCGTGCTGATCTTCAAATACGCGGCTCTTCACATGCGCCGCCCCCTTCGCCTAGCCGTTGAGGTCTATCGCTTGGCCCGAGCCATTCTCGACGCCAAGGGGCCAGCGACACGAGACGAAGTGGAGGCCTGGCTACGTGCGCCCATCATGGTGCCGCAACCCTTGTCGGGACCGCTGCGTAGGCGTGGGGCGCACCCTCCGCCCGCACCCAAACCGCCGCAGCCACCTACTGACTTTCCGATCTTTGACATCTCTTCGCCAGATGCGGTCCGCGCTCTCAAGCTGCTGCGCACCCACCTCGACGATATCGAGAACGTCCAACTCTCCGGCCGCATTGGCAACGTCCTCCGAGAAGCCGGTGTGACAGACCGCAAGTCAATCGAGCGTATCATCACGGATGTCACGGGCCGGCCGGACATCGTGCCGACGGATCGGGCACCTGACGATCGACGGGAATGGTTACCACCTCTGCGAGCGACGCCCGCCGTCGTCCGAATGCAATTGTTCGGTGCGACCCTTACTTTCGACACTGCCGAAGCCTCCGCACGCATGGCAAAACAGCGTCAGACTTTGGCACGACGCCTGTTCGAAGCGCTTCCTGACGATATCCGCCGTCGATTAGGCCAATCCGGAGTCGCTCTTGAGGATCTGCCCGTATGGCATGAACTGCTGCATGGTGTCACGAATGCTCCAAGTTACTTGGAACCTGTCGGTCGTAATGATTTGCTGCTCGTGCGGCAGGTCACAACGGGCTATCGGCGCGCGGAAGTCGCCTATATCGAGAACGTCATGATAGGCGAGACGCGGACACGCCACCACACGCAGCGCGTACTGTCGCGCCAGGAGTTCAGCGAATCGATTGAGCGCGAGGTGGAAGAAACGCGAGATCTGCAGGTGTCCGACAAGGCGTCCCTTAGTCGGGAGGTCAGCAAGGTCGTTGAGGAAGACCTGCGCACCGAAGGCAGCGTCCAAGTCACGAGCCGTGGCCCGACAAAGGTCGTCGCATCTGCCAGCGTATCCTATGAAAGGTCGACGGAGGAAGCGGCAAAGAGTGCAGAGGAATATGCACGTGAGACAATCGAGCGGGCGGTGAAACGCACTCTCGACCGCTTGAAGCGCGAATCGAAGTCGCTGTTCGAGCAGGAAACCATCGAAGAGAACCACCATGGCTTCGAGCGTGATGGAAACGCCGCCGATCACGTCTCCGGCGTGTATCAGTATCTTGAGCGGATCAGCCGCGCCAAGATGTTCTGGTATGGCGAGCGCGAGCTCTATGACCTGCTGATTCCCGAGCCCGCTGCTCTTATCTGGCAACTGGCAACCACGCATAAAACATTGCAGTTGCCGATCGAGGCTCCCGACGCCGATCTTTTTGCCTCTCTCACCGTCGACAACATTGCCGACAAACGCGAGGCGGTAATCCGCGCCTATCGCGTGACAGACATTCCGCCTCTTCCCGCTGCGACCAAGGAGATTCCGGTGTCCTTCTCCGCCACTGGCGGAGGCGACTCGGCGAAGCACGCGTCTGACAAGGAGCTGCAGGTTCCGGACGGTTATGAAGTTATCGATGCGGATTTCGCGATTTCCGCTGAAGTGGAGGACGATGAGTACCCGCCGAACGGCGGCATCTCCGTCGCGGGTCAGGTGCAGTTATGGGAAATAACCCTCAGCGGCAACAAGGGACAAACGCAAAAGTCTTTCACGTTCGCGACTCCGTTGCCCGGACCCGCGGTACCGGTTGCGATGAATGCGGATAACTTTACCAGCATCGCGGTGACAGGAACGTTCCGGCTCCGTCTCACCGCTGTGGCAGCCAAGCAATGGGCCATCAGCGCGTATGGGAGAGTCGCGGAGCGGTACGAGCAGCTCCGCCGCGAATACGCCCAGGCCGTCATTCAGGCGACCGTGAGCCAAGGCCCCGATCCCGTCACGCTACCGATGGGGACACGGCAGTGGCTCAACCAGATCGTGCGCGCGGAGCTGCAGCGCTCGGCTATCGATCTCATGCGAAACGCACCGGTCGATTACCAACTGGTCCAGAGCCATCCTTATGCCAACGCCGATGGAACGCTTTCTGCCCATCCGGTCGCGGATCCGGTCGCATTGCATGAGGTGGAACCTGAAGTCCGGTTTCTGCAACAGGCGTTCGAGTGGGAACACCTTACCTGGATTCTCTATCCCTATTTCTGGGGGCGCCGCAGCGAATGGAACCGAACTGTTGTCACCAATCATCCTGATCCCGACTTTAACGTATTTCTTAATGCCGGCGCGGCGCGCTTGCA
Source organism: Microvirga splendida (assembly GCF_016427565.1). Lineage (GTDB taxonomy): Bacteria > Pseudomonadota > Alphaproteobacteria > Rhizobiales > Beijerinckiaceae > Microvirga > Microvirga splendida. Next base: position 3,138 of record NZ_JAELXT010000055.1, read on the forward strand.
AATCCCTGTGCGGCCCGGTTTCGAGAGCATGGTCAAGCATTTCATGGAGACCGGGGAGGTCTATCTCGGCGAAGGCCTGCCGTCCATGGGAGACGAAGGCTATCTGCCATTCATCGGCGAGCAGCTGACGACGCTCGGCCCGCCTGGCGATGAAGTTCCATGGCCGCCGGATGCGCCGCGCGAGTGGGATGTCATCGCGCCGACGTCCTTGCTGCTCGTGCGGACGCTCGCCGACAGTCAGTTGCCGGCTTGGGATCCAAGCACGGGAGCGGAGATCTGACAGGGCACGTGCGCATCGCGGAGAGGACCAATGACCGGGGAGACGTTCTTCGTCTATCATCTGCTGCACGGCTCGCAGGTCGCTCACCACGAACCTGCTATCATTCAGGCCTTGGAAACTGCAGGCTTCGTCAGGCCGCAGCTCTATGTTGCTCCTGTTAGCGGGTTCCTCCGCGCCACAGCCGTAGGGGGCGAGAAGTCCCGCATCGCCGATGCTGCCCGGGCGCGAGCGCAGTCGGAGGAGTGCCTGCGGAAGCTCAAGGTGGCCTTGGATCGTGTCCAAGCTTCGGCAAGGACGCCGATGCCGGACATTCTTCCGCTGGATCGGCTGCGCTGTATCGAGGCTGTGCCGGTCCGTGGGCAGGGTGTGGCAGACCATTGGCTGGTGCGATGGATCTTGTCGCTGCCGACGGGCCGCAGGTTTGAAGATGCATTCGTGGGTGGTGCAATCGTGGATTTGCGCATGGCCGAAGCACCGATCTCTCTCGTTTCAAGATTGCGTCCATGGTCCGACGTTACGCGATGGCCTGCATTCGCATGGCCAGGATCAGACCAAGCGCACGATCATGAGCATTCGCACGAAGACGAGGAGCACCTGCATCGAGAAGACGACCAGCCCTCCAAGCGATACATTCGCGAAGTAGACAAGCCGGTCTACACGCTTGGCGGCGAGGACGAGGAACAACGTTATCTCGCGCCCTTCTGGATGGCTTCGCATGACAATGGGAAATCGGGAGGCCATTCTCACGGCGTTCCCCTCTCACCGGCCACCGCGATGTCGCTCGCCATCGGCATCAGCTGGGAGGAGGCTGAAATCGGCGCCCGCCTCGGTGTCGTCGCCAATAACGCGCATGGCCAGTTGCAGCGCCTTCGTGCAGGAGATGGCTGGCGTGTCCATTGGCGCTGGTTTTCCGTTGCCAATCTGGGCGAGCCAGGCGAGCTTGTCGACGATACGCTCGATATCGTCCAGACCGGCGTCTATCACATCTGCGTCGATGTGGAGCATCGGGAAACGAGTGCCTTCGACTCGTCCTTCCTCGAACTGCCGGTCAGCGCGGAGCGCACGCGCCAAGCGCCTCTCGTTGCATAAAAGCCATGGCAGGGACAGGCAAACTCAAGCATGCCTCCGGATGGGAGCTCGAGGCGGAATTCGAGAAGCCGGACCCACGAGCCGGTATCCCCGGCGGGGGCTATGTGCTACGCTCGATCAAGCATGACGGCTTCCATTTCGCGCGTGAAGTGCGAGTCGAGCGCATCATCCTGCGCGACGGCGCCGCGATGCTTCCCAAGGAGGTGACCTTCACGCTGGGATCGCCCGATGTAAAGCTCGTTCGCGAGCCCCGCGAAGAAGCGGTTCCGGCAACAGATCCCCGCGGCTTCTATGCTCCGAAGTGGGCCTTGCGAGCGGACTACGTTGTTGAAGACGTCTTCGGCATCAAAGGCATGTCGATTCGTTTCTGGCAGCGGTACTTTTTCACATCTTATGGCGCGACCCCTTCGCATGAGCCAAGCGGCAACGTTCCCGCCGCACGCTTCTATCCAATCCTCGATTTCGAGGTCGTCTTCCCGGATCTCATCGACGAGATTTACAAGGTTGCAGAAGTGCGGGTGGATTTCAGGATAGAGAGCGGTCTGGACAGTTTTACGCAGAATAAGCCGTCCGGCTTGGCGATGGCCATGGCGGAGGGCAGGTTCGTGACGCACAAGTCAACCGGAACCGTCGGAGATAATCAAGCAGGTCTGTTTCGCGATAGCGACAGCCCGGGCGGCCTGTCTGTATCGGGCATCTTTGCTCGTGCCGAAAAGCCACTGCTCTGGGAGGTGATCGCTCAGGGCATCCGGGATGGAAAGCCCGGGGATTGGGACAACATCCACCAATGGCCGGTCTTCGCAGACGGTTCGCTTCCCCCAACGCCGGGCATGGCGCTGGGATTGCACAATCACTGGCGGTGGTTTCCGCAGGCGACCACGGGCAAGGGCGCCGTCGGCTTTCTGTTGCGGGCGACGGGACCGCAATACGGAGGCACCGCTGGGCCAGGCAGCGTCATGATTGATCCGCGCCTGCCAAATCTCGATCTGCGCATCGCTATCGCCAAGCGCGATCTCGTTCCAGGCGTTGTAGCCGGCTATCCCAACCCCATCCATGCGTTCGACGACTTGTTCGTCAAGCATCCAAGTCGGCCGAATGGTCCAGAGCCGATCGATAAAGGAACAGACCTGTCGACCTGGTTTTCATTCCTCGTGCACCGTGATCGCAGCGCAAAGCCGGAATGGCCGGCGCCCCCATTTGGCGGCGCGCTGTTCGTCAACGGGCTCTTCTTCGCCCATGAATTGCGCGACTTCATTTCATTCAAGCCTATCCCGCCTTTCGGCGAGCGCCATCCGCAATACATCCCCTCGAAGCCTCGCAAAGGCTGGGTGCGCCCACCTTAAGAGATCGGCGCAAGGTCCGTCTCTCATCGTGCGATGGGATCACGGCGCGACAGCGCCATGGTTGGGGGTTCCGTCGCAAATCTGGAGTAGGACGACAGGGCACCGTCAAGTTGTCGAAGAAGGATACGCGGACCCTGGTTTGAGGCTGGATCAGGCGACAGTCACGAAGCCGGTTACCTCAGTGCAGGTCTGAAACGCCCGAGCACGGGCACGGGCACGGCGATGATCAGCGGCCTTGGAGCGGGTAGAGTGGCGGAGGAGGTTTGTTAGTTGATCGCGAGCCGAGAGAAAGCGTTGGGCCTGGCCGGCTGACTTGAAGCACTTCATGATGCGCTCGCGTCGTCGGGTCGGCTGATGGCTGTTCTCGGCTCGATTGTTTAAGCCATTATACTGTCGGTGTTCAACACCGGGCATCACGACCCTCTTCGCGGCGGCATAGCTCGCCAGCTTATCGGTGATCATCACACGCGGTGTGACGCGTTGCTTTATGAGCAGCTTGAGGAGCACGCGTTTGGCCGCTTTCGCATCCCGGCGGCTCTGGACCAGGATGTCGAGCACGACCCCGTGTTGATCCACCGCTCGCTATAGCCAATGCTTTCGGCCTGCAATGCTGATCACTACCTCATCAAGGTGCCACTTTCCCCCGGGCGCGGGCAGACGCCGCCAGATCTGGTTGGCATAACCCTGCCCGAACTTCAGCGCCCACTGCCGCACGGTCTCATAACTGACCTCGATACCTCTGGCCGCCAGCATCTCTTCGACCATGCGCAGGCCAAGCGGGAACCGGAAGTACACCAAATAGCGTAGCTGATCACCTCAGCCGGAAAGCGGTGGCGGGCGTAGCGAGGGGTACAGATCGATTTCATCCCTCATGGATAGCTCGATCCAGGTCACCCTTCGGTTAAGTTGACGGTGCCCCTCGCCCTCGCTGCCGCCAAAGGTATCGCCGCCGACGGCGATCCGCATCGCGATAGACGGCAAACGTTTTACGATGATCCCGCGCGGCAACTATGCCTGGCTGCGTAGCACCGAACACGAGGCCGAGTTCTCCCGCGCCCTTGAGAAGGGGCGTATCGCGATCGTTGAAGCAACCTCACGACGTGGCAACAAGGCGATCTACAGCTTCCCTCTCAAGAGCTTCACCGCGCTGGTGAAAAAGGCCCGCCAGGGATGCCGGTGACTATGTCCGCTGCTGGATTGCGGATCGTACCGGTCATTCTATGCTGTTTGTGGGCGCTACAGCCTCCAACGCCTATGGCAAGTCCGGCAATGCCACTCAACCGACGCCGCCACTCTTTGGCTCGCTCAAGCAGCAGAAGACCAAGGTTCGGGTCAGGTCTGGCACGCAGTATCCGATCCGCTGGATCTATCAACGGCGAGGACTTCCCGTCGAGATCATTGCCGAATTCGGCAATTGGCGCCGCATCAGAGGCAGCGATAACTCTGACGGCTGGGGCCACGCGGCGGTACCGTCAGCACTATAGACGTGCCAGCTCAATTTTATTGGTCTCGCGTAAGCCAGCGAGCACAAAGGTTTGGTCCTTTGTGAGTAAGAGGCCCGAGCGGCTTGCTCAGACCCCTTTTATGTAGAATTATGAGCGGTGCGCTCCTTGAGCAGCCGTGTAGAGCGTGTAGACGGACTGGCTGCCACAGATGAAAAGCCGGTTCCGCTGCTTGCCAGCGAAGGTTAAATTGGCACATGCCTCCGGCATCAGGACCTGGCCGATCTTTGTGCCATCTGGCATATAGACGTGGATGCCATCGATGCCTTCACCACCAAATGCAGTTGCCGCCCAGATGTTGCCGTCCACATCGGCGCGGATGCCGTCATGGAAGCCTTTTTCCGAGGTCGCAAATACCTGCCGGTTCGTCAACTTGCGACCGTTGTCGATCACGTCCCAAACAATGATCCGGGCTGGCTCCGGGTGATGAGTGGCTGCCGTGTCAGCGACATAAAGCTTTCTGTAGTCGGGCGAGAAGCAGAGCCCGTTAGGCTTGAAGATCTCGTCCGTAAGCTTCGTAAGCGTGCGGGATCGGGGATCGATGTGATAGACGCTGGTCGGAAGCTCTAGTTCACGAACGCCGCCCTCGTACCACCAGTGACTGCCATAGCCCGGATCGGTAAAGATAATGCCACCATCGGCAGGATGCACAACAGCGTCATTGGGCGCATTCAGCCGCTTGCCCTCAAAGGACTCTGCCAGCACCTCGGGCTCACCCTGCCAGTTGTACCTGACAACACGAGCTGTTGAGTGTTCGCAGGAGATCTGTCGGCCCTCAAAGTCGAATGTGTTACCATTCGAGAAATTTGCTGGGACGCGCAGCGGAGTGACTGCGCCAGTAACCTCGTCCCAGCGCATCTGCCGGTCGTTGGGGATATCAGAGAACACCACATAACGACCCACGCCATTCCATGCGGATCCTTCCGCCCAGAGGGAGCCGGTCCACTCACGCTGTAACGGAGCGTTTCCGATCATGTACTTGTTAAAGCGCTTATCGAGGACTTTCCAGGCTGGGTCCGGATAACGTTGGGGCTCCGGTGGACGCATCGGTTGGGCGAGAACTGGAGTGGCGGCGAGGCCCGCAACAGCAGTCATGCCGGTGATAAAGCGGCGTCGATCCAAATCCATCAGATCCTCCTGAGAAGCAGCATGATCATAGGCCCCTCCGCTTAGGCCTGTTTGTCGGACGCAAGTTGTTCAGGAAGAATGTCACCGATACTCAACCGCGGCAACAGCAAGGCGTGGTGACCACGTTGACCCTAGTCGCCCGGATTGGGCAACTCCGGTGTTCTGGGGCACTCGAAGGGCTTGCGGGTATCCCAGAGCTGGCAGTCCGGCCTGACGGGCGGTTAGGTCTCTCTGCTCTAGGCCGGCTGAATGTCTTCCAATGGGCCGAGAGATGCCGATCCGGGTTCACGGCCATGAACCCGGACAGCTGCAGGAAACCGGGATACACCAGACGCCCGCGGCCTGGGTAGTGCAGGGGCACGGGACGAATGCAGTTGCTCCCGAACCAGGTAATGTCGTGCTCCCGGGCGAAGGCAGTGACGGCCGTTGGGGCGCGGCCGGGGTCGACGGGGCCGCCCAGCAAGGTAGCCGAGCGGGGCACCCGCGGATGGCGCCGGGCCTCCATCAGGGCAGTGGCCGCCAGGACGGGCGCGGCGGGCTGGCAGACCGCCATCACATGCAGGTCCGGTCCGACCGTCTCAAACATGGCCATGCAATAGTCGATGTAGTCCGAGAGATCGGACCCGGCCTCAGGAAACGGCACCTCCTTGGCATCGCTCCAGACGGTGATGAACACTTGATGGCTGTCGAGGCAGGCCGCCACCGTGCCGCGCAAACGCGTGGCGTGGTGACCCGACAGGGGAGCCACAATCAGCAGCTTCGGCTTATCGACCGGATCGCCAGGGCGGGAAGATTGAAGGCAGGCTTCAGGTAGGCTCGGGTGGATCGCTCGAACAGGGCACAAGAAGCTGCGAGGGTGCGGCCGCCCGGGGTGTATGCCGCGGGATTGAGCGGATGCGCGCAAGCTAATCTGGTGATGTCCGCCCCTGTTCGGGCAGGGACCAGCATCAGACGGGACGCGTCATGCAACAAGTACAACATACAACAGTTCCTTGTGGCATCTCGGCTCCCGTCCCTGCAGAGCGTCCTTGAACCTGCCCGCGGGCATGGCTGCTTTTCGGTCTTCCGAACCGGGTGAGGAGGCTCGGGGCCGCGTGCCTGGGCGCCACACCCGAGGACTTTTCGATCTGATGTTGAAGGCAGTCGCTCCCGGGGTAGGAAGCGCTTTGGACTGTCTCGTACCCTGGCGAACCAAGTTCCGGTGGACAGAGCATGAAACCGGTGCATTGTGACTGGCAGCGGACTGAAACTGCCCGGAGTGTGGGCCACAAACCCTCAGGGAGTAACTGGCCGCCCGGCCAAGCGTGCTACATGAGCAGGTATAAGAAACTCCTGCTGCCTCTGCCGTGAGTCAGGCCCAGCCTTGCGATAAGAGTCATCGGGTGGCTCCCGAAAAGCTTTCCCGCCGTCAAAGAGAGCATGAGGTTTCGTGGGGCGGCTATTGAGCGTTCTGGGGCAGTTCTTCTTGACGATCAGGTAAACGGGTTGAGATGGCAGGCTCCTGAAAATGATCCACAATTTGGTGCTCGACAGATCCTTATACCCCCAAGTCCATCCGCGCCACTTAACCTTAAGTTGCTGCGGCTTTAGCACGTGCATCAGCCGATCCGTACAGCTCAGCACTCTCCATCAGCAGGCGAAGTATGCCGGCAATCAAAAGCTATCTCTCACTGAGCAAGTTATTGAGACGGCTTGGGTGATCTTGAGCTGTGCGGGAGCGTTGGCTTGCTGTCCAGCCTTAGCAAAATTGCCGATCTTTCAACTTCATCCAAGCCGTCTCAGTAACAGACTGGCGCCGTGAGAGGCGTGGGTGAATAACCCTTTCTCTATTGTCATTGCGGATTTGCGACAGAGTCGCCGGAACTCGCCTCTGCTACTCCTTCACCGCGCCTGTCATGGAGGCGACGTAGTAGTCCACGAAGAATGAGTAGAGCAGCACCACCGGCAGGGAGCCAAGCAGAGCTCCCGCCATCAGCGCTCCCCATTCATAGACGTCGCCGCGCACAAGTTCGGTCAGTACACCCACAGGAACAGTCTTGTTCTCCGACGACTGGATGAAGGTTAGCGCGTAGATGAACTCGTTCCAAGACAGGGTGAAGGCGAAAATCCCGGCGGAAATCAGCCCCGGAACGGACAGCGGAAGCATGATCTTTGTCAGGATCTGCCAGCGTGAGGCTCCGTCCACGAGGGCGCATTCTTCGAGCTCGTAAGGAATTGACCGGAAATAGCCCATCAGCAGCCAAGTGCAGAAGGGTATGAGGAAGGTCGGATAAGTGAAGATCAGGGCAAGCTTGCTGTCATAAATCCCGAACTTAAAGGTCATCACCGCCAGCGGGATGAACAGGATCGACGGCGGCACCAGATAAGCCAAGAAGATCGCCAAACCTGTCCAGCGGGATCCTGCAAAGCGGACGCGCTCGATAGCGTAGGCCGCGAAGACCGAAGCCGCGAGCGAAAGGATGGTGGAGCCCAGCGCCACCAGCATCGTATTCCATAGCCAGCCTGGATACGAGGTTTCAAACAACAGATAATAGATGTGCTGCAGGGTCGGACTAGACGGCCAGAACGGGCTGTAATTGTTGAAATCTGTCATCTCGTGATTGGGCTTCAGAGCCGTCACCGTCATCCAGTAGAACGGAAAGAGCAGCACGAAGGTAAAAACCGCAAGAGGCAGGTAGACGACCACGACGCGCCTGGGCAGGCGGTCAAGATAGCTCATCCCGACGCTCTCGTCCGGCGCTGCGGTACCGCGGGGAACCGCGTTGGTAACCACATCCATGAACTCGAACTCCCTGTGTTAATCTGCGCCGCCCTGCTGCCACTTGCGGCGCTGCAGGCCGAAATAGCTGAACAGGATCGCTGCGAGCAGGAATGGGATCATGGCGACGGCGATGGCAGCACCCTCGCCGAGTTGGCCGCCGGGGATGGCCCGCTGGAACGAGAGTGTTGCCATCAAGTGCGTGGCATTCAGCGGCCCACCACGGGTCAGCACATAGATCAGCTGAAAATCGGTGAAGGTGAACAGTACCGAGAAGGTCATAACGACCGCAATCAGCGGCGAGAGCATCGGCAGCGTGATGTGGCGGAACCGCTGCCAACCGGTGGCGCCATCGAGCGTCGCTGCCTCGTGTAGGGAGGGTGAAATGGTTTGAAGCCCCGCCAGAAGCGTAATGGCGACAAAAGGAATGCCGCGCCAGACATTCGCGGCAATGACGGAGGCACGCGCGTTCTCCATATCACCGAGGAAGTTGATCGGCGTATCGATGATCCCGAGTTCAATCAGCCCCCAAGAGATTACTGAGAACTGGGAATCGTAGATCCACCAGAATGCGATCGCCGAGAGCACCGTAGGAACCACCCAGGGCAGCAGGAGGACCGCCCGGAAAAAGGACTTGAACGGCAGGTGTTCGTTGAGAATGAGCGCAAGCCAAAGACCTAAGGCGAATTTCAGGATTGAGGCGGTGATCGTATAAAGCAGGGTGTTGAAAACGGAGAGCCAGAAGAGGGAGTCTTCCCACAGGAGCTGATAATTCTCTAGGCCGATCCAGATGCCGTCGCGCCCGATGCGTGTATCCGTAAAGCCGAGCCAGACCCCGAGCCCAAGCGGATAGGTCAGGAAGATGAGCAGGAAGGCGAGAGCAGGCAGCATGAACAGAAAGCCGACCATGCCCCGACTTTTCAGCAGGGAAGCCTTCGGCTCCGAGGGAAGGAGAATGCGGTCTTGTACGGCAGCATCAGCCATCGACGGATCCTTGAACCGGCGTTGCCCCTCCCTCGGCTGAGGAAGGGGCAATTTATATGTATCAGAGGCGGTAGTAGCGGTTGGCACGGGTTTCCGCGCGCTTGGCCGCTTCTTCCGGCGAGCGCTGGCCTGAGGCCGCTTCCGCCACCATGTCGACCATCACGTAGTCCGCCATCGTCGCCGCCGAGGCATAGCCGAGCGGGCCGGCATAGCCATTGGGTACCAGGGTTTCCGAGGCCTTAGCATAGGGCGCATGCAGAGGATCCGAGGTCCAGACAGGGTTGTCTGCATAAGCCTTAAGTGGCTGGCAGCAATAGGCGCTGGAAGCCTTGATCCATTCCGACATCTGCGGCTGCTCGTACATGAACTTCAGGTACGCCTTGGCTGCCTGCGGGAACTTGGTGTGCTGGAAGATCACGGACGATGTGGTCTGGTGCAACTCCATGGGACGCCCGATCGGGCCGATCGGCATATTGGCGGAGCGCATGTCTGCTGCCATTTCGGCGAGCTTGGGGTCGGTCTTCGCCGAGTAGTAGAGCGACACACCGTTGGCCGTGAGACCGACATCACCAGCCAGGAAGGCACGGTTATTGTTGATGTCGAGCCAAGCTTCGGTGCCCGGAATGAACTGCTGGTAGAGTTCGCGGGCGTATTGAAGCGCTTTGATGGTCTCAGGCGAGTTGATGACGACTTTGCCATTCTCGTCCACCATCTTGCCGCCATGGCTCCAGACGACCCAGTGGGCGAAGTTGTTGCCGTCGCCCACTGCCTTGCCGAGGGCGAAACCCATGGGCTTCGCCTTGGCTTTCAGGGCCTTGGCGAGTTCGAGGAAGCCTGCCGTATCCTTCGGCATCTCCTGGAAGCCCGCCGCCTTCAGCATGCTGTCGCGATAGATGATGCCGTTGCCGATAGCTGCGAGGGGCAGGGCGACGAACTGGTCGCCCCGCTTGGCATAGCCCTGAAGGCCATCGTACCAGCCGCCGTACTTGTTGCCGAGATAGTTGGCGAGGTCCGTGACGGGCAGGAGCTTTTCAGGATACTGGTGTGGATCATCAAACCAGACCAGCATAATGTCGGGGCCGGAGCCTACGTTGGCTGCAACAGCTGCCTTGGGCCGGATATCCTCCCAGCTTTCCTTGTCGATGCGCACGTCGACGCCGGTCGCCTGCGTGAACTTCTGGGTATTGGCGATCCATTGATCCTCGTCGCCCTTCACGAAGGGCGCCCAGCGCAACACGCGAAGCGATGCGCCTTGCTCAGGCTTGTACTGAGGTTCTGCGGCCTGCGCGAAAGCAGGCAGGGAGCCAAGGAGCGGGGCGCTGGCCCCGCCGACTGCGGCTGTGGCGGTCCCGATAAGCAGATCACGTCTGGATAGGGTCATCGTGGTTTCCTCCGCATGTCCGGGATATGTGTCGAGCGGCGCGGCTGTCCCGGTGTGGCTGCGCGCTTGAAGTCAGTTGATGCGCCGTCCGCTGTCCCGATCGAAGAGATGCACAAGGGCAGGATCGGGCGCGACAAGGATCGTCTCCCCCGGCCGGGCGCTGATGCGCTCGCGGAAAACGCAGATGATCTCCTCGTGTCCCGCTCTTGCAACAACCTGCGTCTCGGAGCCTGTGGGCTCGACGACGATTACCTCGACGGGCATGCCGTCGGCTCTGAGCTGGAAATGCTCCGGACGGATGCCATAATAGGCTGGCCGCCCGACGGAGGCGGCGGGGGCGCTTTGAACCGGCAAAACCATATTGCCAACCCTGAAGCCCGAGGAGTCGATCGTGCCCTCCAGCACGTTCATGGCCGGTGAGCCGATGAAGCCCGCGACAAAGAGGTTTACCGGGCGGTCGTAGAGGTCGAGCGGGGCACCCATCTGCTCGACGATGCCGTCGTGCATCACCACAATCTTGTCGGCCATGGTCATGGCCTCGATCTGGTCGTGTGTGACATAGACCGTGGTGGTCTTGAGCCGCTGGTGCAGAGCCTTGATCTCGCCGCGCATTGAGACGCGCAGCTTGGCGTCGAGATTGGAGAGCGGCTCGTCGAAGAGGAACACCTGCGGATCGCGCACGATGGCCCGTCCCATGGCCACGCGCTGGCGCTGGCCGCCGGAGAGCTGGCGCGGATAGCGATCGAGCAGAGGAGTGAGGCCTAGGATCTCGGCGGCGCGGTTGACCTTCTCGGCGATCTCCGCCTTCGGGGCCTTCTTGAGCATGAGCGAGAAGGCCATGTTGTCGGCGACCGTCATATGCGGGTAGAGCGCATAGTTCTGGAACACCATGGCGATATCACGCTCTTTGGGGGCCACGTTGTTCACCACCCTCGGGCCGATGCGGATTTCTCCACCAGTGATGTTCTCCAATCCTGCCACCATCCTCAGAAGCGTGGATTTTCCGCAGCCTGATGGCCCGACCAGGATGACGAACTCGCCATCCTGGATGTCGATTGAGACGCCGTGGATGACTTGTTGCGAGCCGTAGGCTTTTCTGACGTCTCTGATCTCAACAGAAGCCATGGAATGCCCGCTCATTGTTGGTCGTTTGACCGGCTATGCTGCCAGACAGAATGCAAGAGAGCCCATGTGGTTGGGCAGCAGGCGCAATATGCGCGGCGACGGAAGGTCGGCGTCGAAGCATTCACTTCCTCCGTATTCCCACTATTATCGGCTGCGCATCTGACGTGCGCTTACATTTTATAGCCTGGGATATTCTAGGAGTATCGGAGCAAGATCAAGCGCCTAGTTCAATCCGGTTCACTGACGCCATGTTCTACTTTCCGCAATAAAGCGAGCGCCTCGTGCAACGTCGGATCGCCGACGAGTTCAGGTTGAACTCAAACCTTCCCTTCGCGGGCCGGATGCTGAATACATTATTGTTATGATACAACTATCATTGCTATGCTCGTCTGGAATGGCCCGAGTGCGACGAGCACGAGGAACGGTCAGTTATGCAGGTTCTCATCAACGGGGCAGCTGGGATGGTTGGGCGAAAGCTGACCACGCGCCTTTTGAAAGAGGGCATCTCGGCGGACGGCAGATTACGAAGCTCGTGCTGAACGACATCGTCACGCCTGAGGCACAGAAGAGCGCTCCCTTTGAGGTTGCCACGCTCTGCTCCGATTTTCCATGGCCAGTGAGGCTGAAAAGCTCATTGAAAGCCGCCTTGACACAATCCTCTATCTGGCGGCCATCGTGTCCAGAAAGGCGGATTTCGACGAGAGTTATGGCATCAATCTCGATGGCACCCGCGCTAGGTTCGACGCAAACTAGGCTCAGGACCTATTAATTTGGCCTGAGGAGTGCTTCAGTGTCTCTGTTCTGGAGGCGCTGATGGGTGATCTGT
>NZ_JAELXT010000056.1 GCF_016427565.1 Microvirga splendida
GCTCCTTGCGTGGCTCGAAACCCCACAGCTTACGAACAAGCGGGGCAGAAGCACGGCCGGACCATCCCATTACCAGACCTTCCCATATCGCGCAGAACAGTCCGTACGGTGCTCGCGCCCGCCGAAGCGTTAGGCATGTCGATACGTTGACCGTCCAGAGCATGACCGATATTCCGGCCGAACCAAGCAACGGAACCGAGTGGTATGTTCGAGACTCCGATCATCGCTGAACCGATCAAGGGGATCGCCCCTGACTTCCGTGCCCTGAGCATTCACGTAGATGCCAAGGGGGCTAAGGAAGGAAGCTTCGACTCCAGCGTCCTGACGACTGCCTGTGAGGTCGTCTCAGCGGGCGGACCATCTTGGGCGGACGCCCACCTGGCCAGTTGGTCGGATGCGTACCAGCGCTTCGGTGCGAAGCCCAACCGGACGCCATGCTCTGCCCAGGCCTTGAGAAAGCGCGTCATCAAGGACGGTCGGATCCCAGCAATCAACCCCGTCGTCGATCTCTACAATGCCGTCAGCCTCCGCTACGCCCTGCCCGTCGGCGGGGAGAACTTCGACGCGTACGTTGGGCGCCCCCACCTGACGGTCGCCGATGGGACGGAAATTTTCGACACCGTGATGAATGGGGAAGCGGTCTTGGAGCATCCAGCACCGGGCGAGGTGATCTGGCGGGACGATCTCGGCGTCACGTGTAGGCGATGGAATTGGCGTCAGGGTACCCGCACCCGTCTGGAGACCGCGGCAGGCCGGATGTGGTTCATCCTCGAGGCCCTCGGCACCATGCCGGAGAACGCCCTCGATGAAGCAGGCGACATGCTCGTCCAAGGGTTGTCACAGCTCATGCCAGGCTGCGAAATCCAAAGACAAAGGGTCTCCGTGATCTGAGGCCAAGTCCTTCGATCGTTGGTTCCCCGTGCCCTTTCAGGCATCCCCTCGAACCTGCACGATAGCCTCAGCCAGAAGATGGACACCCCTCTCGATCCGCCGGACGTCCAGGGCGGAATAGCCCATCACGAGACTGACGTGATCGGCGCGGATGCCGTCCGCGCCCGGACTGTAGAGCGGTGAGGTGGAATGCACGCCGACCCCGGCAAGGCTCGCCCTCTCGATGAGCGCGGGCTCCAGGGATTGCGGCAGGTCCATGAACCGCACGACGATGTGCAGCCCGGCATCCGCTCCTTCGACGGCGATCCTGTCCCCGAACTTCAGGCGCAGCACGTTGAGGAGCGTCTGCCGCCGCTCGCCATTAAGGCGTCGCACCCGGCGCACATGCCTTTCATAGGCACCGCTCTCGATGAGCGAGGCCAATGCCTCCTGCTCGGTAGCGGGAGAATGCCGGTCTGTCAGTCGCTTGGCCACTGCGAACACATCCTGCAAGCCGGGCGGGACGACCAGATAGCCGATCCGCAGGGTCGGCGAGAGCGTCTTGGAGATGGTCCCGAGGTAGATGACGTTGCCGCTGTCCTCCAGTCCATGCAGCGGGGGAACTGGATTGATGTCGTAGCGGTACTCGCTGTCGTAATCGTCCTCGATCACGTAGGCGTCGTGCTGCCGCGCCCATTCCAGCAACCGGTGGCGCCGCGAAACCGGCATCACGCCACCGAGCGGGAACTGATGCGACGGCGTGACGTAGGCCAGCCGCGCGTCGATCCCGGCCAGCAGGTCGGTCCTCAGCCCATCATCATCGACGGCAACCGGGACGGGTGTGGCGCCCGTGCCGGCGAAGATCTGCCGGGCCATGGCATAACAGGGGTTCTCGATCACGAAGCGGTCGCCCTGATCGAGGATCAGCCTGGCGCACAGGTCCAGACCCTGCTGCGAGCCGTTGACGATGATGATCTGCTCCGGATCGCAGCGCAGCGTGCGGGACCGCCAGAGAAAGCCCTGCAAGGCCATGCGCAGCCGTCGCGATCCCCGGGGATCGCCATAGGTCAGTCGCTCCGGTCGCTGCGCCATGGCCGCGTTGACCGCGCGTTTCCAAACCGCCGTCGGGAAGTCCGACGGCGCGAGATCGCCATAGCGGAAATCGGCGATCAGCTTGCCTGCCTCCGGCCTGCTCCACGGCGGCGTGGTGCGAATGCGTTCCCCATAGGCAGAGAGGCGGATCGGCCGTGCACTCCTCGATGGCTGGCTACGTACGTCCCTGTCGACCACGGCCGGCGCGACACGCGGCCGCCTGCCCTGGCATACCGTAATGAAACCCTCGGCCAGAAGTTGCTCATGGGCGGCCATGACCGTCGTGCGGGAGACGCCCAGCTCGAGGGCCAGGGCACGGGACGACGGCAAGGGCCCGTCCACCCCGAACACGCCGCCAAGGATCTGATCGCGGAGCGCTTCGTAGATCTGGCGCGCTCCCATCCCGCGGGGATGTTCGCTGCCTTTCTCGAACTGGACCACCTACTTTGTCACCAACTGGACGTTCTGACTGAGCCAGTTTGCCGATATTCCAGGTGAATTCCAAGAGGGATCCGAGCAGTCGATGAGCAACAACGCCAAGCAACCCGAGGCAGAGTTCCAGGATACGCCATACGACCGGGAGGAACTCGGCTTTGCCACCCGCACCATTCACCACGGGTTCGACCCGGCCGCGTTCTCGAACGCCGTCCAGCCGCCGGTCTTCCTGACCTCCACCTACGGCTTCGCCAGCGTGGCGGCGAACGAAGCCGAAGCGGCGCTCGGCGGCAGGCTCTACGCGCGCGAGCACAACCCGACGACCGAGATCCTCGAGCGGAGGCTTGCCAACATCGAGGGCGCAGAGGCCGGCCTGGTGGTCGCGTCCGGCATGGCCGCCTTCGGGGCGCTGACACTGTCCCTGCTGTCGCAAGGCGACGAGCTGATCGTGCACCGGACGCTCTATTCGAACACGGTCGCCATGGTCGAGCAGGCCCTTCCGCGCTTCGGCATCAAGGTTGTCCCCGTCGACCTTGCCGAGCCGGCCAATCTCGACGCGGCCATCACCGGGCGGACGCGCCTCGTCTACTTCGAGACGCCCGTGAATCCACTGAGTGCCGTTCTCGACATCGCCGCGATCACCGAGCGCGCCCACGCGCATGGCGTGAAGGTCGCCGTCGACAGCACATTCGCCTCGCCCGCATTGCAGCGCCCGATCGAGCATGGCGCCGATATCGTGCTGCATTCGCTGACCAAGTACATCAACGGCCATGGCGATGCCTTGGGCGGTGCGCTGCTGGGCGATGCCGAGACCCTGCACAAGCTGCATGAGACGGGCCTGCGCTACATCACCGGCGCTGCGATCTCGCCGCTTGCCTCCTTCCTGATCCTGCGTGGCCTCAAGACCCTGACCCTGCGCATGGAGCGCCACAGCGCATCGGCCCTGGCCGTCGCGCGGATGCTGGAGGAGAATCCGGCGGTGGCCTGGGTGAGCTATCCGTTCCTCGACTCCCACCCCGGCCACGCCATCGCCCGCAAGCAGATGTCCAACGGCTCGGGCATGCTGGCCTTCGGACTCCATGCTGGATACGAGGGTGCACGCCGGATGATGGATCGGCTCGGTCTCATCACCCGCGCCGTCAGCCTCGGCGATGCCGACAGCCTCATCTGCCATCCCGCCAGCCTGACCCGAGCGCGTCAGCCAATTCGCGAGGACGCCCACATGGTGGAGGGTGTCGGCGAGGATCTGATCCGCCTCTCCGTCGGCCTCGAAAACCAAGAGGACATCATTGCCGACCTGCGCCAGGCGATCGAGGCATCATGACAGACGACCGCATGCCGCTTTCCCCGGAGGACATCCAGCGCTTCGGGTCCGACCCGCTGTCCTCCTTCCGCGCCAATCTGGCGACGGTCGAGGAACGCATCGTGCGTGCCTGCGCACGCGCCGGACGGGACCGCTCGTCCGTGCGGCTCCTCCCCGTCACGAAGACCGTCCCGGCCCACATCCTGCGGCTTGCCTTCGAGGCAGGCATCCACTCCTTCGGCGAGAACAAGATCAAGGAGGCCGTCTCGAAGCGCGAGGCGCTGGGCGACCTCGCCATCGGCTGGAGCATCGTCGGGCATCTCCAGACGAACAAGGTCAAGTACCTGACCCGATTCGCCCGCGAGTTCCACGCGCTCGACAGCCTGCGGCTGGCCGATCTCCTCAACGAACGGCTGGAGCGTGAGGACCGCTTCCTCGACGTCTTCGTGCAGGTGAACACCTCCGGGGAGGAGAGCAAGTTCGGCCTGCACCCGGATGCGCTTCCGCCGTTCGTCGACACCCTGAAAAGCTTTCCGCGATTGAAGCCGCGCGGGTTGATGACGCTTGCGCTGTTCAGCTCCGACATGGCGAAGGTGCGCCCATGCTTTGCCCTCTTGCGCCGCCTGCGCGACGAGGCCGTTCGGCACGACGCCGCGCTGACGGAGCTGTCGATGGGCATGTCGGACGACTACGAGGAAGCGATCGAGGAAGGTGCCACCATCGTGCGGGTGGGCCAGGCCATCTTTGGCAAGCGTCCCACCCCCGATGGTCATTATTGGCCGGGTTTAGCGGAAAGTGCACAACCGACGTGAGCCCTAGCCGAACCTCCCCTCGCCTCATCGAGCATTCTGGAGATCCATCATGAGTCTTCCCAACGGTCTATCGGCTTTTCCGATCACGCCCACCGACGCTGCCGGCCGCGTCGACGCCACTGCGCTGCGCAGGCTGGTGGCCCGCCTGGTTGCCGCCGAGGTCGATTCCATCGGCCTGCTCGGCAGCACGGGCATCTACATGTACCTGACCCGCGACGAACGGCGGCGGGCGATCGAGGCGGCCCTGGACGAGGCCGCCGGCCGGACCCCGATCATCGCCGGGATCGGTGCGTTGCGCACCGATGAGGCGGTCGGGCTTGCCCGGGACGCCAGGGACATCGGCGCGGCGGCGGGCCTGCTCTCGGCCGCGTCCTACACGCCGCTCACCGACGACGAGGTCTTCGAGCACTTCTCGGCCGTGGCACGCGAGAGCGGCCTGCCGGTCGTGATCTATGACAACCCGGGCACGACACATTTCAAGTTCACGCCGGAGCTCGTCGCCCGTCTCGCAAAGGTGCCCGGCATCGTTGCGATCAAGAATCCAGGTATCGGCGCCGATGACACGGCCCAGCACCTGGCCAGCCAGCGCGCGATCGTCCCCCGGGATTTCTCGATTGGGTGCAGCGCGGACTGGACGGCGGCGGAGACCATGCTCGCCGGAGCCGATACCTGGTACAGCGTCCTCGCCGGACTGTTGCCGGGCGTGTGCCTGAAGCTCGTCAGGGCGGCCCAACAGGGCGATGCCGCCGAGGCACGCAGGCTTGACGGCATGCTTGAACCGCTGTGGGCACTCTTCAGGCAGTACTCCAGCCTGCGCGTCGTCTACGAGCTGGCCGAGTTGCTCGACATCTGCCGCACCGAGCCTCCACTGCCCATCCTGCCCCTACCCGACACGGCGAAGCGTCAGGTCGCGGACACGCTGGCACGTCTGCCGACCCACGTCACAGGATGATCGGAATACCATTCATGATACGTCACGCAACCGATATGCCGCGGCTCTGTCTCCAGGTAGATGGAGCCGCGCAAGAGACGGATTCCGATTGACCTATATCCTATGGACGCTCCCCGCAGTCGCGGTCATTGCCGCGATCGCGAGTGGGCGGCTCGGCACGCTTGCAGCCTCGCTCCTCGGCCTGTCCGCCGCGCTCCTTGTCGCGCTCACGACGGCCCCGCTTGATTTCCGGGGACCGGATGCCTTGATCTCCCTTGCGCGCGGTGCATGGATCGGCTGGATCGTGGTGCCCTACATCCTCGGCGGCCTGCTGTTCTGGCAAATGGCGATCAGGCCCGGCAACGCCGCCATGCCGGTCGGGTCGACCTTGCCCGATGCGCGCGCCAGACGCCGGCTCCTGTTCACGGCCTGCTTCCTGATCGGTCCCTTCGCGGAATCCGCGACGGGGTTCGGCGTCGGCATCATCGGCACGATGATGCTGGTCCGGCGCTTGGACGTGGCACCGATCCCTCTCCTGGCGTTCAGCCTGCTCAGCCAGACCATGATCCTCTGGGGCGGTATGGGCAGCGGTGCCATCGTCGCGGCCGCGTTCGCGCGCACAGACCCGACCACGCTCGCCGTGCACGCGAGCTTCTTCCTCGTCGCCTTCAACGTGCTCTGGCTGCCGCTTTACTGGCGCATGGCCGACAAGGCGGGCATCACTGGGAGCTGGGGCGAGCGGGTCGGCGAGGCTGCCTGGCTCGGCGCGAGCCTCGCCGCCGTGATTGCCGCAACGGCTTTGCTCGGCCCCGAAACGGCAATGCTGGCAGCCTACGGTCCGATGATCGTGCTGCGCTACCTGGCCGATGAGCGCCCCAACCGCCGCGCGCTTTCCCTTGCCGTGCGCCGGATGGCCCCCTTTGCCTTGCTGATCGGGGGGCTGATCGTGACCCGGCTGGTGCCGCCCCTCGCCCATTTCCTCGAGGCGACGGGCCGAATGCAGCCCTTCCCCGGTGCACCGGCATGGTCCCCCCTTTTCCATGCCGGAACCTGGCTCGTCGTGGGGGCCATCCTGACGGGGCTCGTGCGCAGACATGTATCCGCGTTCCCAGCCGAGATATCGGTGGCCTGGAAGACGGGTCGCCTCGCGGTCCTGACCATCGTCACCTTCTCGATGATGGCGGAGGTCCTGTCCGGTTCAGGCATCGCCAAGGGATTGGCGGCTGGCATGTTCGGCGCCCTGGACCGCTGGGCCATCGTTGCGACCCCGTTGATCTCCGCCGTGTTCGGCTCCCTGGCCAACAGCGGCAACGCCGCCAACGGATTGTTCATGGCCTCCCAGGTCAGCCTTGCGACGGAGGCAGGCCTGAACATCGCAGCCGTGATCGCCTTGCAGCACGCGGCGGCTCTGTCGTTGAACATTGTCTCGCCGGTGCGCATGTCGATCGTGTGCGGTCTCGCCGGGACGCCGGGGCGCGAGCGCGAGGCCTATCGGGTCATACTCCTGTTCGCCCTGGTGGTCGTCGCCGTACTGATCGTCGCCTCCAGCATGATCGCAACCCATGTCCTCTGATGCTGTCGCTGGTAGCGGGTCACGCCATGCGACACCGAGCGGCCCATGTGAGTGACGCAAACCCGACCTCCGAAGTGACGGCGGTCATCGTTCCCGTGACTACCATGAGCGACATGGACAGTGAAACGACGGTGAGGACCGCGCTGGCAAAGATGACAACGAATGCGTTCGCGGTCCGCAGCAGGGCGAACACCTCCGGCCGCTTCCGCGGAGGAGCAATCAGCTCGAAGGACGGCCCGCCAAGGCAAGGCCAATGCCGAGTGCGACCATGGCGGCTCCCGACCCTTCCCGCAGGCGGCGGATCAGGTTGGGACGGGCTGTGGCTCCTGAACGGATGCCACTCGCCGCGAAGGCCACCACGACGTCGGCCAAGGTGTTGAGGGCAACGGAGACGAAGCCGAGGACGGCGAATTGCAGGGCTACGTTGCCAACGGCTGGGTCCACGAACTGGGGTACGAAGGCCAGGAAGAACGCCGCCGTCTTGGGGTTCAGGGCCTCGACCAGCACCCCTTCCCGGAAAGCCCGGCGTGCGCCGACGGGCGGTGCCGCGGGTCCACCCGCCAGCGCCGCCATTGCATCCCGGCGGGCGGCCTGGAAGGTCCGAAAGCCAATCCAGACCAGGTAGGCCGCGCCCAGCAGCTTCAGGGCCGTGAACAGTTCCGCGCTTGCCAGAACGATGGCTGAGACACCCAAGCTGCCCGCGAGGACGTGGACCATGCCGCCCAGTCCGGTGCCGAAGCTGGAGGCAGTACCTTCTGCCCTCCCTCCCGCGAGAGTGCGCGCAGCGACGTAGAAGATGCCTGGTCCCGGCGTGATGGCGAGGATGAAGGCAGCAGCAGTGAACAAGGCGATTTGGGTGATGTCTGGCATGATCTCATTCTGCCCGTCGGGGGCTCGGCACCCGACACGGGCCATGCAAGGGCACGCATTCCCGTCAGCGCCGATAGTGGTCGACATGAAGTACGCTAGACCTCAGGATGAGGAAAGTTAAAGAATCTCCGCCTGCGTTAGGTTTTCTAATTCATGCTCGATTATGCGCACCTCTCCGCCCTCGCGGCTGTCATCCGGACCGGGAGCTTCGAGCGGGCGGCCCAGCAACTCAACGTCACTCCCTCCGCCATCTCGCAGAGGATCAAGCTGCTGGAGGAGCGGCTTGGCGTGGCGCTCGTAGTCCGGGGTCAGCCCTGTACGGCGACCGAGGTCGGTCAGCGCCTGTGCCAGCATGTCGAGCAGGTCGCCTTGCTGGAGAGTTCCTTACGCGAGAGCCTTCCGGGGCGTCAGGCCGAATACCACCCCGTGACCCTGCGCATCGCGATCAATGCCGACAGTCTCGCTACCTGGTTCATCGCGGCCATGGCAAGGACTGAAGGATACCTGTTCGACCTGGTGCTGGATGATCAGGACCACAGCGCGGACTGGCTGCGGCGTGGCGAGGTCGTGGCGGCCGTGACAGCCCATGGTACGCCGATCCAAGGCTGTGACTGCCATCCTCTCGGGGCTCTGCGCTACGTTGCTGCCGCCAGCCCGGCGTTCTGCTCCCGGTGGTTTGCCGACGGGTTCAGCGAGCCTGCCGCGGCACGTGCCCCGTGCCTGACCTTCGATCGGAAGGATCGGCTCCAGGCCGAATGGCTTCGGAAGGCTTCCGGCACCGACCTCCACCCCCCACTCCACTGGCTGCCCTCGTCGCAGGCGTTCGTGGATGCGGCGCTGGCTGGGATCGGCTGGGGCATGATCCCAGAACCGCTCGCGAGTGCCCACCTGCGCGCCGGGAGGCTGGAAGCTTTGCGGGAGGATCAGCCCCTCGATGTCCCGCTGTTCTGGCAGCAAAGCCGGATCGTGGGACCCGTCCTCGGGCACGTGACCCGTGCGGTCGTGCAGGAAGCCAGGACAATGCTGATTCCAGGCTGAGATGCCCGGGAGTCCATCGAACCTTCCAGGAAGGCGCCCATCGGCATGCCAATCATGGCGCTCTAACGCAAGGTCATGCGCTGGAGCGGATCCGTTGCCTTCACCGTCTTCGTCACGACATACGTGAAGTACCGCTCGATGCCCAGGTCGCGCGTCAGGAGCCTGTCTATCAACCGCTGATAGGCGTCGATGTCGTCCACAACAACCTTGATTATATAGTCGATGCCGCCGCCCGTGGCGTCACAGGAGACGATGGCCGGCTCCTCGAGGATTGCGGACTCGAAGCGCTGGAAGTCCGCCTGTTGATGGCTCTTCAGCGTGATCTCGACCAGCACCGTCGTCCCGCGTGCGAACTTCTCGACATTGATGCGAGCGCCGTAGCCGGTGATCACACCGTTCCTTTCAAGGCGGCTGAGGCGTTCCCAGCACGCCGTGGGTGACAGGTTGACCGCCTCGGCCAACCGGAGCTTGGTGATGCGGCCGTCCTTCTGGAGGGTCGCAAGGATCTTCAGGTCGATCTTGTCGAGATTCATGGAATCCGGAATTCCGATACGGATGGCGCTTTGTCCCACGCAAACGTCCGGACGATCCCATGCCCAGGCTGGTCCGCTCCCCGTCTCATCAGGACATCTCCTCGTATCAGGGCGAAGGGTATCCCGCCAACCGTCTCGTCTCCCCTTCCCGATCCCGGTCATTCGACGCGGCTGATGAGGGCACCGACAGAATCTCGGTCGACAACCCCAAGAACCGAGAATCTATCGGGGCCGGAACCGAAGAACCGAAACCTTCTCCTCGCCTGAGCCACTAGCCTGCATCGCATCGGTATTCAGGAGATCACCGCATGGATGCGATGACGCAGGCCACCGCCTTTGCCGTCCCCACGATAGCAGGGGTCCATCCGGCCCTATCCCGCCTTCAGGACCCGCGTCTGCTGCGTGAGATGGCGTATATCGACGGCCGTTGGATCGGAGCCGAGCTTGACAACCGCTTCGAGGTCCGTGATCCGGCTTCCGGCCTGATCGTCGCCCACGTCGCTCACCTTGGTTCGGATGGCGCGGCGCAAGCCGTCGATGCCGCGGCCGGTGCCCTGCCCGCCTGGAAGGCCCTGCTGCCGCAGGAGCGTGCCGCGTACCTGCGGACTTGGTACGAACTCATCTGCGAGGCCCGCGAGGACCTCGCTCTCCTCATGACCCTCGAGCAGGGCAAGCCCTTGGCCGAGTCCCTGGGCGAGATCTCTTACGCAGCCTCCTTCGTGGAATGGTATGCGGAGGAGGCCAAGCGCCTGAACGTCGAGAGCGTCACGAGCCATCTGCCGGGTGCGGAGATGTTCGTCCGTCGAGAGGCGCTCGGGGTTGCCGCCCTGCTGACGCCGTGGAATTTCCCCTCGGCCATGCTGACCCGCAAGGCCGCAGCAGCGCTGGCGGCCGGCTGCACAGTGGTGGCACATCCCTCCTCCTATACGCCCCTTTCCGCGCTTGCACTCGCGGAGTTGGCTGAACGGGCGGGCATCCCGGCAGGCGTCTTCAACATCGTGACGGGTGACGCCGAGCCCATCGCCAACCGCTTCTGCGACGACGAGCGGGTGCGGGTCGTCAGCTTCACGGGCTCGACGGAAATCGGCCGCAAGATCGCCGCCCGCTGCGCCGGAACCATGAAGCGGCTTGTCATGGAGCTGGGCGGTCATGCGCCTCTCCTCGTCTTCGACGACGCGAACCTGGACAAAGCGGTCGAGATCGCCATGGCGGCGAAGTTCGCCACCTCCGGCCAGGACTGCCTCGCGGCCAACCGGATCTATGTCCAGCGCTCGATCTACGAGGATTTCTGCGAGGCCTACGGCAAGCGGATCGCCGCCTTGAAGGTCGGGCCCGGCCTCGAAGCCGACACGGAAATCGGACCGCTCATGCATGCCAACGCAGCCTCGAAGGCTCAAGCCCAGATCGACGACGCCGTAACCCGTGGCGCCCGCCAAGTGACCGGGGCCGCAGCTTCGGTCGGCCCGCTCTACGTCATGCCGACCCTCCTGGCCGATGTGCCGGACGAGGCCCTCATCATGAGCGAGGAGACCTTCGCGCCAGTCGCCGCCGTTACGCCTTTCGACACCGAGGAAGAGGTAGTGTCGCGGGCCAATGCCACCGAGTACGGTCTCGTGGCCTACGTGGTCACTGAGAACGGCGCCCGGGCCCTGCGGCTTGGCCGTGCCCTCGATTACGGCATGGTGGCCGTCAACCGTGTGAAGATCACCGGTGCCCCGATCCCGTTCGGCGGCATGAAGCAATCGGGCGTCGGCCGCGAAGGCTCCCGCCACGGCTTGGAAGCCTTCACCGACCTCAAGTACCTCTGCCTCGACATCAACTGATCCGGAGTTTCCCATGCTCGAAGAGAACCAGACCCTCGATAACGAACTCAACGCCTGGGACCGGGACCATTTCTTCCATCCCTCGACCCACATGGCCCAGCACGCGCGCGGCGAGACGCCCAACCGGATCATCACGGGTGGCGAAGGCGTCTACATCGTCGATCGCGACGGCAAGCGCAGCCTCGACGCCTTCGCGGGCCTCTATTGCGTGAATGTCGGGTACGGCCGGACCAAGATCACCGACGCCATCGCCGCGCAGGCAGCAGCCCTTCCCTATTACCACGCCTATGTTGGGCACGGCTCCGAGCCGTCGATCCGCCTCGCCAAGATGATCATCGACCGCGCCCCGAAGGGCATGAGCCGCGTGTTCTTCGGCCTGTCGGGTTCGGACGCGAACGAGACCAACATCAAGCTCGTCTGGTACATGAACAACGTGCTCGGCCGCCCGGAGAAGAAGAAGATCATCTCCCGCTGGCGCGGCTATCATGGCTCGGGCCTCATGAGCGGCAGCCTCACGGGCCTCGCTGCCTTCCACAACCTGTTCGATCTGCCCCGTCCGCCGATCCTGCACACGGAAATGCCGTACTACTTCCGCCGCCCGGACCGCTCGATGAGCGATGAGCAGTTCTCGCAGTTCTGCGCCGACAGGCTCGAGGAGATGATCCTGGCGGAAGGTCCTGAGACCATCGCGGCCTTCATCGGCGAGCCGGTGCTCGGAACGGGCGGCATCGTGCCCCCGCCGTCAGGCTACTGGGACAAGATCCAGGCCGTGCTTCAGAAGTACGACATCCTGCTCATTGCCGACGAGGTCATCACGGGCTTCGGCCGCCTCGGCACCATGTTCGGGTCCGATCACTACGGCATGAAGCCGGACCTGATCACCATCGCCAAGGGCCTGACCTCGGCCTATGCGCCGCTTTCCGGCGTCATCGTGTCCGAGAAGGTCTGGCGTATCCTGGAACAGGGCTCCGATACCTACGGCGCGATCGGCCATGGCTGGACCTACTCGTCCCATCCTCTGTGCGCGGCGGCGGGCGTCGCCAATCTCGAGGTGGTGGACGAACTCGACCTCGTGAAGAACGCGGGCGAGGTCGGCGCCTACTTCAAGAAGGCCCTGACCGACGCCGTAGGCGGCAACCGCTTCGTCGGCGAGGTTCGCGGCGAAGGCCTGATGGCGGCGATCGAGTTCGTGCGCGACCGGGATGATCGGGTGTTCTTCGACGCTGCCGAGAAGGTCGGTCCGCGCATCACGGCGGCTCTCCTGGAGCAGGGCGTCATCGCGCGTGCCATGCCACAGGGCGACATCCTCGGCTTCGCGCCGCCGCTCTGCCTGACGCGGGAAGAAGCCGACATCATCGTGGCTGCCACGAAAAAGGCCGTGAATTCCGTCACGGTTACTCTCTGATCGGTCATTGCAGGGCGGCT
Source organism: Microvirga splendida (assembly GCF_016427565.1). Classification (GTDB taxonomy): domain Bacteria; phylum Pseudomonadota; class Alphaproteobacteria; order Rhizobiales; family Beijerinckiaceae; genus Microvirga; species Microvirga splendida. The sequence goes on from NZ_JAELXT010000056.1 coordinate 12,706, forward strand.
CTCCAGCCGCCCTCTTCGTCCGGGCCAGCCCGTCCCGGTAACAAGGGTCAAAAAGATCCCAACCTTTGGAGGAAACTCACATGCTCATCGGCGTCCCGTCCGAAATCAAGGACAACGAAGCCCGCGTCGGGCTCATTCCCTCCTCCGTCCAGGAACTGGTCCATCACGGCCACCAAGTGATGGTGCAGTCGGGTGCGGACAACGCGACCTTGCCCTTTGTCCTCGCCCTGGCCGATCACGGCTGGCGCGAGGCCTTGAGACGAGACCCCTATCTCCTCAACGGGCTGAACGTCTGCGACGGCAGGATCACCTGCGAGCCGGTCGCCAAAGCCCAAGACCTTTCCTACACGCCGGCCCAGACGCTTCTGGACATAGGGCGCGGGTAGACGGCCGAGCGGTCTGACCAGATGACGTGGACTGATCCCGCTCATGCGAGGTCAGCTCTGGATTTTCGATATTCGATGGCTCCATCTGATCCTTCAGATGCTCCAGTTCCGGGAAAGGCCCCTGCTTTGACGAATTCCGCTCTCCAAACCGAAACCTCACCGATGGGGTCCCTTTCCGAAACCGAGCGCGATCGCATTCTTGCGGCTGTCGATACGGCTTTCGAAAGCCAGGTCGGTTTCCTGTCGGACCTGGTCCGCTGCGCCTCGTTGCGGGAGCAGGAATCGGAGGTCCAGCAACTCGTCGAAGCGACGCTTCTGGACCGTGGATATGACGTCCAGCGTCAGATGATCGATCAAGCCCTGATCGGCCGGCATCCGGCTTTCTCTCCCGCGACCGTCAGCTACGAGAATTCCTGGAACGTGATCGGCGTGCGCAATCCGTCCACCAGCCAGGGACGCTCGCTGATCCTGAACGCCCATGTGGATATCGTGCCGACGGGCGACCCGAAGCGCTGGCGATATGCGCCTTTCGAGCCTGTGCGAGACGGCGAGTGGCTGTACGGACGCGGCTCGGGGGACATGAAGGCCGGCCTCTCCGCCGCGATCTTCGCTCTCGATGCGATCAGGGCCGCGGGGTTTGAGCTGACGGCTCCCGTCCAGATCCATTCGGTCGTCGAGGAAGAGATTACAGGGAATGGCGCCGCCATGGCCCTGGCGAGCGGAATGGTCGCCGACGCGGTGCTGATCCCCGAACCCACCGACGAGAAACTGGTTCGCGCCAATTCAGGCGTGATCAAGTTCGCGATCACGGTTGATGGAAAGCCGGCACACCCGCGTGAAGTCAGCGGAGGTGTCAGTGCACTCGAAGCGGCGATGCGGTTGATCACCTGCCTGCGGGAACTGGAGGAGCGCTGGAACGCGGAGCGGGAGGCAAAGCCGTTCTTCGATGACGTCGACAATCCTGCGGCTCTGACGATCGGCACGATCGACGGTGGCGAATGGATCGCATCCGTTCCGTCGAGCTGCCGCTTCGAGGGGCGCATTGGCTTCTATCCCGGCGATGACCCGCATCAGCGTGTGAAGGAATTCGAGGCCTTCGTCGCAACAGCGGCGGCCGAGGATCCGCTGGTGCAGCGCTGTCCGAATCCTGCCGTCGAATGGGTCGGTGTCGTGCATGCGGGCTATGTTCTTGAACCCGAATCGGAAGCCGAAGCCGTCCTCGCCGAGGCTCACACGGATGCCAATGCACCCGATGCCTCGCCGTTACAGGCGTACGTCATGGCCTGCTACCTGGATGCCGCCGTGTATTCCGTCCACGCGGGAATCCCCTCGCTGGTCTATGGGCCCATCGCCGAGAACATCCACGCTATCGACGAGCGGGTGTCCCTTCCCTCCTTGCGACGCGTGACCAAGGCGATCGCCCTATTCGCGGCGTCGTGGTGCGGCGTTCGCCCGATAGAGCACGCTTCTTAGTCCCAGCCGCGGGCATCGAGACCTGGACGGGCGATCGAAGACCCGCCAGGGGAGTTGAAGCGCAGAATTTCAGAATCGTATCTTGAGCAGGGTCACCGACTTTAAGGTCGGCTCAGGATCAAACTGAGCCGTTGGGCGTGGCCTTATGAAGGTCAGCTTACCCTATGACTGCGGAAATTCGGCTTTCGTCCGGGAAGTGCCAGCTTGTATGGTCCGGCCGTGCGTCGCAAGATGATGTTGGCAGAGTGACAAACGTGAGAGCTGCATCAATGTATTCGGC
>NZ_JAELXT010000057.1 GCF_016427565.1 Microvirga splendida
CTATGTCAGTCCGGTTCAGTTCGAAAGGCTGGCCGGATAGGTACCAAACCGCTCTCCATCAAACCGAAGCAAGTCCAGTTCAGACTCGACGTGCTGTTCAATCTCCACCGCTACCTTGCGCTCTGACTCTCCCGCAATGCCAGCTCGCCTGCGGCTGAGCTCGGCCAGTTCGGACGAGCGCCCGTACAGCACCAGTATGTCACCTGTTCGAGCGACAGTCGGGCCCCGAGGAGCGCCCTCGTAGCGACCATCCGGGTGCGTGAGGCCCAGGACGAGCACGCCCTCCTCTGGCAGACGCAAGTCCTGCAGGGTGCGCCCGGCCAGCCAGCTTCCCTCCTGCACCTTCAGCTCCATCACGGCGTACTCACCGGCCAGATGGAGCAGACCCGCATAGTCGCGCGTGTCCAGATCCGTGTAGCGCTTGAGCGCTCGGGCGATAGCGCGGGACATCCAGATGCCGATCCAACGACTTCGGGCGATGAACCACACACCTGCCAAACCACCAATCAGCATCAACAGGCGCAGCAGGCCCTCGCCTCTTTCCTCAACGCTGACAAATGACAGCATCAACGATGAGGCGGCCGTCACGAGGCCAGCGCTGCGCAGAAACATAAGATTACTGATGATCTGCCGCCGAACGGGATGGTTCACCACCTGCTCGGCCTCCGCCGTGGTGAAGCCTGTTCCAGTCCAGGCCGAGCGGGCCTGAAAGCGCGCGGCCTGGCGCGACATGCCGGTAGGGATCAGGGCCTCGGCAGCGATCCTGACCACAATCAGCGACAGCAGCAAAACCATGATGAGCGACGCGACGGCAACCATGCCCACCTGCCTTCCATGGACAACCAAACCGTTGAAAAGCCGAAGTCTGCGCCTCGGTTCCCGGTACGGTTCGCGTGAGCGGCCCCGGCACCCTTTCGGCCACAGGTAACCTGCCCGCTCGGACCTGAGCATCCTCGCGGGGTTCCGCCATAAAGTGCTTCATGATGTTTGACGGTTAGGCCCCGTCGGGTACTGTCAAGTTGATGCCTAATGGACAAAGCTGGCGCGGGTGGAGCCATCAGGTCGGTCCACGCTATTCCACCAGGGCAACACCGGTCGCATCGCGCCACGTGGCGAAGGAATGCTCACGCGCAGCCCGGTGCTCATTGGCAGACAGGCGATGACGGCGGAGCTGGAAGTGGTTGTGGATTGGGCTGTGGGTTGAGAGAAACTGCTGGGCATGTCGGGCTGACTTGAAGCGCCTCATGTGGCGATCCCGCCGTCGCATGGGTTGGTGCGAGACCTCATACCGGTTGTTCAAGTATCGGCTCTGGCGGTGGTCAGCACCCGGCAAGATCTCGCATTTGGCAGCGCCGTAGGATCTGAGTCTATCGGTTACAAGGACCCGGGGCACGTAGCACAAGCCCTTTAGTAGCTTGCAAAAGAAGCGCTTGGCGGCTTTCTTGTTCCGGCCGATCTGGACCAATACGTCGAGTACGTTGCCGTGCTGGTCGACTGCCCGCCAGAGATAGTGGAGCTTGCCTCGGATGCGGGCAAACACCTCATCCAGAAACCACTTGTCGCCGGGTTGTGGTCGACGACGTGTGAGACTGTTAGCATAAGTCCGCCCGAAGCGCAGGCTCCACTCACGGATGGTCTCGTAGCTGACGATGACGCCCCGTGCGGCCAGGATCAACTTGACTTCACGCAAGCTGAGGCTGAAGCTGTGATACAGCCAGACTGCTTGGCTGATGATCTCGGCCGGAAAGCGGTAGCCGCGGTACGGATTTGATGTCGTGCTCATACCCGATACCCTGCCGCAGCCCCCAGGCTATTACCAACCTGACAGTACCGCTCTGCCCCCACGCTTCCAGTCAAGATTTGGTTTGGCAGAAGAAAATCCTTAGACCATATCGACGACCATCTCAGCCGCTTCCGTCCTGGTGACACTGACGTTCTGGCAAACGGTCGGGGTCAGCTCCGCTCCAGGCCAAAGACGGCGACCGCGATTGGTAGCAGAGATTAGTGATGCTCGTACATCCAGAGTGGACGCCATCTGGCCGCTTGGCCCCGGCCAGCACTCCAGCGGCGGTCAGCTCGTGCTGATGAGGCTCTCAAAGAGAGGCTCCTAGCCGCTCAGGGCGATGATCGTCGAAGGGACCCAAGCCGTGGTGCGAACCGCGCCCGACAAGACGAATCCAGCCAACCAGTAGCTCAACCGGCGTCGGGAGCGACGCGGCCTCAACTGAGCCACGGTTGCGGGGCACTCTCCATCGGCAAGCCCGCCCACCCGGAAGCCCTCGTCCGGTTGCTCAAGGGCCTGCTTGCTCCGATCCGGGCCTGATCGGCCCGGTATCCGGCAGCGATCAGCGGCGTCGGTTCTGTCGGATCAGGATGACGGCAGCCCCGACCAGCAGCGCCACGAAGATCACGACCCCGACAATTTCAAGGAGGTTGCCGACCCTTGCCGTTCCGGGAGGCAGCGCTTCCGTTGCCCGCTCCCCAATACCAGGGATAGCAGGAGGTCGGCCGAAGGCTAGCGGTTCCATCGCGGTGTCCTCCCACTCTTCGCCCAGCATAGGCTTCCCAACGCCGGACCAGGGCCATTGTTTAACCGGCGCGGGACAGACGGACGAACCTGCGCCTCCTGTGATCGATTTCGTCTTGGCCCCGACAGGGCAGGCGCAGGACCAATGTGGTCTGCGGTTGAAACTATGAGACGGTGTGGCAGTGGGCGCTGAAGTTCGGCTAGAGATTTGCCAACCAGAGCCGCCGCCGTCTTCCGGCAACCGGGGCCAAACGGCATCTCGATGGTGTGTCACGAACACATTTCCGAAGGAGGAGATGTGGAGCTGTACAAGTCATGAGAGTCGGCCCCTCGAGGTCTGCAGTCGGGTGCCGGTCTCAAACCCCTGCAAGCTGCAGCCGTCAAGAGCGGCCGTGGTGAGGGTGGCAGCCAAAGGCGGGACCTCAGTCCCGTCATGTGCGATCCGGAGAGGCGAGCGAAAGCGAACCGCTGATGCCGTGTCGAAATGCCAAAGGTGATGTCGAAACCGGGAAGTCGTCGAGGTCCCGGATCAATGCGGGGGCTGTCCTGAAGACCGCGCGAGCGTCGTCCGGCATGGCGGCGGCGCCAAGCCGGATCAGGCTCTTCAGCGCAAGGCGCTGAAGCGGCATGGCCGCCCCGAAAGGCTCGTGATCGACGGCAGTCAAACCAACAAAGAAGCGATCCTGTTGTGTGGTGCAGAGAGCCGTCTGCAGGACCGCTTGAGGTGCCGGCCCAAACCGATCCGGATTCGGCAGGGCCGCTACTTGAATAATCGGATTGAGCAGGATCATCGCGCGATCAGGCGGCTGATCCGGCCAATGCTCGGGTTCCAGTCCGCAGTCACAGCCTGTGTGATCCCCGGCTGCATCGAGATGGTACACATAATGTGCAAGCAACAGGCGAAATCCGCGCCTGTCACTGGCTGAGCAGTTTGACATGCTTGCTGCCTGAGCCTGCGGCAGAGCCCCAACCATCTTCTCGCCCTCGCACCAGGCTTGCGACGGAGCCTCGAGGAGTAATCCTTCACACATCATCTTCGAGGCGCCGCCACGGCGGTCCTTCCGTCGTCCGAGGCTGTCCCGGCTCCATCGTGATGAAGTCGGTACGTTTGACAACCATGCGCCATGCAGTGGGTCGGCCGACGGATTGACGGGGTCGGCAGGCGTAAGCAGCCTTAAGCTTCCATCAGGGACGCGATCATGTCCATCGTGAGATCCGGCTCACCAGGCCGTCACTCCAGGGCGCAATCCGGCGACAGGATGTACAGGCGGGTCTCGACGCCGCAATCACCCGACTGAAGATCATCAACCGGTTCTCGGCCAATCTCGCGCAGGCCATCAGCCATATGGTGGACTAGCCCTGCCAGGCATCTCCCACGGCCGCAGTGCATCCTGCGTCTGGAGGAGATGACAAGATCGTAACCCGCTGGACAAGGCCCAGTAAGGCTGGTGTCGCTATCCGGTGCAATAGGCTTATGGATCCACCCGCCATTTTCCATGTCGGGCCCGTGCAGGCAGATCCCACAGCAGGATACGCATAATCCGATCGACGATCGTGCCTCAGTACGGCAGACGAACACGCATCCTGGATCGCACTCCCTCGGGAGGGGGAAGTCGGCAATGCAGCACAATGAAACGACAACGTGGGAAGGTATGATCGCCTTCCGCCCCTGCCCCGATCGGATCGAGCGGGAGCTGATGAGGGCCTATGTCCAGCTTGCGGTCACTCCGTCGGGCTTGGACGGCTCACGCGCCGTGACACTCAAGGGCCTCGGAGCGCATCGGGTTTGCCTGACCGAGTTGCCGAGAGCACGCATTCCTCCCACGATGCCGCCGCTGTGGATCGAGATCTTCTCGCCAGCTGGCGAGACCATTGATGGCTGCGGCTGCTTCGATCTCGGCGAGGACGAACTGACCGACGCAACGCAGATCATCGCCGACCTAGCGTGAGTTCGACACCGATGCGGCTGTTTGACCGGGGCGCGCAATGCCCGCAGCTTGTCCGCGCCGGGTTCGGTACGTTTGCAGCCCGAATATCGGCAGCAGTGAGCGCGAGCAGGGATCGAGGAGCAATCACGATCGTTGCCATGGCTGGTGGGCAGTCACTGCCCGGACGGGGGTGGGGCTAAACCGATGTGCAAGCCTCAACACGTGTGTGTGACTATCTCGCTCGTGCTGTCGCTCGGGCTCATGCCTCTGAGCGGCACCATGCGAGGCGAAGCTGCGGGCCACCTCTCGGCCGGCTATGGGGATGCCGCTCCACTGGCGGCACGGGAGCTTTACTGCCGGACTGATCCGGCCGCATGCGCATTCGATGCCACCGAACCCATGAAGATCCTCCTGACACCGCGGCTGTGGTCACTGGTGATGGCGGTGAACCATCACGTGAATGCGATGATCCGACCCCGCTCTGATGCGGATCTGTGGAAGGTCGAGGATTTCTGGAGCTTTCCGCGGGACGGGTATGGCGACTGCGAGGACTACCAGCTCCTGAAGCGCAGGTTGCTCATGGCGGCGGGCCTCCCCTTCCGGACGATGCGCATGGCTGTCGTTGTAGATGAAAGCGGTGCAGGGCACGCGGTTCTCATGCTGAGGACCGTTTCCGGCGATCTCATCCTCGACAACCGATCCGACCGTGTGATGCGGTGGCACGAGACGGCTTATACCTTTGTGAAACGGGAGAGCCAGACCGGTTCCGGCTGGGTCTCCCTTGGGTGGGCGGTTCCTCCCCATGGAGGGGCCGATAATCGGACTGGCTTCGCAGGCATGGCCTGGATCCCGCAGCTTCCCGCTGGGCGCGCTCAGCGGTCCTTTGGGCCAGGAATCCCGGCTGCCATCCTGTCCTGAGAACCCGCTCGGCGCCGACGCCGCCCTGATCTGTCAGGCACCCGTGGCGATGTCACGTGTTTTCGGAGACGCGTGCAGAGCGCACTTGGACTTGCTTCGGATTAGATGCTGCTGGCGAATTCATCATGCTGGGACGGGAGTCATCGTGAGCCTAGTAAAGCGGAATGCCGGGTTCGTGCGAGCGGCGTTGCAGCGAACCACGCCCCGAGTCGGATGAGGTTTATGGCAGCCGCCGTGAGCACGTGTTGAAGGTGCGTTTTGGCGAGGCCAATATAGAGCGATCGCCGCAGATGCAGGACCCGGACGGGTGATGTCACGGTGACTTTTGGTCAGCGGCTTATGAGCTAAGAGCCGCGGCATGACCCGTCCCTTCAGCTACAAGCGCCACCGTTTCCCGCCCGAGATCATCGCCCATTCCGTCTGGCTCTACTTTCGATTTCCGCTGAGCCTACGCTTGGTTGAGGAGATGCTGTTGGAGCGCGGCATCCTCGTCTCCTATGAGACAGTACGCCGATGGGCTCTAAAGTTCGGACCTGATTACGCTCACCGCCTCCGGCGCAAGAGGCCGAGCCGCCGCGATATCTGGCACCTCGACGAAGTTGTGATCACCATTGCTTGCGAGACACACTGGCTGTGGCGGGCGGTGGACCAGGATGGCTATGTCCTTGATGAGATCGTTCAAGCGCCGCAACACCAAAGCGGCCAAGTGTTTGCTCAAACGTCTGCTGAAGAAGCAGGGTTGTCCACCGCGTCGGCTGATTACCGATAAGCTCAGTTTGTATGCTGCCGCCAGACGGCAAGTCGTGCCGGCACAAGTGTGCCGGCAGTTGAGCATCGGCAACACAAGGGGCTCAACAATCGCGCGGAGAACTCGCATCTGCCGTTGCGACGGCGAGAGGAAGCAATGCAAGGGTTTCGATCTCCCGGAATCCTGCAGAAGTTCCTCGGTATCCTCTCAGCAATTCGCAACCTCTTGGTCCCACCCCACTCCCGCCGCTCTGACCTTGCTACCCATCTTCACCGCCTCAATGCCATGGCGGAGTCGAAGTCTGCAGTCAGCACTGCCGCTTAAGTCCATTCAGTGGTTGAGTTTCCCTCAGCCCGCCCGCTCTCAGTTAATTTGACAACGCCGCGGGAGTAGGTGCTCATGCCTGATGTTCCACCTGAGAGGATGGACAAAGAGTTGATGGGCAAAAAGACCGGGCTGGTGAGCCCGGTCCTGGTAGCACAACAGATGTGGCAGCTTCCAGCGCTACGCCGCTTTCACGCCAGTCAGGAAGCTGGTGACTTCGCGACTGAGGTCGTTGGAGTGACGGGCAAGCTCCTGAGCCGCCCCGAGCACCTGGGATGCAGCAGTCTCGGTCTCCCCTGCTCCGTTTTGAACATTCACGATGCTGCCGGTTACCTGCTCGGTGCCACGCGCCGCCTCCTGAACGTTCCGGGCGATCTCTGAGGTTGCCGCGCCCTGTTGCTCCATGGCGGCGGCAATCCCGGTCGAAATCTGGGACATCTCGGCAATCGTGCGAGCGATCTCCTGGATGGCTGCCACCGTCTGCTGGGTTGCCTGCTGCACCGAGCCGATCTGCTGCGAGATCTCCTCGGTCGCCTTGGCGGTCTGGGTAGCGAGATCTTTGACCTCGGATGCGACTACCGCGAACCCCTTGCCTGCCTCACCGGCGCGCGCCGCCTCGATCGTGGCGTTAAGGGCCAGAAGGTTGGTCTGGCCGGCGATGGTATTGATCAACTGGACGACGTTGCCGATCTTCTCGGCGCTGGCGGCGAGGGCCTGAACGGTTTCCGTGGTGCGCTGCGTTCCTTGCACAGCTCTTTCCGCCACTTGAGAGGACTGGCTCACCTGGCTTGCGATCTCACGAATGGAAATCGACAGTTCTTCCGTCGCTGCCGCAACGGTCTGAACGTTCGCCGATGTCTGATGGGCTGCGGATGAGACCGTCACCGACTGCTGGGTGGTCTGATTGGCCACGGACGTCATCGACTTGGCCGTCGCCTCCATCTGGACGGATGCTGCCGAAAGCCCCTGCGTCAGGGAGGAGACATTCGCCTCAAACCGCTTGGTCATCTCGTCGAGGGCATGAGCACGCCGGGTCTTTGCATCGGCCTCGAGGAAAGCCTGTTCATCGGCTGCCTTTTTGGCAAGCATGGCATCCTTGAAGACCTGAACCGATCCGGCCATCTGGCCGATCTCGTCACGACGTCCCGTGCCCTCAACCGCCACACCGAGATCGCCGCTGGCCAGGGACCGCATATTGGTCACCAGACGTTGGATCGGCTTGGAGATGCTCCGGCCGAGACCAAATGCAAGGCCGACCAGAACGATGGCAGCGCCAGCTACCAGCATCAGAAACATATTGCGGTAGGAGGCGGCGGTTGCGGCAAGGTTGTCGACGTAGACACCGGTGCCGATTACCCAGCCCCACTTTTCGAAGTTCACCGCGTAGGAAAGCTTCGGAAGGGGCTCGGTCTGGTTCGGCTTCGGGAACAGGTAGGAGACAAAGCCGCCTCCGGCCCGCCCAACGGTGACCATATCCTTGAGGAAGGTCACGCCATTGGCGTCCTTCAGGTTAGAGTGCTCCTTGCCTTCCAGCGCTTTGCTGAACGGATGCATCAGCATTACATTCTGATAATCCATGATGAAGAAGTATTCCGAACCGCTGTAGCGCAGAACCCGCAGCGCATCTGACGCCCGCTTCTTGGCTTCGTCCTCGGGGATCTCCCCACGTTTAGAACGGGCCTCCAAATCAGCCACGACGCTGACGGCGGTCTCCACCAGGTTCTTGAGCTCAGCTTTCTTCTGTTCAGTGAGACTGTGTGAGATCTCATAGGAGCCGACGATGGCCAATACGACCAGAGCGACGATGCTGGTGGCCATTCCGATATAGAATTTGCCGGTAACGCCGGACAGTGCGCCGGTCATCCGCTTAAAAATCGACGGTTTGTTTTGAGACATTTCCTCTGTGTTGGCCCGTCCGCATGGCCGCGGAAGGCGCACGCCCCCTTAGCGCACATAAATCGAGCCTTTGCTCCTTATATGGCCAACCTTGTCTGGAACTGTTCTAGAAAACGTAAATCGACCCACATCTGTCTCTTCTGTGGCCAACCTTCTTAAACAAATGCGCTGTATAGTCATGCCATTGCCGGCTTTGGACTACATCTGCACAACTGCGAGATTTGGCAGACTTGGCCCATCGGCCAATGTTCAACGCTCACGCGTTAGAGCTAAAAATGACGCGCCAATATCCTCGTAAGAAATCATGAATCTCGACGCTCGTACTCTCGCATTCGATTTCATTTTGACTTTGGTTGTTCTCGGGGGGCTGCTGTTCTTCTTTTGGACCCATAATCGGAAGGTCAGCGCTCTGGCCTGGTGGAGTGCCACCTTCATCCTGAATGCGATCGGCATTGGATTGGTCAATCTCGTTCCGGGGCTGCCAATCCATCCGAAGCTGATGCTGGCGAACAGCCTGGTCGCACTAGGCTACGGGGCTCTCTACACCGGAGCCAGGATCTTCAACGAACGGCCGATTTCCAAATCGGCTCTTGTCGTTGGTCCAGCGCTATGGATGCTGGCCTATCCACTTTTCCACGACAACATCGGGGCACGGGTCACAGTCATCTCGCTTATCACCGGTGGTTTTGCGGCTTTGGCCGCTTGGGAGCTCTGGAGGCGCAATCCTCACCGGCTGGCTTCTCAGCGTGCCGCGGTGGCTCTCCTCCTGGTGCTGACCACGTTTAGCTTGTTTCGTGCTGTCCTGGGTCTGCCGATGGGCTCGATGTTCGGGGTGGATGCACTCGTCAGGAGCTGGTCGTCGGAGATGGCTCTGTTCCTGATCGTTCTGGTGCCCGCGCTGGCGTTTGTCTTTCTCGGCATGGCCAAGGAGCGCATCGAGGTTGGCTATCAGAAGGTGGAGGAGGCGCTGCGGGAGAGTGAGGAGCATTACCGCTTCTCCGTTGAACTCAGCCCGCAGATTCCGTGGACTGCGGAGCCGGACGGCAGCTTGCTTCAGGTCTCGCCCCGTTGGCAGCGCCTGACCGGGCTCACGCCCGACCAGTCGACAGGGTGGAAGTGGATCGAAGCCGTCCATCCCAGCGAACGGCAGCTTGCTCGGCAGAGAATGGCGGAATTCCTGAAGGCCGGGGAGCCATTTGCATTCGAGTTTCGCGTGAGGCTCGTTGACGACACCTACCGGTGGTTTCGCGGCCACGCCGCCCCTCGCCTCGGCCGGGACGGAGCCATTCTGCGCTGGTATGGGATGATTGAGGACATCCACGAAAGGAAACTTGCCCGGGAAAGACTTCATTGGGCCGCCTATCACGATGATCTGACAGGTCTGCCTAACCGCCGGTTCTTCTACGAGCAGGTTCAACGGGCGCTTGAGCGGGCGACCAAGGCTCAGACCAAGGTTGGGCTGCTGCTAATGGATCTCGATCACCTCAAGCTGGTCAATGATCGGTTTGGCCATGATGCCGGAGATGCGCTTCTGGGGGAGTTCGCCAAGCGCCTCCAATCACTGGCCGGAGACAGGTACACGGTTGCGCGCCTGGGCGGCGACGAATTTGGCTTGCTCCTACCCGAGGTCGAGCACGAGGATGAGGTTGTTGTAGTAGCGCGGTTCATCCTGAACCGAATGCAGCACCCGCACCCGGAGGATGATCCCGCCCATGATTGCCGTACCAGCATCGGAATGGTCGTCTCTCGCAGCTTTGCCATGAGAGCTGAGGACCTGCAGAAGCAGGCGGATCTGGCGCTCTACCAGAGCAAGGCATCCGGTCGCGGCATGTACATGATGTATAACCCGGCCATGAGCGATGAAGCCCAGAAGGTGGCGTCCGCGCTGGAGACGGCAGGCCGGCTGCTCTCCTCGGATCAAGTCAAGCCATTCTACCAGCCCAAGATCTCGCTTGGCTCGGAGGAGCCGGTTGGCTTCGAAGCCCTGCTGCGGTGGGAGCATCCCCGACTGGGTATTCAGTACCCGGGTCCGATCTCGCCGGCCTTCGATGACACGGAACTCGGCTCTGCCCTCGGCGCCCGCATGCGCTCCCTGATCTTCAAGGACATGCGGCAGTGGCTCGATGCCGGACTGACCTTCGGCCGAGTGGCCGTTAACGTATCCGCTGCCGAGTTCCGCCACGGAGATTATGCCGAGCGCGTTCTAGCGGAGCTCGAAAGATTCGGCATCCCGACCTCCTGCCTGGAAGTGGAAGTGACCGAGAGTGTGTTCCTCGATCGCAATGCTGGGAACGTGGAGCAAGCGCTTCAGGTCTTGAGCGCTGCCGGCGTGACCATCGCTCTTGATGATTTCGGCACCGGGTACGCCTCGCTCACGCATCTGAAGCGGTTTCCGGTTCACGTGATCAAGATCGACCGTTCGTTCGTCAGGGACATCGAGCGGGATGCCGGGGACGCGGCCATCGTGAAGGCCCTGCTGGGGCTGGGGCAGAGTCTCCACATCGAAGTTGTGGCCGAAGGGGTTGAGACCGCCGCACAACTGGCGTTTCTGAAGCGGAATGGCTGCAGGCTGGTGCAGGGGCATTTCTTTGCCCAGGCTCTTCCCGCAAGCGAGGTCCCGCAGTTGATGAGTACATAGTCCCTTGGGGCCCCCTCAGTCTTCCGTCGCCGCAACTGTGTTCACGGTGCCCCCTTGGAGCTGAGAGGGAGACATGTTCAGCCTGGTGAGGACCTCGTCCAAGACCTGGAGGTCACAACGGTCTTCCCGGGCAACGCACCGTTCAACCAAGGATGGCTGCCCGTCGCACGGGGAGGTGCTCTGCAGTTGGGTCTCGCCAGCACAGGTGTAGGCCTGCTGGACGAGCGCGGCAGGTTCTGAGGGGCTCGAAGCCTCCTGCTCGAGAACCTGAGTGATCTTCTGATGGCCGATGATTAGCAAGGCAGGCCCCAGGACGATGGCAAGGGCTTTGAAGCCGGGATGGATCTTCCGCATCGGCTTACCTCGGACCGCTATGGTTAAGGCCAAGTTAACCGCTGATCTGGCCGATTGGAAGCCAGGGTCTAGGTAAGAGGGGATCTGAGGCCCCCACTTGCAAGGACGGAGACAGATGGCAAAAGCCCCGGAGCACGAGGAAGAGCAGCCGGAGACGACAGGTCAGGCCAGCACACCCCAGCTTGACCGGCTTGAGAAGCTTGCCAACGCGGCGGCGACCGCCGCCCAGGCAAGGCAATGGCGGGCCCGGAAGAACGGCATGCAGGAGCAGGAGGAACCTGCGGAGGTGCGCAATCTCAATCATGACGCAGAGGCCAGAGCACAAGCCGAAGAGGCCATGCGGCAGATGATGGCAAAACCGCAGAGCAAAAGGCGGCGCTGAAGGGCAAAGCCACATTAAGGAACTTTAGGTTCTGGCTCGTCATGGTCGCGCCCCATCGCGCATGCCAATGCCAGGCAGGCACAGTGTAGGAGTTATAGAATGACCGAAACGAAAGCAGCCAAGAAGCCAAACCCGGCCTTGGCGAAGCCGCTGCAGCCCTCGAGCGAACTGGCAGCCGTTGTCGGCTCCTCCCCCCTGCCCCGCACGGAGGTGGTGAGCAAGGTGTGGGAGTACATCAAGGCGAACAACCTGCAGAACCCGGCGAACAAGCGTGAGATCATGGCTGACGAGAAGCTGCGGGCCGTCTTTGATGGCAAAGACAAGGTCAGCATGTTCGAGATGAACAAGCATTTCGCCCGGCATCTCGCCTAGCCAAACTGGCCAGGGGCCTGATGGTCCCTCCACCAATTGTTAAGCTTGGCTGTTGCAATGTGCGGCTGACGGGTGCGTTGCGTATCAGCCCGAACACTCTCCATAGCCCCCAAGCCTGGAGCTTGGCTCTGGCTGAAAGCCCTTACCTCTCGGCTAGGGGTTTTTCGTTTCTCTGAGCTGGTCGTCAGCTTCCGCCAGGAAGTCAATGACTGCCCTAATGGCTGGAAGCTGGCTGCGCCGATGCGGCGTCAGGATGGTGGAGGTCACGCTGCCGGTAGTCCAGTCCGGGAGCACTTGGATCAACTCTCCGCGGTCGACAGGGGCCGCCGACATGGCTCCGGGAAGGCAGGCGATGCCAAGTCCGGCAGCGGCGGCCCTCAACAGCACCAATTACTCATCAGCTCCCAGCCGCACCATGGGCGTGACCTGAACCTCATGACCGTTGCTTTCCTTCAGGTGTCAATATGTATGGTCCGGCCGTGCGTCGCAAGATGATGTTGGCGGACTGACGAACGTGAGAGCTGCATCAATGTATTCGGCCTCGTGGTGGAGCCTCTGCTCCGGGCCATCATGGGTATCCGCGCGCATCCAGGACTCGCTAGGCGAAAGACCTCTGTGGGCCATTTTGGCACCCAGTCTTGTGGTTGCGCCGGGCAGACCGTTCGTCCATCTCCTTCGTCATCTCGCAGACCTCGGCGGGTCAGCCGCTGATTAGATCATCGACTTCATCTTTGGCTCCTCAGGGCTGATCGGTTGCAGAAAGAGCCTGAACCGCTCTCATCTCACGCTGCATGGTGAGATTACTCAAGTAGCGGCTCTGCCGGATCCAGATCGGCTTCAGCTTGCGTCTTGACCGATCCTGAAGTCGATCTGTTGCGTCACAGGACACAATCGCTTCGTGACTGGTCTGACACCCGTCGATGACGATCCGCTCGGGCCGGCCGTGTCGCTTGAGGGCCTTGCGTAAGAACCGCTTAGCGGCTGTGAGGTTGCGGCGCTCGCTGAACCAGAACTCGACCGTGTGCCCATTACTGTCAATGGCCCGCTAGATATACATCCACCGCCCGCGGACTTTGATATACGTTTCGTCCACATGCCATTCGGCGGTGACCGAGCGCTTGCGCCGATTGAATTGCTCCAGCAGGAGCGGGGCGTAGTGGACGGTCCAGCGATGGATTGTCGTGTGATCCACCTCAACACCCCGCTCAGCCATCATCTCCTCAAGTTTTCGCAGGCTCAGACTGTAAACGAGATACCACAGGACGCACAGCAGGATCACTGAGCGATCGAAATGATGGCCCTTGAACATGATGCACCTCTAGAACTTGACGGAGGCGTAGGCCGAACTGAATTACCGAGCCGGTTGCAACAGATCCCGCTCAATAGGTTGCGCGTCCACCCGAGATATCGAAGACGCCGCCGGTCGTGAAGGAACACTCCTCGCTTGCGAGCCAGCAGATCAGGGCCGTCACCTCTTCCACCGTTCCGAAGCGTCCAATGGGGATCTTCGAGAGCATGTAGTCGATGTGCTCTTGAGTCATCTGGTCGAAGATTGGCGTGCGGACGGCAGCCGGCGTGACGCAGTTCACGGTGATGTTGTTTTTCGCCATCTCCTTGCCAAGGGATTTCGTCAAGCCGATCACGGCAGCCTTGGAGGCGCTATAGGCCGAGGCATTCGGATTACCCTCCTTGCCGGCGACGGAGGCCACATTGACGATACGGCCGTAGCCGCCTGCAAGCATCGAAGGCACCACTGCGCGGTTGCAATAGAATAGCCCGTTCAGGTTCACATCGATCACCTGACGCCAAGCATCGACGGGATATTCCGCAACCGTGGTGTTCGGCCCCGTGATACCGGCGCTCGCAACGAGGATGTCGATGCCGCCGAGCGCCTCGAGAGTTTCCTCGCGCGCGCTCTCGACAGCTTGTGGGTCAGTAATATTAATCCGTATCGTTGTGACACTCGCTCCAAAACTGTCCCGAGCCCGGGCAAGAGCGTCCTCGCTCAGATCCCAAACGGCGACCTGGGCCCCCTCGAGGGCCAGCCTGGCGCTTACGCCAAGGCCGATGCCCGACGCTCCACCGGTGACGATTGCCTTACGTCCTTTGAACCGCCTGCTGCCGCTCATACCTCTCTCCCCTGCACTGGCTCAAGCTTCGAACCGACCATCCAACTTGCCTCGATCTGGGTGATTTCATTGAAGCTCTTTCCCGCTTGGAAGCCTAAGCCCTCAGCACGGGTTGCGTCAAAACGGCGGGGCCATCCCTCGACAGTCCGCTTGATGGTTTCGTCGGGCTCACGGCGGAGCGGGCCGAGGCATGGGAGTGGCGACATCCTCCGAAAGCGGCAGGACCGCCTCCTGTCCGCTCAGAGGCTCGCAGATGATGCTCGAGAAGAAGCTGGACGCCGCTATGTTCGGCTTGCCCGGTCGCACGCAGATGAGGGGAGCCTGATGCCGACCGCTTCGAAGAAACTGCGTCGCGTGTAATCCGTGAGCAGGAATTCGCCGATGGCCTCTTGTGCGCCACAGATGGTGAGCAGCGTCAGAGAGAACTGATCTCCGATTGCTCCCGGGAAAGGTGCTTCGAAAACCGCACTGTAAGACGTAAAAATGACACGGGGCGATTATCATCGGCAATGAGCTAGGCTCAGGACTCGTTAATTGAGGTAGAAGGCCACTGAGGCAGCGATGCAGATGGCCGAGAAGAAGGTGTGGGCG
>NZ_JAELXT010000058.1 GCF_016427565.1 Microvirga splendida
TTCCGAGAGGTTGCGATTAGTCATTGGCAGCAAGCTCAGATCCATTTCCTCATTTGATGAGCGCTCATCTTTATACAATCCGGAGGTTTCCTGAACGCGAGCATTCGGCCCTATCCGAGATGTAAGTGTCGCTTGCGTCCCAGGGTGAATACTTCCAGAGGTGCTCGACTGAGAATCGTAGAGGATAAAACTCAATACTGCTAGGCCGCCCAGAGCTAAAACGTAGTAGTGGAACTTACTCACCATTCCTACTCCTGAAACATGGTCTACATAGCTTCCTCTGACCCCAGTAGAAATAGTGCAATGATCCCTAGCAGTTCCTGATCTTGTATCCGCTGCTTGGAGCCGAAAGCAGTATCCTTGGCCCCAATTTAACAAATCCTAGAGAAGTCAAGGCAACTCGTATTTCGCTTAGGCCAGATCTCTCTCTCCGACAGATTCAACTTTCTTTACAGCGGAATTGGCATTAGAAAACTGAGTGCTCAGAAGCACACATTCCAGTTGTCGCGCCAGAACATCACGTGAAAACCGCTCTTCGGCTATGCGACGTGCATTCTTTCCAAATTCCCTGAGAGCATCAGGATGATCCCGCATCCAGATGACTTTATCGGCGAAATCAATTGGGTCATCCGGTTTTATAAAGACGCCCGTTTTATCTCTCACCGCAATACTCTCGAGCCAACCTGGCATATTCGTAAGCACTGGCTTGCCGGCAGCCAGCGCATCGAACATCTTGTTAGGTGAAGAGGTCTGCAGGACGGGGGCATTTTTAAATATAGTCATACAAACGTCGACCCCGGCTAGGAACTTTGCCATCTCATCTTTTGGTGTTGGGCCGGTAAATAGTACATTGTCCAGTCCTTCGTCCCTTGCTCGCTTCTCCAGATATGGGCGCTCCATTCCATCACCATGTAGAAGGAACCGGATGTCAGTGACTTCTCGAGCCTTTAATTCAGCTGCAGCGTCTAAGACAAAGTTCAGACCATTCGCTAGGCCCATTGTCCCAAAGTATGCCAGTGTAAAGTAGCTGTTGAGGCCATACTTTTCCCTTACTTCACTTCCATCCGCATCCGGTTGAAACAGATCAATATCTGCTGCATTGGGTATGATTGTAACCTTTGATGCAGATACGCCAGTGCCTGCTATTCCGTCGCGCATTCCAGGCGACAGAGCCACGATATGACGAGACCGGGCGTAGGCAAACCGCTCTAGACGCCGCGCAAGCCACTTCGCCATCGGGTTTGTTAAGACGTTTAGTTGAATTGCCCCTTCCGGCCATAGGTCGCGCACCTCAAACACAAATGGAATGTTTCGATACCACGACGCGAAGATTCCAGGGACTGCGATTGTTAAAGGGCCGCTTGTAGCAATTACTACGTCCGCCTCGATCTCTACCGCCTTTCGTGATGCCCTGATTGCAAAGCGAAAGAACGCCTTAACCCTCTTCTTGAAGTCCATCTTGTTGGAGTATGGAACTGGCAACCAGTGAACGCGAATACCGTCTTCTTCGGTTTCAAACCAGTCCAGGTGTGCGTGTCCTTGGTCATAGGTGTAAGACGTCACCATGTCTACTTGGTGGCCCATTGCTACAAGCCGCCGCGCAAATTCATAAGATCTGTTCCCCGCGATACCAACCATGCTCCGTGTAAAGAAGTATTGGTGAAGGTAAACAATTCTCATCGGCGATTGCGCCTTTCCAGCCCAGATGGGCTCAACTCACCTAAATGCCTATGTTAGATTCTGGTACGATCAGAAGTGTCTATACAAGGGAGGTAATTCCGCATGGATGGCGGTGGATACGAGATGCATATCATCGTGCGTTCCAGCCTCTCACGACAACCCAGATCGTTGCAATTGCAATCTCGATATCAAGGGCAGGTCCAAACTCTTTGATGTAGAAGAGATCGTAACTAGTCTTGGCCTGCGTTTCTTCGAGCGTTGAAGCATAGCCATAATTTACTTGAGCCCAACCGGAGAGCCCGGGTTGAACCTCGTGCCGTAGGTCATAGTAGGGTATCACTTGCCTATATTTGGCAACTAACTGCGGCTGTTCTGGGCGAGGGCCAATCAGGCTCATGTCACCTTTCAAAACATTGAGGAGTTGTGGCAGTTCGTCGATCCTGAAGCGTCTCAGAACCTTGCCTAACGGAGTGACCCTCAGGTCTCCCTTCTCCGTTGCGCTCTGATTTTGTCCCGGACACTGAGCGCACATTGTGCGGAGCTTATACATTCGGAACACATTCCCGCCTTTACCTATGCGATCCTGAACAAAGATTATTGGCCGTCCCATGCTAATGAGAACTGCTGTCGCGGCCAGAGCAATTATTGGAGTGATAATAGGAGCCATCAGCAAGATAATTGTAATGTCTATGAACCGTTTAAAGGCGATGTAGCCGCTGCTCCTATAACGTCTTTGAAGTGTGAGGTCCGGTTCAACGTCCGTCGGCAATAGGGAGGCCGTTCTCTGAACGACGTAGTTTGATATATGACGGACTTCACACCCCGTGAGCGCGGCTGAAGAAACAAAGCGCGACCATTCAGGTGGTAGCGGAACAGCGAAGTCGATTAGAAGGACGTCATATTGCTGCGCAGAGAATATCGCTGGACCAGTCACGATATCGACGCCTCGGCCTAGGCGATTTAGATGCTCAGGCGACATGCCATATGCAACAGCTGCGACTCGTTCAGGTCGTGCGAGCCTACACAGGAGATCGATGAACAGACTACAAGTGAGTACAGCAATAAATGAGAAAGGTAATAGTGAGAGCGTGATATTTTGATGAAGGCTCGCCGCAAAGGCGAACCAGACGTAGTGAACAAGGAAGCTAAAATTAAAGGGCAGCAGCAGGCGCGAATAAGAGCGAACCTCTGATAGTGCTGCGATTGTCGCTGTCCCAAAAAGAGATGCGGTAATAGCCGCTATCATGACTGCCGATAGACCAACCCCAGCCTGATTGGTCTCGAGAGTATGTCGCAAGATAGCAGCGAGAGCTCCGGCACCAACCAAGCCAATTAGAGTCGCCAGGGAAAAACCGGCTACTAGCTGCAGTGGCCTTTGAGTGGTTGCTTGAAGAAAGCTAAACTCACCGTTCTTGGTAACTTCGTTGCCAGGAATTTTATAACCAGTCGCCACAGTATCCCTCCCGGCATGGCAGCTCAGCAAGCTCTGACGATGTTCATCGGCTCTCGCGAGCTTCGTTCTTCAAGCAATTGGCTGGCGCTAATTATGCAGTTTGGCTCCTATTAGCTCGCATGCTCAAAGGTGCTCCCTGATTGCTTTTGAGAAGTAGCCCTGACGTGACGATTTGTAATGTTAGAGCAACGGTAGTTCTGAGGGATTCGTGGAGCTATCCGGCCTAGCTGCTTCGTGACTCACTTCTCCTAGCTGAAGCAGTCCCTGAGCAGCCCTCATCCCAGGATGGGTAAGCAATGACCAAGCCCTACTTGCTGGATTCACGGCGCCGAGTGGCGCGCTTTGTTGAGGCAGGCCCACTCCTGCCATGAGGCAGCCCGGAAGTTTGAGGTCTCGGTCGCATTTGGTCCGGCTCATGACAGCTTATCGGGCTACCGCTAGCTTGGCGCCCGATCCGGGGGGGGGCTGGCGCTCCTCCTACCTCGATCCCTATCGCGAATTCTTCATCCGCCCCGTGACCAGGAAGGGCGACCTCACCATACCGCAGCTCGCGACCGAGCTGCTGGCCGGCGAATAAGGGCGCTCAGAGGTGCGCCAAGCGTGCATGCAGCAGGAGTTGCATCGGTTCCTGCATCGCCTCATGGCACTTCGGGTCTCACTGAGACCGGCACCTCGACCAGGACGACGCACTTGCGCGACCGCTGTCCTAAAGGGCAGCGTCTCTAGTACGTCAGGGTGTCAGCTAATCATTGGCTGAGCCAGACCTTCATCACCCACCGCGCGCCGCAACTATCTCACCGCGGTCGGTGATGGATTCGTCTGAACGCCCACTGCTCTAGAAGCTGAGCATTGTACGCAGGGCGGCTGATATCGCGTATTTCCGGATTGTGCTCCTGCTGCCTTTAGGTGGCTGCTGCCTAATGGACTAAGATCAAGCGGAGCGGTGAAGAGCGTTCGAGACACCCTGTGTCGGGTAGTTTGGGCAAGCTGCGCTTCAAAGCAACCCATTTGCCCCCTGTGATACTCCAGACGAGTTAATGAACTTCGCGTCAACCGGTGAAAAGATGAACAGCCTGGTTCGAAGTGTGCAGATCTCGGACTGAAGGCATGCTTCGAGCCATGGGAGAGCCGTGTTTCGTCGCCGCCGAAACTCGAGCAAGAACGACAGAGAATAGCTTCTCGCCATACTCTGGGCCGGGGCAGGGTGAGGTACTGAAGAAGCTACAACCCTGCAGAGATAACTAGAATGAGAAGGGCCGTGGATCAAACGTCGGGCTGTGAATGAGATGAAGAGTAACCTAATCTTCAAGGACGGACCTGCCCATCAATCCGCTCTAGAACCGGATTGCGACGTTGGCGGCGCCAACACACAGTTCCAGAAGTTTTCTTCTAAAAATCACTCCAGCCAAGTCCGTTCGGGTAGGCAGTGGCAGAGGCGGAAAAGAGTATCGGTCGAAGAGCCAATTCTCGCCGCAACGCTCTCAAACCTCAGAGGATTGTTTCGTCGCCATACTGTGTTGATCGTTTCGATTATTCTCTTGACCTCAGGCATAGCCGGAATCGGCGTCAGCAGAATGAAGACATACTACACGGCAACATCATCGGTGATACTCGACCAGAGAGATATGCGTCCGTTGGACAACAGCGCGCAAAGGCAAAGTAACTTGCCTCCGCTAAACCCAGACGGAGAAGTAGAACTTCTAAAATCCAGCAATGTGGCTCTTCGCGTTGTGCAGAGGTTAAGATTGATGGAGGATCCCGAATTCGTTCCGCCTCCAGGACAGCTCTCAAAGCTTATCTCAGCCATTCAGGCTATGTTTCCTGTTGAACCAGTCGAAGGTGAGCATGCTCAGTCGGCGACAGCCCCATCTTCCATGTCGCCTGCAGCAGAGCAGAACATCATCGGTGACGAGGCATCTGATGCAGTGTCTAACGAGGCTACCGTAGCACTCCGGAATCTCATTTCGAACACAGAAATTAGACGCTTAGGGTTGTCAGATATCATCTCAATAAAAGCATATGCGCTTAGCCCGAAACGCGCTGCCCAAATCGCAAACGCTTATGCAGAAGCATATCTGGAAGAGCAGATGGCTCCCAAACTGCGAGGAATAGAGCGTGCTGAGCGCACCTTGTCTCGTCAGTTGGAACAATTAGATCGGGAACTTAAGCGCTCTGAGATTCAAATCGGTCTTCGACAACTCTACCAAGATACGCTGCTGCGCCTGCAGGGCTTATCGCAGCAGCGCTATGCAGTCACGCCTGATGCCCGGATAGGCTCTTTGGCACCTATGCCAGATGCGACGGCCCGAACGGGCCTTCCGCTCGATAAGTTCGTTGGGATGCTCGGGGCTATTCTCGCAAGTTTTAGCTTGGCCCTTGGAATCGCTTACGTGCGTGACACGCACACACGTCGTGTGCAAACAGAAGAGGAAATTGAAAAGCTCTCAGGAGTACCTAATCTCGCGTCAATTCCAGCCATCAGAACAATAGGATTTCTTGGCGGCAAGGATCCAGTCGACGAAATAGTCGAACGGCGAACGTCTGCCTATTCGGATGCAATTCGGAGGCTGTACTTCAACCTTCAGCTCTTAGCGGAAGGAAAACCGCAATTAGGATCCCTGCTGGTTACATCGACTGAACAGAGCGAGGGGAAGACAACCTTGGCCTTATCTCTGGCTCGCACGGCAGCTCGTGGTGGAGCGAGAGTACTGCTCATCGATTGTGACATACACAATCCAAATTTGCATAACCTCCTCGGCCTGCACAACGAAATCGGCTTCGTTGACCTTCTCACGGGGATCTGTGACGAGAGAAGGATCATCCAAGAGGATCCCAAGTCGTCGTGCGCAATCATGACGAGTGGAGATATAAGAGATATCGCGTCCGAATGGCTGTTCCAACCAAATAGACTGCGGAGCGCGCTCCTCAAACTTGAAGAGATTTTTGACTTAGTTATTCTCGATGCACAAGCCGTTAAGATTAGCGCTGATCCTTTGATGTTAGCGAACTGCTCCACTCTGACGATATTCACCGTACGCGCTGGATGGGCAAACCCAACCGACATCCAATCCAGCATTCATCAACTTCATTCGGTCAAAGATTCGGATTTCATCACCGTTCTAACCTTCGTATGAAAATGAGGAATGCATGCTCACTTCAATACGAATATCTCTGCATCTCACTAGTGGTTTACTCGGAAGTAGGACTGCTCTGAACCCAGTGGAAGCTGATGAAAATACGCTGGGGTACAAGCTACTCCGTGTGTTCTTGATCGCGCTCTTTCTTCTCACATCCACAATGCAAAGCGAGGGCGCTCCGTATCGAGTTGACAGTGGCGACGTCATCGAGGTTTCTGTCTTTCGAAGAGATGATCTACGCCATCGAATCACCGTAGATGCTGACGGTAATATATGGGTCCCCCTTGTAGGCGAAATTCATGTCGCAGGAATGACTCTGCCGGATCTTCGAACGAAGGTGAGGGAGCTTCTGGCCGCCAGCGATGCTGTCCGGCTGGCGGATATCACCATTGATCTTCTTGAGTATCGCCCATTCTACATTTATGGAAGCGTTCCGAAGGCTGGGGCCTATCCGTATCGACCCAGGATCACAGTGCGCCATGCCATTGCTCTTGCTGGCGGTATTGGCAATGGGGCCAGCGGCGTCATATCACCAGGTGCAAGTGCAGAGCTTCGCGGCCGTCACGCGGAATACTTGGGCGACCTCATGAGGTACAAGGTCAAGGTCGCAGGCCTTCAAGCAGAGTTGGCCGGAAAGACCGATATTGAGCTAAAGGGCTTTGATCCAAAACTGCTGACGCGTCCCGATGTTGCAGAGATTATTTCTCTTGAGAGAGAGCGCCTCAAGTCACGTCAGACCGAAAGGGTAAAAGAACGGCAATACGTGGTCACCGCTATCAAGCTCGTCGATGCACAGGTAGCAGCTCTCGAGCGCGGGCAGGCGGCCGATGAAGAAGCAACAAAGATAGCAGTGGAGGAGTACCAAAGAGTCATGGAGCTCAACCGGAAGGGACTGGCACCCACCTCCCGTGTGACGGATGAGCAGCAAGCCGCGGTCTTGTTTAAGATTAGGGAGCGGGATACTGCCGGACGGCTCGCTCTGGCCCGTCAGACACGCGAAGAACTACTGTGGCGACTGGAAAAGGCGGACGAACAGAAGGCGAAGATACCTGATGAGTTGCAAGTGGCGACAGCCGCACTAAGCGTGGCGCAAGCGAGGTTCAAGGCTGTAAGTGAGCAGCTTTCAATGTCCAATGATGTCAGCGTGCAACTCGACAGCGCGGACAGTAGCAACCTGGAAGTTTCTATATTCCGTTCACATGCCGGTGGGGCTCAGACCAAAATTGCGGCAACGGAAGAAACCGAGATCGAAGCTGGAGATGTAGTTGAGGTAAAGATGAAAATCGGTTGGTCATACCCCGTGCCGGGGAATTAAGCCTTAACCCGTCGTTCTAGATGTTGGGCATTCGGCATAAGTGACGTCCGCGTACATCCAAGAAGTTCTCCCGCGCGCCGAGTTGCTAAAGCGACCGCAGCGAAGCAACATCATTCGCTTGCTCCCGGCAGCACCTCTATGGATCAACTGTCGATACAGCGGATTTAGTGGTGCATTGCCAAAAAGAGTTGCTATCACTTACAGGCCAATGCTTTCCAGACCTTAGAACTCGCGATCCGGCATGCTGCTTTCGTTCAGTCGCAATCATCGGGAGGGACAATGATAAAGGCAACTTATCATAGGATCATTGATCGAATGCCGATAGGTGTGCGGGTGGGAGTGTTGTACTTCAGAGAGCATGGCTCATTTCCACACCTCAGCTCTCCGAGAAAATTCACTGAAGTGGTTCAGAACCGAAAGGTATATGAGCGAGATCGTCGCTTACCGAAGTTCGCCGATAAGGTGATTGTCAAGGACTACGTTAGACAGATGCTTGGCGCAGAATGGATTATCCCGACGCTATGGCATGGACCGGAGCTTCCGCCTCGGGAGGAGCGTTCATGGCCGCTTCCGTTTGTGCTAAAGGCTAACCACGCGAGCGGGGAGAATGCATTTATTCGGTCCGAGAGTGACCTGAGTTGGGATTATCTGGAAGAGCTTGCAAAAACTTGGCTCCAAGAGACCTATGGACACCGCTTGGGCGAGTGGCATTACAGCGAGATCAAGCCCCAGTTGCTTGTTGAGCCTTACCTTGGCGAACTCAGCGTTTTGCCAATTGATTACAAACTATGGACCTTCCACGGTCGCGTCCAACTCATTCAAGTGGATACCGGCCGGGCAACCGAACATAAACGTTGCTTCTATTCTCGCGACTGGATCAAGCAGCCCTTTGGCTATGCATACCCGATTGAGCCTTCTGCGATTGAACGACCTGCAACTCTCGATGCTATGATACAAGGAGCGGAGAAACTTGCGGCCGGATTAGAATTTGTGCGCGTTGATTTTTATGAAATCAACCAGCGCCCTCTCTTCGGGGAGATGACCTTCTATCCGGATTCGGGAACCGGGAAGTTCACTGATGACAGGATAGATTACAGGCTAGGGCAGCTCTGGCTAGACCAGTAGTGAGACTCAGATCGCTTCTCGCCATCGACCTAGCACTGAAGCCGGATCATAATGAGTGTCAAGCACAAGTCTGAACGGCATCGGCTAATCATGGAGCCTTCGCGGGAGCAGCCCCCACAGCATCGTACGATCATCTCGATTAAGGAATATGATGATCGATATCACTCCATAGGATGCTGCAATCGTGAACGCTAGCATGCCGAGTTCTAACCAGGTCCCTGGCCACCAGAACTCCGACGCCAGCCTGCCGACGACCGTGATGCCTAATGTACCAAGCATACCAAAGGTAAGTGGCACAAAGAATGCCCACCACTTAAGCCCCATTACGCTCGCACTGTAGCTTGATAGTAGCAAGACATTCCTGACCGTCCATACGATTGCAGAGGCGGCAGCAACTCCAGCTGCTCCCCATCCCCCCCAATAGGCGAGCGACACCGCCAAGGCTAGATTGCCAACGCCGAGGCCTAGCGCAAGAAGCGCTTGTACCTTGACGCGGTTATATGCGGTCAGAACATAAACCAGGGGCCGAACAGCCAAATTCACCGATAGATGGCCAACGAGCAGAATCAAGATTAGATCAAGGTCGGCGAACTCGGGTCCAAGCCAGAGCGTCAGGAGCGGGCGCCCCAATCCGCACAATAGTCCCACTGGCAGCGCTAGCCCAAGTCCTAGAAGCTTGACTGAGCGGATGGCGATCCGTTTCAATCCCTCTATATCACTCACCGCATAACGGGCCATGATCGCTGGACTGAGGACTGATACAAGGGTTTCAGTCATTGTCAGGATCAAAGTGACAAAAAGCATGACCGATCCGTAGCGGCCGGTCATTTCGGCGCCAAAGAAAGTATTGATCACGAGAAGATCGATCTGCCACAGCAGCATATTTCCGATCTGATTGACAGACGCCCACCCGCCCAATCCAAGCAGTGCTTGAACCTTGCATCGATCAACCTTGTAGGGGTTGATACTGAGCTGCGGCGTCAATGCTTTCCAGATGATAACGTCTCCGACTAGGTTCACGCATGCGGAAATAATGAAGGCGACCGCTACCCACCAGAGGCTTGGGGAAAGCATGCTAAAACAGAGAACAACAATGCCTGTTCTCGTCAGCTGAGAGGTTAGGAGTACGATATTACGGAGATCAAAACGATGCTTGATGAGGCTGGAGACCCCGAAATTGCCACTTACCACGGAAAAAAGAAGTGTAATGACAATACTGGCGAACAGAAACTGTGTCTCCAGCTCCATCCCGGGCGGAATATCGAACAGTGCCGGATAATAATATGTTAAGGCTGCAGCTGGAATTAGGAGGGCGGCACAGGCGGTTATGGAAAGTGCAAGTGCTGTATTGAACGTTCGATTTGCGTCTTCCTGTTTGCCTTGATTTAAGTCTATTGCGAGGAAGCGACTAATTGAAACATCAAGGCTGGCGGAAACAATCGAAGCGTAAATCACCAAGGAGTTAGCCAGTAGGATCATTCCATACGCAGCAGCACCGAGATTGCGCATCAGAAAGGGGACATACCAAAGCATCAGCAATGTGCTCACGACCACAGAAGCCACATTCGTGCTGACATTCACGATAAAGCGACTTTTAGCACTGTCTTGGCTCGGTAGTTTTGACGGTGAGCTGGTCACATCAACGGTATCGGAGGAGACCGTGTTTTCTGATTTCAGCTTGCTTTGCGTAGTGTGCTTCATGGCAGAAGTGCAGGCCCCTGGACCAAGTGCGAATAGCTCATGTATCGACCTATAGAGCCAATCCTAGTAGCCAATTTTCTCTTTGACAGTCATTGTGGCGTAGCACTTGTAAGTGCCAAATCCTCACCCTGCGTGCGCTAAGAAATTGTACGCTTCAGCCTAGGAAAAGTGCAGAATTTCTCCGTCGCAGATCAC
Source organism: Microvirga splendida (assembly GCF_016427565.1). Lineage (GTDB taxonomy): Bacteria > Pseudomonadota > Alphaproteobacteria > Rhizobiales > Beijerinckiaceae > Microvirga > Microvirga splendida. The sequence continues at coordinate 10,607 of NZ_JAELXT010000058.1, forward strand.
TTTTGAGTTTTCAGCACAACAAAGGTAGCGCTTCCTGATTGGAGACTTAGTTTGATTATATCACCTTTTTATCGATTGCATGCACATGCCCGCTCCTGAACAGCATTAGATCAGCTACCGAACAGATTTCAGCTACTCGATTTTGGACTACCTCCTCTGCTCTACCCGATGAGCGCAATTCCCCCACACCGGCCCCCGTGTACAGATATCTTGGACGGTAGGGTGAGAGCGGATGCCTTCGCGATAGGGCGCTGAGGAACAATTAGTGCGGTGTTGCTTCTTTTCTCCAGGATACAAGTCACTTGAGGTACTCTCTGGCGACACACGTTCCACAGGTGGAGCCGAAGCGCAGATTGCCTATCTTGCGGCAACTCTGGTGCATTTGGGTCATGATACCAGCCTGATTTACGGAGAAGGGCAGGGGCGAGCTGAACAGCAGAAAGTAGCTGATGTCACCTGCATCAATGCAGCTCCTTTGTGGCGGCGTCCGTCGAGCGTAATGAGGTTTTGGCAGGTGCTTGACTCCCTATCGCCCGACCTTCTTTATGCTCGGCTGCCAAGTGACTTTCTCTGGATGATGGGCCTGTTTGCTAAGTACCGTCAGCACACAAAATTTCTGTATGCTATTGCTGACGATCGTCATTGCAATCCGTGGCAGGTCTATCGTGATGTTCCCAATACATGGTTTCATGGAGCCGCCTATGCACTCGGATTGCGGAGTGCTGATGTCATTGCTATTCAGCATGGAGGACAGCTGTCACTCGTCAGCGAACACTTGCAGAAGCGATTGGTTCACGTTCCCAATTTAGTACGCTCGTTCCATGAAGCTCCTCGTGTCTATGAAAAGACGATCTATGACGGCATATGGATCGCCACAATGCGCCCAGAAAAGCAGGTCGAGGAATTTCTGGCACTGGCTCAGGCTAACCCCGATCTTCGTTTTGCAATAGTTGGGGGGTTTTTCTCGGATCTAAGCGTAGAATACAACAGAGCTTTAGAAGGGAGAATACGAAGTCTCGGAAACATTGAGTACCTAGGGCCACGCCGCGCACCCGAAGTTCTAGACCTCCTTTCGCAAAGCAAAGTCCTGGTCAATACATCATTGGCCGAGGGCTTTCCGAATACTATGCTCGAAGCATGGAGCGTCGGGGTACCTGTAGTGTCATTGTCAGTGGATCCCGGCGGAGTTATTCACCGGGAGAAGATTGGGCTTGTCAGCGGTACCAGTGTCGATCTGCAACGTGACGTTCGCTTGCTCGCATGCACGGAAGAGCTCAATCGTAAACTAGGGGATTGTGGACTGAACTACGTACGACGGCAACATAGTCTGGACGCAGTTCTCAAAGCCTTCGCCTGCGTGCTCTCAGGTAGTGAATTCACGTCCCCTGCATCTGACATGCCATGAAGCACGGAGGAGAAGTTGGAATGGTGCGATTTCTCTCAAAGCGATACTCTATAGGCAGTCTCGCTTTCCACATGTCAGCGTTTCTGTTGTCAGTATCGGCTGGCGCTACAATGCTAGTATGGAGGAGTCCACTCACTCCAGTGTTCATAGGAGGTTTCGTTCTCGCAGCAGTAGCGATCTTACGGATGATCCAGCATCCATTGGCGGCCCTGTATGTCGCTCTCTTCCTCTGCTTGATGCCTTTCAAATTTGGCTTTGACTACATTTATGATCCCGTCAGGAATCTGGCGCTTGCCTTAGCGCTCGGTGCATGGCTTCTACAAGTCGCACATCGGAAGGATAAGATTGTCTGGAACGGAACGTGCGGGCTTATTGTCCTTTATATGGCCTGGGCTTGCGTCACGTTGATCTGGGCGCCCGATCTAGTCGAGAGCCGCAGGAAACTTGTGGCATATGGCATGGGGCTGATCCTCCTGCTGCTCGTATGTAATCAAATCAGATCTAAGAGCGCACTTGACGGACTGATGCGCGTTCTTGCGATCGTCGGGTGGATCATGGTGGCTGCGGGGGTCTACACGATCGTCTTCACCGGCGTGCAATCCGGCGAGAGATTGAAGGTTTTCGAGGTCAATGAGAACCAGTTCGGAACTTTCCTGATCCTGATGCTTCCCGGAGTAATTTGGCCCGTTTTGTGCAGGCGAGGGCGCATGCGTAGCATCTACATGCTGCTGAGCGTCATCTATATCTTATGCACAATAATGCTTGTGGCCCTCAGCGGCTCACGTGGAAGTGCTATCTCGCTGGTGCTCGTCTTGCTTGCATTCTGGTTCTGGAGACCGTTACGTCCCTGGGGAGCAGTTGGGGCAGCAGTGGTGTGTACCATGCTATTTGCTGCTCCTTTCCTCCTAGGAACACTCCAGTCACGTTTCGAGACAAAGGAAGGAGGGGATCTGGGAGGCAGAGTTGTCCTGTGGCAAGCCAGCGTGTTGCTGATTCAGGATCACCCGTGGTCCGGCGTAGGTGTCGGTAATGGGCCGCAAGAACTGCATTGGTATGTCATGTCGTTGAAAGACGACCAAGATCCGAAACGGGTTCTGCCAAGCCATAATCCACTTCTCGAAGTCGGTGTTGAAACTGGCATTACCGGAATGGCTATCTACCTGGGCATACTGGCGAGTGCATTATGGCGCTTTTTCATGTTTCGTAGCCGTCGGCATATGCAAAGAGGCGAGCTTTCTGCATACTTTCCGCTCATCCTAGGGACATCGGTTGGCTATCTCGCAACCTGGATCAAAGGAGGCGGGATGGAGGTGAACCTTTCTTATTTCTTATTGCTCGCACTGCTGTTGATTCCCTCGCATCTTTTGCAGAGCCGCAGCGTGGATATCGAGCAATCAAATACGACAGAGGCAGATGATCAGGTCGACATGTATTCGGCCGTCTTAAGGTAGCCCCGGGGCTTTCTTTCGCCCGAAACCATCTGCTTCATGCCCCTCTTGCATATTGAGAGATAAATTTCGGTTCTTCTGCGCAAGTGCCCGTTGAGTTCTGAATGTACGCATTCAATCCCGCCATCGCCTTCTAGATCACACCAGGCTCGGCGCACGAACTGCCGCAAGCCGTCCCTGTGCTAGAGCAGCTACCCGATGTTCCAATTTTGTTGTGCCCAATCGCGGCTACAGCAGTCGGGCCTTTCGCAAATCTGTCTGGCGCATGGGAGCGAAGGCGGCCGCAGCGGCATGAGGCAGCCGTCACCGGGCCCCGATTGTGTGTATAATAACTGCAATGTGGTCGAGCGTCTCTGGGGCTCGGCTCAAGGAGCGTCGAGGCGTCGCCGCTGGCTACGAGAAGACCGCCTCATCGTTCATGGGTTTTCTCTCTGCCTCGCCGCAGTTCTCGACTAGTTCAAGCGCTAACAGAATCTAAAACATCTGCTCGTCCATGGAGGTGTAGATTACGCTGATCAGCCTCGGAGGGCATTACGTAGCGTAATATACTCTTGTGGATCTCCGCACGGTGGCGTGAAACGAACCCGTTGAATCTTGATGATTCAATCCAGCGATGTGCCGCGAAACCACAGATTCCCCCGCGGCTTTCATTGTTTCTAAAAATTTGAATAGCACATTTTCGTCACAATGCTCTGTCAAGCGTGCCGGGCGTTGCGAGGCATAATTTAAAGATTTAATCTTCGCACGCATTTAAAACAAAATGAATATTTTCGCATTAGGGGTAACATG
>NZ_JAELXT010000059.1 GCF_016427565.1 Microvirga splendida
GCGCGCCCCTCGAAGGGCGGGAATGCACAACGATATAGCCGAGCTTAAGGCAGCTGTCAAGAACAAAATGAGAACATTGCTCCTGACGCTCCGGTGTCATTCCCGGCCGGAGCGTCAGCGGAGGGGACGGGAATCCACTCACACCCTCTGCGCCATGGATCCCCTCTCCCACACGGGAGAGGAGGGACGCCATGCTGGTTCCAGGCCCCGCCAGGTCGCACCCCCCACCTTCGTTCGCATATGAGGGAGGGAAGACCCGCGTCTTATCCTGCCCACGATCCCGGATCGCCGCTGCGCTGCGTCCGGGATGACAACCCCGTCCGTGCCGGAGGAGCGCCGGCCGATCAGGCCCCGCTCACGCCCGCCCGCGGGCGCTCTTTTCGGTCCTGACCCGGTGCTCGATGAAGTTGCGGATCTCGCGGGTGCGGCGGTGCGGTTCGAGAACCTCCGCGTCAATGCCGTGGCGCCAGGCGAGGTCGAACCGGGCGGGATCCTTGTCCAGGGCCGCCAGATCCTCCGCATAGGCGAGCGCCTCCTCGGGCGTGCGGCAGAAACCCTCCCGCACGAGGATGTCGGTGCGCCGGCTGAGGATGGCCGCGAGTTCGCCGAGAGAGAACTCCGGATGATACTGCACGCCCCAGAACGTGCCGCCGTCGCGACGGATCTCAGCGGCCTGCACGGGCGACACCGCATTGCTGGCGAGAATTGTGCAATCCTCCGGCACGGCCGTCACCATGTCGAGATGGATGGCGGGCGCGTCGTAAGCGGCGGGGCGGCCGTCGAGCAGCGGATGTCCGTGACCGGCCTGCGTCCGCGTCAGCCTGCGGGCGATGCCGACCTCGCGGCCGAGAGGGTTCTGGCGCACGTCGCCGTCCGCCGCGACCGTTGCCACCTGCAGCCCCCAGCAGGAGCCGAAGGACGGGGTGCGGGAGGCGAAAGTAGCCCGCATCAGGTCGATCTGGCTCAGGATGTCGGGGGTGCGGTCGTAGATGTTGAGATGGGAGCCGGTGAGCACGATGCCGTCATAGGATTCGAGCCCCGCCGCATCCGGCAGGTTCGCGCCCTCATCCGTCGGGAAAGCAATGTCGCAGACGGCGTCCTGGGCAATCCCCTGGATCACCTCCGCATAGGACTCGGAGAGCGTGAGTCCATAGGCTTCCTTGTGGACCTGCCTTGCGCCCCGCGTATTGCCCTCAACCACCAGAAACCGTAAGGCCATGCCTGTCACCTGCTTATCGTTGTGCCGGTTTAGCCGAACGGCGCGCGGCGACAAGTGCAATAAGGTCTGGCCTCCGATGAATATCCTGCACGCGCTTTGGAAGGGGCTATGGGGGCAGGCCTATGTGCTCCTTACCCTCACCGCGCTGATGTGGGGCGGCAATGCCATTGCCGGGCGGCTCGCCGTGGGCGAGGTGTCGCCCATGATGCTCACCTGCCTTCGCTGGGTTATCGTGGTGAGCGTGCTGCTGCCGCTGGTCGGCCGCCAGGTGGTGGCGGAATGGCCGAAGATCCGGGAGCGCTGGGTCTTCACGCTCCTCATGGGAGCCTTCGGGTTCACCGGCTTCAACGCCCTGTTCTATGCGGCCGCCCATTACACCACCGCCGTGAACCTCACGATCCTCCAGGGCGCGATCCCGGTTCTCGTGCTGATCGGCACGGTGCTGTTGTTCAAGGCCCGGGTGATCCCGCTGCAGATCCTCGGCGTGATCGTCACGATCCTCGGCGTGGTGCTGGTGTCGGTGAAGGCCGATTTCGAGATCCTCCGGACGCTCGCGCTCAACATCGGCGACGCCTGGATGCTGATCGCCTGCGTGTTCTATGCGGGCTACACGCTCGGCCTGCGCCACCGCCCGGCCATTCCCGGCCTCATCTTCTTCGCGGCGCTGGCGGTGGTGGCCTTCGCGACCTCGGTGCCTCTGCTCGGGATCGAGGCCGCTCAGGGCAACCTGCAATTCCCGACCGCAAGGGGCTGGCTGATCTTGCTCTATGTGGGCCTGCTGCCGTCGCTGCTCTCGCAGATCTTCTTCATGCGCGGCGTGGAGCTGATCGGCCCGGCCAGGGCCGGCCTCTTCGTCAATCTCGTGCCGGTCTTCGGCGCCCTGCTCGCCGTGGTGCTGCTGGGCGAGCCCTTCGCGCTCTACCACGCGCTCGGCCTCGTGCTGGTGCTCGGCGGCATCTGGCTCGCGGAGCGGCGGCGGTAGCCCGCTGCTTGTCATTCCCGGAAGGACGCGTCAGCGGAGGGGAAGGAAATCCATGGCGCCGCGCGTGATCGTGGATCCCCTTCCCGCACTACGTGCGCCGGAGATGACACTCTCTCGTCATGCCCGCACTTGTTGCGGGCATCCACGTCTTTGCCACCGTTGAAGACGTGGATGGTCGGGACGAGCCCGGCCATGACGGCTGTGAATGCTAATCCGCAAACACCACCGTCTTGCGCCCGTTGAGCAGGATGCGGTCTTCCAGATGATAGCGCACGGCGCGCGCCAGCACGCGGCGTTCGATGTCGCGGCCCTTGCGCACGAGGTCTTCCGCCGTGTCGCGATGGGTGATCGATTCCACGTCCTGCGCGATGATCGGGCCCTCGTCGAGATCGGAGGTCACGTAATGCGCGGTGGCGCCGATCAGCTTCACGCCGCGGATATGAGCCTGGTGATAGGGCTTGGCGCCCTTGAAGCTGGGCAGGAACGAATGGTGGATGTTGATGCATCGTCCGGATAGCTTGGCGGCGAGCCCGTCCGACAGAACCTGCATGTAACGCGCGAGCACGACGAGATCGGCCTTCGCGCCGCGAATGATCTCCCAGACCTGTGCCTCCTGCTCCAGCTTCGTGTCCTTCGTGACGGGCAGGTAGTGAAACGGGATGGTGCCGAGGCCTACATGGGCATAGGTTTCGGCCGGATGGTTGGCGATGATGCCGGCGGGCTCGAAACCGAGCTCGCCGATGCGCCAGCGATAGAGAAGATCCGCGAGGCAATGGTCGAATTTCGAGACCAGCAGCATGACGCGGCGCTTCTCGGCCTGATCGCGCAGGGTCCATGTCATGCTGAGGCGCTCGCCAAGCGGCGCGAAGCCGCTCTTGAGGGCGTCGAGGTCCGCCTCACCGGCCACGGGATCGAAGACGACACGCATGAAGAACCGGTCGGTCTGCGTGTCGTCGTATTGCTGCGCGTCGAGGATGTTGAGGCCCGCATCCGACAGGTGTCCCGCCACGGCGGCTACGATACCGGGACGGTTCGGGCAGGCGAGCGTCAGGACGAAGCGCTGCGACGGAACATGGGCCATAGCATTATACCTCAGAAGCGAACGGCGCGGGCGCGCTTGACCTGCGGGATCTCCTCGATCCGGCGCAGCAACTCGTCGGAGACCGGCTCGTCCACCGACACGAAGCAGATGGCGTCGCCGCCGGGCTTGTCGCGGCCGAGCGCGAAGGTCGCGACGTTCACGCCGGACTCGCCGAGCAGGGTGCCGAAGCGGCCGATGAAGCCGGGCTTGTCGTCGTTGCGCACATAGATCATGTGCGGGGCGAACTCGGCATCAACCGCGATGTCGCGGATGTCGACCACGCGCGGCTTGCCGTCCTGGAATACGGTGCCGCCCGCATGGCGCGGCATGTCCTCCGCATCCACCACGATGCGGATGAAGCTCTCGTAGTCGCGCGCCGCGTTCTCGCGCTTGACCTCTTCCACCATGATGCCGCGATCGCGCGCCACCAGCGGCGCCGACACCATGTTGATGTCCTGCAGGAAGGGGCGCAGCACGCCGGTCACGGCAGCAGACGTGAGCGCGCGGGTGTTCATCTCGGCGACGTTGCCCTCGTACTCGATGCGGATGCCCTTGATCGGCGCTTCCGTGAGCTGGCCGAGGAAGGAGCCGAGCTTTTCTGCCAAAGCCACGAAGGGCTTGAGGCGCGGCGCTTCCTCGGCGGTGATCGAGGGGAAGTTCACAGCGTTCTGGATCGCGCCCTGCAGCAGGTAGTCCGACATCTGCTCGGCCACCTGCAGGGCCACGTTCTCCTGCGCCTCCGTGGTGGCGGCGCCCAAATGCGGCGTGCAGACCACGTTGGGATGACCGAAGAGCGGGTTGGAGGTCGCGGGCTCCTCCACGAACACGTCGAAGGCCGCGCCCGCCACGTGACCGGAATCGAGGGCCGCGCGGAGCGCGACTTCATCCACGAGTCCTCCGCGGGCGCAGTTGACGATGCGCACGCCCCGCTTGGTCTTGGCGATGTTCTCGGCCGAGAGCACGTTCTTCGTCTTCTCGGTCATCGGCACGTGGAGCGTGATGATGTCGGCGCGGCGCAGCAGGTCGTCGAGCTCCACCTTCTCGACGCCGAGTTCGACGGCGCGTTCGGGCGACAGGAACGGATCGTAGGCGATCACCTTCATGCGCAGGCCGATGGCGCGGTCGGCCACGATGGACCCGATATTGCCGCAGCCGATCACACCCAGCACCTTGCCCGTGAGCTCGACGCCCATGAAGCGGTTCTTCTCCCACTTGCCGGCCTGCGTGGACGCATCCGCCTGCGGGATCTGGCGCGCGAGCGCGAACATCATGGCGATGGCATGCTCGGCGGTGGTGATGGAATTGCCGAAGGGCGTGTTCATCACGATGATGCCCTTCGCCGTGGCGGCGGGGATCTCGACATTGTCGACGCCGATGCCGGCGCGGCCGATGACCTTCAGGTTCTTGGCCTGCTCGAGGATCTTGGCCGTGACCTTGGTGGCGGACCGGATGGCAAGGCCGTCATACTCGCCGATGATGGCAGCGAGCTTGTCCTTGTCCTTGCCGAGATCGGGCTGGAAATCGACCTCGATGCCGCGATCCTTGAAGATCTGCACGGCGGCGGGAGAGAGAGCGTCGGAAATGAGTACGCGGGGAGCGGGCATGGTGCACCTCAGATTGGCCGCCCCTTCACCCTCCCCTTGAGGGGGGAGGGTCGGCTCGAAGAGCCGGGGTGGGGTGAACGGCGCTGTCAGTTTGATTGTCTGTGCGTTTTGTCCGAGGGCAGTCGGCAAAGAGTGGTGTTGCCACCCCACCCCGCCGCCCTTGCGGGCGTCGACCCTCCCCCTCGGATCTCGGGTGTTCCCGAGATCCGCATCCTTAATGCGCAAGTCGGGAACACCCGACTTGTGTCGGGGAGGGTTTGGGCGCTACGCCGCTTTCGCGAGCTTCGCCTTTTCCTGCGCGAAGGCCCAGTCGAGCCAGGGCGTCAGGGCTTCGAGATCGGATTGCTCGACCGTGGCGCCGCACCAGATGCGAAGGCCCGGAGGCGCGTCGCGATAGGCGCCGATGTCGAAGGCCACGCCTTCCTTGTCGAGGGCGGACACGATGCCCTTGGCGACCTGCGCCACGGCCTCGGGGCCTTGCGCCACCACGTCGGCATCGGCGATCACGAGGCACACGCTGGTGTTGGAGGCGGTGTCCGGGTCCTTGGCGAGGTTGGCGATCCACGGCGTGCGGGCCACCCAGTCGGTGATGACCTTCGCGTTGGAATCGGCCTTGGCGACGAGCTTTTCCAACCCGCCGATGGACTTCGCCCATTCGAGGGCGTCGATGTAGTCCTCGACCGCCAGCATGGACGGGGTGTTGATGGTCTCACCCTCGAAGATGCCCTCGATGAGCTTGCCGCCCTTGGTCATGCGGAAGATCTTCGGCAGCGGCCAGGCGGGCTTGTAGCTCTCGAGGCGCTCCACCGCGCGGGGAGACAGGATCAGCATGCCGTGCGCAGCCTCGCCGCCTAAAACCTTCTGCCAGGAGAAGGTGACCACGTCGAGCTTGGAAAAATCGAGCTTCTGCGCGAAGGCCGCCGAGGTGGCGTCGCAGATGGTGAGGCCCTCGCGGTCGGCCGCGATCCAATCGGCGTTCGGCACGCGCACGCCCGAGGTGGTGCCGTTCCAGGTGAAGACCACGTCGCGATGTTTCGTATCGACCTGGCTGAGGTCGGGCAGCTCGCCGTAGGGCGCGTTGATGACGCGGGCGTCGGAGAGCTTGAGCTGCTTGACCACGTCCGTGACCCAGCCCTCGCCGAAGCTTTCCCAGGCCAGCATGTCGACCGGACGGGCGCCCAGCATCGACCACAGCACCATCTCAACGGCGCCGGTGTCGGAGGCGGGCACGATGCCGATGCGGTAATCGGCCGGCACGTCCAGCACCTCGCGGGTGAGGTCGATGGCGAGCTTCAGGCGCGCCTTGCCGAGCTTCGCGCGGTGCGAGCGGCCGAGGCTGTCGGTCTTGAGGTTCTGGAGAGACCATCCGGGGCGCTTCGCGCAGGGACCGGACGAAAAGAAGGGCGCGCGCGGACGCACGGCGGGCAGGTTTGTCATGTGATCCATCCTTACAGATGGGCGCCTCTCGGTGGGGAGAGGTGTCCCGCCGACCGGTATGACGGAGGCCGGACAGACGGTCAAGGCAAATGCAGTCCGATCTGCCCCTGCGGCAGGACATCAGATTACGAAATCGTAATACAAAACATCGTGTTCAGAAGGATCCGTTCGGCTTAATCGGCATATATTGTGCTAGGACAAGTTCCAGCATTCCAAACGATAAAGACTGATGTCCAAGGAGCAAGCATGCGTGTGTCCGGTCAACTCGCTGTCATCGCCATGCTGGGGGCGGCAGGCTTTGGCGGCTGGTATGCCTACAAGGGCGGCCATCTGGCCAATATGCCGGTGATCGGCGCCTATGTGGGCCAGCCGTCCGGCCAGCAGGCCGGTGCTCCGAGAGGCCGGGGTGGCCCCACCGGTCCGGCGACTGTCGAGGTGGACACGGTCAAGACCGGACGCATCGTGGAAACCCGCGAGGCGGTGGGCACCGTCCGTGCCTATGAATCGATCATGGTCACCGCCAAGGTGGCGGGCATCATCGGCGAGATCGGCTTCGAGGAAGGCCAGAAGGTCAAGGCCGGCGACATGCTGGTCCAGTTCGACGCCGCCGAGCGCCGCGCCGCCATCGAGCAGGCCGCAGCCGAAGCGAACCGCGCCGCCGCCCTTCGGAACGAGGTCGCCATCAAGCTCGAGCGCGCCCAGGCCCTGCGCCGCACCGGTTCGGGCACCGAGGCCCAGGTCGAGGACCTCACCGCCCAGATGAAGTCGCTCGAAGGCTCCATAGCCTCGGCCCAGGCGCAGCGCAAGGCCGCCGAGGCGCGGCTGGACGAACTGACGATCCGTGCACCCTTCGCCGGTCGCGTCGGCACCCGCTCCGTCTCTCTCGGGGCCTATGTGGCCCCCGGCACCCGCATCACGTCGCTCGACGACCTGTCGAAGGTGCGCCTCGATTTCGCCGTGCCGGAAAACCTCCTGGGCCGTCTTGAGCCGGGCCAGACGGTGAATGCCAAAGCCGCAGCCTACCGGGACCGGGTCTTCAAGGGCACCGTTTCCACCATCGACCCTCGCGTCGATCCGGCGACCCGCACCGTCCGCCTGAGCGCCGATTTCGACAACCCGGACGAGGCGCTCAAGCCCGGCATGTTCTTGTCTGTGGCCCTGGAGGTCTCCGCGCAGAACGATGCGGTGGTGGTTCCGGAGGAGGCCATCGTCAGCGAAGGCCTGCGCCATATCGTGTATGCGGTGAAGGACAACAAGGTGGAGCGCCGCGTCATCACCATCGGCCAGCGCCAGGGCGGGAAGGTCGAGGTTCTGGAGGGCATCAAGGCCGGCGAGACCATCGTGGTGCTGGGCGTCCAGCGTGTGCGCCCGGGCGCCGAAGTGATTGCCCGGCCCCTCGGCTCCACGGCGCCTGCCGCCCCGGCGCCTGCGGCCAATCGCGAGCAGCCCTCGCGCTCCTCGCTGAACCTGCCTCAAGCCATCGGCAGCGCACAGGCTGCCGAACGAAACTGATTATCTCTCCCGCTCGGCGGGAGATTTTTTGTTTAACGGACTGGTACAGAGCTCACCGTCATGCAGGTTTCCGACCTCTTCATCCGCCGCCCCGTCTTCGCCATCGTGGTCAGCCTGCTGCTCATCGTCGGCGGCCTTGCCGCGCTCATCCAGCTGCCGGTGCGGGAATATCCGAGCGTCGACCGCCCCGTGGTGTCCGTCTCGACGGTCTATCGCGGCGCCTCGAACGAGGTCATCGAAAGCCGGATCACGGAAGTCATCGAAGGCGCGGTCGCTGGCATCGAGGGCATCGACCAGATCCGCTCCCAGAGCCAGAACGAGCGCTCCTCGGTGGTGATCGAGTTCGACGTGTCGCGCGATCCCGAGGGCGCCACCTCCGACGTGCGCGATGCGGTGTTCCGGGTGGTCGGGCGTCTGCCGGACGGGGTGGACCAGCCCGTGATCCGCAAGGTGGACGACAACGCCTCCGCGATCATGTGGATCAGCGTGACGTCCTCCACCTACGATGCGCTCGAACTCAGCGATTTCCTGAAGCGCGTCTATGTGGACCGGCTCTCCACCGTGCCAGGCGTCGCCAACGTCTATCTCGCCGGCGAGCGGCGTTATGCGATGCGCATCTGGATCGACCGCCCGGCGCTCGCCGCCCGCGGCCTTACCGTGCAGGACGTGGAGAGCGCCATCAGGCGCCAGAACGTGGAGTTGCCGGGCGGACGCATCGAATCCGCGCAGCGCGAGTTCACCGTCAAGACGGATTCACGCCTGTCCTCGCCGCAGGATTTCGAGCAGCTCATCGTCTCCAACAAGAGCGGCTATCTCGTGCGCCTCAACGAGGTCGCCAGGGTCGAGGTGGGCCCCGAGGACAACCGGTTCGAGTTCTACGAGGCCGGCAAGGTTGCCACGGGCCTCGGCATCGTGCGCCAGTCCACAGCCAACACCCTGTCGGTGGCCGAGGGCGTGCGCGAGGAACTCGAAGAGCTGAAATCCTCCCTGCCGCCGGGCACCACCGCGGAGGTCTCGTACGACGAGAGCCTGTTCATCAGCTCCTCGATCAAGGGTGTGCTGACCACGCTCCTTGAAGGCGTCGGCCTCGTGATCCTCGTCATCCTGGTCTTTCTGCGCGACTGGCGGTCGACCATCGTGGCCATCGTGGCGATCCCGGTCTCGATCATCGCCGCCTGCATGGTGATGGCCTATTTCAACGCCACCATCAACGTGCTCACGCTGCTCGCCGTCGTGCTCGCCATCGGCATCGTGGTGGACGACGCCATCGTGGAGATCGAGAACGTGCATCGCCGCATCGAGGAGGGACAGCCGCCGCTGCTCGCCTCCTTCGACGGCGCCCGCGAGATCGGCTTCGCGGTGATCGCCACCACGGCGACGCTGATGGCCGTGTTCGTGCCGCTCGCCTTCATGACCGGCAACACGGGCAAGCTCTTCCGCGAGTTCGGCATCACGCTCGCGGCCGCCATCTTCTTCTCCGGCGTCGTCGCGCGAACCCTCACGCCGATGATGTGCTCCAAGCTGATGGTGCCGGCCCACGGCCCGATCCAGCGGATGACCGAGCCCTTCTTCACGGGCATGAACAACGTCTATCGCCGCATCCTGACCGGCGTGCTGAAAGCTCCTCTGGTGATCCTGGCCGTCGGCTTTGCCATCTCGCTCTCGGCCTATGGCCTCTTCCAGGGCCTGCCGAAGAACTTCGCCCCGACGGAGGATCGCGGCGCGATCATCGTCCGGATCGAAGCGCCGGAAGGCTCCAGCCTCGACTACACCCGCGACCGGGTCAGGGAAGTCGAGAACATTCTGCTGCCCTACAAGGAGCAGGGCGTGGTCTCGTCCATCACGAGCCAGGTCGCGCCGGGCTTCGCACGGCCGTCGCCGGTGAATGCGGGCATGATCATCGTTCGCCTGGTGCCGTGGGATCAGCGGACGATGAAGCAGCAGGAACTGGTGCAGGAGATCAACCGCAAGGTCGCGAACCTGCCCGGCGCCCGCGTGTCGCCGATCAGTCCCGGCTCCCTCGGCCAGCGCGGCCCTTCGAAGCCGATCCAGTTCGTGCTCGGCGGCCCCGATTACGACACCCTGCGCGACTGGCGCGATACCGTGATGCAGAAGGCGCAGGAAACGGGCCTGTTCGTGAACATGGATTCCGACTACCGGGAGTCCCAGCCCGGCATTCGCGTTCAGATCGACCGGCAGCGCGCCGCGGATCTCGGCGTCTCGGTGGAGGATATCGGCCGCACGCTCGAGCTGATGTTCGGCGAGCGCGAGGTCTCCACCTTCGTCAGCCGCGGCGAGGAGTACTCCGTCATCATGCGCGGCCGCGCGGAGGACCGGGCGACGCCGAACGATCTCGCCAACACCTTCGTGCGCGCGACCAACGGCGAGCTCGTTCCGCTCTCGTCCTTCGTGTCGCTGACGGAGGCGGCCGCTCCCCAGACGCTCAACCGCTTCAACCGCATGCGCGCAATCACCATCGATGCGGGATTGCGGCCCGACGTGTCGATCGGCGATGCGCTCCAGACCCTGGAGCAGATCGTGCGTACGGAGCTGCCTGCGGATGCGCGGATCGGCTATCGCGGCCAGTCGCAGGACTTCCGCGACTCGTCCAACGCCATCTACATCACCTTCGGCATGGCGCTGCTCGTGGTGTTCCTGGTGCTGGCGGCGCAGTTCGAGAGCTGGATCAACCCGTTCATCATCATGCTCACCGTGCCGCTCGCCGTCACCGGCGGCCTGGCGGCGCTCACGATCACCGGGCAGTCCCTCAACATCTACAGCCAGATCGGCATGATCCTGCTGATCGGCCTGATGACGAAGAACGGCATCCTGATCGTCGAGTTCGCCAACCAGCTGCGCGAGCGCGGCATGTCCGTGCGGGATGCGGTGATCGAGGCCTCCGTGCTGCGCCTGCGGCCGATCCTGATGACGTCGATTGCGATGATCGGCGGCGCGATCCCGCTCGCCTGGTCGACCGGCGCCGGCGCCGAGGCGCGCAACGCCATCGGCACGGTGATCGTCGGCGGCGTGACCATGTCCACCCTGCTCACGGTGCTGGTGGTGCCGGCGATCTACCTGCTCATCGGCGGCTACACCAAGCCCGCCACCTATGTGGGCGAGATGCTCGACAAGCTGCGGGCGCAGACCGGCCAGCGTCCCCATGGCGAGGATCTGCCGCGCCACACCGCTCCGCAGCCTCCGGCCCATCCGGCGGAGTGATCGGGAGACCTGAAGAAGGCGGGCTCCCCTCTCCCGGGCGGGAGAGGGAGACGCGCTGAACTGAAAAAGCCCCGGCGAGATGATCGCCGGGGCTTTTGAATGACCGGATGCAAGAGGTGATTGACTATGCCGCCACCTGGGAGGCGGCACGGGTCACGGCGTCCACCACGTCGTCCACCACGCGGTTGACCAGATCCTCGTTGTCGCCCTCGCCCATCACGCGGATGACCGGCTCGGTGCCGGAGGGGCGGATCACCAGGCGGCCGGCCTGGCCCAGGGTCTCGCGGCCGGACTCGATGGCCTTGATCACCGAGGCGTCCTGCAGGGGCTTGCCGGATTTGTAGCGCACGTTCTTGAGCACCTGCGGCAGTGGCTCGAAGCAGTGGCAGACCTCCGAGACGGTCTTGCCCATGCTC
Source organism: Microvirga splendida (assembly GCF_016427565.1). Lineage (GTDB taxonomy): Bacteria > Pseudomonadota > Alphaproteobacteria > Rhizobiales > Beijerinckiaceae > Microvirga > Microvirga splendida. The sequence goes on from NZ_JAELXT010000059.1 coordinate 11,471, forward strand.
TTGACCACTGCCAGAAGCTGGAGCGCCGCCACGAGGCCGTCGCCCGTGGTGGTGTAGTCGGACATGATGATGTGGCCGGACTGCTCGCCGCCGAGATTGAACCCGTGGGCGCGCATGTGCTCGAGCACGTAGCGGTCGCCGACCGCCGTGCGCACGAGGCCGAGGCCCATGCCGCTCAAGAAGCGCTCCAGGCCGAGATTCGACATGATCGTCGCGACGATGCCGGGCTGGGACAGGCGGCCGTCCTCCTTCCACGAGCGGGCGACCACGGCCATGAGCTGGTCGCCGTCGACCTTGTGGCCCTTCTCGTCGACGATCAGGACGCGGTCCGCATCGCCGTCGAGGGCGATGCCCACATCGGCGCGCAGCTCCCGGACCTTCTGGATCAGAGCATCGGGGGCCGTGGAGCCCACATCGTGGTTGATGTTGAAGCCGTTGGGATCCACGCCGATGGACATCACCTCGGCGCCCAGTTCCCACAGGGCCTCCGGGGCCACCTTGTAGCCGGCGCCGTTGGCGCAATCGACCACGACCCGCATGCCCTCCAGATCGACCTGCCGCGGCAGGGTGCGCTTGGCGAATTCGATGTAGCGGGCCTGGACGCTCTCGATGCGCTTGGCGCGACCGAGCGCGGCGGAGCCGGACAGGCGGCGGGTCAGGTCGGAATCGATCAGGGCCTCGATTTCGCGCTCCATGTCGTCGTTGAGCTTGAACCCGTCCGGGCCGAACAGCTTGATGCCGTTGTCCTCGTAGGGGTTGTGCGAGGCCGAGATCATGACGCCAAGGTCGCAGCGCATGGAGCGGGTCAGCATGGCCACCGCCGGAGTCGGGATCGGCCCGAGCAGGAGCACGTCCATGCCCACCGAGGTGAAGCCCGCCTGGAGGGCCGACTCGATCATGTAGCCGGACAGCCGCGTGTCCTTGCCGATCACGACCCGGTGCCGGTAATCGCCCCGCTGCTGGAACATGAGGCCGGCGGCCTGCCCGACCCTGAGGGCGAGGTCCGGCGTGATGATGCCGTTGGCGCGACCTCGAATGCCGTCGGTTCCGAAGTATTTCCGCACGTGCTTTGTCTCCGCATTCCGTTGCGCCGATCCGCGCTTTTGTTTTTTCAAAGCAATCTCCCCCACTTCGGTCAAGGCATGGAGGCCGATCCGCGCATCACAAGTGATAAGCGATTGTTACAGACCTTACCCCTGGCTCATGTGTAGTATTACTACTTTGAGGTAAACAAAAAAGAACGCCCGCTGGTGAAGCGGGCGTTCCTGAATTCCACAAGGACTGGCGTTTTATGCCTGCGGCTGGGGCTCCATGCCCCCGTCGCTCTCCCGGGGCCGGCCCGGGCGGGTCGTCGGAACGGCCGAACCGCGCACGGGCGGGGCCGTGTCGCC
>NZ_JAELXT010000005.1 GCF_016427565.1 Microvirga splendida
GACGCCTCGCGAGCGCGCCCCTCGAAGGGCGGGAATGCACAACGATATAGCCGAGCTTGGCACATCTGTCAAGAACATAGTGAGAACATGCGCCACCTTCCCTCTCCCCTTTAGCGGGAGAGGGTGGCCTGCGCAGCAGGTCGGGAGAGAGGCCGTGCTCGACTGGGACTGCCCCTCTCCCGGCTCGCTCCGCTCGCCACCCTCTCCCGCAGAGGGGAGAGGGTTCCTGCGCCCTATCCTGCCCGCGATCCCGGATCGCCGCTGCGCTGCGTCCGGGATGACAATGGTAGGGATGACACCGGGACATCCCCTCTCCCGGGCGGGAGAGGGGCAGGGGTGAGGGCATGTGGCTGCACCAGCAAGGCGTCGTCCCACTGCAGCATGCCACGCGCAGCATCTTGTCCGGCACCGGCCTTCCCTCACCCCAGCCCTCTCCCTCATGGGAGAGGGGAGAGGCGCCATGCTGGTTTCAGGTCCCGCCCGGTTGCCCCCGAGCGCCGAGAAGGCCGTCGATTCCGGCTGCGATATGGTCTACGCAATGATTGAAGTCATTCGGCCAAGGCCTACATGGCTGACAGCCCCTGCCATCCCGAAGCTCAGCATGCCCGTCAACACACATTCGTACGCACCTCGCATGCTCGGGCTTGACGGTCTTGCAGCAGCTTCAGGGGAGGCGCATGCCCGCCGCCCCGGCGGTGAAACCCAGGACCCCGGCTACCGGCCTGCCGACGGGAGGGGCCGGGCCGATGCACGATAAGGTGGCGCCTCCTTCGAGCTTCCTCACCGGAGGCGGTGAGATGGGCGCGCTCATGCGGGCCCATGACTGGTCCTCCTCGCCCCTCGGCCCGCCCGAATACTGGCCGCAGAGCCTCAGGACCGTGGTGAGCCTGATGCTCACCTCCAAGTTCCCCATGTTCGTCGCCTGGGGGCCGCAGCTCGCCTTCCTGTACAACGACGGCTATGTGCCGATCTTCGGGGCCAAGCACCCGCATGCCCTCGGGCTGCCGTTCCGCGAGGTTTGGTCGGACATCTGGACCGACATCGAGCCGCTGGTCACCAAGGCGCTGGCGGGCGAGGCATCGTTTCACGAAGACCTCCACCTCGTGATGGAGCGCAACGGCTACCCGGAAGACACTTGGTACACCTTCTCCTACTCGCCCGTGCGCGACGAGACCGGCGAGATCGCGGGCATGTTCTGTGCCTGCACGGAGACGACGCAGGAGGTGAAATCCCGCGCGACCCTCAAGGCTGAGCAGGACCGGCTTCGCGAGCTCTTCCAGCAGGCCCCCGGCTTCATGGCGATGCTGCGCGGCCGGGAGCATGTGTTCGAGCTGGCGAACGACGCCTATCTTCAGCTCGTGGGCCACCGCCGCGACATCGTCGGCAAGCCAGCCCGCGAAGCCCTGCCCGAGGTCCAGGGCCAGGGGTTCTTCGAGCTGCTCGATCAGGTTTATTCGTCCGGCGAGCCGTTTCTCGGGCGCAGCCTTCGCGTCGGGCTTCAACGCAAGCCGGGAACCCCCGCCGAAGAGCGCTTCGTGGACGTGATCTACCAGCCCGTCACCGACAAGGGCGGGCAGGTCACCGGCATCTTCGCGGAGGGCTACGATGTCACGGAGCGGGTTCAGGCCGAGGAGAGCCTGCGCGAGAGCGAGGCCCGGTTCCGCAACCTCGCCGACAATGCGCCCGTCATGGTTTGGGTGACGGAGCCGGACGGCACCTGCATCTATCTCTCCCGCTCCTGGTACGAGTTCACCGGCCAGACGCCGGAAACCGGCCTCGGCTTCGGCTGGCTCAATGCCGTCCACCCGGACGATAGCGGCTGGTCGGGCGAGGCTTTTCGGGCCTCCAATGCCGCCCATGAGCCGTTCCGCGTGGAATACCGGCTCCGCCGGGCCGACGGCACCTACCGCTGGGCGATCGATGCCGCGGCGCCGCGCTTCAGCGAGGACGGCACCTATCTGGGCTATGTGGGCTCCGTGCTCGACATCACGGATCGCAAGGAGATCGAGGACCGCCTGAGCGCGAGCGCGGCGGAGTTCCGCACCCTGACCAATGCCGCGCCCGCGCTGGTCTGGGCCTCCGCGAACGACGGCAGCATCATCTACATGAACGAGCGCTGGCACGAATATACCGGCCAGAGGGTCGAGGACGCGATCGGATTCGGCTGGACCGCCATGATGCATCCCGAGGATGCAAAGCGGATCCTGCCCTACTGGCAGCATTGCCGCGAGACCGGCGAGACCTATGAGGGCGAGGCTCGCTACCGCCGCCGGGACGGGGAATACCGCTGGCATACGTTCCGCGCCCTGCCGCATGCGGGCCCGGACGGGGCCATCGAGAAGTGGTTCGGCCTGAGCGTGGACATCCACGAGCGCAAGCAATGGGACGAGCACCGGGAGCTTCTCATCAACGAGCTGAACCACCGGGTGAAGAACACGCTCGCCATCGTGCAGTCGATGGCGTCGCAAAGCCTGAGGCAGGTGAGCGAGGAGAACCGCCCGCAGGCCAAGGCCTTCGAGGACCGCCTGTTCGCCCTGGCCCGCGCCCATGACGTGCTCACCCGCGAGAACTGGGAAGGGGCGGAGCTCCGAGAGATCATCAAGGAGGTGGTCGAGCCCTATCTCCGGCAGAAGACGAAGCACATCGAGATCGAGGGGCCGCGCCTGCGCCTGATCCCACGCACGGCGCTCGCCATCGCCATGGCGACCCACGAGCTGGCCACGAACGCTGCGAAATACGGGGCGCTCTCCGTCCCGTCCGGATGCGTCTTCATCACCTGGACGATCACGTCGGACGAGATCCCGCGTCTGGAGCTGCGCTGGCAGGAGCGGGACGGCCCGCCGGTCGTCGCCCCGACCCGCCGGGGTTTCGGCACCCGGCTGATCGAGCGGAGCTTGGCCACCGACGTGGGCGGAGACGTCCGCCTGACCTACGAGCCTGCCGGAGTCGTGTGCGTGATGAACGTTCCGCTGAGCGACGAGGGCGGGGCCGCGGATCACCCTTCACGTCAGTAGGGAAAGTCCAGCCCCGGATCCGTAACGATCCGGTTCAAACCGCGACTAAGGCTTGTCAGGGCCGGTTCATGAGCTTCCTGGCTTCCCTCTCGGGCATATTGGAGGAAAGCAGGCAGCGCTCCTCGCCCTTCGCGCGACATGCCTTCAGCCGCTGCGCAACGTTCTCGAGTTCCGTATAAGGAACATAGCTTCGTCCTTCACCGCAGCTGCTTTCGTCCACCTTCGGACGCGATGCGACGAATTTGGTCTCACCGCCGGTGTTGATGCTCCGCCCGATGGAAATCGTGACGCAGCGCATCCCCGTTTCTGCCTTTTCCATGCTGTCGAGAAGCCAGTCCTTGGCGATCAGCCTTTGTCCCAGGCTGTGGGTGCGAACCGGATAGCGCACGAGAACACTGCTTGAGGCGCCGAGAAGACCTCGGCCTGACCGGACCTCGGACGAGATTTCGGCCGGGCCGATGGAATCCCGTACATAATCCGCCACAAGGTGAGGCGCTGCCTTCATGCGATAGTCGGGCGGAAGATCGACCGGATCGTTCAACGCTCCGGAACCTGTGCCGGTGCCCTGGCATGCGGAGAGGAGAAGGAGAATGGCTGCAGGGAGAAGGAAACGCATCTAAATGGCCTTGGAAAGTATCTTGAACTCAGTCGAGATAACATTGCTTCGGCCAGGAAAAAAAGTAGCCCGGGATGCGGCGGTGTGACCCGCCGCGTCCCGGGCCCTATGGTCAGTAGCCTCTTACAGCCCCAGCTTCTTCTTGCGCTGCGCCAGTGTCCGCAACCGCAATGCGTTGAGCTTGATGAAGCCGGCGGCGTCGCGGTGGTCGTAGGCGACGGCGCCTTCCTCGAAGGTCACGAGGTCCTGGTCGTAGAGGGTGTAGGGGCTCTGGCGGCCGATGAGGTGGACGCCGCCCTTGTAGAGCTTGAGCGTGACTTCGCCGGTGACGAAGTCCTGGCTCTTGTCGATCATGGCCTGCAGCATCTCGCGCTCCGGCGAGAACCAGAAGCCGTTGTAGATGAGCTCGGCGTATTTCGGCATGAGCTCGTCCTTGAGGTGCGCGGCACCCCGGTCGAGGGTGATCGACTCGATGCCGCGATGGGCGAGATGCAGGATCGTGCCGCCCGGGGTCTCGTACATGCCGCGGCTCTTCATGCCCACAAAACGGTTCTCGACGAGGTCGAGGCGGCCGATGCCGTTGATCTTGCCCAGCTCGTTGAGCTTCGCCAGCAGGTCGGCCGGGCCCATCTTCTTGCCGTCGATGGCGACCGGGTCGCCCTTCTGGAACTCGATCTTGATGACGGTCGGCTTGTCGGGCGCGGATTCAGGTCCGTCGGTGCGCGAATAGACGTAGTCCGGCACTTCCATGGCCGGGTCCTCCAGCACCTTGCCCTCGGAGGAGGCGTGCAGGAGGTTGGCGTCGACGGAGAAGGGAGCCTCGCCGCGCTTGTCCTTGGCGATCGGGATCTGGTGCTGCTCGGCGAAGGCGATGAGCTGCTCGCGGGAGCGCAGGTCCCACTCGCGCCAGGGGGCGATCACGGTGACGTCGGGCTTGAGCGCATAATAGCCGAGCTCGAAGCGCACCTGGTCGTTGCCCTTGCCGGTGGCCCCGTGGGAGACGGCGTCGGCGCCGACCTTCTCGGCGATCTCGATCTGCTTCTTGGCGATCAGCGGGCGGGCGATGGAGGTGCCGAGCAGATAGAGCCCCTCATACTGGGCGTTGGCCCGGAACATCGGGAACACGTAATCGCGCACGAACTCGTCGCGCAGGTCCTCGATGAAGATGTTCTCCGGCTTGATGCCAAGAAGCTCGGCTTTCTTGCGGGCGGGCTCCAGCTCCTCGCCCTGGCCGAGATCGGCGGTAAACGTCACCACCTCGCAGCCATAGGTGGTCTGCAGCCACTTGAGGATGATGGAGGTGTCGAGGCCGCCCGAATAGGCGAGCACGACCTTGTTCACGCGCTTGTCGGCCATGGCAAAGGTTCCAGAGAGAAAGGGTGCTGGCGACTTAAAACGGAACCCCAATTCACGCAACGGGCAATTCGCGAACCGGCATGCTTCCCCTGCAATCCTGCCCGGAAGGCCGAAGCCTGCCGTAACCCAGCGGAATGGACTAGGTCTGTGGTGGAGCGAAAGGCCGGCCTCGGGAGTTGGCCTGGTTCCTCCGGGTTTTTGGTTGCGAAGGACGCCCATGCACCGTCAGCCGGTTCTCGAGTTCTGGTACGAGTTCGCCTCGACCTATTCCTATCTCGCCGCCATGCGCATCGAGGCGGCGGCGGAGGCGGCCGGGGTGGAGCTCGTGTGGCGGCCGTTTCTGCTGGGGCCGGTCTTCAAGGCGCAGGGGTGGGAGACCACCCCTTTCAGCCTCTACCCGGCCAAGGGCCGCTACATGTGGCGGGACATGGAGCGGGAGGCGGCGCGGCTCGGGCTGCCCTTCTACCGGCCGAAAACCTTCCCGCAGAACGGGCTCCTGGCCGCGCGGGTCGCGCTTCTCGGTTCCGACCGGGGCTGGACCCCGGCCTTCACCCGGGCGGTCTACACGGCCCAGTTCGCGGAATGCCGCGACATCGCCGACCCGCAGGTGATCACGGACATCCTGGCCGCCTTGAGCCTCGACGCCGAGACCGTTCTCGCCGAGGCGCAGGCCGAGGCCAACAAGCTGCGTCTGCGCCGGATGAACGAGGAGGTGCAGTCGCGAGGCCTCTTCGGCGCCCCCACGTTCTTCGCCGAGGACGGCGAGATGTTCTGGGGCAACGACCGGCTCGACCAGGCCCTCGACTGGGCCGTCACCCAGGCCCGGCGCGGGCAGTGGCCGGGCTGAAGGCCCCGATGCGGTTAAAACCTTGAAAGCCTTGTGATCCGGGGCCAATTGGGTTAAGACAACCCCCATCCGACAGGACAGTGACGGTTTCGATTGTCAGGGTGCGTGTTCCGCGCCCTCGCGGCGTTCCGAAAAACCCTGTCGGATAAAGCGTTTCCATCCGTCGGTGATACGCCGGCCTGCTCTGCGGAGCAGTATGCCTCGGACATGGCCCTGAAGGGGCGTCTCAAGGCAGCGGCGGCTGGAAACGGCCCGTTAACACGAGCCGCCGGCGTTGCCCCTTGAACGAGGGCCATTCAGGAGAACCTATGTCTGCAGCTTTGCAACAGCCGAGCCGTGAAGATTTCGCGGCCCTGCTCGAAGAATCCTTCCGCACGAACGAGATCAGCGAAGGCTCGGTCGTGAAGGGCAAGGTGGTCGCGATCGAAAAGGACGTCGCGGTCATCGATATCGGCGCCAAGACCGAAGGTCGCGTCGCTCTCAAGGAATTTGCCGGCCCGAACCGCGACCAGACCGTGGTCGTCGGCGACGAGGTCGAGGTCTATGTCGAGCGCATCGAGAATGCGCTGGGCGAGGCCGTCATCTCCCGTGACAAGGCCCGCCGCGAAGAGTCGTGGGTGAAGCTCGAGAAGGCTTTCGAGGCCGGCGAGCGCGTCAACGGCACCATCTTCAACCAGGTGAAGGGCGGCTACACCGTCGACCTCGACGGCGCCGTGGCGTTCCTGCCGCGCTCCCAGGTCGACATCCGCCCGGTGCGCGACGTCACCCCGCTCATGGGCGTGGCCCAGCCGTTCCAGATCCTCAAGATGGATCGCCGCCGCGGCAACATCGTCGTGTCGCGCCGCACGGTCCTCGAAGAGAGCCGCGCCGAGCAGCGTTCCGAGCTCGTGGCGAACCTCGAAGAGGGTCAGGTCATCGACGGCGTGGTCAAGAACATCACCGAATACGGTGCGTTCGTTGATCTCGGCGGCATCGACGGCCTGCTGCACGTCACCGACATGGCATGGCGCCGCGTCAACCATCCGTCCGAGGTCGTAACCATCGGCCAGACGGTGAAGGTGAAGATCATCAAGATCAACCACGAGACGCACCGCATCTCGCTGGGCATCAAGCAGCTGCTGGCCGATCCGTGGGAGGGCATCGCCGCCCGCTACCCGGTCCAGGCGAAGCTGAAGGGCCGCGTCACGAACATCACCGATTACGGCGCGTTCGTTGAGCTCGAGCCTGGCATCGAAGGCCTGATCCACGTCTCCGAGATGTCCTGGACGAAGAAGAACGTCCACCCCGGCAAGATCATCTCCACCTCGCAGGAGGTTGAGGTCGTGATCCTCGAGGTCGACCAGGTGAAGCGCCGCATCTCGCTGGGCCTGAAGCAGACGCTCCAGAACCCGTGGGAGGCCTTCGCCGAGAAGCACCCTGTCGGCACCGAGGTCGAGGGCGAGGTGAAGAACAAGACCGAGTTCGGTCTGTTCATCGGCCTCGAGAACGACGTCGACGGCATGGTCCACCTCTCGGACCTCGACTGGAACCGCCCGGGCGAGCAGGTCATCGACGACTTCAAGAAGGGCGACATGGTGCGTGCCCAGGTTCTCGACGTGGACGTCGAGAAGGAGCGCATCTCGCTCGGCATCAAGCAGCTGGCCGGCGATCCCTTCGCCGAGGCCGGCGAGCTGAAGAAGGGCCAGATCGTCACCTGCGAGGTTCTCGAGGTGAAGGACGGCGGCCTGGAAGTGAAGATCGTCGACACCGACCTCTCCACCTTCATCAAGCGCAACGAGCTTGCTCGTGACCGCGCCGACCAGCGCCCCGAGCGCTTCGCCACCGGCGAGAAGCTCGATGCCCGCGTCACGCAGTTCGACCGCAAGGCCCGTCGCGTCACCGTCTCCATCAAGGCCCTCGAGGTCGCTGAGGAGAAGGAAGCCATGGCTCAGTACGGCTCGGCCGATTCGGGTGCGTCGCTCGGCGACATCCTCGGCGCAGCCCTGAACAAGGCCGGCAAGAAGTAATCGGGTTCGACAGAACCTTGATGGAATCCCCGGGCCGAAAGCCCGGGGATTTTTTTGTGTCGAATTGCCCGTTCGAGAGATCGTGCGGGTTCTCTAGGGCAGGACGGTTGCCACGATGGGCCGTTCGGGTGCCGATGGAACGTGAACCGCCGGAGCATCGAGCCATGAATGAAGACCGCTCCAAGGGCTGGCTCGCCCGCATGCGCGGCTGGGCCCGGAGCATCAAGGCCGATGTCGTGGCCCTGACCCTCGCTGTCCGGGATCCGCGCGTCCCCTGGTACGCCAAGCTGGTGGCCGCCCTGGTGGCGGCCTACGCCCTCAGTCCCATCGACCTCATTCCGGATTTCATCCCGGTTCTCGGCTATCTCGACGACGTCGTCCTCGTTCCCCTGGGCATTCTGCTGGCGGTCAGCCTGATCCCGCGCCCCCTGATGGGGGAGCTTCGGGACAGGGCGCGGGCCATCGCGGAGCGGCCGGTCAGCCGCGGGGGCGCCCTGTTCATCGTGGCTCTCTGGATCGCCGCGGCTCTGCTGCTCTGGGCCTTCTGGCCCGGTCTCCGCGCGTAGCGGCCCGGCGATCCTGCCGCTCGGCCCAGGTTTTTGTTGGTCTGATCCCTTGCTGCCCTATCTGTCTTCGCAATAGGGTGCAGCCCACATCACCCAAGACAAGCACGAAACCCAAGACAAGCACGAAGCAAGAGACGACCAGATGTCCATCGATGCCGAAGCCATTGCCGACCGCCGTCGCCTGCGCCGCAAGCTCTCCTTCTGGCGGGTGGCGGGCTTCCTGGCGCTGATCGTCGCCGTTGCCGCCATCGGCTATGCCGCCGCCGACCGGGCGGGCTACAGCGCGATCCAGAACCAGATCGCCCGCATCTCCGTCGACGGCGTGATCACCGGCGACACGCGCATGGCCGACCTGATGCGGCGGGTGGGCGAGTCGAGCGCCGTCTCCGGCGTGGTGATCTCCATCAACAGTCCCGGCGGCACCACGACGGGATCGGAGGAGCTCTTCCGCAACATCCGCCGGCTCGCCGAGAAGAAACCGGTGGTCACCTTCGTGGACGGGACGGCGGCCTCCGGCGGCTACATCACGGCCATGGCCACCGACTACATCGTGGCCCGCGAGACCTCGATCGTGGGCTCCGTCGGCGTGCTGTTCCAGTATCCCAACCTCACGGGCCTCATGGACCAGATCGGCGTGAAGGTGGAGGCGGTGAAGTCCGCCCCGCTCAAGGCGGAGCCGAACCCCTTCACGCCGACCACGCCCGAGGCGCAGGCCGCCATGCAGGCGGTGGTCAACGACACCTTCGAATGGTTCAAGAACCTGGTGCGCGAGCGCCGCCGCCTCACCGAGGCCGACATGGCCATCGTGTCCACCGGCCGGATCTTCAGCGGCCGCCAGGGCGTGCCCCTCAAGCTCGTCGACCGGATCGGCAGCGAGCGCGATGCGGTGGCCTGGCTCGAGAGGGAGAAGGGCGTGGCCAAGGACCTGCCGATTCGCGACTGGGAGCCCCGGTCGGATCGGGACATCTCGATCTTCGCCATGGGAGCGACCGTGGCGGATCTCTTCGGTTTCGAGAGGGTGGCCGAGACCTTGCGCCGGACATCGGCGCATGCGGAGATCGCGCGGCTTGACGGCCTCCTGGCTGTCTGGCAACCTTTGGAAAAATAAAGCAACGTCAAAGATATAGCTCATCCATGATAAAATCCGAACTCGTGCTCAAGATCGCTGAGCAGAACCCGCATCTCTACCAGCGCGACGTGGAGAAGATCGTGAACGCGATCCTCGACACGATCGCGGATGCGCTGGCCCGAGGCGACCGGGTGGAGCTGCGCGGCTTCGGGGCTTTTTCGGTCAAGAAGCGCGATGCCCGCACGGGCCGCAACCCGCGCACGGGCGAATCCGTTTCCATCTCCGAGAAGGTCGTCCCGGTCTTCAAGACGGGCAAGGAAATGCGTCAGCGTCTCAATGCCCCGGCTCCGAAGATGATGAAGGCGGCGGCTGCCCAATAAATTTCGAGAGGTGTTCGTGATTCGCTTTCTGAAGGCGCTCATTCTCCTGCCGGTCGCCATCCTGATCGTCCTGCTCGCGGTGGCGAACCGGGCTCCGGTGACCCTGTCCCTCGACCCGTTTTCGCAGGAGGCGCCGGAATTCGCGTTCCAGCTGCCTCTGTTCGCCGTGATCTTCGCCGCCGTCATGCTGGGCGTGCTGATCGGCGGCACGGCGAGCTGGCTCGCGCAAGGCAAGTACCGCAAGTCCCGCCGGCGGCTCCGCCGCGAGACGCGGCAGCTGCGCCACGAGACCGAGCGCCTGAAGGCGCAGACGCCCGCCACCACGACCCTGCCGGCCACCGTTTCGCCCGCGCCAGCCCGCGGCTTCTGAGACCAGCCGGATCATGCGCGTCGTCACCTCCGCCGAGATCGATCGGGTTCTCACCTTTCCGGCCCTGATCGATGCCCTGGCCGAGGCCTTTCGCGGCAGCATGGTCACGCCGGTCCGCCACCACCACGAGGTCGAGCGTCCCGGCGCCCACGGCACCCTGCTGCTCATGCCGTCCTGGACCGGGCCTGCCGTGCAGGACGGCTTCCTCGGCGTGAAGGTCGTCACCGTCTTCCCTGAGAACGGCACCAAAAGCCTGCCCAGCGTGATGGGCTCCTACCTGCTCATGGACGGCACCACGGGCGAGCCGGTCTGCGTGCTCAACGGCGCGCGGCTCACCGTCTGGCGCACGGCCGCGGCCTCGGCACTCGCGGCCCGCATTCTCGCCCGCGAGGATGCAGGCCGCATGGTGATGGTGGGGGCCGGGGCGCTGGCGCCCTTCCTCATCCGCGCCCATATGAGCCAGCGACCGATCCACGAGGTGGCGCTCTGGAATCACCGGCCCGAGAAGGCCGAGGCCCTGGCGGCCGAGCTTGCCCGCGAGGGCCTGCCGGTCACGGCTGTGACCGATCTGGAGGCGGCCGTGCGCGAGGCCGACCTCGTCTCCTGCGCGACGCTCTCGACCGCGCCCGTCGTCAAGGGCGCCTGGCTCAAGGAGGGCGCGCATCTCGATCTCGTGGGCGCGTTCAATCTCAAGATGCGTGAGGCCGACGACGAGGCCCTGCGCCGGGCGCAGGTGTATATCGACACCCCGGCCGCCAAGTCGGAGGGCGGCGACGTGGCCCTGGCCCTGCACCGGGGCGCGATCACGGACGATCACATCCGCGGCACCCTCACGGACCTGTGCCGCAACCCGCCGCACCGGGGGCACGCCGTCGTCACCGCCTTCAAATCGGTGGGAACCGCCCTGGAGGATCTGGCTGCGGCGATGCTGGTGTGGCGCTCCCTGGCAAAAGCGGTGTAAAAGCGCTCTCCATGGACAACCTGGTGAAAATCTGCGGGCTCTCCACGCCCGAGACCCTCGATGCCGCCCTGAACGCAGGCGCGGACATGGTCGGCTTCGTGCGGTTTCCCAAGAGCCCCCGCCATGTGAGCCTCAACCTGGGCCATAAGCTCTCTCTCCAGGCCAAGGGGCGGGCGCAGCGCGTCGTCCTGCTGGTCGATCCCGGCGACGAGGACCTCGCCCAGGCCGTGGAGGCCCTCAATCCCGACCTGATCCAGCTGCACGGGAGCGAGAGCCCCGCACGGGTGGCCGAGATCCGCTCCATGGTCCGGCGGCCGGTCATGAAGGCTCTCGGCGTGGCGGAGCCGTCCGACCTCCAGGCGCTCACCCCCTATGCGGGCGGCGTCGACCACATCCTGCTCGATGCCAAGCCGCCCCGCACGGCCGAGGCCCTGCCCGGCGGCAACGGGGTCGCCTTCGACTGGCGCCTGCTGAACGGGCTTGACCGCAAGGTTTCCTTCATGCTGTCAGGAGGCCTCGACCCCGACAACGTGGCGGAGGCGATCCGGCTCACGAAGCCAGGGGCGGTCGACGTATCGTCCGGGGTGGAAGTCGGACCGGGCCGCAAGGATCCGGCCAGGATCGAGGCCTTCATCAGGGCCGCCCGGACAGCATTCGCCGCTGCCCACCACTAGAATGTTGACGGCACGTTCCGTTCCGGGCGTGCCTTGAAATCCGAAGGCAGGACAGGCCGTGTCAGCTCAAGCCCAACCCAATTCCTTCCGCACCGGCCCCGACGAGCGCGGGCATTTCGGCCAGTTCGGCGGACGTTTCGTCGCCGAAACCCTGATGCCGAACATCCTCGAGCTGGAAAAGGCCTACGAGGATGCGCGGAACGACCCGTCCTTCCACGCCGACATGGCGAACTACTCGACCCATTACATCGGCCGCCCGAGCCCGCTCTATTTCGCCGAGCGCATGACCGACCATCTTCGTGATGTTTCTGCGGCCTCTGGCCGCTCGGGCGGCGCGAAGATCTACTTCAAGCGCGAAGAGCTGAACCACACCGGCGCGCACAAGGTGAACAACGTGCTGGGCCAGATCCTGCTGGCGCTGCGCATGGGCAAGAAGCGCATCATCGCCGAGACCGGCGCAGGCCAGCACGGCGTCGCCACGGCCACGCTCTGCGCGCGCTTCGGGCTCGAATGCATCGTCTACATGGGTGCGGTCGACGTGGAGCGGCAGAAGCCCAACGTGTTCCGCATGAACATGCTCGGCGCCAAGGTGGTGCCGGTGCAGTCCGGCACCCGCACCCTCAAGGATGCCATGAACGAGGCCCTGCGCGACTGGGTCACCAATGTGGAAAGCACCTTCTACTGCATCGGCACGGTCGCGGGCCCGCATCCCTATCCGGCCATGGTGCGCGACTTCCAGTGCGTGATCGGCAACGAGACCCGCGAGCAGATGATGCAGGCGGAAGGCCGCCTGCCGGACTCGCTCGTCGCCTGCATCGGCGGCGGCTCCAACGCCATCGGGCTATTCCACCCGTTCCTCGACGACAAGGAGGTCGAGATCTACGGCGTGGAGGCGGCCGGCCACGGCCTCGACCAGCTCCACGCGGCCTCGCTCACGGGCGGGCGCCCCGGCGTGCTGCACGGCAACCGCACCTACCTGCTCATGGACCGCGACGGCCAGATCGCCGATGCGCATTCCATCTCGGCCGGCCTCGACTATCCGGGCATCGGGCCGGAGCATGCCTGGCTGCACGAGATGGGCCGGGTCAAGTACATCTCCGCTACCGACCAGGAGGCGCTGGACGCCTTCCAGCTCTGCTCGCGCCTGGAGGGCATCCTGCCCGCCCTCGAGCCCAGCCATGCGCTCGCCAAGGTGATCGAGATCGCGCCGACCAAGCCCAAGGACCACCTGATGGTGATCAACATCTCAGGCCGCGGCGACAAGGACCTGTTCCAGATCGCCGAGCATCTGGGCAATCAGATCGTCTGAAGCCTCAAGCGTGAGAGGGCCATGCCTGCCATGGCCTCTCAATCATCCAGCATCATCTGGATGAAAAGCTCGGGATCGAGACAGAACTCTCGCAGCAGCCGGAAATGCTGCGTCTGCTCCAGCTTGATCGGCTCCAATCCATGTTTGGAAAGCCCGAGCAGCCTTGCGCCAGGATAGGCCATCAGGATGGGCGAGTGCGTTGCCATGATGACCTGGCAGAACCCTGTCTCGTCCATGCGGCGCAACAGCTTAAGGAACTGCACCTGCCGCGATGGGGACAAAGCCGATTCGGGCTCATCGAAGATGTAGATTCCCTGACGCCTGCAGCGCTCCTCGAAGAAGCGCAGAAAGCCCTCGCCATGGGAATGGGAGAGAAAATCCGGCGGAGCCGATGCCGCATCCATTGCGGCCTGATCGAGATAGCGGGAGACCGAGAAGAAGCTCTCGGCTCTGAAGAACCAGCCTTGCGTCACTTTCGGCAGCCAGCTCGCGCGCAAGGACTGGCTCAGGGCTCCGCCCATCGCTTCCACCGCGCGGGAGTGATCGACGGGCCTATATCCTTTCCCGCCACCGGCCTCATCGTATCCGGCCAAGGCCGCAATCCCCTCGAGAATGGTTGATTTTCCGACACCGTTCTCGCCCACGATGATCGTGACGGGACAGTCGAATTCCAGCGAGAACTCGTCTCGGCTGAAGATCGGCAGGCAGAAGGGATAGATCTCCCGATCGGGAATGCGGTTCCCATCGAGCCATACACGCCTGAGGTAAGGGGCACGCATCCTGGTCGTTTGGGCGGTTCTCGCCACGCGCGGGCTCCCTCAGGTGACGCGTCAGGAACTGGATCGAGCCCAGCCTTACCACAGAGCCGGGACACGATGACATGGGGCTTTGCGGAAATGCGATATCCCTGTCCACATCTCGCAAATCCCATGCTAAAGACCCCGCCCATGACAAAGCGCATCGAAGCCCGTTTCCAGAAGTGCCGCCAGGAAGGCCGCGCGGCTCTCGTCACCTATGTGATGGCCGGCGACCCGGATCCCGAGACCTCGCTCGCGATCCTGAAGAGCCTGCCCAGGGCCGGGGCCGACATCGTCGAGTTCGGCCTGCCGTTCACCGATCCCATGGCCGACGGCCCGGCGATCCAGGCGGCGGGCTTGAGGGCGCTGAAGGTGGGGCAGGATACGGTCAAGACGCTGGACCTCATCCGCCGCTTCCGGGCCGAGGACCAGGACACGCCCGTGATCCTCATGGGCTATTTCAACCCGATCTACGTCTACGGGGTCGACCGCTTCCTCGCCGACGCCAAGGCGGCCGGCGTCGACGGCCTGATCGTGGTGGATCTGCCGCCCGAGGAGGACGACGAGCTGTGCCTGCCGGCCCTGAAGGCAGGCTTGGCCTTCATCCGCCTTGCCACCCCGACCACCGACGACAGGCGCCTGCCGGCGGTGCTCACGAACACGGCGGGTTTCGTCTATTACGTGTCGATCACCGGCATCACCGGTGCCGCGACCCCGGATTTCGGCAAGGTCGCCTCGGCGGTCGAGCGGATCAAGCGGCATACGCCCCTGCCCGTGGTGGTGGGCTTCGGCGTGAAGAGCGGGGCGCATGCGGCCGCGGTGGCCCAAGGCGCCGACGGGGTCGTGGTGGGCTCGGCGCTGATCGACGCCCTGAAGGGCACCCTCGATGCGGAGGGTCGCGCAACGGCAGGCTCGGTCGAGGCGGTCACGAAGCTGGTGAAGGAATTGAGCGAAGGCGTGCGCTCGGTGGCAAAACGCGCCGCGGCCTAATACATACAGAGCACGCCCTGCCGCTGTGCAGGCATCCACGCCTCCGGCGTGGTCCGCGTAGATGGCCGGGCAAGCCCCGTCCATGACGAGAGGATTGAACCGATGAACTGGATTTCCGAAGTCGTCCGTCCGAAGATCAAGACGCTCTTCAAGCGCGAGACGCCGGACAATCTCTGGATCAAGTGCCCGGAGACGGGCCAGGTGGTGTTCCATAAGGACGTGGAGGCCAACCAGTGGGTGATCCCCGGCTCCAACCACCACATGCGCATCTCGGCCACCCAGCGCCTGCAACTCATGTTCGACGGCGCGACCTGGCTCGACGTGGCCGTGCCGGAAGTGCCTGTCGACCCCCTGAAGTTCCGTGACGAGAAGCGCTACATCGACCGCCTGAAGGACGCCCGCGCCAAGACCGGCCAGCAGGACGCGTTCAAGGTCGGATTCGGCCGGGTCGAGGACCTGCCGATGACCGTCGCCGTGCAGGATTTCGGCTTCATGGGCGGCTCGCTCGGCATGGCGGCGGGCGAGGCTTTCGTCAAAGGCGCCGAGACGGCGCTCGAAAAGAAGACCCCTTACGTTCTCTTTGCGGGCTCCGGCGGCGCGCGCATGCAGGAGGGCATCCTGTCCCTCATGCAGATGCCCCGCACCACGGTGGCGATCCGCCGCCTGCGCGATGCGCGCCTGCCCTACATCGTCGTGCTCACGAACCCGACCACGGGCGGCGTGACGGCCTCTTATGCCATGCTGGGCGATGTGCATCTCGCCGAGCCCGGCGCGCTCATCGGCTTTGCCGGCCCGCGCGTGATCGAGCAGACCATCCGCGAGAAGCTGCCCGACGGATTCCAGCGCGCCGAATACCTGAAGGAGCACGGCATGGTGGACGCGGTCGTGCATCGCCACGACCTCAAATCCACCGTGGCCCGCCTGTCCCGCCTCTTCATGAAGGCGCCGGCCGCGAGCGCACCGGCCAATGCGGCCGCCCCTGAAGTGACGGCGGCTGCGGCCGAGTAAGCGAGACCAGGGCGATGGAATCCTCCGATGCGCTGATCGCGCGCTTTCTCGCCCTGCACCCCAAGACCATCGACCTGTCGCTCGGGCGCATCCAGCGGCTGCTGGCGCAGCTCGGCCATCCCGAGCGCCGCCTGCCGCCGGTGATCCATGTGGCGGGCACCAACGGCAAGGGCTCGACCATCGCGTTCATGCGGGCGATCCTGGAGAGCGCGGGGCTGGCCGTCCACGTCTATACCTCGCCCCATCTCGTGCGCTTCCACGAGCGCATCCGGCTGGGCAAGTTCGGCGGCGGGCAGTACGTGACCGAGGACCGGCTGGTGGAGGCCTTCCGGCGCTGCGAGGCGGTGAATGCGGGCGAGCCCATCACCGTGTTCGAGATCACCACCGCGGCGGCCCTGCTGGTCTTCTCCGAGGAGCCTGCCGACGTGCTCCTGCTGGAGGTGGGCTTGGGCGGGCGCTTCGACGCCACCAACGTGATCGACCGGCCGGCTGCGGCCGTGGTCA
Source organism: Microvirga splendida (assembly GCF_016427565.1). Taxonomy (GTDB): domain Bacteria; phylum Pseudomonadota; class Alphaproteobacteria; order Rhizobiales; family Beijerinckiaceae; genus Microvirga; species Microvirga splendida. Next base: position 16,468 of record NZ_JAELXT010000005.1, read on the forward strand.
CGTCCATCGGCCACGACCACGCGGAATATCTCGGCACGACGCTGACGGCCATTGCCGGCGAGAAGGCCGGCATCTTCAAGCGCGGCTGCCCGGCCGTGATCGCCCCGCAGGATTACCAGGAAGCCGACCAGACCTTGCGCGATGCGGCCGAGCGCATCGGCGCCTCGCCCATTCTCGTCGGCCAGCAGGATTTCTCCGTCCATGAGGAGGGCGGCCGCCTCGTGTACCAGGACGAGAAGGGCCTTCTCGACCTGCCCCGGCCCAGGCTCATCGGCCGCCACCAGTTCATCAACGCCGGCACGGCGATCGCGGCCCTGCGCGCCGCCGGCTTCGAGGGCTTCGAGACATCCGCCTTCGAGGCGGGCGTCACCCGGGCCGAATGGCCGGGCCGCCTCCAGCGCATCAACCGGGGCCGCCTGCCGGAGATCGCGCCGACAGGCTGCGAGATCTGGCTCGACGGCGGCCACAACCTCGATGGCGGCCGGGTGCTCGCCGCCGCCATGGCCGACCAGAGCGAGCGCTCGGATGCACCCTTGGTTCTCATCGCCGGCATGCTCGGCACCAAGGACAGCCAAGCCTTCTTCAAGAACTTCTCGGGGCTGGCGCGCGAGGTGATCGCAGTGCCGATTGCCGGCCAGATCGGCGCCCGCCCGGCCGAGGAGGTCGCGGCCATCGCCGGCAGCGTGGGGCTCACCACCTCGACGGCATCGAGCGTCGAATCCGCGCTCGCCTCGCTCCACAACTACGTCTGGGACCGCCCGCCCCGCGTGCTGATCTGCGGCTCGCTGTATCTCGCCGGCGAGGTGCTGGCGGCGAACGGGACGCTGCCGGAATAGGCCTGGGTCCGGTTAATCCGTATCCAGCGTCGGATCGGGCAGATTGTACCGTTCCCAAAGGCGCTTCGGGATTGCCTTGCCGACGGTGAATTCGAAGTCCTGCACCGCCTGACGGCCCGGGCTGAGGCCGCATCTGAACGTCAGGCCATACCATCGCCGATGGCTGCGAAACGCGGCTCCCTCGGCCAGGAGCCTGCTGCCGTCAATCCTCACCTCCGCCTTCGCGTAAGCGACGACCCGGTCCGGGTGATGCTGCCTGAGCGATGCCGCGATCTGGGCCATCGCCTCGAGATTGCAGAGCTGCTCAAGCCGGGTTTCCTCCTCGAAGAGAGGCAGCATCTCCCGCATCTTGCGGCTGAGAGGATGAGCGAGAGCGTCCCCCGAGAGGATCCTCGTGGCTCGGATCGTGGTTCCCGGCCGAGCCGGAGCCTGACCGCCAAATCCAGCGGGGTTGGTGAGAGCCTCAACCTGTTCAGGCGTCCAAACCTCGACTGCAAGGCCTTCCTGCAGAGGCGGGGGCAGGCGTTTTGGACTCGAGGGAAAGGTAACGATCAGAAGCAGGAGAGCATGGACGGCCGACGAGACGATGATCCCGTATGTCCTGGCATCGGGCAGAGGCATCCATGTCGTCGAACGCCGTACGGTCGTTGTGTACGACGCCTGCTCCAGAATGCCCTCCCGCCATGGCCGAGCTTGGCCTTATCGAGAGACATTGTAGCAAGAGTGCGGCAGGTGCACGCTTGCGGAAGGATCCCCATCATCCCCGGACTTGTTCCGGGGATCCACGTCTTCAGGTCCCAAAACGTGGATGGCCGGGACAAGCCCGGCCATGACGTCGAATTTGATTGTAGCGGCAGCCTTAAGCCGAAGCCTGGATCCAGCGGGAGAGCTCGCCCTTGGGGGCGGCGCCGACCTTCTGGGCGACGACCTTGCCGTCCTTGAACATCATGAGCGCCGGGATCGACCGGATGCCGAGCTGGGAGGAGATCTGCGGGTTCTCGTCCACGTTGAGCTTGGCGATCTTCACCTTGCCGGCCATCTCGTCGGAAATCTCTTCGAGAGCCGGGCCGATCATGCGGCAGGGGCCGCACCACTCGGCCCAGAAATCGACCACGACGGGCTCGGAGGACTGCAGGACGTCCTGCGCGAAGCTGGAATCGGTTACCTTCACGGTCGCCATCACATCACCTTTGAACTGTAAAAGCGCGACTCGGTCTCTCAAGCCGCTCGGCTATAGGGCCAAGGTAAGAACCGCGCTTGAGGGAATCAAGCAAGGGCGCCGGCCCTCACGCCGCTTTGATGAGGGTAAGTGCCGATTCCAGGTCCGGTTCCATGAGCTCCTGGATCACCGGCCCGGCGGTCCAGACCAGGAAGGTGCGGATGCGCCTCCCCGGATAGATCTCGGCGAGCAGCGTTCGGTAGAGGGCAAGCTGGGCCACATAGGACGCCGGAGGCGGCTGGCCCGGTTTCGGCGCCCGCGCGGTGGTCTTGAAGTCGGCCACCAGCACCTCCTCGTCCAGAACGGCGAGGCGGTCGATCTGGCCCGAGACCATGATCCCGCCCTGATCCGTCATCACCCGCCCGGCAATGGGCGCCTCGGCCCGCGAGTTCCTGCCGAACAGGGGCTTCAGGTCCGGGTGGTCGAGGACGCCTAGGGCGTTGGCCAGGATCGATTCCCGCAGCTCGCCTGCCAGACGCGGCGCGCGGGCCTTCACGTAGGAGCGCGCCATGCTCTCCCGGTGCTCCGGGCCCAAGGCCGGCAGTCGCTCCAGCAGGGCATGGACCAGTGTGCCGCGTAAGCGCGCCTCGGGGGCATAGGGCCCGTCGCCGGGACGCGTCATGCGGTCGGCGGCGCCGAGCGCGCTCGACGGGCGGATCGGCGGCAGGGGCTCGGGCTCCGGTGTCGCCGCCGTGGTCAGCCAGTCCGGCACGGCGATGGGATCGAGGGGCGCGACATCCGATTCGGCCGCGAGCGTGCGGGCCAGCGGCGAGCCCTCGCGCCAGACGGAGATCGGGCCGTAGGGCGCCTCGTCGCGCTCCAGGCCGCCGGCCTTCTCGACGAGGCCATGGCGGATCATCTCGCACCAGGCCTCCTGCGGCGATTCCTTCCTGCCCGTGAGGTAGGGGGCAATCACCAGCCGGTCCTTGGCGCGGGTCATGGCCACATAGAGCAGGCGGTTGTGCTCCTCGTGACCCTTGGCGTGCAGGATCTCGCGGGCCTGCGCCATCACGCCGGAATCGGAGTTCTTGCCCGGAGCCCAGACGGGGATCTTGTCGCCCGACTTCGTCAGCAGCTGCAGCAGCGGCGGATCGCGGCCCAGCACCTCGCAGCCGTCGATGAGCACCACGACGGGCGCTTCCAGGCCTTTCGCCCCGTGCACGGTCATCACGCGCACTTCGTCGTTCACGGAATCGAGGTCGCGCTTGATCGTGTGATCGGCGGACTCGAACCGGCTGATGAAATAGGCGAGCGAGGGCGTCTCCGTCATCTCCGACTGATGCGCGAAGCACAGGAAAGCGTCGATGGCATCGCCCGCCTCGCTCCCCAGCCGCGCCACGAGCAGCGAGCGCCCGCCGCGCGGCCCGAGCAGGGTGGCGAAGAAGCCGAAGGGGCCGTGGATGCGGGCGAGCTCGCGCCATGCGCTGAGTGCCTCGCATCCGCGCCTCGCCTTGGCATCGCCTGTTGCCGCGTGGCGCGTCAGCGCCGCGTAAAGCGATTCCTCGTCCGGGCGGTCGGCCACAATGCGAATGAGATCGTCGTCGTTGAGCCCCACGAGCGGCGATTTCAACGCTGTTGCGAGCGTGAGGTCGTCGTCGGGCAGCAGAGCTGCGCGGCCCGCCGCCACGAGATCGAGCACGGCGATGTGCTCGCCGATGTTGAGACGGTCCGCGCCCGCCACCGGAACGCCCGCCTCTTTCAGTGCGCGGATCACCGCCTCGAAGGCCGCGCCGCGCTTTCGCACCAGCACGAGAACGTCGCCGGCCTTCCACAGGCGGCCCATCTCGTCGCCCTTGGTGGTCCAGCATTTCACGGCCTGCGCGATGCGCCGCGCCACCACGACCGGCGGGGATTGCTGTTCGGGCTCGTCGATGGGCAGCACCCAGGCCTCGGGTTCCTCCTCCTCGGCCGGGGCCTCGACGGGCCACAGCTCCACGAGGCCCGGCGCATGCGGACGCGCGCTCTCGTGCACCGTCCCGACCGCCTTGTCTTCGAAGGACAGGCCCTTGAAGTGCCGGTCGACCGCAAACGTCGCGTCCACGGCCGAGAGCACCGCCTTGCCTGAGCGGAACGACATGGTGAGCGACACGTCCTCGAAGGCGAGCTCCGCTTCGCGCACCTTCTGCGACCAGCTGCGGCGGGTCGTCTCGAATTCCTGCGGGGCTGCGCCCTGGAAGCCGTAGATCGACTGCTTGGGATCGCCCACCGCAAAGAGCGTGCGTACGCGTCCGCCCGCCGCACCGGCGCCCGCGGTGAAATCCTCCGTGATCTTGCGCAGGATCTCCCATTGCTCCGGGTTCGTGTCCTGCGCCTCGTCGATGAGCACGTGGTCGATGCCGCGATCGAGTTTGTAGAGCACCCAGGCGGTGTCGCCGCGGGAGAGCAGCGCCAGGGTCTTGTCGATGAGGTCCTGGAAGTCGAGGGCGCCGAGGCGCATCTTCGCCTGCTCGACGCGGGTATGAATTTCGGCCGCGAGCGTGAACAGCGCCGTCGTGCGTTCAGCGGCGCGCGCCGCCCTGCGCTTGTCGATGAGAGTCCAGATCCGGCCCTGCTCGTCGAGAAGACGCTGCTTCAGGGCAGGATCGACGGATTTCGTGACGAGGCGCGATTCCGCCCGTGGCGTCCAATCGGATTCCTTCAGGAAGACCGCAAGGTAGTGCTTGAGCTTCTCGTCCGAATCCTGGGCCTCGGCCGCGGCGATGAAGGAGGCAGCGCGCTCCTGATCGGTGGCCTTGCCCTGCAGCAATTCCTGCGCGATGGCAGCCCATTCACCCGGTCCGATGCCGCCCTCCAGCATGGTACGCTCGATGGATTCGAGCGTCTCGTCTGCACCCAATCCGAGTTCCTTGCGCAGTCGCATAGGACCTGTGGGATCGTGCAGGAACGCCTTGCACTTCAGGGCCGCGTTGATAGCGGAGGCCAGCGCATCGCCCACTGCATCGACGCTGATGATGTCGAGGGCCTCGGCCAGTGCCGGGAAGTTGCCGCTTGCCGCGTCGGCCATCACGTTGGCGGTGGCCTGCGCCAGCATCTCGTCGGTCTGGCTCTCGTCGAGCACGGCGAAGCGCGCCGGCACGTTCGCCTCGAAGGGCACGAGATGCAGCAGCCGTTCGCAGAAGGCGTGGATGGTGTCGATCTTCAATCCGCCCGGCGTTTCCACCGCGCGGGCGAAGAGCGTGCGCGCGAGCTTCACCTGTTTACGCGTCGGCTTCTCGCCCTCGAGTTCCGTCAGTTCCTTGACGAGGCTCTCGTCGTCGAGCGTCACCCAGCGACCCAAGCGCTCGAAGACGCGGATCGCCATGTTGGCGGCGGCCGCCTTGGTGAAGGTGAGGCACAGGATGCGGCCCGGCAGCGAGCCTGCGAGCAGCAGCCGCACGACGCGATCCGTGAGCACCTTGGTTTTGCCGGCGCCCGCATTGGCCGACACCCAAGCGGAGGCGCGCGGGTTGGCGGCGCGGCGCTGCGCGTCCTTGGTGTAGTCCGGAATGACGAGATCGGTGCTCATTCGGATCCCTCGCCTCCGCCGGCGCTCGCCAGCGACCATTCCTTCACGCGGGCCAGATGGTCGTATTCGGAGAAGCGGCGCGCGTATTTCGGGAAGGGCCGCGACACGTATGCCGCCTCGCCCTTGGCGAAACGCACGATCATGCCCTCGAAGCGGCGGCGATGCTCCTCGACGATCTCCGGGACGGAGCGCTCCTCTCCGCGTCCGGGCTTGATCTCGCGCGGATCGAGCGGCGTGCGTCCGCCGGTCGTATGCACGTAGATGAGATCCGGCGTATCCTTCGCCTTGGGCAGGCCCTTGAAGGCGCCCTTCATCAGCATCATGGCTTCCAGCGTCAGCTGCGGCGAGAAGCCGGCATATACTTCGCGTATGCCCGGCGGCTGGCCGGTCTTGAAGTCGATGATCGCGAAGCCGCCGTCGCGGCGGTGCTCGATGCGGTCGGCGCGGGCGCGCAAGGTGAACACCGAACCGTCCGGCAGCGGGATCGACAGGGAGCCGGAGCGCTCCGCATAGACCTCGACGAGGGAGGCGCGGCGCGCCTGCTCCCACACCACGAACTCGGTGGCGAGCCGCGTGAAGCGCGGCCACCACTCGGCATAAAGTTCGGGATAGGCCTCCGCGATGTCGGCGAAGGCGTCCGTGCCGAGGGTGAGCAGTTCCTCCAGCGCGTGGGCGGGAATCGCCTTCGGGTATTTCTCTGCGAAGGTCCCGACCACGTCGTGGATGATCGTGCCGCGTTCGGCCGCGCTTGGCGTCACCGCGATGGCGTCGAGCGCATCGAGCTTGAGGACGTGGCGGGCGAAGATCGAGTAGGGGTCGCGCACCAGCGTCTCAATTTCCGTGACGCTCAAGGAACGCGGGAAGAGCGCCGGATCGGGCCTGGGCTTCGGGCGCGGCAGCGGCGGCGCGGGCTCAGGCGTGTCGAGGGTGCGCGCAAGGCGGCGGTAATATTCGCCCGCCTTCGTCATGCGCTCCCAGGTGTCCTTGCCGGTGAACGCCTTCAGGCGCTGCAGGAAGCGCGAGGGCACCATGGGCGAGCCGTCGCGCTTCTGCGCGCGGGTGATGACCACGTCATGGGTGCCGAGCGCCTGCACGAAGTCGTGCGCGGTCTGGCCGATGCGCCGCTCCGGCGGCATCAGACCGACGCGCGAGCGCATGGGCCGGTTGAGGAACGCGTCCGTCACGGTGCGCGGCGGCCAGGTGCCCTCGTCCAGCCCGCCGAGCACCACGCGGTCGACGGACAACAGGCGCGCTTCGAGAAGGCCGAGGATCTTCAGGCGGCGATGAGTCGAGCGCGGCGAGGGGCTTAAACTGCGCTGCTTGGCGAGCGCCGTGAAGAAGGTGGGGTAATCGACAAAGCGGCCTGTAAGCGGATGGCCTTCCTCCTCGCGGATGTCCGAGTGTTCCAGGTCGTCGAAGAGCGCCGCGAGCGCCTCCTTGGAGGACGCGTCCTCCTGCTCCTCCGGGCCATCCTCGGGACCGGCCCAGAGCAGCTCGACGGCCCGGCGATGATGCTCCACCAGGGCCATGAGGTCGAGCTTGCCCTCGCCGTGAATGGCGGGCGTGAAGGCATCGAAGGCGACGCCGAGTCGTTGCAGCAGTTCGTCGGCGAGGTTCCACTCGGCCTCCGTCAGGCGTTTGCGCGGGCGCGGCGCGCGCCGGTCGTTCTCGGCGCGGCGGCTGGCGAGCGCCGCGCGGATGCCGTCGATGCCGAGCGCCGGCGCAGGCCCGCGCAGCACCCCGATTTCGAGCACGCTTGCCGCGTGCTCCACGGTTTCACGCGCAAGGCCCAGACGCACCAGCGGATGCGCCAGGAGCGCGAGCAGTCGCACGGGCCTCAGGTCATCGGCCGCCGCTTCGGCGGCCAGCCGCGCGAGGCGCCCGGCGGGCGTGTCGGAGAGGGGAATGCCGGCGGAGTCCTCGACGCTCAGGCCCCAGCGGGCGAGTTCCGCCGTCACCCGCGCGGCGAGCGCGCGGTCGGGCGTGACGAGGGCGGCCGTTTGTCCCGGATGTGCGATGGTTTCGCGCAATGCGATGGCGATGGATAGCGCTTCTTCGCGCTCGTCCGCCGCCTCGACGATGGCGAGGCCCTCGCAGCCGCTGCGGCTCAGGGCGACGCGCTCCTCTGACGAGATCAGCGACCAGCGATCCGTGGTGTCGGCTGGGCGCAGGCCTTCCGAGAGCAGATGATTGCGGGCTCTGGCCGATTCCGGCACGTCGCCCAGCACGGTGACGGCGGAGCGCGGCAGGCGCAGGTGCTTGTCGAGAAGGCGGCGGAGCGAGGCCTGTGGGTGGCTGTGCACCGGATCGCTCTCGTCGTCTCCGTGTCCGCCGATGGTCGCCCAGCTCTCCTCGTCGAGATCCGTGTCGAGGCCGGGCAGCACGATGGCGCCCTTCGGGAGCCGCGCGATCACGCCCATCAGGTTCGCGGTGGCCGGCACCGAACCTGTCGAGCCGGCAACGACGATCGGATGCTCCGGACGTTCGCGGGTGAGACGCTTCGCTTCCGCCTCCAACAGGGCGTTACGCCGCTGTGCCGGGTCGCTCGCCTGCCGCTCACCCAAGATCTTCGGCCAGTTCTCGCTTGCGATCTGCACGAAGTGACGGGTGATCTCGAAATATTTCGAGTAGTCGGCATCCACCGCGAGTTCCAGGGCGTGCCAGTCGATGCCCTCGGTGGTGAAGGCATCCATCAGGGTCTCGAGATCGCCCGCGAGGTTCACCGCATCGGCCGGCGAGGCCGGCACCATGAAGGGCACCTCGGGGCCGATCTGCAGCAGCGCCCGGTCCACTTCCGCCGACCAGCGCTGCACGAGGCGCGTGAGGATGAGGCGGCGCTCCAGGGGCGGGATCGGGGGCTTCAGGCTCGCGGCCTCCTGCAGCGGCGTGCCCTCAAGGCCGGTCAGCTCGAATTCGGCCTCGTCGGTTTCGCCGAGCGGCACGATGCGCGGCAGGAGCTGCGCCCGGCCGTCGCCGCGCTCGGCCAGCAGCGCGATCAGCGCCCGGGTGGCACGGCGGTTGGGAACGTAGATCGTGATGTCGGCAAGGGCCGCGGGATCATCGGGGAGGGCGCCGACGAGGCGGCCGTCGAACAGCGCATCCACCAGGGTCGGCAGGAAGGCGCAACCCGGAGGAATTGAGAAAACGCGCGGTACGCTCGACACTCCTTGGACCTCATCGCTTGCTGGCGGCGAGGCATCGTTCGGCCTCGGCAATGGCCTGCGGCTCTCCAACATGCAGCCACTGCCCCTCCAGGCACAAGCCGTAGAGGCGCTCCTTTGCGATGGCGCGGTCGTAGAAGGCGTTGGCGGAGAACGCTCCGTCCGGCGTGCCGTGGACGAGTTCCGGCTTCACGATGGCCACACCCGCGTAGGCGAACGGGGCGCTGTCGTCGGTTCCGCGGCGGCGCAGGCGGCCGTCGGGATCCTGGTGAAAATCGCCGCGTCCCTCGAAACCGATGCTTGTGGATAACGGCGCCACGAGCATCAGGATGTCCATCCTGTCCGGGTCCCAGGCCTGCACCAAGCGTAGCAGATTCGGCTCTTTGCCTTCGATCCAGAGCGAGTCGGAATTGAAGGTGATGAAGGGCTCGGTCCCTAACAGCGGCAGCGCCTTCTTCACGCCTCCGCCCGTTTCGAGAAGCTCGGCGCGTTCGTCCGAGATCACGATGCGGGGCGTCTCGCGCGTACGCAGATGCGCCTCCAGCATGTCGGCGAAATGGTGAACGTTCACCACCACCGTGCCGATTCCTGCCTCGTGCAGCTTGTCGAGGGCGAAGTCGATCAGGCTCCGGCCCGCCACCTTGACCAGCGGCTTCGGCATGGTGGCCGTGATCGGCAGCATGCGCTTGCCCAGACCTGCGGCGAGAACGATGGCTGTATGGGGTGCGCGCGGCGAGGTCTGGGGCAAGGATCTGGCTCAGGATTCGGGAGGGGCTTCGTCCGCGGGCGGAATGAGCCGCGGCAGATAGGTCTCGTACCAGCCCTTGAGCTTCCCCAGGGCCGGATGGGCGAGGTTGCGGACGAGGTAGGATTCGATCCGCGGCAGGTGCTTGAGGTAGTGCGGCTTGCCGTCCCGCCGGTCGAGGCGGGCGAAGATGCCGAGGATCTTGGTGGCGCGCTGGCCCGCCATGATGGCATAGGCGCGGGCGAAGGCCGACACGTCGAAGCTTGGATCGACGGCCCTGCGGTCGCGGGCATAGAGGCCGATGAGCTTGAGTTCCAGCTCCGGCGGCACGGTCACGCGCGCATCCTGCAGCAGCGAGGCGACGTCGTAGGCGGGCGAGCCCAGCACCGCGTCCTGGAAGTCGATCATGCCGACGCGCTGCAGGCCTTCGCGCCCCGGCAGCCAGATCAGGTTCGGCGAATGGTAGTCGCGCAGGGTCCAGCTGACGGGCGCGGAGAGAACCTCGCCCAGGGTCTCGGTCCAGAGATTGACGAACTCCGCCCGGGCGGAGCCCGAAAGCTGCGTGCCGATGATGTGCGGCACGTACCAGTCGAGCAGCAGTTCCACCTCGATGAGGAGAGCCTCCAGGTCGTAAGCCGGGATCGTGTGGTCGATGCCGTCCGTGACGGGCAGCACCTGCGGCAGGGTCTGGCCGTGGAGCTGGGCGAGAACGCGGGTGGCCTCCGCATAGCGCTCCGGGATCGGGCCATTCTGGTCGGCGACGGGCTCGGCGCCGAGATCCTCGATGAGGAGAAGGCCCGCCTCCAGGTCCTCGCCGTATATGTAGGGCGCGCTGAAGCCGAGGGCCCGCAGGCCCTTGTCCATGGCGACGAAGGCATTCACCGTCTCGGCAAGCTTGGCGATGGTGGTGTAGGGCTTGCCGCGCCGCACGGCGGGGCCGACGGGCCGCGGCGGCGAGATCATCAGGAGCGCGGTCGAGCCGTCGGGCTTCACGAGGCGCTCGTAGGAGCGGATCACCGAGGCGTCGCCCGGCATGGGCTGGCGCCTGGCATCGCCCCAGCCGCAGCGCTCCACGAGGTTGCGGTAGGCCTTCATGCGCTGGAGCCGCGACGCGAAGGCGCCTGTGCCGGTGAGCATGACGAGCCGGCCCTTGCCCTGGCCGCCGGGGGCGAAGTCGAGGCGGATGTCGAGATGCTCGGGCTTCAGCGCATCCTCGGCGCGCTCCGGCCACTCCACGAGGGAGATCGCGTTCTCGGTCGTCTCGTCCCAGCCCAGCTCCACCAGCTCGTAGCCGCCGGAGAGGCGGTAGAAATCCGCGTGGACGATGGGGCTGCGCGGGCCGTCATAGACCTGCATCAGGGTGAAGGTGGGGCTCGGGACTTCCAGCTCCGGATCGCCGGCCAGGATGCGCACGAGGGCGCGGGCGAGCGTGGTCTTGCCGGCCCCGAGGCCGCCCGAGAGGGTCACGAGATCGCCGGGCCTGAGCTCCTCGGCCAGGATTTTGGCGAAGCGCTCCGTCGCCTCATGGTCGGGAAGCGTTACGATCCATGCGGCCTGCAAAAGGTCCTGCTCGGGCATGAGGGCCGGTCCATTCACCATCGCTGTTCCTACTCGGCTGCGATGGGAGTTAGCGCAGATTGCGCGGATCGGCCATCGGACGGGGCCTCATGCCGCTCGTTCGGGAAGATGCAGGTCACCGTGGTGCCCTGGCCCGGTGCGGACGAAATGTCGATGCGCCCGCCATGCAGCTCCACGAAGGAGCGCACGATGGACAGGCCCAGCCCCACGCCGCGATGGCGTGTGCCGAGCGTGTGGCTCTCGAAGCGCTCGAAGATCTTGGCCTTGATCTCCGGCGGGATGCCGCGGCCCTGGTCCTTCACCTCGAAGATCACTTCGCCGCCGCGCTTGCGCGCCGAGACCCGGATGGTCTGGCCGGGGGAGGAGAAGCCGACCGCGTTGGACAGCAGGTTGAACAGGATCTGGCGCACGCGCTTGCCGTCGGCGACGAACGTGCCGATGTCGTCCGGCGCGTCGATGACGAGGTTCAGCGAGGACTCGGCGAGACGATCCTCGAGGCCCCGCATGGCGGCCTCGATGGTGGAGCGGATGTCGACGATCTCAGGAGACAGTTCGAGTGAGCCCGTGTCGATGGAGGCGAGATCGAGAATGTCGTTGAGGATCGCCAGCAGCGCCGCCGAGGAGCGCATGATGTGATCGGCGTAATCGCGCTGGCGCGGATTGAGCGCGCCCACCGTCTCGTCGCCGAGAAGCTGCGTGAAGCCGATGATGTTGGTGAGCGGCGAGCGCAGCTCGTAGGACACGTGATGCACGAATTCGTCGCGCAGGCGCGAGGCGCGCTCCAGGGCGTCGTTGCGCTCGGTGAGGGCGCGCTCCACGTTCACGCTCGCGGTCACGTCGGTGAAGCTGAGCAACGTCGCGCCGTCGGGCAGGGGCTGCGCCGTGCAGTCGAGCGCCGACCCGTCGTGCCGCTCGATGCGGCAGGTGAGGCCCATGCGCATGTCGGCGAGGCCCGCCACGGCGCCGCGGATGTCGATCCAGGGCTCGTCGCGCGGCGCCAGCGGACGGCAGGCCTTGATCACCGTGTCGATATGCGGGTTCGCCGCCGTCATTTCGGCCGCGAGATTCCACATGTCGGCAAAGGCGCGGTTGTGCAGCTTGAGGCGGCCGTCCGAGCCGAACACCGCAACGCCCTCCTTCAGGGTGTCGAGGGTCTCGCTCTGCACGCGGGTGAGCGAGTGGACCTGCGAGGCGAGCTCGAAGCGTTCGCTCACGTCGTCGAAGAGATAGGTCACGCCGCCCTGCGGGTTCGGATTGATGACCACGCGCAGCGTGCGCCGGTCGGGCAGGTGCCACCAGGTCTCCTGCTGCTCCACGGAGCGGTAGCCCTGCAGGAAGTCGGCCTTCCAGGCGCGGAAATCCGCCTGCTCGGGAAGCTTGCGGCCCGCACGCAGCCTGTCGAGCACCTCGCTGTCCGTCGGGCGCGAGGCAAGAAACGCCGCGTCGAGGCCCCAGAGCTGCTGATAGGCGGCGTTGCTGAAGAGGAGGTTCTGCGCGCCGTCGAAGATCGCCACCGCGGTCGGCAGCTGGTCGAGGGTGCGCACATGGGCGTCCATCTGGCGCTGCAGATCGGTGCGCACCGCCTCCAGCTCCGACACGTCGACCGCGATGCCTGCGCTGCCGCCGGCGGTGGGGCGTTCGATCACGTCGAGAACCGCCCGGTGACCGGCCACCACGGCGGTCACGCGGCCGGAATAGGTGGCGCCGGTCTGGCGCTTGCGCCGTGTCTCATCGCGGGTGGGTGCGCTGAGCAGCTCGAGGGAGCGGCCGATGGCATCGTCGAGGTCGCGGGCCTCGACCGACCGCAGATAGGCCTGGTTCGCCCAGAGCAGCTTGTCGTCCGAATCGCGGATCCAGAGCGGATAGGCGACGTCGTCGAGCAGCATCGTCATGGAGCGCAGGTCGCTGCGCGCGGTCGCGAGCTGGCCCTGGACCTTCAGGAGTTCGGACCGGTCTCCGGTCACGTCCCGCAGGCGCAGGATCGCCCGGCCGCCGATGGTGCGGCCTTCCACGTCGATGAAGCGGTTGCCGAGGCCCCGCGCGGTCAGGCGGAAGACCTGTCCCCGGTCCTTGAGCTGCTCAAGGGAGCTCTCCACGGCGGCCGCGTCGGCCGGGGCGAGCCAGGTGCCGAAGGCGAGCGCCCGCTGGGCCGGGGCGTTCTCGCCGATGATGGACGGATCGCCCTGAAAGCGCGGTTCCCCGTCGCGTCCGTTCCAGCTGACGAGCAGCTGGCGCTCGGAGCCCATGAGGAGAGCCGCCAGATCGTCGGCGCCCCGCAGGGCGTCGAGCTCGTTGCGCAGGGCCCATTCCACCCGGGCGGCGCGCTTGCGTTCCTGCCTGAACAGGAGGGACACGACGGTCGTCGTCGCGACGAGCCCCATGGACAGGCTGAGATAAACGGTGTTGTGCAGGTCGAAGCTGTGCAGGAAGCCGAGGAGATCGGAGGCTTTTTCGGACAGCGGATGCAGCAGGTCGTTGGCGAGCGCCGCCTTGGAGGTGCCGGCGAGCAGCATCAGGGACAGAGGCACGTGGGCCAGGCCGACGAGACGGCCTCTCCCATCCTGGCTGCTGTCGTGACGCTCCCCGTGCCCGGCCATGCCGTTGCTGCCCTTCCCTTGCTGGCGGCCCGACAACCGGGCCAAGCTGGATCGATCCCCGGCTGCGCTGTCCAACGCCGCCGAGGTCAACCGTCTCCGCATGAACGGAACTGCCGGCGCAGGTTCGATGCCGAAGCGCAGCCGGTCGATTCGCGTTCACTCTAGACCACCGTCGACTCCGCCAGGAAGAGGGTTAACACCCACTTAAACTTCCTTTGGAGAACCTGTGCGCAATTGGTCGAACCATATTGCAATCGGGTCACACACGTGCCGGTGCGGCACTTTGTCGATTCGGTGCTCGATCCATCGCTTGCACATCGTGCGCCCCAAGAAAAAAAGCCCGGCGGAGCCGGGCTTTTCGTGTCTCGGCGGGTTGGCCGATCAGTAGCGGTAGTGATCCGGCTTGAACGGGCCCTTCTCCGACACGCCGATATAGGAGGCCTGATCGGGGCGCAGCTTGGTGAGCTTCACGCCGATCTTTTCGAGATGCAGGGCGGCGACCTTCTCGTCCAGGTGCTTGGGCAGGGTGTAGACCTTGCGCTCGTACTTGCCCTGGTTGGCGAAGAGCTCGATCTGGGCGAGCGTCTGGTTGGTGAAGGACGCCGACATCACGAAGGACGGGTGGCCCATGGCGTTGCCCAGGTTCACAAGGCGGCCTTCGGACAGCAGGATGATGCGGTGCCCGTCGGGGAACTCGATCTCGTCCACCTGCGGCTTCACGTTGTTCCACTTGAGGTTCTTGAGGCCCGCGACCTGGATCTCGTTGTCGAAGTGGCCGATGTTGCAGACGATCGCCCGGTCCTTCATCGCCCGCATGTGGTCGAGGGTGATGACGTCCTTGTTGCCGGTGGCGGTGACGAAGATGTCGGCGCGGGGAGCCGCGTCTTCCATCGTCGTGACCTCATAGCCTTCCATGGCGGCCTGGAGCGCGCAGATCGGGTCGACTTCCGACACCAGCACGCGGCAGCCGGCCTGGCGCAATGAGGCGGCCGAGCCCTTGCCCACGTCGCCGAAGCCCGCCACCATGGCGACCTTGCCGGCCATCATCACGTCCGTGCCGCGGCGGATGCCGTCGACGAGCGACTCGCGGCAGCCGTAGAGGTTGTCGAACTTCGACTTGGTGACCGAGTCGTTGACGTTGATCGCCGGGAAGAGGAGCTTGCCCTCCTTCTCCATGATGTAGAGGCGGTGCACGCCCGTGGTGGTCTCTTCCGACACGCCCTTGATCGACTCGGCGAGGCCTGCGAACCAGCCCTTCGGCTTCTCGTTGAGCAGGCGCTTGATGAGCGCGAAGAACACTTCCTCTTCCTCGGAGCCCGGCTTGTCGAGGAAGGCGGTGTCGCCCTGCTCGGCGCGCAGGCCGAGATGCACCAGCATGGTGGCGTCGCCGCCGTCGTCGAGGATCATGTTCGGCATGCCGCCGTCGTGCCAGTCGAACAGCTTCGCGGTGTAGTCCCAGTACTCCGCCAGGGTCTCGCCCTTGTAGGCGAAGACCGGAATCCCCGCGGCCGCGATGGCGGCGGCGGCGTGGTCCTGGGTGGAGTAGATGTTGCACGACACCCAGCGGATGTCGGCGCCGAGAGCCTTCAGGGTCTCGATCAGCACCGCGGTCTGGATGGTCATGTGGAGCGAGCCGGCGATGCGGGCGCCCTTGAGCGGCTGCTTCGCGCCGTATTCCTCGCGCACGGCCATGAGGCCCGGCATCTCGGTCTCGGCGATGGAGATTTCCTTGCGGCCGAACTCGGCCAAGCCGATGTCTTTGACGATGTAATCCTGTGCCATGATGGCCTCTCTTTGCATCCGTTCCGAGTGAATTGGCGCCGTCTCTACCAGAGAGGCGCGGCAGAGGCAATCAAGATATAAAGATGTCTTTATATGTTTTGCGGAGGGCTGAGCCAGCTCCAGCAACCTTCCCGTCATGGCCGGGCCTGTCCCGGCCATCCCGATACGGAGAAACCCCGTGCCTCGATCAATCGGGATCGCCGGCACAAGGCCGGTGATGACGGGTGGAGCAGGGGGTGGCGCAGAGTGCTTCGGACTGAGAAAGCGTCTTGGAGCCTACTCGTCCTCGCCGAACCTGTTGGCGAGGAGAGCGTCGATGGCCTGGAGGCAGGCTGTCGCATCGGTCCCCTTGGCCGTGACGGTGATGGTGGTGCCCTGGGCGGCCGCGAGGGTGAGGAGGCCCATGATAGAGCGTCCGCCCACGGTCTCGCCGCAGCGGGTCACGGTCACGTCGGCGTCGAAGCGCTCGACGGTCTGGACGAACTTGGCGGAGGCGCGGGCATGAAGACCGCGGCGGTTGATGATGGGCAGCTCACGGACCTCGGCCCCGTCGGGCACAGGAGCAGGGGGGCAATCCTCGTCGCTGAGCCGGTCCATGCTGGTTACTTTCCCGAGAGAACGCGCGAGGCGATGTTGATGTATTTGCGCCCCGCCTCCTGTGCGTGGGACACCGCATCGGCCAGGGGTTCCTCGTCGCGTACGCTGGCGAGCTTGATGAGCATGGGCAGGTTGATGCCGGCCACCACTTCGACGGAGCCGCCATTCATGCAGGACAGGGCCAGGTTCGAGGGAGTGCCTCCGAACATGTCGGTCAGAACGACAACCCCCTGGCCCGAATTGACCCGGCACACGGCATCCATGATGTCCTTGCGCCGTGTTTCCATATCGTCGTCGGGGCCGATCGTGATCGTTTCAAGCTGCTCTTGGGGTCCCACCACATGCTCGAGCGCTGCCTTGAATTCCGTCGCGAGCTGCCCGTGGGTGACGAGCACCATTCCAATCATAGTGTTACAGGTCCGAACGCTCCGAGAGCGGAGCCGCTATTTTGTGCACCGCGAAGCGGAGCGCAAGAGCAATGAGAGCAAAAGTTCATCACAGTGTCACGACCGTGTCGCAAACACCACTCAGGCCGCCCAGGGCGATCTCCGCCGAGATTGCCCCGGCCTGCATGCGGATGCGAGGGACCATGACGCCGCACAGGGTAACGTGCCGGTCCCGGTCGTCCGGATAGCGGGCGACATCCTCGCACAGATCGATCACCAGCCGGACGATGGCGGCGGGTTCGTACGATTGCCGGACGATTCCGAGGCCGAAGACCTCGATGCATCCGCCCAGCGGCTGGACCGGAGAGGCGACGAGACGGCCGTGCCGCGCCTCGATCCGGGTCCGGTCGTCGCTGACGAGGCGCCCGAAGCGGCCGGCCTGGAGCGCGCGGGACACCACCTCGCGGGCGAGAGTCGACTTGCCGGAGCCCGATGCGCCCCGGATCAGGAGCCCCGCCTCGCCGATGAGCACGCAGCCGGCGTGGATCGTCTCCTGGCCGCTCAAGGGTCTTTCTTCTCCGGTTCGCGCTTGGAGCGGGCCTTGTCCTTGCGGGCCTGCTCCTTCTTGGCCTTGGCGCCTTCCACCGGCAGGCGGATGACGAAGCGGGCGCCGAGCCGCCGGGGCTCGCCGTTCTCGTCGGGGGCGCCGAGCCGGTTCTCGGCCCGGATCGTGCCCCGGTGCGCCTCGATGATCTGGCGGGAGATGGACAGGCCTAACCCTGAGTTCTGGCCGAAGCCCTGCTCGGGCCGATCGGTGTAGAAGCGCTCGAAGATCCGGTCGAGCGCATCGGGCTCGATGCCGGGGCCGCTGTCCTCCACCAGGACCTCGACCTCGTTGCGGCGCCGGCGCATCGAGACCCTCACCGCCTCGTCGGGAGGCGAGAAGGAGCGGGCATTGTCGAGCAGGTTGTTGAAGATCTGGCCCAGGCGGCTGTCGTGGCCGAGCACCAGGAAGGCATCGCTGCCCCGTTCGTTCTTCTCGATCGTCAGGGTAATCAGCGGATCGTGCTCCTGCCGGCGCTCGTTGGCCACCGACACCACCGCTTCGAGCAGGCGCACCATGTCCACGGGCTCCGCATCGGCGCGGGCGAGCTCCGCATCGAGGCGCGAGGCATCGGAGATGTCGCTGATCAGCCGGTCGAGGCGCTTCACGTCGTGCTGGATGATCGACAGGAGGCGCTGGCGGGACTCGTCGCTGCGGGCGAGCGGCAGGGTCTCCACCGCGCTGCGCAGGGAGGTCAGCGGGTTCTTCAGCTCGTGCGCCACATCGGCCGCGAAGCTCTCGATGGCGTCGATGCGGTTGTAGAGCGCCTTGGTCATGTCCCGCAGGGCGCCGGACAGGTGGCCGATCTCGTCGGCCCGGGCGGTGAAGTCGGGGATCTCCTGGCGCGATTTCGTGCCCCAGCGGACCCGCTCCGCGGCTTCCGCCAGCCGCCTGACCGGGCCGGCGATGGCGCCGGCGAGGAACAGCGACAGCACGATCATCACCATTGCGGCCACGAGGAAGACCTGGAGCAGGGCGAAGCGCTCGGACGCGATGATGGCGTCGATGTCGCCCTCCTGGGTGGAGAGCAGGAGCGCACCTTGAACCGTGCGGAAGCGCTGAATCGGCACGGCCACGGACACGATGGTCTCGCCGCGGGCGTTGACGCGCACCACACTGGCCTGCTGACCCGCATAGGCTTGCTGCACCTCCGGCAGGGACTTGCCGTTGATCGGTCCGGCCTCCTCCTGCACGGGCCGCTTAGTGCGCCGGAACATCTTGCGGATGCTGTTCCAAGTGCGCTCCACGGCCGTCATGGTGTCCTCCACGTTGGCCACGGGAGGAATGTCCATGCGCAGGATGTCGCCGCGCGAGTAGAACGACCGGGAATCGAGGAGCAGAATGCCTTCCCGATCAAAGATGCGGGCGCGGGTCTCGGTCGGCGTCACCAGCCGGCGCAGGAGCGGCGCGACGCGCTCGGGATTGATGGAGAATTCGAGCGCCGGAAAGGACTCGTCGCCGAACCGCTCGGTCTCGCCGGCCTGCATCTGCAGGAGCTGCTCGGGATCGAGGGTGATGGTGTTGGTCTCGACCGTGGCCGAGCTGGCAATCGCCCCGGCGATGATCTCGCCCTGGGTGAGCAGGCTCTGCACCCGGGCCTCGATGAGGCCCTCGCGGAACTGGTTGAGGTAGAGGAAACCCACGAGCAGGGCCACGAGGCCGGCCAGGTTGAGCATGACGATCCGGCGCGTCAGGCTCGACGAGGCGCGCTGCACGAGCATGCGGCCGAACTGCCTCAGGCGCCCCAGGGCGCTCTGAGGAGCGGGCGGATCGTCGAATCCCGCCTCGGCGTGGATGGGGTCAGCCTTCATGCCACTCGCTTACGCACGGCCCGATCGGATGAACCGGAGCATGCTGTTTTCAGGTTGCTCGCGCTTTCGGCGTCAGGCTTCCTTGAAGCGGTAGCCCACGCCGTAGAGGGTCTCGATCATTTCGAAACTCTGGTCAACCGACTTGAACTTCTTGCGCAGGCGCTTGATGTGGCTGTCGATGGTCCGGTCGTCCACATAGACCTGATCGTCATAGGCCGCATCCATGAGCGCGTTGCGGCTTTTCACCACTCCGGGGCGGGTGGCGAGCGCCTGCAGGATGAGGAATTCCGTCACGGTCAGGGTCACCGGCTCGCCCTTCCAGGTGCAGGCGTGGCGCTCCGGGTCCATCTTGAGCTGGCCGCGCTCCAGGGCCTTCGGGTCGGCCTCCTTGGGGGTGCTCTGGTCCTTGGGTGCGAAGCGGCGCAGCACCGCCTTCACGCGCTCGACCAGGAGACGCTGGGAGAACGGCTTCCGGATGAAGTCGTCGGCGCCCATCTTGAGGCCGAACAATTCGTCGATCTCCTCGTCCTTCGAGGTCAGGAAGATCACGGGAAGGTCCGATTTCTGCCGCAGGCGGCGCAGCAGCTCCATGCCGTCCATGCGCGGCATCTTGATGTCGAAGATGGCCAGGTCCGGGGGTGCGTGCTTCAGCCCGTCCAGGGCGGACGCTCCATCCGTATAGGTCTGGATTCGGTAGCCCTCCGCCTCGAGGGCGATGGAAACAGAGGTCAGGATGTTGCGATCGTCATCGACAAGGGCGATCGTTGGCATGAACTCTTCCTTAGCTTGGCACGGACGAATGTCGGCTTTTTGCCCCGTGTAACAACGCAGAAGGCCCTAAAACGTCCCCAACTGCGCCTTTCTCGTGGCATAAATATGGTTTTCCCCCAGGCGATGACCAGGGAGGTCCTGATAGTGGGGTCTAGGAAGAGCCGCTGCAACCGGGGATGAGCGGCGCAGGGCGGATCGGACAGGTTTCCTACGCGGTCCCGGCGCGGAGCGCTGCTTCAGGGGCGGAAAGGCCGGGTTTCCGCTCGGGCAGGGTGTCAATCATACGAAAGAACTCCCCAAAAGCCCGAGAATTCGCGAAAATGGGGCTGTCAGGCGTCTGGTTCTGGCAAAAATAGAATGCAATGAAACGGCTTGAGTTGACGGTCACGTCAGCTGACCTAAAGAAGGTTCTATGTTCAGGCGAGACGGCAAAGTTTCGGCCGCATTGTTTGACCACCCCCATGTGACGGCCATCGGACGGCGGCACAATCGGCTGCGCGGCGACTGGCGATCAGGAGACATCTTCCGTGGAAAATATCGGCGTCTTCAACAGCGCGCAGGGCGCTGAGGCCTTTGGCCTCCGCAATCTCAAACGGGTTTACTGGAATCTCGAGGCGCCCGCACTCTACGAGCAGTCCCTGACGAGGGCTGAGACCAAGCTCGTGAAGGGCGGCGCGCTCCTGGCCGAAACCGGCATCCACACGGGCCGCTCGCCCAAGGACAAGTTCGTGGTGCGCGACGACACCACCGAAAGCACCGTCTGGTGGGACAACAACGGCTCCATCACGCCGGGCCATTTCGACACCCTGCTGGAGGACTTCCTCGCCCATGCCGAGGGCAAGGAGCTGTTCGCCCAGGACCTCTACGGCGGCGCCGATCCGGCCTACCGGGTCAAGGCCCGCGTCTTCACGGAATTCGCCTGGCACTCCCTCTTCATCCGCAATCTCCTGATCCGCCCCGAGCAGGGCGAGCTCGCCGATTACGTGCCCGGCCTCACCATCATCGACCTGCCGTCCTTCAAGGCCGATCCCGCCCGCCACGGCTGCCGCACGGAAACCGTCATCGCCTGCGACTTCAAGCGCAAGATCGTGCTCATCGGCGGCACGTCCTATGCGGGCGAGATGAAGAAGTCGGTCTTCACCTATCTCAACTACGTGCTGCCCTCGCAGAACGTCATGCCCATGCACTGCTCCGCCAATGTGGGCAAGGAGGGCGACGTGGCCGTGTTCTTCGGCCTCTCGGGCACCGGCAAGACCACGCTGTCCAACGATCCGAACCGCATTCTGCTCGGCGACGACGAGCACGGCTGGGCCCCGAACGGCGTCTTCAACTTCGAGGGCGGGTGCTACGCCAAGACCATCCGCCTCTCCCGCGAGGCCGAGCCCGAGATCTTCGCCACCACCGAGCGCTTCGGCACAGTGCTGGAGAACGTGATCGTCGATCCGGTCACCCGCGTTCCCAATTTCGATGATGCGTCGCGCACGGAGAACACGCGCTGCGCCTATCCGCTCGACTTCATCCCCAACGCGAGCGCCACGGGCCGCGCCGGCATTCCGAAGAACATCGTGATGCTCACCTGCGACGCCTTCGGCGTGCTGCCCCCCATCGCGAAGCTGACGCCGGCCGAGGCCATGTACCACTTCCTCTCCGGCTACACCGCCAAGGTGGCCGGCACCGAGAAGGGCGTGAAGGACCCGGAGGCCACCTTCTCCACCTGCTTCGGCGCGCCGTTCATGCCGCGCCATCCGTCGGTGTACGGCAACCTGCTGCGCGATCTGATCGCCAAGCACCACGTGGATTGCTGGCTCGTGAACACGGGCTGGACCGGCGGCAAGTACGGGGTGGGCCGGCGCATGCCGATCCGCGTCACCCGCCGCCTGCTCACGGCAGCGCTCGACGGCTCGCTCTCCCGCGCCGATTTCCGCCGTGACCCGTATTTCGGCTTCGCGGTGCCGACCTCGGTGCCCGGCGTCGAGCCGCACATCCTGTACCCGGTGAAAACCTGGCAGAACAAGGCGGAGTTCGCCGAGACCGCCAAGCGCCTCATCGACATGTTCAACGAGAACTTCAAGCGCTTCGAGGCTCACGTGGACTCGGATGTCCGCTCGGCCGCGCCGCAGACCTCGATCGCGGCCTGAGAGATAAGGTTATCTCTCCCCTGAAAACGTGTAAAAGGCGGCCGATGGCCGCCTTTTCCGTTTGGTGCTTCCGATGACCGACGCCGATCCCGAACTGCTGGATCTCCTGTCCACCCGCCTGGGCAGCCAGCATGTCATCCGCGATGCCGCTTCCATGGAAGGCTATCTCGTCGAGGAGCGGAAGCTCTATCGCGGCACCGCCCTGGCGGTCGTCCGCCCCGGCAGCACGGAAGAGGTGGCCTTCGTCGTCCGCGAATGCGCGAGGGCCGGTGTCCCCATCGTGCCGCAGGGCGGCAACACGGGCCTCGTGGGCGGCGGCGTGCCGCACTCGGGGCTGGTCCTGTCGCTCGCGCGCCTCGACCGCATCCGTGAGGTCGATCCGTTCAACGCTACCATCACGGTCGAGGCCGGCTGCATTCTCAAGACCGTGCAGGACGAGGCCGAGAAGGCCGATTGCCTGTTTCCCCTGTCGCTCGCTTCCGGGGGGTCGTGCCGGATCGGCGGCAACATCGCCACCAATGCTGGCGGCTTGAACGTGCTGCGCTACGGAAATACCCGCGACCTCGTTCTCGGGCTCGAGGTCGTGCTCGCCGACGGGCGTGTCTGGAACGGGCTGAAAGGCCTGCGCAAGGACAACACGGGCTACGACCTGAAGAACCTCTTCGTCGGGTCGGAGGGAACGCTGGGCATCGTCACGGCGGCGGTGCTGAAGCTGTTTCCGCGCCCGAAGAGCCGCACGGTGGCCTTCATCGGCTGCCCGTCGCCCCATGCGGCGCTCGATCTCTTCGACGCCTTTCGCCGGCGCGCGGGCGATCAGCTGACGGCCTTCGAGTTCATGCCGCGCTTCGCGCTTCAGATCGTGCTCAAGCACGCGGCCGGCGCCGTTCCTCCGCTGGCGGGCGAGCACGAGGCTTATGCCCTGATCGAACTGTCGTCGCCCGATCCCGAGATCGACCTGCGCGAGCGGCTCGAACGGGTCCTGGGCGAGGCTCTGGAGGCAGGCATCGTCGAGGATGCCGCCATTGCGGCGAGCGAGACTCAGAACGATGCGCTCTGGCATCTGCGCGAAAGCCTGGCCCACGTGCAGAGGTTCGAGGGCGGGTCGATCAAGCACGATGTCGCCGTGCCGGTCTCGAAGGTGGCGGATTTCATCGTCACCGCAACACAGGCCTGCGAGGCCGCGCTGCCCGGCGTGCGCGTCTGCGCCTTCGGGCATTTCGGCGACGGCAACATCCACTTCAACCTGAGCCAGCCGGTCGCCATGGAAAAGGCAGCGTTTCTCGCCCAATGGGAGCGGTTCAACCGCATCGTCCACGACATCGTGCACGCGATGAACGGCTCGATCTCCGCCGAGCATGGGGTCGGCCTCATCAAGCGCGACGAGCTGGTGCTGTACAAGGATCCGGTGGCCCTCGACCTGATGCGGACGCTCAAACGAACGCTCGATCCGAAAAACATCCTCAACCCCGGCAAGGTCCTGGCGCTCGAATCCGAATTGCCGCCCTCCCTGCCTTGACCCGCTCATGCCCATGCCTAGGATGGCGCGGCCAGGCCTGAAGAGCGCCGGACAACGACGATAGAGAAGGAAGCCCCGTGGCCTCGGTCGAGATTCGCAACATCCAGAAGAACTTCGGCCCCGTGTCGGTCATCCAGGGCGTGTCCTTCGACATCGAGGACGGGGAGTTCGTCACCCTCGTCGGGCCTTCCGGCTGCGGCAAGTCCACCTTGCTGCGCATGATCGCCGGGCTGGAGAACATCTCCGGCGGCGAGCTGCGCATCGGCCCGCGGGTGGTCAATGACGTGCCGCCCAAAGAGCGCGACATCGCCATGGTGTTCCAGAACTACGCGCTCTATCCGCACATGACGGTAGCGGACAACATGGGCTTCTCCCTCAAGCTGAAAGGCGCGTCGAAGGCCGAGATCAAGCAGCGGGTCGACCGCGCGGCCGATATCCTCGGGCTGACCAAGCTCCTCGACCGCTTTCCGCGCCAGCTCTCAGGCGGCCAGCGCCAGCGCGTTGCCATGGGCCGCGCCATCGTGCGCGATCCGCAGGTGTTCCTCTTCGACGAGCCGCTCTCCAACCTCGACGCCAAGCTGCGCGTGGCCATGCGCACGGAGATCAAGGCCCTGCACCAGCGGCTCAAGACCACCACGATCTACGTCACCCACGACCAGATCGAGGCCATGACCATGGCCGACAAGATCGTGGTGATGCACGACGGCGTGGTCGAGCAGATCGGTGCGCCGCTCGAGCTCTACGACCGGCCGGCCAATCTCTTCGTGGCAGGCTTCATCGGTTCGCCCGCCATGAATTTCCTGAAAGGCCATCTGCAGGGTGGCCGCTTCGTGGCGCAGGACGGCACCGTCCTGCCGCTCGGCCATGCGCCGGCTGCCTCGGACGGGCAGCCGGTCGTCTACGGCATCCGGCCGGAGCACTTCATGCTCGACGACACCAACGGCCTGCCGGCGGAAGTTTCCGTCGTCGAACCCACCGGATCGGAAACCCAGGTCTTCGCGAAGCTCGCCGGCACGGATGTGGTCGGCGTGTTCCGTGAGCGGGTCGATGCCAAGCCCGGCCAGCAGATCCGCATCGCCCCGGACCCGAAGCTCGTGCATCTCTTCGACGATCGGACCGGCCAGCGCCTCTGATCCGCAACAGGAGGCAGCTATCGACGTTCTGGTGATCGGAGCCGGTGTGGTGGGCCTCGCCGTTGCGCGCGCGCTCGGCCTGCGCGGGCACAGCGTGATCGTGGCGGAATCCACCGGCGGCATCGGCAACGGCGTCTCCTCGCGCAACAGCGAGGTGATCCATGCCGGCATGTATTATCCCTCAGGTTCGCTCCGGGCCCGCCACTGCGTCGAGGGGCGCCGCCTGCTCTACGCCTTCTGCGAAAGCCATGGGGTGCCGCATGCCCAATGTGGCAAGCTCATCGTCGCCACGAACGATCTCGAACAGGCCAAGATCGAGGGCATCTACGAACAGGGGCTGGCGAACGGCGTCGAGGGCCTCTCCTACCTCACGGGCAAAGAGGCGCGGGCGCTCGAGCCGAACCTCTCCTGCACCGGCGCGGTGCTGTCGGTCGAGACCGGCATCGTCGACAGCCATGCGCTGATGCTCGCGCTCCAGGGCGATCTGGAGGATGCGGGCGGCGCCATCGCCTTCCATGCGCCGGTCGAGCGCATCGCACGCAGCGGCGCGGGCTGGAACGTGCATGTGGGTGGCGCGGAGCCGACCGAGATTACGGTCGACGCCGTGATCAACGCGGCGGGCCTTGGTGCGCAGGCGCTCGCCCGCGCGACCGAGGACTATCCGATGCAGCGCGTGCCGCCGCTCGTGCTGGCCAAGGGCAACTATTTCGGCTGCCTCGGCAAGCCTGCCTTCTCGCGCCTGATCTATCCGGCGCCCGTCGACGGCGGCCTCGGCACTCACGTGACGCTGGATCTCGCCGGGCGCATGCGCTTTGGGCCGGACGTGGAATGGGTCGACAGGGAGGAATACGAGGTCGATCCTCAGCGGGCGGAGAGCTTCTATGCCTCCATCCGCCGCTACTGGCCGGGCCTGCCGGACGGTGCGCTTGTTCCCGACTATTCCGGCATCCGCCCGAAGCTCACCGGACCGGGCGAGAAAGCCGCCGACTTCATGATCGACGACCCGGCGGAGCATGGGCTCCCCGGGCTCGTCCACCTCTTCGGCATCGAGAGCCCGGGGCTGACCTCGTGCCTGTCCATCGCTGAGGATGTGGCGGAGAGGCTGGGCGCCTAGGCACTAGCGTCACCCCCTGAAGAACAGCAGCGTGATCAGCAGGAAGGTCGGGATCAGGATGGCGCCCGACCAGAGCAGGTAGCCGAAGAAGCTCGGCATCTTCACGCCGCCTTCGCGGGCAATGGCATAGACCATGAAGTTGGGCGCGTTGCCGATATAGGAGTTGGCGCCCATGAACACGGCGCCCGCCGAGATCGCAGCCAACGTCATGGCGCCTGCCGTCATCAGCTGCTGCGGGTTGCCGCCGCCGAGTTCGAAGAACACCAGATAGGTCGGAGCGTTATCGAGGAACGACGACAGGCCGCCGGTGAGCCAGAAATAGGCGGCGTTGTCGGGGCTGCCGTCCGGGTTCGACACGAGCGCCACGAGCGGCGCGAAGGCGCCGTCGGCGCCGGCCCGCAGCATGGCGAGCACGGGAATGATGGCGATGAAGATGCCGGCGAAGAGCTTCGCCACTTCCTTGATCGGCCCCCAGGAGAAGCCGTTCTCGATCCGGTTCGCCTTCGGGGTCACTTTCAGCGAGATGACCGTGACGGCCACCATGATGAGGTCGCGCAGGGCATTCGCCAGCTCGACCTCCGTGCCGAGCACGGTGACGCGCCCCAGATCCGTGGTGGCGCTCATGAGGATCGCCGCGATGATGATGAAGATCAGAAAGAAGTTGAAGCCGCCCACGACGCGCACCGGATTGTCGGGAGTCGGATCCGGCCGCACGCGGCCTTCCCGGCGGTAGATCGCCAGATCGACCATGAAGAACAGGGCGAGCAGAAGGCCTGCTGCCACCAGGGTTTCCATGAACAGGTGCGTGGTCGTCCAGAAGAAGTCGACGCCGCGCAGGAAGCCGAGGAAGAGCGGCGGATCGCCGAGCGGCGTGAGCGAACCGCCGATATTCGACACCAGGAAGATGAAGAACACGATCACGTGCACGTTGTGCCGCCGGTCGTCGTTGGCGCGCATCACCGGGCGGATCATCACCATGGAGGCGCCGGTGGTGCCGATGAAGCTCGCCAGCACCGTGCCGATGCCGAGCAGGATCGTGTTGGTGCCCGGCGCGCCATGGATGTTGCCGCGCACGAGAATGCCGCCCGCCACCGTGAACAGGGCGAGCAGGAGCAGGATGAACGGGATGTATTCCAGCAGCGCCGTGTGGGCCAGCGCGTGGATCGCTGCCATCGGCCCGAAGGCCAGCGCCATGGGAACCAGCACCAGCAGGCCCCAGACGGCCGCGATCTTGCCCTGGTGATGCTCCCAGAAGTGCAGGGCCAGCAAGGGGAACAGGGCGATGGACAGGAGGATGCCCGCGAAGGGCAGGGCCCAGGCGAGGCCGAGGCTCGCCCCGTCGAACTCCGCCGCGAAGGCCGCCTGCGGCATGAGAATCGGGATGGCGGCGAGCACCACGGTCAGAGGGCGGAGCATGCGTGTGGGTCCCCACGGGCCGGTTCGACCGGCCCGTTCTTCAACGATTGAGAGCAGCTTTTAAGGGAAGGGATTCGAGGCCGCAACGGCAGGGCCGTTAACCGGCTGTTCACCATAAGTCAAAGATAGTACAACATCGTTACAAAGCCTTGCCGTGCTGGGATTTTTTGACCGATGTGCCGCTTTCTCGCCTACCGGGGGGAGCCGATCTTCCTCGACGAACTCGTCTGCGCCCCGGCCCATTCGCTGGTGCACCAGTCGCTGCACGCGGTCGAGGCCAAGACCGGGACGAACGGCGACGGGTTCGGCATCGGCTGGTACGGGGAACGCCCGGAGCCCGGCGTCTACCGGGAGGTGCGCCCCGCCTGGTCCGACGAGAACCTGCGCAGCCTGTGCGAGCAGGTGCGCTCCAAGCTCTTCTTCGCCCATGTGCGCGCCTCCACGGGCACCTCAACCACGCGGGCGAACTGCCATCCCTTCACCCATGGCCGCTACCTGTTCATGCATAACGGTCAGATCGGCGGCTATGGGCGCATCAAGCGGCGTCTCGAATCCCTGATCCCGGACGAGCTCTACGACCGGCGCCTCGGCACCACGGATTCGGAGGCGATTTTCCTCATGGCGCTCGCCAACGGCCTGGCGGAGGAGCCCGTGACGGCCATGGCCAGGACGCTCAAGACCGTGCGCGGCCTGATGACCGAGGCCGGCATCGAGGAGCCCCTGCGCTTCACCGCCGCCTTCACGGACGGCGAGAACCTCTGGGCCTATCGCTGGTCCTGCGATGCCAAGCCGCCGACCCTGTATTTCCGCGAGGACAATGGCAACCTGCTGATCGTCTCCGAGCCCATCGACGACAAGACCAAGGGCTGGCGCGAGGTGCCCAAGGGCTGCAGCCTCGTTGCGAAGGACGGCATCATCGCGGTCGAATGCCTCAACGAGGCCATGAGCCGCCTGGCGGCCTGAGCGGTCTTCAGGCGTTGAGCCGGCCCGAGGGCTGGGCAATCAGCGACTGGAGCGCGCCTCTGAGCGCTTCCATCTGCAGGTCAGTCTCTGCCTGAATGATGCTCTCGTCCGGCGCCTGAAGGGCGCGCAGGCGCGCATTCTCGGCCTCGAGCCGTTCGGTCTCAGCCATGAGGATCGCCACCTTCTCCAGGGCAATGCGAAGGCGGACCTGGGCGTCGTTGCGCTCCTCCTCGCGCAGCTGCGCCCGGTCGCGCCAGAGGCGGACGGCGACGCTGCCTGCTTCATCACTCATGGACGGCTCCTCACA
Source organism: Microvirga splendida (assembly GCF_016427565.1). GTDB lineage: Bacteria > Pseudomonadota > Alphaproteobacteria > Rhizobiales > Beijerinckiaceae > Microvirga > Microvirga splendida. Next base: position 44,647 of record NZ_JAELXT010000005.1, read on the forward strand.
GAGTCGATGGGGTGTTGCGGGAGCGCGATCCTAGGGGCGAGGTCTTAACCGATCGTTGGCGGCCCGCTGGGTCCGCACGATGCTCTCATTCAAGAAGAAAGCATCGGACGGATCCCAAAAGTGCAAGTCCACTTTTTGGGATCCGTCCGATGCTTTAAGGATCGAAACCCGGCAGGGCCGAGGCGCTCTCGCCCGACAGGGACAGCCTCGCATGGCGCTTGTGAGCCCGCTCGACCCAATCGGCCGCGACGGATTGGTCGAGGAAGAACGGCATCAGGCGGCCCTCTTCATGCGCCTTCAGGAACTCGGCCAGGGCCGCCTGCTCGACGCGCCGCTCGTGCGCGGTCTGCAGGCTGCCGACTCGATCCTCGGAATGCTCCTCGGCCAGGAGGAAATAGGCCGGTGCGTAATCGGGATGCGTCTCGATCACGGCGTCGAGCCTCGCCCTGCGCTCCGCGCCGTCGAACTGCAGGGCATGGACGAGGGCCGTGGCGCGGGTCGGAGCGTCCTCGTTCAGCTCGGCATAGACCTGCCGGGCGATGAACCGCCCCTCATGGGCGCGCACCAGCGCCGCGTAGCGCAGATGCGGATCGACAAAGTCCAGGCCCATCCGGGCCAGAGTATAGTAAGCGCGGTGTGCGCCGATGGCCTCGCCCTTCGCCTCCAGGAGCAGGGCGTTGTGATACAGGCCCGGCGCGGAGTGCGGATCGTCGATCTGTCCTCCCCTTTGCACGAGCCCCGAGAACGCCTCGACGGGATCGACCGGCAGCAGGAACGTCTGAGCCGGGGACAGGATACCGGCCTCTGCCGCCGGCTGCTCCATTGGGCCCGAAGGGCCGCCATAGGAGACGAGCCCTCCCGCGCCGACGAGGACGATCAGGCAGGCACCCGTCACCGCCAGGGAGGACATGGCCCAGGGGCGCAGGGAGGAGCGACGCGGCTCCGCCGGGATGCCAGCATCCGGGCCGGCAATCGTAAAGGCATGCACCGGGAACGGAATGTTCTTCACCTGCCGCTCGCCGATATCGATGAAGGGCACGGCGATCTGCCCGGAGACGGCCTCATGCACGGCGCGCGACAGGCAGATGCCTCCCGGCGAAGCCAGGGTCTCCAGCCGGGCCGCAATGTTGACGGCCATTCCTAAAAGATCGTTCTGGCGCTCGACCACCTCGCCCACCGAGATGCCGATGCGGAACTGCACCCGCCTGTTGTGCGGGGAGGCGAGGTTCTGCGTCCGCATGTAGTCCTGGATGTCGATGGCCGCGCGGGTGGCTTCCACGGCGCTGGCGAACTCGCACATGATCGAGTTGCCGGCCGTGTTGAAGACGCGCCCGCCATGATGGGCCACGAAATCGTCCAGAACGTTGCGGTAGGCCGCGAGTTGCTGCAGCGTTCCGTCCTCATCCTCCGCAATGAGCCGGGAGAAGCCCACGATATCCGCAGCAAGGATGGCGGCCACTCTCCGCTTCACGGGCGGGCTCCGCGGCATTTGAAGGCTTCACGGCGAAGCTGCGATGGCACCCCACATCCCGGCAAGATGAGGCCTTGTTGTTTACATGTTACAATATAGCGCTTTCCGAAAAGGAATGAAAGAGGCTTCTGCGGAATTCTTCCCTGTCCGGTCTTCCCGACGCTCGCAGCTCAGCCGTCCAGTTCGGGATAGCGCCGGAAGATGCCCTCCTGGTTGAAGGGAATACGCCGGGGGCTTGCCAGGTAGGCCTTGATGCGCGGTCGTTCCGTTACGGCATCGTGCAGGGCTGCCACGAGCGGCGTTTTCGTCAGGGCGCGGGCCGTGGCCTTGGGGAACGCATAGGAGAGGCCTTCGACGGCCTGGAAGAGAGACAGGTCGGCATAGGTGAGCGTCTTGCCGACGAGATGCCCGCCGCCCGAAGGGTTGCGGGCGAGGATCGCCTCGAACCAATTCAGGAATTTCGGGATGCGGCTGTCCCGGAAGTCCTGCGCGCGCCGGAGCGCCTCGTCCTTCTGGTCCTCATAATAGAGGCTGACGCCCACCGGGTGATGGGTGTCGTGCGCCTCGGCCACGAAATCGCCCAGGGTGAGCTGGATCTGGTGCGTCCAGAGACCGCCGGCCGGGTCCTTGGGTGCGAGCCCGTGCCGGGCCCCGAGATAGAGCAGGATCGCCGCCGTCTGGCCGATGACGGTCTCGCCATCCTTCAGGAACGGCGGCGCGAAGGGCGGGTGCTCCGCATGCTTCATCATCCGCAGCATCACGGCGACGCCCTCAGCCTCCCTGGCCGCGTCGATGTAGTCGGCGCCCGCCTCTTCCAAAGCAAGCCGCACGAACTCGCCGCGTCCCTGGATCGAGGGCCAGTAATAGAGCTCGTAGGCCATGGAGTGCTCCGGATCTCATCGGCGATGCTGCCAAGAGGGTGGAGCGTGGGGGCGGGAAGTCAAAGGGCGCTGCCGGCCAGACAGGCGAGCGCCTCGCCCTCCAGCCGCATGTGCCGATGATGAAGATCGCGCATGCCGATGGCCTCGTAGAAACGGATGGCGGGCCGCTCCTCTTCGACGAAGAGCTCCACGCGCACCCAACCCCGATCCACAGCCGCCTTTGCCACTGCGGCCATCAGCGCCCGCGCGGCTCCCGTGCGCCGCTCCTCCGGCAGAACGTAAAGCGCATGAACGATGCCCATGGGCTTGCCGCGCCACCCGGCATAGCCGCGGAAGAACGACACGAAGCCGACCGGCCTGCCGTCGCGCTCGGCGATGAGCGCCTCGAAGAGCGGATCGGGGCCGAAGCCGTCGGCCTCGATCCTCTCGGCCGATGTCCAGGGCGTCTGGCCGGGCAGATGATCGTCGACCAGGCCGGACACGAAGCGGAAAATCGTCTCAGAGTCCGAGGAGACGGCGGGACGTATGAGCAAACTCATGATGCACCTTCAAGACTGCCGTCGACGTACCGTCCCGACCTCATGCGTGCCGGGTGCGGGAGTCACGCCTGGCATTCCCATGCTTATCTTTCATGATTGCTTCAAGCAAAGGGTGTCATGTAGTAACGGTCCCCGGTGGAGGTTCTGTATGCGGCCGCTCGGTCTGTTGGCGACGCTTTCCGTCTATGGCGCGTTCGGCCTGATGCTCCTCGCCGGGACGGCCTGGGGCATGCCGGCGCTGCAAGCCCGTGGAATCCGGCCGGATATCTCCTGGTTCATCGTTGCGGGAGTGGTGTTCGCTGCCTTCGGGCTCGCCACCCTCATCCTGCTGGCTCTCGAGGGGCGTGAAACCCGTCGCGAATGGCACAGGCGGCTTCGGATCAAGCCCATGTCCGGGGAGGACTGGAGAACCGCTCTCGCGGGGATCGCCTTCATGCTGATCGGCTCGGGTGCCGCCTTCCTGGCGTTCAAGGCGCTTGATCCGGATTTCTCGCCTCACCCGCCGTTTCTGCAAATCACGCCGCTCCAATCCACCGAATACTGGGTGCTCCTGGCGTGGCTTCCGATGTTCGCTCTCAACATCGGCTGTGAAGAGATCTTCGGGCGAGGCTATCTCCTGCCGCGCAACGAACTGGCGGCCGGGCGCTACGGCTGGCTCGTGAACGCCTGCGGGTGGCTGCTCTTCCACATGGCTTTCGGATGGCAGCTCATGATCGTCACGGCCCCGGTGATCCTTGCCGTGTGCTGGGCCGTGCAGCGGCGCCGGAACACGACCATCGGCCTCGTGATCCATGGCCTCGCCAACGGCCCGAGCTTTATCGCCATCAGCCTGGGCCTGATGCCTGCATAGGATTTCGCAGCGGCCTGCGCCCGATCAATGCGCCTCGTCCCAGTTCTGCGCGGCGCGCGCGTCCACCGCCAGCGGCACCTTGAGCGACACGGCCGGGAAGGGCGCTTCCGTCATCACGCGGGAGATCACCGGCAGGCTCGCCTCGACCTCGTCGTCCGGCACCTCGAACACCAGTTCGTCGTGCACCTGCAGCAGCATGCGGGCGGAGAGGCGCTCGCTTTTAAGCGCATCCTCCATGCGGATCATGGCACGGCGGATGATGTCGGCGGCGGTGCCCTGGATCGGCGCATTGATCGCCTGGCGCTCCACGCCCGCCCGCTCGGACGGATTGCCGGACCTGATCTGCGGATAGTGGCAGATGCGCCCGAACAGGGTGGTCACATAGGATTTCTCGCGCACGAATTTCTTCGTCTCGTCGATATAAGTGCGGATGCCCGGGAAGCGCTCGAAATACTGCTTGATGAAGGCGGAGGCTTCCTGGTTGCCGATGCCGAGGCGCACGGCGAGGCCGAAGGCCGAGATGCCGTAGATGATGCCGAAATTGATGGTCTTGGCCTGGCGGCGCAGATCCGACGTCATCTGGTCGAGGGGCACGCCGAACATGGCGGATGCGGTGGCCGCGTGAATATCGACGCCGTTGGCGAAGGCTTCCTGCAATTGCGGAATGTCGGCGATGTGCGCGAGCAGGCGCAGCTCGATCTGGCTGTAATCCGCCGAGAGAATCTTGTGGCCTTCCTGCGCCACGAAGGCCTTGCGGATCTTGCGGCCGGCTTCCGTGCGGATCGGGATGTTCTGCAGGTTGGGATCGGACGAGGACAGGCGCCCCGTGGTGGTGGAGGCCAGCGAGAACGAGGTGTGCACCCGCTTGGTCTCGGGGTGCATGTGCTCCTGCAGCGTGTCCGTATAGGTGGATTTCAGCTTCGAGAGCTGGCGCCATTCCAGAATCTTGGCCGGCAGCTCGTGCCCGGCCTGCGCCAGCTCGTCGAGGAGCGTCGCAGGCGTCGCCCATTGGCCGGACGGCGTCTTCTTCGCGCCGGGCAGGCCCATGCGGCCGAACAGGATGTCGCCGATCTGCTTCGGCGAGCCGAGCGAGAACTTCTCGCCCGCCATCTCGTGGATCTCGTCCTCCAGACGCGCGAGCGTCTGGGCGAAATCGCCGGACAGGCGGCTCAGGATCTGCCGGTCGACCAGGATGCCGCGCATCTCCATGCGGGCCAGCGTGTCGACCATCGGGCGCTCCAGCGTCTCGTAGACGGTGGCGCGGCGCTCGGCCACGAGGCGGGGCTTCAACACATGCCACAGGCGCAGGGTGACGTCCGCATCCTCGGCCGCATAGGCCGTGGCCTTGCCGATCTCCACCTTGTCGAAGGTCACCTTGTTCCGGCCCGTGCCGGCCACGTCCGAGAAGGTGATGGGCGAGTGGCCGAGATGGCGGCGCGAGAGCTCGTCCATGCCGTGCGAGCCTTTTCCGGCATCGAGCACGTAGGAGATCAGCATCGTGTCGTCGTAGGGATGCACCTCGATCCCGTGGCGCTTGAACACGACCCAGTCGTATTTCATGTTCTGGCCGATCTTGAGGATTGATGAGTCCTCCAGCATCGAACGGATCGCATCGAGCGCATCGGTGACGGGGATCTGCCCCTTCACGAGCCCGCCGCCGAAGAGATCGGATTCGTCCCGGTGCTGCAGCGGCACGTAGCAGGCCTTGCCGGGCGCCAGCGCCAGGGAGAAGCCGACGAGGTCGGCGCGGTTCGCATCGAGATCGCTGGTCTCGGTATCGACCGCCACATGGCCCTGCGCGCAAGCCTCGGCGACCCATTCCTTCAGGCGTTCCAGGCTGGTGACGGTCTCGTAGGCCGTGACGTCGATGGGCGCCGAGGAGGCTTCCGTGGCGCGCTTTCCCGCAAGCTGCGAGGGCGTGCCGAGGCCCTCGACGGGCTTGCGCAAGGCGGCGGTCTCCGGCAGGTCGAGGCCCGCGAACGGGTCGATCTCGCCCGAGGCTGCGCCGGCCTTGTCGAAGAAGGGCACCGCATCGTCCGTGGGCGCCGTCACGCCGGTGCCGTTGCCGGTCCAGCGGATCGCCTCGCCGCCGGGCATGAGGCGCGGGTCGGGCGGGATTGCGGACGGATCGGCCTCGTAGAGCTCCGCCACCCGGCGCGTGAGGGTCGAGAATTCCATGGCCTTGAGGAAGCCGACCAGCGTCTTCGGGTCGGGCTGGGGCAGGGTCAGGTCGTCCAGCGGCACCGGAACGGGCGCCTCGCAATCGAGCGTCACGAGCTTCTTGGACAGGCGCGCGATGTCGGCATTGGCGATCAGGCTCTCGCGGCGCTTGGGCTGCTTGATCTCGGGCGCGCGCTCCAGCAGCGTTTCGAGATCGCCGTATTCCTTGATGAGCTGGGCTGCCGTTTTCAACCCGATGCCCGGCACGCCCGGCACGTTGTCCGAGGTGTCGCCCATCAGCGCCAGCACGTCGCCGATTTTTTCCGGCGGGATGCCCTCCCATTTCTCGATGACGGCGGCTTCATCGAGATTCCGCTCGGGCCGGTAGCCGGGCTTGCCCTTGGAGCCCGACTCGAAATCGTAGAAGCAGACCTTGGGCCCCACGAGCTGCATCAGGTCCTTGTCGGACGAGATGATGAGCACGTCGGCCCCGCGCTCCTTGGCCTGCTGGGTGTAGGTGGCGATGAGATCGTCCGCCTCGTAGCGCTGCAGCTCCACGGGCTCGAGCCCGAAGGCGCGGATCGCCTCGCGCATGATCGGCATCTGGACCTTCAGGTCGTCCGGCGCATCCGGCCTATGGCCCTTGTAATCCTCGTAGAGCTCCTTGCGGAACGATCCCTCGGACTTGTCGAGCACGATGGCCAGATGCGTGGGCTTCAACCCCGCCGCCCCGTCGCGCATGAACTGCAGGAGCTTGGACACGAAAAGCCGCACGGCCCCCGTGGGCATCCCGTCCGAGGTGCGGGAATTGTACTTCTGGTCCTGGTTCATGGACTGGAAGTAGGCCCGGAAGATGAAGGACGAGCCGTCGACGAGAAACACATGATCGCCGGCTTGGACGGGACGGGAGGAGGGCATCGGGTCTCGGGGGCTGGTGGGCTGCTCTTAGGGGAAGAAATAGCGGGTCCGGGGGCGGATGGCTATGGGTAGGGTCACGAGCCAGCTGGTAGCCAGAGCCCCGTTGCGTCCCTTTGAAATGGACAGGTATGAACCTCGGCTGCGAGATGCCTTCTCCCTGCTAACTTAAAGGTAACAATGAGAAATTCTGCTTGGCGGTGAGGATGTGCGCCAGAACACCTGCACTTCATTGCACAACGTTATAAACCTGAAATAGAACGATAGATCGTTTACTAGCGCCATTCCAGGTTCCAGTGTGATTCTGTTGCAAATAACAGTTCAAGACTAAACAATTGGAGGAGTGATCATGACATTCGATATTTGGAGAGCCGAGCAGGATGTGCGCCTTGGTGAGGCAACGAACTCATATGCTGATCGGCCTTCCATCGCTTATCTGCCGAATGGCGGCTATGTCGTGGGGTGGCGTGAGAACAATCAGCTGAAGTTCAAAATCTACAACGGTGCTGGTGACAGCCAGAAGAACCCTGACGGCACCGATAAAGTGTACTCCGTCGACTCCAGCGGAGGTAGCCAAAACAACCTGGAATTCCAAGCCATCGGACCGAATGGCAGCTTTGCGGTCAGTTGGAATTCAGGTGTGACAACCAGCGGCGATCAAAAGATTCGTGTTTTCACCCACAACGGAGACGGTAATTACACCGGCGGCAATATTGAAACCATGCAAACGGGAAGCGCCGGCGCTGCAGAACTCGCTTCGGTCTCACCGGACATGAATGGCGGCTTCGTCAGCATCTATACGAATGGAACGCGTGTTTACCTTCAGAGACATAACGCCGATGGAACCAAGAACGGTAATGCATCCGTCTTTACGGCTGGTACCTCCTCACCCGATTACGCAAGAGCGGTCCAGGTCGCTCCTGACAAATTCGTTGTATCCTTTGGCTTTGGAGACAACATTCGCGCCCAGATTGTGACGTTCAATGGAAATACGGCGAATTGGACCGAGATAGGGTCACCAAACACCGGGATCGGCACCGGAGGAAAATCGCAGGTTGTCGCCTTAAAGGGCGAGAATGGCTTTCCCGACGGTCGATTTGCCATCGTGTTCGACAACGGGGCGAACCTCTACGCCAAATTCTACGATGCGGATGGTCTGCGCATCGGCGCTGCCGAAGGAGTGCTGCTCACGAACGACGCCTGGAACAATGGCTACTTCTTCGATGTCACCGCCATTCGGGGCGGGCGGATTGCGGTCACGTATTCAGGCGATGCTCTGATCAACGGTAACATCGTCCTGAAGGTCCTCGATGTAAACGGCAAAGGCGCAGATGGTATCAGCGAGCCTGATACCATGGTCATTGACAATACAGATAACCAGTTCACGCCTACGATCACCGAGATGACAGATGGGCGTCTGGCTGTCGCTTGGCATGACACAACACGCGGTCAAAGCGATGTCTCTTCGGTGATCGTCGATCCTCGTCTTACAGCCGTGACTGTCGAGGGTACGGCGCGGAATGATTTCTATGTTGGATCGGAGTATGGCGTCGACATCCTGCGCGGCTATGAAGGTAACGACACGCTTCTGGGCGGCGCCGGCAACGATGTGCTGAACGGCGGTACCGGCGCGGACAGCCTCAACGGCGGCGAGGGCTTCGACATCGCCTCCTATTACGACGCCACCGCCGGGGTTGAGGCCAACCTTGCCGACCCGACGAAGAACAGCGGCGAAGCTCTCAACGACCGTTATGACCTCATCGAGGGCCTCAGGGGGAGTGGCTTCGCCGACAGCCTGACGGGCAATGCCAGCAACAACTCCCTCGAGGGCGGGGACGGCAGCGACACCCTCAAGGGCGGCGCGGGCAACGACACCCTGCTCGGCGGCAACAATGACGACCTGCTCTACGGCGGCCTCGGCGCCGATTCGTTCGACGGCGGCGCAGGCACCGATACCGTCACCTACGAGTTCACGGAAGCGCGTGTCGGCGTCGTCGTCGATCTCCAGGATCCGAGCAAGAACTCAGGCGAGGCCAAAGGCGACTCATACACCAACATCGAGGCCGTGATCGGAACGATCTGGAACGACACGCTGAGCGGTTACGACGATCCGAACAGGACCGACTCGCTCTTCGGCGGCAGCGGTCAGGACAGCCTGACCGGCGGCCGGGGCAACGATTACCTCAACGGCGGGGAGGGCAGCGACACCCTCAACGGCGGGCTCGGAGCGGATACTTTCTTCGGTTGGGAGGGGAACGACTTTGCCTCTTATGAAGACGCCCAGCAGGGAGTCGTAACGTCACTCTCTGCATCTGTCAGGAGTATAGAAGCGGAAGGCGACACGTACGAAAGCATCGAAGGCCTCATCGGCTCCTCTTTTATAGACACTCTTGAAGGCGACGAGGCCGCAAATGAACTTCGGGGCATGGGAGGAGATGACAAACTCTTCGGCGGCGGAGGTTCCGACACTCTGGAAGGCGGAGCCGGGAAGGATGCTCTTGATGGCGGCGACGGCGATGCAGTGTGGGACTACGCCAGCTATGAAAGAGCACTTACGGGCGTAACGGCCGACCTCTCCAATGAGGTCATGGCTGACTTAGCACCTGGACTCGGTGCTGCCGTTGCAGGCACTGGGGATGCATCGGGCGACAGGTACAGGAGCATCGAAGGCCTGATCGGCTCTGCGTACGGCGACACGCTTTACGGCAACGAAGGAGCCAACATCCTGCGCGGCATGGGCGGCAACGACGTGCTCGTCGGCCGGGCCGGAGCCGACCAACTGGACGGCGGCGCCGGGATCGACACGGCGAGCTACGCCACCGCCGGTGCCGGCGTGACGGTCAACCTCGCCAGCGGCAAGGGCGCCGGCAGCGACACCCAGGGCGATACCTATGCCAGCATCGAGAACGTGATCGGCTCCAACTTCGCGGACGTGTTCGTCGGCAACGGGGCGGTCAACGTCTTCCAGGGCGGGGCAGGCGACGACGTGTATTACGTCGGCGCCGGCGATATCGTCATCGAGAACGCTAACTCGGGCAACGACAAGGTCGTCACCAGCGCGAATTACACCCTCGGGGCCAACATCGAAGTCCTTGAGGGCACCGGCGCCGGCGCGCTCGCTCTCACCGGCAACGCGCTGAACAACACGATCATCGGCAATGACGCCGGCAACTGGATCGATGGCGGCATCGGCGCCGATACGATGATGGGCGGGGCGGGCGACGACATCTACGTCATCGACAATGCCGGGGACGTGGTCGAGGATTACAGCGGCAACAACACCATCGTCACCTCGGTGCAACTCAACCCGAACAACGTGCGCGGCTCGTTCGTGAACATCACGGTGGCGGAAGGCTACTCCTTCAACGTGGAGGGCACGAACGGCGACAACGTGCTCATGGGCAACAGGTTCGCCAACACCCTGAAGGGCAACGGCGGCCACGACAAGATCTACGGCCTGCAGGGCAACGACCGTCTCTATGGCGGCTCGGGCAAAGATGCGGTCTATGGCGATGCGGGCAACGACCGTCTCTATGGCGATTCCGGCAACGACAAGGTCTATGGCGGGCTCGGCAACGACCTGCTGCGGGGTGGATCGGGCAAGGACGTGTTCGTGTTCGACACCCGGCCGAACAAACGCTCCAACGTGGACAAGATCTATGACTTCAAGTCCAGGGACGACAGCTTCCACTTGGAGAACAAGTACTTCACCAAGCTGGGCTCCGGCTCGTCCAAGGGCAAGAAGTTCAAGTCGGACATGTTCACCGAGGGCAAGAAGGCGCAGGACCGGGAGGATCGCATCGTCTACGACAAGAAGACCGGCGCGCTCTACTATGACCAGGACGGCACCGGCTCCAAGGCCCAGGTGAAGATCGCCACCATCACCAACAAGACCACCCTCAAGTATCACGACTTCTTCGTGATCTGATCGGAAGTCGAATCCTTGAACTGATGCCGCCCGGCTCATCGCCGGGCGGCATTTTTGTTGTGTGGAGTTTTGAGGCCTTTTTGCCGGTTCGTTTCTCTCGACCTCATTCTGAGGAGCCGCAGAGCGGCGTCTCGAAGGAGGATCCAGAGAGCGCTGGAGACGCCCTCGTGCCCGGACACAATCCGGGGCTTCGAGACGGCCTGACGGCCTCCTCTGGATGAGGCTTGCGCCGTGACGAAACGCTCACGCCGCCTTCAGACGCGCCAGATCGAGGTCGAGTTCGCGCAGGGCCTGCATCACCACGCCCTCGGTGAGAAGATCCATGGAGGATTCCATCACGTGGATTGTGGCGAGCGCACGCAACTCCGGGATCGTCTGGGATTCGAGCGCCGCCTCGAAGGAGGGGCGCAGCAGGTCCATGGCCCGGGTGCCGGGGCCGCAGATCACGATGTGGTCGGGCTCCAGCGTCTGGATCAGGATGCCGACCGCATCGCCCAAAACTTCGCCGGCGGCGTGGAACAGGTTGAGCAGGGCAGGGTTGCCCGCGCGCGCCTGCTCCACGACGGCCCCCATGGCCTCCTCGCCCGGCAGCAGCAGGGTCGGGGCGGGGCGGTGGTCGATGAGCTGCGCGTCGCGGTGCAGGGCGTAGTCGGCGAGATAGGCCTCGATGCAGCCGCGCCCGCCGCAGCGGCATTGCGGACCGCTCCGGCGCAGGCGCACATGGCCGAACTCGGAGCCGCCGAAGCGGGCGCCGCGATAGAGCTCGCCCTGGATGAGAAACCCTAAGCCCACGCCGTCGCCCACCATCAGGCAGGCGGTACGGCCCGAGCGCAGGCCCGCATGGCGCTGCGCGATGGCGAAGGCCATGGCGCTGGCGTCGTTCTCCATGAGCACGGGCTTGCCGAGACGCTGGCCGAGGCCCGAGGCGAGCGGGAGGTCGCGGGTGCCGAGCACCGGGCTCCAGGCCACGATCCCGTCGCGGGTGTCCACATAGCCCTGGCAGGCGAGGCCCACCGCCTTCACGTCCCGGGCGCCGCTCTCCTCGGCGAAGGCCGCGATGGTGCGGGCCAGCACGTCCATCAGCTCCTCGGCCTCGAGGTTGCGCAAGGGGCGCTCCACATGGCGGCTCGCCCGGGTGCGCCCGGCGCTGTCCACGAGCCGCAGCTCGATGCGGTTGAAGCCGGTCCAGACGCCGACCACGGAGCCCAGGGTCTCGGCGAAGTAGAGGCGGGTCTTGGGCCGGCCCCGCAGCAGCCCCGGGCTCTGGTCCGGGCTGTCCTCCGCCACCAGGATTCCCTCGTCGAGGAGGTTTGCTGCGAGTTCGGACACGCTGGCCGGGCTCATGCCGAGATGCTGGCCGATCTCCACCCTGGCCATGGGGCCTTCCCGGCGCAGGGCATCGAGCAGGCGCCGGCGGGCGGATTCGCGAGGGGAGAGAGGCAGCATGAGCATGAAGGCACTTTATTCGCGGTTTGAATAAATCAAAACTGCAGGCTGGGGATATCAGACCAAATTATTAGGAGCGGGGCGCTTGAAGGCGGCGGAGGCTCGTATAATTATTTTCGCGCTCGAACAATAACGCATGGCAGGTTGAGCCACGTCCGTCGGCGCTACCTCAGCCCGACAGCTGCCATGAGCGCGGCGCTTTCCAGGGAAGCGCCGCCCAGGAGGAAAACCGATGCTTTCGAAGAAACACGCTCTCATCTCGCTTGCCGCTCTGGCCCTGTCCGCCGGCGCCGCCTTCGCTCAGGGCAAGGGACCCGTGGTCGGCGTCAGCTGGTCGAACTTCCAGGAAGAGCGCTGGAAGACCGACGAAGCCGCCATCAAGGCCGCCATCGAGAAGGCCGGCGGCACCTACGTGTCGGCCGATGCCCAGTCGTCGCCCGCCAAGCAGCTCACCGACATCGAGAGCCTGATCGCCCGCGGCGCCGATGCGCTCATCGTCCTCGCCCAGGATGCGGACGCGGTGCGCCCGGCCGTCGAGAAGGCTGTGGCGGAGGGCATTCCGGTCGTCGGCTACGACCGTCTCATCGAAATCCCGCAGGTCTTCTACCTCACCTTCGACAACGTCGAGGTGGGCCGCCTTCAGGCCCGCGAGGTCATGAAGGTGAAGCCCGAAGGCAATTACGTCTTCATCAAGGGCTCGGGCTCCGATCCGAATGCCGACTTCCTGTTCAAGGGCTCGATGGAGGTGCTCAAGCCCGCCATCGATTCTGGCAAGATCAAGAATGTCGGCGAGGCCTACACGGATGGCTGGCTCCCTGCCAATGCGCAGCGGAACATGGAGCAGTTCCTCACCAAGAACAACAACAAGGTCGATGCGGTGATCGCAGCCAATGACGGCACCGCCGGCGGCGCCATCGCGGCCCTGGCCGCCCAGGGCATGGCAGGCTCCGTGCCGGTTTCCGGACAGGATGCCGACAAGGCTGCCCTCAACCGCGTTGCCCAGGGCACGCAGACCGTGACGGTCTTCAAGGATGCCCGTGAACTCGGCCGCAATGCGGCGGAGGTCGCCCTGCAGCTTGCCGACGGCAAGAAGCTCAGCGAGATCAAGGGCGCGACGACCTGGAACCAGGGCCCGAAGAAGCAGAACATGACGGCTCTCTTCCTCCGCCCGGTGGCGATCACGAAGGACAACCTGAACGTGGTCATCGATGCCGGCTGGGCCTCCAAGGACGTGGTCTGCCAGGGCGTGAAGGCCGGCACGGTCAAGGCCTGCAACTGATCGGAGCCTGCTCCTTGTCATCCCTGGCGAGCCTTTAGGCGAGGGAAGGGGATCCAGTGCGCCGCGTGTGCAAGTGGATCCCCTTCCCCTCCGCTGCGCTCCGGCCGGGGATGACAGTTTTCATGGATACCTTCATTCGTCTTTCAGCGTGACGTCATGACCGCACCCGTTGCCAGCACCGCCCCTCCGTCGAGCGCCGCGTCCGGCTCGCTCCTGTCGAAGCTCGAGATCGATGCGCGCATGCTCGGCATGCTGGCGGCGCTCGCCGTGATCTGGGTCGGGTTCGATCTTCTGTCGGGCGGCATCTTTCTCACGCCGCGCAACCTCTGGAACCTGTCGGTCCAGACCGCCTCCGTGGCGATCATGGCGACCGGCATGGTGCTGGTGATCGTCACGCGCAACATCGATCTGTCCGTCGGCGCGATCCTCGGCGTCACCGGCATGATCATCGGCGTGGTGCAGGTGCAGTGGCTGCCCGCCTATCTCGGTTTCGAGCACTGGCTGACGGCCCCCATCGCCGTTCTGGTCGCCATCGCGGTCGGCGGCCTGATCGGTCTCTTCCAGGGATGGCTGATCGCCTATCTCGGCATTCCCTCCTTCATCGTCACGCTCGGCGGCCTGCTGGTCTGGCGCGGCGCGGCCTGGTGGGTCACGACAGGCCAGACGATCGCGCCCATGGACGCCAACTTCAAAGCCCTCGGCGGCGGCGTGGAGGGTGCGCTCGGCGCCAATGCCACCTGGATCATCGCGGCAGCGGCCTGCGGCATCATCATCGTGGCGCTTGGGCTGTCCCGCCGTCGCCGCCTGAGCTTCGGCTTTCCGGTTCGGCCCGGCTGGGCCGATGCGGTGATCGCCGCGTTCGCCTGCGGGGCCGTTCTGGGCACGGCCTGGATCTTCAACGCCTATCCTCTGCCGGCGCGCACCGCCCGGCGCTGGGCCGAGGCCAACGGCATCGCTTGGCCCGAAGGAGGTCTTTTCATTTCGCACGGGATCGCGCTGCCGGTGGTCATCGCCGTCCTGGTCGGCCTGGTGATGACCTTCATCGCCACGCGCCGGCGCTTCGGCCGCTACGTCTTCGCCATCGGCGGCAACCCGGAGGCGGCGGAGCTGTCGGGCATCAACACCCGCTGGACGCTGATGAAGGTGTTCGGCCTCATGGGCCTGCTCTGCGGCATCTCCGCCTGCATCTCGACCGCGCGTCTCAACGCGGCGACGAATGCGGCCGGCAGCCTCGACGAGCTCTACGTGATCGCCTCCGCGGTCATCGGCGGCACGTCGCTCGCCGGCGGCATCGGCACCATCGCGGGCGCGATGCTCGGCGCCCTGGTCATGCAGTCGCTGCAATCGGGCATGGTGCTGCTCGGCGTCGACACGCCGCTTCAGAACATCGTCGTCGGCGCCGTGCTCGTCCTGGCGGTGTGGGTCGACAGCCTCTATCGCCGCCGCATCAAGTAAGAAGGCCGCATCATGTCTACGAATGGAACGACGCCTCTCGTCGAGATGCGCAACATCTCCATCGCCTTCGGCGGCATCAAGGCCGTGGACGGCGTGTCGGTCGATCTGCGCCCCGGCGAGGTGGTGGGCCTGCTCGGCCACAACGGCGCCGGCAAGTCGACGCTGATCAAGATCCTGTCCGGCGCCTACAGGCCGGATGCGGGCGAGATCTACGTGAACGGCCAGCATGCCGACATCGCGACGCCGCGCGATGCCAAGCGCTACGGCATCGAGACGATCTATCAGACGCTTGCGCTCGCCGACAACATCGATGCGGCCGGCAACATCTTCCTCGGACGCGAGGTTCTCACCCCCTACGGCACCCTCGACGATGCCACCATGGAGGCCGAGACCCGCAAGGTGATGGCGCGCCTCAACCCGCATTTCCGCCGCTTCAAGGAGCCCGTGAAGGCGCTCTCCGGCGGACAGCGGCAATCGGTGGCGATCGCGCGCGCGATCTACTTCAATGCCCGCGTGCTCATCATGGACGAGCCGACCGCGGCCCTCGGCCCCGCCGAGACCCAGCAGGTCGCCGATCTGGTGCTGCAGCTGAAGAAGGAGGGCATCGGCATCTTCCTCATCAGCCACGATATCCACGACGTGTTCGGCCTCGCCGACCGGGTGAGCGTGATGAAGAACGGCAAGCTCGTGGGCTCGGCCAGCGTGCAGGACGTCACCCAGGACGAGGTGCTCGGCATGATCATCCTGGGCAAATGCCCGCCGGGCGCAACGCCGGGGCCGGGCGCGAGTTAATAGTCCGCGGCATCCCGGACGGCGTAAGCCGATCCGGGATCGGTTGCAGGATAAGGCGCCATACTCGTCATGCGATCCCGGGTTCTGCTCCGCAGCCCCGGGATGACGACTTTATCTTTTGAAATGTGTGAGGATTCATGACCCAGACCATCTACGGCTCGCTGAAGGGCAAGTCCGTTCTCATCACCGGCGGCGCCAGCGGCATCGGCGAGAGCATCGCGCGTTCGTTCCATGCTCAGGGCAGCAAGGTGGCGATCCTCGACTACAATGCCGAGGCAGGGCAGGCGCTGGCGAAGGAACTCGGCGCGGGCGTGCATTTCGAGCACAGCGACGTGCGCGACATCCCCGCCTTTCAGGCCGCGATCCGGCGCGCGAGCGATGCCATCGGGCCGATCACGATCCTGGTCAACAACGCGGCCCGCGACGACCGCCACACCATCGATCAGGTGACGCCGGAATACTGGCGCGAGCGCTTCGCCACCAATCTCGACCACCAGTTCTTCGCAGCCCAGGCCGTGCTGCCGGACATGGAGAAGGCGGGCGGCGGCTCGATCATCAACATGGGCTCCACGAGCTACATGGTGAGCGACGATTCCTTTGCGGCCTACAAGACCGCGAAGTCCGCTTCAGTCGGGCTCACCCGCGCCCTGGCGCGCGAGCTCGGGCCTAAGAACATCCGCGTCAACTGCCTCGTGCCGGGCTGGATCATGACCCAGCGCCAGATCGACCTGTGGCTCACGCCCGAAGGCGAGCAGGAACTGCTCAAGCGTCAATGCGTGAAGCGCAAGCTCGTGCCCCAGGATATCGCCAACTTCGCGCTGTTCCTCGGCTCCGACGATTCCAGCGCCATGTCGGCGCAGACCTATCTGGTGGATGGCGGCTGGGTCTGATCCCAGCCTCATGATGCGTCATCCCGGACGCCGCAGGCGATCCGGGATCGTCATCAGGATGAGGCGCACTTCTCGTCGAACGATTCCGGGTTCCGCTGCGCGGCCCCGGGATGACGTCTGAACTTATGCTCGCGACCCGGCACTGACGGCGGGCGTTGCATCCTCGATTACCTCATCCTTTTCGGCAACCGTCTTCATCGTATCCCGCCTGATCACGAAGCACAGGATCACCAGCGGGATGCCGATGCTGGCCGTGGCGGTGAAGAGGAGAGGATAACCGTAGGCGTCCACCACCGCGCCGGATGCGCCGCCGATGAGCTTGCCCGGCAGTGCGTAGAGCGAGCTCAGGAGCGCGTATTGCGTGGCGGCAAAGCCCGGCGAGGTCAGGCCCGACATGTAGGCGATCAGGGCAGAGCCCGCGAAACCTGCGGCGAAGTTGTCGAAGCTGATGGTCAGAGTCAGGGCGGGCAGGGTGGCGTTTCCTGACGCCAGCCAAGCAAACATCAAGTTCGAGGACGCGGCGATGAAGGCGCCGATCAGCAGCGTCCACCACAGGCCGAGCCGCGTCAGGGCCAAGCCGCCTGCGAAAGCTCCGATGATGCCGACCCACACCCCATAGAGCTTCGACACGTTGGCGATGTCGGTCTTGGAGAATCCGAGATCGATATAGAGCGGATTCGCCATGACGCCGGCCACGAAATCCGGCAGGCGGAAGCAGGCGATGAGGATGAGAATCGGGATGAGGATCAGGCCCTTGCGCCGGAAGAGATCGGCAAGCGGCTCGACGATGGCCGCAGTGAAGGGAAGGTGCTCGCGCAGGGCGCTCTCGTTGCCGCGCGGCGCCAGCAGGGTGCCGACAAGACCGACGCCCATGAGAACGGCCATGGCCAGATAGGCGCTGCGCCAGTCCACGAACTCCGCGATGTAGAGCGCGCCCGCGCCCGCGCAGATGAGAGCGAGCCGATAGCCGAGCTGGTAGGAGGCCGCCATCATGCCCTGGCGCTCGGTTGAGGCCACGTCGATGCGCCAGCCGTCGATCACCACATCCTGCGTCGCCGAGGCGAAGGCGACGAGGAGCGCCGACGCGATGGTGAGCGGAAGGCTGGTCTGCGGATCGCTCAAGCCGATGCCCACGAGCCCGAGCGCGGTGACGATCTGGGCGAACGCCATCCACCCGCGCCGCCGCCCGAGAAGGCTTGCCAGACCCGGCACGTCGTAGCGGTCGACGATGGGCGCCCAGAGGAACTTGAAGGAATAGGCCAGGGCGACCCAGCTCAGCATGCCGATCTCGGTGCGGGAAATCCCTGCCTCCCGCAGCCAGGCCGACAGGGTGCTGAAGACGAGCAGGAAAGGCAGGCCCGACGAGAACCCGAGGGGGAGCATGAGCGCGATGCGCCCGTCGGTCAGGATGTCGCGGAGCGAAAGACGGCGTTTTTGTGCGGCAGCCATGGGTTCATCTTGGATACGGGAAAGGCGGCCACCTTCGCACAGGGCGGTGCCGGTGCCAATCAGACACCGCCCTCGTCCTTCCCGACGGCCTCGCTGAGCTTGGTCAGGAACTTGTCGAGCGCCTGTTCCGGCGGGCATTCCTTCTCCATCAGCACCTGCAGGCCCCATTGCTCGAGAACGGCCTGCTCCACCGGGTTGGCGCGCAGCATGAACACGTAGGATTGCGGCCGGTCGCGCTCGTAGCCCGATCCGGCCCAGGTTCGCCAGAGCCGGTGCATCAGGAAGCGGATGTTGAGATCCGTCATGCTGTAGCCGATGAACAGGATGGTCTTGCCCATCGAATCGGAGCGGAACTTGATGTCGAGGGGCGACTCGAAGGACAGGCGCTCCAGGTAGTCGGTCTCGGCGATCACGATGGAGCCGTCGTCGTCGAAATCGCCATGGTACTTGACGATCTGCGGCACGCCCTCGCGGATACGGGCGATGTCCTTGGCGTTGACGATCTTCACGTAATCCTTGCCGTGCAGGTTGTAGGCAGTCTCGAGGTTCCGGTCGAAATTCGTGGTGTAGACGATCGGAAAGTCGAGCTTGCAGATCAGCTTGTGGACCCGGGATTTCTTCAGAATCTCCTCGGGAATGGTCCAGTTCCGGTCCATCCAGCTGCGCAGGGGCCCGATGCTGCCCTGCTTGAGCCGGTAATATTCCGCCAGCGTCAGGTAGTTCAGGTCGGTTCCCCTGAAATCGGACAGGTCGATCTCGAGTTCGTCGGCGATATGCTCGATCAGGGTGCTCCAGGAGGGCAGGCCCACCGTCATGGAGACGCCCGCTCCGGCAAACAGGATCGCCTGCTTCGTCCTGATGGCGGAAACCAGATCCTCGAGCACGCCACTCTCCTTCACGCTGTCCTGCCCTTAAAGCATCGGACCCAAAAGTGGATTTGCACTTTTGGGATCCACCCGATGCTTCCCCCATAAGTGAGAGCATCGTTGGGCGCGAAAAACCGGGTCCACTTTTTCTGCACGATGCTCTAACGCGCGAACCTGCCCTCAGGCTTCATGGCGGGATCAGGGATAACTTGAGCGTTTCGCGTGTTGTCATAGGGTGCAAACCGTCAAGCAGGAGAGAGCGGGACGTGGCAGACTACAAGATCGAGCAGACCGAAACCCTCTACGAGGGCTGGCGCAGGCTTCTCAAGCTGACAATCCGGATGCCCGACGGCCGGGCCATGGCGCGGGAGATCCTGAACAGCGCCGATGCGGCGGCCGTGCTGCCCTACGATCCGGAGACCCGCAAGGCGATCCTGATCCGCCAGTTCCGGGCGCCCGTCATGCATGTGGAAGGGCGGCAGGATTTCCTTGAGGCGGTGGCGGGCCTGCTCGACGAGGACGAGCCTGAAGCCTGCGCCAGGCGCGAGACCATGGAGGAGGCGGGCCTGCGGGTGCGGACGCTGGAGCCGGTGGGGATCGCCTGGTCGGCCCCCGGCTTCACCACGGAGCGCCTGCATCTGTTTCTGGCGCCCTACACGGCGGCCGACCGGGTTGGTGAGGGCGGAGGGCTTGCGGACGAGCACGAGGAGATCGAGGTGCTGGAGATCGGCCTCGATCAGGTTGTGGAGATGCTCCAGCAGGGCGCCATCGCGGACCTCAAGACCATCGCCCTCGTGCAGGCTCTGCAGCTCCGGCATCCGGAGCTGTTCGGCTAAGCCTGAACGCCCTCAGACGCCGAGACGCTGCGCATGCCAGCGCAAGTGGTCCTCGATGAAGGTCGCGATGAAGAAATAGGAATGGTCGTAGCCGTCCTGCATCCGCAGGGTCAGGGGCTGGCCGGCCTTGGCGCAGGCCCCCTCCAGCAGCCCCGGCTTGAGCTGGCTTTCGAGAAAGCTGTCGGCGGTGCCCTGGTCGACCAGCAGGTCGGGCAGGCGGGCCCCGCCCTCGATCAGCGCGCAGGCATCGTAGTCGCGCCAGGCCGAGCGGTCGGGCCCGATATAGTTCGACAGGGCCTTCTCGCCCCAGGGACAGTTCAGGGGCGAGGCGATGGGCGCGAAGGCCGAGACGGCCTTGAAGCGCTCGGGGTTGCGCAACGCGATGGTGAGCGCCCCGTGCCCGCCCATGGAATGGCCGGTGATGCCCTGGCGGCTCATGTCCGCCGGGAGATTTTGAGCGATGAGCTCCGGAAGCTCGCGCTCGATGTAGGAGCGCATGCGGTAGTTCTTCGCCCACGGCTCCTGCACGGCATCCACGTAGAAGCCGGCCCCGAGGCCGAAATCGTACGCGCCCTGCGCATCGTCGGGCACGCCCTCGCCGCGCGGGCTGGTGTCCGGCGCGATCAGCATCAGGCCGAGCTCCGAGGCGGCCCGCTGCGCGCCGGCCTTCACGGTAAAATTCTCCTCCGTGCAGGTGAGCCCGGAGAGGAACCACACCACGGGCACTTTCGCGGTCTTCGCCTGCGGCGGAACATAGACCGCTACGCGCATGGGCGTGCCGGTCTCCTGCGAGGCATGGCGATAGACGAATTGCGTGCCGTTGAAGCAGCGCGCCTGCGAGACGGTCTCGAAGCTCAACATCCCTCTCCCGATCAGTAGATCACGACGGAGCGGATCGACTTGCCCTCGTGCATGAGGTCGAAGGCGGTGTTGATCTCGTCGAGCGGCATGGTGTGGGTGATCAGGTCGTCGATGTTGATCTTGCCCTCCATGTACCAGTCCACGATCTTCGGCACGTCCGTGCGGCCGCGTGCGCCGCCGAAGGCCGTGCCCTTCCAGACGCGGCCGGTGACGAGCTGGAACGGCCGGGTGGCGATCTCTCGGCCTGCCTCCGCCACGCCGATGATGATGCTCTCGCCCCAGCCGCGGTGGCAGCATTCCAGCGCCTGGCGCATCACGTCCGTGTTGCCCGTGGCGTCGAACGAGAAATCCGCGCCGCCGCCCGTGAGATCGATGATGGCCTGCACGACCTTGTCGTTGCCGACCTCCTTCGGGTTGATGAAGTCGGTCATGCCGAATTTTCTGGCCATCTCGACCTTGGCCGGGTTGATGTCGACGCCGATGATCTTGTCGGCGCCCACCATGCGCGCACCCTGGATCACGTTGAGTCCGATGCCGCCGAGGCCGAACACCACCACGTTCGCGCCCGGCCACACCTTGGCGGTGTAGAGCACCGCGCCGATGCCCGTGGTGACGCCGCAGCCGATGTAGCAGATCTTGTCGAAGGGCGCGTCCTCGCGCACCTTGGCGAGCGCGATCTCCGGCAGCACGGTGAAGTTCGCAAACGTCGAGCAGCCCATGTAGTGGAACACGGTCTCGCCGTCGCAGCGGAAGCGCGAGGTGCCATCCGGCATCACGCCCTGCCCTTGAGTCGAGCGGATCGCCGTGCAGAGATTGGTGCGGCGCGACAGGCAGGATTTGCAGCTGCGGCACTCGGGCGTGTAGAGCGGAATCACGTGATCGCCGGGTTTGAGCGTTGTCACGCCGGCTCCGACCTCGCGCACGATGCCCGCACCCTCGTGGCCGAGGATCGCCGGGAACTTGCCCTCGGAATCGAGGCCCGACAGGGTATAGGCGTCCGTGTGGCACACGCCGGTGGCCATCACCTCCACGAGCACCTCGCCGGCTTTCGGGCCTTCGATGCGGATGGTCTCGATGGTGAGCGGCTTGCCAGCCTCCCACGCCACGGCGGCCCTGGTTTCCATGCTCGTGTCCTCGCTTGTGATTCGGTGAGGGGACTATGCGAACCCGGGTGTCGGAAGGTCAAGTGAAGCGCCCGTGATCGCGCGCCTTCCCACGGGCCCGCCCAGGTCCTATGTCTGTGTCCGATCATGTGAGGATTTCATCGTGCCAGACGTCCGCGCCGCCATCATTCCCGTGACGCCGTTCCAGCAGAACTGCACCCTGCTGTGGTGCGAGAAGACCAAAAAGGCCGCCGTGGTCGATCCCGGCGGCGATCTCGACCACATCAAGCAGGCCATCGCGCAGAGCGGCGTGACCGTCGAGAAGATCATCCTCACCCATGGCCATATCGATCACGCCGGTGGTGCCGCCGAATTGCGCGAGGACCTCGGCGTTCCGGTGGAGGGACCGCACGAGGCGGATCGCTTCCTGCTGGACCGGCTCGCCGAGCAGGGACAGGCCTACGGCTTCGAGGCGCGTGCCGTCACGCCGGACCGCTGGCTGAACGAGGGCGATACGGTCACGGTCGGCGACCTCGTCCTCGATGTTCTGCATTGCCCCGGCCACTCACCCGGCAGCGTCGTGCTCGTGTCGAAGGATCAGCGCTTTGCGCTCGTCGGCGACGTGCTGTTCCAGGGCTCAGTCGGACGCGTGGATCTTCCCGGCGGCGACGGCAAGGCGCTGATCCGCTCGATCAAGGACAAGCTCCTGCCCCTCGGCGACGACATTACTTTTATATGCGGCCACGGCCCCATGAGCACCATCGGCCAGGAGCGGCAGACGAATCCGTTCCTTCAGGGCGAGGGGTTGCTCTAACGCGGTTGTCATCCCCGGCGCACGAAGTGCGGGAAGGGGATCCACGATCAGGCGCAACGCCATGGGTTCCCTTCCCCTCCGCTGCGCTCCGGCCGGGAATGACACCGAAGCCCTTACTAAAAAACGGCCCGGGATCTTTCCCGAGCCGCTCTCTTTGCCCCTACGGCGTTTGTCTTATTCGGCAGCCTGGATCATCACGGCGCCCTTGAGGCCCATGCGGTCCGCCACGCCGAGGCCATAGGCCTTATCGGCGAGGTAGAAGTGCACGATCTGGCGGCGCACGATGTCCTCGGGCACGCCCTGCATCGCTTCCGCGATGTTGTCCATGAGCCGGCCCTGCTCGTCCGGCGTCATGAGGCGGAACAGGTCGCCCGGCTGCTTGTAGTCGTCGTTGCCGGCGCGGTGGTCGTAGCGGTCGGCATCGCCCGAGATCTTGAGCGGCGGCTCCGCGGCGCGGGGCGTCTGCACCGGACCGTTGAAGGAGTTCGGCTCGTAGTACGCGTCACCCCGGTTGGGCACGTCGAACAGCATGCCGCCATCCGCGTGGTAGTGGTGCACCGGGCAGCGCGGGCGGTTGACGGGGAGCGCCTCGTAATGGGTGCCGACGCGGTAGCGGTGCGCATCCGCATAGGCGAAGATGCGGCCCTGCAGCATCTTGTCCGGCGAGAAGCCGATGCCGGGCACGATGTTCGACGGCGAGAACGAGGACTGCTCCACTTCCGCGAAATAGTGCTGGGCGTTGCGGTTGAGCTCGAGCACGCCGACCTCGATCAGCGGATACTCCGCATGCGGCCACACCTTGGTGACGTCGAACGGGTTGTAGGAGGTCTTCTCCGCATCCGTCTCGGGCATGATCTGCACGCAGAACTTCCAGCGCGGGAAGTCGCCGCCCTCGATGGCTTCGTAGAGATCGCGCTGGGCGCTCTCGCGGTCCTTGGCGACAACGGCCTCGGCCTCGCGGTTCGACCAGGTCTTGATGCCCTGCATGGACTTGAAGTGGAACTTCACCCAGAATCGCTCACCGGCCTCGTTGATGAACGAATAGGTGTGCGAGCCGAAGCCGTGCATGAAGCGGTAGCCCTGCGGCAGGCCGCGATCCGAGAACAGGATCGTCACCTGGTGCAGCGTCTCGGGGCTGAGCGACCAGAAGTCCCACATGGCGGTGGGCGAGCGCAGGTTCGTGGCGGGGTGGCGCTTCTGCGTGCGGATGAAGTCGGGGAACTTCACCGGGTCGCGGACGAAGAACACCGGCGTATTGTTGCCGACGATGTCCCAGTTGCCCTCTTCCGTATAAACTTTAAGCGCAAAGCCGCGCACGTCGCGCTCGGCATCCGCGGCGCCGCGTTCGCCGGCCACGGTGGAGAAGCGCAGGAACACTTCCGTCTGCTTGCCGACCTCGGAGAAGACCTTCGCCTTGGAATAGCGCGAGATGTCGTTGGTGACCGTCAGCGTGCCGTAGGCGGCCGAGCCCTTGGCATGCACCACGCGCTCCGGAATGCGCTCGCGGTTCTGATGCGCGAGCTTTTCGATGAGCTGGTAATCCTGCAGCAGCAGCGGGCCGCGGGAGCCGGCGGACAGGCTGTTCTGGTTGTCGGCGATCGGCGCCCCGGCCGTGGTGGTCATTGTGGTTGTTTTTGTCATGGTCGTCCCTTTGAGCGGGCGGACCATGCCTCGGCCCCGCGATCAGGTCCAATTGTATTGATTGCAAGGAGCGATCAGATATTCTTATCGCATGGTCACGCTCAGGCAGCTCCGTTATTTCGAAACATTGGCCCGGACGAAGCATTTCGGCATGGCGGCCGATCAGTGCTCCGTCACGCAGCCGGCCCTGTCCATGCAGATCAAGGAGCTGGAGCGGGAGCTCGGCGTGGAGCTTGTGGAGCGCCGGGGCGGCGCCATTGCGGTGACGCCGGCCGGGCAGGAGATCGCCACGCGGGCCGAGGCAATCCTCAGCCAGGTGCGGGAGCTTTCCGATTTTGCGCGCCAGCACCACGGCGTCCTCACGGGCTCCCTCCGTCTCGGCATCATTCCGTCCATCGCGCCTTACCTGCTGCCGGACATCCTGACCGAGGCTATGAAGCACTATCCGCACCTCGACCTGCAGATCCGTGAGACGCAGACGAATGCCCTCGTGGAGGAACTGGTCCGGGGCGAACTGGACGCGGTGCTGGTCGCCCTGCCCGTGCAGCAGCCGCAGCTCGAAACCATGGCGCTGTTCGAGGACCGCTTCCTCATCGCCGTCCAGAGCCAGGCGGCTCGCGAGTGGAAGGCGGGCGACCTGCGCACCCGCATCGGGCAGGAGCGCCTGCTGCTGCTGGAGGAGGGGCATTGCCTGCGCGATCAGGCGCTGCAGTTCTGCCAGATCGCCAACATGCAGGCCCGCCGGGCGCTGGGCGCCGCCTCGCTCACGACCATCATGCAGATGGTGGCGGCGGGTCACGGAATCACATTGCTGCCTGAGCTCTGCGCCAGGACGGAGGTCGACCGGCAGCGGGTGGCGCTCATCCCGTTTCCCGAGGAGCCGCCCATGCGCGTCGTCGGGCTCGCCTGGCGCCGCAGCTCTACCCGCAAGAGCGATTTCAAGGCGCTCGGAGAATTGATCCGGTCTCTCAAGTGTGATGAGGCGGGGGCGCAAAAACCGGCGGACATCTGATGCGTTGTGACGCAAGCTGGAGCCGGGCTCGGGAAGGGAGCATGCCATGCCGAACGACAATCCTGTCCGGATCCTGGTCTGGAGCGACTATGTCTGCCCGTTCTGCTATCTCGAACGGCCGGTGCTGGAGCGCATCAAGGCCGAACGCGGCGCCAGGGTCGAGATCGACTGGCGCTCCTTCGAGCTGCGTCCCGAGCCGGAGCCGACCCTCGACCCGAATGCGGAATACCTGCACCGGGTCTGGAACCAGTCGGTCTACCCGATGGCTCAGGACCGCGGCCTCGACAGGATGAAGCTGCCGCCGGTCCAGCCCCGCAGCCGCAAGGCACATGAGGCGGCCGAGTTCGCCCGCGAGGCAGGCCTGCTCGATGCGATGAATCACGCCTTGTTCAAGGCCTTCTTCGAGGAGGGGCGAGACCTCGCCGACCTCGAGGTTCTGCTCGACCTCGGGCAATCCGTCGGGCTCGACCCGGATGGCTTGCGTGAAGCCCTGGACCAAGGACGCCACACGGAAAGGGTGCTGGAGGACGAGCAGCTGGCGCGGCAGATCGGCATCTCCGGCGTTCCCGCCCTCATCGTCACCGCCGGCGCGCAGGCCTATCTCGTGTCTGGAGCCCAGCCCTATGAGACGGTGAAGGATGTGATCGACCGGGCGCTCTCCGACGCCAAGGCGGCAAGCTGATCGCAAACGATGGTGGAACCTCGGCACAAATGTGACGAAGAGGTCTGGGCTTTTCCGGCGAGGCCGGTCAACAAGGTACGAAACTTCCTGCCCGGCCAACGAGGTATCACCCGATGACGATCAAGCCCGACGTTCCCGCCGCCATCGGCAACACGCCTCTCATCAGGCTCCGCCGCGCATCCGAGCTCACCGGCTGCACCATCCTCGGCAAGGCCGAGTTCATGAATCCCGGCCAGTCGGTGAAGGACCGGGCGGCGCTCTTCATCATCCGCGATGCGGTCCGGCGCGGCGCGCTCCGACCGGGCGGTGTCATCGTCGAGGGCACGGCGGGCAATACCGGCATCGGCCTGGCGCTCGTCGCCAATGCCATGGGCTTCAGGACCGTGATCGTGATCCCGGAAACGCAAAGCCAAGAGAAGAAGGACATGCTGCGGCTCGCGGGTGCCGAGCTGATCGAAGTGCCGGCGGTGCCTTACGCCAATCCCAACAACTACGTGAAGGTCTCGGGCCGTCTGGCGGAGCGTTTGGCGCAAGAAGAGCCGAACGGTGCCATTTGGGCCAACCAGTTCGACAACGTGGCCAACCGGCAGGCGCATATCGAGACCACGGGACCGGAAATCTGGGAGCAGACGGACGGCAGGGTCGACGGCTTCGTCAGCGCGGTTGGCACGGGTGGCACGCTGGCCGGCGTCGGCATGGCGCTGAAGGAGCGCAACCCGAAGATCACGATCGCTCTTGCCGATCCCATGGGAGCGGCGCTCTACAGCTATTACACGGCCGGGGAACTGAAATCGTCGGGCACGTCGATCACGGAGGGCATCGGCCAGGGCCGCATCACGGCCAATCTCGAAGGCGCGCCTGTCGACGCGGCGTTCCAGATCCCGGACGCGGAGGCGCTGCCCATCGTCTTCGATCTTCTGGAGCACGAAGGGCTGTGCCTCGGCGGATCGTCGGGCATCAATGTTGCGGGGGCGATCCGGCTCGCCAGGCAGCTTGGACCCGGGCACACTATCGTCACGGTGCTCTGCGATTATGGCACGCGCTACCAGTCGAAGCTCTTCAATCCGGATTTCCTGCGCGACAGGAACCTGCCTGTTCCCGCATGGCTCGAGACGAGCAGCAGGATCGATCCGGGTCTCGTGTAACGCAGGAACGTCGCGCCCGGTCATGCGCCGCGCCTGAACGGATCAGGCGCGGCGTCTTTCATCAGGCGGCCGAGGACGTCGCCGTCTCTGCGGTCGAGGGCGTGTTGGCCGTCTCGTCCGTGCGCTGCTGCTGGGGACGGCTGAGATTGGCGGGCGAGCGGCCTGTCGCGTGTGTTGTCGCAGCGGGCGTTTTCGCATGAAGGGAGTGCAGATCGGCCTGGACGCTGTCGATCAGGTCGACGAGCCAGGTTTCCCCATTCTGGATGCGCTCGCGCAAGGCCGACTTCGCGATGTCGAGCTTCGCCGAGATCTCCATGGTGTTGCGGGACGGCAGGTCGCTGAAATCCTGCTCGATGGTCGCAAGCTCGCGCAGCAGCTCGTCCCGCAGCGGCCGCTGTTCCTCGACCGTGATCAGCGGCGAGTTCAGCATGCCGCGCAGGGCAGCCCATCGCAGGCCGAGGGCGCTCACCGATTGCGTTCCGTCGAGTCCTGACATGTTTTGGGATTCGGCCACGATCATTTCCTTTTCGCGAAAACTCAGAATCGAGTGATGCAGGAAGGAGCATGGTTGTGGCGTGAATCGGGCAGCCGCCGGCGAAAAGCCGCTTGCGTGCGGGCTATTTCGCGTATGGTTACTGAATTCAGCGAATAAAGAAATACAGTGTCAACGTGGCGCCGACGGCGATCACGAGCCAGCGGATGGCGCTCGCCGGCAGGCGACGGCCGAACACGACGCCGAGATAGCCGCCGATCACCGAGGCCGCGCCGACGACGAGCGTCTCCGGCCAGCTCACGAGCCCTGCAATGATGAACAGCACCACGGCGACGAGCTGGATCAGCGTCGAGCACAGATGCTTGGCGGAATTGATCAGGTGGAAGTCGTCGCCCTCGGTGATGGCGAGCGCCGCCAGCATGACGATGCCCATGCCGGCGCCGAAGAAGCCGCCATAGACCGCGACACCCGTCTGGAACGCGAGGCCAGCGGCCCAGGCTTTCGTGGAGGGATGGTCGCCCTCGTGCTTGCCGATGGCGCGCGCCAGCGCCACGATCTTCGGGCTTGCGGCAAAGAGCAGGGTGGCGAACAGCAGGAGCCACGGCACGAGCTGCCGGAACGCGTCGTTGTTGGTGATTGTGAGGATGTAGGCGCCGCCCAGGCCGCCGATGAGGCTGACGATGCCCAGGGCCGCGAAGCGCCGCGCGTTGGCGGCAAGCTCGCGCCGATAGGCCCAGGCGCTCGCCAGGTTCGCCGGCGTGACCGCCACCGCGCTGGTGGCGTTGGCGACGACCGGCGGAAGTCCGGCGGCGACGAGGGCCGAGAAGGTGAAGAAGGTGCCGCCGCCCGCAATCGCGTTGACGAGGCCGGCCGCAAGGCCCGAGGCGGCAAGCAGCGCCGCAGTGGACAATTCCATGATCGGTCAGTCTGATGGTGAGAGCAGGGCGGGATGGTTCGATGCTCTAGCCATAGGACGGTCGTCGGGCGAGCGCAATCGAGGGGCTTGCCCGGCGCGGATGTCAGGCGGCGGAAATCTGCCTGTAGAACACGGTCGTGTCGCAGAAGCCCCCCTTGGGCCAGAGCGCGTAGTTCGGGATGACGCCGGACCTGATCCATCCGATCCGCTCGTAGAGGCGCTCGGCATCCCCGCCGGTCACGGTGTCGAGCACGAGCACGGTCTTGCCGGCGCTTGCGGCTGCCTTCTCGGCGGCCAGCATCAGGGCGGCGCCGACCCCGCGGCGGCGGGCGCTCCGGTGGACGAGCATCTTGGCGATGTCGGCCCGGTGCGGCTGGTTCTCCGGCTGACTGAGGATCACCTGGACGGTGCCGACGATGGCGCCGCTGGACGGGTCCTGCGCGACGAGCAGGATCCGTTCGCCCGCGGCCACGCCTTCGGCCACCCCCTGCCAGAAGGCATCGGCCCTCTCCTGCGTCAGGGGCAGCATGAAGCTGACCGAGGCGCCGCCTTCGACGCAATCGATCAGGACGGCCGAGAGGGCGCGGACCTGCTCCCGGGCCTCCCGGGGCGTGAGCTGGCGGATGGTGACGGGTTCTGTCATGGGCGCTGTCTCATCGGGAGGGAACTGGGCGCGGATCGGTGGCGAGCGCCACCACATAGCGGGCGGGATGATCGGTCGGGTTGCGGAAGACGATGGGCCGGTCGAGCCGCATGGAGAGGCAGTCACCGGTGGCGAGGCGGTGCGTCTCCTCGTCGAGCGTGATCTCGACGGCGCCCTCGACGATCCAGATCTGCTGATGGACGGCGGCGGCGCGGTGCCCCGTGTCATAGGCCACGCGGGCGCCGGGCGGGAGCACCGACTCCACCAGCTCGATCGGCGAGGGGAAGCCGGGGGCGGACAGGTTGCGCCGGATGTAGCCGCTCCCCGGATCGCGCCAGACCCGCTGGTCGTCCCGCCGCGACAGCGGGTGGGCGGCGGCGCTGTCCCGGTCCGCGAAGAGCGACGCCAGCGTGACGCCGAGCCCCGCGGCCAGCTTGTCGAGAACGGCGGCGGTCGGGCTGCTCTCACCACGCTCGATGAGGGAGATCATGGAGCGGCTGACGCCGGTGCGCTCGGCCAGACCCTCGAGGGTCATGCCCGATCCGGCCCGCAGGTCGCGCAGGCGCGCCGCCAGATGCGCGCTGATGTCCGAAGTTTCATCCATTAAATTAGAATGGAACTCCAGAATAATGGAGTCAAGCCGACGGACCGAACCACGTCCGGTGGCGGCTGCGTGCAGAAAAAGGATCGCCAAGCGGCGTTGCAGGCCCTATGGCATCGGTTTGCTGTGGATCACGCAGGGGCAGTCCATTGCCCTCGGCAGAACAAAAGAAGATTTTCAACCCATGTCGAACGTGATCCCCCTTGCTCCCCGCCTGAAGCCGGGCCGGTCCGCTCCTGCGGAAGCGGAGGAAAGGGCTGCGCTCGCCGCCGACCTCATCGACCTGATCGAGCGGGTGCGGGAGCTGACGGAACACGTCGCCG
Organism: Microvirga splendida; assembly: GCF_016427565.1. Classification (GTDB taxonomy): domain Bacteria; phylum Pseudomonadota; class Alphaproteobacteria; order Rhizobiales; family Beijerinckiaceae; genus Microvirga; species Microvirga splendida. The sequence goes on from NZ_JAELXT010000005.1 coordinate 74,638, forward strand.
GCCTGCCCGGCCCTCCGTTGCAGATCCAGCAGACCGCCCAGCAGCTGCTCGATGCCGGCACCGCCCTCGAGCGGGCGGTGGATTCGCTCACCGAAGGCGGCGAGTGGGTGCCGTTCTAGAATCCGGGCACCCAGCGCCTTCAAGGGCTATCGTAGAGCCTCCAGCCGCTCCCGGGCCTGGGCCATGCCCAGGCTCTGGGCCCGCGCGTAGAACTCCCGCGCCTTCGCCGCATCGCCCTTGAGGCCCAGCGCGCCGAGCTTCGCGAGCGTGTTCGGGTCGAAGGTCTCGGCCAGCAGGAAGGCCGCGCGGGCATGGCCGCCGGCAAGCGCGTGCTCCAGGACGAGCCGTGCGCCGCTCACGTCGCCCTGACGCAAGAGCTCCTCGGCGCGGGAGACGAGCCGGTCGTCGGCCTTGGCGGAGTCCGTCGCGGCCGGGGCTTCGTTGCTGAGCGGCGGCGCGCTCGTCATGGGGAGAGGAGTGATGGACAGAGGCGTGATGGACAGAGGTGTCGTGGGCAGAGGCTGGATGCCCTGCGGCAGGGCTGCCACGACCACCGCGCCAGGAGTCCTGACGGGCAGGGCCGAGGTGGCGTCCTGAGCCGGCGCGGTCTCCGGCTGCGGCGGAGCCAGGGGAGGCTCCGCGCCCGTCGAGGCGAGCCGGAACATCACGGGAGCGGGGCCCGGCTGACGCGGCTCCTTGAGGGCCTGCAATTCGCCGGCCGCCGCAGCCAGCTCCTGCGTCAGCAGATCGCCGCGCATCTGGGCCCGCGCCATGGCCTTCTCCAGCTCGGCCATCCGGGACGTCGACGATGCCACGATCTCGTCCTTGAGACCCTGCAGCTCGCGCAGGTCCTTGAGCGTGCCGGCGAGCTGGCGCTCCGTCAGATCGGCCCGCTCGCGTTCCCGCCGCAGCCGATCCTCCGATGCCGCGATGTCCGCCGGGGCGGAGGCCTGCTCCTGCGCGGCCTGCAGAATCCGGTATTCCTCCTGGAGCCTCTGCAGCTCCTGTTCGAGCGTTGTGCTGCGCTCCTGCTCCCGCTGGAGGGCCTGCTGCATCTCCGCCGTCTGGACCTCCCGGGAGGAGGTGTCCGACTCCACCCGGGATGCAAGGGCGTTGTGCTCCTGCATCAGGGCCGTCATGGTCTGCGAGACCATGCCGCTGTAGGACCGCTCCTGCTCCAGGGCCTCCTGAAGCCCGGCCAGGTTGGCGCTGCCGATCTCGGCCGCTGTCGTGCAGGCGTCCGGCAGGCCGGCCGCAGGGGCGGGCATTGGACTCGGTGCCTCGGCGGACGCCTGAACGTTGAGATCCTGCAGCGCCTTGAGCAGGTCCGGATTGCTCAGGTAGTCGGAGAGCACGATGGCGAGGGTGCCGACCTCGATGGCCCTGTTGAGGCCGGTCTCCGCCGCCTTCAGGTCGCCTTTGCGGATGGCGGATTCGAGATCGGCTGCAAGCTGGCGCCGGTCCGAGGAGGTCAGCAGCAGGGGGAGGATTGTCTGCAGGTCCTTCGGGGCGGCCAGCGCCTCCACGTCCGGGGCGATCCGGGGCGCATCCTGTGCGGCCGCAGGACCGAGAAGCGTGAGGCCGAGACATGTCGTGGTCAGCAATGCCGTGATGAAAAGTCTTGATCCAGATGATGTATACGCAATCACGTCGGACCTCCTTTTTGTGGCGGCCGAAGGCTTGAGGAACAGCCTTCGGCTTCGGGTCCTGCCTGGGATGTCAGTCCTGCCGGGTCGTGGTCTTCCGCAGCGCCCGCTCCCGGTTGCCCTGCCAGGCCAGGAATTCCCGGAACAGAACCTCGCGCTCCTGGGCCGAGACGTTGATCCCCCGGTTGTTCATGAAGGACTCGAAGCTCTGAACCTGAGGCGAGGACGTGCGGGCCGAGGCGGCGCGATCGAGCCAGTCCTGCGCCGGCTTCACGCGCTCCCAGCCGGGCACGTCGGCGGCCAGATTGACCTCCTTCCACTTCGGGTGCCGTCCCGGCTGCAGGAACTCGTCGAAGCGGGAGAAGAACGCGTCCACGAAGCGCTTCACGCGGTTGTAGCGGTCGGAGTTCTCGGGCCAGTTGAACACCGCGAGCAGGCTGCCGACCGCCAGGGTCTCGACGGGCTTGTCCGCGTCGACGAGCCGGGGATAGTCGGCGTTCGCAAAGCGCGCCGGGAAGTAGCTCTCGGCGATCTCGCCCTCGAACGGAATCGGCAGGAGATGGAAGCGCCCGTCGGTCTGGAACTCCGCGATGGCGCGCACCGGCCGCCCGGCCACGTAGACGGCCGCCTGGATCTCGCCGGACTTGAGCTTCGCATAGGACGAGGCCTGATCGAAGGTGGTGACCTCGGGCTTGATGCCGAGCTTCTCGAAGATGAGGCGCGAGGTCAGGTTGGTGCCGCTGCCCGCCTTGTCGATATTCACCTTCTTGCCGTCGAGCTGGCGGATGTCCGTGATCTCGCGGTTTGCGATGATGTGGACCTCCTCGTTGTAGAGGCGCGTGATGAAGCGCAGGCGCCGCACGGCGCTGTCCTGGAGCTTCTCCGCTTTGAGCTGCTCGCGGGCATCCATCTGCACGATGCCGATGTCGACGCCGCGCAGGAACATGATGTCGCGCAGGTTCTGCAGCGAGCCGCGGCCGATCATCGGCAGCACGCGCAAGTCCTCGCCGTCGAGCACGTTGGCGAGGTCGGCGGCGATGCGGATGTAGGTGCCGTCCGCGCCGCCGGAGATCACCCCGAGCGTGCCCGTGTTGGCCCGGGACGGATTGAAGGCCGGTGCCGTCTGGGCCGCGGCGGGCGCCAGGCCCGATGCGAGCAGGCCGGCAATGGCGGCCGCCCAGACCAGGGGACGGCTGAGACAGTCGCGCATGGAAGAGAAAACGGAAACCCGACCCGACATTCTTGTTCTCCCCGCAGGAGCCTTGTGGCTGTTCGTCGATTCGATCGGTTCGTTTTTCCAAGACTGATGAAGTGGCAGAATAAATTCGAGGCAATGAAAAAACGAAACGAAAGAACGGCCATCGTATGCTTATGTAACCTATGGTCAATCGCGCTTGGCGTCTGGATTAGTACTCATGAAGTGCTAGAGAATAATCAAAAAGAGATAAGATTTATCTTTATATTCCTTGTAAGGGCTGAATTTCTTATCGTCCTGCCGCCTGGGACAGGAGGCTCCGTGCCGGATCGGGTGCGGCATTAAGAAATTTATGGGCGCCCGGCCCCTCCTTTAACCGTCCGTTAACCATAAGCGGTCGAAATCGTAGGGCATTAAAGGAATCTGAACTCCCGTGACCATTGCCGTTCGAAATCGTCCGTCTCTTCGCTTCCGCGGCAGGTCCTTCATGGCCCTGGTTCTCGCGCCGGAAGTGCCGCTGAGGGACTGGCTCGAGGATCTCGACGCCGTCTCCGAGCGCTCCCCCGGATTTTTCACCGGGCGTCCCATCATTGCCGATGTCTCCTCCCTGAAGCCGTCGAAATCCGAGCTGAAATTTCTGCTGGCGGCCTTCAAGATGCGCAACATCCGCGTCATCGGGCTCGAGGGCGCCGCGCCCGAGAACGTGGATGCCGACATGCCGCCGCAGATCAGCGGCGGCAAGCCTGCGGGCGAGATCGGCGTGCCGGATGCGGCCGATGCCGCCATGGCCGCCGCGGGCTCGCCCTTCGCCGATGCTCCCGTGCCGGAGAAGTCGCTGCTGATCGAGGGCTCTGTGCGCTCGGGGCAGTCTATCCTGCACCCGGAAGGCGACGTGACGGTTCTGGGCTCCGTCGCTTCGGGCTCCGAGATCGTCGCCGGCGGCTCGATTCACGTCTACGGCTCCTTGCGCGGCCGCGCCATTGCCGGATGCACGGGCAATGGCAAGGCCCGCATCTTCTGCCGCAAATTCGAAGCCGAATTGATTGCGATCGATGGACTCTACAAGACCGCCGACGATCTGGGCGGCAAGTTCCTCGGTCAGCCCGTGCAAGTGAACCTGGATGGCGATTCCATCATCCTGAAAACAATGGATTGAGAGAAAGAGAGACGACAATGGCCAAAGTCTTGGTCGTAACTTCCGGCAAGGGTGGCGTTGGCAAGACAACGTCTTCGGCAGCTCTGGGCGCGGCGCTGGCGCATGGCGGCGACAAGGTCGTGGTCATCGACTTCGATGTCGGCCTGCGCAACCTGGATCTGGTGATGGGAGCCGAGCGCCGCGTGGTGTTCGATCTCATCAACGTGGTGCAGGGCGATGCGAAGCTCAACCAGGCGCTCATCCGCGACAAGCGGCTGGAGAACCTGTCGCTGCTGCCCGCCTCGCAGACCCGCGACAAGGACGCGCTGACGGAAGAGGGCGTCGCCCGCGTGCTCGACGAGCTTCGCCAGAAGTTCGACTGGATCATCTGCGACAGCCCGGCCGGCATCGAGCGCGGCGCCACGATGGCCATGCGCCACGCGGACGTGGCCGTGGTCGTGACGAACCCGGAAGTGTCATCCGTGCGCGACTCCGACCGCATCATCGGCCTCCTCGATTCCAAGACGGAGCTGGCCGAGAAGGGCGGGCGCATCGAGAAGCACCTGCTGCTCACCCGCTACGATCCCGTGCGCGCCGAGCGCGGCGAGATGCTGAAGGTCGACGACGTGCTGGAGATCCTCTCCATCCCGCTCATCGGCATCATCCCGGAGAGCGAAGAGGTTCTGCGCGCCTCGAACGTCGGCTCGCCGGTGACGCTCAACAATCCTGCCAGCGCGCCGGGCCGGGCCTATTTCGACGCCGTGCGCCGCCTCAAGGGCGAGACCGTCGAACTCACCATCCCGACCGACAAGAAGGGCCTGTTCGGCAAGCTGTTCGGACGGAGGGCTGCATGAACCTTCTGAGCTTCTTCAACCGGCGCACCTCCGCGCCCGTGGCGCGCGAGCGCCTGCAGATCCTGCTGGCGCACGAACGCGGCATCGTCGGGGGCAAGCCCGACCTCGTCGCCCAGCTGCGCGAGGAGATCCTGGCCGTCGTGCGCCGTCACGTGATGGTGGAGCAGGACAACGTTCAGGTGAAGATGAACCGCGACTCGGACATCTCGACCCTCGAGATCGAGATCGAGATTCCCGCGCCTGTCGCCGCACGCGCCTGAGATGCAGCGTTACGACGTCTGAGCGGCCCGGTCATGCCGGGCCGCTTTGTCATGGCTGCTTGCCCCACACGCCGATCTTGGCCTCGCGGGCCTTTTCGGCCGCGGCCTTCAGCTCCGGCGTCGCATCGCTCGTCGGTCGCCCGCCGCCATTGAACAGCACGACCCGCGACAGGTCCTGGTTGCCGACCTGGCATCGATAGACATCGTTCGAACCCGCCGGCTCGCAGGCCACCTCGCGGCCGTTGAGATAGCCGGTCAGGTCCTCCGGCTTGCCGCCGCCGGGCGCCCATTCGACGCCGAACAGGCGCACCACCTCGCCCTTCAGGGACAGGGTTGCCGTGTCGATCACGTCCGGCACCCCGCGAAGCGAAGCCGACGACGTGGTCGAGCCGGTGGTCGACGGCTCGGGATCCTGGAGGGGGGTGGCTCCCTCAGCGCCGGCCACGACCGTCTCCGCCGCATTGGCCTGAGGCGCGGGAGCGGCCGGCTCTTCGCCCTGGAACAGGAATGCGCCGACGCCCAGAAGAGCCAGCAGCGCAACGGCCCCCAGGGCGATGCTGGGACGCGCCCAGGAGCGTGTCGGCGACCCGAAGGCATGTCGCTCCTGCCCGGCTGGAGCGGGATCGTCCGCCGACCAGACCCGTGGTCCGAGACCGAGCAGCGCGGCGGCTCTCGGAGAGGCGAGGGCTTTGCGGGACCAGTCGCGAAGGCCATTCATGCCGCCGGCCGGCGCCTGCATCGATGCGAAAGCGGGCGACGGCCGGGGCGCTTCGGCTTCGGTGGCCGCCGCCGACGATTCCAGCTTGATCCAGTCGCGCTGCGGCTTCTCGCGCTTCTGCGGCGGGTCTGCCTCCCGCATCGCGGCATTCTCGTCCTGCTTCGCGGGCCTGAACAGCACCGGATAGCGCACGCGCAGCTCCTCCAGCAGATCGTGCAGCGTGAATGCCGCCTGCTGCCCGTCTCTCTCGATCGTGCGCGGCTTGCCGTCCTGATCGATGATGGTGAGCTTCAGCTCGCCGTCGACCTCGGACGGGCGGACGGAGGATTCGATGATGAGTTCGAGCGCCCGCCTCCCATCGTCGGTGGGATTGATGGTGTCGAGTTCCGCCCGGATGGCCTCGTGCATTCTCTCGCGCATCATGGCCCAGTTGCGGCGCGGATCCGCGGACGGATCGTGGGTCGTGGTTTCATCGATCATTCGAGGCACCCTCCAGGGCAAGATTTCGCCTGCGCTCCTGACCGAGCAGCGTGCTGTGCTCCGCGACGATCACGGGCCTGTCGCCGATGAAGTGGACGACGAGCTGCAGGGCGCCGGTGCCCTGCGAGACCCGACGGCGCTTGGGATGGGAGGCCGTGTAGTCGAACACCGCATGCACCGTGCAGATCTCGCCTGCCGAGTTGCAGGTCGTGCCGATCCCGTCCTCGCGCGGGCGATAGTCCCGCTCCGGCCAGCGCTTCACGAAGCGGCGCTTCTCGTCGAACAGCCGCTTCATCGTCACCTCGCGCCCGTGAAAGAGCACGCGCGGCGCATAGAAGGCGGCGGTCGATTCGAGAGCGGTGTCGTTGGGCGCCGACCATGAATCGAGATAGTCGATGGCGAATCGCTTGGCCGTGTCGGCCCGGGCCTCCCGCTTGTCCTCGGCAGGGTCCTGTTTCGGCTGAGCGGTCGTCACAGGTGGCGCGGCGGGCGGAGCGGCTGCGGGCTCCTGCGCCTGGCGGGTCGCAGGCGCATCGGGCCGGACGATGGGAGTCTGCGGCTGAGCCGTTTGCGGCGGGGCCGGTGTGGCCGCCGGAGGCGGTGAGGCGACTTCCGGCGCAGCCGCCGCAGGAGGAGCCGGCCTGACGGTTTCAGGGGCGGGGGACGGCGACGTCGTGCCCTCCGCGGGCGGATCGACCCAGGGGCGTCCCGTCTGCGCGGCGGCCACGGAGCCGACAGCCACGGAACCGGCGGCCATCAGCAGGGTCAGGAGAGCGGATTTAGTTGCGAGGGGCCAGCCGATCTGCATGCGTTTCCTAAGGCCTCTTCTCAAGAAAAGGTGACTGGGGAAAAGCGGGTGAACGGCATCCCGGTTCCATGATCATCCTGGCCGGAAACCCCGGCCAGGATGATTCGCAATGACTAGGTGATGAAATGAAGGTGTCTGAAAAAGTGCCCGTTCAGAGCTGGGCCAGCGTAACGGAACCCACGCCCGAGATCCCGATGGCCTGCGCGGAGGCTTTCGAGAGGTCGATGACGCGGCCATGGGCGTAAGGACCGCGGTCGTTGATGCGCACCACCACCGACTTGCCGGTCTTCTTGTTCACCACCTTCACCTTCGTGCCGAAGGGCAGGGTGCGGTGGGCGGCAGTCAGGGCGTTGGTGTTGAAGGTCTCGCCGCTCGCCGTCTTGCGCCCGTGGAAGCCCGGTCCGTACCAGGAGGCGGGACCGCTCTGAATGACCTTGCCGGAGGTGGCGTCAGGTTCGGCCTGCGCTACGGGGACCGAGATGAAAGCCGATCCGGCGATGAACAAGCTGGCGAGTGTGAGCGTTACCTTGCGTTGATCCACAATGCATTCCCTTGTTTGTTATGCAGGTCGTGCAAAATGAAGACTAATGGGGCAACAATAAGACGTTCTACATGGTAGAACGACGATTGTTATAGCCTGGGCTGGCGCAAGCAGGTATGACTTTGCTGCTTTGTATATTATAACGATTTGCAGATATAGCCTCGACGATCCGCAAATTTCTGGAGAACGGAGCCGCCTCTCGGCGCTACGGAGCCGCGGGGTCCTTGCCCGTCCGGCCGGGCGGAAGGGCCGTCAGCCACAGGGCGAGCGCGAGAGCCGCGAGCAGCAGGGCGGCCACGAGACCGGCAACGCCCGGCCATGCGGCGCGGGCCCAGAACAGGCCGCCCAGGGTGCCGACGGCGCTCGATCCGAGGTAGTAGCAGAACAGGTAGAGCGCCGAGGCCTGCGCCTTCGCGGTCACGGCCCGGCTGCCGACCCAGCTGCTGGCGATGGAATGGCCGCCGAAGAACCCGAAGGTCACGGCCACGATCCCCGCGATGATCGGCAGGAGATGATCGAAGAGGGTCAGCGCCACGCCGGCCAGCATGATGACGATCATCGCCCACAGCACCCGTTGCCGCCCGAGCCGGTCGGCCAGGGCGCCGATCCAGGCCGAGCTCCAGGTGCCGATGAGGTAGGCCGCGAAGACCGCCCCGATGGCGCTCTGGCTCAGGGAATAGGGCGGCTCGCTCAGGCGGTAGCCGAGATAGTTGTAGAGGGTCACGAAGCCGCCCATGAGCAGGAAGGCCTCGGCGAACAGGCCGCGCAGGCCCGGATCCCGCAGGTGCTCGCCAAAGGACCGCAGCAGCTCCACCGGCCGGGCCCGGCGCGGCCGGAAATGCGCCGAGGCCGGCAGGCTGCGCCAGGCCGCGAAGGCCGACGCAAGACCGATGAATCCGATGAGGCCGACGGCCAGCCGCCAGGAGCCCAGATCCGTCAGCACGCCGCCGACGATCCGCCCGGACATGCCCCCGACCGCGTTGCCGCCGATGAACAGCCCCATGGCCAAGCCGATGGACTTCGGATCGACCTCCTCGCTCACATAGGCCATGGCGACCGCCGGCAGCCCGCTTAAGGTGATGCCGATCAGCATGCGGGCCACGAGAAAGCTCGTCCAGTTGGGCGCCAGGGCAGACAGGATGGCCAGGAGCGCCGAGAGCAGGAGCGAGGCCACCATGATAGGCTTTCGCCCCCACACCTCCGACAGGGATCCGGCCACCAGCATGGCGACCGCCAAAAGGCCGGTGGAGAGCGATAGGGACAGGCTGCTCACGGCGGCGCTCACCCCGAACTCCCGCGAGAATTCCGGCAGCAGGGGCTGGACGCAGTAGAGGATGGCGAAGGTCGAGAAGCCGGAGGCGAAGAGCGCCAGGTTCATGCGGTGGAAGGCGGGCGTTCCGCCTACCAGGCGGCTTGGCATCTCCTGCACATCATCTTCCATGTGATCGTCCCACGCCCGTCATGCCAGCCCCTGTTCGCCGGTGCCGCCGGGCTCGGGAATCCGCTGCATCGGTTGTCCCATGTTCTTGGCGCAAGCGTAAGGGCGCACAACACCCGATCCATTCGCCGAAAGCATGCAGGTCGTGCCGAGTTTGCACTTCTCCACCGGCGAAAACAGTAGTGTATGAACGGCAACATCCTCCGGACTCGAGACCCTCAGGCTCGTCGCGGCCCCGCGCGAGCCTCATTTTTTGAGCGCGCATGACCTCCTCTCCCGCTCGGACGAAGGCTTCTTCCCCGGAGCCCTCCGGCCTGCCGGCTTCCTCCCCGCTGCGGGGCATCCTGTTCCTGATCGCGTCTACGGTCGTGTTCTCGGTGGCGGACGTGATCACCAAGCAGCTCGCCTCCACCCTGCCGCCGCCGGAGGTGGCGTGGATGCGCTACGTCACGTTCGCGCTCGTGATCATCCCGGTCGTGCTCCTCAAGGGAGGGCCTGGGCTCCTGCGCTCCCGACGTCCGAAACTGCAGGTTCTCAGGGGCTGTGGCATGGTGGGCTCGTCGCTCCTGTTCATTGCGAGCCTGCCTTCCCTGCCGGTGGCGGACGCCACCGCGATCTTCTTCGTCTCGCCCATCCTGATCATGGCCCTGTCGGTTTTCTTCCTCGGCGAGACCGTGGGCTGGCGGCGCTGGAGTGCAGCGGCTTTCGGCTTCATCGGTGTCATGATCGTTGTCCGGCCCGGAACGGGAGCCTTCCAGTTCGCCGCGCTCCTGCCGATGATGGCCGCATCAAGCTGGGCGGTGGGTGCCGTCGTGACCCGCAAGATCGTCGGCGACCATGCCTTCACGACATTGGCTTATTCGGCCCTCGTCGGCACTGTCGTGCTGAGCGCGCTGATGCCGTTCAACTGGGTCACGCCGGACGCCACGGAGATCGGCCTGGGCCTCAGCATGGGCGTGCTGTTCGCCATCGGGCACTGGTTCATCGTCCTCGCCTACCGGCATGGCAATGCGTCGATGATCGCGCCGTTTTCCTATGTCCAGCTCATCTGGGCCGGCAGTCTCGGCTATCTGGTGTTCGGCACGGTTCCCGATGCGTGGACGATCACCGGCGCGGGGATCATCGCTCTCAGTGGCCTCTACGCGGCCTATCGCGAGCGGGTGCGGGCGATGGAGAAGAAGTTCCCGGCCTGAGCCGGGAGCCGGGCAATGCTTCAGGCACCGGAATGAACGACGCGCAGGCGCGGGCGTGCCGTCCGGCTGAGGAAGTTGATCTCGACGAAATCCCCGTCCTCGGAGCCCTCGACGAGTCGGTAGCCGAACTGTTCCACCAGGGCCCGCACCTGGCCCAGGTTGTCGCGCGAGATCCTGCGGGTGAATTCCATCAGATCTTGGCTCATGAGCGCGGCCACGATTCCGATCTCGACGCCCTGGTCGAAATCGGCGCTGCGCGCCGGAAAACGAAGCCGCATACCCTCAGCGAGATGGATGTGGTGCATGGGATCCTGGTCCGTTCACGTCCTGTCGGGCGGTGTTTATCGGGCCAAAAATCCTACCGGTTGCTTAAAGCAGGCAGGATGGCCCCAGGGCGCTCGAGGCGTGGTTAATCGTTCGTGCAGGGTTGATCTTGAAGCTGGGCTTTGCATTTACCCTGCAGGATCCCTCCTGCTGCAGGGGCGGCAGGCGATGCAATGAGGCGCAACATGAAGCAGCTTTTGGTGGGAATGGCATTCGCCACAGGGTTTGTGGCGTCGACGGCCCTGGCGGCGGACGTGACGACGGTTGTCGGGGTTCGGGCCAGCCAGGTCCAGGTCACACGTCCCATCCAGGTCACACGTCCCATCGCGAGGCTCGCCGACCAGGGCCTCGGCTATTCGGTGCTTCATGACGTGCCGGGCGTTCCGCAGCGGGCCTATCGCGTGCACGTGACCTGCGCCATCGACGAGAGCTTCACGCAGACCTATTGCCCGACTCCGGTCTATGTCTCCGTCTGTCCTCGGGCCCGCATCGCCTGCGCGGGCGGCGCGCAGGAGGTGGGGGCGCTGCGCCTGAAATACTGAACGGCCTGGAGGTTTGCCGCGCGGGCCGCGGTGGACTAGAAGGCCATCGTTCACCGACAGGCCACCAGATTGCACCACACGACACGAAGCGGCGTCTACGGAACGCCTCCGGCCGAACTGGGCGAGGCACCGGAAGGCGCCATTCAGTTCTCGCCCCTGATTCCCGGCTCGGCAAAGCTCGAGGATCAGCCCGAAGGCTCCTTGAGCGACGTGCTCGTGCTGGCGCCGCCCGGCACCGTGGAGCGGCGCTACACCACCGCGCTGGCGCTGCGGGCGCTTGCCCCCGGCGGCGCCCTGACGATCCTGGCGCCCAAGGACAAGGGCGGCTCGCGGATCGCCAAGGAGCTCAAGGCATTCGGCTGCGCCGTCTCCGAGACCTCCCGGCGGCACCATCGCATCTGCACCTGCGAGCGGCCCGCGCGCCTGGCCGACATCGACGAGGCGCTGGCCGAGGGTGGGCCGCGGCTCGACGAGGCGCTGGGCCTGTGGACCTGGCCCGGCGTGTTCAGCTGGAACCGGCTCGACCCCGGCAGCGCTCTCCTGGAGCAGAGCCTGCCCGCGCTGAGCGGCAGGGGCGCGGATTTCGGCTGCGGCATCGGCATTCTCGCCCGCGCGATCCTGGCCTCTCCCGCGGTGGAACATCTTGCGATGCTCGACATCGACCGCCGCGCCGTCGAGATGGCACAGCGCAACGTCGTCGATCCGCGAGCTGAAATCCGCTGGGGGGATGTCCGCAGCGGCAGCGGGCTCCAGGGCCTCAACTTCGTGGTCATGAACCCGCCGTTCCACGATGGCGGCGCCGAGGACCAGTCCCTCGGTCAGAGCTTCATCCGCCGTGCGGCCGAGGCGCTGCGGCCCGGCGGCGTCCTCTGGCTCGTCGCCAACCGCCACCTGCCCTATGAGGGGGTTCTGAAGCCCCTGTTCCGGCGCGTGACCCCCAAGGTCGAGGCCGGCGGATACAAGATCTACGAGGCGCTCAAATGAGCAAGACCCCGACCCTTCGCCTCGACCGGCTCCTCGCCAATCTGGGCTACGGTTCGCGCCGGGAGGTGCAGCAGCTCGTCCGGGCCGGCCTGGTCGTGCTCGATGGCGAGGTGATCGAGGATTCCGATCAGCGCATCGCCGTGACCCGCGACCTGTCGGAGCGGATGCGCGTCCAGGGCAAGCCCCTCGATCCGCCGCCGGGACTGATCCTGATGCTGCACAAGCCCCTGGGCGTCACCTGCTCGCACAAGGAGGCAGGCCCCCTGGTCTACAGCCTGCTGCCCGACCGCTGGCGCCGGCGCGACCCGGCCCTCTCGACCGTTGGGCGCCTCGACAAGGAAACGTCGGGGCTGCTGCTGATGACTGACGACGGCAGCCTGCTCCACCGCATCATCTCGCCCCGCGCCAATGTCTCCAAGCGCTATCACGTGACCCTCGACCGCCCCTTGCGGGGCGACGAGGCAGAGATCTTCGCGTCCGGGACCCTGATGCTGGAAGGCGAGGACCGGCCGCTCCTGCCGGCGCAGATGGAGGCGCTGTCCCCATTGAATGCCCATGTCACGGTGACCGAAGGGCGCTACCATCAGGTGCGCCGCATGTTCGCGGCCGTGGGCAACCACGTCACCGCCCTCCACCGCAACCGGATTGCCGCCCTGGACCTGCCGGCGGATCTGGAGCCCGGGCAGTTCCGGCTCATGAGCGAGGCCGACCTCGCCCTGATCCTTCCGCCAGCCGGAGCCGCCTCTCGGTAAGCCTCGTGAGCGGAGAGGTTGCCCTCAGGGCCGTAATCGGGTAGGGAAAGTCCAGGCCCATCGCCGCAAGCACCCGTAGCTCAGCTGGATAGAGCGTTGCCCTCCGAAGGCAAAGGTCACACGTTCGAATCGTGTCGGGTGCGCCATTCTTAGTGCAAGTTGGAAAGACGTTGGTAAGCTGAGATAATAAGCTCTACAGCAGCAGCAATCTCGTCTTCGTCAAACTCATAGCCGTTGCAGTAAGCAACGACTGACTTGCTCGTACGACAGTAAAGCTCCACCCAAAACGGCGGGAAAGTTGGCATGTCGTAGTCCTGGCAAAGCTCAGTAAGCCGTACCTCGACATCACCAACCAGCATGATAGTAATCGTGCGGTAGCCATTCTGCGGGTCCAGAGCGAAGACGAGCCGGACATAGGCCCTAATGATCTGCTCCTCGATCCAATCGTGACAGGGGGCAATTGGCGCCTCGGCATAGCCAGACGCCGCGAAGGGCTGCGACATAAAATTCTCCATAATCGAAATGGCGCCTCACAGCCCGGGTTGACCAAGGGGAGCTTTGGAGGGCAGCGATCAAAGGCAAAACGCAACCAGCTGGGTTTTGATAGTGTAATATTAAATTGCGCACAATTCGACTATTGAACAATTAGATAGCGCACGATATAATAGTGGTGATAGGTCAATGTGAGGATAGGCATGTCAGGGAAGAGGCCGCCTTTGGGCAACCAAAGTACAATCCAGAGGCTTGCAAGCCATATATGCTTCGCCACTTACGCGACAGCGCACGCTTTCAACCGAGTCTACAAGCCACTGCTGGACCCGCTTGGGTTGACGTACCCGCAATATCTGGTGCTGCTCGTCCTTTGGGAGAAAGATAATCTGACCGTCAAAGAGGTGGGTCAGCCCCTCCACCTCGACTCTGGAACTCTCACGCCGTTGCTGAAGAGACTTGAGAGCGCCGGAATCGCCCAGCGAACGCGAGACCCTCAGGATGAGCGTCAGGTACGGGTGAGCCTGACCAAACGAGGCCATGATCTGAGAACGCCGGCAATGAATCTCTGGAATGAGCTACTCTGCGCGACGGGTCTACCGGCCCACGAACTGAGCGCCCTGAAGGATCAACTCGACAGACTCCGCGAGAACCTGGATGCTCACCAATCTACGGAGATCGATGGCTAGACCTTAGGGACAGAACGACCGCCGCCGAAGATCGGCGCCTCCTGCCTTCAGCTTGCAATGCAAGAATCCCTGAGCCTGTCGTTCAACACCGCTCATAGTGGTTCCCCGGTAGCGTGGACCTTGCCTTGTCACAACGGCCCGTCACTGCCCGGGCGGTTCCTGTCTCTCCAATAATCCTACTACTGACCGATGAAGGCGGAGGCCAGGATCGTCGTGGCGTAGGCTGAGATCACGAAGAACGGGCCCAGCACGGAAGCCGACACAAGCAGGACAAGCGAGTTCTTGAGGGTACGCATCGTGGGGCTCCTTCACCTTGGAGTCCCGATCCTAGGAGCGTTAAAGTTAACCTCAGACTAACCTTGGCAGAGAAAACGGCAGGGAGCGGAAAGCCCCCGCATGTGCCGAACGACAGGCCTGCACGCGGGGGCTTTGGAAGTGGTCAGTCGCAGCGACGGACCCGGCGCGTGACCGAACCACCCCAGCGGTCCTGATCCACGATCGTGACATTCCTGCAGTTTTCTTCGTAAGCGCCATAGCGCCGCTCGTCGCGGCGAGCGTCACGCCGGCCCTGCTCGTAAGCACGCTCGGCCTCCCGGCGGTCGCGCCACCGCTCACGCCGCTCGCGTTCCTCCTGCTGAGGATCGCGAACGCCGATCTGAGGCCGGCCATCGGGGCCGAGGCCGAACTGGATCGTCGGCTGAGCCATCGAGGGTGTGCTTGCAACAAGACCGGAGCCAATCGTGGCCGCAACCAAAAGAGCAATCTTTCTCATGGGTTCAATCCCTTATGAACAATCGCGATGAACGCCCGCTCGCCAAGGAGGGTTCCAGCCCATGGCCGCATCGCGGCACCTTGCCTCACACGTGAGAAAATGCGCGGGATCTGCCCTCTAAGAGTTCTCTGAGAACATGGTCTTTGAGCCTGAGGAGGAAATCCCAGGGTTGGATCGCGACACGCGCGGCAAGTCACTCAGTGAGTCAGGCTTTCGCGCGATCACGGACGGAAGGCTGGGGCGAGTGGATGGGGGATGTGTGGGCGGAGGACTTGGACCGCTCTCCAACGCAGGGTGTCTCGCCTGCTAGCACCTGGTGCTCTTTCCCGGTGTAAGCATTCCCGCCGGTCTGGCTTCTCCAGGGATCGAGCGTGATCTGGCGGCCGGAGATGGGATCGAGGATCGTCATGAAAGGTTTTCTCTCGTCGCGGCGCGAGGATCTCGGCACCTGCGGAAGAGAAACGACTGAACCTGGGCTCCGTTCGAACTACGGGTCCCGCGGTGTGCGCTCCAGCACAAGGAGGGGCGAGAGCTTCAGCGGGAGAGCTGAGGGTTCCGGCGCGCGATGATCCAGACCGCGTGGATGATGCCCGGGATGTAGCCCAGGATCGTCAGCAGGATGTTGAGCCAGAACTGTCCGCCCAGGCCTACGGTGAAGAACACCCCGACGGGCGGCAGGACGATGGCAAGAATGATGCGAAGCAGGTTTCCCATGGGCTCGGATCGCTGGTTGAGATCAGGAGGGGAACGGGATCGTGCCCCTCCTGTTCCATCCCCGGCCCATCATGCGATCGTCACGCCACCGTCCACGATGACTGTCTGGCCCGTCATGAAGCTTGACGCCGACGAGGCCAGGAAGGCCGCCACGGGGCCGATCTCGTCGGGCGTGCCGATCCGGCGCAGGGGCGTCTGGCTGTTGCGCTGCTCCAGGGCCTGCTCGTCTTCCCACAAGGCGCGGGCGAAATCCGTCTTGACCAGGCCGGGCGCAATGCAGTTGATGCGCACGTTGTGCGGACCCCATTCCACCGCAAGATTGCGCGCGAGCGCGAAGTCCGCCGCCTTGGAGATGCCGTAGCCGCCGATGACGCCGGTGCCGCGCAGGCCCGCGATCGACGACACGATCACGACCGCGCCGCCGCCCCGCTCGGCCATCTCCGGAATGACGAGGTTGCAGAGCCAGAGATTGCTCTTCACGTTCGCGCCCATGATCTTGTCGAAGGCCTCGTCTGTCAGGCCGCTCATGGGGCCGTAGACGGGATTGACGGCGGCGTTGCAGACCAGGATGTCGACCGGCCCGAGCCGCTCCCGCGTCTCGGCGACGAGCGCTTCGACTTCCGCTTTGCGCGAGATGTTGCAGGCAATGGCGATGGCCTCGCCGCCTTTTGCGCAGATGCCCTCGACCACAGGCTCGCAAGCCTCGATCTTGCGGCTCGACACCACGACCTTCGCGCCAAGCGATGCCATGGTTTCCGCGATGGAGCGGCCGATGCCGCGGCTCGAGCCGGTGATGATGGCGACCTTTCCGGTGAGATCGAAGGGGTTGGTCATGCGGCAGGCCCTGCATTGTGCGGCCGGTCGGCCGACTTGTATTTGGCGAGTTCGATCTTGGCGACAGTCTCGCGATGCACCTCGTCGGGGCCGTCCGCCAGCCTCAGCACGCGGGCGCGCGCATAGGCGTAAGCCAAGTGGAAATCCTGGGATACGCCGCCGCCGCCGCAGACCTGGATCGCCCGGTCCACGACCTTCTGCGCCACGTTCGGCGCCACCACCTTGATCATGGCGATCTCGGCACGGGCCGCCTTGTTGCCGACCTCGTCCATCATGCGGGCGGCCTGGAGCGTCAGCAGGCGGGCCTGATCGATCTCCATGCGCGATTCGGCGATCCAATGGCGCGTTACGCCATGATCGGCCACTTGCCTGCCGAAGGTGCTGCGCGAGAGGGCCCGCTTGCACATCGCCTCCAGCGCACGCTCGGCCAAGCCGATGGAGCGCATACAGTGGTGGATGCGGCCAGGCCCTAAGCGGCCTTGTGCGATCTCGAAGCCGCGCCCTTCTCCGAGCAGGATGTTGGAGGCGGGCACGCGCACGTTCTCGAACAGAACCTCCGCATGGCCGTGCGGCGCGTCATCATAGCCGAAGACAGTAAGCGGGCGGACCACTGTCACGCCGGGCGTGTCCATGGGCACCAGGATCATCGATTGCTGCTGGTGCTTGGGTGCATCCGGGCTCGTCTTGCCCATGACGATGGCGATCTTGCAGCGCGGGTCCATGGCGCCGGAGGTCCACCACTTGCGCCCGTTGATCACGTATTCGTCGCCCTCGCGGCGGATCTCGGTGCGGATGTTGGTGGCGTCCGATGAAGCCACCTCCGGCTCGGTCATGGCAAAGCACGAGCGGATCTCGCCGTCCATCAAGGGCTTGAGCCAGCGCTCCTTGTGCTCCTCTGTGCCATAGAGGATCAGGGTTTCCATGTTTCCCGTATCGGGCGCGGAGCAATTGAATGGTTCCGCCCCGATGGGGGAGCGCCCCATGATCTCGCAGACCATGGCGTATTCGAGGTTCGACAGGGAGTCCGGATAGTGGCGCTTAGGGAGAAACAGGTTCCACAACCCTTGAGCCTTGGCGCGCTCCTTCAGATCCTCCATGACCGGCGCCACGCCCCAGCGGTTGGGCATGGCGTTGAGCTGCTGCTCAAACACCTCCTCGGCCGGATAGACGTGGGCCTCCATGAATTCCGTGACGCGGTGGCGCAGTTCTTGAGCCCGTGGGCTTATGGGAAACAGCATCGACGTCTCCTGTCAGGCTGCGATGAGGCCGCCGGTTTCTGCAAGCTTGGAGAGATGGTGATCGGCATCGCCGAACAGGGTGTCGATCATCGTCACGCGCTTGAAGAGATGCCCGACCTTGTATTCCATGGTCATGCCGACGCCGCCGTGCAGCTGGACCGCCTGCTGTCCGACGAAGCGGCCGGAGCGGCCGATCTGCACTTTCGCGGCCGAGATTGCCTTGCGCCGCTCTTCCGGATTCTGCTCCTGGGCCATCATGGCGGCGAACATGGCCATGCTGCGCCCCTGCTCGACGGCGATAAACATCTCGGAGGAGCGGTGCTGCAGCACCTGGAACGACCCGATGGTGGTGTTGAACTGCTTCCGGGTCTTGAGGTAGTCGACCGTGAGCTTCAGCATCTCGTCCATGGCGCCGATGGCCTCGGCCGCAAGCGCCGCAATGGCGATGTCGGTGACCTTTTCCACGACCGGCAAGGCGCCTTCCGGGTTGCCGATGACATTCTCGGCATCGACGCGCACGGATTCCAGCGTCACCTCGGCGGCGCGCTGTCCGTCCTGTGTGGGATAACCGCGTCGGGAGACGCCGGGCGCATTGGCATCGACGAGGAACAGGCCAATGCCGTCACGGTCGCGACGTGAGCCTGCGACGCGGGCGGTCACCAGGATCTTGTCGGCGCTGTCGCCATGGAGAACGACGTTCTTCTGACCATTGAGAACGAAACTGCCGCCGTCACGTTGTGCCGTCGTGCCGACATCGAAGAGATCGTAGCGCGATTGCCGTTCCGTATGCGCGAAGGCGAGGCGGAGATCGCCCGATGCGATCTGCGGCAGGTAGGTGGATTTCTGCTCCTCGCTGCCGCCGTGCTGCAGCAGGCCGCCGCCGAGGATGACGGTGGCGAGGTAGGGCTCGAGCGCCAGCGAGCGCCCGAACGCCTCCATGATCGTCATGGTTTCCACCGGGCCGCCGCCGAAGCCGCCATGGGCTTCGTCGAAGGGCAGGGCGAGAAGGCCCAGCTCCGCATAGGCGCTCCACAGTGCCCGGCTCCAGCCCTCCGGCTCCTTGGCATAAAGCTGGCGGCTCTCGAAGTCGTAGCGGTCCGCCATCAGGCGATCGACGCTGTCCTTCAGAAGGCGCTGTTCTTCGCTGAGATCAAAGTCCATGTTGTGTCTCCTTGTCATTCCCGGCCGGAGCGCAGCGGAGGGGAAGGGAATCCATCAATTCGAGTGTGCGGGTGGATCCCCTTCCCGGTCCTTTCGGACCGCCGGGGATGACATTCATCGTCAGAACCCCAGGATCGCCTTGGCGATGATATTCTTCTGGATTTCGTTCGAGCCGCCGTAGATCGAGATCTTGCGCCAGTTGAAATAGGTCGGCGCGGCGGTGCTCGCCCAATCCGGTCCGTCGGTGGGCTCGTTGCGGCCCTCTTCCTCCGGCTGGTACGGCATGGCGAAGGGGCCGACGACCTCCATCAGCAGCTCGGTCGTGGCCTGCTGGATCTCGGACCCCTTGATCTTGAGGATCGAGGAGGCCGGATCGGGCTTGCCCTTCTCGCGCCGGCTCTCGGCGGCGACCACGCGCAGCTGCGTCATCTCGAGGGCCTTCAGCTCCACCTCGACGGCGGCGAGTTTCTCGCGGAAACGCGGGATCTCGATCAGCGGAACGTCCCCGATGCGCTCGAGGCTCGCGAGTTCGCGTACGCGCTTGAGGCGCGCCTTCGAGATGCCGATGCGGGCGATGCCGACACGCTCGTTGCCAAGCAGGAACTTGGCATAATCCCAGCCCTTGTTCTCCTGGCCGACGAGGTTCTCGACCGGCACGCGCACGTCGTCCAGGAACACCTCGTTGACCTCGTGTCCGCCGTCGATGGTCTGGATCGGACGCACGGTGATCCCCGGCGTCTTCATGTCGATGAGCAGGAAGGAGATGCCCTCCTGCTTCTTCACGGCGGAATCCGTGCGCACCAGGCAGAAGATCCAGTCCGCATGCTGGGCCAGCGTGGTCCAGGTTTTCTGGCCATTGACGACGTAGTGATCGCCCTCGCGTTTCGCCGTGGTCTTGAGCGACGCGAGGTCGGAGCCGGCGCCGGGCTCCGAGAAGCCCTGGCACCACCAATCGTCCAGATTGGCGATGCGCGGCAGGAAGCGGCGCTTCTGATCCTCGTTGCCGAAGGTGTAGATCACCGGGCCGACCATGCTGACGCCGAAGGCGAGCGGCTCAGGGGCGGGAGCCTGCTGCAGCTCGTCACGGAAGATGTACTGCTTCACCGGGCTCCAGCCGGTGCCGCCCCATTCCACCGGCCAATGCGGCACGGCCCAGCCCTTGGCGTTGAGAATGCGGCTCCAGGTGACAAGGTCGTCCTTGCTCGGATGATGGTCCTCGATCATTTTCCGGCGGATTGAGTCGGGCAGGGCGGTGCGGAAGAATTCGCGAACTTCGTCGCGGAAGGCGAGCTCCTCATCGGTGAAGCGCAGATCCATGGGCGATATCCTCTAGACAGAGAAATGAGTGAAACGGGGATGGCTGGTCATGGGGCGGCGTTCTCCGCCCTGCGTCGCTCGTCATCGCGCAGCTCGATCTTCGACAGCTTGCCGACCGAGGTGCGTGGAAGGGCGTCGCGGATTTCGAGTGCCGCCGGCATCTCATGCTTGCCGATCTTGTCGGCGAGAAACGCCTGCAGCTCTTCCAGGGTGAAACCGGGCGCGCCGTTCTTCAGCTTCACGAACACCTTGGCGGCCTCGCCCCGATAGGTGTCCGGAATGCCAATCACGAGAGCTTCTTCGACCTGCGGGTGCTCGTAGACCGCCTGCTCGATCATCTGCGGGTAAACGTTGAAGCCGCCGGAGATGATCATGTCCTTGCGCCGGTCGACGATGAAGAAGTAGCCGTCCTCGTCGCGATAGCCGATGTCGCCTGTGAGAAATCCCTCGGGGGTGAAGGCCTCGGCCGTCTCCTGAGGCTTGTTCCAGTAGCCGCGGCTGACGTTGAGACCGCGGACGCGAAGCTCGCCGGTCTCGCGCACCCCGAGCACCCGGCGGGGCTCGTCGAGGGACACGATGTCGAGCTCGACTCCCGGCATGGGAATGCCGATGGAGCCCGGCTTCGGCGGCCCTTTGAGCGGCAGGTTCGTGCCGGCGGGAGACGTCTCCGTCATGCCCCAGCCGCCGAGAAGCCGCTGTCCCGTGAGACGATGAAAGCGCTCCCCGACCTCGACCGGCAGGGGCGCCCCACCGGAGCTTAAATGAATCACCGAGGAGAAATCGCGGTTCTCGATGCCCGGATAATTGGCCAGTGCGATCCACATGGTGGGAACGCCCGGAAAGGCGGTCGCCCGCTTCACCTCGATGTCGCGGAGCGTCGTCTCGGGATCGAAGCGCAGGCGCAGCAGGATCTCGTTGCCGTTCTTGATCTGTCGCAGCAGGATCGTGGTCAGGGCGAAGATGTGGAACAGTGGCAGGGTGCAGATCACTTTCTGCTCACCGGGGCGTGTGTTCAGCTGCGGGCCGAACCACGCCTCGTACATGGCGACCGCCGCGGTGAGATTGCCGTGGGTGAGAATGGCGCCCTTCGGCGTGCCGGTGGTGCCGCCGGTATATTGCAGCAGCGCAATGTCGTCCGGCTTGATCTCCGGCCATTGCTGGGGCGCAGCCGCATCGCGCGTGAAAGCCTCGAAGGTGATGACGTCGGGCCGCTCCGGGATCGGCATCACAGGCGCCGGGCACGGTCCCCAGACGGCATCCTCGCCGACGATCAGCCGGTCCACATGGCCGGCGTCCAGGAGCTTGAGCGCCATGGACAGCATGTTGGCGAGATTGGTCGTCACGAGAACGCGTGCGCCGCTGTCGTGCAGCTTGTGCGCCAGCTCCCGTTCGGCATCGAGCGGGCTCAGGTGAGCGAGACGGATCCCGGCCTTGGCGGCGCCGAAGAAAGCATAAGGATGATAGGGGGTGTTCGGCAGATAGAGCGCGACCGCTCCCGTCGGGTCGACTGCTGAGCGGAGGAGGGCAGCGGCGAACGCATCGGCCTGACGGCCGATCTCGGTGTAGCTGATGGGCCGGTCCCGATATTCGATGGCGGGCCTGCTGCCATAGGCCGTCACCGCGTCATCGAGGAGCTGCGGCAGCGTCGACGGCACGATGGGAGCATCCCAGCGGACGCCGGGCGGATAGGAGCGCTCCCAGGGAAAGGCCATCCGGCTCATGATGCGTCCGCTCCGTCCATGGTGACGACGATCTTGCCAAGAGCCTTGCGCGCGCTCAAGGCCGCGATGGCCTCGCCGGCGCGGGCCAGGGGCACGCGCTCGGAGATCACCGGCCTGATTTTCCCGCCTGCGTAGAGATCAAGAAGCTCCTGGAGGTTCGTCGCGTTGGCCTTCGGGTCGCGTCTGGCGAAGGCGCCCCAGAACACGCCGACGATTTGGCAGGATTTCAGCAGCGGCAGGTTGAGGGGAAGCTTCGGGATCCCGGCCGGAAAGCCGACGACGAGGAAGCGCCCTTCCCAGGCGATGGCGCGCAGGGCCGCTTCGGAATAATCACCGCCGACGGGGTCATAGATCACCTCGGCGCCCTCTGGGCCGCACACGCTCTTGAACTGCTCTGCCAGAGCCTTGAGGCCGTCCTTGTCGAAGGGGCCGGACGCATAGACGATGCTCTCATCGGCACCGTGCTTTCTCGCAAGCGCCGCTTTCTCATCCGAGGAGACGGCGGCGATCACCCTGGCCCCCATCGCCTTGCCGAGTTCCACGGCCGCGAGCCCCACGCCTCCCGCCGCGCCCAGCACCAGCAGGGTCTCGCCTGCTTTCAGCCCGGCCCGGTCCTTGAGGGCATGGTAGGAAGTGCCATAGGTCATGACGAAGGCGGCCGCGTCGTCGAAGGGCATGGGGTCCGGCATCGGGATGCAGCGGTCCGCCGGGAGGGCCAGCTTCTCGGCCATGCCGCCCCAGCCGCAGGAGCCGATCACCCGGTCGCCGGCTTTCAGGAAGGACACGCCTTCGCCCACCGCCTCGACGATGCCGGAGACCTCGCTGCCCGGCGCGAAGGGGCGCTCGGGCTTGAACTGATAGCGGTCTTCGATGATCAGCGCGTCGGGATAGTTCACCCCGCAGGCCTTGACGGCCAGCAGGATTTCGCCCGGCTTCAGGCTGGGCTCGGCCACGGATTCCAGCACGAGCGTCTCGGGTCCGCCCGGCTGTTTGCTGAGTAGGGCCAGCATCCTTCGCTTCCTCCCCGGAAAGCGCCTAATATTTATTGGAGGTAGGGTATCTCTGCCGTTTCCAGATGCAAGCCGATTTTTCGAAAAACTTTAGCGGCGTGAATTTTCCTCATATTTTCAAAAGGATTTGGGCTAGACAAAAACATACCGCTTTTGTCATTAATAACGCCAGATAACGTTAAGGAGCGCTCGCCGCCGCCGGCGTCGGGTCGCTTGGAATGAAGGGCTGCAACGGCCCCAGCGATCCAGGGAGGATCCCAAGATGCGTGAAGCTGTCATCGTTTCCACGGCCCGCACCCCCATCGGAAAGGCCTATCGCGGCGCCTTCAATGACACCCAGGCTCAGGCGCTGGGCGGCCATGCCATCGCCGAGGCGGTGAAGCGCGCCGGGATCGATCCGGGCGAGATCGGTGATGTCGTCATAGGGGCAGCGCTGCAGCAGGGCTCGACCGGGTCGAATATTGCCCGTCAGGCCGCCCTGCGCGCGGGCCTGCCGACCGGCGTTGCCGGCATGAGCATGGACCGGCAATGCGCCTCCGGCCTCATGGCCATCGCCACGGCGGCAAAAGAGATCGTCGTCGACGGGATCGGCATTGCGGTGGGCGGCGGCCTCGAGTCGATTTCCCTCGTCCAGAACGAGCATGCGAATCGCTACCGCGCCAAGGATCCCGCCCTCGTGGAGACGGTTCCGGCGCTTTACATGACCATGCTCGAGACGGCCGAGACCGTGGCCGACCGCTACGGCATCTCCCGCGAAGCGCAGGACGAATACGCCCTGCAATCGCAGCAGCGCACCGCTCAGGCGCAGGCCGAAGGGCGCTTTGCCACCGAGATCGTTCCCATGACGACCAGCATGGTCGTGGTCGACAAGTCCACAGGTGCCACCTCCCATCGGGAGATCACGCTCTCGCAGGACGAGGGCAACCGCCCGCAGACGCGGCTTGAGGACCTGCAGGCGCTGAACCCGGTGTTCAAGGACGGGCTGCGCGTGAAGGAAGGGCGCTTCATCACGGCGGGCAACGCCTCGCAACTGTCGGACGGCGCTTCGGCGGCCGTCCTGATGGAGGCGAAAGAGGCGGAGCGGCGCGGCCTGCAGCCGCTCGGCGCCTATCGCGGCATGGCGGTGGCCGGGTGCGATCCGGACGAGATGGGCATCGGTCCGGTTTTCGCGGTGCCGAAACTGCTCAAGCAGCATGGCCTGACGGTGGACGACATCGACATCTGGGAACTGAACGAGGCCTTCGCCTGCCAGGTGCTCTATTGCCGCGACCGGCTCGGCATTCCCAACGAGAAGCTCAACGTGAGCGGCGGCGCCATCTCCATCGGCCATCCCTATGGCATGTCGGGCGCGCGCATGACCGGGCACCTCCTCATCGAGGGCAAGCGCCGCGGCGCGAAGTACGGCGTCGTCACCATGTGCGTGGGCGGCGGCATGGGGGCTGCCGGTCTCTTCGAGATCTACTAAGACACGTCTTCAAGACAAACGCACCGAATCAGGGGAGGAGAGCAGCATGAGCAGCGCGGCCGAGACGAGTTCCGCAACCCGCATCAATCCCGTCGTCGAACTGAGACGCGATGGCGAGATCGCCGTGCTCGCCGTCAACTCGCCTCCCGTAAACGCGCTCTCCGCACAGGTGCGCGAAGGCATCGTGGAAGGCATCCGGCAAGCCGGAGCGGATGCGAGCGTCAAGGCCGTGGTGCTCCATTGCGAGGGCCGCACCTTCTTCGCCGGTGCCGACATCAGCGAGTTCGGCAAGCCGCCGAAGCAGCCGATGCTGCCCGAGGTGGTGGACTTCATCGAAGCCTCTACAAAGCCGGTGGTCGCCGCCCTCCACGGTACGGCGCTCGGCGGCGGACTGGAGACGGCGCTCGCCTGCCATTACCGCGTGGCGGTGCCTTCAGCGAAATGCGGCTTTCCGGAAGTGAAGCTCGGATTGCTGCCAGGCGCCGGTGGCACGCAGCGCCTGCCGCGTCTCGTGGGCCCGGAGCGTGCCATGGAGATGGTCACGTCCGGCAGCCCGATCTCGGCGAAGGCCGCCAAGGAGATGGGCATCGTCGACGAACTCGTGGATGAGAGCGACCTGCTCGCCAGCGCCATCGCCTTTGCGCGCAAAGTGGTTGCCGAAAATCGGCCCCTGAAGAGGGTGCGCGACCTCGACGACAAGATCGCGGCAGCCCGCGGCAAGCCCGAAATCTTCGAGGCTTTCCGCAAGGCGAATGCCCGCAAGTTCCGGGGCTTCCAGGCGCCGGAATACAACATCCGCTGCATCGAGGCGGCCGTGAATCGGCCCTTCGACGAGGGCATCAAGCTGGAGCGCCAGCTCTTTCAGGAACTGGTGAGCGGCGAGCAATCGGCGGCCCAGCGTCACGTGTTCTTCGCCGAGCGCCAGGTCTGGAAGATTCCGGATATCTCCGACGACACGCCGACCCTGCCGGTGAAGAAGGTCGGCGTGATCGGTGCCGGCACCATGGGCGGCGGCATCTCGATGAACTTCGCCAATGCGGGGCTGCCCGTGACCATCGTCGAGGCCAAGCCTGAAGCCCTGGAGCGGGGTCTCGGCGTCATTCGCCGCAACTATGAGAGTACGGCCAAGAAGGGCCGCATGAGCATGGACGACGTGGAGCGCCGCATGGGGCTCCTCACCGGCAGCCTCAAGCTGGAGGATCTCGCCGATTGCGACCTCATCATCGAGGCCGTGTTCGAGAACATGGCGATCAAGAAGGAGATCTTCTCCAAGCTCGATGCCATCGCCAAGCCCGGGGCGATTCTCGCCAGCAACACGTCCTATCTCAACGTGAACGAAATCGCCGCGATGACGAAGCGGCCGGAACACGTGCTCGGCATGCACTTCTTCTCGCCGGCCAACATCATGCGGCTGCTGGAGGTGGTGCGCGGCGAGAAGACCGACAAGCGGGTGGTCGCCACCGCCATGCAGCTCGGCCGACAGATCGGCAAGATCGCCGTGCTGGTGGGCGTGTGCCACGGCTTCGTCGGCAACCGCATGCTCGAGCCGCGCCAGCGCGAGGCCAACCGCCTGATTCTTGAAGGCGCGATGCCGTGGGATGTGGACCGGGTGCTCTACGAGTTCGGCTTCCCCATGGGCCCCTTCGCCATGGCGGACCTTGCCGGCCTCGACATCGGCTGGTCGCGCGAGACCTCGAAGGGCGAGACCGCGCGCGAGATCCTGTGCGAGCAGGATCGCCGTGGTCAGAAGACTGGCGCGGGCTTCTACGATTACGACGAGAACCGCAACGCCAAGCCGTCGAAGCTGGTGGAGCAGATCATCCTCGATCTCTCGGCCAGGAAGGGCATCACGCGCCGGGAGATTTCCGATCAGGAAATCCTGGAGCGCTGCGTCTACACGATGATCAACGAGGGCGCGAAGATCCTGGAGGAGGGCATCGCCATCCGGTCCTCCGACATCGATATCGTGTGGATCAACGGCTATGGCTGGCCAGTCTATCGCGGCGGCCCGATGTTCTACGGCGAGCAGGTAGGCTTGGGCAAAGTGCTCGACCGGCTGCGCGCCTATGAGGCGCAATACGGAGCGGACTTCAAGCCGGCTGCGTTGCTCGAGCGCCTCGTTGCCGAGGGCAAGGGCTTTCGCGATCTCTGAACGAGGGTCGCTCCTGACATGAACGACACGGCTCCCGAACCGCGGCGTCAGACGCTGCTTGCACCGCTGGCCGGCGCGCGCCCGAGCGCGCCGGACTGGTTCAGGCAGGCTCTCGCCCATGCGCCG
Organism: Microvirga splendida; assembly: GCF_016427565.1. Taxonomy (GTDB): domain Bacteria; phylum Pseudomonadota; class Alphaproteobacteria; order Rhizobiales; family Beijerinckiaceae; genus Microvirga; species Microvirga splendida. The sequence continues at coordinate 101,196 of NZ_JAELXT010000005.1, forward strand.
GAGCGGGGCTTCACCGAGGCGGCAGGCGTCAGGATCGAAACGCTCACCTGGGGCGAGCGCGGCAGGCCCGGTCTCCTGCTCCTGCACGGCAACGGGGCCCATGCCGATTGGTGGAGCTTCATCGCGCCGTTCTTCTCAAGCGCGTATCGCTGCACGGCCCTCTCCTGGTCGGGCATGGGCGGGTCGGACCGACGGGAGCGCTATTCCTTCGATATCTTCGTCCAGGAGGCGATGACGGTTGCCGGTGCCACCGGCTTGTTCGACAGCGAGATCAAGCCCGTTTTCATCGGCCACTCCTTCGGGGGCTTTCCCATCATCGAGGCCGCCGCGCGGCACGGGGAGCGCCTGGGCGGCGGGATCATCATCGATACGCCGATCTTCTCCCCCGAGCGTCGCAAGGAGCGCAAGGAGAAGGGGGCCGCCTGGGAGATGCGCCCCCACAAGATCTACTCGACCCTCGAGGATGCCCTTCAGCGCTTCCGGCTCGTGCCTGCGCAACCGTGCGAGAATCTGTTCATCGGGGATTTCATTGCCCGGACGTCGCTGACCCAGGTCGAGACGCCGGAAGGGTCCGGCTGGACATGGCGTTTCGATCCATATCTGTGGCGCGACTACGAATGGGAGGATCCGGCTCCGGCCCTGGCGGCTCCCAAATGTCCGCTCGCGGTTCTGCTGGGCGCCCGCTCGACACTGATGCAGGAGGCAGACATCGCGCGCATGCGGACCATTCTGCCGCCCGGCACCCCGGTGATCGACATCCCCGAAGCCTACCACCATGTGCCGATCGATCAGCCTCTCGCGCTAGTCGCGGCGCTGCGCGCCGTGCTGGCCGGCTGGGCCTCGGCTTCCGCCTCCGGCGAGAACACCCCGACGAACAGGGGTCGGGCATAGATATCCGCCGCCGTCTCCCGCGTGACGCCTGAAATCCAGCGCTCGAGCTCCGCCGCCGCATTGATGGCGCTGTCGACCACGTGGGCCGCCACGAAAGGATCGAGCGGGCGGATCGAGCCGTCCACCATGCCGTCCACCACGAAGCTGCCGAAGCGCTGGGCCAGCCGGTCCATGGTGCGCTTCGTCTGGCCCCTCAGGCCTTCCGGCAGGGCGCTGAAGGCGGAGATGCGCAGCAGCGGGCCCTGATCGGAGATCTGGTAGCGGATCAGCTCGTTCGTTGCGGTGCAAAGACGATCCCAGCCCGTGTCCCCATCCGCTTCCGCCGCCTGCTGGACCTGCCGCACCACCGCGAAGGTGCGCTCGAAGCAGGCCGTCACGAGATCGTCCTTGTTGTCGTTGTGATGGTAGAACGAGCCCTTGGTCACGTTCAGCCGGGCCGAGATCTTCTCCACGGAAGCCCCGCGGTAGCCCTGCTCGTTGATCAGGATGGTGGCCGAACGCAGGAAGGCCTCGGGCGAAACCTCCTCGGCCGAGGGCCAGGTCATCTGCGGCAGCACCGTAGGGTGCCATGCCGATTGCGGCGTGGCGAGCCCGTGGATCAGGATATCGCTGATTCTGTCGGCAACGCGCCGGTAATCCTGAGGCTCGTAATGGTCGATCCAGTGCCGGACACCGTGCATGACGGAGATCAGCAGGTGGGCCCGCGCATTCTTCTCGGCGCGGCTTAAGGGCGGCGCGCCCTCGAGATCGTACAGGCTGCGCAGGTGTCGGAACAACTGGTTGTAGGTGTCGAACACCAGCTCCATGTGCGGGCTGGTCAGGGACCGCATGTCGCTGAAGCTCATGAGCGGCGGCCGATCTCCCGAGGCGCTTTCCGCGAGCCTCTCGCAATAGAGCTGCAGGATCGACCGCAGGCGCTCCTCCGGCGTCTTCCGTTGCAGGGCGGTGGCGATGAGTGCATCCAGCGCTTCGATGGAGCGCAGGAGGCAGGCCGTCGCCAGTTCCTCCTTCTTGCGGTAATAATAGGTGACGCTGTTGGTGATCAGTCCGACGCTCTGGGCCACATCGGCCAAGGTCGTCCCCTTCAATCCCTTTTGGTTGAAGAGCTGGACGGCCCCATCGAGGATGGCCTGTCGCTTCTGCTCGTACCGCTTGGTCTGGCGCGGAAGAGCGTTGGAGGTCGGCGTCATGGCAGTTTCGTGGCTCCTGGCCCGAGGGCAGGCTCAAGGCCGCCCGTGGTTGAGCTCCTAACACGAATTGGTGACCGGAGCGATGCCGCGCGTGCAACACTCCGACTGTACCGGTTATTCTAAGAGGGTGTCGAGACCGAATTCGGGACTGCCGGAAATCGGTGCAATTCTGCTTCCATGATCCGTTGACGAGGCCATGGTCTCGTGTCAGTCTCCTTCCAGACACAGGACAGGGCCAATGAAGCTCTGCCGGCGATACGACCCTGAAAAGGACCGTACCGTTCATTCGAGAGGAAACGATCCGAGGAGCCCGGTTCGTCCGGTTTGAGGGTCCGGTGCCGCAAGTCACAGGTCCTCCGTTCCTGCCCCAGCCAGGCGGGAAATCGCGGTCGAGCACGGGAGCCCGGAGCCCAGGAGGAGGACGCGGCTCCTTGAATATCTTTTTTCAGCAGGTTCTGAACGGGCTGACGCTCGGGAGCGTGTATGCCCTTGTGGCCCTCGGCCTGACGCTCGTCTACGGGATCCTCCATATCCCTAACTTCGCCCACGGCGCCCTGTACATGGTGGGCGCCTACATGGCCTTTTACCTCGTCGGCTCGCTGGGTGCGAACTACTGGGTCGCCATGGCCGGAGCGGCGCTCGTCGTGGCCCTTCTCGCGGTTCTGTCGGACCGCTTCATCTTCCATCGCCTGCGCAACGCGCCGCCACTGCATGACATGATCGCGGCGATCGGCCTTCTCCTGTTTCTGGAGGCGGGCATTCAGGCGATCTGGGGTGCGGAGTTCCACCGTCTCGCACCGCCTTATCCGCAGATTGTGCGCCTCTTTGATCTCGTCGCCCCCGCGCAGCGCCTGATCATCATCGCGGCGGCGTTCGGGCTGATGTTCGTGCTCCATCTCTTCCTGACCCGCACGCTCACCGGCTCCACGATCATCGCCATGGCGCAGAACCGTGAGGGAGCCTCTCTCGTCGGCATCGATGCCACGAAGGTGTCGGTCATCACCTTCGCGATCTCCGGCGCACTCGCGGCTGTGGCCGCGACACTCTTTGCGCCCATCAACCTGATCTATCCGTCCATGGGACACCTCGTGATCATGAAAGCCTTCGTGATCATCATCCTGGGCGGCATGGGCAGCATCCCGGGCGCCATCGTGGGTGGGTTGGTGATAGGGTTCGCCGAAAGTTTCGGGGCTTTCTACGTCTCCACGAACTACAAGGACATCATCGCCTTCGCGCTGCTCGTCCTGATCCTGTCATTCCGGCCCCAGGGCCTCTTTCCCAGCGGAGCCCGGGCATGATGTCGAAGACCTGGCAAAAGCCTCTTCTCGCCGTCCTGCTGGTGTTGGCCATCGTCTTCCCGATGCTCGCCGCGAACGACTACTACATCTACGTGATGTCGCTCGCCTACATCATGGCGATCGCCGCGGTGGGCCTCAACCTCATCCTGGGCTATACGGGCCAGCTCAACCTGGCCCATGCGGGCTTCATGGCCATTGGCGCCTACACGGTTGGCATCCTCACCGTCGATTATGGCGTGCCCTATTGGGTCGCCTTCGTGGTCGCCGGAGCCTTGAGCGCCATCATCGGATTCTTCGCCGGTCTGCTCTCGCTGCGGCTGAAAGGGCACTTCTTCTCGATCTTCACCCTCTGCGTCGGCTTCATGATCTATCTCATCATCGAGAAGTGGGATGCCTTGACGCATGGAACAGTTGGCATCATCGACATTCCGGCCCCCACGGGCGTCGGACCGATCCGCTTCGACAACACCTGGGCGCAGTACTACCTCGTGCTGTTCTTCCTGGTGGTGAGCCTCTGGCTCATGAGCCGGATCGTGAATTCGCTGCTCGGACGCGCCTTCATCGCCATCCGCAACGGTGAGGATCTTGCCGAGACGCTTGGCATCAACCTGATGCGCACCAAGGTTCTCGCCTTCGTGCTCTCCACGTTCTACGCCGGCATGGCCGGTGCGCTTTATGCCGGCTTCGTGCGCTTCATCGGTCCAGCCATGGCGCTGGAGAGCCACACCTTCGACATGATCGCCTTCATCCTCGTCGGTGGCATCGGCACCCTGTTCGGGCCGCTGCTCGGGGCCATTCTGCTCACCTGGCTCACCCAGTCCCTGCAGTTCTTGCAGGATTTCCGGATGATCGTGTTCGGTCCCCTCCTGATTCTCCTCGTCATGTTCTTTCCGCAGGGCCTGATCGGCTACTGGCGCGAGAGGCAGGCACGTCGGGCTGCGGCCTCCGTGCAGGACCGGCGCCTCCAGCGTTCCGTGGTGGGCCCGCAGCAGGAGGTCGGCACCAATGCTTGAGATCCAGGGTCTGACCAAGCGGTTCGGTGGCCTGACGGCGGTTCGCGATGTGACCACCACCTTCGACAAGGGCCGCATCAACGCGATCATCGGCCCGAACGGCGCCGGCAAGACCACCTTCTTCAATCTGGTGAGCGGCTATCACAAGCCAACATCCGGTCGCATCATCTTCGACGGGCAGGACGTGACTGGCCTGCGGCCCGATCAGGTCGCGAAGCTCGGCGTCGCTCGCACCTTCCAGTCGACCACCCTGTTCGACAAGGCGACGGTGCTCGACAACCTCATCGTCGGGCACCGCTTGCGCACCACATCGACTTTCTGGGACGTGGTGCTCAACACGAGCCGCTTACGGGAAGACGAGCATCGCTGCCGGGCCAAGGCCGAAGAGGTGCTTGATTTCGTCGGGCTCTCCTCCGTGGCGCACCATCTGGCGGCGGACATCTCGCAGGAAGAGCGCAAGCGCGTCGCCTTCGCCCTGGCGCTCGCCACCGATCCGAAGATCGTGCTGCTCGATGAGCCGGCCGGCGGCGTCAATCCCGAGGAGACCCTGGGGCTCGCCGAACTCATCAGGAAGATGATCCGCAAGGGGCTGACCGTGTGCCTGATCGAGCACAAGATGGATATGATCATGAGCCTTGCCGACAAGATCGTGGTGCTCGACCATGGCGAGATGATTGCCGAGGGAACACCCGCGCAGATCCGGTCCGACCAGCGCGTGATCGAAGCCTATCTGGGAGCGGACTATGCTGCGGCTTGAGGGAGCGCAACTCAATTACGGCAGCTTCCGGGCACTCGACGGAATCTCGATCCACGCTGAGCCAGGGGAACTCGTGGTGATGCTCGGCGCCAACGGCGCCGGCAAGAGCTCCCTGTTCCTCGCCATCAGCGGATTGCGCAAGCTCAGCCGTGGCAACATCTGGTTCAAGGATCAGAACATCGCCGGCCGCAAGCCGTCCCAGATCGTCCAGTCCGGCGTTGTGCATTGCCCGGAGGGGCGCAAGCTCTTCCCCGAGATGTCCGTGCGCAAGAACCTGCTTCTCGGCGCCTATGTGCATCGCCAGGACAAGAAGGAATCCGAGAAGATCCTCGATCAGGTCTTCGAGATGTTCCCGATTCTGTACGAGAAGCGCCATGACATGGCCGGCTCCTTGAGCGGCGGCCAGCAGCAGATGGTGGCCATCGGCCGCGCCCTGATGGGGCGGCCGCAGGTTCTGCTGTTGGACGAGCCGTCGCTCGGTCTTGCGCCGCTCGTGGTCAAGCAGGTGCTCGGCGTCATCAAGGCGATCAACGACAAGGGCACCACGGTGCTGCTCGCCGAGCAGAACGCCTATGCGGCTCTGCAGATCGCCCACCGCGCCTATGTCATCGAGAGCGGCCGGATCGTCATGGAGGGCGACCGGGACACCCTGCTCAACGACGAGCGTGTTCGAAAAGCCTATATCGGCGCCTGACCCGGCGCCGGTTGTGGAAGCCTGCGAGCCCCAAAGGCTCGCCAAGAGAGAGACGGGAGCCGATCACGGTCGAACTCCCGCCCCATGAAGAAAGAACAAGAGGAGAGGAAAACAAATGGCTCTTTGGAAACACCTGGTTCACACCGCAGGCGCAGTGACGCTCGCGGCCGGCTTCGCGTCCGTCGCATCGGCTCAGGAGACCGTCAATATCGGCTATACCGGCCCGCTCAGCGGCGGCGCCGCGCTCTATGGCAAGAACACCCTGGTCGGCCTCGAGATGGCCGCGAAGGAGATCAACGATGCCGGCGGCTTCGATGTCGGCGGCAAGAAATACAAGTTCAACATCGTGGCGCTCGACGACAAGTACTCGCCGAGCGAGGCGGCCGTGAACGCCAAGCGCCTCAAGGCGCAGAACAACACGCCCATGATCTTCACGCCGCATTCCGGCGGTGCCTTCGCGATCCAGGCTTTCAACGAGCAGGACAACTTCATTCTCGGCGCCTACACCAGCGTGCCGAACATGACGGAGCGCGGCAACAAGCTCACCCTGCGCATTCCGCCGTCCTTCGCGGGCTACGTGCAGCCCTTCATCAATGTGCAGATGAAGAACTTCGGCAAGAAGCTCGCCATGGCCGGCGGTGACCATGACTACGCCAAGGCTTGGGCGCAGCTCTTCGGTCCCGCCTGGACCAAGGCCGGAGGCCAGATCGTGGCTGAGAACCCGATGTCCTACAACAAGGATACGGACTTCTACAGCGGCGTGAGCCGTGTGCTGGCCGCCAACCCCGACGTGCTGTTCATCGGTGGCGCTTCCGAGCCGACGGCGCTGGTCGCCAAGCAGGCCCGGGAGCTCGGCTTCAAGGGCGGTTTCGCCGTGATGGATCAAGCCAAGCTCGACGAGATGGCCGCCGTCATCGGCGGCATGGATATGCTGGAGGGCGCCGTCGGCGTTCTGCCGCTGATCTACGACAAGCGTCCCGGCACGGAAAACTTCATCGCGAAGTTCAAGAAGCAGTACGACCGCAACCCCGGCACGGAAGCCTCCTACCACTACTCGACCCTTAACGCAGTGGCTGAGGCCATGAAGCTCGCCGGCACCGTTTCCGACCCGAAGGCGATCCACGCCAAGCTAAGCGAAGCCTATGGCAAGCTGCCGCCGGAGAAGAACCCGGCTCGCATCACCAGCGTGGACGAGCGCGGCGGCACGAATGCCAACATCGTCGTCGGCGTGGTCAAGGACGGCAAAGTCGAAAGCGTCGAGGCGGCGAGCCTCGGCCAATAAGACCCTTGATGAGCAGGGCCAGCCCCGAAGCCGGCCCTGCTTCTTTCGCAGACGGGCAGGCGATCCACATGGATGCAATCCCATTCGATACCCGCGCTGCCGGCATCCGGGAGCGGGTGGCCCTGCAGGGATTCATGCGTCTCGTCGGGGCGCAGATCGACGAACTGGCGCCCGGCTCCGCGACGATCTCCGTGGCCCGCCGCGATGATCTGCTTCAGCAGCACAGCCTGTTTCACGGCGGCGTCACGGCTTTCCTGATCGACAACGGCACGACCATTGCGGCCGCGACCGTTCTCAAGCCTAGGCAGGGCGTCCTCACGGCCGAATACAAGCTCAACCTGTTCTCGCCGGCCGATGGGGACCGGCTCATCTGCCGCTCCCGGGTGGTCAAGCCGGGCAGCCGCATGATCATCGTGGCGGCGGATGTCTTCACCGAAAAGGATGGGCGCGAGAAGCAGACGGCGGTTGCGCTCGCCACCATCGCGGTTCTGGATCAGGCCTCGATGCCGCCCCTGCGGCAGGCTGGACAAGTTTCGAGCGACCGATAAATTCCTGACAATAAGCAAAAACCGGAGGGAAGAAACGATGTTGAAGGGAATGATGATGGATCGACAGCTGTCGATCCCGGCGATCATCGATCTGGCCGCGGAGGTGCACGCCGACACCGAGATCGTTTCGGTGGCGACCGAGGGCGGCATTCACCGCACCACCTACAAGGACATCCACAAGCGCATCGCCCGGCTGGCGCATGGCCTGCGCGCGCTCGGCGTCAAACCGGGCGACCGCGTCGCAACGCTTGCCTGGAACGGCTACCGGCATTTCGAGCTCTACTACGCGATCTCAGGCATCGGAGCCGTGTGCCACACGGTCAATCCGCGCCTGTTCCCCGAGCAACTCGTCTATATCATCAATCACGCGCAGGACACGGCGTTCTTCTTCGACATCACCTTCGCGCCACTCGTCGCCGCCCTGCGGCCGAAGCTGCCCCAGAACATCACCTTCGTGGCGATGACCGGCCGTGAGACCATGCCGGCGCAGGAGGGGCTCGACGGCCTCCTGTGCTACGAGGATCTGCTGACGGGACAGCCTGACACGATCACCTGGCCGGACCTCGACGAGAACACCGCCGCGGCTTTGAGCTACACCTCCGGCACCACGGGCGAGCCCAAGGGCGTGCTCTACTCGCACCGGTCGCAGGTGATCCACGCCATGACGTCCGTGATCGGCGCCTCGCGCTATTTCGGCATGGGCAAGAAGATCCTTCCCGTTGTGCCGCTCTTCCACGTCAACGCCTGGGCGCTGCCCTATTCGGCGCCCATCTCCGGCACCTCGCTGATCTTCCCCGGCGCGAAGCTCGATGGCGCGAGCCTCTTCAACCTCATGGATGCCGAGAAGGTCGACAACAGCTGGGGCGTGCCCACCGTATGGCTCGGGCTTCTGCACGAGATGAAGCAGAGAGGCCGCAAGCCCGAGGGCCTGACCGATGTGATCATCGGCGGCTCGGCAGCGCCGCAGCCGATGATCGAAGCCTTCGAGCGGGATTACGGCATCAGCGTCTGCCACGGCTGGGGCATGACCGAGATGAGCCCCATCGGCACGTTCGGCATGCTGGGACCGGATATGGAGCAGCTGCCGCTCGACGAGAAGGTTGCGATCAAGGTGCGCCAGGGCCGCCGCCTTTTCACGGTCGACATGAAGATCGTCGACGAGAACGGCAAGGAATTGCCGAAGGACGGCGAGGTCTTCGGCGAGCTTTGCGTGCGCGGCCCTGCGGTTGCCTCGGGCTACTACAACAACGAGGCTGCCACGGCACAGGCTCTCGATGCCGAAGGCTGGTTCAAGACGGGCGACGTCGCCAAGATCACGCCGGACGGGTTCCTCCAGATCGTGGACCGCACCAAGGATCTGGTGAAGTCCGGCGGCGAATGGATCTCCTCCATCGATCTGGAGAACGCGGCCCTGGGTGCGCCGGGTGTCGCCAATTGCGCCGTGCTCGCCATGCCGCATCCGCGCTGGGGCGAGCGGCCTCTCCTCGTGGTGGTGCCGAAGCCCGATGCGAAGCCCGCCAAGGAGGATATCCTGGCCTATCTCACCACCAAGGTCGCGAGCTGGCAGGTGCCGGACGACGTACTTTTCGTCGAGAGCATTCCGCTGACGGCAACAGGCAAGATCTCCAAGCTGGAGCTGCGCAAGATCCTGAAGGACTATGTCCTTCCCACGGCCGCGTGAGCGGCCGATGACGGAAGCCTACCTGAACTCGTTGTTCTCGGTCGCGGGCAAGACGGCGCTCGTGACCGGGGGCGCTACGGGCATCGGCCGCATGATCGCCGAGGCTCTCGTGCGGGCCGGCGCGCGGGTGTTGATCGCCTCGCGCAAGGGTGAAGCCTGCGAGGCCGTGGCGCGGGAGCTCAATGCGCTCGATGCCGGCGGCACGGCGGAAGGCTTCGCTGGCGATGTGGGGACGGAGGCCGGCGTGATGGCGCTGGCTTCCGAGGTGAAGGAACGCACGGCGCGCCTTCACATCTTGGTCAACAATGCCGGCAAGACATGGGGCGAGCCGCTGGAGACTTTTCCGCACAAAGCCTGGGACGGGGTGTTCTCGGTCAATGTCGCGGGCCTCTTCACGCTGACCCAGCAGCTGCTGCCTTTGCTTGAGGTCGCGGCCAGCGACGACGATCCCGCCCGCGTCGTCAATCTCGGCTCCGTCATGGGCGCAGCGCCCATCGGCGACAATGCCTATTCCTATGCGGCGTCCAAGGCCGCCGTGCACCACCTCACCCGAATCCTGGCGAAGGAGTTCGCCGCTCGTCGGATCACGGTGAATGCCTTCGCGCCGGGACCTTTCCAGAGCCGTATGACAGCCTTTGCCACAGGCGATGAGCACAAGCGCGCGCTGGTCGCCGCCAGCATCCCCTTTGGCCGCATCGGCCGGCCGGACGATATCGCAGGCGCGCTCCTGTTCCTCTGCGGTCGCGGAGGCGCCTATACGACGGGAGCCATCATCCCGCTCGACGGCGGCATCGGGGTGGAGACCGGGCACAAGATGTTCGGCGAGGCGGCTTTATGAACCTGCATGCGCCCCTGTCGGCCTCCATCGACGACCTGAAGAAGCGGGTCGGACAGGAGGTCGGGGTCTCGTCCTGGAAAGTGATCGATCAGGACCGGATCGACCGCTTCGCGGCGGTGACGGAAGACCTGCAGTTCATCCACGTGGAGCCAGAGCGCGCCCTCGCGGAGACGCCCTTCGGCGGCACCATCGCGCATGGCTTTCTCACTCTGTCGCTCCTGTCCACTATGGGGCAGGAGGCGTTGCCGACGATCAGGAGCCGGACCATGGGCATTAACTACGGTTTGGAGCGTGTCCGTTTTCTCTCGCCGGTGCCGGTGGGCGCACGGGTGAGAGGACGGTTCACCTTGTCCGAGGTCTCTATGCGCTCCGCCACGCAGGCCATGCTGCGCTATCAGGTGACTGTCGAGATCGAGGGCGCGGAGAAGCCGGCGCTTGCGGCCGAATGGATCACCCTCGCGGTGCTCGGGTAAGCCTCATGACAGCGCAGGCAGCAGCCCATCTCGATACGGAGCGCCTTGGCCCCTATCTCACCGCGCACGTTCCGGGCTTTGGCCGCCTCGTTGGCGCGGAAAAGTTTTCCGGAGGCCAATCGAATCCAACCTTCCTGATCACGTCGACGCAAGGCCGCTTCGTGCTGCGGCGCAAGCCGCCCGGAACGCTGCTGAAATCGGCCCATGCAGTCGACCGCGAATACCGGATCATGGCAGCCCTGGCGAAGACGGACGTGCCCGTTCCGCGCGTCCTGCATCTGTGCGAGGACGAGACGATCATCGGCTCCATGTTCTACGTCATGGATTATGTGGAGGGGCGCATCTTCTGGGACGGCAGGCTGCCCGATCTCAGCCTTGAAGAGCGCAGCGCGATCTACGATTCCATGAACGCGGCGCTTGCCGCTTTGCACAAGGTCGATCCCGCGGCGGTCGGCCTTGCCGATTACGGCAAGCCGGGCAGCTATTTCGAGCGCCAGATCGCCCGCTGGACGGGCCAGTATCGCGCGTCGGAGATCCATCCGATCCCCGAGATGGACGAACTCATCACATGGCTGGAACGCCATACGCCAGAGGATGACGGGCGGGTGAGCCTCGTACATGGCGACTACCGGCTCGACAACATGATCTTCGAGCCGACCGGAACGCGCATCCTGGCGGTGCTGGATTGGGAACTGTCCACCCTGGGCCACCCCCTGGCCGATCTCGCCTATCAGTGCATGCAGTGGCGGCTGCCCTCCGAGGGGGCGTTCCGTGGCTTGGGCGGAATCGAGCGGAAGGCCCATGGCATCCCCACAGAGGCGGAGTATGTCGAGCTCTATTGCCGGCGAACTGGGTTCGAGATGGTCGGCAACTGGCCTTTCTATCTCGCCTTCAGCTTCTTCCGCCTCGCGGCCATTCTCCAGGGTGTCTACAAGCGCTCCCTAGACGGCAACGCCTCCAACCCGGAGCGCGCCCGCCGCATGGGCGAGGCCGTGCCGATGATGGCCGGCATGGCCCTGGAAGTCGTCGGTGCACGCTGAGTGCGCGAAAGCGCGACAGTATGATCTGGATCAAAGTACGGTCGGCGCGCCTGCGGAAGAATGGCTCCCGTAACAAGGAGCACGACCATGAACAAAGACCTCAAGCTTCCTCACGACGGACTGGTTCTCGTCAGCGATGGTCGGAAAGCCCTCTTCATGAAGAACAAGGGGGACGATCTATATCCGAATCTCCAGGTGGAGCGCGTTCTCGAAGCTCCGGATTATCTGGCAACCCGCCATCAGGGCACGGACAAGCAGGGACAGGCTGGATCGGCAGGCCGTCGCAGCGCCATCGAGCAGACCGACTGGCATGACCTCGCAGAGCGGAAGTTTGCCGGAGAGGTTGCGGACGCGGTCAACACGGCCTGCTCAAGCGGAGGCGTGAAGCACATCATCGTGGCGGCGCCCCCGCGCACCTTGGCCGAACTGCGCCATTGCTTCTCGGATGCGGTGAAGCAGCGGATCCTGGTCGAGGTGAACAAGGAACTCACCAAGCATCCGGTCTATGAGATCGAGCAGCACTTGATGGCTAATGCCTGAGGCCCTCAGATGCGGCGCCAAGCCTGCACAATGCAGGCAGGAGAGGCGGTGTTGCCCGCCTCTCCTCAGCGGTCCCACTTGATGTTGAGCGCGCTCGTCACGAGACGGTCGACGAGGACCGGCGCATCTGCGGCCATGCGCTCGATGCCCGCAACGGCCTGGCGCGTCATGCGCCCGTTCAGGAACGCATAGTCCATCACAATCGCGCTGACGAGTGCGATTACGGTCTTGAGGGCGCGCGAGGCGAGATCGGACCAGGTCATGAGGCCTCTTTAGGGAAACGATGTTCGCCTCATGCCCGAAAGGTCCGGGCAGATCAAGCGACAGAAGACCTCAGGCTTGCTTCAGCATCCACTCGTGGTCCGGGTCGTTGTGGAACTTCCAAACCCGTTTCGGGCCGGCCATCACGTTGAGATAATAAAGCTCGTAGCCGTGCGGTGCGCCGACCGGGTGATAGCCCTTCGGCACCAGCACCACGTCGCCGTTGGCGGCCGCCAGCGTCTCGTCGAGGGAGCGGTCGTCCGTGTAGACCCGCTGCAGGGCAAAGCCCGTGGGCGGGTTCAGGCGGTGGTAATAGGTCTCCTCCAGCAGCGACTCATGGGGCAGCATGTCCCGGTCGTGCTTATGGGGCGGATAGCTCGACCAGTGACCGGAGGGCGTGATGACCTCGACCACCAGCAGGCTCTCCGCTGCTTCAGTCTCCGGCAGGATGTTGCGCACGTGGCGCGTGTTGGTGCCTTTGCCCCGCGTCTCCTGGCCGACCTGATCCGGGCCGATCACGCGCGCCGGCAGCTTGCCTTCGGCGGGCGCGGTGCAGATGGCCACCTCGCAGTCTGTCTCTGCTGTTAGCGACCACTCTGAGCAGGCCGGGGCATAGAGGGACCATGGATCCGGCTCGAACGGCGAGCTGCGCCCGCCGATGGTGCCGAAGTCCTGTCCGGCTGCGCCAACATGCGCGCGTCCCGACAGCATGACGATGCAAACTTCCCGATCCCCCGTCGCCTGATTCAGGTTCTGACCGCTTTTGAGCTGGTAGACCTCGAAGCCCACATAGGTCCAGCCCGCCGATTCCGGCGTGATGGCGTGGATGCGCCCATTGGCACCGGGCGTCGACGGCTTGACGAGAAGCTTGGACATCGTGAGCACTCCTTACCGAAGGCCGGCTTCCTTGAGGTACCGGGTGAGATTGGCATAGCCCATCTTGGCATAGGTGAGCGGATGCGCCTTCTTGGGATCCTGCTCCGCCTCGATCACCACCCAGCCGCTATAGCCCGGCAGTTCCTTGAACACGGAGACGAAATCCACCATCCCGTCACCCGGCACGGTGTAGACGCCTTCGATGACGGAATCGAGGAAGCTCCAGCCTTCCGCGCGCGACTTCTCCATCACGCTTTTCCGCACATCCTTCGTGTGCACGTGGCTGATGCGATTACGGTAGCGGCGGGCAAGCGCCGCGGGATCCGCACCGCCCCAGGTCGCGTGGCCCGTGTCGAGGAGGAGATGAACGGCTTCGCCGGTCGAGCGCATGAAGGCGTCGATGTCGGCTTCCGACTCGACGATGGTGCCCATGTGGTGGTGATAGACCACGCGCACGCCTTCCTGCAGGGTGCGCTCGGCCACCTGCGTAATGCGGCGGCCGAACTCGGTCCAGTCGCCATCCTTCATCACCGGGCGCTGCGAGAGGGGCTTGGAACGGTCGCCATGGATCGCATTCGACGTCTCGGCGAAGACGAGCACGTTCGAGCCCATGGCTTTCAGAAGATCGAGATGCGGGCGCAGCGCCTTCATTTCCGCATCGGCGTCGCGCGTGAGAAGCTCGGCGGAGTACCAGCCCGACACGCAGGCCATGTCGAAGGGCGCGAGCGCCTTCTTCAGGGCCTCAGGTTCGCGCGGGAATTTGTTGCCGAGCTCCATGCCCTCGAAGCCTGCTTCCTTGGCCTCGGCCAGGCACACCTCCAGCGGCGTCTCGCCGCCGAGTTCCAGCATGTCGTCGTTGGACCAGCCGATGGGGTTCGCCCCGATGCGGATCGTCATGTTGTTATCCTTCTGTTATGTCAGTCGCCCACCCGCTGCGCGGCGAGGGCTGCTTCGTAATCCTTGCGGGCGGCTTTCACCTGTTGGCGCACGGAAACCTCCGGCACCGCCACATCCCACCAATGGCCGCCTTCGTCCGTGGAGGCGAGGGGATCGGTGTCGATGACGATCACGGTGCTGCGCTCGGCGCTGCGCGCCTTCTTCAGCGCGTCCTCCAGTTCGCCGATGCCCTTCACCTTCACGGCCTGCGCACCGAGGCTTGCCGCGTGCGCGGCGAAGTCGATCTCGGGAAGGGTGACGTGGTTGGTGTGCTGAAGCAGGTTGTTGAAGCTCTCGCCCCCGGTGGCGCGCTGAAGGCGATTGATGCAGCCATAGCCACGGTTGTCGAGGAGCACGACAGTAAGCTTCTGCCCCAGCATCACGGATGTGGCGAGTTCGGAATTCATCATGAGATAGGAGCCGTCGCCCACCATCACGATGACCTCGCGGGTGGGATCCGCCATCTTCACGCCGAGGCCGCCGGCGATTTCGTAGCCCATGCAGGAATAGCCGTATTCCAGATGGTAGCCGAGCGGTTGCAGAGCCTTCCAATGCTTGTGCATCTCGCCCGGCAGGCCGCCGGCCGCGCACACCACCACGTCGGTCGGCTGCGAATTGCGCTGCACGGCGCCGATCACCTGTGCGTCGGAGGGCAGCTCCGCATTGGTCGGATCCGTGAAGCGCGCGGCGGTGTCGAACCAGCGGGTCTTCTCTTCCCGCGCTTTCCCGGTCCAGGCTTCCGGAGCCTTCCAGGGGCCGAGCGCCCGGCTCAGCTCCTCGAGACCGACACGGGCGTCGGCGACGAGCGGCAGAGCATTGTGCTTCGTCGCGTCGAAAGGCTGCACGTTGAGGCCAATGATGCGCCGATCCGGGTTCTTAAACAGGGCCCAGGAGCCGGTGGTGAAATCCTGCAGGCGGGTGCCTACGGCGATTACCACATCGGCATCTTCGGCCAGCGCATTGGCCGCGCCCGTGCCGGTGACGCCCACCGCGCCGAGATTGGCCGGATGGTCATGGGCCAAGCTCGACTTGCCGGCCTGGGTCTCGCCGACCGAGAGGCCGTGCTTCTCGGCGAAATCTGCCAGCGCCTGTTCCGCGCCGGAATAGAGCACGCCGCCGCCTGCCACGATGAACGGCTTCTTCGCATGGCGAATGAGGTCGGCGGCCTGCGCCAGCTCAGCGTCGTCGGGGCGGATGCGGCGCGGCACCCAAATCTTTTCCGCGAAGAAGCTCTCCGGATAATCGTAGGCCTCGGCCTGCGTGTCCTGGCACAGCGCCAGGGTCACCGGGCCGCAATCGGCCGGGTCCGTGAGCACAGCCATGGCGCGCTGGAGCGCGGGAATGATCTGCTCCGGGCGCATGATGCGGTCGAAATAGCGCGAGACGGGCTTGAAGCAGTCATTGGCCGAGACCGTGCCGTCGGAGAAATTCTCGATCTGCTGCAGCACCGGATCGGGCCTGCGGTTGGCAAACACATCGCCGGGAAGAAGCAGGACCGGCAGGCGGTTCACATGGGCGACGGCGGCGGCCGTCACCATGTTGGTAGCGCCCGGGCCGATGGAGGTGGTGCAAGCCATCATGCGCCGCCGACGCGAGGCCTTGGCGAAGGCGATGGCCGCATGGGCCATGCCCTGTTCGTTATGCGCGCGGAAGGTGGGAAGCGTGTCACGAACCCCGTGCAGCGCCTCGCCCATGCCGGCCACGTTGCCGTGGCCGAAGATCGCCCAGACGCCGCCGAAGAGCGGCACCGCCTGTCCGTCGATCTCCGTCTTCTGCGCCGTCAGGAACCGGGCGACGGCTTGCGCCATGGTCAGGCGGATCGTGCTCATGGGTCTTCCTCTCGAATAGCGCCGGCCTTGGAGGAGGGGCGCAGCCTTCTCAAGTTGGCTTTCAGGATAACATCTCTGTTGAACTCACGCCGCCTTTGCGCGACTGGATGCCCGCTGCCAGGCATCGACGAGACGCTGAAAGCGGGAGGCCATGTCGCTGATGGCGGCCTCGTCCGAGATCTCGCCCTTCAGCCAGCGCCGTGCGGCGTCGTTGAAGATCGTGCGGCCGACCGCGAAACCCTTCACCTGCGGCTCCCTGGCGGCAGCCGCGAAGGCCGCCTCCAGCTCGTTCTCCGGCGCTTCGAGGCCGAGCAGCACGATGCCACGGCAATAGGGATCGTTCGACGTGATCACTTTGCCGATAGCATGCCAGGCGGCCTCGTCGCGCTGCGGCTCGAGCTTCCACCAATCGGGCTTGATGCCGAGATCGTAGAGGCGCTGGAGGATGCCCGCGACGGTGTCTGTTTGCAGCGCCCCATGCTTGCCGGCGATGATCTCGACCAGGAGCTCTCGACCGATGCGGCGTGCGGCGTCATGGAGGCGCAGCAGGTCGCGCTCCTGACGCTCCTTCAGGTCCGGCGGATCGTCGGGATGATAGAAGCACAGGCACTTAATGGTGTGCCCCACCGGCCATTCGACGAGCTTCGCGCCGAGCGAGCCGCCGCCCTCGAAATCGAGCGGACGCGAGCCCGGCTGCTCCACCGGGCGGCTGATCCAGAACGGATGATCGGCGGCGCGGAACAGGGCCTCGCGGCCATAGGTGCCGTCGATCAGCATGCCGAAGCCAGGGCGGCCGTCCGCCACCCGCGCTGCAGCCTCCACGGCGAGCACCTTGAAGTCGGGGATGCGCTCCACCGGCGCGCCGATCTCCTGCGCCATCGCCTCCAGCTGCATGCGATGGTCGATGGCGAGCGCCATGAGGGTTTCGGATTGCGGCCGACGCGTCGTCGCCCAGTGAATGTGATTGATGTTCTCGTCGAAGCGCAGGGCCTTGTGCCGGCTGCCGGTTTTCAGGAAATGCTGCAGCTCCGGGAAGGTCGGGATCTCGGGCGAGCAGAGCAGGCGCGAGACCGCGAAGGCGCCGCTTGCATTGGCGTAGGCGCAGCAGGTCTCGAGCGGCTCATTGCGCAGCCATCCGCGCAGAAAGCCGGACAGGAAGGCGTCACCGGCGCCGAGCACGTTGTAGACCTCGACCGGGAAGCCCGGACCCTTCACGCCGTCATCAAGCGAAGCCGGAATGGCATCGGGAAACACCACGCAGCCCATCGGTCCGCGCTTGCACACGATGGTGGCCTTCGAGACCGCGCGGATGGCGCGGATGGCTTCCAGTGTATTCTCCGAACCGCCCGCGATATGAAGTTCTTCTTCCGTGCCAACGATCAGATCGCAATCGGCCAGAATCGGCTTCAAGTGCTCCGTCACGGCATCCGAGCGCACATAGCGCGACTCACCCGCGCCATGGCCGAGCAATCCCCAGAGGTTGGGGCGGTAATCCACGTCGAACACCACCTTGCGGCCGTTGGCCTTCGCGATGCGAATTACCTTCTTCTGCGCAGCAGCAGTTGTTTCCCGTGAAAAGTGCGTGCCTGTGACGACGACTGCTGCGGCGGAGGCGATGAAGCTCTCGTCGATGTCATCTTCCGTCAGCGCCATGTCGGCGCAGTTGTCGCGGTAGAAGATCAGCGGGAATGAGTCCTCGTCGCGCACGCCGAGGATGACGAGAGCGGTCAGGCGTTGCTTGTCCGTGACGATGCCTTGCGTCGAGACGCCCTCGCGCTCCATCTGCTCGCGGATGAAGCGGCCCATCGCCTCGTCGCCGACGCGGGTGACGAGACCCGATTTCAGCCCCAGGCGCGCCGTGCCGATGGCGATATTCGCAGGGCAGCCGCCGACCGCCTTGGAGAAGGAGGCCATGTCCTCGAGACGCCCGCCCACCTGCTGGCCGTAGAGATCGACCGAGGAGCGGCCGATGGTGATGACATCGAGGGCTGGCTTCATGCTATTCCTCCCGCTGCCGGTTCGGCGAACCGTGTGGGCTGCGTTCGGCCCTTGCAGTTATAGAACGTTTATTCTATTAGCAGCTTATGCTGGAATATCAATTCCAAATGTTGCCGTAGCCGGCAAAGGATCTGAGGGGAAACATGATCAGGATCGCCGTTCTGGGCGCGGGCCGAATCGGCCGCATTCACGGGCGCAACGCCGCCAGCCATCCCGATGCCCGCCTCGTGGCGGTCGCCGATCCGCACGCCCCCTCGGCGCAGGAACTGGCGGCGGCCACCGGCGCGGAAATTGCCGCCTTGGACGAGATCGTCGAGCGCCCCGACGTGGACGCTATCCTCATCTGCACGCCGACCACCACCCACGCCGACCTGATCGAGCGCGGGGCGCGGGCCGGCAAGGCGGTGTTCTGCGAGAAACCGGTCGATCTCTCGAGCGCCCGCATCGAGGCCTGCCTCGCCACGGTCGAAAAAGCCGGCACGCCGCTGATGATCGGCTTCAACCGCCGCTTCGACCCGAACTTCGCGTCCCTCCGCCGTCGCCTCGCCGACGGCGAGGTGGGCGAGGTGGAACTCGTCACCATTCTCTCCCGCGATCCCGGCCCCCCGCCGGTGAGCTACATCGCCACCTCGGGCGGCCTGTTCCGGGACATGATGATCCATGATCTCGACATGGCCCGCTTCCTGCTTCTCGGCGACGAGCCGGTGGAGGTGCATGCGGTGGGCTCGTCCCTGGTCGACCCGGCCATCGGCCAGGCGGGCGACGTGGACACCGCCGCCGTGATGCTGAAGACCGCCAAGGGCCGGATCGTGCAGATCTCCAATTCCCGCCGCGCAACTTATGGCTACGACCAGCGCATCGAGGTCCATGGCTCGAAGGGCATGATCCGCGCCGGCAACATCCACCGCACGACCGTGGAGGTGGCCAACGCCTCGGGTGTCACCGCCGACCCGGTGCAGGACTTCTTCCTGGAACGCTACGCGGACGCCTATCGCGACGAGCTCACCACGTTCCTGAACGCCATCCGCGACGGCAAGCCGTGCAACCCCACCGGCCAGGACGGCCTCATGGCCCAGCGCCTCGCCGATGCGGCGACTGAGTCGGCGAAAGAAGGAAAGCCGGTTCGGCTCTGACACGGGTCATCCCGGACGAAGCGCCGCGACGATCCGGGATCGTCGAACGAGTATGGGGCTGGTTCACCTCTCCCTGAGGGAGAGGAAGTGCGCGCCCAATCCTGCACACGATCCCGGATCGGCTTTCGCCGTCCGGGATGACGCCTGCCCTTATCCCTCCGCCCGCTTTTCCGCCGTGCCGACCGCCAAGGCCATCGCCAGCGCGAATGATGCGGAGAGCGACCGGAACGCGCCGAAATCGGCCTCGGCCACTTCGAGCCACACGTCGGCGCTCGTCACCAGCGGGCTGAAGGCCGAATCCGTGATGGCGACAACCGGCACGTCGCGCTGCGCAGCCGCGGCCGCAAGGTCGGCGGTCACGGGCGCATAGGGGGTGAAGCTGATGGCGAGCACCGCGTCGCGCTTCGTGGCGATGGCGAGCTGCTCCGGGCCGAGCTGGCCCACATGGTCGATGAGAATGGCCCGGACCCCGAGCTTGCCGAAGGCATAAGCGCAATAGGCGATGACGGGGAACACCCGGCGGGCGCCCAGCAGATAGATCGTGTCGGCCTTGGCGAGCGTCTCGATGGCGCGGGACAATTCCTCCAGGCGCACGGAATCGCCCATCCGCTCCAGCGACACGGTGGCCGCATGAGTGAAGCCCTCGAGCAGGGACGCGGCATGGACATGGTGGCCTTCTGCCTCGCGCAGCCCCTTCAGCCGCTCGCGATAATCGGGAAAGCGCTCCCGCAGGCGATCGCGAAAGATCTGCTGCAGGTGGGAAAAGCCGTCATAGCCCAGGCTCTTGGCAAAGCGCACCAGGGTGGAGGGCTGCACGCCGGCGTGTTCGGCGATGCCCGCCACCGTGCCGAAGGCCACGTCCTCCGGGTGTTCGAGCGCGAAGGCGGCAAGCTGCTTCAGGCGCTTGGGCAGGGCATCGCGACGGCTGAGCAGGAGCGCCTTGAGCCCCTCGTAGTCGCCGGGGGCTTCGCTCACGTCCGCGGCTGCGCCGTTCATGCTGTCCCCTGGCTCCATGCCCTCGACCCCAAGCCCGGATCGCGGGCTTGACCCGATCCTACAAAAATGGAATAAAAATTCCAATATATAAAGAAAAAGGTTCTGGCGTTCCGCACAAGGGATGACCGAACTGCCAGGGGAAACGTCAAGGAAGGCCCGATTCTTACGCGAATCTCAGGCATTTCTCTGACAGCTCATACCAGCGGCCATGAAAGCCGCGGCGCTCGGCACGCCAAATTCTTGGCAGTTGGAGCGCATGAGATACCAGTTGGGAGGAAGCACATGAAATCACTTGTCACAGGCCTTGCCACAGCTGCCGCTCTGACCCTCGCGGCGGTCGCTCCAGCCGCCGCGCAGCAGAATTCCCGCATCATCGTGGTCAGCCACGGCCAGGCCAACGATCCGTTCTGGTCGGTGGTGAAGAACGGGGTGGCGGCGGCCGGCGAAGACATGAAGGTGCAGGTCGACTACCGGGCGCCCGAGACCTTCGACATGGTCGCCATGAGCCAGCTCATCGACGCGGCCGTGAACCAGAAGCCCGCGGGCCTCGTCGTGTCGATCCCGGACGCTTCGGCGCTCGGGCCGTCGATCCAGAAGGCGGTGGCTGCCGGCATTCCGGTGATCTCCATGAACTCGGGCTCCGACGTGTCGAAGAAGCTCGGCGCGCAGCTCCATGTGGGCCAGGACGAGGTCGAGGCCGGGCGCATTGCCGGCGCGAAGTTGAAAGAGATGGGCGGCAAGGTCGGCCTGTGCGTGAACCAGGAGGTCGGCAACGTCTCGCTCGACCTGCGCTGCAAGGGCTTCACGGAGGGCTTCGGCGGCAAGGTGACGGTGCTGCCGGTCACGAACGACCCGGCGGACGTGCGCGCCAAGGTGAAGGCGGCCATCGCGTCCGACAGCTCCGTCGACACGATCCTGGCGCTGGGCGCCGCCACGGCGGGCGAGCCCACGGTTGCGGCCGTGAAGGAAGCGGGCAAGACCGGCGCCATTCGGGTTGCCACCTTCGACATGTCCCCGGGCTTCCTGAAGTCGGTGGCCGCCGGCGATGCGGCGTTCGCCATCGACCAGCAGCAATACCTCCAGGGCTATCTGCCGGTGGTGTTCCTGGCGAACCATGCCAAGTACGGCCTCATGCCGGGCGGCGACGTGGCCTCTGGCCCGAACCTGATCACCAAAGACAAGGCCAACCAGGTGGTCGAGCTGTCCGCCAAAGGCATTCGCTAAGCCTCTTCCGGAGCCCGCGGTCGCAGTGACCGCGGGCTCCTTGTCTTTCATGCATTCGTTCCGGGAGGCGCCCATGGCGAACACCACCCAGCCGACCGCCGGCCTGTCTCCGTCTCCCGCCGTCGGAAAGATCCAGGACGAGCGCCTGCGGGACGTCTCTCTCGTGACCAGGATCATGCGGCGCCCCGAGCTCGGGGCGCTGGCCGGCCTCGTCCTGGTGGCGATCTTCTTCGCGTCCACCGCCGACCCGTCGATGTTCACGCTGGCCGGCATCATGAACATCCTCTCGCCCGCCTCGCAGCTCGGCATACTGGCGATTGCCGCGGCCCTGCTGATGATCGGCGGCGAGTTCGATCTCTCCATCGGGTCCATGGTGGCCTTCACCGGCCTCGTCTTCGGCGCCTTCGTGACGCTCAGCGGCTGGCCCCTGCTCGCCGCCATCGCGGCCACGTTCGTCGTGGCTGCCGTGCTCGGCGGCATCAACGGCCAGATCGTCATCCGCACGCGGCTGCCCTCCTTCATCGTCACGCTGGCCTTCCTGTTCATCCTGCGCGGCCTGTCGCTCGTGGGGCTGAAATGGGCCACCGGCGGCTCGACCCAGATGCGCGGCATCGCCGGGCAGGCCGACGAGGGTTTCATCCGCGAGATCTTCTCCGGCAATGCCCTCGAGGGCTTCTTCTCGTGGCTTGCCGCCGACGACCTCGTGGCGAAATTTCCGAACGGCACGCCGACGGTGACGGGCGTGCCCGTGTCGATCCTCTGGTTCATCGGCTTCGCCCTTCTGGCGACGTGGATCCTCCTGCGCACCCGCGCCGGCAACTGGATCTTCGCCGCGGGCGGCGATTCCAACGCGGCGCGCAATTCCGGCGTGCCGGTGGACCGGGTCAAGACCGCGCTGTTCATGCTCACCGCCGCGTCTGCGGCGCTCGTCGCCATTCTCACGGTGCTCGATGCCGGCTCGACGGACGCGCGGCGCGGCTTCCAGAAGGAGTTCGAGGCCATCATCGCGGCGGTGATCGGCGGCTGCCTGCTCACCGGCGGCTACGGCTCGGCCATCGGGGCGTTCTTCGGCGCCATCATCTTCGGCATGGTGTCCATCGGCCTCACCTACACGCGCTTCGATTCCGACTGGTTCCAGGTCTTCCTGGGCGCCATGCTGCTGCTCGCGGTGCTGTTCAACAACTTCATCCGCCGGAAAGTCACGGGAGAGCGCTGATGGACGCGAATGTGCCCCTCATCGAGATCCGCGATCTCGTCAAGCATTTCGGCTCCGTGATCGCGCTCTCGGGCGTGTCGCTCACCGTCAATCGCGGCGAGGTCATGTGCCTGCTCGGCGACAACGGCGCCGGCAAGTCGACGCTGATCAAGACGCTCGCCGGCGTCCACCAGCCCACCTCGGGCGAGTTCCTGGTGGAGGGCAGGCCCGTGAGCTTCTCCAGCCCGCGCGATGCGCTCGATGCGGGCATCGCCACGGTCTACCAGGATCTCGCGATGATCCCGCTCATGTCGGTCACGCGCAACTTCTTCATGGGCCGCGAGCCGGTGAAGGGCGTCTGGCCGTTCCGCCGCGTCGACTTCGACCATTGCGACGAGGTCACCCGCGAGGAGATGCACCGGATCGGCATCGACGTGCGCGATCCGCATCAGGCGGTGGGCACGCTGTCGGGTGGCGAGCGGCAATGCGTGGCGATTGCCCGCGCGGTCTATTTCGGCGCCAAGGTGCTGATCCTCGACGAGCCCACCTCGGCGCTCGGCGTGGCGCAGACCTCCATGGTGCTGAAATACATCCATCAGGTGCGCCAGAAGGGCCTCGGCGTGATCTTCATCACCCACAACGTGCGCCATGCCTATGCAGTGGGCGACCGCTTCACGGTGCTCAACCGCGGCAAGACGCTCGGCACCTACGCGAAATCCGAGATCGCCATCGAGGAGCTGCAGAACCTCATGGCCGGCGGCAAGGAGCTGCAGGCGGTGTCGGAAGATTTGGGCGGGATGGTGTGAGGACAGCAGCCTCCCCTCTCCCGTGCGGGAGAGGGGCAGGGGTGAGGGCGTGGCGCTGGACCAGCAAGGCGCCGTCGCGCCCACTGCAGCACGGATCCGACTGCACCTCCTCCGGCACCGGCCTTCCCTCACCCCAACCCTCTCCCGCACGGGAGAGGGAGGATCGCGCCGCCTCTCAGGATGAGGCAGAGGGTTGTCTATCGGTTTAGGAGCAAGCGCATGACATCTCTCGGCATCGGCCTCATCGGCACCGGTTATATGGGCAAGTGCCATGCGCTCGCCTGGAACGCCGTAGCAGCGGTGTTCGGCGACGTAGCGCGGCCGCGCCTTGCGGTGCTGGCGGAGCATTCGCAGGATCTGGCCGAGCTTAAAGCCCGCGAGCTGGGCTTCGACAAAGCCACCGGCGACTGGCGCACGCTCGTCGCCGATCCGGCCGTCGACGTGGTGTCGATCACCACGCCCAACGCCTTCCATCCCGAGATGGCGATTGCGGCGCTCGAGGCGGGCAAGCATGTGTGGTGCGAGAAGCCCATGGCGACGCAGCTTGAGGATGCGGAGCGCATGCTCGTTGCGGCCCGCGCTTCGGGCAAGGTGGCTGCGCTCGGCTACAACTACATCCAGAACCCGATCATCCGCCTGATCCGGCGTCTTCTCGACGAGGGCAGAATCGGGGACGTGAATCATGTGCGCCTCGAGATGGACGAGGACTTCATGGCCGATCCGGAGGCGCTGTTCTATTGGAAGAGCGAGGCGACGTCCGGCCATGGCGCGCTCGACGATTTCGGCGTCCATGCGCTCAGCCTGATTGCGACGCTGTTCGGCGGCGTGCGGCGCGTGTGCGGTCACATGGCGAAGCCCTATGCGGATCGCCCGGTGCAGGGCGGTGGACGGCGCTCGGTGGAGACCTGCGACATCGCCACGACCCTGATCGAGCTGGAGACCGGCGCCTCCGGGGTGATCGCGCTGAACCGCTCCGCCTGGGGTCGCAAGGGACGCATTGTCGTGCAGCTCTCCGGATCGAAGGGCACCATCGTGTACGACCAGGAACGCATGAACGAGGTGCAGCTTTATACAGTGGATGGTTCAAAGGAGACCCAGGGCTTCCGCACCATTCTCGCCGGGCCGCAGCATCCGCCTTACGACAAGTTCATCCCCGCGCCGGGCCACGGGCTCGGCTTCAACGACCTCAAGATCATCGAGTGCCGCGAGCTGATCCGCTGCATCGCGGGCGAGAGCGCGCATCTGATCACGTTCGAGGACGGCATCCGCATCGAGCGCACGGTGGACGCGATTGCGCGGAGTGCTCATGAGGGGCGGTGGGTGGAAGTCGCGCAAGGCGGGTAACGAGACAGGCGCCGCCCGACCCGCCGTGTCATCCCCGGCGCACGAAGTACGCGAAGGGGATCCATGACGTGGAGCCTGATCGTGGATTCCCTTCCCCTCCAATGGCGTTCGCCATCTCCGGCCGGGAATGACACCCTCTCACGTCATCCCCGGGCTTGTCCCGGGGATCCACGTCTTCGCTCCACTTTGTTTCTCTCCAGCCTCATCCTGAGGAGCAGACGTAGTCTGCGTCTCGAAGGAGGATCCAGAGAGCACTGGATGCGCCCCCGTGCCCGGACATAGTCCGGGACCTCGAGACGGCCTGACGGCCTCCTCAGGATGAGGGCTTCGGGTTTCCGTCATTCTCAAAGACGTGGGTGGCCGAACAAGTCCGGCCATGACGGGAGGGAGCGTTCAACCCGCGTGGGCCTTCACCACATCCAGAAACGCATCCGCATAGCGGTCGAGCTTCGCCTGGCCGACGCCGTGGATCTCGCCGAAGGCGCGTGACGTCACGGGGCGCTTCACCGCCATGTCGATGAGGCTGCGGTCCGAAAAAATCACGTAGGCCGGCACGCCCTCTTCCTTGGCGAGCTTCGTGCGCAGGGCCTTGAGGTCGAGGAGGAGCGGATCGTCGGACGGCACGACCGAATCCGCTTCCATCCGGCCGCGCCGGCGGCGGCGGTCGGCGGGCTTCATGAGCACGTCGGAGCGCAGCTCGATTCCCTCCTGGCCCTTGAGCACGGCGACGCCCCTGTCGGTCAGCGTCCAGCGGCCGTATTCGGCGAGCTCCAGGCCGATGAGGCCCGCGGCATAGATCTGGCGCAGGAGCGAGCGCCATTCGTTTTTCGAGCGGTCGCTGCCGACCCCGAAGGTCTTCAGCTTGTCGTGGCCGAAGCGGCGGATGGAATCCGTGGCCTCTCCCGTCAGGATGCTGATGAGGTGCTCGGTGCCGAAGCGCTCGCCGGTGCGCACGATGGCGGAGAGAATTTTTTGGGCCTCGATGGTGCCGTCGAAGGACATGACGCCGTCGATGCACAGGTCGCAATTGCCGCAGGGCTCGGTGGTCTCGCCGAAATAGGCCAGCAGCGTCTGGCGGCGGCAGCGCGGGGCCTCGCACAGGGCCACGAGCGCGTTGAGGCGCTGGCGCTCGACGCGCTTCTGCTCGTCGGCCGCGTCGCTCTCCTCGATCTGCAGGCGGCGCAGGCGCATGTCGTCGAGGCCGTAGAGGGTGAGCGTGTCGGCGGGCGCGCCGTCGCGGCCCGCGCGGCCGATCTCCTGGTAATAGGCCTCGATGGATTTCGGCAGGGCCGCATGCGCCACGAAGCGCACGTCGGGCTTGTCGATGCCCATGCCGAAGGCGACGGTGGCCACCATCACCACGCCGTCCTCCTGCAGGAAGATGTCCTGGTTCTTGGCCCGGTCCCCCTGGTGCATGCCCGCATGATAGGGAAGGGCGCGGTAGCCTGCCTGGCTCAACGAATCGGCGAGCTTCTCCGTCGCGTCGCGCGACGAGCAGTAGACGATGCCGCTCTCGTGCCGGTGCTTGTCGAGGAAGCCGAAGAGCTGGCGCTTGGAATTCTCCTTGGCCTGCATGGCCAACCGCAGGTTCGGCCGGTCGAAGCCGTGGATGAAGAGGCGCGGCTCCTGCTCGAACAGCCGGTGCATGATGTCGCCGCGCGTCGCCACGTCGGCCGTGGCGGTGAGCGCGATGGTCTGCACGTTGCCGAGCCGCTGGCGCACCTCGCCCAGCATGGCGTATTCGGGCCGGAAATCGTGCCCCCATTGCGAGACGCAATGCGCCTCGTCGATGGCGAGCAGGTTCACGCCCGCGCGGCCGAGCCATTCGGTGGTGCCGGTATTGGCAAGACGCTCCGGCGACGCATAGAGGATGCGCATGCGCCGGTCGCGCACCGCATCGACCACGCGGCGGTTCTCCTCCGGGTCGTTGGCGGAGTTGAGGCTGCCGGCCTCGATGCCGAAATGGCGCAACGCCGCCACCTGGTCGCGCATGAGGGCGATCAGCGGCGAGACCACGAGGGTCAGGCCCTCGCGGGCAAGCGTCGGCAGCTGGAAGCAGAGCGACTTGCCCGCGCCCGTGGGCATGACGGCCAGAACATCCTCGCCGGCCAGCACTGCGCGCACGATCTCCTCCTGCCCTTCGCGGAAGGAGGGAAAGCCGAAAACGTCGTGGAGAATCTTAACCGGATCGATCACGTCTGCCGTGTGGCCGATGGCGGCTTCAAGGTCAATGCGGCATCGGGAATCCTTAAGCGCGCCAGCACGCCACGGGCTGCCGCGAGGCCGGTGACGAAGGTGGCCTGGAGCAGGTAGCCGCCGGTGGGCGCCTCCCAGTCCAGCATCTCGCCCGCCACGAACACGCCCGGCATCCGGCGCAGCATCAGGTGCTCGTCGAGTTCGCTGAACGGCACGCCCCCGGCGCTGGAAATGGCCCGGTCGAGAGATTTCGTGCCGGTGAGCCGCAGGGGCACGGCCTTGATGAGGCGGGCCAGCGCCCCGGGCTCGCCCGGCAGGGCCGGGGAGGCCTCCCGCAGCAGCGCGATGCCGACCGGGCTCAAGCCCGCGCTCTTGCGCAGGAAGGTGGAGGCGGATTGGCCTTTTCGCGGCAGGCTCAGTTTCTTCAGCAGAGCCTCATGGGAGAGGTCGGGCCGGAGATCGATGTGGAGCAGGGCACTGCCATCCTGTGCGATGGCATCGCGGAGCCTTGCCGACAGGGCATAGACCGCCCCGCCCTCGATCCCGTCCCGCGTGACGATGGCCTCGCCCCTCACGGTGGCGCCCTCGAAGGTAAGCGCGATTCGCTTCAGGGGCTCGCCCTCGTGACGGCTGCGCATGATCTCGGACCAGGGGCAGAGAAAGCCCATATTGGCCGGACGCAGGGCCGAGACCGCGATGCCGCGCTGGGCCAGCAGGTCCGCCCAGGTGCCGTCCGAGCCGAGCCGGGGCCAGCTTGCGCCGCCGAGCGCCAGGATGGTGGCGTCGGGCCTGGCCTGCACGGGCGCGCCCGCCGCATCGGTGAAGATCAGGCGGCCCTCGTCGTCCCAGCCCTGCCAGCGGTGGCGCAGGGCGAAGCGGACCCCGCGTTCGTCCAGCCGCGCCAGCCAGGCGCGCAGCAGGGGCGAGGCCTTGAAGGCCTTGGGGAACACGCGCCCGCTGGAGCCCACGAAGGTCTCTTGCCCTAAGCCCTCGCACCAGGCGCGCAGATCCTCGGGACGGAAGGCCTCGATCAGGGGCTCGAGCTTCGGCCGGGCCTCGGCGTAGCGGGCGACGAAGCGCCCAAAATCTTCCGAATGGGTCAGGTTCAGCCCGCCCCGGCCCGCCATGAGCAGCTTGCGGCCCACCGACGGCATCCGGTCGTAGACGATGACGACAAGGCCCGCCCGGCTCAGGACCTCGGCGGCGATCAGGCCCGCCGGGCCGCCGCCGATGATGGCGACTTCGAACGATGAGGGGGATGGGGGCATGCGGTCAGCTGACGCGGGTTGACGAGGAATCTGGACCCTCACGCTGCAACATGGCATGCAGCGGCATCGGGTTCATGGCCCCTGCACATGAACGCCAGAAGGTCTTTTTTCAAGGGGAGCGGCGCCTCAACGCCGCCCGAAGGGGAATGCGATGCGTGCTCTTACCATCTGCGCTCTGGTGGCGCTGGGTCTGGCCGGCTGCGCCGGCGATTCGGCCCTGACCCCCAAGGATGCCGTGCTGGCGAGCTCGACCAGCGATGCGGCCGCGGCCGCGCGCCTGATCTCCGAATACCGGGTGTCGCGGGGCCTGAGCCCCGTGACGGTGGATTCCTCCCTCAACCGGGCGGCCGAGCACCAGGCCCGCGCGGTGGCGGCAGCCGGCCGCCTCAGCCATGGCAGCTTCGTCAAGCGCATGGACGATTACGGCATCGTCGGCTACTCGGCCGAGAATCTTTCCGCCGGCTCGGCCTCGGTCGATGGCGCCATCAGCCGCTGGAAGGCCTCGCCCGGCCACAACAGCAACCTCCTGATGCCCCAGGCCCGCAAGATCGGCCTCGCCCGCGCGGATGCCGACAACCGCTACGGCCGCTACTGGGCGCTCGTCCTCGGGCAATAGGCGCGGGGCAGTAGTCCTGGCACCAATAGAAGCGTAGAGCGTTAGGACTCCGGTTCCTCTCGCTTCACGCTCCCCATGACCCACCAGCAAATGCTTTCCTTCGCCATCGTCGCCGGGATGATGGCTCTCTTCGTCTGGGGGCGCTTCCGCTACGACCTCGTGGCGGTTCTCGCGCTCCTGGCGGCCGTGCTGGTCGGCATCGTGCCGCCGGACAAGGCGTTCGAGGGCTTCAGCGACGACATCGTCATCATCGTGGCGAGCGCACTTCTGGTCAGCGCCGCCGTGGCGAAATCCGGCATTCTCGAAGCGGGCCTCAACCGTGTCGGGCCTTACCTGCGCACCACGCAGATCCAGGTCGTGGTGCTGGTGACCGTGGTGACGGTGCTATCCGGCTTCGTGAAGAACATCGGCGCTCTGGCCATGATGATTCCCGTGGCGTTCCAGATCGCCCGGCGCACCAACACGCCGCCTTCCAGCTTCCTCATGCCGATGGCCTTCGGGTCGCTTCTCGGCGGCATCGTGACCCTGGTGGGCACCTCGCCCAACATCATCGTGTCCCGGATGAGGGCCGAATTGCTGGGCGAGCCCTTCGGCATGTTCGACTTCACGCCCGTGGGCGTCGGCATCGCGGTCGCGGGCGTCGTGTTCCTCGCCTTCGGCTACCGCCTGCTGCCGCAGGGCCGCAAGGGAGCGGCGTCCCTGGACGAGGCCCTCAACATCAAGGACTACGTGACCGAAGCCCGCGTGACCTCTGAGTCGGACGTGATCGGCCAGACGGTGGCGGACCTGCACCGGCTCGCCAACGGCGAGGTGAAGGTGGCGGCGATCATCCGCAACGAGACCCGCAGCTCGAGCCCGTTGCCCGATGCCACCATCCGCGAGAACGACGTGCTCATGCTGGAGGGCGAATCGGATGCGTTGGAGAGCGCCGTCGCGCGGGCCGGGCTGAAGCTCAGTCGCGACCACCGGCAGCCGGAAACCGACGAGGCCACGGACGAGATCGGCGCCATCGAGGCCATCGTCGGCCCCGGCTCGGTGCTGACCGGGCTGTCGGCGGAGCGTATCGCCCTCTACGAACGCTTCGGCGTCAACCTCATCGCGGTGAGCCGCAGCGGCGAGCGCTTCAAGGAGCGGCTGCGCACCATCACCCTGCGGGCCGGCGACGTGATCGTGCTCCAGGGCAATCTCAAGCGGCTGCCCGATACCCTCCGGCACCTCGGCTGTCTGCCGCTCGCGGAGCGCGAGATCCGCCTGGGGAGCGCGCGCCGCAGTCTCCTGCCCGCCGCCATCCTCATCGGCACCATGGTGCTCGTGGCCTTCAACATCCTGCCGGTCGCCATTGCTTTCTTCGGGGCCGGCGTGCTTCTCATGCTGTTCGGCTCGATCACCCTGCGCGAGGCCTACGAGACCATCGAGTGGCCGATCATCGTCATGCTCGGCGCGCTCATCCCGGTCAGCGAATCGATCCGCACCACGGGCGGAACGGACCTGATCGCCGAGTGGCTGTCGTCCGCGGCCAACATGCTGCCGCCGACCGGGGCCCTCGTGCTCATCATGGTGTCGGCCATGGCGGTGACGCCGTTCCTCAACAATGCCGCGACCGTGCTGGTGATGGCTCCCATCGCGGCGAGCTTCGCCACCCAGCTCGGCTTCCGGCCGGACGCCTTCCTGATGGCGGTGGCGATCGGCGCGGCCTGCGACTTCCTCACGCCCATCGGGCACCAGTGCAACACCCTGGTGATGGGTCCGGGCGGCTATCGCTTCGGCGATTACTGGCGGCTCGGCCTGCCGCTCTCGATCATCGTGGTGGTGATCGGCACGCCGCTGATCATGCTGTTCTGGCCGTTGAGCTAGCTTAATTCAGGAAGGCGGCCAGCAGCAGGGTCGTGCCTGCCGCCGAGGACGAAAGGGCCACGATCATGGCCCAGATGTGCAGCCGGTCCCGTTCCTCCTGATTGAGGAGCGGCCTGTAGCGCGAATCCGAGCGGCCGAAGATGAAGCTGGCGGTCCGCGCCGGACGCGGATCGTGCGGCATCACGCAGAAGCTCGATCTGGCCGCCTGCGGGCGGAGGCTGGCTGACGAAGCACGGGACAGCTGCGGGTTCATGGTCTGACGCTACGCGGGACTGGATCGGGAGCGGGAGGCTCGCCCGGCGCCGGTGAAGGAGAGGTAAAGGCGCCGAAGTTCTCCACACCAGCGTAAACGAAGTCTTTCCAGGTCTCCGGTTCGGGCGGTGCGGGGCTCGGGTGATGTCTTCCTTTTTCGAGCCTCACCCATTACGATACTGAATATCGTAATGGGGCAATGGGAATCATGCGCAGAGCGTCGACCGGGTTCGGAATCGTGGCCATTGGGCT
This sequence comes from Microvirga splendida, assembly GCF_016427565.1. Taxonomy (GTDB): domain Bacteria; phylum Pseudomonadota; class Alphaproteobacteria; order Rhizobiales; family Beijerinckiaceae; genus Microvirga; species Microvirga splendida. Next base: position 132,477 of record NZ_JAELXT010000005.1, read on the forward strand.
GATACTGGCGGCCTGCAATCAAACCGGCGCCGGCTCGACGGCGTTGGGCGTTGCCTCGGCTCTGGACCCGACGGGGCTTTCGGGCGTCGCCATGGATCTGGCCGAGGCCGAGGACGATTCCTCTCAGGCCGATTTCAGTGCCATGGCCCCACGCTTGAAGGACATCGCAGCCGGCGATACGTCGGGCCCGAACTACATGGCCCCCGTCGACCGGGAGATTGCAGCCACCATGGCCCGGCAATCGGCCAAGATGGCGCAATCGGCGGCACAGGCCGGCATCGACGCTGCGCTCACCGGCGGGATGAGCCTGTCGGGCTCCGCCGCCAGCCTCGCCATGCGGGGCGCCGGGAACGCCATGATGGCCGGCCAGCTGGCCGGCATCCGGGCCCAGGCGAGCGCCGACGTCGCGAAGGCCGAAGCTCAGCGACAGGCACAGCAGCTCGTCCCCGATGCGGATCGTCCGCTGGAGGCCCAGGCTGTGCTGTCGATCCTCGAAGGAGGGGCAGGAAACAGCGCCGCTTGGCGCAACCCCGCCACGGGTGCGTCCGGCAAAGTGACGCTCAAGTCCATGGACAAGCGGATGTTCGGCGGCCTCGACTGCCGCTCCTTCCTGCGTGAGTGGCGCAGCGGCGCAACGGTGCGCAAGGGCGACATGCTGGCCTGCCGCAGCAGGGGCGAATGGTACGCCCTGTCCTGAGCACAGGAAACGGGTCGCCACGTCGCCTGCCCCATGTCATGTCCGTGAGCGCAGCCGGGAGGGTCGGACATGACACAAGCCGCCGTTCAGAAAACCATGACCGCGTCCGATTGGGCGCTGCTCGCTGTCCTCTCCATCGTCTGGGGCGGTTCCTTCCTGTTCAACGGCGTTGCGGTTCGCGAATTGCCGCCGCTGACCATCGTGGCGGTCCGGGTGCTCACAGCCTCCCTCGCCCTGCTGCTCGCCTTGAGGGTCATGGGCGTTCGGCTGCCGCGCACCCGTCAGGCCTGGGGCGCCTTCCTGGGCATGTCGATCCTCAACAACGTCATTCCCTTCACGCTCATCGTCTGGGGGCAGGGCCACATCCCGAGCGGGCTCGCCTCCATTCTCAATGCCACCACGCCGCTCTTCACGGTGATCGTGGCGCAGTACTTCACGGACGACGAGCGGCTGACGGGGCAGAAGGTTTCCGGCGTGATCGTGGGGTTCATCGGCGTGGCCGTGATGATCGGCGCCGCCGCTCTCGCCTCCTGGGATGCGAGCATCCTGGCGCAGCTCGCGGTGCTCGCCGCCGCCCTGTCCTATGGCTTTTCCGGCGTGTTCGGGCGGCGCTTCAAGACCATGGGCATTCCGCCGCTCGCCACCGCGGCCGGGCAGGTGACGGTGTCGAGCGCACTCCTGCTGCCCGTGGCGCTGGTCGTCGACCGGCCCTGGACGCTCGCCATGCCGAGCACGCAAGCCATTCTGTCGCTTGCGGCTCTCGGCCTTGTGTCCACGGCCTTCGCCTATCTGATCTTCTTCCGCCTGCTGGCGCGGGCCGGCGCCACCAATGTGGGGCTCGTCACCTTCCTCATCCCGGTGAGCGCCATCCTGCTCGGCGTGCTTCTCCTCGGCGAGACCCTGGCCCCGCGCCACATCGCCGGCATGGCGCTGATCGGCGCAGGGCTCGTGTTGATCGACGGCCGCGCGATCTCGGCCCTGAAGGTTCGGTTCAGCGGGAAGCGGCTGGCGCTGCGCGGAAACGGTTGAACATCATGTCCGGCGCGCTGGTGTTGTGGCGCGACGGCACGAGCCGGCCCATCCAGGCATCCGTGGCCTTGCCGCCCTGAAAGGCCATGATCGGCTCCTCGCGCCAGGAGCGGGCGCCTTCCTCCCGCACGGCGATGCGCGCCACGTCCGCGTTGAACTCGGTCACGTACATGGACCGCAGGCCCGCGAAGGGCAGGCCGGACACCGGCTGATCGAACGCGACGTCGAGGGTCATGCGCTCCTCGTTGAGCGCCTTCATGGCCACACGCGCCTTGCCGCCCTTGGCCAGGGTCAGGGTGAAGGTCATGGTCGCCGGGTCGAAGGCGACATCCTTCAGGTTCACCACGGGGCGCTGGTCGAACTCCACCGGGCCGACCAGGAAAGACGAGCCGTAGGAGGTCCAGTCGAGATGCTCAGGGGGAAGTGGCTTGATGCGCCAGTAGCCGTCGCCCGGATAGATCACGAGCACCTCGATGGCCTTGTCGCCGCGCTTCCTGAGAAGCTGGAGCAGGTGGATGTTGCGCTCGACCTTACTGCCTATGGTCACCGTCACGTCGCTCGGGCGCCAGAACTCCGTGAAGGACAGGCCCACGATCCGCACGTTGCCGTCCTCGTAGAGGGTCGACATGGTCGGGTGCGGCTTGGTGGAGGTCTCCTCCGAGATGTCCTCGCAGGCGGTCCAGTCCGGCTCCCAGCGATCCTGCTGGAGGGCTCCCATATAGGCCGGATGCACGGCCTCGATCTGGAAATGCCGCACCTCGGGCGAGGCGAAGTTCACCGCCACGTTGTCCTTCTCGGCGCAGAGCACCGGCTCGCTGGTGTTCGTCACCTCGACCGCCAGCCCGTCGAGGGTGGCGGCGCCGGCCGTGGTGGCAAGGCCGAGGAAGCCGAAGGCGAGGAGCCTGGGAAGGAGCATCGAGATTGTCCGATATGTGCGCAAGCGGGGCTGGTCGAGGCGGAGAGATAGCGCGGGCCGGGTATGCCGTCGAGCCAAGCGATCTTTGCATGGCAGCGTGTTGATCCGGCATGGCTGATGTCACATCTCTGGCATTAGGGATCGGGGCCTGCCTGTGGTAGGGTGCTGTCGGTTCCGAAGCTTGGCTTCATGGGGTTTATGGCCCCGGACACCCGACTTTTCGCCAGATGTGAGGCTGTTTGCCCGAGTTTTCGATGATGCGCCTGACCTTGAGCCTGTCCGACAACCCCGCCACGACCCTGGTCGAGCGGGCGATCATGGAGTTCCGCAGCGCCCGTCCCGTCGTGATCGACGGGGCTGAGGGAAGCGCGCTCGTGATCGGCGTCGAGGATCTGGACGAGGCGAGAGCTGCCGAGATCGGGGCCGTCGCCGGCTCCCATGCCCATCTCGTTCTGCCAGCCGCGAGGCTTCGCCGCCTCGGGCTCGAGCGCGAGGGGCCCGGACGGGTGGCCCTGCCGGTGGTCGAGCGCGCGCGGGTGGAAACCCTGGCCCTGAAGGTGGATGGCCGTATCGATGCGCCGGTCCGCCCCATCGACACCCTCGACGAGGAGGCGCTGGAACTCGCCCGCCTGTCGCTGGTCCTGCCCGCCGTGGTCGTGGTGCCGCTGGCCAAGGGCATCGCGATCGATCCGTCTGTGGTTCGCGTGCTCGGCGAGGCGGTTCGCGGCTACCGGCGCGCCAGGGCGGCGGACCTTTCCATCGTCAGCCGCGCGCCTGTGCCGCTGGACGGCGCGCCCACCAGCGAGTTCGTGGTGTTCCGCGGCGGCGAGGGCCTGCGCGATCAGGTGGCGATCGTCATCGGCAAGCCTGACCTGTCCAAGCCCGTTGCCGTGCGGCTGCATTCGGCCTGCCTGACGGGCGATCTCTTCGGCAGCCTCAAATGCGATTGCGGCGACCAGCTGCGCGAAACGGTGCGCTTCATGGCCCAGACTGAGGGCGGCATCCTGCTCTATCTCGACCAGGAAGGGCGCGGGAACGGCATCGCCAACAAGATCCGCGCCTACAAGCTGCAGTCTCAAGGGTATGACACTTACGACGCCGACGAGGTGCTGGGCTTCGAGGCGGATCAGCGCCGGTTCGACTTCGCCGCCGTCATGCTCAAAGCCCTCGGCGTCGGCAAGGTCCGCCTCATGACCAACAACCCCGAGAAGATCGCGGCCCTCGGCCAGGCGGGGCTCGAGGTTACCTCGGACCACCGCGTCCTAGGCCGCCCCACGGCGGAGAACGTGAGCTACCTCGCGGCCAAGCGCGACCGGGCCGGTCACTACATCGACCTCGAGGGCATGCTCGCCTGCCAGAGCAAGGATTGAGGGCTAAGCCCCCAATCCTGTTCCCAGCTTCTTCTTATCGCGCCGGCATGCCGGTTTCGACGATCTTCGCCCAGAGCGAGACACCGTAGGGGCTCGCCTCGTCGTTGAAGTCGTAGGCCGGGTGATGGACGCCCGCCGTGTCGCCGTTGCCGAGGAAGATGTAGGCGCCCGGCCGCTGCTCCAGCATGTAGGAGAAATCCTCCGCACCCATGAGCGGCGGAATCGTGGTGTCGATCGCGTTCTCGCCGCCGACCGCACGGGCGACGCGGGCCATGAACTCGGTCTTGTCGGGATCGTTCATGGTCACCGGATAGCCGCGGTCGTAATCGACCTCCGCCTTCGCCCCGAAGGCCGCGCACACGTTCTCCACGATGGCGCGGATGCGCGTCTCGGCGAGGTCGCGCACCTCCGGCGACAGGGTGCGCACGGTGCCGAGCAGCATCGCGGTCTGCGGGATCACGTTGAAGGCCTCGCCCGCCTTCACGGTGCACACCGACACCACCACGGATTCGAGCGGATCGGCGCTGCGGGAGGCGATGGTCTGCAGGGCCGTGATCACGTGGGCGGCGATCACCACCGGGTCGATGCAGTCATGCGGACGCGCCGCGTGGCCGCCCTTGCCCTCGATGGTGATGGTGAACCGGTCGGCGGCCGCCATCATGGCGCCGGCCCGGATGGCGAACTGGCCCACGGGAATGCCCGGCATGTTGTGCATGCCGTAGACCTCCTGCACGCCGAAGCGCTCCATGAGGCCGTCCTTCACCATCTCGTTGCCGCCGCCGCCGCCTTCTTCCGCCGGCTGGAAGATCACCACCGCGGTGCCGTCGAAGTTGCGCGTCTCGGCCAGGTACTTGGCGGCGCCCAGCAGCATGGCGGTGTGTCCGTCATGGCCGCAGGCATGCATCTTGCCCGGGACCTTGGAGGCGTGGGGAAGATTCGTCGCCTCATCCATGGGCAGCGCGTCCATGTCGGCGCGCAGGCCGATGACCCGTCCCGAGGTGTTCGTGCGGCCCTTGATCACGCCGACGACGCCCGTCCGTCCCAAGCCGGTGACGACCTCGTCGCAGCCGAAGCTCTTGAGCTTCTCGGCGACGATCCCGGCGGTGCGGTGAACGTCGAACAGGATCTCCGGGTTTTCGTGGAAGTCGCGACGCCAGGCGGTGATTTCATCGGCGAGGTCGGCGACGCGGTTGATGATCGGCATGAAGGTTCCTCGAGCAGGGATGCGGGAACCCTCAGCCAAGCAGAGGCAGGGGCCCTCCGTCAACCGTTTCGGCATCACCGGCTGCGAGATGTCAGGGCTTCCTGCGGAAGACCGCCTTGGGCCGCGTGGTGCGGAACTGCCCCCGCTCGATGGCCACGAAAATCAGCACGAGCACCACGAGTGCGGTGAACCACCACACCTGCGTGGTGCCGATGCCGAGGCAGCCCAGGGCATAGGCGCAGGCGAAGGCCGCCATGATGCCGGGCGCCACGGTGGCGCGGTGGCTGCGGATCGCCACCACGGCCCGGTAGAGCAGCAGGCTTGCCGCCACGGCCCCCACGAGGCCGAGCTCGTACCAGATCTCGAACAGCAGGGTGGAGGGAGCCTTGTGGGGCACCAGGCCGAAATACCGGCCGCGCAAGGCGGTTTCCAGCCCATGCCCGGTGAGCAGCCGCAGGGGCTCGTTGAGGATGATCTGGCGCCAGATTTCGAGGCTCGCCGTGACGGGAGCCCTGGCGCCGAAGAGGCCCGCCGCAAGGGGCTTCAGGAGGAAGGGCAGGAGCGGGGCGAGCAGCAGGAGGCCCGCCATGACCATCCCGACCAGACGCGGGCCGACACGGGGGCTCGCGGCGGTGAGCACGAACACGATGGCGCCGGCGGCAAGCCCGTAGAGGGGCAGCCCCTCCCGGGTGAGAAGGGCCGCGACCGCGACCGCAAGCGCGAGCGCCACGGCCTCCAGGTTCCTGCCGCGCGAGTGGAGCCAGGCGAGCGCCGGCCAGATCAGCAGGGCCAGCATGAGCATGCCGCGCTCGAGGCTCAGGCCCTCCGGGTCGAAGCGGCTGCCGCCCTGGACCGCCAGGAGAATGCCGATGACGGCGGCCAGCCCGACGCCGACGGGCAGGAGATAGAGATTGGCGGCCCGCATCCGCTCCGGAACGGCGAGATAGCCGCCCAGCCCCATGAGGATCATGCCGGCGATGTTGAACAGGCGCTCCGAGGCCTCGGGCAGGAAGGGGGTCCAGACCAGGGACAGCCCGGCCCAGAACAGCAGGACGAGTCCGGCGATCCCGCCCGTGGAGGTCGCGAGCGCCAGCATCTTCTCCCAGGCATGCCTCGCGCTGCCGTCCAGCACCGAGGCCAGGACAAGGAGAATCACCGCGAGCGGCGCCATCACCACAAGGGCGCGCCGCGTGAACAGGGCTGCCAGGGGCACGGCGAAGAACAGGGTCGCGAAGCCGAGGCGCCGCAGCACGGCGGCGGCATCGGCGGAAGGGTTGGCCGTCTGGGAAGCGGGGCGGACCATGCGGTGGGCTATCGACCTTGGGACATTCAGGGAACGGGAGCCTAATGGACGAAGTCGCCAAAAGCTGTAGGTGTCATGCAACACATCCCGTTCCTTTGCGTCCCCTCCTGAGAGCCCGACCTCCATGGCATCGAACGCCGAGACTGCCGGCAAGCGCCTCGTCCTGATCGGCGGCGGGCACGCTCACGTCCTGGTGCTGGAAGCCTTTGCCCGCCATCCCGAGCCGGGCCTCGCCATCACGCTGGTCAGCAGGGACCGCCTGACGCCCTATTCCGGCATGCTGCCGGGACACCTGGCTGGCACCTACACGAGGGACGAGATCCACATTGACCTGGAGCGCCTCGCCCAGGCCAGCGGCGCCAGGCTGATCTGCGACGAGGCCGTGGGCTTCGACCGGGCGGCCCGGCGGGTGCGGCTGAAGGGCGGCGGGGAACTGGCTTACGACATCCTCTCGGTCGATATCGGCATCACGCCGGATCTGTCGGGGATCGCCGGCGCGGAGGAGCATGCACTCGCCGTCAAGCCCATCGGCAGCCTGCTGGAAAAATGGGACAGGCTCGTGGAAAGCGCCCTCGCGCCGAACGGTCCCCGCCGGTTCGCCATCGTCGGGGGAGGGGCAGCGGGAATCTGTCTCGCCTTCGCGGTTACGGCCTTTCTCAGGAATCGATTGAGCGATGCGATCGAGGTCTCGCTGATCGGCGCCGCCGAGGCACCGGGCATCAATGCCGGCATGCGCCGCCGCATCGCGCGGGCGCTCAAGCGGCGCGGGATTGCGGTTCACGTCGAGGATGCGGCGGTGTCCATCGACGGAGATGGCGTGGCTCTCGCGAGCGGCCGGTGCGTGCCGGCCGATGCCGTTCTGATCTCGACCCATGCGGCCCCGCCGCCGGTGCTCGCCGCGACGGATTGGGCCAAGGACGAGAGCGGCTTCCTGGCCATCGGTCCCACGCTCCAGATCCTGAACGACGAGGTCGCTTTCGCCGTTGGCGACTGCGCCACGATGATCGCGCATCCGCGCCCGAAGGCCGGCGTCTTCGCCGTGCGGCAAGGGCCTGTGTTGGCCCAAAACTTAAGACGGGCCGTTCGGGGCGAGGCGCTCGAAACCACCATCCCGCAGCGCGATCACCTGCTGCTGATCGCAACCGGCGACGGCCGCGCCATCGGCGGCCGCGGCCGGTTTCTCGCCTTCGAGGGCCGCCTCGCGTGGCGGCTGAAGGATGTCATCGACCGGCGCTTCATGCGCCGGTTCGCCTGATAATTTCGGATCTTCTCAGAATCTGATCGAAAAGCTGTAGCGCTGGTTTCCCTCCCCCTTATGGGGAGGGAGTGCTGCGCAGCAGCCGGGTGGGGGTGTGAGCGCCAACCTGTATGGGTCTGGCGCCCTTCACCTCTCCCTGAGGGAGAGGTCGGACCTTCAGGTCCGGGTGAGGGGTTACAGGTTTATCCGGAGAGCGCTCTCCCCCTCACCCGCCGCACTGACGTGCGTCGACCTCTCCCCACCGGGGAGAGGTGATGCTTCGGCACGCTGAATGCTCAAGCGAGGAGCGTGGCGCCGACACCCCCACCTCCAACTCCTCCCCACAAGGGAGAGGAGGGCTTGGTTGTGCGCGACTCAGGGCGAAAACGGAGTGTCGCCGACAACGTTCTTTGCCGACGATCACCCCTTCTGCTCGCGAATGAAGTTGACGATGCCCGAAAAGTCGTCGCCGTCGTGGCCGGCATCGGCGAAGATCGCGTAGAGCTTCGCGGCCTCCGCTCCCAGCGGCGTCGAGGCGCCGGAGGCGAGCGCCGCTTCTTGCGCGAGCTTCAGGTCCTTCAGCATCAGGGCGGCGGCGAATCCCGGCTTGTAATCGTTGTTGGCCGGCGAGGTCGGCACCGGGCCCGGCACCGGGCAATAGGTGGTGAGCGACCAGCACTGGCCCGAGGACGTGGAGGCGACGTCGAACAGCGCCTGATGCGACAGCCCGAGCTTTTCCGCCAGCACGAAGGCTTCCGAGACGCCGATCATCGAGATGCCGAGGATCATGTTGTTGCAGATCTTCGCCGCCTGGCCGGAGCCGGCCTCGCCGCAATGCACGACCTTCTTGCCCATCCTGGACAGGACCGGCTCGGCGCGGTCGAACGCCTCTTTCGAACCGCCCGCCATGAAGGTGAGCGTCGCGCCCTTCGCGCCGCCGACGCCGCCGGAGACCGGCGCATCGAGGCTGGTCAGGTTGCGGTTCTGCTCCTGGGCCAGGCCGTGCGCCTTGCGGGCGCTCTCCACGTCGATGGTGGAGCAGTCGATCAGCAGCGTGCCGTCCTTCACCGACGGCAGGATGTCGGACCAGACCGAGAGCACGTGCTTGCCGGCGGGCAGCATGGTGATGACGATCTCCGCATCCCGCACCGCATCGGCTGTGGAGCCGGCGATATTCACGCCGTCGCTCTTCGCCTGATCGCAGGAGGCGGAAGAGAGGTCGAAGCCGGTGACGCTGTGCCCCGCCTTGACGAGGTTGGCCGCCATGGGTCCGCCCATGTTGCCGAGGCCGATGAACGCGATGCTGGTCATGAGAATCCTCCCGTGTTGTCGTGTGATGCTTGAGTCAATTGTTCGATGAAGGCTGCCATCATGAGCGCCGCGCCACCCACAGGGCTCCCGCGAGCGAGAAGCCGTAGAACCACAGCATCAGCGACCCGAAGACCTTGTCGAGGGCAGGGTCGAGCCGCGGGAAGAACACCGCGAAGTGCGAACCCACGGCCGCCATGATCAGCATGCCCGGGACGGCGACGAGCGCCATGGCCTGGGCCGCGGCTTTCCTGGGAATTTGCAGAACGCGATGGATCAGCAGCCCGAGCACGAGGCCAAGAGCGGCCCCTGCCGTGAAGTTGAGCTGGAACGGCCGGCGCCCGTCGAGGAAGAACCACAGGCCGGCAAAATGGAACAGCGCGAAGATCGCAGCGGCGATGCCGAAGCCGAGGATGAGGGATTTGACACCAAGACTCATAGACTCAGCCTCATCCTGAGGAGCAGACGCAGTCTGCGTCTCGAAGGATCGTCCAGTGGTCACTGGAGGCGCCCTCGCGCCCGGACAGAGTCCGGGACCTCGAGGCGGACCTGACGGTCCTCCTCAGGATGAGGGCTTGTGTTGAGAGCACGTCTCTCACGCTCACCGATTTCCGCGCCCCACCAGATCGCGCGCCACAATCAGGCGCATGATCTCGTTGGTGCCCTCCAGGATCTGGTGCACGCGCAGATCGCGCACGATCTTCTCAACGCCGTAATCGGCGAGATAGCCGTAGCCGCCGTGGAGCTGCAGGGCGTCGTTCGCCACCTGGAAACCCACATCGGTGGCCATGCGCTTGGCCATGGCGCAGAGCTTGGTGGCGTCGAGCGCCTTGGCGTCGAGAGCCGAGGCCGCGCGCCACAGAAAGGTGCGGGCCGCTTCGAGTTCAGTCGCCATGTCGGCGAGCTTGAACTGCAGCGCCTGGAAATCCGCGATCCGCTTGCCGAAGGCTTTTCTGTCGCCCGTATAGGCGAGCGCCTTGTCCAGCGCGGCCTGTGCGCCGCCAAGCGAACAGGCGCCGATATTGATGCGCCCGCCGTCGAGGCCCGACATGGCGATCTTGAAGCCCTGGCCTTCATCCGAGAGCCGGTTGGCCACGGGCACGCGCACGTCCTCGAAAATTACCGCGGCGGTGGGCTGCGCATTCCAGCCCATCTTCTTCTCCTGCGCGCCGAAGGACACGCCGGGCATGTCCTTCTCGATCACCAGGGTCGAGATGCCGGAGGGGCCGTCCTCGCCGGTGCGCACCATGGTCACGTAGATGTCCGAGGTGCCGGCGCCGGAGATGAACTGCTTCACGCCGTTGACCACGTAATGGTCGCCGTCGCGCACCGCCTTGGTCTTGAGCGCCGCCGCGTCCGAGCCCGAGCCCGGCTCGGTGAGGCAGTAGCTCGCGATCAGCTCCATGGTGGCGAGGCGCGGGATGTAGCGCTCGCGCTGCTCCTGCGAGCCGTAGCGGTCGATCATCCAGGCGGCCATGTTGTGGATCGACAGATAGGCCGACACCGCCGGGCAGCCGATGGCGAGCGCCTCGAAGATCAGCGCCGCGTCGAGCCGCGTCATGCCCGATCCGCCCACGTCGTCGCGGGTGTAGATAGCCGCCATGCCGAGGCTTGCTGCTTCCCGCATCACGTCCACGGGAAAATGCTTCTTCTCGTCCCACTCAAGGGCATGGGGCGCGAGGTTGTCCGCCGCGAAGGCCAGCGCCATGTCGCGGACGGCGATTTGATCGTCTGTCAGAGAGAATTGGTTCATTTCAATCCCGCACAGCTGGAGTGGCGGCCAAGGAGTATCGTTCGATCAGCAGGCAAGGACACGAACGTGCCCTTCCTCGCCGTAGGACAAGAGTTTCCGGTCTCGGGTTACGAGAATGAGATCCTCGGCTCGAGCCGTTGCGGCGATGATCCTGTCGGCGGGATCTGCCGGTGGCGTCCCCGGCAGAAAGGCAGATGCAATCAGCGTGCGTGGAGGCATTGGAGCCAACCTCATCCCGGGCAAGGCGAGAGCAGCCTCAAACCAGACTTCAGGTGCCATGCTCAAAGCAATTCTGCCTTTCCGCACAAGGGTTGCTATCTCCCATGCCGTTATGGGAGAGATCAGGATCTTGTCCGCTTGCGCAGCCTCGTCAACGGCTTGGCGGCAATTCTCTGAAATCTCTTCGCCATTGGCGATCCAAAGCACGGCACAGGTATCGAGAAGAAGTGTCGCCACTTAGAGGGTTCCACTCTCGGCGGACCATTCCTCTCCGGTCGGTTCAGTGATGTCGAAATCCGCATGAATACGGACCGTCCCCTTCAACCCTGCGAAGGGAGACTGCGCTGCCTGAGACGATCCCGCCGAGGAGTTTCCATTCCCACCGGAGACGGTTTTGCGAAAGACGAGCTCCTCTTTCTCAAGGTCGACCTGCTCCGTGAGCCAGCCGGCATTCAGCCAAGCTTTGGTCATGACGTGGTTTTGAGGATTGTTCGACCATAACGCACGGTGCCGGCGTGAAGACGGAGGCAGCGGAAAGCCCAGGATGCGCTCGATCTCTCTGAAACTTGTGCGCCACACCGGAACAGGCAACGTTGCGAGGTGACGCTTCAGCGGCTCGTACTTCGACACAGTACCCTCCTAACGGCGTAGTAACTCATAGTTACACATAGTTACTACGCCGTCAAGGGCAGTTACTTCATCGTCGGAATGGAGAATTCCGCGCCTTCCTTGATGCCGGAGGGCCAGCGGGACGTGACGGTCTTCGTCTTGGTGTAGAAGCGCACCGCGTCCGGGCCGTGCTGGTTGAGGTCGCCGAAGCCGGAAGCCTTCCAGCCGCCGAAGGTGTAGTAGGCGAGCGGCACCGGGATCGGCACGTTGATGCCCACCATGCCCACGTTCACGCGCGAGGCGAAGTCGCGGGCGGCGTCGCCGTCGCGGGTGTAGATCGCGACGCCGTTGCCGTATTCGTGGTCGGAGGGCAGGCGAAGCGCATCCTCGTAATCCTTGGCGCGCACCACGGAGAGCACGGGGCCGAAGATCTCTTCCTTGTAGATGCGCATGTCGGTGGTCACCTCGTCGAAGAGGCAGCCGCCCATGTAGAAGCCGTTCTCGTAGCCCTGCATCTTGAAGTCGCGGCCGTCGACCACGAGCTTGGCGCCTTCCTGCACGCCGATATCCACGTAGGAGCGCACCTTCTCCATGTGGGCCCGGGTGATCATCGGGCCGAAATCGGCCGACGGATCGGTGGAGGAGCCGACCTTCAGGCTCTCGACCCGCGGGATCAGCTTGTCCATGAGGGCGTCGGCGGTGGCCCGGCCCACGGGTACTGCCACCGAGATCGCCATGCAGCGCTCGCCCGCCGAGCCGTAGCCGGCGCCGATGAGGGCGTCGGCCGCCTGGTCCAGGTCGGCGTCCGGCATGATGATCATGTGGTTCTTCGCGCCGCCGAAGCACTGCGCGCGCTTGCCATTGGCGGTGGCGCGCGAATAGACGTATTGCGCGATCGGCGAGGAGCCGACGAAGCCCACGGCCTTGATGTCAGGATCGTCGAGGATCGCGTCCACCACTTCCTTGTCGCCGTTGACCACGTTGAGGATGCCGGCCGGCAGGCCCGCTTCCATCATGAGCTCAGCCAGGCGCATGGGCACGCCCGGATCGCGTTCGGAGGGCTTCAGGATGAAGGCGTTGCCGCAGGCGATGGCCGGCGAGAGCTTCCACAGCGGGATCATGGCCGGGAAGTTGAACGGCGTGATGCCGGCCACGACGCCCAGCGGCTGACGGATCGAGTACATGTCGATGCCGGGGCCGGCGCCTTCCGTGAACTCGCCCTTCAGCAGGTGCGGGATGCCGGTGCAGAACTCCGCCACCTCGACGCCGCGCTGGATGTCGCCCTTGGCGTCCACGATGGTCTTGCCGTGCTCGCGGGCGAGCAGCTCGGCGAGCGAATCGGTTTCCTGGGCGATGAGCTCGAGGAACTTCATCATCACGCGGGCGCGGCGCTGCGGGTTGGTGGCGGCCCAGGCCGGCTGGGCGGCCTTGGCGTTCTCCACCGCCTGGCGCAGCTCGTCCTTGGACGCCAGCGCGACCCGGCCGATGGTCTCGCCGGTCATGGGCTGGAAGAATTCGGTGGTGCGGCCCGATTTGCCGGGGACCTGCTTGCCGCCGATGAAATGTCCGACCTCGCGCATGGCGTCTCTCCTCCTCATGGGTTTTTTCGTACCCTTCTTCTATCATTGTTGAAATCGCACGACTATGGGTGAAACCGAGGCACCGTTGTGCGAAAACGCCAATATCAAGGGAGGCCGCATGAGCGCCTTCGATTGGGACGATCTCCGCTTCTTCCTGGCCGTCGCCCGCGCCGGCCGGCTCACGGCGGCTGCCCGGCAGCTGGAGGCGGACCACACCACCGTGTCGCGCCGGATCTCGGCGCTCGAATCGTCCCTCAAGGCCAAGCTCTTCGAGCGCAGCCCTCAAGGTTACACCCTGACCGAGCCCGGCGAGCGGCTGCTCCGGCACGCCGAGGCCATGGAGACCCAGGCGCTGGCGGTCGCGAGCGAGCTCGGCGGGGCGGACCTCGCGCTGACGGGCACCGTGCGCATCGGCGCGCCGGACGGGATCGGCACCTACTTCCTCGCCCCTGAACTCGGGGCGCTCGCCGAGCGGCACCCGGGCCTCACCCTCCAACTCGTGGCGCTGCCGCGCACCTTCTCGCTCTCCAAGCGCGAGGCCGATATCGCCGTGACCCTGGAGCAGCCGACGGAAGGACGCCTCGTGTCGCGCAAGCTCACGGATTATCGGCTGCGGCTCTACGCCTCGAAAGATTATCTCAAGCGCCACGGTCCCGTGACGGAGCTGGCCGATCTCACGGGCAAGACCCTGGTGACCTACGTGGCGGACCTGCTCTACAGCCCGGTGCTCGACTACTTTTCGGCCCTTGAGAAGCACACCGCCCGCCGTTTCGAATGCGCCAGCGTGGTGGCGCAGGCCGAGGCCGTGCGGGCCGGGATCGGCATCGGCATCCTGCACGATTACGCCGTGCGGCAATTCCCGGAGCTTGAGGTGGTGCTGCCCGAGGTGTCGTATCTGCGCACCTACTGGCTCGTGACCCATGCGGATGTGCGGTCCTTGAGGCGCGTGGAGGAGGTCTATTCCTTCATCCTCAGCCGCGTGAGGGCGAACCGGGGGCTGTTCGTGTGAGGCGCCGACCGCTTCCCTCCCCCTTGCGGGGAGGGAGAGCCGCAGTAGCGGTCGGGTGGGGGCGCAAAGTCGGAGCGGAGCGCTTCTTTCAAGAGGCATAAACGCTGCTACAGATCCCCTCTCCCGGGCGGGAGAGGGGCAGGGGTGAGGGTATGCGGCTTCACCAGCTTAACGCCGACACGTCCGATGCAGCACGTCACCCGTTGCGCTTCATTCGGCACCGGCCTTCCCTCACCCCAACCCTCTCCCACACGGGAGAGGGAGAAACGTCATGCTGGTTTTCCTGCTCACCCGGCCAAACACCCCCACCCGAGCGCTGCGCGCCCACCATCCCCGCAAGGGGGAGGGGAGAGCGCACACCGAATGCGACGGCTTCCAGGGCTTCACGAAGTCCCCTGAACCCACTAAGTCAGATCCAAACGAACCCCACGGAGATCCCGATGCCCTCCAAGCTCGACCAATTGCGCGCCATGACGGTCGTTGTCGCCGATACGGGCGACCTCGATGCGGTGCGCCGCCTGAAGCCCCAGGATTGCACCACCAACCCGACCCTGCTCCTGAAGGCGGTCGAGAATCCGGCCTACGGCCATATCGTCGACGAGGCCTTGGCCTGGGGCCGCGCCCAGGGCGGCAACCGCGAGGACGTGGTGGCGGCGATCTGCGACCGGCTGGCGGTGGCCTTCGGGGCGGAACTCGCCGGCATCGTGCCGGGCCGGGTCTCCACCGAGGTGGATGCGGACCTCTCCTTCGACACGGACGCCACGGTCGCCAAGGCGCGGGCCATCATCAAGGCCTATGAGGAGCGCGGCATCGGGCGCGAGCGCATTCTCATCAAGATCGCCGCCACCTGGGAGGGCATCCGCGCGGCGGAAGTGCTCCAGGAGGAAGGCATCGACTGCAATCTCACGCTCCTGTTCTCGCAGGCCCAGGCCCAGGCCTGCGCCGAGGCCGGCGTGTTCCTGATCTCGCCCTTCGTCGGCCGCATCCTCGACTGGCACGTGAAGGCGGGCGGCGGACCCTACACGGGCGAGACCGATCCGGGCGTGCTGTCGGTGCGCAAGATCTATGCGTCGTACAAGGCGCAAGGCATCGAGACCGTGGTGATGGGCGCGTCGTTCCGCAATGTCGGCGAGATCGAGGCGCTTGCCGGCTGCGACCGGCTGACCATCTCGCCCGCGCTCCTCGACGAGCTGGCGAATGCGCAGGGCGAGCTGCCGCGCAAGCTCTCGGCCGACAGCGTCGACAAGATCGCGCCGCTGCCGCGCACGGACGAGAAGAGCTTCCGCTTCGCCATGAACGAGGACGCCATGGCGACGGAAAAGCTCGCCGAGGGCATCCGCTCCTTCGTGAAGGATCTGCGCTCGCTTCGCACGCTGGTGGCGCAGCGGCTGGAGGAGAAGGAGGCGGCCTGACGCCGCCTCCCGCTTATATCTATCGGAGCCGGCTCAACGGTTGTCGGGCCGGCTTCTCACCGCCTGCAATCCCTGCCGCGTGATGCGGTAGGGGCCGCCGTTCATTGATGCGATCAGCCCTTTCTGGCGCAGCGCCTTGAACAGATCGAGCGTGCAGAGTGACAGGAGCCACCCTTCGCGGGTGAGACATTCGATGTCGAGAAGACGGCCGTTCTCGTCCTTGTAGTGACGGATGACGCCGCCCTGCGCGAGCACGTGGAGCACGCGCTGCCCATTGCGTGAAACGTTCACGGGAATAACCTGAAGCTTTATGGTGTGTCGGAGAGTGCGCGCACGTGCGCGTTCGGCTGATCTCGATCAGCCGCTGCCCGCCGGTCTGCCAGCGGGCCTTACCGGGTCTCGGTCTCTCCGCGCATAAAAGCTCCAAAAGGAAACGGCGCCGTTATAAGCGCCGCCGTATGGGATCGTCAATCGTCAGGCTGCGTCATCCCGGATGAAGCGCAGCGCAGATCCGGGATCGTTGGACGAGAGTGGCGCACTCTTCCCTCCCCCTTGCGGGGAGGGGCAGGGGTGGGGGTGGTGCGACCGGGTGAGCCCGTTCCGTCATGGCCGGGCCTGTCCCGGCCATCCCGATGTGGTGAGGCTCGGCGTTCCAAGCAATCGAGATCACCGGCACAAGGCCGGTGATGACGTGGTAGGATGGGCATTGACTGTTGTGTCGGGGGCGGCGTTCCGACTTTGCGACCCCCACCCGAGCGCTGGCGCGCCCACCCTCCCCGCAAGGGGGGAGGGGAAGTGGCGTTCTATCCTGCTTGCGATCCCGGATCGGCTTACGCCGTCCGGGATGACACCTGACCTAGCGCGCCTTTAATTCTTCTCCGCCAGCGCTTTCTCGCGGATGGCCGAGAGCGACATCGAGGGCGTGATCGCCTCCGGGTCGAGGATGCAGTGCAGGATCGCCGGCTTGCCGGAGGTGAGCGCGCGCTGGAGGGCGGGGGCGAAATCCTCCGTCATCTCGACGCGCTCGCCGTAGCCGCCGAAGGCGCGGGCGTAAGCCGCGAAGTCCGGGTTCTGCAGCATGGTGGCCGAGACGCGGCCGGGATATTCGCGCTCCTGGTGCATGCGGATCGTGCCGTACATGCCATTGTCGAGGAGCACCACCAGGATCGGCAGGTCGTATTGCACGGCGGTGGCGAACTCCTGGCCGTTCATGAGGAAGTCGCCGTCGCCGGCGAACACCACCACCGGGCTGTCGGGTCGCAGGCGCTTGGCGCCGACAGCCGCCGGCACGCCGTAGCCCATGGAGCCGGAGGTGGGGGCGAGCTGCGTGCCATATTGGCGGAACGGCCAGAAGCGATGCACCCAGGTGGCGAAGTTGCCGGCGCCGTTGCAGAAGATCGTGTCGGTGGGCATGACCTCGCGCAGATGCCGCATCACTTGGCCCATCTGCAGCGCGCCGGGATGCTTGATCTCGCCAGGGTCGCTCCAGGCCAGATAGCTGTCATGCGCGGCCTTCTTGCCCTCGCTCCAGGGGAGCGAAGCCGGCGGATGCACGCCCTCGAGCGCCGCCGCGAAGGCGGTGGGCGAAGCGTTGATGGCGAGATGCGGCGCATAGACCCGGCCGAGTTCGCTCGAATCGGGATGGATATGCACGAGTGTCTGCTTCGGCGCGGGAATGTCGAGCAGCGTATAGGCCTGGCTTGGGATCTCGGAGAGACGTCCGCCGACGAGCAGCACGAGGTCCGCCTCCTTGATGCGGGCGAGCAGCTTCGGATTCACGCCGAGGCCGAGATCGCCGATATAGGAGGCGTGGTCGGCGGGAAACAGCATCTGGCGGCGGAACGTGCAGGCGACCGGCAGCTCGAAGCGCTCGGCAAAGCGCACAAAGCGCTGCACGGCGTCTTCCGACCAGCGGCTGCCGCCGAGCAGCGCCACCGGCTTTTTCGCGCCGTGCAGCAGCTTCTGCAGCTCCGCCATCTGGGCGGGACCGGGATGCGTCTCGATCACCTGATAGCGCGGCGCGTCCGCGACTGTGGCCATCTCGGTGAGCACATCTTCCGGCAGTGCGATCACGACGGGACCGGGACGGCCCGAGGTGGCCACATGGAAGGCGCGGGAGACGATCTCGGGGAAGCGCGCCGGATCGTCCACTTCCGTGGCCCATTTGGCGAGCGGCCCGAAGGCGGCGCGGTAGTCGAGCTCCTGGAACGCCTCGCGCTCGCGCATGCCGCGCTCGATCTGGCCGACGAACAGGATCATCGGGGTCGAGTCCTGCTTGGCGATGTGAATGCCCGGCGAAGCGTTGGTCGCGCCGGGGCCGCGGGTCACGAAGCAGATGCCCGGGCGGCCGGTGAGCTTGCCGTAGGCCTCGGCCATCATGGCCGCGCCGCCTTCCTGGCGGCAGACCGTGATGGTGATGTTGGCATCGTGCAGCGCATCCAACGCGGCCAGATAACTCTCGCCCGGAACGCAGAAGATGTGATCGACTCCGTGAAGGGTCAGCTGATCGACAAGAATCTGGCCGCCGGTGCGGGAGGGCGCTGTCATGGAAAGCTCGCGATGTAAGAGGGTTTAGATAGCAAAACGGAGGGCATGAGCCCTCCGTTCGATAAGTGTGCAGTGATCAGGCGTCCACGTCGAACTTCACGCCCTGAGCGAGCGGAAGCGTGTTGCCGTAGTTCACCGTGTTGGTGGCGCGGCGCATATACGCCTTCCAGGAATCCGAGCCGGATTCACGTCCGCCGCCCGTCTCCTTCTCGCCGCCGAAGGCTCCGCCGATCTCGGCGCCCGAGGGGCCGATATTCACGTTGGCGATGCCGCAATCGGAGCCCGTCGCCGAGATGAAGGCCTCGGCCTCGCGCATGTTGAGCGTGAAGATCGAGGAGGACAGGCCGGCGCCGACCGCATTGTGCAGTTCGATCACCTCGTCGAAGCTCGAATAGCGCATCACGTAGAGGATCGGCGCGAAGGTCTCGCGCGTCACCGGGCCGGTCTGGCCAGGCATCTCCACGAGGGCGGGGCGGGCATAGACGCCGTCGCCCGCCACATCCGTGTAGCGTCCGCCGCCATGCACCTTGCCGCCGGCAGCCCGAGCCTCGTCGAGCGCGCGCTCCATGCCGTCGAAAGCGGCCTGGTCGATCAGCGGGCCGACCAGCGTGCCGGTCTCGCGCGGATCGCCGATCTTCACGCTGCCATAGACCTTGGCGAGACGCGGCACGAGGCTGTCATAGACGCTCTCGTGCACGAAGAGGCGGCGCAGGGTCGTGCAGCGCTGGCCCGCCGTGCCCATGGCGGCAAACGCGATGCCGCGCAGCGCCAGATCGAGGTCGGCCGAGGGAGCGACGATCGCGGCGTTGTTGCCGCCGAGCTCCAGGATCGCCCGGGCGAAACGCTCGGCGAGCTTCGGGCCGACCTGGCGGCCCATGGCGGTGGAGCCGGTGGCGGAGAGAACCGGCACGCGGTGGTCCTCGACCAGGATCTCGCCGATCTCGCGGCCGCCGAGGATCACCTCGCACAGGCCCTCCGGCACGCCGCCGAAGCGCTTGGCCGCGCGTTCCACGATGGCGTGCGTGGCGAGCGCCGTGAGCAGGGTCTTCTCGGAGGGCTTCCACACCACGCTGTCGCCGCACACCAGCGCGAGCGCGGCGTTCCAGGACCACACGGCCACGGGGAAGTTGAAGGCGGAGATCACGCCGCAGACGCCGACCGGATGCCAGGTCTCCATCATGCGGTGATCGGCGCGCTCGGTGGCGATGGTCAGGCCGTAGAGCTGGCGCGAGAGGCCGACGGCGAAATCGCAGATGTCGATCATCTCCTGCACCTCGCCGAGGCCCTCGGAGACGATCTTGCCGGCTTCCAGGGTCACGAGACGGCCGAGATCGTCCTTGGTGGCGCGCAGCTCCTCGCCGAGCAGGCGGATGAACTCGCCGCGCCGGGGCGCCGGGATCTTGCGCCAGGCCTTGAAGGCGGCGTCGGCCCGGCCGATGGCGGCCTTGGCCTCGTCCGGCGTGGTCTCGCGCACATGGGCGATCACCTCGCCGGTGATCGGGGAACGGGCCGGGCGGCCGCCAGGCGCGAAGGCGCTGTCCGGCACGCCGAGGCGCGCGAGAATGGCGCGGGCCTCGTCCGCCACGGAGGCAGGCGCGGAGGATACGGGTTTCAGGCTCGCGGTCATGGTTATCTCCCTCGATGCGGGCTTAAGGCTCGCCATGGAGCCCTGGCCGTCGCTGGTCCTTGGAACGAAACGACGGCGGCTGTCAGGCCACCGTCTTAAAGCATTTCGGGACAAGCAGGGAACTGCTTTTCCCGAATAGGGTCATGCGGTTTGGTCAAGAAGCTGGGCAGCTCCCGCCTCACAAGGTGAATTGTCATCCCCGGCGAGCGTCAGCGAGGGAAGGGGATCCACTGTCACGCGCGGCGCTATGGATTCCCTTCCCCTCCGCTGCGCTCCGGCCGGGAATGACACTCTCCTTAAGCCACGGCGTCGAGGCGGATGTTCTTCACCGCCGGCTCCTGGCCCTCGTCCAGGCGCTCGCCCGCATAGACGCGGCCGAAGCGGTTGGCCAGGAAGCTGTCGAGGTCGATTGCCTCCTGGCGCACGAAGCCCTGCTTCGGCAGCTTGCCGGCGATGAGCAGGTCGAGCATGGCGCAGATGCCGGCGGCGGTGGTGACCTGGATGGCGGTGCGCTGGGTGCCGGCGACGTTCTGGCCGTAGACGCTGCGGGCATAGGTCTCCTGCACGAAGCGGCCGTCGCGCTCGCCGGTCACGGTTACGAACACGATGACCATATCCTGCATGGTGGCCGGCACAGCGTTCTCCAGGATGTCCTTCAGGACCTCGCGGCGGTTGCGCAGCTGCAGGTCGTTGAGCAGCACCCGCATCAGGGCGCAGTGGCCCGGATAGCGGATGGTCTTGTAGTTCAGGTTGCGCACCTTGCCTTCGAGCGTCTCGCACAGGGTGCCGAGGCCGCCGGAGGTGTTGAAGGCCTCATAGCGCGTGCCGTCGAGGGAGAACTCCTCGAGCTCCTCCATGGCCGGAACCTCGCGCAGCTTGCCGTCGACCACGGCCTCGCAGCGCTCGATATACTCGTTGATGACGCCGTCCGTGCTCCAGGTGAGGTTGTAGGACAGGGCGTTCGACGGATATTGCGGCAGGGCGCCGACGCGCAGGCGCACCGTGTCGAGCTTGTCGAAGCGGCTCGCGATGTCGTGCGCCACGATGGAAATGAAGCCGGGAGCGAGGCCGCATTGGGGAATGAAGGCGGTCGTGGCGCCCTCGGACAATTCCTTCACCATGCGGGTGGTGGCCACGTCCTCGGTGAGGTCGAAGTAGTTGACGCCTGCGAGGCGCGCCGCCTTGGCCACGTGGCTGGTCAGGTGATAGGGCGCGGCGCTCAGCACCGCGTAGTGGCCCTTGAGGGCATTCTGCAGGGCGACCGCGTCACTGAAGTCGAGCTGGATCGTCCTGACCCCATCCTTGGCGACCGCCGCGAGGGCCTCGGCCGAGGCGTCCGCAACGGTGACGCTGTAATCGCCGGTCTCGTGGAGCATGTCGACAATGGTGGAGCCGATCTTGCCGGCGCCGATGACGAGAATCGAGTGCATTCAAACCTCCGTATGATCCGATAAGAAAAAGGCAGATGCCTGCAAAGCGCCATAGACAGGCTGACGGAAAGCCGAGTAGATATCGGCAGATTGCCGTTATGACTGGTCGAAGTGATGTTGGACGCCACGGATCGTGCCCTGATCGCCCTCCTGCGGGAGAATGCCCGCATCGGCCATGCGGAGGCTGCGCGCCGCCTCAATCTCTCCCGCACGACCGTGCAGGCGCGGGTCGAGAGCCTGGAACGGCGCGGCGTCATCGTCGGCTACACCCTGCGCCTCGCCGAGGAGGTCGCGAGTCGTATGGTGCGGGCGCACGTGACCATCGTGGTGGCGCCCAAGGCGTCGGGCGGGGTGGTGTCGGCGCTTCAGCGCATGCCTGAATTGCGCGCGCTTCATTCCGTCGCGGGTGTTTTCGATCTTCTGGCGGTGGTAGAGGCTCAGGACGTTCCCTCCCTCGACGCCGCCATCGACAGGATCGGCGCGGTCGAAGGCGTGGAGCGCACGCAATCCTCCATCATCCTCTCAACGAAGTTCGAACGATGACCCCAGCCACCTCCCTTTCCGCCGATGTCGTAATCGTCGGCGGCGCCGTCATGGGCTCCTCGGCGGCCTATCACCTGCTCGCCGATTCCGGCTTCAAGGGGCGTGTCATCGTGGTCGAGAAGGACCCGACCTACCAGCTCTCGGCCTCGGCGCTCTCGGCCGCGTCGATCCGGCAGCAATATTCCAGCGCGGTGAACATCCGAATCTCGCTCTACGGCATCCAGTTTTTGCGCAGCATCGGCGATCATCTGGCGGTCGATGGCGAGCGGCCGGAGATCGGCCTGCGCGAAGGCGGCTATCTCTATTGCGCGTCGGAGGCCGGCGAACAGGTTCTGCGCGAGAACCAGGCGCTGCAGGCGGCGGAGGGCGCGGACATCCTTTTCCTGCAGCCCGATGAGCTGAAACGCCGCTTCCCCTGGCTCAACGTGGAGGATCTCGCGGCGGGCACCTGGGGCCGCTCGGGTGAGGGCTGGTTCGACGGCTGGGGCCTGCTCCAGGCCTTCCGCAAAAAGGCGCGGTCGCTCGGCGCGGAATACGTGAAGGGCGAGGTGGCCGAGGTGGAGCGGGACGGCGCCGCCGTCACGGCGGTGCGTTTGAAGGACGGCACGCGGATCGCCTGCGGCACGCTGGTCAATTGCGCCGGCTCCGGCGGGCGGGCGATCGCCGCCATGGCGGGCCTCGACATCCCGGTGCAGGCCAAGCGGCGTTTCGTCTTCACCTTCGCCTGCAAGGAGCCGGTGGAAAACTGCCCGCTGCTCATCGACACGTCCGGCGCCTATGTGCGCCCGGAAGGCGAGGGGCATTTCATCTGCGGCGCCTCGCCTGAAGCCGATCTCGATCTCGATTGGTCCGATGACGATCCGGCGAGCCAGGAGATCGATCACGCGTTTTTCGAGGAGTTCATCTGGCCGTCGCTCGCCCACCGCGTTCCCGCCTTCGAGGCGATCAGGCCCGGCCGCGCCTGGTCCGGCCCCTATGACATGTGCCTGCTCGACCACAACGCCATCATCGGCCAGGCGGGCGAGCTGAAAAACTTCTATCTCTGCAACGGCTTCTCGGGCCACGGCCTGCAGCAGGCCCCGGCGGTCGGCCGGGGGCTCGCCGAGCTGATCGTCCACGGCGGCTACCGCAGCCTCGACCTGTCGGAGCTCGGCTACGAGCGCGTGCTCACCAACCGGCCGCTGCTCGAGCGCAACGTGATTTAGGGCGCCTGACGTAACCCCCGGGCTCATCCTCACAGGCTGGCTCATAAAAAGGAACGCGCCTCGGTTTTCGTCATGGCCGTCCCCGGACTTGATCCGGGGATCAGTCCCGGCCATCCCGATGCTGAAAAGCGCAGCACCTCACCGTATCGGGATCACCGGCACAAGGCCGGTGATGGCGTGAGGAGGGCTACCGGTCCTTTATGAGTCATGCTCTCAGGACAAGAGGTGTCTTGTTGGAGCTGTCAGAGCCCCATCTCGTCGGAGGTGCTGTAGGCCCAGATCCGGCCGCCGCGGTTCATGTGGCGCTGCATCAGGCCGGGCCGGTCGGCGGAGGGGCGCGTATCGACGGCGAGCTCGTTCACACCTTCGCGATCCGCCCGCTCGTCGCTGCGGCGGGCGCCGGTGCCGACAGTCGTGCTCGATCCCTGGTTGGTCTGGGCGAACCCGTCCGCCCTCAGATCGGCGGTGCCGAGATCGTCCGCGCCTTCCGCCATCAGGCCCATGCCGGGCAGGCTGCTCGTGGTGGTCGTGCCGCCCCCGGAGCCGCCGGTGATGCCCGCGCCCAGCGGTGCGCCTGTATCGAAGCTGGGCTGATCGGAACTGGACTGATCGGAGTCGTTCGAGGAGAGCCACTCGCGGCTGCTGCCGTCGAGATCGACCGGGTCGAACATCTCCAGCACGCGCACGGCCTCCTCGGCATTATCCCGGTCGACCTGGGCGGCGATCAGGGTGTGGCCCCGGCGAAGGCCCTGCTGGAAGATCCGCCTGTCGTCATCCGGCAGGTTCAGGTCGTGGAGCGCCTCCATGGAATCGTCCCGAGCCGAGAGGGTGCGGAAGCCCGAGATGGAGGAGATCTCGCGGGCATCCTCGGTGCCGACGGCCACGATCCTATGCTGGGCGATTCCCATCTCGAGCAGGGACTGGAGGGCCTGACGGGCCTGGGCGGGATCCCTGAACAGGGCTGTGATCATCTGGGGCATGGGGCTCTCACCTATGGTTACTCCCTCAACGAAGAGGCGCTTCGGCCTGTTCCCACTGGCGGCCATTAAGCCTTTTGGTGGAAAGGGGCTTCCATTTTGAAGCCGGCTATGATTGTCATGTTTCCGTCATAGAACCGTCATCCGGGCTTAACGCTGGGGTGATGAACGACAAGAACGTCCCAGACGGGATGATACGGGAGAGATCAGAATGATGAAGAAGTCCCTTCTCGGCGCTCTGGCCCTGGGCCTTGCGACGAGCACCTCCGCCTTCGCCCAGACGGAGCTTCAGTGGTGGCACGCCATGACCGGCGCCAACAACGACGTCGTGAACCGCCTCGCTGACGAGTTCAACAAGTCCCAGACCGAGTACAAGGTCGTCCCGACCTACAAGGGCCAGTACGCCGATACCCTGAACGCCGGCATCGCCGCGTTCCGTGCGGGCGGCGCTCCCCACATCCTGCAGGTCTTCGAGGTCGGCACCGCGACCATGATGGGCGCCCGCGGGGCGATCAAGCCGGTCCACGAGATGATGAAGGAAGCGGGCGAGAAGTTCGACCCGCAGGCCTATCTCCCGGCGATCACCGGCTACTACTCCACGGCGAAGGGCGAGATGCTCTCCATGCCGTTCAACTCCTCCTCGATGGTCATGTGGGTCAACAAGGACGCGCTGAAGAAGGCCGGCGTCAACGAGATCCCGAAGACCTGGCCCGAGGTGTTCGACGCCGCCAAGAAGCTCAAGGCTGCCGGCCACGACACCTGCGGCTTCTCGAATGCCTGGGCCTCCTGGGCTCACATCGAGCAGTTCTCCGCCTGGCACAACATTCCGATCTCGACCAAGGCTAACGGCCTCGACGGCTTCGACGCGGAGATGAAGTTCAACTCCCCGACGCACGTGAAGCACCTGCAGAACCTCGTCGACCTGCAGAAGGACAAGACCTACGACTATTCGGGCCGCGACTCGAAGTCCGAGGGCCGCTTCACCTCCGGCGAATGCCCGATCTTCCTCACCTCCTCTGGCTTCTACGGCAACGTGAAAGCCAATGCGAAGTTCGACTGGGCCAATGCGCCGATGCCGTACTACCCGGACGTCCAGGGCGCTCCGCAGAACTCCATCATCGGCGGCGCTTCGCTGTGGGTCATGGGCGGCAAGAAGTCCGACGAGTACAAGGGCGTGGCGAAGTTCTTCTCGTTCCTGTCCGACACGGACCGTCAGGCCAAGCTGCACCAGGAGTCGGGCTACCTCCCGATCACCAAGGCCGCCTACGAGAAGACCAAGGCGTCGGGCTTCTATGAGAAGAACCCCGCTCTCCAGACGGCGCTGATCGAGCTGACCAACAAGGAGCCGACCGAGAATTCCCGCGGCCTGCGCTTCGGCAACATGGTCCAGATCCGCGACGTGATCTCGGAAGAGATCGAGTCCGCCCTCGCCGGCCAGAAGCCCGCCAAGGACGCTCTCGACTCCGCCGTGAACCGCTCCAACCAGATCCTGCGTCAGTTCGAGCGCACCGTTCGCTAAGCTGACCTGAACCTGACCGCCTTTCATCCCGGGGAGCTCGCAAGGCTTCCCGGGATGATCTTATGGACCCCCTTCGCAGACCGGTTGCCGCCGTCATCTGCCCCATCCTCGGACAGCCGCAAAAGCGATGGAAAAACGAGCTCACATTTCAGGCTGGACGCTGCCGCTCCTGCTGATCCTTCCCCAGATGGCGATCACAGTCGTCTTCTTCTACTGGCCGGCCTCTCAGGCGATCTGGCAGTCCTTCCTGCGGGAAGACGCCTTCGGCCTCGCGTCCGAATTCGTCGGCTTCGAGAATTACGTCTTCCTGTTCGAGCAGCCCGAGTACTACCGGGCCATGGTCACCACCGTGATCTTCTCGACGCTGGTCGCCTTCTTCTCGCTCGCCTGCGCGCTGCTTCTGGCCACCCAGGCCGACAAGAACATCCGCGCCGGGCAAGCCTTCAAGACCCTGCTGATCTGGCCCTACGCGGTGGCTCCCGCCATCGCGGGCGTGCTGTGGCTCTTCATGTTCCATCCGACGCTCGGCACCCTGTCGCGTCCGATCAATGCGCTGGGAATCAACTGGAACCCCATGCTCAACGGCAACCATGCCATGACGCTTCTGGTGCTCTCGGCCACGTGGAAGCAGATCAGCTACAACTTCCTGTTCTTCCTGGCGGGCCTTCAGTCGATTCCGAAGAGCGTCATCGAGGCGGCTGCCATCGACGGCGCCGGCCCGATCCGCCGCTTCTGGACCGTGATCTTCCCGCTGCTGTCGCCGACCACCTTCTTCCTGCTCGTGGTCACCATCGTGTACGTGTTCTTCGAGACCTTCGGCATCATCGACGCGGTCACGGGCGGCGGACCCGCCGGGCAGACCACGACCCTCGTCTACAAGGTCTATGCGGACGGCCGCCTCGGCGGCGATCTCGGCGGCTCGGCCGCCCAGTCGGTGATCCTGATGATCATCGTGATCGCGCTCACCGCCGTCCAGTTCCGTTATGTCGAGCGCAAGGTGCAGTACTGATGGTCGAGAATCGTCCCTTCGCCCAGTTCATGGCCTACCTGACGCTCGCCCTCGGCGTCGTCATCGTGGCCTTCCCGGTCTACCTGGCCATCATGGCCTCGACCTTCGACACGGCCACCATCATCAACGGCAACATGCCCCTGGTGCCGGGCGATCAGGCGGCCGAGAACTACTCGCGCACCCTGTTCTACGGCGGCATGCATGCCCGTCAGCCCGTGGGCATGATGATGCTCAACTCGATGGTCATGGCCATGGGGATCGCGGTCGGCAAGATCCTGATCTCGATCCTCTCGGCCTTCGCGGTGGTGTACTTCAAGTTCCCGTTCCGCAAGACGGCCTTCTGGATCATCTTCATCACCCTGATGCTCCCCGTCGAGGTGCGCATCTACCCGACCTACAAGATCGTGGCCGATCTCGGGCTGCTCGACACCTATACGGGCCTGATCCTGCCGCTCATCGCGTCGGCCACCGGCACGCTGCTCTTCCGGCAGTTCTTCATGACGATCCCGGACGAGCTCCTGGAGGCCTCGAAGATCGACGGCGCGGGGGCCTTCCGGTTCTTCAAGGACACGCTGCTTCCGCTGTCGCTCACCACGGTCGCGGCCCTGTTCGTGATCCAGTTCATCTACGGCTGGAACCAGTATCTCTGGCCGCTGCTGATCACCACGAAGAGCTCCATGCAGACCATCGTCATCGGCATCAAGATGATGATCACCACCACGGATGCCCTGACCGAGTGGAATGTCGCCATGACCACCGCGGTGCTCGCCATGCTGCCGCCGGTGCTGGTGGTGATCTTCATGCAGCGGCTCTTCGTAAAGGGTCTGGTCGAAACCGAGAAGTGACGTGCCGACCGGCGCATGGCCCTCGCGGCGACAGGCCGTGAGGGCTCCTTCTCAAGAAGCTTGAACGAATTATGCCCGGCGCCTTGAGCGGAGCGGGCCACGGTTGAAAAGGAACAGGACGATGGCAGGGGTAACGCTCGATACCGTCAGGAAGATATACGCGGGCAACGTGGAGGCCGTGAAGGGCGTGTCGCTCGGCATCGAGGACGGCTCCTTCTGCGTGCTCGTCGGCCCGTCGGGCTGCGGCAAGTCCACGCTGCTGCGCATGATCGCCGGCCTCGAGACGATTTCCGGCGGCGAGGTGAAGATCGGCGACCGGGTCGTGAACCAGATGGAGCCCGCCGACCGCGACATCGCCATGGTGTTCCAGAACTACGCCCTCTATCCGCACATGAGCGTGTACGACAACATGGCCTATGGCCTGAAGAACCGTAAGACGCCCAAGGACGAGATCGACAGGCGCGTGAAGGAAGCAGCCCGCATCCTCGCCATCGAGTCCTTCCTCGCCCGCAAGCCGCGCCAGCTCTCCGGCGGCCAGCGCCAGCGCGTGGCCATGGGCCGCGCCATCGTGCGCAAGCCCCAGGTGTTCCTCTTCGACGAGCCGCTCTCCAACCTCGACGCCAAGCTGCGCGTGCAGATGCGCGTGGAGATCAAGCGCCTGCAGCGGGCGCTCGGCGTGACCTCGATCTACGTCACGCACGATCAGGTCGAGGCGATGACGCTCTCCGACAAGCTGGTGGTGATGTCCGGCGGCCAGATCGAGCAGGTGGGCTCGCCCGCGGAGGTCTACCGCCGTCCTGAGACCCGCTTCGTCGCGACCTTCATCGGCTCCCCGCCCATGAACATCCTGCCCGGCACCGTGGAAGGCCCCGGCCGCGTCTCGGTGGGCGGCCAGTCCATCGCCGTCACCGACATGCGCGAGGGCCTCACGCCGGGCTCCGCCATCGAGGTGGGCCTGCGTCCCGAGGACGTGCAGGCGGGCGGCGCAGGCGCAAGCTCCCTGTCCATGGACATCGACTTCGTCGAGGAGCTCGGCGCCACCCAGCTCTTCCACGGCAAGGTGGCCGGCGCCGAGTTCATCGTGCAGGCCTCCACCGGCCAGCTTCCGGCGGATACCCGCAATCTCACGCTGGCGGTCGACCCCGGGAATGTCCACCTTTTCGACCCGCAGACCACGAAGCGTCTGGGTCGGGTCTGATTCCTGATCGGCGTTAAGCCTGGCATCGAAGCGTCTCAAGGCCCTGGAGCGATCCAGGGCCTTTTTGTTGCTCTCTCCCGGTCCGACACTTTCTTCGTCATCCCCGGACTTGGTCCGGGGATCCACGTCTTTGCTGCCCACCCCTCAGCCTCATCCTGAGGAGCAGCCGTGAGGCTGCGTCTCGAAGGATCGTCCAGTGCTCTCTGGATCCTCCTTCGAGACGGCGCTGACGCGCCTCCTCAGGATGAGGGCGGAGGGTTGTGCGATCCGTAGACAAGAGTGGCGCGAACCCTCCCCCCGTTGCGGGGGAGGGTGGCGAGCGGAGCGAGCCGGGAGAGGGGGCGTAGATGACAAGCACAGCCCCTCTCCCGACCCTCGCTGACGCGAGGGCCACCCTCTCCCGCAAAGGGGAGAGGGAAGGCACGTGCATGTTCTCATTTTGTTCTTGACAACGACCTCAATCTTAGCTATAAGGTTGCGTAGATCTGCTCCTCAGAGGGGCGCGCTCGCGAGGCGTTGCAGTGTGGGAGCAGGCACGGTCCCGCCGCAGGGCTCGCACCCCTGTGATCGCGGGTGGCCGATCCTGGCCTGACCAGGTCCGCTGAAACAAACCGTGCGCGAAGAGGCAGTCTGGCTCTTCCATTCACCATCACACAGCGAGCCGGGCTGCCCGACGCGCCACCCTCGATCTCACCACAGGCTCGCAGCACCCGCTGCGGGCCCACAGGTGCTGGCTCTTTGACAGATATGAGAGCGTCATCCCGGACGGAGCGTGAGCGCAGATCCGGGATGACACCAAGGCGGCAATCGCCGCCACACGGCGGTTGCGCCGTATACGAAGCCCCGGTATCCCTTTTGCATCAACGTGAGGAACAGCGATGACGGTCAAGCTCGACGGGGCCACTCTCGGCATTCAGGACGTGGTGCGCGTGGCGCGCCGCGATGCTCAGGGGACCTATGCGCAAGCGGCCCTGGCGCCCGAGGCGCGCGAGCGGATCGCCGCAACGCGGGACTATATCGACCGCACCTGGATGCATGACGACGCCCCGCTCATGTATGCCTTCAACACGGGGGTCGGCCTGTTCAAGGACCAGCGGGTGCTGATCGCCGACATGGCGGCCTACCAGCGCAAGACGGTCTATGCCCACGCCACCGGCGTCGGCGAGCCCTTCGCCGAGGATGTGACGCGAGCCATGATGCTGCTGCGGGCCAACGCTTTCGCATCCAACTATTCCGGCCCGCAGGTCGAACTGGTCGAGCGGCTGATCGCGTTCCTCAATGCGGGCCTGCATCCGGTGATCCCGCAGAAAGGCTCGGTCGGCGCATCGGGCGATCTCGCGCCGCTCGCCCACATGGCCGGCGCCGTCTGCGGCTTCGAGGAAGCCGACATGTTTTATCAGGGCCGCGTCATGCCGGCCCGCGAGGCCATCCGCATGGCGGGGTTCGATCCGGATTTCGAGCTCGGCGCCAAGGATGCCTCCGCACTCATCAACGGTTCGACCACGTCGCTGGCCCTGGGCGCGCTCGCCACCCACGATGCGCGCCGCCTGCTCAAGCAGGCCGACATCGCCATGTGCCTCTCGCTCGAGGCCATGCGCGGCGAGCTGGCTGCTTTCGATCCGCGCGTGCATAAGGCGCGCCCGCATCCGGGCCAGGCCAAGGTCGCGCGCAACCTGCTGCGGATTCTCGACGGCACGAAGCGCTGCTCGCAAGCCGCCCGCGACATCGTCTTCCCGGACGAGCCGCGCCAGCCCGGCCAGCCCGCATCGCCCCGGGTGCAGGACGTCTATTCCCTGCGCTGCACGCCGCAGGTTCACGGGCCTGCCGTCGAGGCGGTCGAATATGTGGAGCGCATCATCGGCACGGAGATGAACTCCGCCACCGACAATCCGCTCATCTTCGACGACGGGCAGGGCGGCTACGTGTCGATCTCCGGCGGGCACTTCCACGGGCAGTACATGGCGCAGGCCATGGATTTTCTCGCCATCGCCATGGCGGATCTCGGCGCGATCTCCGAGCGGCGGCTCGCGCGCCTCATCGATCCCACCATGTCCTACGGTCTGCCGCGCAACCTGCTCGCCGGCAAGCGCGGGCTCAACACGGGCTTTGCCACCGTGCAGTGCTCCATGTCGGCGCTGGTGATGGAAAACCGCGGGCTTGCCACGCCGGGCTCGGTGGACTCGATCCCCGGCAAATCCAACGCGGAGGATCACGTCTCCAATTCCACCTGGTGCGGACGGAAAGCCCGCATCATCGTCGAGAACGTGGAGCAGATCGTGGCCGGCGAACTGCTGATGGCCGCACAGGCGCTGACCCTCGTGGAGCCGCTCGCCGGAGACTATCCGCTGGGTAAGGGCTCGCGCGCCGCGATAGAAGCGATCCGCGCCGTGATTCCGCCGGCGCTCGAAGGCGACCGCTGGTACGCCACCGAGATGCGCCAGGCGCTGGACCTCGTGCGCTCCGGCGCCGTCGTCGAGGCGGTCGAGAACGCCATTGGTGAGCTAGAATGAAGTGAAAAGGGCCCGCGATGCCGGGCCCTGAAGCGTTGTATGGGGCGCCGATCAGCGGCAGCGGCGAATGGTGCGGTAGATCACGCGACCGCTCGGCTGAACGATGCGCTGGCGCACGGTGCGGCAGCGGTCCACCCGGCGCTGCCAGGCGGGAACGCCGCAGCGGCGCACAGTGCGATAGATTACGCGGCCGTTGGGGCGCACGGTGCGGATGCGGCGGGTCACGCAGGCCACATCGTCCACGAGCGACGGCGCCTGAATCTGCTCGGGGCTGAAACGCGCATGAGCCTCCTGGGGAGCGGCGAAGAAGCCGAGGCCGAAAGCAAGAGCGAAGGCGGGGAGAATGATGGCGCGCATGGTCCATTCCTTATGGTTCGCGGAGGAGCTGACGACAACGGCAGCTCTATGCCATGGTTCCTGAAGTTGAGATGAACCTCATGTTGTCACGCGTTACGATCCGTCCCGTCCAAGCCTCGGATGGCGCCGAGCTGGTGAGGGCCAACCTCGCCAGCATCGCTCTGCACGAGCCCTGGGTGTCGCCCTGCCGCGATCATGCGAGCTTCCTCGGTTACCTCACCCGCTGCGACGGGGAGCGGTCAATGGGGTTCATCGCCCACGAGCGGGAGAGCGGACGCATCGTCGGCGTGGTGAACCTGAGCGAGATCGTGCGCGGCTTCTTCCAGAGCGCCTATATGGGCTATTACGGCACGGCCGGCATGAACGGGCGGGGGCTGATGAGCGAGGCGGTGAGCCTCGTGGTTACGCACGCCTTCCACGATCTCGCTCTGCACCGGGTGGAGGCGAATATCCAGCCTGCCAACGAGCCTTCCCGCGCCCTCGTCCAGCGGCTCGGATTCCGGCAGGAGGGCTTCTCGCCCCGTTATCTCAAGATCAACGGCGAGTGGCGCGATCATGAACGCTGGGCGGTGCTGGTGGACGAATGGAACGGTTGATGTTCAGGCTGCGGCCACAAGCTTCTTCTGCAGGAAGAAGCGGCTGCCCCCGGCCGGATAGTTCTTGAGCTCGCCGAAGATCTCGTAGCCCAGGCGCTGGTAGAGTTGGAGCGCCTGCGGGTTCAGCGTATCCAGCCAGGCCGAATGACAGCCGCGGCGCCGGGCTTCCTCTTCGGCCATGGCGACGAGCTGCGTGGCAAGGCCCATGCCTCTGAAGGCCTCGGGCACGAAGATCAGCTCGATGGCAAGCCAGCCGCCCGCCGTGCGGCCGCAGAGGCCTCCCACCGGCTCATTGCTCTCCGGATCGCGAAGTGCGATGGCGAGATCCTGCCCCGGCGGATGCTTGGCGAACAGCGCCCTGTTGAAATCGCGCACGCCGGCGAGCACGATCTCCTGGAGGCCGTAATTGTCCTCGACGAACGCGAGTGTCGGCGCCTGCGTCATCGGATGAACCTCACCCGGCGATCTGCCTGACGGCCGCGAGCAGCACCCGCGCGGCCGCATCCGCATCCTCCACGGTGATCGACTCTGCCGGGTTGTGGCTGATGCCGCCCTCGCAGCGCACGAAGAGCATGGCGGAGGGGCAGAGATTGGCCATCGCCACCGCATCGTGGCCTGCGCCGGAGGCGAGATGAAGCGGCTCGATGCCCAAACTCCGCACGGCGGCCTCCAACTGCTCGATCAGGGCTTCGTCCATGGGGGTGGCGGGCGAATCCATGAACGGTTCGATGACGAGCTCGACACCGCGCCTTTGGGCCGCCGCCTGACACTCCGCCATGATGTCCTGCACCATGGCCTCGCGGACCGCATCGTCCGGCGCGCGGGCATCGAGGGTGAAGTCGACCCGCGCGGGGATCACATTGATCGCGCCGGGCTGCACCTGGGCGACGCCTACCGTCGCCACCGTGTCGGTGCGCGTCGAGCCTGCGCGCTCCACGATGCCGATCATCTCGGCCACCGCCGCCAGGGCATCACGGCGCATATTCATCGGCACGGTGCCGGCATGTCCCGCCTCGCCGATCACATGAGCGCGGGCCCGGGTGATGCCGTTGATGGCGGACACGATGCCGACGGGCAGATCCTTGGCTTCGAGCTGCGGGCCCTGCTCGATATGAACCTCGAGATAACCGCGATAGCGCACCGGATCGCGGGCGAGGGCCGCCACGCCGTCCGGATCGCCCCCGAAGGCGACCAGCGCATCGCGCAGCGCAATGCCGTCCTGATCCCGGCCGTCGAGCCAGGCAGGGTTGAAGCGGCCGGCAAGGGCCGAGGAGGTGGAGAGATTGGTCGGGAAGCGCACGTTCTCCTCGTCCCCGAAGGCCACGACCTCGATGGAACAGGAAGGTGTGATCCCCTGCCGGCGCAGGGCCTCGACCACCACGATGCCGAGCACCACGCCGAGATTGCCGTCATAGCGGCCGGCATCGACCACGGAATCGATGTGGGAGCCGATGATGAGGGCGGGCGCTTGCGGATCGGCGCCTTCCATGCGGCCGATGACGGAGCCAAGCGCATCGATATGCGCGTCGAGCCCGGCCTCCTGCATCATCACGAGGGTGGCGTCGGCGGCCCTGCGATGGGCGGTG
Organism: Microvirga splendida; assembly: GCF_016427565.1. Lineage (GTDB taxonomy): Bacteria > Pseudomonadota > Alphaproteobacteria > Rhizobiales > Beijerinckiaceae > Microvirga > Microvirga splendida. Next base: position 166,072 of record NZ_JAELXT010000005.1, read on the forward strand.
GACAGGTAGAGCCGCGTGATGCGGCCGGCCTCGTCCGTGTGCTGGGCGAGGTCCTCGATCATCGCCATCACGCGGCGGCCAAGGGTGAGATCGGATGAATGCGTCATCCGGCAAGAGTCTCAGGAACCGGCCCGCTTCGCAAGAGGATGCGGGAGCCCCGAAGGAGGATTCAGCGGGCTCTGATTCCGCCCACGTCATCACCGGTCTTGTGCCGGTGATCCCGATTTAAAGAGCGCAGCGCTTTACAGAAGCGGGATGGCCGGGACAAGCCCGGCCATGACGATTGGGGTTCGTACCAAAAAGCCTTACGCAGCGACGCCGAGCTTCTTCTGCAGGCTCGTCGACGAGGTCGTGTATTGGAACAGGAGCTTCTTCTCCGGGTACACGTAGCGGTGCACTTTCTGCGCCGCCAGCGCGCCCTCGTGGAAGCCGGAGAGGATCAGCTTCAGCTTGCCCGGATAGGTGTTGATGTCGCCGATGGCGAAGATGCCGGGGACGTTGGTCTCGAACTTCTCGGTATCCACCGGGATCAGGTTCTCGTGCAGGTTCAGGCCCCACTCGGCGATGGGCCCGAGCTTCATGGTGAGCCCGAAGAAGGGCAGCATCACGTCGCAATCGACAACGTGTTCCGAGCCGTCGTCCTTGCGGATCACGGCGCCTTCCAGCACGTGGTTCTCGCCCTTGAGCGCGCTCACCTGGCCCAGGTGAAGGTCCATGTCGCCGGCGGCGACCAGCGCGCGCATCTTCTCCACCGTGTGGGGCGCGGCGCGGAAGGCGTCGCGGCGGTGGAGCAGGGTGAGGCGCTTGGCGATGGGCTGCAGGTTCACGGTCCAGTCGAGAGCGGAATCGCCGCCGCCGACGATCAGCACCTTCTTGCCCCGGAACATCTCCATCTTGCGCACAGCGTAGAACACGCTCGTGCCCTCGTAAGACTCGATGTTGTCGATGGGTGGCTTCTTGGGCTGGAACGAGCCGCCGCCGGCCGCGATAATCACCGACTTGCAGACGAACGTGGTGCCGTTCTCGGAGGTCTTGACCCGGAACAGGGGCGCCTCGGGCGTGCCGATGGATTCCAGGCTCTCCACCATCTCGTTCAGGTGGAAGGTCGGGTTGAACGGCTCGATCTGCGCCATCAGGTTGTCGACGAGGCCCTGGCCCGTCACCATCGGAAAGCCCGGGATGTCGTAGATCGGCTTCTCAGGGTAGAGCTCGGCGCACTGGCCGCCCACCTTCGGCAGGATGTCGATGAGGTGGCATTTGATGTCGAGGAGCCCGAGTTCGAACACGGCGAACAGGCCCACGGGCCCGGCACCGATGATGACGACGTCGGTTTCGATATGGTCGGTCATAAACAGGCTCCTTCGAGAGACCGTTTGAGAAGCATGGTCTCTCCGTCTTGGCAATGTGGCAGGCTGGCAGTTAGTCCCCGGTGGGCGCCAGGGTGACTTCCAGGCCGTCGAGTTCGGGGGTCCACAGGATCTGGCAGGACAGGCGGGAATTGGGCTTCGTCACCACGGTGTCGAGCTGGTCCTCCTCCTCCTCCGTGGCGGGGTAGAGCTTACCCAGCCAATCCTCGGCCACGAAGACGTGGCAGGTGGCGCATTCGCAGGCGCCGCCGCACAGGCCCTCGATGGGCAGGCCCCAATCCCGGATGATCTCCATGACCCGCCAGCCCTCGATCGCCTCAAGGGTGTGGCGCTGGCCGGCCCGGTCGGTCACATGGATGACGCCCATGAAGCGGGAATTCCTCTGCGCGGATTCTGGGGTATGGCGCAGGAGGGTGCGCCGGATGGGCTGGATATCGGCCTTTCGGCCCGCCCCGTCAATGGTTTAAGGGCCCCGTTTGTTTCCGGCAGCGGGCTGCCCCTAGACGCCTAAGGTTTCCGCTCTCAGGGCCTCGTCCGCCATGAGCTCGTCCATGGAGCCCTGGAAGCGGATTTCGCCGCGCTCGATCACGCAGGCCCGGTCGCTGATGCCGGCGGCAAAGGCCCAGTTCTGCTCGGAGAGCAGCACGGCCACGCCTTCCGCCTTCATGGCCCGGATCGCCTCCGCCATCATCTGGACGATCACCGGGGCGATGCCCTCGGATGGCTCGTCGAGCAGGATCGCGTCCGGGTTGCCCATGAGGGTGCGGGCGATGGTGAGCATCTGCTGCTCGCCGCCGGACATCTGGTTGCCGCGCCGCCCCCGCATCTCGGCCAGGTTGGGGAAGAGCCGGAACAGCCGCTCCGGGGTCCAGGGCGAGCGTCCGGCGGGGGCCGGCCGACGGCCCGTCTCCAGGTTTTCCTCGACGGTGAGGTCGGTGAAGATGCGCCGGTCCTCCGGCACGTAGCCGAGGCCCAGGCGGGCGATCTTGTAGGTCGGCAGCCCCGCCAGGGACTTCCCCTTGAAGGTGGCCTGCTTGGCCGAGGCCGAGACCAGTCCCATGATCGCCTTCAGGGTCGTGGTCTTGCCTGCCCCGTTGCGGCCGACCAGGGCCAGGACCTCACCCTGATGCAGCCTGAACGTCAGGTCGAACAGCACCTGGGCGCGACCGTAAGAGGCGCAGAGGTTCCAGACCTCGAGAAGCGGCGTTGTCATGCCGGGCTCATCCCTTTCGGCCGTTCCAGGGCGTGCTCGTCGCCCAGATAGGCGCGCCTGACCTGCTCGTCCTGCCGGACCTCGTCGGGCGTTCCAGAGGCGATGATCTGACCTCGGAGGAGCACCAGCACCCGAGCCGCATGGCCGAAGACGACGTCCATGTCATGCTCGGTGAAGAGAACGCCGATGCCCTGGGATTCGGCAATGGAGGCGGTCAGGTCCATGAGCGCTGCCCGCTCGCGCGGAGCCATGCCCGCAGTAGGCTCGTCCATGAGGAGCAGCTTGGGCTGGCCGGCAAGCGCGATGGCGAGCTCCACCCGCTTCACATCGCCATAGGCAAGCGCCGAGCAGGGCACATCCGCCGCCTCCGCCATGCCGACCCGGGAGAGCAACTCGAGGGCCTTCTCGCGATGGCGGTCCCGGGCCGGGCTCCAGAGACCGTTGCTCTGCCGGTAGCAGCTGATCAGCGCCATCTGGACGTTCTCGGCAGCGCTCATGGACAGGAACGTCTGCGCCACCTGGAAAGTGCGGCCCACGCCGCGGCGGAAGCGCTTCTGCGGCGACGCGTGGGTGATGTCCTGCCCGTCGAGCAGCATCTGGCCGCGATCCGGCTCGAGCTGGCCGCCGACCATGTTGAACACCGTGGATTTCCCGGCGCCGTTCGGCCCGATGATGGCGAACATCTCGCCGCGCGCCACCGTGAAGGTCACGTCACGGGCCGCCACCACGCCGCCGAAGGATTTGTGCAGGCCGTTCACCGCAAGAAGCGTCATGCCCGCGCCTCCCACCGGTCCCGGACGGTGCCCACAAGGCCGCGCGGGAAGATGAGCACCATGGCGATGATGCTCAGGCCCAGCAGCAGCCGCCAGAGCGATGTGAGCGGCATGATCCAGTCGCGCAAGGCATGCAGCACCGCCGCGCCCACCAGCGGCCCCATGACGGTCTGGATGCCGCCGAGCAGCAGCATGGTGAGCGCGTCCACTGAAGTCGAGATGCCGAGCAGGCTCGGGTCCACCGAGCCACGGGAAAACGCATAGATGCCGCCCGCGAGGCCTGCCGCGGCACCGGCGATGGTGAAGGCGAGCCAGCGATGCTGGCGAACCTTCAGCCCGATGGCCTCCGCACGCGCTTCCGAATCGCGGGCCGCCCTCAAGGAATAGCCGAAGGGCGCGTCGATGATGCGCTTCAGAAGCAGCACCGTCACGACGGTCAGGGCTGCGGTCAGCAGGTAATAGGGAACCGGGCCGCCCGCCCAGGGCGAGGGCCAGACGCCAACGATGCCGTTGTCGCCGCCGGTCACCTCCACCCACTGGAATGCCACCGCGTAGAGGATCTGCGCTGCCGCCAGGGTCATCATGGCGAGATAGATGCCGGACAGGCGCACCACGAAGGCGCCGACCAGCGCGGCCCCCAGGGCGGCCAGCGCCAGCCCGAGCGGCAAGGCCGCCTCCATCGAGACCCCGTACCACTTGACGGCGAGCGCCGCCCCATAGGCGCCGAGGCCGAAGAAGGCCGCGTGGCCGAAGCTCACGATGCCGCCGACGCCGATGAGGAGCTGCAGGCTGAAGGCGAAGAGCGCGAAGATCAGGATCTCGGTGGCGACCTTCAGGAGATAGGCATCCGCCACGAGGGGAAAGGCGGCGAGAATCGCGACGACGACGAGCAGGATGAGCGAGCGGCCCGGCAGCGGCGTGCGGCTCGCGATGCCCACCGCGTGGGTTCCGCCGATGACTTCCGCGCGTCCGAAGAAACCGTAGGGGCGGATCGCCAGCACCACGGCCATGAGCAGGAAGACGACGACCAGAGTGCTCTTCGGAAAGATCAGAATGCCGAAAGCCTGCAATTGTCCAATGATGAGCGCCGCAAGGAAGGCACCCGGCACGCTGCCCATGCCCCCCACCACCGTGACGACGAAGGCCTCAGCGATGATGGACAGGTCCATGCCCGTATTGGCTGACACACGCGGGATCTGGAGCGCGCCGCCGAGGCCTGCGAGAAACGCGCCGAGAAACAGCGTGCCGGTGAACAGCAGGGCCTGGTTGACCCCGAGTGACGCCACCATGTCCCGGTCCTGCGTGGCTGCGCGCACCAGCACGCCGAAGCGGGTCTTGCGCAGCAGGAGCCACACGAGTCCCAGCACGATGGGGCCGGCCGCGATCAGCACGAGCTCATAGGACGGAAAGCGCCGTCCGAGGATCTCTACCGGCGCGCGCAGGCCGGGAGCGCGCGGGCCGAGAATGTCCTGCGGGCCGAAGACCTGCACCACGAGGTCCTGCACCACCAGCACGACGCCGAAGGTGGCGAGCAGCTGGAACAGCTCCGGTGCGCCGTAGATTCGCCGCAGGAGAAGAACCTCGATGATGACGCCGATCACCCCGACGATAAGCGCCGAGGCCAGAATGCCGGCCCAGAAGGTGACGGGGCCGAAGGAGAGTTCGAGCAGCCGCGGCACCAGGGTCGCGGCCGTGTAGGCGCCGATCATGTAGAGCGAACCGTGCGCGAAGTTCACGATCCGCGTGACGCCGAACACGATCGTCAGGCCGCAGGCGGTGATGAAGAGCGAGGAGGCGCTGGACAGGCCGCTGAGCGCCTGCACGGCTAGGAAGGCAGGGTCCATTCCTTACCCTCCCCTTGAGGGGGAGGGTCGGCCTTCAGGCCGGGGTGGGGTGGGAAGCGCAAGCGCTTCCGAGTGAGGCAAGCCATACAGGGCCGCGTAAATGGTGTCGAGAACGCCGTTCAGGTTCTCGGAGAGTTCGGCGTTCCAGAAGCGGACGACGCGATAGCCTTCCGCTTCGAGCCATCGGGTTCTGGCCTCGTCCTTGGCGGCGATTTCATTCTGGGAATGGTGGCCGCCGTCGAGTTCGATCAGCAGGCGCGCCTTCAGGCAGGCGAAGTCGGCGACATAGGGACCGATGGGGACCTGGCGGCGGAAGTGGCTGCCATAGACGGGGATGCGTTTCAGGGCGCGCCAGAGGCGCTGCTCCGGCTCGGTGGTGTTCGAGCGGAGCTGCTTTGCTCTTTCGCGTCTGAAGCGGCTGATGTCGGGCATGATTGCTTTCGGTTGCGGTGCCACCCCACCCCGGCGCTTGTGCGCCGACCCTCCCCCTCAAGGGGAGGGTGAAGGAGCGTCAATCCTTCCGGGCCGCCTTCACGTCGGCCTCGCTCGGCATGAAGGCGGCGCCGTCCTTGTAGGTCCAGTCGGTCATGCCGCCGGTTGCGCCCTTCTGGACGAGCTTGCCGACCCAGGCGCCCATGGTGGACTGGTTGTCGATGCCGCGCATGGTGACGGGGCCGATCACGGTATCGAACTTCGCATCCTCGAGCGCTTTGATGACGGCTTCCGTTTCGGTGGAGCCGGCGCGCTCGATGGCGTCGCGGATCATGTAGGCCACCATGTAGCCCAGCAGCGAGCCGAGGCGCGGCGTCTCGTTGTACTTGGCCCGGTAGGCGTCGATGAAGGCCTTGTGCTTGGGCTCCTTGATCTCGTCCCAGGGATAGCCGGTCACGGTCCAGCCCTCGGGCACCTCGTCCTTCAGCGGCAGGAGCCATTCGGGCTCGCCGGTCAGGAGAGAGAGAACGGTCGCGTCCTCGAAGAGACCCCGGGTGTTGCCCTCGCGGACGAACTGGGTGAGGTCGGGGCCGAAGAGCACGTTGAAGATGCCGTCGGGCTTGGCCTGCTCGAGGGCCGACACGGTGGCGCCGGCCTCGATCTTGCCGAGCGCCGGATACTGCTCGGCAACGATCTCGGCACCCGGCACCTGCTCCTGGATCAGGCGCTTGAACACGGCGGCGGCCGACTGGCCGTATTCGTAGTTCGGCGCCACGATGGCCCAGCGTTTGGCGCCGGAGGCCTTGGCCTGCTCCACCAGCATGCCGACCTGCATGAAGTTGTTGGGCCGGACGCGGAACGTGTAGGGGTTGCCCTGCGCCATGGTGATGGCGTCGGTGAGCGGCTCGGCCGCGATGTAGACGATCTTCTTCTGGTTGGCGAAATCCGCCATGGCGACGCCGACATTCGACAGGAAGGAGCCGAAGAGCAGCGAGACGCCCTCGCGGCTCACGAGCTCGTCCGCGACGCGGGTGGCGCTGCCCGGGGTCGCGCCGTCGTCGCGGGAGATGATCTCGATCTTGCGTCCAAGCACGCCGCCCTTGGCGTTGATCTCCTCAATGGCCATCTGCCAGCCGTTGCGGTAGGGCACCGTGAATGCCGCCCACTGCGCATAGGAATTCAGCTCGCCGATCTTGATCGGAGGCTGCTGCGCCTGAGCCGCCGGCGCCCCAAGGGCGAGCGCCGCTCCAAGAGCAAGCCAGCGGATCGTCGATATTGTCGCCATCACGGCATCCCTTCCATCGAGAATGTGCCTGGATTTAGGGCCAACCGGGTCGAGAAGAAAGACACAAACCGCCAAGGTTCGTGAAATCCTGCCTTGCCCGTCACCGGGAGAGGATGACACATTCGCTCCTCCTTCGTTCCCTCGAGTGACAGGCTCATGCTTCTCGACCGTGACCCCGCCCATGCTTTCATGCCCTATCCGGCCGTACCGGCTCCCCATGCGCCGACGGGGCCGCTATCCGGCCTGACCTTCGCCGCCAAGGACCTGTTCGACGTGGCGGGCTATCCGACCAGCGCCGGATCGCCCCACATGCTGGCCATGTCAGGCGTCAGGACCCGCACGGCGCCCACCGTCCAGAGACTTCTCGACTCCGGCGCGCGCTTCGTGGGCAAGACCATCACGGACGAGCTCGCCTTCTCCATGAGCGGCAAGAACGCCCATTTCGGCACGCCGGTGAACGGCGGGGCGCCCGACCGGATTCCCGGCGGCTCGTCCTCCGGGTCGGCGGCGGCTGTGTCCAATGGCTTGTGCGATTTCGCCCTCGGCACCGACACCGGGGGGTCGGTGCGGGCACCGGCCAATCATTGCGGCCTCTTCGGCATCCGGCCGACCCATGCCCGGGTGAGCCTGGAACTCTGCCACGACCTTGCCCCCTCGTTCGACACCTGCGGCTACTTCACCCGCGACGGTGCCACCTTCGAGCGGGTGGGCGAGGTGCTGCTGGGCGAGGATCCGACGCCCCTGCCGCAGACGCCCCGGGTGCTCCTGGGGCTGGACGCATTCGGGCTGCTTCACAAAGAGGTGCGGGAGGCCCTCGCGCCGGCCCTGCGCCGGGCCGAGGCCGTGCTGGGCGAGCCCCAGGAGGTCGAGGTGGCCACGGAGGGCTTCACGGCGCTCTACTGGGCCATGCGCTATATCCAGAGCCGGGAGGCCTGGGCGACCGATGGGCCGATGATCGAGCGCTACAACCCGCCCCTCGGCCCCGGCGTGGCCGACCGGTTCGAGTTCTCCAAGGCGGTGACCGACAACCAGTTCACGGAAGCCCAGGTGATTCGCGCTGCGTTCCGCAAGCGCTTCAATGCCATGCTCGACGGCGCCGTGCTGATCCTGCCGACCATGCCGGATATCGCGCCGCTTCTCACCGAGAGCGACGCATCCCTGAACGACTATCGCAACAACGCCCTGAACCTGCTCTGCCTGTCGGTGCTCTCCAGCCTGCCCCAGGTTTCGATCCCGCTCGCCTCCCGGTCCGGCGCTCCGCTGGGGCTGTCGATCATGGGGCCGGCAGGGTCGGACCTGAGCCTCGTGCGGCTGGCGCGCCGCATCGCGGAAGGCGCATAGCCGAGGGCACCCATCGGGGACCCATCGGACGCGGCCGGAGTTACCGGCAGAGCGAGAAGCAAACCACGAGCCTCACGAGGGGAAGCCATGACGCATCCAGCCGTTCACCCGGAAACGCCGCATGTGGCGGTGGCCAGCGCCTGCGTGCTGGGCGAAGGGCCGGTGTGGGATCACCGCTCGAACACCCTGTTCTGGGTCGACATCAAGAACCCGGGTGTCTGGCGCTATCGCGCGGAGACGAAGGAGCATTTCCGCATCGACGCGCCCGAGCGGATCGGCTTCATCGCCCTGACGCCGGATGAGGATGTGGTGGTCGCGGGCTTCAAGTCGGGCCTCGCCCGCTTCAACCTCAAGACCGGCGCGGTCGAACCCATCGTATCTCCCGACAAGGACAAGCCCAGCAACCGCATCAACGACGGCCATGTGGGGCCGGACGGGGCGATCTATTTCGGCACCATGGACGACGAGGAGGAGAGCGCCTCCGGGGCGTTCTGGCGCTGGGACGGGAGGGAACTGACCCAGTTCCATTCCGGCATCGTGGTCACCAACGGCCCAGCCTTCAGCCATGACGGCCGCAGGATCTACGCCACCGACACCATGGGCCAGACGATCTTTGCCCTCGATGCAGGCGAGGGCTCCATCGGCGAACCGCGTCCCTTCGCGCGCTTCGAGCAGAGCTGGGGCTATCCGGATGGCATGGCGGTCGATGCGGAAGGGCATGTGTGGGTCTGCCACTGGGGCGCCTCGCGCATCACGCGCTTTGCTCCCGACGGCACGGTGGAGCGGACCGTCTCGGTCCCGACCGCCCAGGTGACGAAATGCGCCTTCGGCGGGCCCGATCTCACCACCCTCTACATCACCACCGCGTCCATCGGCCGGGATCCGCATATCGACGTGATGGCCGGCCATCTCTTCAAGGTGGAGACGGGCGGCATCCGTGGGCTGAAGACCAACATTTTCGAAGGGTAGGCACCATGAGCATCGAGCGCTTCGGCTCCCTCGACGGGCAGGACGTCCTGCAGGTCTCGCTGGTAGGTCCTGACGGCATGGAGATGAAGGTCCTGACCTGGGGCGCCGTGGTGCGCGACCTCGTCGTGCCGTCCAAGGCCGGTCCCCAGCGGGTGGTGCTCGGGCTCAACTCCATCGAGGATTACGTCGCCCATTCCCCCTATTTCGGCGCCATCGTCGGGCGCCACGCCAACCGCATCGGTGGCGCGTGCTTCACCCTGAACGGGGAGGCCTATCGTCTCGATGCCAACGAGGGTCGCAACCAGCTGCATGGCGGCTCGATGGGCTTCGGCACGCGGCTTTGGAGCATCATCGATCACACCGACACCAGCGTCACTTTAAGCCTCGTGTCGGAGGACGGCGACATGGGCTATCCGGGCCGGCTTGTCGCCACCTGCACCTACACGCTCCTGCCCTCATGCGGCTTGCGGATCGTGCTCGAGGCCACCTGCGACCAGCCGACGCCGGTCAATCTCACCACCCACGGCTATTTCAACCTCGACGGCAGCGCGGACGTCCTTTCGCACCACCTCATGATTGCCGCCGATTACACCACGCCGACCCGTCCCGACCTCATCCCGACGGGGGAGATCCGGCGCGTGGCGAACACGGGCTACGATTTCACCACCTTGAGGCCCATCGGGGCGGCCGAGTTCACCCAGGAGCGCATCCTCTACGACACCAACTACGTGCTTCACGGACCTTACGGGGAGCTTCGGCACGCCGCGACCCTGGCGTCGCGCAAGAGCGGGGTGTCCATGGATCTCTGGACCACCGAGCCCGGCCTCCAGTTCTATGACGGTCACCTGATGGACATGCCGGTCCAGGGCCTCGGAGGGGTTCGATATGGCCGGCATGGAGGGCTCTGCCTCGAGCCGCAGCGCTTCCCCGACAGCCCCAATAAAGCCCATTTTCCGTCGTCTGTTCTGATGCCCGGTCAGGTGTCTCGCCAGGTCAGCGAACTCAGGTTCTCTCGCTGACGGAAGGAACTTTGCTCACGCAGGGTTGTTCTTCTTTGTAGGCGTTGCGTTCTCAGACAAACACAACACGGTGGGGGAAGGCGCTCATGCCGGTGCTCGATGCCAAAGCTTTGGAAATTGATCCCAAAGGAATGACTTTCCTCAAGAGCATTCTGCGCCCGCTCGCCTCTTCCGAGGTAACCCCAAAGGATAGTCCCCGGATCGCCCGGATCCGGCTTCACATCCCGAGGCGGGTGCGCGAAGCCGTCACTGGAACGGCGTGACGGGCTCTGTCGAGCCCGCCACCTTTCTCACTCAAGCATCTGCACCCGCAGCGACCAGCCCGCGCTTGGCCAAGAGAGCGTCCGCCGTCGGCAGCCGTCCGCGGAACGCCGTGTAGGCTTCGGCCGGATCGCGCAGATTGCCGGCGGAGTAGATGAAGCGCTTCAGCTTGTCGGCCATGTCCCGGTTGAAGGCGTCGCCCGTTTCCTCGAAGGCCGTGAAGGCATCCGCATCCAGCACCTCCGACCAGAGATAGCTGTAGTAGCCCGACGAATAACCGTCGCCGGAGAACACGTGCGTGAAATGCGGCGTGCGGTGGCGCATGATGATCTCGCGCGGCATGCCGATTTTCTCCAGCGTCTCCGCCTCGAAGGCCGACGCGTCGAGATTGCTCAGATCCCTGCGGCGGTGCAGTTCGAGATCGACGAAGGCCGAGGCGAGGTACTCGACCGTGGCGAAGCCCTGGTTGAAGTTGCGCGCCGCCATCAGGCGCTCGAGCAGTTCTTCGGGAATTGGCTCGCCGGTCCGGTAATGGGTCGCGTAGCGGCGCAGGATGTCAGGCTGCGAGAGCCAGTGCTCGTAGAGCTGCGAGGGCAGCTCCACGAAATCTGTCGAGACGGCCGTTCCCGCCAGCAGCGGATAGGTCACGTTCGAGAGAAGACCATGCAGGCCGTGGCCGAACTCATGGAATAGGGTGCGGGCATCGTCGAAGCTCAGGAGCGACGGCTCGCCCGCGCCGCCCTTGGCGAAGTTCATCACGTTGACGATGATAGGGCGAATGTCGCCGGTGAGCCGTTCCTGCGACCGGAAGGCGCTCATCCAGGCGCCGCTGCGCTTCGACGAGCGCGCGAAGTAGTCGCCGATGAAGGTGCCCACATGCCGGCCTTCCGCATCCATCACCTGCCAGGCGCGAATGTCGGGATGGTACTTCGGGAAGTCCTTCAGCTCCTGGAAGCTCAGGCCGAAGAGCCGATGCGCCGTCTCGAAGGATGCTTCGATGATGCGGTCGAGCTGAAAATAGGGCTTGATCGTCGCCTCATCGAGATTGTGGCGCGCCATGCGGACCTGATCGGCATAGTAGCGCCAGTCCCACGGCTCGATGGCGATGTTGTCGCCGATGGATTGCGCCTGGGCCTGCAGGTCGTTGCGCTCCTGCTGGGCACGGGCGCGGGCCGGCGCCCACACGTCCTTGAGGAGCTTCATCACGTTGTCGGGCGTCTTGGCCATAGTATCGCTGAGCTTGAAATCCGCGAAGGTCTCGTAGCCCAGGAGCTTTGCCCGCTCGGCGCGCAGGGCCGCCGTCTCCGCAATGATGGCCTTGTTGTCGGTCGCATTGCCGTTATCGCCGCGTGCGGCCCAGGCCTTGAAGGCCTGCTCGCGCAGGTCGCGGTGCTTGGAGAATTGCAGGAACGGCTCGATGCTGGAGCGGGAGAGGGTGATGACGTGCTTGCCCTTGAGCCCGCGCTCTTCTGCGGCCTGCGCGGCTGCCTCGCGCAGGAAGGACGGCAGCCCTTCGAGATCCGCCTCGCCGTCGAGAACGAGCTGGTAGGATTTCTCGTCCGCCAGCACATTCTGCGAGAACTGCGTGCCGAGGCTCGCCAGCCGTTCGGTGATGGCGGCAAGCCGCTTCTTCTCCTCGGGCCCGAGCTTCGCGCCGGCGCGCACGAAGATCGTGTGATAGCGGTCGAGAACGCGCATCTGCTCAGGATCGAGCCCGAGGCTCTCGCGCTTCTCGTAGAGCGCCGCCACGCGCCGGTAGAGCGCCTCGTTCATGAAGATGCTGTTGCGGTGCTTGGCGAGAACCGGCGCCATCTCGCGCTCGATGGCCTGGAGCGCGTCGTTGGTGTGCGAGCCTGCGAGGTTGAAGAACACGCCGCCCACCGTCTTGAGCGTCCGGCCGCTGCGCTCAAGCGCCTCGATGGTGTTGGCGAAGGTGGGCGCTTCCGTGCTCTCGGCAATCGCCCCGATCTGGGTCTGCTGTTCGGCAAGGGCATGATCGAAGGCCGGCCTGTAATGCTCCGGCGCGATGCTCTCGAAAGGCGGAAGACCGAACGGGGTCGTCCATGGCGTGAGAAGGGGATTGCCTGCGAGAGCCGCGTCTGAAGCCGTCATGATCGCTCCTGCCTGTTGATTGGGAGGCCTGAAGTTTTAATCGCGTCAGCCACCCACGGAAAGGGGGCTCGAGTTTAATGCGGCCCGGCTACCGGCAAGGTGACGCTGCAGGAAGGCGAGCGCCCTGCGGGTCGCATCTTCCTCCGCCGCACCCCTGAAGCCATGGCCTTGGCCAGGATAGACCTTGATCTCGTGCGGCACGTTCTGCTGGCGCAGCAGGGCCTCCACCGCATAGGCATTGGCCACCGGCACGATGGGATCGGCCGCGCCGTGCAGCACCAGGGTCGGCGGCAGGCGCGACGTGGTGGGAATGGCGCCCTGCGGCAGCGGCCCGAAATAGTTCACCAGCGCCTTCACACGAGGATCGGTGCTCGACACGGCCAGCCCCAAGGCGGCACCCAGGGAAATGCCCACGATGCCGACCCGGCTCGAATCGGCACCCGGATGCTTTGCCGCGAAGGCGAGGGCATCCTGGACGGTGCTCATCCACGGCATGAAGTTCTGGAACAGGGTGCTGAATGAGGCCCGCTTCTCGCCCGTCCGGTCGAGATAGTGGACCAGGTGAACCTGATAGCCGGCGGCCGCCACCTCGCGGGCCGCGTCCCGATATTGGGAGTTGTAGCTCAAGCCATCGGCGCCGTGCAGCATGAGGAGCGTGGGGCGGGGCGAGGCGCCGGAGCCTTGAAAGGTTTCGACGGCAATGGCCTTGCCGCCGCTCGTGAACGAGTTGCGCTGTGCGGTGACGGGCATCGAGAGGGACTTGTCCTGTTTGGCCTGGGCACTGGAAGAGGCAGCAAGGGCTGCCCCGATCAGAAGGTTTCGTCTGGTGATCGACATGGGAGTTTGAAGCCGTTCGGCGGGAATTTCGTCCCCTTGAAATGGGTGCGCGTCCCTAAGGCTTGCAGATGGCAAAAGGTCCCAGCATTTCGCTCAGACAAGCTTTCGGCCAAGCTTAAGGATCGTTTCAGGCTTGAGCACGTTGTTTGCAGGCCAGCGAGATCGTCTCGCCGGCATGCAGAGATGACCTGAATGCGCCCCGGACCTACCCCTGTGCCCCCTCCGGAGACGGAAATCGAGCCCCCTGGCGTTCCGGGGCTTTCGGGCCTTCTCACCCTGGCCGTGTGTGTTGTCGTGCTGGCTGCGCTCTATGTCGGGCGGGAAGTGTTCCTGCCCGTCGTGCTCGCGATCCTGCTGGCCTTCGTGCTCGCGCCCTTCGTCGAGTTGCTGCGCCGGTGGCGACTGGGCCGGGTTCCGGCGGTCATCATTGCCGTTCTGGTTGCCTTGGGGATCATCGTGTCCCTGGCGACGGTCATCGGCTTCCAGGTGGCGGGCCTGGCATCCGACTTGCCGCGCTACCAGAGCACCATCGAGACCAAGATCGGCTCCCTGCGCGAGGGTTCGCTCGGCAAGCTGCCGGCGCTCCTGAAGGATTTCGGCCGTCGCATCGATCGGGCCGTCGCGGAGCCGCCTCCGGAGCAGCAGGCGCCCGCATCTCCCAGTTCCACCACGCCCCCGCCACCCGCGGAGCCAAATCCTCTGCCGGTGGAGGTGCACGAGCCGGAGCCGACGCCGGCCCAGGTCGCCCAGAACGTGCTCGTGCCCCTGCTGGAGCCGCTGGCCACCATGGGCATCGTGTTCGTCGTTCTGGTCTTCATCCTGATGCAGCGCGAGGATCTGCGTGACAGGATGATCCGCCTGTTCGGAGCCAGCGACCTGCATCGCGCCACCGCCGCCATGGACGATGCCGCGCGGCGCCTCAGCCGGTACTTCCTGACCCAGCTCGCGCTGAATGCATCCTTCGGCGTCGTGACGGCCGTCGGCCTCTGGCTGATCGGGGTGCCGAGTCCGATCCTGTGGGGCGTCTTCGCCACCCTCATGCGCTTCGTGCCTTATATCGGTTCGTTCCTTGCCGCCGTGCCGCCGATCCTGCTGGCCGCGGCCGTCGATCCCGGTTGGTCGATGGCGCTCATGACGCTCGCCTTCTACGCGATCGGCGAGCCGATGATGGGCCATGTGGTCGAGCCCGTGGTCTATGGGCAGAGCACCGGCCTCTCGCCTTTCGCCGTGGTCATCTCGGCCATCTTCTGGACCTGGATCTGGGGACCGGTCGGCCTGCTCATCGCAACACCCCTGACCCTTTGCCTCGTGGTGCTAGGCCGGCATGTGGAGCGGCTCGAGTTTCTCGACGTGCTGCTCGGCGACAGGCCGGCCCTGACGCCGGCCGAGAACCTCTATCAGCGCATGCTCGCCGGCGATCCGGACGAGGCGCTCGAATCGGCCGAAGTCCTCCTCAAGGAGCGTTCGCTCACATCTTACTACGACGAGGTTGCGCTGCGCGGGCTTCAGCTCGCCGCCAACGATGCGACCCGCGGCGTTCTCACCTATCGCCAGCTCGACCAGGTCAAGGACGTGATCCGGGCCTTGGTGCAGGATCTGGGCGGGCATGACGATGTGGAACCCGAGCCGGAGGACACCGAGGATGAGCCGGTTGCGGCTCCTGCCAGCGAGAAACCTGCCAACAAGGATCCGGCGGTGCCCGAAGCGCTGCCGGAGGAGAGCCTGGTTCCGGAGGCCTGGAGGGCTGAAGGCGCGGTGCTGTGCATCGCGGGCCGCGGTCCCCTCGACGAGGCGGCCTCCGAGATGCTGGCGCAGCTCCTCGGCAAGCACGGGCTCGGCACCCGCGTGGTGCCGCACGAGGCCGTGTCGCGCCGGCAGATCTTCAACCTGGACATGACCGGCGTGCAGATGGTGTGCATCAGCTATCTGGAGATCAGCGGCACGCCCGCGCATCTGCGCTACCTGTTGCGGCGGCTGAAGCAGAAGGCGAAGGCTCCGACCCTGGTCGGCCTCTGGCCGGCGGAGGATGCGGTGCTGAAGAGCGAGACGATGCGCGCGACGCTCGGCGCCAATTACTACGTCTCGTCCCTGCGAGATGCGGTTGTGCAGTGCCTGAAGGCAGCCACCGGCGAGGAGAAGCTGCCGGAGCCGGCCAATTCATCGGATGCAGAGCAGGCAACGGCGGCCAAACGGCTGCCGCTGCCTGCCTGAAGGTTCAAGCTGCGTCTTCCTTCAGGAAGTTCTCGGCGTAGTGGCAGGCCACCTGCCGCCCGTCGAGTTCCCGCAGGGCTGGACGTTCGACCTTGCAGCGCTCGGTCACATAGGGGCAGCGGGTCGAGAACACGCAGCCCTTCGGCGGATCGAGCGGCGAGGGGAGTTCGCCTTTCAGCACGATGCGCTTGCGCTTCACGCCGGTGATCCCGGGCGTCGAGGACAGGAGCGCCTGCGTGTAGGGATGCAGCGGCCGCGCGTAGATCTTTTCCTTCGGGCCGTGCTCGACGGCATTGCCGAGATACATGACCAGCACGTCATGAGCGATGTGCCGGACGACGCCGAGGTCGTGTGAGATGAAGAGATAGGCAAGCCCCATCTCTTCCTGCAGGTCGGCAAGAAGGTTGAGCACCTGCGCCTGGATCGACACGTCGAGGGCCGAGACCGGCTCGTCCGCCACCACGAGCTTCGGCGAGAGCATGAGCGCGCGCGCAATGGCGATGCGCTGGCGCTGTCCGCCGGAGAACATGTGCGGATAGCGGTTGTAGTGCTCGGGCCTCAGGCCCACCTTCGCCATCATCGCGCGTGCGCGCTCGGTGCGCTCTGAAGCGGAGAGCTTGGTATTGATGGCCAGCGGCTCCTCCAGGATCGTGCCCACCTTTTTGCGCGGGTTGAGCGAGCCGTAAGGGTTCTGGAACACGAACTGCACCATGCGGCGCAGATCCTTGGCGTGGTTTGCCGGCGGGTTGACCGCATCGATGCCGTCGAGAGACAGCTCGCCCTCGGTGGGCTTCTCGATGAGCGTCACCATGCGGGCGAGCGTGGACTTGCCGCAACCGGATTCGCCCACGACCGCAAGGGTCTTGCCGGGCTCGATGGCAAAGGAAATGCCGCCGACCGCCTGCAGTTCGGCCGGATCCTTGAACAGGCCGCGCTTGATTTTATAGACCTGCTTCAGGCCCTTGGCTTCGACAACGGGAGCCTTCACGATGCAGCCTCCGTCCCAACGGGATGATCATGCTGGATCTCGGCGTTCCGGTTCGGGTCGCCGAGGGGATAGTGGCAGCGGATGTGACCGCCGGCCCAGGCGCGCAGGTCAGGGCGCACGCTGCGCGAATGCTCCGTGGCATAGGCGCAGCGCGGGCTGAACAGGCAGCCCTTCGGACGGTCGTAGAGGCCCGGCACCACGCCGGGGATCGTCGCGAGACGCCCGCCTTCGCTGCGCTCCGGCAGAGCCGCCAGGAGGGCCGCCGTGTAGGGATGCTGCGGCGAGGCGAAGAGGTCGGCAGCCGAACGCTCCTCCATGATCTGCCCCGCATACATCACCATCACGCGCTGCGCGGTGTCGGCCACCACGCCCATGTTGTGGGTGATCATGACGAGGCCCATGTTGCGCTCCTTCTGGAGCGAGATGAGCAGATCAAGGATCTGCGCCTGGATCGTCACGTCCAGGGCGGTCGTCGGCTCGTCGGCGATGAGCAGCTTCGGGTTACAGGCAATCGCCATGGCGATCATCACGCGCTGGTTCATGCCGCCCGAGAGCTGGTGCGGATAGGCCGATAGGCGGCTTTCCGGCGACGGAATTCCGACCTGACCGAGAAGCTCGACGGCCCGGCGCTCAGCAGCCTTCCGGTCCATGCCCTCGTGCAGGCGCAGGGTTTCGGTCAGCTGGAACCCGATGGTGAAGGATGGGTTCAGGCTGGTCGTCGGCTCCTGGAAGATCATCGCGACGTCCTTGCCCGTGAGCTTGCGCCGGTCCTTGTCCGAGATCGTCAGGAGGTCGCGGCCGTTGAACGCGAGCTTGTCGGCGCGCACGCGGCCGGGGAAGGGGATGAGGCCCATGAGGGCCAACATCGTGACGCTTTTGCCGGAGCCGGATTCGCCCACGACGCCGAGAACCTCGCCCTCTTCGAGCGTGAGGCTCACGCCGTCGACGGCCCGCATGATGCCGCCTTGGGTCGGGAATTCGACCGACAGGTTTTCAATTTCAACAAGAGCCATGATCAGCGCTTCAGTTTTGGATCGAGGGCGTCGCGAAGACCGTCACCCAGAAGATTGAAGGCAAGCACCGTGATGAGGATGGCGAGACCGGGGAAGGTCACGACCCACCAGGCGCGGAGCACGAACTCGCGGGCATCAGCCAGCATGGTGCCCCATTCGGGAGACGGCGGCTGTGCCCCGAGGCCGAGGAAGCCCAGGGCCGCAGCGTCCAGGATCGCGGTCGAGATGCCGAGCGACGCCTGAACGATCAGGGGCGCGGTGCAGTTCGGCAGCACTTCCTTGAACATCAGGCGCGTCGTACCGGCGCCGCTGACGCGGGCGGCCGTCACGTAGTCCTTGGAGGTTTCGGTGATCACCGCCGCGCGGGCCAAGCGCACGTAATGCGGCAGGATGACCAGAGCGACCGCCAGCATGGCGTTCATCAGGCCCGGGCCCAGCACCGCCACGATTACGATGGCGAGCAGCAGGCTCGGCAGCGTGAGGATGATGTCCATCAGGCGCATGATGAAGATCTCGGTCAGGCCGCGGAAGAAACCCGCCACGAGACCGAGCACCGTGCCGACCAGGATGGAGATCGCGACCACGAAGATGCCGATGAGGAGCGACAGGCGCGCGCCGTAGATCAGGCGGGAGAGGATGTCGCGGCCGATTGGATCCGTGCCGAGCGGATAGGCAAGCGTGCCGCCTTCCTGCCAGAACGGGGGCTTGAGCGCGATCGAGGTGTCGGTCAGGTAGGGCGAGTGGGGCGCGAGCACGTCGGCCAGCAGCGCCACCAGCACGACGGCCACGATGACAACCAGACCGGCGACGGCGCCGTGATTGGCGCTGAAGTAGCCCCAAAACTCGCGCAAGGGGTGAGGAGGGGTGGCCGTCGGCGCTGCGACGGCCGGAGCTTCCATGGTTTCAGTGGTCATCGCGTATGCCTGATGCGAGGATTGATGAGGCCGTAGGCGAGGTCGACGAGAAGGTTCACGCTCATGACAACCACACCGAGCAGCAGCGCGCCGCCCTGCAGGACGGGATAATCGCGCCGGAAGATGGCATCGATGAGCCATTTGCCCACGCCGGGCCAGGAGAAGATCGTCTCGGTCAGGATCGCGCCGGTGAACAGCACGCCGATCTGCAGGCCGATCACGGTCACGACCGGGATCAGCGCATTGCGCAGGGCGTGGAGGGCGACGATCCGGAAGCGCGAGAGGCCCTTGGCCTTGGCGGTGCGGATGTAATCCTCGCCGAGAACCTCCAGCATGGCCGAGCGGGTCATGCGGGCGATCACCGCAAGCGGCACCGTGCCCAGCACGATGGTGGGCAGGATCAGGTGCTCGACCGCCGACCAGAAGGCCTCCGGCTCATCGGATAGGAGCGTGTCGATCAGCAGGAAACCGGTGATCGGCTCAATGTAGTAGAGCACGTCGAGGCGGCCCGAGACGGGCGTCAGGTCGAACTGCACCGAGAAGAGCAGGATGAGGATGAGGCCCCACCAGAAGATCGGCATGGAATAGCCGGCAAGCGAAATGCCCATGACTCCGTGATCGAAGATCGAGTTTCGCTTGATGGCCGCGATAATGCCGGCCGGAAGGCCGAGAAGAAGAGCGAAGATGATCGCGCAGGTGGCGAGTTCTATGGTTGCCGGGAACAGCGCCGCGAACTCGCTCAGCACCGGCTCCTGCGTAATCATCGACTTGCCCAGGTCCCCCTGGAGGACGCGGGACAGGTAGATCCCGTACTGCACGAGGATTGGCTGATCGAAGCCGTACACCTTGCGCAGTTCTTCGAGGCGGGCGGGATCGATACCGCGCTCGCCTGCGAGAGTTTCAATCGGATCGCCCGGCACGAGGCGGATCAGGAAGAAGGCCAGCAGCGTGATTCCGAGGAAGGTCGGAATGATCAGGCTGACGCGGGTGAGAATGAATCTGAGCATCGTCTGAACGTAAAAAGGCGGAGCGGCTCGAAAAAGCCGCTCCGCCGTAGGTTGAAGGGATTAGCTTACTTGCCCTTGATGTCCACGCCGTAGAAGGTGTGGCGACCGAAGGGCGAGAGCTTGAAGTCCACGACTTCCTTGCGGATCGGCTTCAGCTGCACGGCGTGAGCCACCGTGAACCAGGGAGCCTGCTCCTTGAAGATCTTCTGTGCTTCTTCGTAGAGCTTGGTGCGCTCGGCCTGGTCCGTGGTGACCTTCGCCTTCGTCACGAGATCGTCGAAGGGCTTGTAGCACCACTTGGCGATGTTGGAGCCCGAGTTGCTCTGCGCCGAGGCGCAGCCCAGCAGGGTGTGCAGGAAGTTGTCCGGATCGCCGTTGTCGCCGGTCCAGCCGAGCTGAGCCATCTGGTGCTCGCCGGCCTGAGCCCGCTTGCGGTACTCACCCCACTCGAAGCTCTTGATCTCGGCCTTCACGCCGATCTTGGCGAGGTCGGCCTGCATGAGCTCGGCGATGCGGCGCGCATTCGGGTTGTACGGACGCTGCACCGGCATGGCCCACAGGTCGGTCTCGAGACCGTTCGGGTAGCCAGCCTCGGCGAGCAGCTTCTTGGCCGCTTCCGGGTTGTACTCGTCTTCCTTCACGTTCTCGTTGTACGACCACATGGACGGCGGGATCGGGTTCTTGGCCGGAACGCCCGAGCCGAGGAACACGGCGTCGACGATCGCCTTCTTGTTCATGGCCATGTTGAAGGCCTTGCGGACGCGCACGTCGTCGAAGGGCTTCTTCGTGGTCTGATAGGCGAGGTAGCCGACGTTCAGGCCGGGCTGCTCGAGGATCTGGACGTTCTGGTCCTTCTTCATGGCCTCCAGGTCAGCCGGGTTCGGATACGGCATGACATGGCACTCGCCCTTCTGGAGCTTCGCCCAGCGCACGGAAGCGTCCGGGGTGATCGAGAAGACGAGGTCATCGAGGGGCGCCTTGCCGCGGAAATACTCGGGGAAGGCCTTGTAGCGGATGATCGCATCCTTCTGGTAGTTGACCAGAGAGAACGGACCCGTGCCGATCGGCTCTTGGTCGATCTTCTCGGGCGTGCCGGCCTTCAGCATGGCATCGGCGTATTCCTTCGACTGCACGCTCGCCCACATCATGGCGAGGTTGGCCAGGAACGGAGCCTCAGGGCGGTTCAGGGTGATGCGAACCGTGTGGTCGTCAACCTTCTCCACCGACTTCAGCAGGGCGGGCATGCCCATGTCGTTGAAGTAGGAGTGGTTCGGGCTGGTGACCTTGAAGTAGGGATTCTCTTCCTTCCACTGACGCTCGAACATGAACACGATATCGTCGGCGTTCATGTCGCGTGTCGGCTTGAAGTTCTTGTTGGAGTGCCACTTCACGCCCTTGCGGAGGTTGAAGGTGTAAACCGTGCCGTCGGGGGAGACCGTCCAGCTCTCGGCGAGGCTCGGCATCACCTTCGTGCCGCCGCGCTCGAATTCGACGATGCGGCTGTAGATCTGCTCGGCGGCGTCGAAGGACGTGCCGGTCGTGTTCACGCCGGGGTAGAAATTCTCCGGGCTGCCTTCCGAGCAGTAGACGAGGGTCTTGGCGGCCAGCGGAGCGGCGGCCAGGAAGGCCGGAACGCAGATGGCTGCGAAAAGGGCTGATTTTTTCATTACCTTTGGTCCTCTGAGACGGCTCTACTCATGGCCGTTCTGTGACGGAGTTAAGGTGCGAAGCCCCGATATTGTCAATCTGTCCATGCAACAATGGATAATTTTTAGAGGAAATTTACCATTTTCTGCCCGCGCGGCAGCGCAAAACAGAGCGTTTTGGGGTCAATTTTCCGCGATTCTTCACAATCTGGACGATTTTCTATTGGGCAGGCTTGTCCACAACCGGGCTGGGCATCGGCCCGGCAGGAAAGACCATCATTTCTGCCCCCGCTTGGTCGCCTCGCCGACCTTGGTGGCGAGATCGGTGCGGCTGAACGGCTTGTGCAGCATCAGATAGCCGTCCGGAACGCGCTTGGGATCGGCGTATCCGGTGACGAGCAGGATGCCGAGGCCGGGACGCACCTCGCGGGCCTTGTCGGCGAGCTCGGTTCCCGTCATGCCCGGCATGGCGAAGTCCGCGATCAGCACGTCGAGCTGATCGTCGGCCTTCAGGATGTCGAGGGCCGACGATCCGTCGGCCGCTTCCACGACCCGGTGGCCCATCTCGTTCAGGTAGGCCGCCGTGACCGTGCGCACCTCCGCATCGTCATCCACGAGCAGGATGCGCACCTTGGGAGCATCTGGGGCAATGGACTGCTCCTCGTGGTGTCCGTCGTCCTGCGCCTTCGCGGCGCGCGAAAGGTAGAGCTCCACGGTCGTCCCGGCCCCGACCGTGCTGTGGATCGTCACCGTGCCGCCGGATTGCTGCGCCAGGCCGTAGACCATGGGAAGTCCCAGGCCCGTGCCTTTGCCCACCTCCTTGGTGGTGAAGAAGGGTTCCAGCACCCGCGCCAGCACTTCCGGCGGAATGCCCATGCCGGTATCCGCCACCGAGATCACCACGTAATCCCCTCCGGCGAGATCGGTGATCCGGTCTTCCTCGACCGCCTCGTTCCGCGTGGAGAGGGTGAGAACTCCGTTCTCCGCCATGGCATCGCGGGCATTGATGCACAGGTTCAGGATGGCGAGCTCGAGTTGGTCCGGGTCGACCATGGCGGCCCAGAGTTCGTCCGTGAGATGTCGCTCGATCCGAATCACGCCGCCGAGCGTGCGGGTCAGCAGGTCGCTCATGCCGGTGATGACCTGGTTCACGTCCACGGCCTGCAATCTCAGGTCCCGCTGGCGGCTGAAGCTCAGGAGCCTCTGGGTCAGGGACGCGCCCCGTTCCGCCGCATAGGTGGCGTTCTGCAGAAGACGCGTGAGGCGCGGATCGTCGGGTGCCCGGCGCGAGGCGAGATCCAGGCTGCCCAACACCGCCATCAGCAGGTTGTTGAAATCGTGCGCCACGCCGCCGGCGAGGGTGCCGAGCGCCTGCATCTTGTCGGCCTGGCGCAGGCGCATCTCCATCAGCTTGCGCTCCGTGATGTCGCGCTCGATCGTGGCTAGGTTGGCGACGCTGCCCTGCTCGTCCAGAATCGGGATGTGGTTGATGAGAAGCCACTGCGTCTTGCCGTCGGGCAGCGTGCGCTCCTCGATCACCTCGTCGGGCTGGCGCGCTTCGATAGCGCGGCGCTCCGCCTCCTCGATCATCGCCGCCCGCTCCGGGGAGACGTAATCCCTTTCCTTGCGGCCGAGGCAGTCGACGGCCGCGCATCCGAGGCTTTTCGCCTTGCCGGCGTTCAGGCGCACGAAGCGGCCTTCCGGATCCTTGAACGAGATCAGGTCGCCCGTGCTCTCCATGAGCCCGTGCAGGAGCGCGCGCTCGGTGTCGAGCTCCCGGGCCAGCAGGCGCCTCTGGTAGGCGGCGGCAACCATGTTGGAGAGGGCGGTGGGATCCCAGGGCTTGGGCACGTAGGCCATGATGCGGCCCTTGTTGACCGCGCCGATGACTGCCTTCAGGTCCGCATAGCCCGTGAGAAGGATCGCCTCGGCATCCGACACGCTTCGCGCCTTGGCGAGGAACTCGTCGCCCTGCATCTCCGGCATGCGCTGATCCGAGATGATGATGGCGACCTCCGGCTCGCGGCGAAGGATGTCCAGGGCCTGGACGGGAGACGAGGCCGTCAGCACCCGGTAATCGTTCTCGAACAGGTCCTCGAGGGCGATCAGGATATCGGGTTCATCGTCGACGACGAGGATCGTGCCATTCGTTGAAGTCATCTCGCTCGGCAAGGTCATGAAACAATCTGCCTCGGGATCGTGATGACGAAGCTGGCGCCGCCCGCCGGCCCTGCCGTCACCGTGATCGACCCCTTGTGGGCCTGGACCACGCTATAGGCGATGGCCAGCCCAAGTCCAGTTCCAGACCCGACGGGCTTGGTGGTGAAGAACGGCTCGAAGATGCGTTCCCGCAATTCAGGTGATATTCCCGGCCCCGTATCGGTGATCCTGATCGTATAGGTTGTCTCGTTACTCTCGGTTTCAATGTCTATGCCGCCGGTTCCCTTGATGGCGTCGGCGGCATTGCCGACGATGTTCATCACGACTTGATTGAGCAGCGCCGGCGAGCAGTAGAGGTCCGAAACCGCATTGTAGCGGCGGCGCACGTCGATCCGGGTGCCGAGCTTGTGCCCTAGGAGGGCCAGCACGGTCTCAATCGATTCGGGCACGTTGACGGTCTGGAAATCGCCTTCGTCCAGGCGTGAGAAGCGCCGCAGGTTCAGGACCAGTTCCTGGATCCGGCCGAGCCCCAGCTTCATGGCGCCGATCCGGTCGCGGGACTTCTGAACCTGCCGCTCGAGGCCGGCCTCAGGCGGCACCTTGGCGGCGATCTCCGTCAGAAGCCGCTCCACCGTTCCCTGGTGGGCCTGGATGAAGGCCAGGGGATTGTTGATCTCGTGGGCGATGCCGGCCACCAGCTCGCCGAGAGAGGCCATCTTGGCGGCCTGAACCAGCTGGGCCTGGGTTCCCTTCAGAAGGTCGTTGGCCTCCTCCAGCTCGCGATTCGCCTTGGCGAGGGCATCGGCCGAGGCGGCTTCGGCCCGGGCCCGAGCGAGGGCGATCTCGCGCTCGCGCAGCTCCGCCTCGATGCGCCAGTTCTCGTCCTGCATGAGCTTGCGCCGCACGAGCGCACGGATGCGCACCCGCATCCCGTCGGCTTCGATGTTGGAGGGAACGATGTCGTCCACGCCCGCGGAAAAGGCCCGGGCGAGCAGGTTGCCGCCCTCCTCGTTGCCGAGGCCCACGATGGCGAAGCTCGGAGCGTCCACTCCCGGCAGAGGCGCCAGGCCCCGGTAGACGTTGAGCTGCCGGCACAGCTCGATGCCGTCGAAGCCCGGGCTGAACAGGTTCACCAGGATGCAGTCCCAGGTGGCGTCGCTGGAGCGCACCAGCCGGAGAGCCTCGGCGGGATCCGCCGCGGTCGTCACCGCATAGCCCTCGTGGGCCAGCATGTTCTGGAGGTAGGTGCGCTGCGTGAGGCTGTCGTCCACGATCAGGATGCAGGCCCGGCGGAACGTTCCGAAACTCGGAGATTGCCGCTCCTCCCGCGAGTCGCCGACCGGCAGCGACCGCCGGCGCAGCAGCGCCTTGATGCGCAGGAGGATCAGCTCCTGTTCGGCGGATTTGGAGATGTAGGCGTCGGCTCCGCTCTCCAGACCCTGCCGCTCGACGGTGCGTTCGCGAGCCTCCGTGAGCATGATCACGGGAATGGCCCGGGTGCGGACGTTCAGGCGCATCTGCCGGGTCAGCTCATCCCCGTTCATGCCCGGCAGGTGAAAATCGGCGATGACGAGGTCGGGGAGCTTCTCATTGAGCCCATCCAGGGCGGCCTCCGCGGTCGAACGCCAGGAGACATGGAAGCCGTTCGTTTCCAGCATGTGGCGGAGCTGCAGGGCCTGGGTCTCCGAGTCCTCGACAAGAAGGATTTCTGCAGCCTGTGTCATGGAGCCTGCGCTCATTCGCCTTCTCCCCGGGCAAGACGCAGGATGCGGGGTGCGATCATGTCGATGGGCAGGCTGACATTGACGCCGCCCATGCGTGCCGCCGCCGCCGGCATGCCGTAGACGACGGCGGTGCTTTCGTCTTCCGCAACCACATAGCCGCCTGCCTGGCGCAGCTCGACGAGGCCCTGGGCACCGTCCTCGCCCATGCCGGTGAGGATCACCCCCAGGCCCCTGCGCCCGAGCGAGCGGGCCATCGACTGGAACAGCATCGTCGCCGAGGGCCGCTGGTTGCCGAGCGGCGGCTCCGCGCTCAGCTTCAGGGTGCCGGCGGGGGAGAGAAGGAGGTGCCGGTCGCCGGGTGCGACATAAACCCGGCCAGGCGTCGGAATCTCCTGGTCCTGAGCGAGACGCACCTCGAGGGGGATCAGCCCGTTCAGCCAGGAGGCGAAGCCCTCCATGAAGGGTGCGCCCATGTGCTGGACGAGCAGGATCGGCAGCGGAAAGCCCTGAGCCAGGGAGCCGAGAACCTTCGCGAGCGCGGGGGGGCCGCCGGTCGACGCGGCAATTCCCATGACGCTCGGGCGCGTCATGCCCCATTCCGGTTCGCGCCGGGATGCACTGGTCTCCCGCCACGACGTAAGCGAACGCTGCCGCACGACGGGCACCTGGCTCATGATGTAGAGCTGGGTGCAGATGGTGCTGGCGATGGCGGCATAACCGGCGCTGGAAAGGCCGACGGGCTTCTCCACCACCGTCAGCGCGCCGGCCCGCAGGGCGTTCATGGAAATCTTGAGCGAGGAATCCTCGATGCTGTCGGCGATGACCACGATGGGCGTCGGGTGCTCCGACATGATCCTGCGCGTGGCCTCCAGCCCGTCGATCCCGGGGAGGCGGATGTCCATGGAGATGACGTCCGGCTGAACGCGGCCGATCTCCCGCAGAGCCTCCTCGGCCGAGCTGACGGCAGCCGCCACCACAAGGCGCGGGTCGCTGGTGATGATATGGACGAGCAACTGGCGGACGACGAGGGAATCCTCGACGACCATCACCCGAACCCGCGACTGAGGCGCCATACTCATCACATGGAACTCACAACACCTGTCCGATCGTGGCCAGCAGCTCGCGCTGATCGAACTTCTGCTTGGTAATATAGGCGCTCGCGCCGAGATCGAGACCCCTGCGCACGTCCTCCGGGTCGGCGCGGGACGTCATCAGGATGACCGGGAGGGCCGAAAGTCTCGAATCGGCCTTGATCGCCTGCAGCAGGCTGAAGCCGTCCATGCGCGGCATTTCGACATCGGCGATCACAAGATCGATCAGGGCCTCGCCCGAGCGCAGCCTGTGCAGGGCATCGAGGCCGTCGACGCTGAGGATGACCTCGTAGCCCTGCGCCTCGAGGATGCTCTTCTCCAGGGTGCGGGTGGTGATGGAATCGTCGACCACGAGAATCGTCCGGGCTTGGCGCTCCTCCTCCTGGGCCCATCCGGTGAGACCCAGGCCGCCGGCCGCGAGCCTGCCTTCGTTCCTGGTCCAATGCTCGATCAGCCGGTCCGGGCTGAGCACGAGGGCCGGCATCTCGTCTTCCATGAGCACGGTTCCGGAGACCATATCGTTCAACCCGATGGCCTGGACGTCGCTGACGAGCATCGTCCGCACGTCGTGGAACGCGTTGACCGCAAGGGCGCAGGTTCGGGAGCCATGGCGGACGAGAACGGCCTTCACGTGTCCGGCCTCGATGGGCAGGGGGGCATTGGGGGATCCTGTGAGAGCCGCGAGGGCAACGACTGGAACGATAATGTCCTGCCCCCCGATCTCGATCCGTGCGGCCGGGCGGCCCTCCACGCTCTCCAGGGTCTCCGTACGCAGACGCAGGAGGCGCTCCACCGCATGGGCCGGGAGCCCGAGCATGCGGCCCTCCACCTCGACGAGCAGCAGAGGCTGACGGGCGGCCGTGAACGGCACGTTCAGCAGAACCTCCGTGCCGTGCGGATAGCGAGGCCGGAGCAGAACGGACCCTTGCAGCTTGCGGGCCGCTTCGGCCACGACGGACAGGCCCATGCCGCGGCCCGACAACCGGTCGACCTCGCCGGCCGTGGAAAAGCCGGGCGTGAAGACGAGGCCGAGAAGCTGATCCATCATCGGCGGCGGGTGGGCTGGAGCCCTGGGCTGCAGCAGGCCGCGCTCGATGGCGGTCTGCTCGATCCGGGCGAGGTCGGGCCCGCGTCCGTCGTCGCGGATGCTGATGACGAGCCGGCCGCCGCGCGAGGCTAGCTCCAGGGTCACCTCGGCCCGTTCGGGTTTGCCCTTGGCGATCCGCTCCTCGGGCGGCTCCGCGCCATGGCTCACCGCGTTGCGCAGGAGATGCATCACGGGATCCTTGAGGGCCTGAAGCACCTGCCGGTCGGCCTGGATGTCGAGACCGATGCTGCGCAAGTCCACATCCCGACCGGCCTTGCGGGCGATCTCGCGCACCATCTGCCCGAAGCCGCCGAACACCGTCTCGGCCGAGACGAGGGACACCCGGTCGATGTTGTCGCGGATCTGCCGGGCGGCCTGCTCGATGGACCAGCTCGACTGCCGGCGCTCGCGGGTCAGGGCCGAGATCCTGCGCAGCAGCCCCTTCAAATCCTGATCGAAATCGCGCAGGCGCGGGGCGAACGACGAGGCGATGCGCCGAGTGAGACTGAATCCCTCCTGCGGGGCCACACCCGAGGCGTTCATCTGCTCATGCAGGCGATCCCAGCTCCGCCTCAAGCCACGGCTGTCGAGCTCGATCTGGCGCAGATCGTCATCCAGGCTCTCGTTCGCCTGCAGCACGGTCAGAAGCTGGTGCATGGAGGTGGACAATTCCTCCATCTGCTCGGCCGAGACGCGCAGGTACGCGCTGCCGCCGGTCTCGGCGGCCGCGTCGGGTTTCGGGAGCGGGGGCTCCGGCTCGCGAGGCGCCGTCGCCGATACCGGCGCGGGCTGCACCGGCGCCTGGGAAGCCTGCGGCTTCAGGAGATCGGCAACGAGATCTTCGATCGTATCCAGGTTCCGCCGCACCGTGACGATCGTCGGCTCATCGAGGGATTGCTCCCCTTCCAGAACCTGCCAGAAAACCGCTTCGAGCTGGTGCGCAACCTCTTCCACCGCGGGCAGGTCGACGGCTCGGGCCGCGCCCTTGAGGCTATGCGCACGGCGAAAGACATCCGTCAGGTCGATCTCGCCCCGGCCGGCATGATCGAGCGCGGATCGGATCGCATCGAGATGCTCCCGATGTTCCGCCTCGAAGGCCGCCAGCAACTGTTTGCGGATATCCGTCACGATGCGCGCATCCCCGTTCCGCCCACTTACAGGCGGTAGCGTTCGGCGAGGCCGAGGAGCTGCTGCGAGAGCTGGGACAGATTGGCCGCCGCCGTGTCGAGCTGGCGGGTGCCGGCGGCCGTCTGCTGGCTTGCCTGACGGATGTTCTGAAGCGCGCCCATCACCTGCTCGATGCCGAGCTGCTGCTGGTTGGTGGAGGCCACGATCTGCTGGAAGGTCTGCACGCTCTCCTGGATCTGGCCCGAGATGCCGGTGATCGTCTGCTGCGTGATGTCGGTGCGCTCCTTGCCGGCGGCCACGCGCTTGACGGCCTCCTCGGTCAGCATCACCGACGAGTTGATGCCGCGCTGGATGTCGCCCAGGATCGAGCGCACCTGCGTGGTCGCATCCTTGGCCTGATCGGCGAGCGTCTTCATCTCGGAGGCCACGACCGCGAAGCTGCGGCCGTTCTCGCCGGCGGCTGCCGCCTCGATGGCCGCGTTGAGGGCCAGAAGATGAGTGCGCTCGGAAATGTCGTTGACGGATGCGATGATCTCGCCGACGGCCTGCGTCTTCTCGCTGAGCGCCACGATGTTTTCCGCCACCGCCTCGGCCTGCTCGCGGATCGCATCCATGGCGCGCGCCGTATCGTCGACGGCCTGGAGGCCGGACATGCTGGTCTGGGCCGCCGCCTGCGCTGAGGCGATGACCTCCTGCGCACGCTTGCCGATCTGGGCGCCCGAATGGGTGATCTCGTCGACGGTCGCGGCAGTCTCCTGAACGGCGGCCAGCTGCTCCTCCACGGAAGCCGCCTGCTCCTGGGTCGAAGCGCGGATTTCCGCCGCGGCCGCATTCAGGTTCTCGGTCGCTTCACGGCTCTGGCTCGCCAGCTGCCGCAGGCCCTCGACCATGGAGTTGAGCGTCGCGCCGAGATGGCCGATCTCGTCCTTGCCGGTCATGGCCTTCTGGCCGCCCAGCTCGCCGCGCCCGATGCGCTCGACGAAACCCATGAAGGCGCCAAGGGGTGTGATGATGGAGGAGCGCAGGAGATAGCTGATGATCAGGCTGAGAAGAGCGGTGCCTGCAAGGGCGACGATGATCGAGGTCCGGCTTCTCTCGTAGATCTCGCCAGCCTGCCGCTGGCCGATGGCATTGGCTTCGGCCAGAACGGCTCTGGCGCTGTCGAGGGTCCTGATCCATTCGCTGCGTCGCTCGTCCAGGATCGCCTGGGTTCTCTGCATCGTCGCAAGGTCGCCGCTTTGCAGCTCCGCGAATTGCCGCTCGCTGGCGGCTCTCAACTGGAGGAGGCCTTCGCTGGCTTCACTGAGCAGTTCCACGACCCGCTGCCAGGCGGCTTTGCGTTCCGCAGAGATGGATTCTCTGGCGAAGACGCTTGCCATGGATGTCGCCTGGACGATATCGGCCTCCGCCTTCGCGGCCTGCCTCGTCCATTCCCGGACGCGATCCTCGAAGGAAACCTGCTGGCCGAGGGCTCTCAGCAGATAACCCGCCATGATCTGCTGGCGCAGGTTGCGCATGATGTTCTGATCGTCGTCGATGACCTCCAGCTGCCGCATCAGCGCGATGTCCCGCGAGACGATCCGCTCCGTCGTCTGGCGAACCTCGTCGAGCCGGTTGATGGAGTAGACACTCAGCCCGACCATCAAGACGATGATGACGGCAAAGCCGAGAAGAATACGGTTGGCGATCGAGATCGTCACGTCAGACTCCGGGAACTGGGGAAGGAAACAGGAAGGGGCGCAGAAGCCGCTCGGTGTCGAGAAGGGAAAGGGTGTCGGCCGGATCGCCGGCGGCATCCTGCATGCGGGCATAGCCCGTCACCGCATCGGTGCGGAAGCCCGTGGCCTCCTCGCCCGTCAGGAGGTGTATGTCGGCAACCGCGTGGGCGCGTTCGACCCTGAGAGCCACCTGCGAGTCGTCCCGACGCAGCAGCACGAAATGATGGTCTTCGTCCTCCGTGGAGGAGGGGTCGATCCCAAGCGCGAGCGCGAGATCGATCACGCTCACCAGCCGGCCGCTGCGGCCGAACAGGCCCACGAGTGCCGGCGGTCCGTCCGGAACCGGCATGTATTTCTGAGGCGGCAGAACTTCGGCGACGGCTTCGATCAGGATCCCGAAGCGCTCGCGACCCGAACTGCAAACGAGTGCGCGCGGCAGGGCCTGTGCCAGGGCCGCAGCCTCCTTGCGGCGCGATGCGAGGCTCTCGGTTCTCTCGTCGAGAATATGCTGCACCCGTTCCTCGGCCGAACGGATCCTGCCTCTTTCGATCTGCCTCAGCTTGCGGCGCGCGGATTTCGCCATGGTCATGCCTTCCGCCGAGACGGCGTTGCCGCGTCGAGGTGCATGCGGATCAGGTCACGCAGCTCCTTCACGGTCACCCCGTCGCCTTCGTCGAGCGGGCAGTCGTCCGCCATCGCTGCGACGCTCTGGGCCGCATGGGTCAGGGAGCGCCGCCCGGGGGTCGATTGTCCCTCGGCGAGCAGCAGAAGGCCGAGATGGTAATGAGCCATGGCGAAATGTTTATCGAGATAAAGGCTCTTAAGGAAGCTTTTCTCAGCCTCGCCAGGACGGCCCAGCGCCCGCAGGATGAGGCCATGGTAAAAATGCAGCGCAGCGCTCAAGGGCTCAGTGACGAGCGCCGTCCGGCAGAGGTCCGCTGCCGCGACGAATTCCCCCGCATCGGCGCGTGCCCTGATATCGCCCAGGAAGTCGCCGGCCGCCCGACGGGAGGGAGCGGTCGAAGCCTTCACGGGATGTGGCAGGGCCGATTTGGAGGCCGGCGCCCTGGACTTGGGGGCGGGCAGGAGCGGCCTCCACTCCTGCAGAGCGGCTTTGGGTTGCGGCGGCGCCGGCGCTGGCGACAGCGCATCGCCGGCGCCGCGCCGATACGCTATGGTCCCCGGCAGGTTCAGGGCCCGCATCATCGTCGAGAAGAGGGGATTGGGCTCGGCATGGCCCAGCAGCATCCAGCCGTCGTCGCCCAGGCGGTCGCGCAGAGCCCCGACGATCCGGGCCACCGTGTCGGGATGGAAGTAGATCAGGACGTTCCGGCACAGGATCAGGTCGAAATCGGCAAACTCCAGCGGCGACGTGCCGTCGAGAAGGCTCAGCAGGTTGTGCCGCTCGAACCGCACGAGTGAGCGGAACTCCCGCCGTACCTCCCACTGGTCCTTGCCCGCGTTCACAAAATACCGGTTCCGCTGCTCGTCCGGCATGGAGCGCAGCGCCCATTTGCCGAACCGGGCCTGCCGGGCCACTTTCAGGACGTTGTCGTTGATGTCCGTTCCGAGAATGCTGACGCGCCACGCATCGAGGCTCTCGCCTAGGATCTCATGGGCGAGAATGGCCAGGGAATAGGGCTCGGCTCCGCTGGAGCATCCAGCGCTCCAGATCCGCAGCCGCCGCGTCGAGGCCTTGCGGGCGATGATCTCGGGCAGAATGGTCTCGCGCAGGGCTGCGAACTGCTCCGCGTAGCGGAAGAAGAAGGTTTCGCCGATGGTGATCTCGGCCTCCAGCTTGCCCCATTCCGCCGGGCCCGAGATCGGGTCTTCCAGCAACGCCATATACGCGCCGGAATCGGTCAGGCCCGTGGCGCGCAGGCGCTTGCGCACGCGCTCCCACAGAAGATCGTCCTTGTCCTGGTAGTAGAAATGTCCCGTGCGCTCGATCACGCGGCTCTTCAGGTGAGGGAAGCCGGGATCGGGCAGCGGAACGGGAGCCGGTCGTGCGGCCATCAGGCCGGCACCGCCCATTCGTCGAGGCGGCTCTGCGCATGGCGTCCGAGCTCCGCCAGCGCCTGCTGTTCTTCCGTCAGCAGGATCCTCTCGGCGGAGAGAAGATGGACGAGCCGATCACCCCAGGTGACCTCCGCTTCCACGCAGCCGTTCAGGGTCTCGGCCTGCGGCACGTCCGAGACCTGCCGGGCGTTCACCGTCGCCACGTCCAGAACGCGGTCGACGAGGAGCGCGGTGGCACCGGCGGTCCCGCCGGTTCCGATCAGGATCAGGTGCCGGTAGAGATCGGCATCCCGATCCTCCTCGCCCGCCTGAAGGCCGAACAGCACGTCGAGCCGGAGGACCGGAACCGCATCTCCGCCGAGATTGAAGAAGCCGGCGACCGGCCGGGGCAGGGCCGGCGGACGCCACAGGCGAGGCAGGGGCAGGAATTCGCGCACGGCGCTCCGGTGCAGGGCACAGGCGGTGCCGCACACATCGAAGATTATGATCTGCAGGCTCGCCATGGATGGGATCGTCGGACGCCGGTTGGAGGAAGGGATCAAGGTTTGGAGAGCATTAGATAGGCACCGGGCCGCCTCGGGCAACCGCGCCGCCGGCTACGGGGACGCCTGGTCGGTGGCCTCGCGGATGGCGTTCAGGCCGACGCCGGCCTCCTCCGAATAACCGGTCTGCTGGACCGCCCGGAACACCCGCTCGGCATCCTTGTAGCGGCCGAGATTGAAGTAGGACCAGCCGCGAATCAGCAGCAGATCGTTCTGCTCCGGCACCAGCCGGGCCCGCTCGCTCAGGGCCAGAAGGGTTTCCACGTAGCGCTTGTCGCGATACGCCGCCAGCGCCCGCTGCGTCAGGATCGATGCCCCGAGCTCCACCTGGCGCGACCGGGTCTGCGGCGCCTCGGCAGCCGCGACGGCGGCCTCGGAGGTCAGGTTCTTGCGCAGGTAGGCCAGGGACTTGCCGTAGGCCGCCTCTTCGCGGACACGGCCGCTGCCGGTGGCAATCGCCCGGTCGAAGGCCGCAACGGCCTCCAGGGGCCGGTTGATCTCCATCAGGCACCAGCCGCGGGTGAGGGCCGCATCGCCCGAGAGGCCTGCGGGATTGCGCGTCATGGCGCAGCTGCGTCCCAGGACGGAGCGGGCCTCGGACTGCCGGCGCCGCACGGCTTCCTCGGTGCGCACGAGGGGCTGTTCGATCTCGATGGCGGCCTGGCGGGGGGCGGCCTCCATCTCGGCCCGAGGCTGAACCGGAGCGGAGCGCCGCCCAGAACGAGGATTGGCTGCAT
Source organism: Microvirga splendida (assembly GCF_016427565.1). Lineage (GTDB taxonomy): Bacteria > Pseudomonadota > Alphaproteobacteria > Rhizobiales > Beijerinckiaceae > Microvirga > Microvirga splendida. Next base: position 199,510 of record NZ_JAELXT010000005.1, read on the forward strand.
CCGCCAGATCGGCGATGCGCTGGGAGCGCTCCCGCCATTGCGCCACGATGGCGTTGAACGCCGCGCGCTCGTTCAGGCGCTGCGTCGACAGGGCAAGGCCATAGGCCGAGGGTTCGTCCTCGGGCTTCCAGTTGAGGGCCGTGCGGAACCAGTCCCTCGCGGTGCGGATCTGCTGCGTGTTGTAGGAATACCAGCCGAGCGCCTGGGCGGCGTCGGCGAAGCGCTGCGCCGTCACGACAGGCACGATCCGGGCGACCACCCGGGCTTCGAGCCGCGGCGGCGGATCCTGGCTGAGGAGCGCCGTGGCGATGTCCAGGTAGACCTTCATGTTCTCGGGCGCGCGCTCGCGCCACTCATAGGCGAAGGCCTCGGCCTCCGTGAGCCGTTCGAGCGCCCTCAAGGACATGGCGTAGCCTTCCGCCGCCTTGGCGCCGCCGTCGCGGTCGAGGGCGGTCTTGAACAGCTCGAGCGCCCGTGCCGGATTGCCGTGGTGGTAGTTGTACCAGCCGAGGATCAGCACGGGGCCGGCCTCGTTCGTGTTCCGGATCAGCCGCTCGACCGCCGCAAGATCTTCCGCCGATGCGGTCATCTTGCTGTCGAGAGACGCCCGCTCGACCCGGCGGCGCGCCAGCTCGTCGCGGATGGAGCCGAAATCGTCCGGGGCGTCGCCGGTCCGGCGCTCAAACTGGAGCAGATCGGCGACCTGCTGCTCGGGTAGGAGCGTGAGCGCCTTCTGCAGAGTCGCGAGGCGTTCGGCCGGGTTGGCGCAGTTCGTCAGGAGATAGGTGTAGACATCCCGGGTCCGGGTGGGCTGATCCGTCCGGGCGAAGGCCTCCGCCACGCGCCAGAGCACATCCACATTCGTGCAGGTGAGGAGGCCGGGTGCCTCGGTCGCCACCGACAGCACGGTTTGCCATTGGCCGGAATCGGAGGCGTTGACCAGACGGCGGCGCGCCTCCACCGTCTCGAGCGCCGCGACCAGTTCCTCAGGCGGCTTCCAGTTCGAATCGGACGCTTGGCGCTCGGCGATGGCCGCGCGGACCTCCGCGATCCGGTCCTCCCGATAGAGGTTCCACAGGCGCTCGATGATCGGATCGGGCGGCGCGGCGGCGCCGGCCGAGAGCTGCGACAGATCGCTGGGCGGAGTCCAGTTGGGATAAAGTGCGCGGAGCCGGGCGATCTCCGCATTCACCCGGCGGGTATCGCCCTGGGATGCGAAATAGCGAAGCGCCGATTCATCGACCTGCGGCTGGGATCCGTTGGCGGGGGGTGACTCGGACGGCGGCGGTCCGGCGGGCGGCTGGGAGCCGCCGGGGCCGGTCTGCTGCGCGATCGCTGCAAATCCCAGGATCAGGACCGCAGTCGTTATGGCGCTGCCGACGAGACGCATTGCGGATATTTCTCACCCAGCAGGGATTTCGCCAAAAGATAAAGGGTCGACGGATAGTAGAGGCTCAGCTCAAAGGTTCTCAGCGCTGCCGGAACGGGCGTTCCGTCGAGCGCACAGGCCAGCGCGGCGTGGAGCATGGCATAGCCCTGGTCCGCCAGCTGTTCCCGAGCCTGTCCGGTCACCACGTTGACCACGGCAACCCCTTCGTTCTCCGCAGACCAGCGCTGCTTGAGAGCCCTGAGCCACTCCAAATCAGTCATCCCTGCCCTCAACAGGTAAAGCGGTATCCTTAAGGAGTTGTAACCGAACTCGGGCGGGAAGCCGTCCGCGGGCTTGGGCTGCAATCCGCTCTGGAGGGAGAGCCAGTCCGCCGGGAGCCTCACGCGGCCCGAGGCTGCCTGCTGAAGAAGCAGGACCCCGTCGCGCCAGACGCGGTTCCATTCGTATTCCGGCGCCAGCGCCGCCATCACCGGAAAGGCCTCGAAGACCCAGTAGGAGAGGTTGACCACCGGACCGTCGGGACGGTCCCCGGCGCCGAAGCCGTTGGCGCCGGGCAGAAGAACGCGCGAGCGTCCGCTGTGCCCAAAAGTGTTCTTGCCGATGGCCTTGGCGAGCTTCCGGGCGGCAGCGGTATAGCGGGGCTCCTGCCAGAACTCCCCGGCCTTGGCCAGCGCATAGGCGATGAGAAGATCGCCATCCGTGGCGTTGTTGCGATCCGTCACCCGGGGCTTTGCCTCGGGATCCCATTTCCACACCGCCAGGCCGTCGTCCCGGATGAGGAGTTCGGTGAAGGTGAAGTTCCAGATCTGCTCGAAGGAGCGCCGGTCGGAGGCTGCAAGAGCCAGAAGCAGGCCGTATCCCTGCCCCTCGCTATGGCTGATGTTGCCGTTGGCGGTGTCGACCACACGGCCGCTGTCCTCGACGAACCGGGAGCGGTAGGCCTCCCAATCGGCCGACGAGACGGTTCCCGCGATCTTCAGCGGCTGCACGGAGAGATTTTGGGACGATGCGCTCATCACCATGACGAAGGAGAGCATGGCAATGAGCCATGGCAGGAGCAATGCGCGGCGAGACACCCGGAACGTCATGAGCGTCGTCCCAGCCGGCTCAGGAGCAGGGCGGTGGCGACGCCGAGGAACGTGCAGCATGCCAGCATGACGAGCGCATACTGGAGGATGTTGGCGGACATCCAGTTCGCCGCCACGAGGCGAAGATTCGTCAGCGAAAGCGGCTGGGTCTGCACGAAGCGGAAATCGCTGATGGGCTCGACCTGCAGCTTCATCTCCCGGGGCTCCAGGGCGATGGCCCGTCCCGAGACCTGCGACCAGAGCAGGGGGTTGGCCAGGCGGGCCATTTCGTCCGCCAGAGCGCGGTCCGTGCGGGCCGTCACGAGCGTCCAGACGCCTGAGTCTTCCGTTCGGCTCTGCGCCATGAGCAGGGAGGCGCGCTGCGGCGGTTCGTAAGGTGCATCGGTGTGCTCTTCCAGCCGCAATGACGAGAGGGACAGGCTGAAGGTCTTCTCCAGCCAGTCCTGCACGGCGCCGACCGTCTGCTGAATGACGCCGCGGCGCTGGAACGTGTCGGACCAGCGCCGACGGACCTCGTCTGTGGATGCCGTCGTGATCTGTTCGGAAGACGCTTGGCTCAGCGGCATGGTGAAATCCGCGCTTGCCGTCTGTGCCGCTCCCTTGCTGCCGGCAACCGGCGTCGAGGGCCAGAGCATGCGCAGGTGCTCCGTCACCCTCACGCGGCTGAGCATGCCGGGAGGGATCTGGTCGACGGCGCCGATGAACAGAACGGATTCGGTGTCGGCGGAGGCCGCATTGGCGAACTGCGCCCGCACCGGCCGGCCGGCGCTGCGCGCCATGCGGGCCAGCAGGGTTCCGGCGGCGGACAGGTTCAGCGGGTCGGGCCGCGCGAGGACGACGGTGGTGGGCAGGTCCTCATCCGAGAGGCGGCCGGCCCCGAGAACCGCGAGATCGGGCAGGCGGCCGATCCGGCCGAACTTCGGAAACTCGATTGTGGTGGTGTCGAACAGCACGAAGCGATTCGTCTCGGAGAGGGTTTCGCCCGGTGCGCAGCGCTGGTCCGCATCCGTCATCAGGGCTGCCTCGAGGGTGATGCGGTTGAGCCCCGATCTGAAGTTCTTGAGCGGGACCCGCACACTATGCCGCCGGACGATGTCGCCCTGCGTGGTGATCGTCATCTGCGTGCTGATCATGCCGTTGACGAACACGTTCACATGGCTGCCGGGCCGGACCGCCGACGTATAGGCCGCATCGAGATGCAGGATCGCTTCTCCGTACTCGGTGGCATAGAAGTCCGACGGGAGATTGATGGCGAGATCGGCTTTCAGGCGTCGACCGGAAAACTCCTGCGTCGGCACGCCCAGGTCCGCGAAGCGGAAGGACTGGTCGCCGAACGCCGTCGGAACCTCGGGCCAGTGCCAGGAGGCCGTATCGATCATCCCGCGCTCGACACTGAGAGGATTGACGGACTGAGCCCTGACGATCCCGATCGCCGTGTCGAGATCCTGCCAGGTGGGGCCTGCGACCACCAGAGTCGAGCCGATGGAGCCCGGCTCCTGCATCATCATGGTCAGGGGCTGCACGGAAGCCGCGTCGGAAATGCCGGTCACGAGGCCGCGCAGCTCGCCGGCCAGGCCCATGGCGACCTTGATCGTTCCGACCGGCGAGGGGCCCGGATCGGATTCCATGACCTGGATCACGGGATGGGCATAGCGTCCGCGCAGGGCAATCGCCTGCACGAGACGCAGCAGCCGGTCCCGCATCTCGGGGCGGTAGATCTTGGGAGCAACCACCCGGATCGTCGTGACACCCGCGTTGTCGACGCCGACGGCCGGCAGATCGTCCAGGCCGCGAAGGGTCTTGGTCGCTCCCTCGGCAAAGATCAGGCGCGTGGAGGCCGAATCCACATCGGTCCAGAGCTCGTAGGTCGCCGCAATGGTGCAGTCCGTCCGATGGCGCTGAAGGGCTTCCATGCGGATGATGTTCTGCCCCGCGCGCAGGAGGCCGGGGCGGATCGAAGCCGTCACGCGTCTGATGTCGTTTGCCGAGGAGATCGGCGTGTCGAGAACGGATTCCCCGTTGATCGCGATCCTCAGGCGGGAGCCCTCGGGCATGGCCACGACCGCGTTCTTGTATCCCATCGCGAAGGTGGCGCCGCTCGCGGCTTCGTCCTGCGTGAGATGGAAGGTCCAGGCTCTGGCGTCTGTTTCACCCTCGAAACGGAGCGTCTCGAAGGGCAGGATCGGCCGCTCGATGCGCGCAACGCTGCGCGCCGCCGGAGCATTGGCGGCGACCGGCGCACGAACGGGCGGAGGAACATTGCCAACGGCACCTGCCGCGGGAGCCGCATTGCGCGGTCCCATGCTGAAAGGCGCGGCTGTGCCGGCTGGCGGCGCCGGCTGCGGATCTGCCGGGCGTGGGGCCGGTACAGCAGCAGGCGGCGAGCCGGGCTGGCGCATGTCGAAGGGTGCGGCCTGACTTGGCGCAGGCGCGGGGCCTGCCTGTGGCGCGTTGGAGCCGCCGGGCGCCATGTTGAACGGCGTCGCCTGGGCGAGCGCGCCCGGTGCGCCGATCGCTTGCAGCCCCAGCAGGAAGAGGATCAGAACGGGGCGCACGACACACCTCTACTTGACGGCTGCGGCGACAGATGGAGCCGGAGGGGAGGATCGGCCGATCCGCTGCAGGCCCAGGAAATAGGAGAGGCCCCGGCCGGTCTGATAGAACGCCACCATGAAGAACCAGAGCGTTCCGCGCAGCACGCCGATGTCGTAGTGCCGGTTCTTCTGGAATTCGCTCCACTGATCCGCATTGGCGAAGACGAGGTCCGCGATCATCTTCCGGTGCTCGGCCTTCTCGATCATGAAGCGGCACCCCAGCAGCAGCCCGTCGTCGTCCATGCCGACCTTGCGGATCTCCACCGGCAGATGCTGGATGGGGAGGTTGGCGAAAGGCTGGAACTCGAGGGTGCCTGAGGCTCCCTTCTTCAGGCTCGGCTCGACCGAGGGAGGCACGTGAAGCCTCGCGCCGCCGACCGATACGTCCCGCAGCACGGCATCGATGATCTCGTCGCCCATGACAAAGCGACAGGGGCGCTCGACGCGGACCCGGTGGCTCTGGCGGCGCGTCGCGCGCTCCGACACGACGCCCAGCGCACAGCCCGCGATGACCAGGTTGAGGATGTTCCAGGCACCCGTGACGAGGGTCAGGTCCGCCTTGTAGGGCTCCGCCCAGACCCGCACGCCCGTGGCCACGACGCCGAGGAGAAGGATGCCGAAGATGATGAAGTAGGGGGTTCCCAATTCCGAGACTCGGCTCTCGTCCATGGTCTCGTTCTTCGACGTGACCTTGAAGGTGGGCTTGCTCGGATTGGCGATCACCGACAGCACGGCGGGCAGAAGATAGATCGTCTGGACATATTCGTAGAGATCCGAAATCCACGGCCAGCGATAGCGGCCATAGAGATAGTTCTGCATCATGAAGTTCACCATCATGTAGGTGAACGTGTAGGCGAAGAACTCGCCTCCGGATGCGGTGAAGATCTCCAGCGAGAAGAAGAGATAGCAGAGCGGCGAAACGAGAAAGCAGAACCGCGAGAACGGGAACAGCCAGAACATGCTGCTCGACATGTAGCACAGGCGCTGCGACAGCTTCAGCCCGCGCTTGAAGGGCGGGAACTTGTAGCGGAGGATCTGCATCATGCCCTGCGCCCAGCGCGAGCGCTGGCCGATGAAGCTGGCGAAGCTGTCCGGCTGCAGGCCCGCAATCAGGGGCTTGTCCACATAGGCGCTCTTCCAGCCACGGGAATGGAGCTCGAGGGCGGTCTCGCAGTCTTCCGTGATGCTGACCCCGCTGAAGCCGTTGGTCTCCTGAAGCGCCTCGCGCCGGAGCACGGCGGCCGAGCCGCAGAAGAACGACGCATCCCACTTGTCAAGGCCACGCTGGATGACCCCGTAGAACATCTCGTTCTCCGACGGCATGGTCTGAAACGTGCCGAGGTTCCGCTCGAGCGGATCGGGATTGATGAAGAAATGGGGCGTCTGGACGAGAAACAGATTCTTGTCCGCCGTGAAGTAGCCGACGGTCTCGGCCAGAAAGTTCCGGGCCGGGGCGTGGTCGGCGTCGAAGACGGCGACCAGATCGCCCGTGGAGTGCTCGAGGCCGTTGTTGAGATTGCCGGCCTTGGCGTGCAGGTTGCGGGCGCGGGTCAGGTAGCGGACATCGAGCGCGGCGCACAGGGCCTGCAGCTCCGCGCGGCGCTCCCGGGCCTGCTGGGCCGCGATGGCATTCTGGGAGCTGCATTTCTCATCCGTGCCGCCATCGTCCAGGAGCCAGACCGTCAGCTTGTCGTCCGGGTAGGTGAGCGCCTTGGCTGCGGCAAGGGTGGTTGCCAGCAGTTCCGCGCTCTCGTTGTAGCTCGGGACGAAGACATCGACGGTCGGCAGGTTGTGCGGGTCGATCTGGGGCGCCTTGCGCGAGGGCATCGGGCTGGAGACGACGAAGAGGCTCAGGAACAGCATCATGACGCTGTACATCTCGGCCAGATACAGCAGGAAGCCGGGGATGAAGTTCGCCAGTTCCGTGATCGGCGGGATGGTGCTGGTGGTCCGCCAGAAGACGTAGCGCAGGACGATGGCGGTGCCCAGCGCCAGGGCGATCTGACGCCAGATGCCCTGAGCCCGGAAGAACTTGATGATGATCATGCAGGCCACGACGGTGAGGCCTGCAACCAGATGCGCCTGAAGGCTGATGGGAAGAACGACAAGCGAGACAATCAGGATCGCCGCCACTGCCCAAAGGGCCACGATAAGACCTGCTCGCATTTGTCGGGATTCTCGGCCTGAGTGTTCGCGTGAGAGAGTGCACGCTTAATTCAACACTGCAGGCAGGTCTATTAATATATCTCTATCGTTGCTTAGGCCTATTGTCACATCGGTAAATAAACCGATATACAATGTTATTACATTAAATAGACTAGACTTGGCTTTACTGGGTCGGGGGAGGCGGCACCACAGGATAGCCGCCCAGCGGCGATGTCGTCTGCGGCACGGTCGGGGCCGGAACGGGAGGGAGGACCGTGTCCTTGTCGATGACGCGGCCCGACGGCTCGTCGGGCACAACCGCGCGATGGCTTTCCGACGGCAGGACGCGTCGGCGGATCACGGTGGCGTCCTCCCTCCTGTCGAGGCCCAGCGGATACATGGGCGCATCGGTCTGCCCGAAGCCGGCGGGCGGCGACGGCGGATCGCCGTAGGGATTCCAGGATTCCTGGCGGTAATAGGCCGAGATCGTGTAGCCGTACATGATCCGCAGGAGCTGATCGATGCTCGCATCGGCACCGCACAGGCGCAGGCGGACCGAAATCGCCCCGCCCGGAACCAGAATGGCGGGCTCTTCGGGTTCGATCCGCTGCCAGGCATAAAGGCAAAGGTCACCCTGCGGGGAGCGCCCGGTGGCGAATCCGAAGGGGCCGAACTTGTTCTGGACGTAGACGAGGGACGTCTGCATCGCGACCCCGGGGATCCGCTCCTCCATCTCCCGTTCGATCCGGTCCGGTGTGAGAGGGGGCAGGGAGAGCGTCTCCGGGATCTCCATGTTGCTCGCGGTGTTGTTGAGCAGGCTCACGTAGAAGGCATTCTGGCCGCTCGTGCGCGAGGCCGTCGACAGGGCGATCTCCTGGGCGATCCCGTTCTGATAAAGGCGCTGCAGAACGGCCACGATGGAGGGGCCTCCCGGGGGAGGGACGACGATCGCGCGGGTTGCCGGGACCTCGGTGGTCAGGGTCGCGTAGCCGAGATCCGAACGGCCTGCGCATGCGGCAACGCTCATCAGAGCGACAGCGGCGAGCAGCTTCAGGAACGGGCCCAGACCGCCCGCCTGCCGATGGCCGCTGCCGGCTTCGGGCGCTGCGGCGCCGAAGGGCATCTGATTCCTGTGCAGCGAAGCGATCATGAGGAGCGTAGGAACTCTGGTGGCCAGCCGGCCAGCCGAGGCAGGCTGGCTCGCCGGAGGGACGTGCCCTGGAGCGGATGGGCCCATTCAGCTGGATGTCCCATCAGCTATGACCATTCATGGTTAACGAAAAGTAAGCGACACCAAGGGCGCGGACTTTTATCCGTTCCTGATGGGCTTCGCCTTGACCTCGCCGCCGGACGGCATACAAACGGCACATCGTTCGCAGGAACGATTGGCTCAGGAAGGCCACCAGGATTTCCTGATGACAGTGCTTGGCCCGTCCGGTGAAGCGGGCAGGCCGGGCTTCAAGAAAGCCTCTCCGATGAAATCCGCCTTTTTGCGCAACGCGCTGATCCTCGGCATGCTCTCCGCCGTCGGACCGTTTGCCATCGACATGTACCTGCCCGCCTTCCCGGCGATCGCCCGGGATTTCCAGGTCGATGTGAGCGGCGTGCAGATGAGCCTGATGAGCTTCTTCCTGGCGGTGGCCCTGTGCCAGATCGCCTATGGACCGCTCTCGGACCGGTTCGGACGCAAGCCGCCGCTTTATTTCGGCCTGGGGTTGTTCGTGCTGGCGGGCATCGGCTGCAGCTTCGCCCCCAACGTCGAGACCCTGATCGCGTTTCGCTTCCTGCAGGGCGTCGGCTCCTGCGCGACCATGGTGATTCCCCGGGCGATCATCCGCGATCTCCACACCGGCCATGAGGCGGCCCGCCTGATGGCGACCAGCATGCTGGTCTTCAGCGTCTCCCCGATCCTGGCGCCGCTGGCCGGCAGTGCGTTGACTGCGTTCTTCAGCTGGCGCGTGATCTTCTGGGCCATTGCCCTCATCGGACTTGGCGGCCTTGCCGTCGTGCTCTTCCTCCTGCCCGAAACCCACAAGCCCGATCAGGGCAGAGGAGGCATCGCCCAGGCCTTCCGGACCTATGGAAGCCTCTTGAAGGATCGGCGCTTCCTCGGTCTTGCCTTCATCGGCGGCTTCAGCCAGGCGAGCTTCTTTGCGTACCTCGCCGGTTCCTCGGTCATCTTTATCGAGCATTTCGGCATGACGCCGTCTGCCTACAGCATGATCTTCGCGTCGAACGCCATCGCGTTCATCGGGAGCGCTCAGTTCAACAGCACGTTCATGCGCCGCTTCGGCGCCGAGCGGGTCGTGCGCATCGCGATCTCCTGCTTTGCCAGCCTCGTGACGCTGCTCTTCCTGCTGACGATGCTCGGCGTCGACAGTGTCTTCGTCCTGTGGGGGCTTCTCTTCGTGTCCTTCGGCTGCCTCGGATTCGTGATTCCTTCCACGGCGGTGCTGGCCCTCGAGGAGCACGGCCCCGTGGCCGGCACGGCCTCGGCGCTCATGGGCACCCTCCAGCTCAGCACGGGTGCCGTGATCATTGCGCTGGTCAGCGCCTTCTATGACGGCACGCCCGTCTCGATGGTGAGCGCCATCTTCGCCTGCGCCCTCGTGGCGCTCACCTTGAGCTTCCGCACGATGAAGCCGAGGCGGGTCTATCCCTGACGAATCTGGTCCAGGATCCAGTCGCGGAAGGAGCGCAGCAGCGGCGTCTCCGCCTTGTGCTCCGGATAGACGAGATAATAGGCGCCGCCGCTGACGAGGCTGTTCGGAAAAAGGATTTCCAGGCGGCCTGAAGCCAGTTCGTCTGCGATGAGGAAATGCGGAATGAGGGCGGCGCCCAGGCCCGCTGCAGCCGCCTGGGCCACCATGGCGAACTGCTCGAAGCGCGGGCCGCGCAATGGATTGCTCGCCTCCACGCCGACGCTGGCGAACCACTCCGCCCAGGCGGTGGGGCGCGTGCTCTGCTGCAGCAGCGTGGCCCGTGCCAGGTCCTGCGGCGAGCGCAGGTCCTCGCGCTCCCGGTAGGCCGGGCTGCAGACGGGCACCGCCTCCTCCGTCCGCAGCAACTCGCACACGGCTCCGGGCCAGTGCGGCTCACCGAAATGAATGGCGGCGTCGAAGGGCTCGGCGGCAAAGTCGAAGGGCACGAGCCGCACGCCGAAGTTCACCATCGCCCCCGGATGCTGGGCGAAGAAGCCGGGAATGCGCGGAATGAGCCAGCGGGTGCCGAAGGTCGGCAGGGTTGCGAGGTTGAGCACGCCGGTCGTGCCGGACAACGCAATGGCCTGATAGGTGGCGTCGGACAGCTCGGACAGGGTGCTGCGCACCTGAGATGCATACAGGCGCCCCACATCCGTGAGCACCACCCGCTGCCGGGAGCGGCTGAACAGGAAAACGCCCAGCGATTCCTCCAGCTGCTGAATCTGGCGCGAGACGGCGCTCTGCGTCAGGTTCAGCTCCTCGGCCGCGCGCGACACGCTGCCATGGCGGGCCGTGGCCTCGAAGGCCAAGAGATTGCCCACATTGGGCAGGAAGCCGCGACGAAACACCCGTTCATTCCGATTGAGAATAACCTGCTGCGAAGATGTCGATTTACTTTTGGCCTGTCCAGGGCGATTTTGCCACTCAAATTCAATGGGTTTGGCTGGCCTGACGCCAGCCCCCGCACTCCTCGTATGGGAAGGATGATCATCATGGCCGGTGCTCAACAGGAACTCGCGAAGCTCAAGTGGGAGGATCCGCTGCTCCTCGATGAGCTTCTGACCGACGACGAGCGCATGATCCGCGACACGGCCCGTGCCTATGCACAGGACAAGCTCCTGCCCCGAGTGATCGAGGCTTATCGCGAGGAGAAGACCGACCGGGCCATCTTCAACGAGATGGGCGAGCTCGGCCTCCTCGGCGTGACCCTGCCGGAGGATTACGGCTGCGCCGGTGCTTCCTATGTGGCCTACGGCCTCGTGGCCCGCGAGGTGGAGCGAGTCGATTCCGGCTACCGCTCGATGATGAGCGTGCAGTCATCGCTGGTCATGTACCCGATCTACGCCTACGGCTCCGAGGATCAGCGCCGCAAGTACCTGCCCAAGCTTGCCTCCGGCGAGTTCGTGGGCTGCTTCGGCCTGACCGAGCCGGATGCGGGTTCCGATCCGGCCGGCATGAAGACCCGCGCGGTGAAGACCGACGGCGGCTATCGGATCAGCGGCTCCAAGATGTGGATCTCCAACTCTCCCATCGCGGACGTGTTCGTCGTGTGGGCGAAGTCCGAGGCCCACGACAACCAGATCCGCGGCTTCGTGCTGGAAAAGGGCATGAAGGGGCTGTCCGCTCCGAAGATCGGCGGCAAGCTTTCGCTTCGTGCTTCCATCACCGGCGAGATCGTGATGGACAACGTCGAGGTGGGCGAGGATGCGCTGCTTCCGAACGTGTCGGGCCTGAAAGGCCCCTTCGGCTGCCTCAACCGCGCCCGCTACGGCATCTCGTGGGGCTCCCTGGGCGCTGCCGAGGATTGCTGGCACCGGGCGCGTCAGTACACCCTCGACCGCAAGCAGTTCGACCGGCCGCTCGCCGCGACGCAGCTCGTTCAGAAGAAGCTCGCCGACATGATGACCGAGATCACGCTCGGTCTCCACGCCAGCCTGCGCGTCGGCCGCCTCTTCGACGAGGGCCGCGTGGCGCCGGAAATGATCTCGCTGGTCAAGCGCAACAATTGCGGCAAGGCCCTGGAGCTCGCCCGCATCGCCCGCGACATGCATGGCGGCAACGGCATCCAGGAGGAATACCACGTGATGCGCCATGCGCAGAACCTGGAGACCGTGAACACCTATGAGGGCACCCACGACGTGCATGCCCTTATCCTGGGCCGCGCCCAGACGGGCCTGCAGGCATTCTTCTAAGAAGGCGCACCCATGGCTCTTCGGATCACCCTGGCAGGATCGACCGGCTGGGTCGGCAAGGCCCTCGTGGCGGCGATTGCGGCTTCCGACGATCTGGAGCTGGCAGGTGCCATCAGCCGCAGCGCGGCGGGCCAGGATGCCGGCGAGGCCGCGGGTCTTTCCCGCCTCGGTGTTCCGATCAGCGCCTCCCTCGAGGAGGCATTGAAGGCGCCGTCCGATGTGGTGATCGACTACACCAAGCCCGGCGCCGTGAAGGCCCATGCCCTCACGGCCTTGGCACAGGGACGGCACGTGGTCGTCGGCACCTCGGGCCTGAGTGCCGAGGATTACGCCGACATCGACGCGCAGGCGCAGCAGGTGGGGCGCGGCGTGCTCGCAGCCGGCAATTTCTCGATCACCGCGACGCTGCTGCGCCGCTTCGCGCTGGAAGCGGCGCGCTACGTGCCGGACGTGGAGGTCATCGACTACGCCTCAGCCAAGAAGCCCGACACGCCCTCAGGCACCGCCCGCGAGCTGGCCGAGCTTCTGAGCGAAGCGCGCCAGCCTGCCACCTCGAAGCCCGTCGCCGAGCTGGCCGGCGTCCGCGAGACCCGCGGCGGGGCGCTGGGTGCCAAGGAGCCGGTGCAGGTCCATTCCCTGCGCATGCCGTCCTTCGTCCTGTCTTGCGAGGCCGTGTTCGGCGCTGACAACGAGTGCCTCGTGATCCGCCACGATGCGGGCTCGTCCGCAGCTCCCTATGTGGCCGGCACCTTGCTCGCCGCCCGACGCGTCGGCTCCTTCACCGGCCTGCGGCGCGGCCTCGACACCATCATGGATTGATCCGCATGAAACCGCTCGAAGGCCTCAAGGTTCTCGAACTCGCCCGCATCCTCGCCGGTCCCTGGGTCGGCCAGCTGCTCGCCGATCTCGGCGCCGATGTGGTGAAGGTCGAGCGGCCGGGCGCTGGCGACGATACCCGCGGCTGGGGGCCTCCCTTCGTGGAGGCGGCCGATGGCGGCGATCTCTCGGCGGCCTACTTCCATTCCTGCAATCGCGGCAAGCGCTCCATCGCGGCCGATTTCGAGACGCCCGAGGGTCAGGAACTCGTGCGCAAGCTCGCAGCTCATGCCGATGTGGTGATCGAGAACTTCAAGGTCGGCGGACTGAAGAAATACGGCCTCGACTACGAGAGCCTGAAAAAGGTCAACCCGCGCCTCGTCTATTGCTCGATCACGGGCTTCGGCCAGGACGGGCCCTATGCGTCCCGCGCCGGCTACGACTTCATGATCCAGGGCATGGGCGGGATCATGGACCTGACCGGCGATCCCGACGGCGAGCCGCAGAAGATCGGCGTCGCCTACGTGGACATCTTCACCGGCGTCTATGCGGTGGTCGGCATTCTGGCCGCCCTTCGCCGGCGCGACCAGGCGGGGGAGGGGGCGCATCTCGACATGGCGCTCCTCGACGTGCAGACGAGCGTGCTGGCGAACCAGGCCATGAACTATCTGGCCTCCGGCAAGTCGCCCCGGCGCATGGGCAATGCCCATCCCAACATCGTGCCCTACCAGGTTTTTCCGGTGGCGGACGGCCATGTGATCGTCGCGGTGGGCAATGACGGGCAGTTCGCCCGCTTCGTGTCCGTGCTGGGCAGGCCGGAACTGGCCCAGGACGAGCGCTTCAGGTCCAATGCGGGCCGGGTCGGGCGCCGGGCCGAGCTGGTTCCGCTCTTGACCGAGCTCACCGTGAAGACGACGCGCGAGGCTTTGCTGTCGGCGCTCGAGAAGCAGGGCGTTCCGGCCGGCCCCATCAACACGGTGGCCGATGTCTTCGCCGACCCGCAGGTGATCGCGCGCGGCATGAGGATCGATCTTCCCTCGCCCGCCGCCCAGGGAGGCGCCATCCCGTCCGTGCGCTCTCCGATCGTGATGAACGGGGAGCCGATGGCGGCGCAGCGGCCCTCGCCGCGCCTCGGCGAGCATACGGACGAGGTCTTGAGCGATCCGTCCTGGATGGCCTGAACGGCAGGCTGCTATTCGGCGATGCCTTTGGCGAGCAGGCGGTCGACCGCCTGCAGGATGCGGTCGCGATCCTCCGTCGAGAAGGGACTGAGATCGTGCATCTCGAAGCTGTTGAGACCCTCGACGGCAAGCCAGGCCACGAGAGCCGCATCGAGATCGTCCGATGTTTCCTTGAATGACTTCAGGGTTTCCCTGATGACCTCCCGAAGCGGATCGAGAAGGCGCGGGTTCTCGGCCGTCGCGGCCAGCATCCCGTTGGCCGTGTCCTTCATCTGGCCGCTGCACAGCTTCAGCAGGGCTGCCGTGCAAAGGCGGGCCTCCAGGTTCCGCCCGGGGGGCGTCCTCTTGCGGATCTCTTCCTTCTCGGCCGCCACGTTATCGATGAGGCGCTGAATCATGCCCTGGAGCAGCGCATCCTTGGTCGGGAAGTTGTAGAGGAGCCCGCCCTTGCTGAGCCCAGCCTTCTCGGCCACGGCTTCGAGCGTCAGCCGGCCGGCCCCGATCTCGCCGACAAGCTCTGCGGCCGCGTCGAGAATTTTTTCTCGGGAACTCTTACGGCCTCTGGTACAGGGAAACAGCATTGACTACTCTTGTTTTGTGCGCTGCCGCACTTGCGACTAAACCGTCCAGACGGTATATAAATTGTTCCACGGCATTGGCGTCAAGGGAAAGCCCCGTTAATGCCGCACCTCCTTAGTCTTAGATGAACCCGTCGATAGGGTTCGGAATCTCGGAAGAAGCCTATGAAACGGCGCCTTGTAGTCGGTCTTGTGTTCATTCTCGCGGTCGGTCTCTGCGGAGGCCTGATCTGGTTCAACTTCTTCCGCGACAAGATGATCACGCAGTTCTTCGCCACCATGCAGCCGCCGGCGCAGACGGTTTCGGCCGCCAAGGTCGAGGCGAAGACCTGGACGCCGGCCATCGGCGCCATCGGCACGGCCAAGGCCGCCAACGGCGTCGACCTGGCCGTGCAGGTCGGCGGCGTGGTGAAGGAAATCAACTTCAAGCCGAACGAGCGCGTGCCCGAAGGCAAGGTTATGGTCCAGCTCGACGATGCGGTCGACCGGGCGGATCTGGCCAATGTACAGGCTCAGGTGAAGCTCGCCGAGGCGAATTTCGCCCGGTCCAAGGCGCTCGCCAATCGTGGCATCACGGCCGAGGCGACCCTGGAGCAGAACGAAGCCTCCCTGGCGACCGCCCGGGCTCAGGAAGCCCGCACCCGTGCTGTCATCGACCAGAAGGCCCTCAAGGCGCCGTTCGGCGGCGTCGCGGGCATTCCGCGGATCGATGTGGGACAATACCTGCAGCCCGGCACGGCGGTGGCGAGCTTCCAGGACCTGTCGTCCATGAAGGTTGATTTCACGGTGCCCGAGCAGCGGGCCGGTGAGATCGCGCTGGGCCAGGAGGTCCGCGTCGGCGTGACGGAGGCGGACATGCTCTTCAAGGGGCGCGTCATCGGCAAGGATCCGCGCGTCGATCCGGCGACCCGGCTCGTCTCCGTTCAGGCGCTGATCGAGGACAACAAGGACGGGGCCATCCTCCCCGGCCAGTTCCTCCACGTGGAGGTGATCCTGCCGGAGCAGCCCGACGTCATGACCCTGCCACAGACGGCGGTTATCACCAGCCTCTACGGGGATTACGTCTACACCGTCGAGCAGGAAGAGCGGGCGGGCCAGCAGGTTCAGGTCGTCAAGCAGGTCTTCGTGAAGACAGGCCGCCGCCGCGGCGGCGCTCTCGAGATCCTGTCGGGACTCAACCCGGGTCAGCAGGTGGTCGCTTCGGGCCAGAACAAGCTGCAGGCCGGCTCGACCGTCAAGATCGACAACACCATTGATGTAACCAAGCTCGACACGACCAAGCTCGCGAACGGGCAATAGGCATCAGCCATGAGCTTCACAGAACTTTTCATCCGCCGCCCCGTCCTGTCGATGGTGGTGAGCCTCCTGATCCTGCTGCTGGGTGCGCAGGGTCTGATGAACCTCCAGGTGCGCCAGTACCCTGAGGTCGAGGAAACCACCATCACGATCACGACCGCCTATACGGGCGCCAGCGCCGACCTGATCCAGGGCTTCATCAGCACGCCGATCGCCAAGTCCGTGTCGAGCGCGGAAGGCGTCGACTACGTGACGACGCAGAGCCGCCTGGGCGTCAGCACCGTGTCGGTGCGCATGCGCCTGAACACGGATCCGAACGCTGCGCTCACCGAGGTCACCTCCAAGGTGCAGCAGATCCGCGCGCAGCTTCCCTCCGAGGCTGAGGATCCGGTGATCATGAAGGGCACCGGCCAGAGCTTCGCCCTCATGTACATCACCTTCGGCAGCACGGAGATGAATCCGGAGCAGGTCTCCGAGTTCCTGACCCGCGTGGTGCAGCCGCGCTTCGCGACGCTCGAAGGTGTCGGCAACGCCGAGATCCTGGGCGGGCGCGACTTCTCGATGCGCGTCTGGATCGATCCCGTGCGTCTGGCCTCTCGTGGCGTGACCGCCGGCGACGTGGTGGCCGCGATCAGGGCCAACAACTTCCTCGCGGCACCGGGCAAGACCCAGAGCGAGTATGTTGCCTACAGGCTCGACATGCAGACCACCCTGCAGACGCCTGAGACGTTCGGCGCACTGCCGATCCGCTCCAACGGCGATCAGGTCGTGCGCCTGCGCGATGTGGCCGATGTGGAGCTCGGGCCTGAGAGCACGGACACGATCGTCAGCTTCAACGGCAGCCAGGGCACCTTCATCGGGATCGTGCCGACACCGTCGGCCAACCCCCTGACCGTTGCCGAGGAGGTGACCAGGGCGATCGAGGGCATCCGCTCGACCCTGCCCAAGGGCATGACGGTCGAGATCGTGTACGATGCGTCGAACTTCATCTCGGCATCCATCGAGGAGGTGTTCAAGACCATCGGCGAGGCGGCGCTCATCGTCGTGGTGGTAATCCTGCTCTTCCTGGGCTCCTTCCGCTCGGTGCTGATCCCCATCGTGACGATCCCGCTCTCCCTCGTGGGCGTGTGCTTCTTCCTCTATGCGCTGGGCTATTCGATCAACCTGCTGACCCTGCTGGCCATGGTGCTCGCCATCGGCCTCGTGGTCGACGACGCCATCGTGGTGCTGGAGAACATCCACCGCCATATCGAGGAAGGCCTCAAGCCGGTCGATGCGGCCGTCGTAGGCATGAAGGAGATCTTCCTGCCGATCGTCTCCATGACCGTCACCCTGGCGGCGGTCTATGCGCCGATCGGTTTCACGCAGGGTCTGACGGGCTCTCTGTTCCGCGAGTTCGCCTTCACCCTGGCCGGAGCCGTGATCATCTCGGGCATCGTCGCCGTAACGCTCTCGCCCATGATGTCGTCGAAGCTGCTGAAGGGGCACGGCGGACAGGGGCGGTTTGCCGCTTTCGTCGACCGTGTCTTCACCCGCCTTGAGAATTGGTACGCCCGGCGCCTGAAGGGCTCGCTGGACTATCGCGGCGTGACGCTCGTCATCGTCGCCGTCCTGCTCGGCACCACGGCGTTCATGTTCACCAAGACGTCCTCCGAGCTTGCGCCGGAAGAGGATCAGGGCGCCTATCTCGGCATTCTCAATGCGCCGAAATACGCGACCGCGGATTACACGCAGGCCTTTTCCAAGCAGTTCACCAATGCGGCGGAGAAGATCCCCGAGATCGACGACAGCTTCCTGATCGTCGGCATCGACGGCGGCGGCGGCGGCTTCTTCGGCTTCAAGCTGAAGGAATGGAGCGAGCGTGAGAAGAAGGGGGCCCAGACCAAGCAGGACATTCAGAACCTCCTGAATGAGAATGCCGGTCTCCAGGCTTTTGCCTTCGCGCCTCCGTCCCTGCCGGGAGCCGGTGACGGCCTGCCGATCCAGTATGTGATGCGCACGATCGGCGATTCCTCCCAGGCCTATGAGGTTGCGGAGCAGGTTCGCCAGCGGGCGATGAAGTCCGGCAAGTTCATCGTTGTCCAGAACTCCATCTCCTATGAGACGCCGCGGGCGCGCATCACGGTCGACCGCGACCGGGCTGCCGCTCTGGGCGTACCCGTGTCCGAGATCGGCAACACGCTCGGGGCTCTTGTCGGCGGTGCGCCGATCTCGAAGTTCGACCGGGACAACCGGAGCTACGACGTCGTCAGCCAGGTTCGGCAGGAGGACCGTCTCAATCCGGAGCGCCTGACCGGGTACTATGTCCGTGCATCCGACGGCTCCATGGTTCCGCTGTCCGCCCTCATCAGCATCAAGACGGATGCGGCGCCGGCGGTGATCGAGCAGTTCAACCAGCTCAACGCGGCAACTCTTTCGGCGCTGCCTCTGCCGGGCGTGACGACCTCGGAGGGCCTGGCCACCCTGCGCTCCATCGCGCAGGAAGTCATGCCGCAGGGCTTCTACGAGGATTATGCCGGTCAGTCGCGCCTGGAAATCCAGGAAGGCAACTCGATCTTCCTGGCCTTCGGGCTCGCCATCATCGTGATCTATCTGGTGCTGGCGGCGCAGTTCGAGAGCTTCCGCGATCCGTTCATCATCATGATGTCGGTTCCGCTCTCCATGTTCGGCGCCATGATCTTCCTGAACATGGGCTTGGCCACCCTCAACATCTACACGCAGGTGGGCCTGATCACCCTGGTGGGCCTGATCACCAAGCACGGCATCCTGATGGTGGAGTTCGCCAACGAGCAGAAGGAAAAGCACGGCGTCAGCAAGCGTGAGGCCATCCAGGAGGCCGCTCGCGTCCGCCTGCGGCCGATCCTGATGACCACGGCCGCCATGGTGCTCGGCGTCGCGCCGCTGCTCTATGCCAGCGGAGCCGGTGCGGCTGCCCGTTTCTCGATGGGTCTGGTGATCGCGTCCGGCATGTCCATCGGCACGATCTTCACGCTCTTCGTGGTGCCGATGTTCTACACCTTCATCTCGAAGGAGACGGTCCGTGCCCATCGGGCGGAGGACCGGGCGCCCGAGCAGCACCATCACCGTCAGCCCGTTGCGGCGGAGTGACAACGAAAAGGCCGGGCATTGCCCGGCCTTTTACGTAACGTCCGGAGAGGCAGGCCAGCGTGGTCCTGCCTCTTCTTGCATCTACTGAGCGATCTCGCCTTCGACTTCCATGAAGGGGGAGACCGACTTGAAGCCGGCCTGCTCGGCGGCCTTGCGAACGGCCTCGGCAACCTCGGTCGAGTGAACCTCGACGGTTTCGCCGGTCTTTGCGTCCACGAACATGATCTTCATCGCGTTCATGTCCGGCTGGCCGTGGGAAATGACATAGGAATTCTGCGTGGCCAGACGGTGGACGAGGCCTGCGTCGCGCAGGAAGTCCAGGGCACGATAGATGGTTACGGGAGCAAGACGCTTTTTCTCGTTGCTCAGGCGGTCAACCAGATCGTAGGCCCCGACCGGGCCGCCGCTCTGAACCAATTCGCGATACACGCGCTCCCGGATCGGCGTGAGCCTGAGGTTGTTCTGCCGGCACAGATCGTCTGCACGACGAAGAAGATTTTCCTCTTCTTCCTTCCTGAGGGCCTTGGTGCTCATGAGCCACACTCCTGTTATTACGGAACCTATATGTTCATATAGGTAAAATGTGGCTTTGACAATGTGCTATCGTTGCGAAAGATACTGGAACTACACATTTTCCTCAACGGAACGCACGACGTATGCATCGGACGGCGCCCCGGAAGAGGCAATCATCACGTAATAACGTAATAAAAAGCGGTGAGTTCCAGGGGGGAGAGGCTACTTGGCGCAGGTTTCGCAGAGGCCTCGGATTTCCACCGTCACCTTCTTAGCCGAGAAGGCGTGGTCGTCGCTCCAGTGGGACAGGCGATCGCTGATATGCGGATCGGTGAATTCCTTCACCAGGCCGCAGCTTTCGCAGATCGCAAAGGCTGCCATGTCCTGACCGTCATGGGGATGCTGGCAGGCGACATAGGCATTCAGGCTCTCGAGCCGGTGGGCGAGGCCCTTCTCGATGAGCTTGTCCAGGGAGCGGTAGACCGTGGGCGGTGTGACCGATCCCTTGGCGCGCATCTTGTCGAGGACCTCATAGGCCGAGAGCGGATTCTGAGCGGAGCAGAGAATCCGATGAACCCGCTTCTGGGTTTCGTTCAAGTCCTCGAGGCCATGGTGGTGATGCGTGTGAGCCATGTGAAATCGTCGGTTCCGCCTGGGTGGTCGCCCTATACGTCATGATTGCGGAAGCGATTTCAAGACACATGCACCGATGGCCCTGCCGAAGACGTTCCGGCAGGGCCTTAGCATCGGGTTGGGATCCCTAGAGATCGACCCAGGCCGCCTTGCGCTGCGATGAGCGCACCGCCGCCTCGATGAAGCGCACGCCGCGCACGCCTTGGTCCACCGTAGGAACCTGAAGCGAGAACGGATTGGGCTCGCGCTTCTCGATCCGTGCCGTGATCTGCTCGGCGACATCCGTATAGAGCTGGGCAAAGCCTTCGAGATAGCCTTCAGGATGTCCGCCTGGAATGCGCGATGCGGCGCGGGAGGCTTCGTCGGCACCATAGCCGTTGCGGCGGATGGTGCGCGGCGGCTCGCCGAGCGGCGAGAAGGTGAGGTAGTTCGGGTTCTCCTGGTGCCATTCCAGCCCGGCCTTCTCGCCATAGACGCGGATCTTGAGACCGTTCTCGAGGCCAGCCGCCACCTGGCTGCACCAGAGCATGCCCTTCGCGCCTGATGCAAAGCGCAGCATCATGTGGGCATTGTCGTCGAGCCTGCGGCCCTCCACGAAGGTGTGCAGCTCCGCGGAGAGCGACGCGACCTCGTCGCCCACGATGAACTCGGCGAGATTGAAGGCATGGGTGCCGATGTCGCCCACGGCACCGGCCGGGCCCGAGCGGGCCGGATCCGTGCGCCATTCGGCCTGCTTGCTGCCGGTCTCCTCCATGCGGGTGGCCAGCCAGTCCTGCGCGTATTCCACCTGCACGACGCGAATGGCACCGAGTTCTCCCGCCTGCACCATGGCACGGGCCTGCCGCACCAGGGGATAGCCAGTGTAGTTGTGGGTCACCGCGAAGATGAGGCCGGATTCACGCGCGAGCTTGGCGAGCTGGTCTGCCTCGCGCCGGGTGGTCGTGAGCGGCTTGTCGCAGATCACATGGATGCCGGCTTTCAGGAACGCACGGGCGGCGGCGGCATGTGCGTGGTTCGGCGTGACGATGGCGACCGCATCGATGCCGTCCTTCAGCCGCCGCTCGCGGCGTGCCATCTCGTTGAAGTCGCCATAGATGCGGTCGGGCTTCAGGAGAAGGTCCACGCCGGAGGCCTTCGCCCGTTCCGGATCGGACGAAAGCGCGCCTGCCACCAGTTCCCAACGGTCGTCGATGCGGGCGGCAATGCGGTGCACCGCGCCGATGAAGGCGCCGCGCCCGCCGCCGACCATGCCGAGGCGCAAGCGGCGGTTCAGCTTCTGATCCGGAGATCCTGCAATCGTCATGATATGCCCCCTTGCCGCTTACGCTGCGCCGATGCCGAGCATCCGGCGGTTGGCTGCCTCGTCCGTTCCGCCGGCGGCGAAATCGTCGAAGGCCTTTTCCGTCACGCGAATGATATGCGCCTTGATGAACTCGGCGCCCTCGCGCGCGCCGTCCTCCGGGTGTTTGAGGGCGCATTCCCATTCCAGCACGGCCCAGGACTCGTAGTCGTATTGCGCGAGCTTGGAGAAGATCGCGCCGAAATCCACCTGCCCGTCGCCAAGCGAGCGGAAGCGCCCCGCGCGGTTGATCCAGCTCTCATAGCCGCCATAGACGCCGACGCGACCCGAAGGATTGAACTCCGCGTCCTTGGCATGGAAGGCCTTGATGCGCTCGTGATAGAGATCGATGAAGGCGACGTAGTCGAGCTGCTGCAGCAGGAAGTGGCTGGGATCGTAGTTGATGCAGGCCCGCGCATGTCCGCCGACCGCATCCACGAAGCGCTCGAAGGTAGCGCCGTCGTGAATGTCCTCGCCGGGATGGATCTCGTAGGCGACGTCGCAGCCCGCATCCTCATAGGCGTCGAGGATCGGCCGCCAGCGCCGTCCCAGCTCCTCGAAAGCGGTCTCGACGAGTCCCGCAGGACGCTGAGGCCAGGGATACACGAAGGGCCAGGCGAGCGCGCCGGAGAACGACACGCTGACATTTAACCCTAAGCGCTTCGAGGCTTTGGCTGCCATCAGCATCTGGTTGACGGCCCATTCCTGCCGCGCCTTCGGATTGCCCCTGACTTCCGGTGCCGCAAACCCGTCGAACGCTTCGTCGAAGGCCGGGTGCACCGCCACGAGTTGGCCCTGCAGATGGGTGGAGAGCTCCGTGATCTCCATGCCGTGCGAGCGCACGATGCCCTGGACCTCGTCGCAATAGGCCTCCGATTCCGCGGCTTTCTTCAGGTCGAAGAGGCGCGCGTCCCAGGTGGGAATCTGCACGCCCTTGTAGCCGAGGGAGGCCGCCCAGCGGCAGATCGCGTCGAGCGAGTTGAACGGAGCCTCGTCGCCTGCGAACTGCGCAAGGAAAAGGCCGGGGCCCTTCATGGTCTTCATGGGTGAACTCCCGATGTGGCGTGAGGGGAAGCAGGATGTCGGCAAGGGGAAACCGCCCTGAGCATCGGACTCAAAAGTGGATTTGCACTTTTGAGATCCATCCGATGCTCCTTCTTTGATGAGCGCATCGTTCGGTGCGGAAAACCGGAACCACTTTTCACTGACGTGGCCCTCTGGGTCCGCACGATGCGCTAGCGAGCAGCTTGCCGTTGCCTCGCCCCTTCCAGGAAGGGGCGAGAGCGACGCCGTTTAGAACGGGGAGTTCGGGAAGTAGTGTTCCTTGGCGTTGTCCTTCGTGATCAGCTGTGCGTCCAGCACGTAGGTGCCGCGCATGGGGGCATTGGTGTAGAAGTGCGCAGCCGTGACGCCCATAGCGGTCGAGATCATCGACGGCGGATAGGACACGTCGGCCGGGATCATCTTGTCGCCATCCATGACACGCTTGACCATGTCCTTCATGCCGGCGCCGCCGAGAACGAACTTGATGTCCTCGCGTTTGGCCTGGCGGATGGCTTCGAGAACGCCGAGCGCCATGTCGTCGTCGGAGGCCCAGACCGCGTCGATCTTCGGGTGCTTGGCCAGGTAGTCCTGCATCACCTTGAAGGCGTCGTCGCGGTTCCAGTTGGCGTACTGCTTGTCGATCACCTTCACGCCCGAGCCTTCGAGGGCCTTCTCGAAGTTCGTCACGCGCTCCTCATCGATCACCGTCGGGATGCCGCGGAAGACCACCACGTTGCCCTGCTTCAGGTTGTCGACGAAGTACTTGCCGGCGACGCGTCCAAACTCCGGATTGTTGCCGGCCACGTAGATGTCCTGGATCGACGGATCCTTGAGGCCGCGATCGACGATGGTCACGAAGGTGCCGCTCTTCTTGACCTCGCGCATGGGGTTCGTCAGCTCGTCCGAGTTGAAGGGCAGGACCACGAGGGCGTCCACCTTCTGCGACATCAGATCGTCGATGGCGTTCGCCTGCGCGGCGCCATCGGGCGAGGTCTTCACGATCACCTTCAGGCCCGGGTAACCCTTTTCGAGCTGCTTGGCCGTCTCCTGGGCGTGATAAACGACGCCGCCGGTCCAGCCATGAGTCGCGGCGGGGATCGAGACGCCGATCGTGACGTCCTTCTTCTGAGCCACCGCGCCGGTGGCGACGCCGGCCATGAGGCCCGTTGCCAGTGCGATCTTCAGTACCGTTGCTTTCATTTCATTCCTCCCTGGGGGGTTGGTCTTTGAAGCCCTTCGTCCCTTTTCCGGTGGGCTTCGCCCGGTTTCATCGCCCGCGGTGGACTGACCGCTGCACGAGCATGGCGATAATGATGATGGCGCCCTGAACTGCGCCGACGAGAAACTCGGACACGAAGTTCGACAGCACCATGATGTTGGCGACGAGTTCGAGGATCACCGCGCCGACGACGGTGCCCCAGACGCGGCCGATGCCGCCCTTCAGGGCTGTGCCGCCGATCACCACGGCCGTGATGGCCTGGAGTTCCCACAGCAGGCCCGTGGTCGGGGTGGCGGAGCCGAGGCGCGGCACATAAACCAGCACGGCGATGCCGACGCAGATGCCCTGGATGACGTAGGTGAGCGTGCGCACGCGCCAGATCGGCACGCCCGAGTAGCGCGCCACATCCTCGTTGGAGCCCAGCGCCACCACATGGCGGCCGAAGGAGGTGCGGTAGAGGATCAGGGCGCCGATGGCAGCCACCACCATGAAGGCGATGATCGGAATCGGGATGCCGAAAATGCTGTCGAAATAGACCGGGCGATAAAGCTCGCGCAGCTCGAAGTTGCGCATGGTGATGGTGCCGCCCGCTGCCAGCCAGATCACGAGCGAGCGGAAGATGCCCATGGTGCCGAGCGTCACGATGAAGGGCTCGATGCGCCCGAAGGTGACGATGAGGCCGTTCGCCATGCCGCAGGCTGCGCTCAACGCAATCGCCGCCAGCATGCCGAGCGCCAGGGTGCCCAGGTCTCCACCACCGAGATTGTTGAGCGTGAGGATCATGACGCCGGCTGTGAGGGCCGCCATGGAGCCGACCGAGAGGTCGAGGCCGCCGCCTGCGATCACGAAGGTGGCGCCGACCGCAATGATGGCGATGAAGGCGGAACGCGTCACTACGTTGAGCAGGTTCGACGCGGTCAGGAAGTCGGGGTTGATCAGCGCGCCGGCGATGATCAGCACGATCAGCGCGATGAAGGGCGAAAGGGCCCGCATGTCGACGGAGAAGCGCCGCTTCTCGGGGCTGGTGCGAAGCACGGTTTCGGTCATGCGTGGCCTGCGGCGATTTCCGCCGCCCTTTCTTCGTGAACGCCTGTGGCGAGATAAACGATTGCGTCTTCCGACAGATCGGTCTGGGCGACCTCGCCCGCGACGCGTCCGTTGCGCATCACGACGACCCGGTGGCAAAGGCCGATCAGCTCCTGCATCTCGGACGAGATGACCACGACCGCCTTGCCCTCGGCCGCAAGCGACGCGATGAAGCGGTAGATCTGCTCCTTCGTGCCGATGTCGACGCCGCGCGTCGGCTCGTCGATGATGACGATGCGCGGCTCCAGCAGCATCATCTTGGCGAGCAGGAGCTTCTGCTGGTTGCCGCCGGAGAGCTGGCCTGCCAGCAGGTCGCGGCTTCGGGTGCGGATGTCGAAATCCTTGATCGCCTGATCGAGCGCCTTCTCCTCGGCGCCGGTGTCGATGAACGATCCACGACCGAACTTGTCCAAAGCCGCGAGGGAGAGATTGATCCGAAGGTTCTGCTGCAGGAGCAGGCCTTTGCCCTTCCGGTCCTCCGACAGATAGACGATGCCGGCGGCCATCGCTTCCCGTGCATCGCGGAAATGGACGTTCCTGTCGTCGAGGGTGACGGTGCCGTGGCTTGGGCGCAGGCCCACGATGCCCTCGAACAGCTCCGTGCGGCCCGCGCCGATGAGGCCGCCGAAGCCCAGGATCTCGCCGCGACGCAAGGTGAAGGAGGCGTTCTCCACATAATCCGGCACGGCCATGTCGCGCACTGTGAGAACGACCTGGTCGGAAGCGGTCGCGGGCTTCTCCGGGTAGAGCTTGGACATGTCGCGGCCCACCATGAGGCGCGCCATTTCCAGGGGCTCGAGTCCTTCGATGTCTCGGGTGGCGATGTGGCGCCCGTCGCGCAGCACCGTCACGCGGTCGGCCACAGCCTTCACCTCGTTGAGGCGATGGGAGATGTAGAGCACCGCCACACCCTGCGAGCGCAGCTTGCGGATGATCTCGAACAGGCTCTCGGCCTCGATGGGAGTGAGAACGGCGGTGGGCTCGTCGAAGGCGACCACCTTGTGCGGCACGAGGAGCGCGCGGGCGATCTGGACGAGCTGCCGGTCTGCGATGGAGAGGCGACCGACCTCGCGGTCGGGATCGATTCCGGTGCCGAGCTCGCGCAGGATGGCCCGCGTACGCTCGCGCATGGCCTTGTCGTCCACGAAGCCGAAGCGCCTGATCTCACGGCCCAGGAAAAGGTTTTGCGCCACGGTCAGGTCAGGGGCGAGCAGGATTTCCTGATGCACCAGAACGATGCCGTGGGCCTCGGCATCCACCGGTCCTGAAAAGGTGATCGGCCGGCCGTTGAGGTGCAGGCTCCCCTTCGTGGGCGGAAGATGCCCCGACAGGATGCGCATGAGGGTCGACTTGCCGGCCCCGTTCTCGCCGATGACGGCATGAACCTCGCCCGGCCTCAGCTCCAGCGAAATGCCGCTCAGGACCTCGATGGGTCCGAAGGATTTCGAGATGTTCTCGGCGCGAAGAACGGGATCCATCACCTGCTCCGGGTGAGCGAAATCGTTCGCCTTCGATCGCGTGAAGGCGGTCACAGGAAAGTCTTACCGGATGCGGATCAGCTGGACGGCTCGGGAGCGGGCATTCGTTTCCTCCTGCTTGTCGATTGGTCCTCTGGCGGGACCTTTTTTGAACTAGGGCTGTCGAACGGCTCGACAACGACCCCATGTAATCGATTACATGCAACTTTACCGAAATGGCGGCATCTGTCAAACAGAACCATAGTCGGGGAAAAAACATGGACGATCTGGGACAGGCAGGCGGCACCGAGCCGGAGGATACGCGGGTTCGCGCCGCGCGAATCCAGGATGTCGCCCGGCTCGCCGACGTCTCGACCGCCACCGTGAGCCGGGCGCTCGCCACGCCGGAGCGGGTCTCGCCGGAGGCGCGCGCCCGCGTGCTCGAGGCCATCGCCAAGACCGGCTACGTGCCCAATCCCGCCGCCCGGTCCCTGCGGTCGCAGAAGACTTTCATGGTGCTCGTCGTCCTGCCCGACCTGTCGAACACCTTCTTTTCCAAGATCCTGCGCGGCATCGAGGAGACGCTCTTCGAGGCCGGATACGGCATGATCATCAGCGATCTCGACGGCTCGCCCGAGAAGGAGGCGCATTTCGCCGCCTTTACGGCGGCAGGTCGCGTCGATGGCGCCATTCTGCTCAACGGCCATCTCTTCGGACAGACCCGGGAAGGGGAGGGGCAGCCGGCCCGGATCAGCATTCCTCTTGTAGCGCTTTGCGAGGCGATCCCGGGTGCCGACATTCCGCAGATCGAAATCGACAACCGCGCCGCCGCCTCGCGCATGACCCAGCATCTCGCTTCGCTCGGGCACCGGCGCATCGCCTATGTGAGCGGCCCGGCCAACAACATCCTGGAGCGGGAGCGTTTCTCAGGCTTCAAGGATGGTTTGGAGGCTGCGGGCCAGCCCTTCGATCCGACGCTCGTGCTTCCCGGCGACTATACCATCGAATCCGGCGTTGCGGCCGGCCAGGCCCTGGTGGCGCGAGCCACGCGTCCGACGGCGGTCTTCTGCACCAGCGACGAGATGGCCATCGGACTCATGCGAACTCTTTTCTCCGCCGGCCTCAGGGTGCCCCAGGATATGTCGGTCGCTGGCTTTGACGATATCGAGTTCGCTGCCGTGGCCGAACCGGCGCTGACCACGATCCACCAGCCGCGGCGGGAACTGGGACAGGCGGCCGCATCTGCCCTGATCGCACTCCTGCAGGGCCGGCCCTCACCCAAGCGGATCCGCCTGGAAACGGATCTCGTGATCCGGGACAGCGTGGCATCCCTTGAGCGCAGCTCCCGGGCTTGAACCGGGCATCTCAGGACATGGGCGTCAGGCTAATCCCAAAAGGCCGTTTCCGTCAGGAGGCCGATGCTTTACCATTCTTCGCCTCAGTCCTCGGAAGTGAGTTCGACACCGCGCAGCCTTGCAGGAGATCGAGCCGATGACCAAGACCGTCACCTCCCTCTTCCATACCGAGCAACATGCCGCGGCCGCGGCAGACCGTCTGGAGCAGGCGGGGGTCTCGAGAGCCGCAATCGACATCTGGTCGACCCCGCATAATCTGGCTCCTCTCCTGGAAGACGATGGCGTATCCCGGGCGGATGCCCATGCCTATGTCGAGGGTGTCGTTCGCGGCGGTTCTGTCGTCATCGTACGATGCGACGATGCCGAGGTGGACCAGATCGTCAGCATTCTGGATCAGGAAGGCGTACTGGACCTCGACGAGCGGCAGACGGTCTGGCGCTCCGAAGGATGGGAAAGTCCCCAGATGATGAATCGATCAAGCGGAGCGAGTCACGGCCGGGTTCGCATCCAACCCAGCAGGTTGGGGCCGCCGATACAGGAATAGGCGGGAGTCAGAACATCGAAAACGCGCCGACGAACAGCACCAGCACGAGGGCGATGAAGCCGACATAGCCGGCGAGCGCCTTGCGGGAGTGCCCGTGGGCATAGCTGTCCTTTTCGTTGCCATGCCGCCAGCGCGCCGCCGATTCCTGATGCCGGGCAATATCGATCTGTTCCGGCTTCATCGGGTTGCCGCCGGCCTCGTCATCCGTGCCGAGAGGCGAGAGGCCCGGGTCGAACACCTCGTTCTTGTCCCCCGTGCGGCCGCTGTCGATGTCGCCCTTCAACTGCGCGGTGGTCGAGCCCGCGTTCATGGGCGGGGCATCCATCGGCTTGATCGTGTGCGTCCGAGGAATGTCGGTCTGGTTGGGGTTGTCTGAACGAGTGGACATGAAAGCTCTCCCGGGCTCCGCTGATGGGGAAACCGCCGGAGGAGAGCGAGGTTCCTGTCCCGCGACCGCTGCGCCGCCTGCCCGTCAGGCCGGAAGCCATTGCGCGGACAAGAAAAAAGGCCGTTGTTGCCAACGGCCCGAAGTTTAGGGAGGAAACGCCCTAGAAGGGCTGCAACAGGCGACGCCAATCGCCGTGTTGCACTGCAATAAGTAAGAGCTGTTCCGGCCTGGTTCAAGATTAAAAGGTCAGCATCATTGCCCAATTTTTCGCCTCTCTGCCGAAATTCGGCTTCAGGGAATCTGGACAGGGGAGCGGCATCGAGGGCTCAATGGATGCCAATGGGAACGCATAAGGTCCGAATGCCCCAATTGAACGCCGTGCTCGAAACGGCCCTCTATGTGGACGATCTGTCCCGCGCCAGGGCATTCTATGAGGACAGCCTCGGTTTGCCGCTCCTTCTGTCCAACCAGCGCATGTGTGCGTTCGATGTGGGTGGCAGGAGCGTGCTGCTCGTCTTCCTGCGTGGCGGCTCGAGCCAGGACATGACCACGCCCGGCGGCACGATTCCCGGCCATGACGGACAAGGCCCCCTGCACATCGGCTTCGCCATCGCGCCCGACGAGCTGGCCGCATGGGAGGCAAGGCTGGAAGAGCGCGGGATCCCCATCGAGAGCCGGGTGACCTGGTCGCGGGGTGGCACCAGCGTGTATTTCCGCGATCCGGACGGGCACGTTCTCGAACTGGCCACGCCCGGGCTCTGGGCGACGTACTGATCGCCAGAGCCCGGTCAGCATGGAATCAGGTGACGACGCTGGGCTCGGTCCGCCCGGTGCGGGCTGCAATCTCCGCGATCTCGTTTGCGGCCTGCACGATGGGGGCCAGAACTTCGGCCACCGGCAGGTCGTGCCGGTCGGTGTTGGGCTCGAAGCGTTCCAGATAGACCCGCAAGGTCGCGCCCGAGGTGCCGGTGCCCGACAGGCGGAACACGGCGCGGGCGTCCTCCTCGAACAGGATGCGGATGCCTTGCTTCGGCGTGACCGATCCATCGACGGGATCGGTATAGGCGAAGTCGTCTGAAGATCGCACCGTAAGGCCGCCGAAGCGCTGGCCGGGAAGGGCCGGGAGCTTCTTGCGCAACGCGTCCAT
This sequence comes from Microvirga splendida, assembly GCF_016427565.1. GTDB lineage: Bacteria > Pseudomonadota > Alphaproteobacteria > Rhizobiales > Beijerinckiaceae > Microvirga > Microvirga splendida. The sequence continues at coordinate 229,325 of NZ_JAELXT010000005.1, forward strand.
CAGCTCGTTGGCAGGCCCGGTCTCGAGCTCCTCGTAGTCGTGGCGCGTGTAGTAGTCGCGGCCGAAGGTGGCCCAATGCTCGCGCACGATCCGATCCGCCGGCTTCTTCGTGACGGCCAGGATGTTGAGCCAGAGCAGCACGGCCCAGAGGCCGTCCTTCTCGCGGATGTGGTTGGAGCCCGTGCCCGCGCTCTCCTCGCCGCACAGGGTGATGAGCCCCGCATCGAGCAGGTTGGCGAAGAACTTCCAGCCCGTGGGCGTCTCGAAGCAATTGATGCCGAGCTTTTTCGCCACCCGGTCGGCGGCGCGGCTCGTCGGCATGGAGCGCGCGACGCCCGCCAGACCCCCGGCATAGCCGGGCGCGAGATGCGCGTGGCTCGTGAGGATCGCGAGGCTGTCGCTCGGCGTCACGAAAAGCCCAGGCGCCACGATCATGTTGCGGTCGCCGTCCCCGTCCGAGGCGGCTCCGAAATCGGGCGCGTCGGGCCCGAGCATCAGCTCCATAAGGTCCTGGGCGTGAACCGGGTTCGGATCGGGATGGTGCCCGCCGAAATCGGGCTTCGGCTCCCCGTTGACGACGGTGCCCGCCGGCGCGCCGAGGCGATCTTCGAGGATCGCCTTCGCATAGGGGCCGGTGATGGCGCTCAAGGCATCGAAGCGCATGCGAAAGCCCGAGCGGAACAGATCGGCGATCTTCCCGAAATCGATCAACTGCTCCATCAGTTCGGCGTAGTCGGACACCGGATCGATGACCTCGACATTCATCTCGCCGACCTTGGTCGCGCCGATGCGGCTGAGATCGATGTCGGGAGCGTCGACGATCCTGTACTCGGTGATCGCGCTTGCCCGCTTGAACACGGCGTCCGTGAAGGATTCCGGCGCCGGTCCGCCATGGGACATGTTGAACTTGATGCCGAAATCGCCGTCCGGGCCGCCGGGGTTGTGGCTTGCCGAGAGCACGAGGCCGCCGATGGCCTTGTGCTTGCGGATCACGCACGAGGCCGCCGGCGTCGACAGGAGACCCTGCTGCCCGACGAGCACGCGGCCGAAGCCATGGGCGGCCGCCATCTTGATGGCGGTCTGAGCCACGGAATCATTGTAGTAGCGCCCGTCGCCTCCGATCACCAGGGTCGCGCCCCGCGCATTCTCGACGGTGTCGAAGATCGACTGGATGAAGTTCTCGACATACCGGGGCTGCTGGAAGACGGTGACCTTCTTGCGCAGGCCGGATGTGCCGGGCCGCTGATCGGAGAACGGTGTCGTCGGGATACTCGTGGTCACCATCGGGGCTGATCGCTTCCTTGCGTGGCTCTTGGAGGACGCCCTACGGAGTCCCCGCCGGTCCTGGGCAGGACCAGCGACGATTCTAGGGTCGTTTCAAGCAGATGCCACTGCTAAGATGAAGGCAGGATGAAAGCCTGTATCGATCCGCCGGTCCGGTCCGGCCTGCTCCGGGAAAGGCTTAAGGATTGTTGCCGCCGGAGGGCTTCTTCGGTGCCTTGCCGGTCTGCGCCGGGTCGGTGCCCTGCGGGGCGCCCTCTGCAGGCTTCACCTCGTCGGGATCCGACACGGTGCGATTGACGGGTTCCCGCGCGGGCCCTTTCTGCGGGGGCGGACCTGCAACAGCGGATCCTCCCATGTAGGATGGCGGGTCGCTGGCCGGGAACGAGTATTCCGAACCGGCATCGACCAGATCGTCCTCTTCCTTCTTCACGCCCATAACTCATCTCCCGTTCCGTGTGTGCACAGTTCCTCACAGGGGAATGCCGGGAAACTCAGCATGTTCAGGCGTAGCGGTAAATAAACTGAGGGCCGCACGGAAGGCACGGGCCGCCTTCCATCCGATGCGGCTCTGGTCGCGATGAGCGCTCTCCCTATGTCCAGCCGTGCGCCTGAAGCGCGAGCGCAACAAGACAATCCGGGAGAACGCCATGAACCAGACCCGCCGCAGCCTCCTCGCAACGTTGGCTGCCTCCGCGGCCGCGGCCCACTTGCCGTCGCGCGTCTTCGCCCAGGCGGATTATCCGACGCGGCCCGTGCGGGTCATCGTTCCCTATGCGGCCGGCGGCGGAACGGATTTCTTCGCGCGGCTCGTCTTCGGCGCCATGGGAGAGGAACTGGGCCAGCAATTCGTCATCGAGAACCGGCCGGGGGCCGGCACCAATATCGGGGCCGAGGCCGTTGCCCGGGCGGAGCCCGACGGCTACACGCTGCTCCTGGGCGACTCGGCGACCTTCGCGACGAACCGCTCCCTCTACCGGAAGCTCTCCTTCGATCCGTACAAGGATTTCAGCCCAATTTCCCTGACGGGCCGCTTCGCGCTCGTGCTGCTCGTCAACACGAACAAGCTGCCGGTGAACTCCGTTCAGGAGCTGATCGCCGAGGCGAAGAAGACGCCAGGGCGGATCAACTATGCGACCCCCGGCCTGGGCAGCCCATTCCACCTGGCGACGGAGCTGCTCGCGCAGGATGCCGGCATCAAGCTCACCCATGTGCCGTATCGCGGCGCCGCCCCCGCCGTGCAGGACCTGGTGGCCGGGCAGATCGATATGATGTTCATCGACTTCGCCACCGCCCGCTCGCAGCTCTCCGGCCCCATCAAGGCCATCGCCGTGGCCTCTCCGAAGGAGTTCGCCGGGCTGCCCGGCGTGCCGCCCGTGGCGGCCGACTTCCCAGGCTTTGAGGCCTGGGCCTGGCAGGGCTTCGTGGGACCGGCGGGCCTGTCGCCCGAGATCGTCTCCAAGCTCAACGACACGTACCGGCGCGTGGTCGCGCGGCAGGACATCCGCGACAAGCTGACCGGCGCCGGAATCGACGTGCTCCAGAGCTCGCCTGCCGAGATGGCAGCCTACATGCAGGAGGAAGGCGCCAAATGGGAGAAGGTGATCAGGGCGGCCAACATCACCCTGGAATGACTGGCCGACCGCTGGGACCGCCTCAGTTGCGGTCCCAGCGGTACATGCGCTGCTCGCCCTCGGTACAGCTCACGGACGGCTCGGCCTGGACCTTCTGGATCGTCGGCTGCGCCGGCAGCGCTGCGATCTCGCGGATGATCTTGGTCCGGATCGCATCGGCGAAGTGCTGGCGCTCCCGCACCGGCACGATGAACGAGCCTTCGCCGCCGATGACGCAGTTCTTGTAGTAGAGGTCGAGATGCTCCATGTCGCCGAAGCCGCTCGGCCGCTTGAGCATGATGGGCAACCCGTTGATGGTGATGCCCTTGGCAACGGCCTCGTCCCTGGCCGCCACGACGCCCCGGCCGCTGCTGTTGGGTCCGTCTCCCGAGATGTCGATGACCCTGCGCATCGGCTCGACGCCGGTCTGGTCCAGCAGCTTCACGCCGAAATCGATGGCACCGGAGATCGAGGTTCTCCGGATGCGGCCGATAGGGGTGCTGCCCAGACCGTCGGCGAATTTCAGAGCGCTCTCGGGACCGTCGATGATCGTCCAGGGCACGATGACGTTCTGATACTCCACGCCCGACCATTCCACATAGGTGACGATGATCCGACCCACCATGCCGTTGCGGATGGCATCGTGGACCTGCGGCGAACGGAAGGCCTCCATGAAGCCCTGGCGCTGGAGCTCCTGCTCATCGGGATCCATGGAGCGGGACACGTCGACGGCCAGCACCAGCGCGACATCGACCTCGGTCTCCGCCCGCGCGCCGGGCGGCCACAGCCACAGGCCCGTGATGACAGCCGCGAGAGCCACAAGGAGCTTTCGATCCATCTCCGCCTCCGTTCGCCAGACGCAAGAAGCTGGCGGGAAACCTCCGGCAGGCAAGGTTTGACGACCGTCGAAAAGGTTAGGCGGCCCTCAATTTAACGTGAATTCCATGTGGAACGTCTGTGCCTGCTGTCACTGCATGACGGTGGAAGGACATGCGGAACGGGCTTCTCCTTCCGGCCTCGTGCTTTATATCGGCGGCATGTTGGCTCGCACCGTCATGGCTGGCGGCGTTCAGAAGGATCTCCCGCAGATGTCGTCCACTCTCGACCGCTGGTCACCCTATGCCCTGGCCGCTCTCAGGATCGTCACGGCGCTGCTCTTCATGGCGCATGGAACGCAGAAGCTGTTCGGCTTCCCGGCGCCTCCGGAGAGCGGCATGCCGGAACTCCTGTCCCTTTTCGGCATCGGGGCCATCCTTGAATTCGTCGGCGGCCTGCTGATCCTGGTGGGGCTGTTCACCCGACCCGTCGCCTTCGTGCTCGCCGGCGAGATGGCCGTCGCCTACTGGATGTTCCATGCTCCCCAGAGCTTCTACCCCGTGCTGAACGGGGGCGATGCGTCCATCCTGTTCTGCTTCGTGTTTCTCCTGCTCGTCTTTACCGGCCCGGGTGCCCTGAGCATCGACGGTGCAAGCCGACCGGTGGGGCCGCGGCATTCCTGGGAGCGCTGATCCGGCAGGACCTCGAGACGTTCCTTCGACGACATGATCTGGAGCGGCGACATCGCTCCTAATCCGTAAGGGTTGGGTACGAGGCCCCACGCGCGTGACTCTGACGTGGAACGGCTGCCGTTAACTCTGTAAATTTTCACGTGACGGCGCATGACTTTTGCGCGGCAAAAGCGTTAAGAGCACAGGCAAGTTCGTTGCGTAGGAGTCTGGACATGGCCGAGATCATCGCCTTCAAGGATCTCAAGAAGATCGCCGAACGGTGCGAGGTGCTGACTCTTTTCGAGCCGAAGCGGACGTCACGAGCCAGGGTTCACTCAGAGAGCCGGAGCTTCGACTTCCCGAGTTCCCGCCCGTTCATCTCAGGCAACCTCACGGACCTGTTCGAGCAGGCCAACGCGGTCGCCATGCGCCATCATCATGGAGACCCGAAGGTCTCGGCCGTCGTGGCCGAGAAGTGCCTGGAGTTGATTCAGGCGCTGGAAGATCACGCGCAGCCGGAATGAGCCGTCAGGTCGAGGAGACCGACCGACTCGGCGATCAGGTTTCCTGCCCGAGGAGAATATTGCCTGTGAAGCCAAATCTCCTGTGCGGAGCGAAAGCTTCAAAAGAAACGTTAACTCTAAATCCCGAAGCATGGGATCGCGTGCATTATTTCGTTGATTTTTGGCTCCGGCCATAGAAACTATCGCCTTTACAACAGCTCCTGTGGCAGGTTGAGTTCGCGCCCACGTTCATGCGCCGCTCAAAGGCATGATGCCCTCCTGCCAGGTCGGTGAGAGTCCGGCAGGTTCGTTCCCAAAATCCATTTGCCTGAGGTCGATCGTTCGGCGTTCCGCGCTCGTTCGAGGTCCTGAGGCGTTCCGGTGCGGCCATGTTGAGTAAGATTCCGTCGTCCGACCGCGCAGAATGGCCCTTCGTTCGCGGCGTTCTGCTGCCTGTCGTCCTGGTGGCCTTCACGACCCTGACGATGGGAGCGGGCGCGATTCTCTGGGCTGTCGACAAGAGCAACGATATCTCCGCCGAACGTCAGCTCCTCACAACGGAGGCCAGCATACGGGCCGCCGTTCAGGAACTCGCCCAGCAGCAGGAAATGGTCGCCATCTGGGACGACGCCGTGGTGGAGCTCAACAAGAGGCCCCTGGACCTCAAATGGGTCGATGCCAATTTCGGCGTCTGGCTCAACAAGACCTTCGGACAGGATGAAATCTATATTCTCGACGAGCGCAACGAGCCGCTCGTAGCGACCGTCGGCGACAGCCGCGTGCCCGCGGAGGAATACGAGCGCGTCAGGGCAAGCGTCAGCGACCTTGTGGCAGGGATCAGGGGAGCGCCGGGCTCTCAGCATCGTCAGCATGTCGAGAACCTTGCGGATGCACCCTACCTGAAGACCGGTCAGGCTGTGCACGACGCTCACATGCTCGAGCTCAACGGCCGGCCGGCGGCGGTCAGCCTCATGAAGATCATCCCTGAATCCGAGGATGTTCCCTATCCTCATGGAAGGGAGTTCCTTTTGCTCAGCATCCGCTTCCTCGACGGGAGTTTCATCACGCAGCTTGCCGAGCGAAACCTGATCGACGGTCTGCGTTTCTCGGCCACCGACACCCCCGAGCTGGGCGAGGTTTCGGTGCCCGTGAAATCGGATGTCGGCAAGCATATCGGCTACTTCATCTGGAACCCGGAACTGCCGGGCGATCGCGTTCTCAGGTCGATCGGCCCGGTGATGGCCGCGGCGGCCGTGATGATCCTTCTCCTGCTGGGCGCTTTGGTCCGTCGCCTGAGGCAATCCACGACCGCGCTGGAGAGAACGGTCCTCGAGCTGAAAGCCAGCGAGGCGCAGGCCCATCACCTGGCCTTTCACGATGTTCTGACAGGTCTGCCCAACCGCGCCCTGTTCACGGACCGGCTCAATCATGCGATTGCCCGGATGCAGGACGGCGAGCAGGTTGCCGTGATGATGCTCGACCTGGATCGCTTCAAGCATGTGAACGACACGCTCGGCCACCATGCAGGCGACAGCCTCATCCAGGAATTTGCGATCCGGCTGTCGAAGCTGGTGGACGGCGACGTCACCGTCACCCGATTGGGCGGAGACGAATTCGCCATCGTCCAGACGTTCAAGTCGGGCACCGATGCGCCGCAGGCCCTGTGCGAGCGTATTCTTGCGGCATCGGAGCAGTCCTATGAGGTTCTCGGCAATCAGATCTTCGTCGGCGCCAGCATCGGGCTCGTGCTGGCTCCGGACGCGGGCCTGGATCGTATCGAGCTCCTGCGCAAGGCCGATATCGCTCTCTACCGTGCCAAGGGCGAAGGACGGAACTGCTACCGCCTCTTCACGCCGGAGATGGACGAGACCATCAACGTCTCCAGAATCATCGAAGAGGACCTCCGGGCGGCGCTCGCGACCGGGGAGGGGATCGAGGTCGCCTACCAGCCGCAGATCTCGCAGAGCGGTGTTGTCGTAGGGGTGGAGGCCCTTGCCCGCTGGCATCACCCGACCCGCGGCTACATCCAGCCCAGCCAGTTCATCCCCGTGGCGGAGCAGACACGCCTGATCGTTCCGCTCGGAGAATGGATCCTGCGTCAGGCCTGCACGGCCTCCCGGCGCTGGCCCGACCTCTTCGTCTCCGTCAATCTCTCGCCGGTTCAATTCCGGTCGAGCGACTTCGCCGACCGCCTCATCGCCATCGTGCGCGAATGCGGTGGGCATCCTCACCGCATCGAGCTCGAAGTGACGGAAGGGGTTCTCCTTGAGGAGGACGGCAGGACCACCGATGCGCTTCGGAGATTGCGAGAGGCAGGCTTCCGCATTGCCCTGGACGATTTCGGCACCGGCTATTCGAGCCTGGGCTACCTTCACCGCTTCGAGGTGGACAAGATCAAGATCGACCGGTCGTTCACCCAGAGCCTGGGGCAGGGCGGCAAGGCCGCCAACCTCATCAAAGCAATCGTGGCCCTCGGGCACGCCATGTCGGTCACCGTCACGGCAGAAGGCGTCGAGACGGAAACACAACGAAGTTTTCTGGATACGGCGGGCTGTAATGAGATGCAGGGCTTTCTGTTCTCGAAGGCCGTGCCGGAAGAACAGTTGATGCGAATGCTGAGCCGAGCATCGTCGAAGCAGACGCTAAGTTATGTGAATGCAGTAGCCGTCCGAAGTAATGGATAAGCTTATTGTGTCGCATATGGCCAAGCTTCACTTTACAAATCGATCAACATGTGAGGAAGCGTCATAAGGTTACTCATGATAGGAGGGGTTACCTCTTTGGTGACGTTCAGGAAGAGGAACTAAATCTTCTTACCCTCGTTATCGCCACGCCTGATCCGAACGGATCGGCTTCCTGGACATGGTTCCCGCCCTTTTGGTTGTAGCCTGCGTATTTCGGATAGGTGGCGCCATGATCCTCGATTCTTTCGACGAACCGCACCAGGGGGCTAGAGCCAGCATGGGCCATAACGTTGTCTACAAAGAGCAAATCCTTCCCATCGCTCATGATCCTTTTCAGAACGTCACCACTGTTCTCATTTGCCAGAACATCCTTCTACGGACCGGTATCAGTCATATCCTTGCGGGCACCCGCTTCGACATTGCGGGGGAGACCGGAGACCTGTCGCCCCTGTCCACCTTTCCGGAAGGCGTGCCGGTCCTCTTCCTGATCTGCGATGGACGCTCCCCTTGCGAGTATGTCCAGACGGTGAAGGAGCTGAAGGAGCAACACCCCCATTCCCGCGTCGTCGTCCTTGCAGACACGATGGACCCGCAGGACATCGTTCAGATCTGCAAGGAGGGCCTGGACGGGTTCTGCACGACGAGGATGGACCGTCATGCCATCATCAAGGCTCTGGAACTCGTGATGCTCGGAGAAACCTTCATTCCGGGATCGGTCGGGCTGGACCTGCTGGACCAGATTCGAAGCAGCCATGCCGGGGGGGTGGTGAGCCGAATGGGTTCCCTCTCGCCTGCCAACGATCCGGCTCTGCTCATGAACAAGCTGTCGGAGCGTGAGGCGCAGATTCTGCGCTGCCTGACCCAGGGCGCCTCGAACAAGCTGATCGCCCGCGAGCTCGGAGTGGCGGAAGCGACCGTCAAGGTTCACATCAAGGCAATCCTGCGCAAGGTGAAGGCCGTGAACAGGACCCAGGCGGCCATGTGGGCTGCCGGTCACTTCGGCTCGACACAGGAATCCGCCGCCCTGGTCCCTGGCGAGTGAGGCTTGCCTCACCGGCCTGAAGCCTTCAGGAGCATGATCCTAAGCAGAATTGGGCACGTGGGGCATCCTGCGTGCTCTACCTCTTTCGGGGTAGCCCAAGTGGCGAGTTGCGGATCAGTCCGAACCGGCGCTAAGCCTGACATCACCCTGATGGTGCGCCGGATAAGAACTCCAGTAAAAGCGTACTGACGCCCCAGGTTCGAACTAAGAACAAATACCTGAAAAATGCGGTGGGGCAGATATGGATTACCAGGTCGAATTGGTGGCTCGTGCATTCTTTGAGGCCGAGCACGAGGACTTCTCATGGGATGGCGAGGCGGAATTGGTGCGGGAGGAGTTCCGCGAGTATGCCCGCAATGCCATCAATCTCCTTGACGAGGATATCGGTGTTCTTCTGATGGCGCTCGATCGCGCCACGGCCGAGGAGCATCCCGAGCGGGTCAGGGCCGCAGCCTGAAAATTGCATTCGGATCGAGCGGCTTGAGATTCCTCACCGAAGTCTGGAATCTCAAGCACGCTCGGCGCTTGCCTTATGTCGATTGAGGCCCGCGATCAGGGCGCATCCGGCGGCAGATCGGCGATCCGCTTGATCTCGTAAACAACCAGCATCAGGACAGTCGACATGATCACGAGTCCAAGCGCGCTCGTGAAGACGCTCGCGCTGACGCCTGACGCCGACGAGACGATGGCCAGCAGGAGCAGGAAGGGCAGTCCAAGCGCAATGGCGAGAACGGCAAGGAAGGGCCGTGGCATCGGGCGAATCCCCTTTTAAAGAAAAGATTTTTGAAGAATCCAATAGTCTCCGAATCGTGGAGAAAATGAGGTTGCGCGCGGTCTCGCCTTCGCACAAGCCGCCTCGGCGAATGTAACCCGAAAGACTCGCCGGATCAGAAATCCCACCGCTGTGCCTTCGCGACGAGGAAGTCGCGAAAAACCTGAACCCGCGCAACGGACCGCAGCTCCTCCGGATAGACGAGATAGCTGTCGAGGGTCGGCATCTGCACGTCCCGGAGAACCTGCTTCACTGCCGGATTGCCGCTCATGGCGTAATCCGGCGCCATGCCGATGCCGGCGCCGTTCTCGATGGCTTTGCGAAGGGCCAGGCTGTCGTTCACCACGAGGCGGCTCGGGCGGGGATTCTTGGGATCCCGTCCGAGGCCGCTCAGCCGGTGCAGGTCCAGGATGAAGGCCGGCTGGTCGCCTCCCAGGCAGAGGAGAGAGTGATCGTCAAGATCCTCGATGCGCTCGGGCTCTCCGCAGCGCTCGAGATAGGAGTGGGCCGCATAGGCATGGTACTGGATCGTGAAGAGGCGACGCTGGATCAGGTCCGGCTGCGCCGGGCGGCGCAGGCGGATGGCGATGTCGGCCTCGCGCATGGCGAGATCCAGCTCCTCGCTCGTCAAGGTCAGCTGAACGCGCACGTCGGGATAGAGATCGAGAAACTCCGTGATGCGTCGCGCCAGCCAGATTCCCCCGATGCCGACCGTTGCCGTGACCCTGAGGTCGCCGGCCGGCCGCTCGCTGGTTTCCGTGAGCCGCTGACGGGTCTCCTGCAGGCGCAGGCGGATGTCCTGCGCTGCGCGGAACAGCACCTCTCCGTGTTCGGTCAGGATGAGGCCTCGGGGATGGCGATGAAACAGCGGGATCTTCAAGTCGTGTTCGAGGGCGCTGATCTGGCGGCTCACCGACGACTGGTTGACCCCGAGCTTCTCGCCGGCGCGGGTGAAATTCCCCGCCTCGACCACCTCGTAGAAGAGCCTGATTTTGTCCCAGTCCAAGACAGATCCTCAAGAGGGAAGCGGGCTCGCCGCACCTGATGCCAGTGGGATGATGCGGCGTCCCGCAACAGGTCGAGTTCCTCGTGCCCGCAGCCCGACCCGCCCCGCGCCTCACGAAGGATTATTCCAGATCGGCAGGGCTTGCCACAAGAAACGCGCTCGCGCCGCCTCTGAAGAAGGCTCCGGCATCCGACGGCCAGTGCATGCTTCGTTAACTTTACCCAACGGTAAGTCGAACGAGGCGCAGCCATTCATTGACTTCCCGAGCGGCATTGTGAAAGTTCAAGGTAGCGAAAAGCCATATCCATGGCGGGTTGGCCGGCGCCCCTGAGCGGCGCGCGGCCAAAGGCATGATGCCGCCCCGCCATACCGGTGAAAGCCCGGTATGCACCCCCAAAAAATCTGCAGCTTCTGCATCCCCACGGCCGAACGGCCAAAGGTCGCGCTATGAACAGGTCTGCTGCCGCATCCGAGGCCTTGGCGGCATCCTCGGGCCCATGGCTGACACGCCCCTTCAGGGGATTGATCGGCCGTTTCGGCATCGCCTTCTTCATGCCGGTGCTCGAGGCGACGCTGCTGATCACCCTGCTGGCTCTGGCGCTGCCGGCCGCCCTGCTGCAGGTCTATGACAGGATCCTGCCGAACAAGGCCACCGGCACGCTGGTCGTTCTCGCCATCACGGTGGCCCTGGCCATCGTGCTGGAGGCGCTGCTCCGCCACGTGCGCGGCAGGCTTCTGGCCCGCATGGCGGCGACCTCCGAGGCGCAGGCGCATCGTCAGGCCATGGAGTGCCTGCTCCACGCGCCTCTCTCGGCCCTGGAAGCCAACGGCAACGGCTATTACGCGGAGCGTCTTTCCGCCATCGGCACCCTGCGCGAGGCGTGGTCCGGCCCGGCCCTTCAGGCGATGCTCGATCTGCCGTTCGCGCTGCTCTATCTCATCGGGATCTGGTATCTCGCCGGCCCGCTCGTGCTGGTGCCGCTGGCCCTGCTGGTCGGCGTCGCCCTGCTCGCGGCTCTGACAGGCCGGCGCGTGCGCCGCGCGGCGCAGAACCTCGCGCTCGCCGAGGAGCGCCGCTTCAACTTTCTGTTCGACACGCTGAGCTGCATCCACCCCATGAAGGTTCTCGGCGCCGAGCCCCTGCTCGAGCGCCGCTACGAGCGCCTGCAGGGCGGCTCTGCACAGATGCGCCGGACCCTGGCGCAGGCCATCTCGGCCGGGCAGGAGGGCGGGCAATTGCTCGCCCAGGCCGCCACCATCGGCGTGGCGGCCTTCGGCTGCCACATGGTGCTGAACGGGCAGCTCAGTGTCGGCGGCCTCGGCGCATGCACCATGCTGGTAGGGCGCACGATGCAGCCCCTGCTCGGCGGCGTCGCCCTCTGGTCACGTCTTCAGTCGCTTGCGGAGAGCCGGCGCCGTGTCGCTGAAATCGCCCTGCTCCCGCAGGAGCGCAATCTCGACCGGCCGGCGCTCCACGTGTCGAACGGCCACGTGGTTCTCGACAACGTTCGGCTGCGCAATCCTCGCCACAAGGATTGGCTGTTCGACGGCCTCACCCTTGAGGCAAAGCCCGGGGAGATCATTGGCGTCACCGGTGCCAATGGCTCCGGCCGCTCGGCCATGCTGCGGCTGATCGCCGGTGACCTGCAGCCCACCGAAGGCAGGGTCGCCATCGACGGGCAGGATCTCTCGCAGGTCGAGATGGGGCCGGCGCGACGGCAGATCGCCCTGGTGCCGCCCGATCCCGCCCTGGTGCGCGGCACGCTCCTGCAGAATCTCACCATGCATCAGCCGCACCTTGAGGCGGCCGCCCTTCGCCTTGCGACGAAACTGGGTCTGGACCAGGTGGCCAGCGCATTGCCGGGCGATTGGCACACGCCGGTCGGCGTTGCGGCCACGCCCCTGCCGCGCGGCGCGGCCCAGCGCATCGGTGTCGTGCGGGCCCTGATCGAGGAGCCGCGCATCCTGCTGCTCGACGACATCACATCCCAGATCGACGGCGACAGTGATGCACGGCTCGCCCAACTCCTCGCCGGTCTGCGTGGCAAGGTGACGGTCATCGTCGTCACCCACCGGCCTTCGACGCTCGGCATCGCCGACCGGGTGTTCGCGATCCGTGACGGCTCCCTGGAGCGCGTGTCATGAGTTCCGTGACGGATTGCAGCCCCCAGGCTCCAGTGCAATTGTCGGAAGACCTTCTGACTCCTTCCGATCTGGCTCGCTGTCTGCCGGTTCTGCTGTGGCTGATGGAGTGGTCGGGCAGCGCGGATGATCTCCTCTCGGCGCTTCCGCATGCGAAGCCCGACATCGATCTCACGGATCTGCGCAATACGCTGGCGGTTCTCGGATACCCGACGCGCATGCAGGGCCTCAAGCGGGGAGGTCTCGACCTGCGGTGCCTGCCGGCCATCCTGCTGCCGCCCGGAAAGGCCGCTGCTGTCGTCTATCGCGACGAGGCGGGACAGGTTCTGATGTTCGATGGCGCCACGGGCGATGTGAAGCCCTGTGCGCCGGAGAATCTGCGCGGCACACTTGTCCTTGCCTCCGAGGCGAATGCCGCCTCGTCCCGTCAGAACTGGTTCAGCGGCATCGCCCGGCGGTTCCGGGGATCTCTGCCGCCTTTGCTCGCCATCAGCGGGTTGATGGCCGTGCTCGGGCTTGCGGTTCCGATTTTCACCATGGCGGTTTTCGACACGGTGGTCGCCGGCTACAGCCCGGAAACGCTGCCCATGCTGATACTGGGCGCTGCCGCTGCGGTCGTGCTGGAGATCCTGTTCCGCGTCATCCGCCAGCGCGCCCTGCTGCGCATCGCGGAGCGCCTGGATCGGCTGGTTCCGAGCGCCGTCTTCACGCACCTGCTGTCCCTGCCAACAGCGCTCGTTGAGCGTGCCGGCACCGCATCCCAGGTGTCCCGCCTGCGCGATTTCGCGGCGATCCGCGAGTTTCTCACCGGCAGTTTCGCCGTCGCCCTTCTGGACCTGCCGTTCACGCTCCTCGTAGTCGTGCTGATGGTGGTGCTCGGCGGATGGATCGCCCTCGTGCCGGTGGGGACCGCCATCGGATTCGTTGTCCTGTTCTGGATCTCCCGAGGCTCCATGCGTCTGGCCATCGATCAGGCGGCTCGCGCCAACCAGGCGCGGGAGGCCCTGGCCGTCGAGGCGCTGGAAACGGTGCGCACCCTGAAGCTCGGCGGAGCCGAAGAGCGCTGGATCGACCGCTATGCCGCCGCTGCGGCCGCTGCCGCCGCAGCCTCGGCGCGGGTCGGCACCCTCACGGGCTCGGTTCTCGCCGCAAGCCAGGCGCTCGTCACCCTGTCGGGTCTGGCCGCAGTGGTCCTGGGCGTGCTCTCGGTGCTCTCCGGCACGATGACCGCAGGCGCGCTGATTGCCGGCATGATGCTGATCTGGCGGGTTCTCGGCCCGATGCAGACATGCTTCGTGATGCTCTCGCGTTGGGAGCAGACCCAGGCGTCGATCCGGCAGGTGGACGGGCTGATGGCTCTTGAAACGGAACGGCCGCCGCCGCTCGAGGCGCGCATGGCGCCGCCGGAGCAGGGAGCCGTCGTCTTTCACCGCGTGACCCTGCGCTATCTGCCGCAATCCGAGCCTGTGCTGGCCGGTGCCAGTTTCGCCATCCAGCCCGGCCAGGTGGTGGCGGTCACCGGCGCGGAGGGCACGGGCAAGTCGACCCTGCTGCTGCTGATCGCAGGCCTGTACCGGCCGCAGGGTGGCCTCGTGCGCATCGACGGACACGACGTGCGCTCCTTCAACCCGGCCGTTCTCCGGCGCAGCATCGGCTGGGTGCCGCAATCGCCGGGGCTTCTCTACGGGACGATCGCCCAAAACCTGCGCCTGGCCCGGCCCAGCGCTTCCGACGAGCAGCTCCGTGCCGCGGCCGCGGAAGCCGGCGTCCTGGAGGCCATCGAGGCGCTGCCGCAGGGCTTCGACACGCGGGTCGGCGATAACCACAGCGGCCGTCTGCCCCGCAGCATCCTGCAGCGCATCGCGCTCGCCAGCGCCCTGCTGCGCGATGCGCCCATCCTGCTTCTCGATGAGCCCGTCGCCGGCCTCGACGACGCCTGCGCCAAGGCTTTCACGGATGTGATCGCGTCCCGCAGAGGACGCTGCACGATCCTCATGGCAACGCACAGGCCGAGCCACATCCGGCTTGCCGACCGTGTCCTGCGCCTGCGGGACGGGCAGGTCGAAGAGGTGGACCAGCCTGCTTCTCCTTCCAGCCCCCGTCCGACACGCACGCCCGTGGGCGTGCCGCTGGCGAACGCGGCCTTCGCCAATCTTTCCGCCGCTAACAGCCCCCGAGTTGGTTGATGAGCACTGCCGCAAAACACGCCCCCAACGTCGAGAACCCGCCGCCGGCGGCAGACCGGCACAATGCGGCACCTCTGCCCCGCGCCAGCCGCCAGCCGCGGCCCGACAGCCACGTGCTCGCCCTGGAGGAGCTGCGCATCCACAGCCTGGAACGTGCCGTGGTTCTGGGCACCGGCCTGCTGGTGTCCGCAACCCTCGCCTGGGCCGCGCTCACTCATGTGCCGGAGGTGGCCATCGGAGTCGGGGATCTCGCTCCGACGGTAGCGCCGGCACCGGTGCAGCATTTCGAAGGCGGCATCGTCACAGAAGTCCTGGTTCATGAAGGCGATGTTGTCGAAGCCGACCAGCCCCTGCTGCGCATGAACGATGCGGCCGCCCAGGCCGAGCTGTCGCAGGCCCGTCTGCGCCTCGAATCCCTGCAGCTGCAGTCGCAGCGCCTGACGGCCGCGGCAGAGGGCAACATGACGGCGATGGAGCTGCGTGGCCGTGAAGGAACCGCGAGCATCGCGGTCGCCGATGCGAGCGGGGAGGGCAGCGCCATGCCGCGCCTGACCTCCAGTCTCTTCGTCGCGCCCCAGCGCGCCGCGCTGGATGCGCGCCTGCGCTCCCTGAGCGACCGGATCGCCGTGCTCCACGAACAGGTGGCGCAGCGGCGCAGCGAACTGGCAACCCTCTCGGGGCAGATCTCCGCCGTGCAGGAGCAGGTGGCGCTGCATGCCAGGGAGCTCGGCATCCGCGAGGAGCTCGCCCGCAACGGACTGACCACGCGGCTTGCGGTTCTGGAGGCGCAGCGTCTGCTGATGAGCACGAAAGCCGAGCATGAGCGGCTGAACGGCCAGCATGCCACGGCGCTGCGCAGCCTGGCCGAGGCCGAAGCTCGCATTTCGGAGATGCAGTCGGCCGCCGTGGACGAGGCCCGGCAGGAAGCCGCCCGTGTGGCGCTGGAGATTGCGGAAACGGCGGAGGTCGTCCGCAAGCTGGAGGATCGCGCGGAGCGCACGCTCCTGCGCGCGCCGGCTCCCGGCGTGCTGCGCGGTCTGGCCGTTCACCGCCCCGGCACCGTCTTGCCGCCCGGCGGCTTGATCGCCGAGGTCATGCCGCAGGATGCCCCGCTTGTAGCGGATGTCCGGATCATGCCGCGCGACATCGGGTTCATCGCGGTGGGCCAGCCCGTGCGGGTCAAGGTGCAGGCCTTCGACTATGCGCGCTATGGTGCCGTGGAAGGCGTCGTGGAGCGCGTCTCCGCCGGCACATTCCTCGACGAGCAGCGGCAGCCACATTACCGCGTGCGTGTCTCGCTCAAGCAGCAGCATGTGGGCCGCGATTCCGGCAAGGCGCAGCTCGTGCCCGGCATGACGGTCCAGGCCGACATCACCACCGGCAACAAGACCGTGCTGCAATACCTGCTGAAGCCGATCTATTCCGCCATGGCGGCATCATTCCACGAGCGTTGAGGACGCTGATCGCATGAGCCAGCAACCCGATCCGACCATCCCGTTCGATGCCAGCGTCGTCGACGAGGAGGCGATGCGCGCTCTGCGGGCGGTGCAGCGCAGCCTCCCAATGGGCGATGGAGGCGCCAGCGGAAATCTGGTGGGCGGAACGGAAGCGGTTGCTGCGTTCGGCATGATGAGAGGCGGGCCGTCCGGCGCCGTCGCGGTCACGCCGCACGAAATCGGCTCGTTTGCATGGAACCTGGCGCCGGCGCCCCAGGACGAACCGCTGAAGCCCTTGGATCTCGCACCACCGGTTAGGCCTGCGGTTATCCTGGACGAGGGACCCTCCGGTGTTGATTTGTCGCTGTCTGCGACGCCGACGCCTCCGATCAGATCCAGGGCTAACATTGCACGATCCTCCTCGAGCTATGTCGCGACGGAGCAGGACAGTACGACGACGCAGGTGACATCGCCGGCATCTGCCGGCACCCCTGACGATTCTGCCGTCGTAACGCCGCCCAGCACCCTGAAGCCGGATCCGCAGGAGCCGGCCGACATTGCCGCCGCCCCTCCTTCCGTGGCTGCGCGCGATGTATCGGGTTCTGAGGACAGGTCGATCCGTCTTGATCTGTCGGCGGCGCTGGTGGACCGGGACGGCTCGGAGAC
>NZ_JAELXT010000060.1 GCF_016427565.1 Microvirga splendida
CTCTGCGAGGACCAGAAAACAAGGACTTGCGGGGGCACCCTAAGTGCAAAAACCAGAGGGGTTTTTGGAACAGGCGATGTTGGGAAAACTCTGAGAAAGACTGTGACCGATGACAGGCTTCGAAAGGTGGCGTTTGAACCTGACGTATCATCGGCCAGAAAAGCATAAAGGTCTTCTCCCGGTGCTAAGGTTCAGTCGCTCTAGGGCCTGGGTATTGTTTCACGCAGAGGGAGGCCAGGGCATGAAGGATAAACCATCTTCAAATACTAGGACTGGAACAGGATCGTCTGACTAAGCTATGTTTCTCGAAATTTCGGGGCCCATAATGAAAAAGCTATTTTTTGTTGCTGTTGCCGCTTTTGTGGGGATCGCTACGTCTGCACACGCTGAACTATCCGTTCGGGAGTTTTTGAAGAACGCAGACGATCCTCTAAACCTTGCCTACATCACGGGTCTGTCGAATGGGATGGGCTGGTATGCCACCGCTGACAACTATCATCATGGCAAGACCCTTTTCTGCGAGCCAACCAAAGTTCGCCTTGTCTCTGAACAGTACGTGGGTGTGCTTCGGGACTATGTAAAGACGCGCCCAAAGATGATGGCTGATCCGGTTGGCGGCGTGCTGATCTTGGCTCTACAGGATGCGTTCCCGTGTCCAAGATGACGGAGGCAGGAACATTATGAGGAAATGCAAGGACGAGTTTTCCGGCATTTGAAAGAAAAGTAAGAAGAGTTGCAAAGGTCATCCAACCCTAGTCGTCGAGTACTTTACCGGATGAAGACAGGTAAGCTCCGTCTCCGAGGTAAACCGGGCTAGTTCCGTCGCCTCCCAAAGCGTTGTACATGCTACCAAGTTCAGATTCTCTCCGGGCTGGTTTTTTAATTGTTGGAGGCATTTCCCTGCACGGCACCCAACCCGTTCTATGTAAAAGGCTCTTAGGTGTACGTTCAGTGTAAACCGGCAGCACACTCATTTCGCCCGTCAAGCCACACTCATCACACCTCAAACGTGATTCAATGTCATCAAGCGACATCTTCTTCGAAAGTAAGGATGATACCAATTTATCGTTGACAAATCCGACGTGGTCGCAAGGACACTTCACGCGCATCCCTAACTTAAGATCTATCCAAGTTTGCGGTTGAGCGAGCGGTTCTCTAATTTTGAAGTAGTAATTTGCAAACTCAACCAGTCTATCATTTGGATCGTTTACAGTCACATAGCTCATCGAAAAAATGCCACTTTGTGATTGACCCAAGTAGAGATAATCGAGTACCTGCGAGATTGTACCTTTGTTCAAATAACCGGTCTCGATATATGTAGCGGAAATGCTCCACAGCAGAGGACCGAATTCGTAATTGGAACGGGTGTTACTATTAAAGTGGCTGCCTCGATGGCGCGTATACTCGTAGCAACTCAAATCGAATACGCACGATTGTTTCGCCAGCGCCTCCAATGTTCTCGCGACCCCAAATCTTTTCGTGCGCTTTAATACGGACAAATCCGGTAGAACTCTGAAATCTAAGGACAGCGGTGAATTTTCACTATCATGTGGAGACTTCATAATCTGGTCGATGTCCCAAAAGCTGAGTTTCAATGCGGTGATGTCGTCCGTTTCTACATAAAAGGTCGTCTCATCCATGTGCCACCACAAGCGATATCCGAAGCAAGCGTGAAAGTGCTCAAGAGCGTGAGCATTTTCGCATGTCAGTAGTTGATATGGATTTTTATCACTCTGTCCACCGGACCTAGCATCGGCGGCATAAGGAAGGGCGCGCTCTCCGGAGAGCGCCCTAGCAATCATCCGAGTTCGATCTGATCTACCGGCCCCAGCCCAAGCGTCGTGCCACAAGACAATCCCTGTCGATGCCAGCGATGATCTCCCCAATCTCCCGAGCAATCCCTGGTGGGCAGAACCTCTCGACCTCAGCAAGGCGGGATCGCAGTGTCTGAACAACCCGCCGAGGCACGGTGAGCGGTGCGCGAGCCTCGATGTTCTTTAGGTAGGCCCGGTTTTTACCAAGAAAATTTGTAGACAGATCCCGTTTACAGCGAACGAGGCCCATCTGGCGAAGATGAAGATAGATCTGTGACAGGTTGGCGGCAATCATTCTGTCTATTTACCTAAATAATGGCACCGAAACATATTTCTTGAAGGAAGGTGCCCTTAGAATGAAAGCCAATATTGCTGCAATTTACATTGCGAACCAAATTGCTGTTCAAAAATTGATCCGACAATATCTGGTTCCGCCTTTCGAACCGTTTGTCGAGGATGATGTAAGCATCAAAGCCGAGCAAACGTGGAACAGGTATGGCGTCCCTTCTCATGGTGCAGAGACGTGGCGGTATGAGATCACGGGCACGGACTGGCACATGGTTGCTCGTGCCGTCTTTTATGAAGGCGAATTGCTCGAACCCCTCGCCGTTCACTGCGTGATCGAGGAGTGCAAATCCAGTGGCATTGAGACTCCCGAACAGGCTCTGAACACATGGCTCAAGTCGCTGGATCTTTGAGATTTCACCGAAGCTTCAAAAAGGGCGCTCCGAAGAGCGCCCTTTATCATGCTGTCATTCTAAGCCTTCTTCGAGTGCTTCTTCGACCACTTTCGATACCGGTTCCAACACCCACTATACGTGATGTTGAAACGCTTGGCTGCTTCGGTGATCGAGACGCCCTGCGCGAAGAGCCCATAAAGAACGGAGACGCCGAGATCCGAAAGGTGCCTGCCATAGGGGCGGAACCACGCCTTATCAACAGTGTACGTGATGCTTTCAGTGCTCATTGGATGTACCCCCTAGCTTACTGCGACTTTGCATTCGGGCGCTTGCCAGCGGCGGCAAGCTTTTCCCACGAACCAAACCTGTGCTTCGCGGCCTGATACGAGATGCCCATTTTCTTGGCGGCTGAGTAGATCGACACGCCCTGATCGTAGAGCGAATAGATATGCTCTTCGCCCTCGGGAGAAAGCTTCGTCTGACCGTTGATGTCCGCGCGATACCACGCTGGATCAACAGTCGGACCACCTTTCGGACTAGCCCTATCATCCGGACTATGTTCAGTTTCTTCCGTTTCCGGGGCGGTTTCGTTATCCCGCATGAAGCCCCGGATAAGGCCCTTCACGATCTTCACGGCGATCTCGGGATCGTTCTCTTCAAGGGTGGCGAGAACGATTTCGGTCTGGGATGTAGTAAGCATGTCGGCGTCCTTTGGTGTGGCGACTATGCCTATATGTAGCATATTCTTAGCTAAGTCAAGCCTACACACTATTGAATTTAGCAAGGCGATTAGGTGAGGGGAGGTCTCAGAAAGCGAGGTGGGCTCGTTCCCCAAATGGGCGGGGGCAGGTCGCCGGGCCAGCAGGACGTCGGTCGGACACCCTAAACCACTAAGCGCGGGCTTTGTGCGAGACTTACGAACTGTGCAAGGAGGGCTGTCGGCCATCCAACAAGCGCAACGTCCCGCGCAACACTGATTTCATCAGCCTTCGGTGTTCTTCTTTGGCTTCATGGGCCGAATGAGATGTCACGCTATTTCTTATTATAGTATTTCGTGACCCATTGTCTTAGTCAGGAAATTAAAATTCAGTTATATCCAAGAGTATGTCACGCAATTGCGTGCGCTAGATAAATAAAGTGACAAGAAAGGTACATATCAGTTACTGTTGCTTCATTATCTATGAGTTATTTTCAATGTCATCTATTCCAAGTACATCTAGCATTGTCATCAGCTACATCAACGGCATTTGCGGTGCGGGCAAGACCTACGCAATTGCAGCTTGGGCTGACCGCCTCGCCAAGGTGGGCCACAAGATCATCCTGATCCAGCCGACCACACAACTGATCCACGAGACCATCCAGGCGACCTTCCCGGCCATGAAGGTGGACATGGAGTTGGTGACGGCGATCACATCCCAAACTCATCCGTGCAAGGTGATCCAGACCATCACGAACCATCTGGAAACGACCGACCCGGAAAAAGGTGAAATCCTCATCATCACCCATTCTGCCTTCTTTGCCCTGCCGTCCCACCTGTTCTACGGCAAGAAGTGGATGCTGGCGGTGGACGAGATTCCCCCGGTGGAGCGCAGCTTCGGCCTGAACATCCCCGACACTCATGAACTGCTGACCCGCCATCTCGAAGTTACCGACCGCACGCATCCGGAGTATTGGAGGATCGGAGCCAAGGACGTGTCGGCCATCCGCAAGATTGCTGCCAATAAGCGCGGTGATGAGGTCTATGAGAAATTTAGAGGGTTCGCTGACAGCGTAGTTTCCCCGCACTGGTCGGTGTACGTCAACGCGCAGAACTACGAACGCCTGATCGCCGAGACCGACGTGAACGGCGTGGCCCGTCAACTGGTCGGTCATGCCTTCATGGCCCCGACTGTGTTCGAGCCGTTCAAAGCCGTCTACATTGCCGGTGCCTGCTTCGAGGAAAGCCTTCTATTCATCCTGTGGTCGAACCTGACCAACCCGAAAGTCCCCGTCGAGTTCAAGGACGTATCGAGCAGCTTCAAGCTGTATCGCCGCAGTCATGACAACGGCGACCTTCTCGACATCCACTACGGGGTCGATCAGCCGTGGTCCAAAAGTGTCCGTGACAAGGTCGTGGAGCGCGTGGACGGCACGACTGGTTCTGTCCTCGACGCGATCAGGGAGAAGGCCAAGGAGATGGTCGGCTCAAAGCTGATCGCGGAGTTCAAGAACGCCGACATCAAGAAGCCCTTCTTCGAGAACTGCGAACGTCTGCCTAATGTGACCCACGGCCTGAACGTCTACCAGCACATTGACCATGCCTTCCTAATGTCGGCGCTGAACCCTCCACCGGCCCACTTCGCCTTCCTGAAGCGTTATGCCGATGTCGAGCCGGAGGTCGTCCAGACGGCAATGTTCCGGCAGGCCATGTATCAGGCCGCGAACCGGACCAGCATCCGCGACCCGAGGAACCTGAACCCGAAGATGTGGTTCGTTCCTGACAGCCAAACGGCCTACTGGTTGCAGTCCATGTACCCCGGTTCGCGTGTCCACGACCTCGGCCTGTTCGACGGCCCGATCTCGAAGAACAATGGCAAGGCCGGTCGTCCCAAGGTCCACTCGAATTCGACCGCCCGCAAGCAAGCACAGCGTGCCCGTGAGAGGCACACCAAAGACACCATCCTTGAACGTCTGATCCGGCTTGATGTCGTGAACGGTTTAGAAACCCGCAACAATAATCTGAACCGCACTAAGGGCGACGAGATCATCGCCTGCATGATGGAGCCTAAGAACATCGGCTTGACCAGTCTGGACCGCACCACCTTCCAAGGCACGTTCTTCGCTGACAAGTTCTCGAAGGAGGGCTTGCCCTTTGAGGGTTCGTTCGATGATCTCGTGGCCTTATACCGGGACTTCTCGGAGCAGGAGTTCGAGAACAAGGAAGGGCTGTCGGCCTACTCCCCGTCGATGTACGTGGCGAACAATGGGGCCGAGACGAGCCGTGGCTACGACAACATCGCTTACGTCCGTAACATTATTCTTGATTTTGACGGTGGCGATCTGACACCAGAAGACTTCTCGGCTCTGTTTCCGGGTTGGCGCATGGTGTTCCATTCCTCATGGAGCCACACGGAAGCAAAGCCAAAGTGGCGCGTCATCGTCCCCACCGAACATCTGATCGACATCGAGAACTACAAGCTCGTCGCCGCCTACATTATGGAGCGCTTGAGCATGGCCGGATGGTGGACCGAGAAGGAATTGAACCAAAAGCCATCCCGTCGCGATCCAGCGAAGTTCTCTGGGGTTCACGGGTTCGACGTGACCAAGCTGAACCCAGCCTGCGTCCTCTTCGTCCCCGCCAAGCGCCCTGACAGTTTCTTCATGGAAGTGCCGGGGACCGCATTGGATCTGTATGGACTGGTGCGGGACATCCCGGTGCCGCCGCTTGCGGCTGCGGTCGCCCCAACCGTAGTGGCTAAGCCAACGGTTCCTGTGGTGAACGACAACGCGGCCCCACCCCTGAAGGCAATCCAGGCAAAGCTTAGCGAAGAAGCTCTGAACGGTGCGGCTGCAAAGCAGGCAGAGAGGGTCAAGAAGGCGCTCGATGAATGGGCTGCGGTCGCCATGCTGCCGGGTATGGGCAACACGGAGTTCAACCGGCTGGCATGGAGGCTGAAGGCTGCTGCACTGTCGGATCACGAGATCGAGCAGACCCTTTGTCAGGAAGCTTCAAAGGCCCGGCATCCGAGTGAACGTCGCGCAGAGATCAAGAATATTCTGCGTTGCCTCCGCAAAGCTGCATGATCCAGATTGGCCCCAATATGGGTCTCCCCCGTGTTCCTGTGCAGCGTGAGATCCATGCGGGATGCTCTGAAGGCACAGCCGGAGCGCTACGGGCTGATGCCAAGCACAGAGGGAGAGCGTCCCTGGACCATGCGAGGTGTCGAAATAGTCATGTTCATGGACGGCTACTGGCCAGCCTCCCATTGTTGCCGCGTCAGTCCCAACGGACCCCCTCACTGCGGGGCTCTAGCTCCGCAGCAACACGGCAGAGCGCATCAATGGAGTTGTCGTGCCAAACCCCTAGAAGTCTTGAGGCGTCCGCACTAGACCGGCAACACACGTCAACACTCATCCCCGAAAAGCGGCAGAGTGGACGGACTTCAATGATTTCAGCCGAACGGAACTGCTTGAGAATGGCCTGCAACCGCTCCCATTCTCCTTCAAGAACGTACAATGTCGCGGTGCTCAAAAATTTCTGACGCTCTTCACTATAGAGGCGGGCAATTTCAAAATATCTCATCTTCAATCCTCGGGAATAATTGATTCCTGAGAAGTATTTATTCGGACGCAATGGCCTTGAAGCTGAGGGGTGCGAGCAATTCCGTGGAGCAGCAAGCATTCGCCAGCATGGAGCGCGGGCAGCAATATGATGGATTCCCGTGAGCGAGATCTGAGGGACGGACAGCGGCGGCAGGGCTTGAGGGACAGAAGTATTGTCCTATTCTGAGAGGATTGGGATGCTACACAATCCCACATGCCCACTGAGGGACGCCCTACACGATGATCTTGTTCTAAGCCACGCCACCGGAAGCGAGGAGTTTGCATGGTACAAGACGAGGCTTCAGGAGCGGCACAATCACCGCTTACCCCGCTCGAAACGAGGCATATTTCATTTGTCGCAAAATCCCTAACCCTAGTCCGATCTTTCAGGAACTACCGTGGCAGCATAGAGCCAAGTCTTACTATAGAGGGTATAGCAAAGGGAGCATCGTTTGCTGCCTTACGGAATACGGATTCCCACAGGACGCATGTTGACCTCAGTCTTTCAATTTCGACCATACATAAACATTGGGTCATCGAAGACGAGAAACTTCTAAATGGCCTAATTAACGTCAAGTATGTTGCAGAGGATGATGATATAAGCGCCTATATTCCCGAGACTTTCGATATACAAGTATCTTTGCCATCTGAGCTTTTCGAGAACTTATATGAAGCGGTAAGGAACGGACGCCTTGAGAACCTATGGTTTACCGGCTCCCCAAAAGGCATTTGGATTTTGAAGGATGAAGAGTATCGGGAGCCGCAAGACCGCACATTATTTCGATCAAGTGAAAGCCCGAACTCGGAAAACCCATTCGACCAGCCGTGGCCCTTGACCGGCATAGGATGGCGTGAGGCAGAAACAGTTTTGATTCCTGAACCGGCCAAAGCCGATCCGGATGCCGAAGCTGCGATGGACAAGCGCGAGCACGAGCAAGAGGAGGCGCGCTTACAGGTCGGAGTTATCCAAGCTCAAGCCGTCAACATATCGTCCCAACTCTCACAACTTGAAACCATACTCCGTCGTGTAAGCCTTCTCGGCACGCTTATCCTGATTGCCTTGGCTTATATCGCTTACGTGAGTAGCTAAGGGAATACCCGCTAACGATGCGAACGTAGCGAACTTTCCCCGCCATGCAGACCCATCGCGCCTGATGCCCCTGTAACCTCTGGGATCTGACAGAAGCCGATAGCCGTCCAACATCAAATTGAAGGGCAAGTGAACGTGCCCGAAGACGATGGTCGTATCCTTCAGAGGAGGACCGACCATATCGAGGAGGCCGTTGCATTTCTCCCTGAAGTTCCCACCGGTCAAATCGCTCAATCGAGGCGTGGGTGCGAAGTGAGAGAGCACGATCACGCGGGAAATCGTGGCGTCGTTTTTGGCGGCAGTGAGCTTCCGGGCCACAACTTCGACTGCCGCCTCGTCCTCTAAGCATCCACCCAGGTAGGCGATACCGTCTTTCCGGTACTCATGCCCCACAAGATCGAGGATGTGGACGTTGTCGCGGGTCACCGCATCTCGATCAACTTCTTCATGGTTTCCCAGAACGGCGATGACCCGCTCGTAATGATCTGCCGCCGCATTAAGGAAGTCTACGGTATCGCTCAGGCTCTCGCTCGTGTCCCCAGCGATCAGAAGTGTTGTTGATGTCGGGTTCTTGTATTTCCTCACATCAATTTTGCCGATCCAGCGAAATGGCCCGCCCATAGCAGCATTGTCCAAGTGAAGGTCGCTTGAGAAGTCGAACATGACGTAACGGATCTCTGTCACAAAACACTTATATTGACAAACCTGCTTGATTTTGCAACAATGAATCGCTTTTTCAACTGCTATGGAGTTGCCTTTGGACCTGTTTCGGGAAGTGAAAACTCATGCGCCGCGATCCTTCAGCGGATGGGCATTAAGCGCTCTCATTTCCCATGACGAAGCACATCCTGGCATCCTCCGCTTTACGATTTCGGCCAGCACTCTGCGCCGTCAGGCAATTTTCTCCGTTCTCGCCGCTATCTCCCACGATGGCATAGAAGCTGTCGCTGCCCGCTTGCGCCCTCTGATCCCGAATGATCGTCGGCACGTTTCAGGCCCCCTCGCACTCATCTCCTCCGTGCTGATGACTCGCCGTGTGCGGGATATAGTTCACGCACTTTACGGGCCGGTGGAGGGGCTGGTTGGCGTTCTTGGGCGCTTGGGAGACAAACCCCTTCGCCCGACCACCTACAGCACAATTCTCGCCCTCCTGTCTCAGCCCGAACACCGTGCCCGCGCCAAGGTGCTGCGGCAGATGGAGGACGTGTCAGCGTCGGCCCCTGCTATCCTCTTAGCACTTCGGCCTCCATTCTTGCTGCCTAATCTGATCGACGGCTTCCGCTCGGCGGATCAGGTTACCGAGTTTCGCGCGGCAATTGATCTGATCTGCCGCGTCGTGCCCTCTGTGACAGAATTGGAGCTTGCTAAGAGCCTCGCTGATCTCGGCCCTGATGGGCACCTTGATCGGTGGACGGATCGTTGGCTCCAAAAGGCGAAGCGCTTTCCCTTGTCGCCGCCGATCCAAGACGATGGCGAGTTTGTCGTGCTTCGTTCGCCCAAAGCCATGCGTGACGCAGCGGCTCGCTTCCAGAACTGCTTAGAGACGAAAATTGGTTTCTGCATCGTGGGCCGAAACGCCTATGTCGAGTATCGGCCTGAGCCCAGCGTTATCGAACTTATTGGATTGAATGCGGGGCATTGGCTATTGTCTGGCATCTATGGTCCTCGCAATCTCCCCGTCAATGTGGGGACCGCTCATGCGATCCACCGGAAGATTACAGCCGCTGGAATTCTATGCCCCGCGCGAGTAGCGCACGCAAAGCCCTACAACGCCGTGGCTCGGCTGATGGGTCTTCTCGACTTTGATGGGCTAGAACTTAATGCTCTTGAGGAGGACGACCATTCGACTGACGGAATGGAGGCGATGGTGGAGCAGGTTATGCGCGACTTCCACGACTTCGAAGAAGCCTGAGATCTCTCAATGCCCTCAATTCATGGTTTGGTCACGATACCAGATTGGCTCCGAAAGGCTGTAGATGCTGCCTTAGCTCAACCGCTTACTCCACAGGCGCTGAGGAACATCATCGTCGCAGCGCCTGGGTTGCTGCTGATTGTCTATGGGCCATTATGGTCCCTTATCACTGTGTGGGGTTTCGTTCTCTGTTGTCTCCCATCGCTCTACCGGGAACTCCTTCGGTTCCGCTCTCAGCATCAGGAGATGAGCGCGCGGGTAGGGATGTCTGAGGTTTCTCTGAGGCAGGCGGCGGAGGAGAAGCTTCAACTCGAACGTGAACTTCAGAAGCTGACGCAAGCGCTCCGAGAGGCTGAGGGCCAACGTCCGAAGAAAGGGCAGCACCCAGATCCAATGGAGGGTGCCCCAAGTTTCGAGAAACTGGTCTTCCGGCGCGTCGGTCTTGATCCATCCGCGCCACGGTTCATCATTGAAGCTGCGCGCAAGGCATACCGGCGCGCGCTTCATCCTGACCTTCAACCGGGCGGCCGGAAGGCAGAGGCAGAACGCCGGTTCAAGGAGGCCGAGGGAGCCTTTGATGAGATCTGGCGGCGACGAGGCTTCCGGTAAGGACGGGAACTTGGGTACGGCGTTAGCGGCCCGCCTTGTGGCGGGATATTAACATCATCACCGCGCCTCCTCTGCTGTTAAGCTCTAGCACACGGAATTGGTGTATGCGAAGGCGTGAACAGGAGGGTCGTCAGAAGCGGTTCCCCTGAAAAGAAGAGCCCCTGTAGGGTACTTGGAAGTAGTAGGACAGCGAATGCCGACACTCGACTGGATTGGTAAGCGAGCAGTTGTGAACCATCATCGCGAGGTGCCCTATCGGCTGATCCATTGCGACAAGAAAAAATCTGTTGGGGACCCCGACTCCGGCAATCTGATAGTGCAGGGCGACAATCTTGAGGCGTTGAAAGCGCTGCTGCCATACTATGCAGGCAAGATAAAGTGCATATATATCGACCCTCCCTACAATACAGGTAATGAAGAGTGGGTTTATAACGATAATGTCAACTCGCCCGAAATCAGAGAATGGCTTGGAACGGTCGTAGGTAAGGAGGCCGAGGACTTATCTCGCCACGACAAGTGGCTTTGCATGATGTATCCCCGGATTCGCCTGCTCCGCGAATTCATGACTTCTGATGCCGTGATATTTGTTTCACTTGATGATAGCGAAGTTCATCGCTTCCGAATGTTGATGGACGAGGTATTTGGGTCAAACAGATTTGTTGCTAACGTCATTGTCGAGAGCAATAAGCGTGGACAAACATATAATGACATCTCCAAAAACCACGAAAATCTCCTTATTTACTCCAAAAACAATAATATAGCATTCAATGAGCTAGGCTCAGGACCTATTAATTTGGCCTGAGGAGTGCTTCAGTGTCTCTGTTCTGGAGGCGCTGATGGGTGATCTGT
>NZ_JAELXT010000061.1 GCF_016427565.1 Microvirga splendida
AGCTCTTCGGCCCTGCGGCCTGAGTGACCTATTCGACTGGATTCGTGTGCCCATTTGCAGGTTAATGCAACAAAGCCGTTCTTGCCTCCCATAGCTCCTCCCGATGGTGTCGGCATGCACAAGAAAAAGGCCGCTGTTCCAGCGACCCGAGTTGCAGAGGATCCTCCTCTGAAGGGAACGGCACCGCAGGACAGGTGCGGGCCCGGCAACCTTGCTACCAAATCAGACTAGCTATCGACATGAAATTTCGTCATGCGTCCCATGCTCGCAATACATGATCACAACCAGCGGGTCTGAATTATGTTTTCTTTCTCTCGCCTGGATGGCAGGAGCTATCACGACGGCAAGTTATCTTTCATCTCC
Organism: Microvirga splendida; assembly: GCF_016427565.1. Classification (GTDB taxonomy): domain Bacteria; phylum Pseudomonadota; class Alphaproteobacteria; order Rhizobiales; family Beijerinckiaceae; genus Microvirga; species Microvirga splendida. The sequence goes on from NZ_JAELXT010000061.1 coordinate 364, forward strand.
CGAGCTGGGGAGTGGCTATGAACAGTGATGAGGATGACGAGGAGGAGGAGGAGCAATTAGTCGCTCGTCCGCTGACGACATCCGATGACAGGTTGGGAGTTGCCTGCCAATGGGGCGGGTTACTGATCGCCTTGGGCCTGCTCGCATATGCAGGGTTCTTCATCAGCCAATGATGATGCACACGTAAGGGAACTGTGGCAAACTTATCGGTAACTTAGTTCGGTCTATGCCTCCAGTAAGCTTCGGAGGTGAGTGATGTGCAAGGGCAGGCATTTCGACCGCTAGGTGATCCGGTTCTGTCGCAACTCCGGGATAGAGCCAAAAAGGCGGTAGCGAAGCCGCTTGGTACTCTAGCGGCAAGCCGCTCGAACTGTTCAGCGAGCGACCGTTGATGAGTGCAGGTCCTTTCCGAGTTACTACAACGAAGCCCCTCAGCCCGCAGCGTCACCTCGCGGGTCACGCGATCCCGTTTGGCGCCGCGGCCTGGGCGGCCGGCCGGCTTGGTAGACTGCGGCTGAGTGGCTTTCTCCATGCCGGAGGCTTTGAACGGCGGCCGCGGCGGCAGGTTCTTGAGCCGGGCGATCTCGTCCTTGGGGGCAGCGCAAGATGTGTTCCTGATCGATGGGGTGGATGGCTCCCGCTCCCGACGGTGCCAAGATGAGGCCGTTCAAGGTGGACGAGAGGGAGCAGAGACATGGGAGATATCACAACAGTTGGTCTGGACCTCGCCAAATCGGTGTTTCAGGTCCATGCCGTTGATGCCGAGGGCCGAGTTGCCATCCTCCGGCAAGTCCGGCGCCCCCAGCTTGTGAAGTTCTTTGCGGGCCTGCCGCCCTGCCTGATCGGCATGGAGGCCTGCGCGACCGTCCACTACTGGGCTCGCGAGCTCACTGCTCTCGGCCATGAGGTCCGGCTCATGCCACCGGCCTATGTAAAACCTTATGTGAAGCGCCAGAAGAACGATGCTGCCGATGCGGAAGCAATCTGTGAGGCCGTGACCCGCCCGACTATGCGCTTCGTGCCGGTAAAATCGCCCGAGCAGCAGTCTGCCGCGATGCTGCACCGCTCCCGGGCTCTCCTGGTGAAACAACGTACCATGTTCCTGCACGCGATCCGTGCTCACTTGGCCGAACTCGGGATTGCAACCGGGGCTGGGGTCTCTCAGGTCACGAAGATGGTGGGAGCTCTGGCCCGGGGCGAACCTCTCGACCTGCCCGATCTTGCCCGCGTGGTGCTGGAGACCTTAGCCCGGCTCGTGTTTGACCTTCAGGAGCGGCTGCGAACGATCGGCAAGCAGTTGGCGCACTGGCACTACACCAATGATCTCTCCAACTAGCTTGAGACAATCCCGGGCATTGGTCTTGTGACCGCCTCGGCCCTGGCGTCGAGTATTCCCGACCCCAGCGCGTTCCGATCAGGACGCCACTTTGCGGCCTGGCTCAGACTGGTGCCCAAGCAAAACTCACCCGGCGTGAAGACGCGGCTCGGGCGGATCAGCAAGCAGGGCAACAAGTACCTGCGCCAGTTGCTGATCCTGGGCCCGACATCGGTGCTGCGCTATCTGAGGCGGGAAGGCAGCCAGCCCTCGCCCTGGATCGCAGGGCTGCTCCGGCGGCGGCCGCCGAAAGTGGTGGCGGTCGCCCTGGCCAACAAGATGGCACGGATTGCCTGGTCGGTGATGATGCGTGGCGGTGAATATGAGGATAAGCCAGTGCTTCGAGCGGTCTGAATGGGCTGCTGGGTGACTGGCGCACGAGGTTGAGGCGCGGGAGGTAAGTGAAGGTAGCAGACGGTCGATCGCCAAGGACCAGCCGAACCCGGTTAGCGTGTCGGGCGTGACAGCCCGCTTAAACGATAGGGGATTGGTCCGGCGAAACCCTTCAAGGCCAGCAGTCACAAGAGACTGCATGAACAGGCCGGACACACGACTGCACTCGACAGCTGCTGCACGAGCGATACCGACCAGACCCAACGCGGGAGCCATCCACACACGGGCTCATCTTGGCACCGTCGGGAGCGGGAGCCATCCACCCCATCGTTTGGGAACAGTTCTTGTTCCCACCCCCTATAGCATCAATTTCCGTCGTCATTGCCGGTCCAGGCTTTGTCACCGCGAGAGCTCTGCCTCCGCAAATGATGTCTGTCGTCTGCAGCACGGTTTCCCGCTGGAGCCTTATACTCGCTTCAGTCTTCGCCATCTGATATGATCACAGGGGATCTCGGCCACTGATGCAGCGGCGGAGACGGCCACTAACACCTTATGGCTAGGTTAGGGCTGCGATGGAAGCAGTGGTGCACGAGCAGGCCCTGGATGAACGGCTCGCTGCCCTGGAGGCCGCTCGTGCCTGGAGCCCGCGCGTGATCTCCAAGCTGGAGAGCCACATCCGATCGGCCGATGATGCCGCCTTGTTCCGCATCAATCCGATCCGGTTCGCCACTGAGAAGAACATCGCCGAGGCCGAAGCCGTTGATCTGTTTCTTCACGGAGCATTCCTGGGCTTGTTCGAGATGGACTGGCTGCTGCTCTGCTCAGCCTGTTCGTGTGTGGTCGAGAGCTTTCACAGCCTCAAGGGCGTTCGCAGCCAGTTTCATTGTGGCATGTGCCGGGCTGATCTGGAGGCCGCGCTTGATGACTACATTGCCGTTACCTTCACGGTCTCGCCCCAGATCCGGTCCATCGCCTTTCATAAGCCCGAGGATCTCCCGGCCCGGGATTTTGCTTTCGCCTACAAGCTGACGGACGAGGGACTGCTGCCCGACGGGACACCCTTCGTTAAGGCGCTGCAGGGCTGGACCTCCGCCATCAGCTACCTGCCTCCGGGAACGACCCGGCTTGAGCTCGCGGTCCAGGAGGGGCTCCTGCATGCCTGGTCGCCTGACAGCGATGCTGGGTTCGACTTTCGGGTTGGAGGCGCACCGGCCATTTCATCCCAAACCGTCCACATTCATTTTCTGGGCAACCGGTGCGAACCGTCTGAGGGAACGGTGGCGCCAGGCCGGCTTGCCTTCGAGATCGAGAACGCGACTGGGCAGCAAGGCTTTATCGCTATCTCCGCCATCCCTGCTGAGGCCCTGCCCATTCTGGAGATCCCGCGGCTCGAATTTGTCACCCATTTATCTGGCAGTCGCCTGCTGGCAACCCAGACGTTCCGGGACCTGTTCCGCTCGGAAGCAATCCGGGCAGTCGAGGGGATTGGCGTCCGGGATATCACGCTGCTCTTCACCGACCTGAAAGGCTCGACCGACCTTTATAATCGTATCGGCGATCTCAACGCTCTGTCGCTGGTGCAGCAGCACTTCGAGCTGCTGCGGGAGGTCACGGTTCAGCACGGTGGCGCAATCATCAAAACCATCGGCGATGCCGTGATGGCGGCCTTCACCGAACCGACCGATGCCGTCCGAGCCTCGCTCGCGATGCTGCAAAACATGGAAGTTTTCAACCGCCGAACGCCGAACCGCGAGGTCATCCTCAAGATCGGCCTTCACCGAGGGGCAGCCATCGCCGTCACGCTCAATGAGCGCCTCGACTACTTCGGTCAAACGGTTAACATCGCAGCCCGCGTTCAGAGCTTGTCAGACGCAAACGAGATCTGTCTGACGAGCGAAGTTCTAAACGCACCTGGCGTCAAAGACATTTTGGCGTCCTATGCCATGGAACAGGAGAGGGTCCAGCTGAAGGGAATACATCAGCAGATACCGGTCTTCCGGATTCATTTCGCGGATATCCCGGCTCTGTAATCGCCGGCTCACCGCTTCCCACGGACACTTCGCCAACCTCCGAGAAGGCTTAACAGGGTTGCATAAGCACTGAGGTATAAAGATTTGCTCTGCTCCAGACCTGCCCTCTCCCCTCTCCTGCTGTCGGCAAGGAGCGGTGTGCAGCTGGCTCTTCCCTTCTGTGGCGAGAGCCTGCGCTGCCGATTGGATGCCCACAAGCTCGCGATCGACCGCTGCCATAATGCGCTGGGCGGTGCCAAGTGTGTTTCGGCGTGCAATGTTGACCCTCTGAGACGGGGGATCGGCATCCAAATTTGACCCCTGCGGCTGTCACGCGAGCAAACTGCCTGTCCTGGATCAGGATGGGTGGCAGGGGATGAAGGGCGTGGACACGATTGCACGGATCCGGCGCGAGTTCTTCGTGCGCGGCAAGACGATCAAGCAGATCGCCCGCGAGCTCCACATCGCGCGCAACACCGTCCGCAAGGTTCTGCGCTCGGGAGCCACCGAGTTCCGCTACGAGCGCGAACGCCAGCCTCTACCGCGGATCGGCCCTTGGAAAGAGGATCTGGATCGGCTGCTGGCGCTTAACGACGCCAAGCACGCTCGGGAACGTCTGACCCTGATCCGGTTGTTCGAGGAGCTACGGGAGCTTGGCTACGAGGGTGGCTATGACGCCGTACACCGCTATGCCAGGAGCTGGCGCCGGGAACAGTCCACCTCTGCGACCGCCGTCTTCGTGCCCCTGAGCTTTGCGCCGGGCGAAGCCTATCAGTTCGACTGGAGCCATGAGGTCATCCTGCTCAACGGCATGCCGGTCACCGTCAAAGTCGCCCATGTCCGGCTCTGCCACTCGCGCATGATGTTCGTGCGAGCTTATCCTCGTGAGAGCCAGGAGATGGTGTTCGATGCCCATGACCGCGCTTTCGCCTTCTTCAAGGGCGCCTGCCGGCGCGGCATCTACGACAACATGAAGACGGCGGTGGACGCCATCTTTGCGGGCAAGGAGCGGGCCTACAACCGCCGCTTTCTCCAGATGTGCGGTCATTACCTGGTCGAGACGGTCGCCTGCACGCCAGCCTCAGGTTGGGAGAAGGGTCAGGTGGAGAACCAGGTCGGGCTCGTGCGTGAGCGCTTCTTTACCCCACGGCTGCGGGTGAAGAACTATGACGAGCTGAATGCCTGGTTGCTCGATCAGTGCATCGCCTATGCCAAAACGCATGCCCATCCCGAGCACCGCGACCGGACGATCTGGCAGGTCTTCGAGGTGGAGCGAGCCAGCTTGGTGCCCTATCCCAGACCGTTCGATGGCTTCCACGCCATTCCGGCTTTGTTGCATTAACCTGCAAATGGGCACACGAATCCAGTCGAATAGGTCACTCAGGTCGCAAGGCCGAAGAGCTGGTTTACAAGGCGGATTTCGCCTGTCACGTCACGCTGTGCCAGGCCGCAATGGCCGCGGCGGATCATCCGCATCACCTCGAAGCCTTTGATGGTGGCGGAGGCTGTTGCCATCTTCTGGAAGCCGCGGGTCGGCCGGATAACGCGCTTGAGTGCTCCATGGTCGGGCTCAATGATGTTATTCAAATACTTCGATGTCCGGTGCTCAACATTATTCGACAGCAGGCCGTCCTTCCGCAGGCGCTGGATTGCCTTCGGATACGAAGCCAGTTTGTCGGTCGTGATGGATGAGGGAGGATACTCGCTCACCGTCCTCAGAGCTTTGCGCAAGAAACGATAGGCGGCGTTGGTATTACGGCGGTCGGACAGCATGAGGGCGATCAACCGACCGTACTTGTCGACAGCGCGAAACAAGTATCTCCACTTGCACCCGACGCGAACGTAGGTCTCGTCCACGCGCCATGATCCGGAACGGGAGCCCTGGTACTGGCGGATCCGCCTCTCAATCTCTGGAGCATAGCGCTGAACCCAGCGAAAGATCGTGGATGGGGCAACGACGACACCGCGTTCCTGCATCATTTCGGCCAGATCCCGATAGCTGATCCCGTACATGCAGTACCAGCGCACGCACAGCAAGATGGTCTCAACGGGAAAGCGGCGGCGCTTGAACAGAGACAACAGGACGGCTCCTCGATTGGCCGCTCCGGACTACATTGCCGAGGTTAACGCAACAGTACCTCCCCGCTACAGATTGCCCGTAGCTACTTCGGGCGTTATCACGCTAACGCCTGTTAGTGCTTAGCCAGTCGATTGCTGCGGCGAGGCAGAGCACGTCCATGAAGGATGAGGCGGTCTTCTCGCAGCGGGTTGCAACCCGCTCGCCGTTCTTTGAGCCTAGCCCAGAGCCGCTCGACGACAGTGCAGTTGGTATAGGTCCAGTCCGGACAGGAGACCGGCGCCTCATTAGACTTGGCCGGGATTGCCGGCCTCGCACCGATTCTCCAGATGTGCTCGCGGAAGCTGTGACTGTAATATCCGCGAGCAGCCACCACCCACGTGGACACACCCGGCAGCGTGTCGAGCAGCGGAATGGGGTCAGCGCAAGATCTGTGCCTAATGACACGGTAACGAAGTACGTAGCAAGAACGCAGGCCCCTGAGGCAAACAAGCGATCTCCGCGACACCTGCATATGCCCCGAACCCGGGTGTCTGCGCCATCATTCCAAGGCAGAACGACGCAAGGAGAGGAGTACGGCTCACCAAAGTGTCGTCCATGAGAAAGGAATGCTGCCCGCGTATGTCGGGCAAAACAGAGAAAGCAACAGTTTCAGAAGGGTACCAGATCGACATGAGCATCATTTGGCTTCACGGGTGCCGTTGCGGGTTGTGTAGAAATTCGGGTGGCGCGATCTCCAGCATGAACATCGTATTAGGTCAGGCTGCGAGGTCAATCGTCTCCTTTGTTTCTGATGCTTGTGTGAGTGTCTTCCAGCCGTCGACCCTGCGCATGGTGATCTGACCGGACGCCAGCAGAGCCCAGACCAGCATGGCGGCGGTGGCATCCGAGGGCAGCACCGTCTGGGTTTTGATCCGCCGTTTGAACTCCTCGTGCCGCCGCTCGATTGCATTTGTGGTTCGGGCCGACTTCCACTGCGAGGGCGGCAGCTGCGTGAAAGCAAACAGCGCCTCCCTCGCTTCCTCTAGGCAGTCGGCCACCGCCCAGTGGCGCACCCACCACTTGCGCAGAAAGGCTTGGCGGCGCTCCTCAACCTCCTCGACTGTGGCGGCATAGATCATGTCGGTGTACTCGGCCGTGATCTCGTCGTAGAGACGCTTGGGCGCATGAGCGAGCAGGTTGCGGTGCTTGTGTACCGTGCAGCGCTGCAGCGGAACGCCCTCTCACACTACCGCGAGAGCCTGCTCCAGGCCCGGCGCGCCAGCGACGATGACAAAGGCCGGCCGGCGCAGCTGGCGGGCGACCAGATCGTCGAGCACCGTACGCTAGGCGGCCGTGGTCTCGCCGCCCATGTTCTTGACGGCCAGCAGCACCTTCTGACCATCCTCGCGGATGCCGATCACCACCAGCAGCGAGATCGAGGTGGCCTTCCTGTCGAGCGCTGGAGTGCTAAGGACTTTAGCACGTACCCAGACAATGGGTGTGCAGACCTCAGCCGGTTCAAATCTATAGTTGTGGGGCACTGTCACTGGACATCTCAAGTACGTGAAGGATATTGCCCTTGCCAAGCGAGACGCGAAAGAATAAGTGCCGATCATATCGCAGGTATTTTTCTGAACTCCGCAGTTAACGCCTGATGATGATCAACGCTGTTATGTACTCACATCATCCGCCACCGAGTTCTGTGGGCGGAAAAGGACAATAATATCATGAGCGAGAGCGCAACCTCTCCAAACTATATCGAACTCTGTGCTGATATCGTCTCGGCCTACGTCAGCAACAATTCCGTTCCCGCCACCGACCTGCCGGTACTGCTCAACTCGGTCTATGCCGCCCTGACGAAGACCGCACAGGGTCAGAAGGAGGAGCCCAAGGCTGAGTTGGTGCCTGCGGTTTCGGTGCGGAAGTCCGTCACCCCGGACGCGATCATCTGCCTGGAAGATGGGAAGTCGTTCAAATCGTTGAAGCGCCACCTGCGCACGACCTACGACATGACGCCCGAGCAGTACCGCGCCAAGTGGAGCCTGCCTGCCGATTATCCGATGGTCGCCCCCAACTATGCCAAGGCGCGTTCCGAGCTTGCCAAGACCATAGGACTCGGCCAGCAACGCAGGAAGGGCAAGGCTCCGGTGGAAGCTGCTGCCAATGATGCTGCTCCTGCAAAGCCGAAACGGGCTGCCGCCAAGGCCGCTGCAACGTCCGACGAAGTGACTGCACCGGCTAAGAGACGCCGGACAAAGAAAGCTGCATAGTTCATCCTCTTTGTATGGATTGGCCAGAGCCGCACATGTGCTGCCTGCTAAACCCGGTGCTACCAAGCGCCGGGTTTTCTCTGCGCCATCTCTATGCTGCTTATCCATGGGCTGCGTCGGTTATGCCGCTCCCTGAGTGTGGATTGCATTAAGACCCTGTTTACCAAAATTGCCCATCGTATCGGCTCCGCGACTGGAGCCTTGCCATGGATCATGATGATCAGGCCCTCTATAGCCGTCTTGATCTGAGCGGCGGCATCAAACGAAATGCTCTGAAGACTGGGTTGATTGGCATAGCGTTTGCGGCACTTGCAGGCTCTGCCTCTGCCGAGAGCTTTTTCCCGGCTGACCCCATGCAAGTCTTAGGACCCGCAAGCCCAACCCATGCCTGGATCAGGTTCTGCGAAAGCCACCCTCACGAATGCCATGTCGATCTCTCGCAGCCCGCGCGGATTTCGCTCAACCGGCAGGTTTGGACCACGCTTGAGAAGGTGAATGAGCGCGTAAACGCATCAATCCTTGCCATAACAGATCAGGATCACTGGGGTGTTCTCGACCGGTGGGACTTTCCCTATGATGGACTTGGCGATTGCGAGGACATCCAGCTTCTGAAACGGAGGCTTCTGGTCGAGGCGGGTCTGTCCCACCGCGCCATGCGGATGGCAGCCGTCATTGACGAGCAGGGGCAGGGACATGCTGTGCTCGTGGTCCTGACGGACCGTGGCGACCTCATTCTCGACAATAAGCGAAATGCCATCCTGCCCTGGCGAGGGACCGGCTATGCTTTCATCAAACGTGAAGGAACGAACAGCAGGGCATGGGTCGATCTTGGAAATCAGCTTGCACCTGTTGTGACAGTAAGTCGTTGGTAGGGCTCTGTTGCAGCTTTGAATGTTCCCGTCCCCGGGGCTATGACGGTGAGAGCATTGGGAGGGGTGTGTGGTGACAGCAGGCAAGAAGAACCCGTTCAAGGGTCGGCAGTTTACGGTGGAGATCATTCTGTGGGCGGTGCGCTGGTACCTGCAGTTCCCGATCAGCTACCGCGATCTCAAGCGTATGCTCTCGGATCGAGGTATTCAGGTCGATCATACGAGCCTATTCCGGTGGATCCAAGAATATGCACCGGAGTTAGAGAAGCGCATCCGTCCCCATCTTCGTAAGACGAACAGCTCCTGGCGGGTCGATGAAACATAGATCAGAGTGAAGGGGAAGCGGGTGTACCTCTAGCGTGCTGTTGATGCGAGAGGGCAGACCGTCGACTTTCTGCTCTCACCCAAGCGGGATGCGGCTGCCGCCGGACGCTTCCTCCGTAAAGCGCTGAAGCAGTCGCATACGGTCAATCCGCGAACCGTCACGGTCGGCAAGAACGCCGCCTATCCTATCGCGAGTAGGGCCATGAAACGTGCCGGCGAGCTCTGGCGCTTTGCTAAACTCCGGCAGGTGACATTCTTAAACAACATTGTTGAATAGGATCACCGGCACATCAAGCGGCTGATCCGTCCTGGGCTGGGCTTCAAGAGCTTCACGACGGCCTCACAGACGACTGCGGGCTACGAGGTCATGGCGATGATCCGCAAGCGTCAGGTGGCGATCGCACGAGCGAACGACATGAAGGCCCAGAGTGATTTCATCGCGTCTCTCTTCCGTGTTGCTGCCTAACCTGAACCCTCGTCCGGCCTTCGCTTGACCTAGGTTAAGGTTTGCGACCTGTGTGGACGCCCGGCAAAACGCAAGAAGAATCTTCGGGTCGGTGCAGCGCGTGGTCAGGGCTGACATGTGTGCGGCCTCTACTGCGGCCATTCATACGCCGCGGGCCCGGATGGGTGTTCGCGGATCAGGTCCAATTCGGAACCACGCGCTCAAGGCGCTCGTCGCAAAGCTGGTTTTCCTGATCCCGTCTCATTGACCGTTGCGCCATCTCTCTCCTTTGACCTTCCCACGTCCCAACAGCCCCTCAGCCGCGACGGCTTATGCTGCTGCGACTGGAGCCTGATAGATCCCGCCTCTGGCTGTCAGAGCCCAGACGATGCGGGCCATCTTGTTGGCCAGCGCCACCCGCACCAGCATCGGTGGCTTGCGTGCTATCATGCGCGCCATCCACGAGCCTGCCGGAGCTCCGTTGCGCGCCACCCAGCGCACAACGGCACTGGCTCCAATGATCAGCAGGCGGCGCAAGGTTCGCTCGCCCATCTTGGAGGTGGCGCCGAGCTTCTGCTTGCCGCCGGTCGAATGTTGCAGCGGCGTGAGCCCCACCCAGGCGGCAAAGTCCCGCCCGCACTTGAACGTCTCGGCTGGCGGTGCAAGCGTCGCCAAGGCCACTGCGGTGACCGGACCAACGCCGGGAATGGTCATCAGCCGCCGCGCCGTATCGTTCTCTATTGCTCGCTTGGCCACCTCGCGGTCCAGATGGGCAATTTGTTCGTCCAGCCGATGGAGCGTGTCAGCCAGCATTTGAAGGACTGGACGGGCAATCTCCGGAATTGGCTCGTCCGGATCCTCGACAGCCCGCACGAGGTGAGGAACGTGAGCCGGACCTTTGGCCACGGTGAGCCCGAAC
>NZ_JAELXT010000062.1 GCF_016427565.1 Microvirga splendida
GGGCGGCTGCGCATCTTCACCACTGATAGCCTCAACTCGCCGGATCTGCCCGCCTTTCTCGCCCTGCTCGACGAGGCGGGCGTGAGGGACGGGGTCGAGATCACCTACAACGTCACCGACAAGGCGGTGCTGTATGGCGAGGCGTCGGTGGTGCTGCTGCCGTCGAAGAAGGAGTCGTTTGGCAACGTCATCCTGGAGGCGTTCTCGTTCGGGGTGCCGGTGGTCGCCACCAGCTATGCGCCGGGTCCGGCCGAGGTGATCCGCTCGGGCGAGGACGGGTTTCTGCTCGACGAGTTCTCGGCCGAGGCGGTGGTCGATCTGCTGGAGAGCCTGAACCCGGAGAAGCTGACCGACTTGTCGCAGGCGGCGTTTGCCCGCCACCATGAGTACTCGATGGAGCAGTATCTGGCCGCACTCGAGACCATCGCCGCCGACACCGCCCTCGCCTTCCCAGGAAAAAACAAAGTCAGGCCGTTTCCAAAAATCAGATCCGCTGAAGTGTTGAGATCACGACTGAGAGACGCCCGCAGGCAGATTAGGTTGATGGAGAAAGACCTGCAGAATGTAAAAGAGTCCCTTTCCTGGCGCCTGACTGAGCCCTTGCGCCTCCTGAATAAGAGGCTGGGCCGCAAACCGCATCCGTAGGCGTGCCGTAGAAATCTACAGTCTCCGGAAATTCGTGTCCGAGCAATCTTAGTCAATTCAGCCAGCCGACGCCTTCAATCAGAGATCCACGAATGAATCCTATTTTGACCATCGGTGTGACCACTCATAACGAGCGTGAAAACATCGTGGGACTGCTCGACCGGCTTGCTGTTTTGGACGAAAAGCGCTTTCAGATTGTTGTGTTCGACGATGCCAGCACCGATGGCACCGCTAATCTCATTGCGCAACATCCCCTTTCAAAAAGGGCGCACTTTGAAGTCCAATTGGCCGAGGCAAATTTCGGCTCTCCGTCTGTTGGACGTCAGTACATCGCCGATCAGGCGAAAGCACCCTACGTCACCTTCGTCGATGGGGACGATCTTATCCAGCCGGAAGCCCTCACAACTGTTGCGAACCGTCTTGCCCCAGGGTTCGACATCATCGTCACGCCTTTCATGAATGGTCGGCGCCGGGAGTTCCCGAGGCTTATCGATCCCCAAAAGGCGATCACCAGCGACACGATCACCCGCATCCTCTCCGGCATCGGCGGAAAGATCTACAACCGCGATGCCCTGCGGTTGCACACGCAGGACAGCGTCAAAGGGCGCAGCGAGGATGTGCGGCTGAACATGCGCATCCTTTTGGGCGGCTTCGATCGCGTCCATTTGATCGATACCGCTCCCTTCTACCTGATTGCGGCCTCCCGCAAGTCGACGCTCTCAAAGAACATCCTTCTGCCGGAGATCGCGGCACGGGTCGAAAATTATCGGCTCCTGAAGGAGCGCTACGGGATTGACGATACCTACATCAAGAACCTGCATCGCAACCTTCTCAAGGTTGTTCGCGATGATCCGTCCCTGACGGAAAGCGCTCGGGTGACGTTGCGGAAGACCCTGAACGACATTATGCCGTTCAAGCTTCGGACGATTGTGCATCTGGTTCAGGATGTGTCGAAGATCGGGGGCATTCCCGGCCGTGTGCGCAACACCATCGCGGCCGCTCAGGGCCGCGCCATCCGCCACGTCTGCCTCACGGCCAAGCGCGATCCCGCCTTCCCGCACGCCCCCGACACCCTCGTGGCTGAGAACAACGAGGCTGAGGTGCTCGCTTTTCTGAACACCTGCCATGCCACCGACACCGTGGTTATCACCCCCAACTCGGTGATCCGCGCCTTCTCGCCCGCCGTCCAGGAGCAGCTCACCCGCCTGCCCCTCATCCACATGGCCTCGGGTCAGCTTGCCTTCATCCTGCAGGACTCGGAGGTGTTGGCCCACCTCGACTTCGTCGACAGCTACAAGGTCTCACGCATCCTGTGCCTGTCGGACATGGACATGAACTTCCACCGCCAGATGGGCATCCACGAGCTCACCAAGATCCGGCTCCCCGTGGCCACCCGCACCGAGAACGGCTACAGCCCGGACCAGAACCGCTTCGCCACCTATGTCGGGCGCATCGACTTCCACACCAAGGGCGCCGAGCGCCTGGTGCCGATTGCCAAGCTGATGCAGGAGCGCGGCTTAGGGCGGCTGCGCATCTTCACCACTGATAGCCTCAACTCGCCGGATCTGCCCGCCTTTCTCGCCCTGCTCGACGAGGCAGGCGTGAGGGACGGGGTCGAGATCAACTACAACGTCACCGACAAGGCGGCGCTGTATGGCGAGGCCTCGGTGGTGCTGCTGCCGTCGAAGAAGGAGTCGTTTGGCAACGTCATCCTGGAGGCGTTCTCGTTCGGGGTGCCGGTGATCGCCACCAGCTATGCGCCGGGACCGGCGGAGGTGATCCGCCATGGCGAGGACGGGTATCTGCTCGACGAGTTCTCGGCCGAGGCTGTGGTGGGGCTCTTGGAGAGCCTGACGCAGGACAAGCTTGTCAGCCTGTCGCAGGCGGCCTTTGCCCGCCACCAGGACTACTCGATGGAGCAGTATCTGGCCGCGCTCGAGAGCATCGCTGCCGACACTGCCCTCACCTTCCCGGGCAAAAACAAAATCAGACCCTTCCCAAAAATTAGGGCTGTTGAGTTTCTGGCTATGCAACCGGTCTCCACCTTCCTCAGGAGGCGCTATCGCGCAAGCGAAAGAATGTTTGCCCTCAAGATTTTGTTGGCCGAACGGGTGCTTCCTTGGCGCGTATTGAAAACTCTAAGGTGGGCTAAGGCGAGACTGACACGGAGATAGAGTGCCCGATTTGGCGCCGAGCCGGAACATGTCGCATAAACATGGACGAGGATCATTCATACTTTGCTCTGCCGAGGCAAGCACCGGCCTTTGATCCGCTTTTGTTCATCAACCCCGCCGGGAGCAGCTGGCCTCGCCGATTTGATCCTCTAAGTCGGCCAAGGACGATGCTCCACCCTGCAAAAGGCTGATATGTATATGGCTTTCTCAAACTAGGCCTGAGAAACCGAACTCACTGTCGCAATTGCCCGGATGGAAGAATTGGGCTATGCCCACCTGCATGAAACTATCTTGTTTGTCTCTCGCGCACTGTAGTCAGTTGGCAACAACTCCCCTTGGCGAGCGACACCTGATCACAACACTCGTGCAGATGAGTGAATAGGTCTTTAAAACGTTATTTCCTGCTTTATTCCTCTCTGACCACTAAAATTGAGGTCGGGCTAGTCTCCAAATGCTAATGCGGTCGAAATGATGAAGCTCTCGCGTGAACAGATGAACGCTCCGAACTCGAAAATACGGCTTCAGAACGGCAGAACTAGTTATCCGGAAGGCGGCGATCTCACGAAAAGATCATTAGAGTCTTATGACCAGTGGATCGATACACAAATCGATTTTCTAAAGCAGTTTCTGCAGCCAGAAGTTACCGTCGTTGAAATTGGCGTGCGAGCAGATATTCACACCCTCGCCTTGGCGGAAAGTGTCGGGGCGGACGGAGTTGTGTATGCCTATGAGCCAGCGGGCGAGAAACTTGATGCCCTTCGGTCACTTCTCGTGGAGAAGAACGCCCGAAACGTCAAAGTGCGAGAGCTTGAACTTAAAGTTCGACAAATCGCGTCGCCAAGCGACAGGCTGAGAACGATTGCGGGCTCGGCGGAACGCCTTGTCGACGCTGGAGAGCTCCATCTCGAATCATCGATTAGCAATGTTGCTCTGATCAAGATCGATAGCGCACGGGTGGGCACTGGCGTCATCAACGGACTTCGCAGTATAATATCTCAGCAGAAGCCCGTCATCTTCGTAAATTTTACTTCCCTCGACGATGCCTATGCGGCCATGATTCATGTTTCCGCCTTTGGATACGAAACATTCTATGTTAGGAATACTGCACCGAACAAAAGCGATATTTCCAAGTCGGCTTCGAATTCGGTAGAACTTGCTGATGGCCATGGCACGCTTTTTCTGCCAGCCGGGCTCAAGCATGAAAAAATCAAGAATAGCCGCGACCAAGTCAGGCTGACGAGGATCGAGACACTTGAAGACATTGCCGTCGCATTCTTGGCCAAGCCTCGGTATGGCGACAGGGCTGCGTTCGATCAGGCTCCGAAAGCGTGGCGTGACGAGTTGGCCCGCCTCCGTTTCCAGATCGCAGAAGCGAATGTTCGCTTCGAAGAAGCGTCCTCGAGCCTCAACAATGCGGGGAAAACGCTGACGACAGTGGCTGACCTGCGCGAAAAGCTAAAAGTGAGCAACGCGAAACTCAGAAAGAGTAACGAGAAGCTTAAGGCCTACAGGAAAAAGCTGAAATCTCGCGAAGCGCTCATCCATCAATTGTATAACTCGACATCGTGGAAATTTGCGCGCCCGATTCGTGCCGCACAGAAGGTCGTCAGGGCCTTGCGCCTGAAGGCGACCAGTATCGTTCATAAATCGTCAGCAATCAAAGCTCCTGTCCCATCGGCAAATCAGCACGGTACAGCAAAGAAGCATCCAAAGGCTCCTCAGCAGCTCCATGGCAAGGCGCAGGAACAGGATTTGGAGGATGTTATTGTCGATGCGCCGAAGAAAGTCCAAATTCCCGCCCCTCCGAGCTGGGACGTGTGGGAGGGGCTCGCTCGCGATATTCAGCTGAGGCCCGCGCAAAGCCCAAGCGTCGACATCGTTGTCCCCGTCTACGGCCAGGCTCGCGAGACCATGAACTGTTTGTTTCATGTCCTCAATGCGCAGCAAAGGACTGCGTATGACCTTGTCGTTATCGATGATTGCGGACCCGATCCGGACCTTTCCCGAGATCTCGAACGCTTGGCATCCATGAAGCTGATCACGCTTCTTAAGAACGAAAGAAATCTGGGCTTCGTTGCTACGGTCAATCGCGGCATGGAATTGCACAATGACCGTGACGTCCTGCTCCTCAATTCCGATACGGCCGTCCATGGCAACTGGCTGGACAGGATCGTTGCGTTTGCTGAAGCCAACCGGAACGTTGGAACGATCACGCCTTTGTCCAATAACGCGACAATCTGCAGCTATCCCAAATTTGTCAGCGACAATGACAACGAACTGGAGATCGACGACGCATCCCTCGATCGAATCGCCGCGCGAGTAAACGCCGGAAAAAGTGTAGAGATTCCAACCGCCGTTGGCTTCTGCATGTATATCAGCCGAGCCTGCATCGACGACGTTGGTCTGTTTGATGTCGAGACGTTCGGACGCGGCTATGGCGAGGAGAACGACTTCTGCCGCCGCGCCGTCAAGAGGGGCTGGAGCAACGTCCTCATAGGGAATGTCTTTGTCAGACATTATGGCGGCGCCTCCTTCGGAGAAACGAAGAAGGCCTTGGCTCAAGAGGCTCAGAGACGGCTGGAGGCATTGCACCCTGAATACTCCTCGACCGTTCGCGAGTTCATCCTCAACGATCCGGTTCTGGACATGCGAGAGAACCTCGATATCGAGCGTTTACGATTGCATGCACAGGCCGATGGCCCAGCGATGCTGTTCATTACACTCGGCCGCGGTGGAGGAACTGAACGGCACGTTGAAGAGATGCAGCGGGCACTGAAAGCGGAAGGTGTTCCCGTCTTCATCCTTAGATCGAACCCCAAGCAGCCTGGCACTCTGCAATTCGGCACCCTGGGCCTGAGCGACGTTCCCAACCTTCCAAGCTTCAGCGTGCCCTATGACCCGTCCCGATTGGTCGACGTCATCAACAAGTTCAACGTGAAGCATATTCACGTGCAGCATCTGGCAGATACTGGCGAAGGCATCGAACGCATGATCCGCGAGGCTGCGTATATGGCCGGTATCCAGTATGATGTGACCGTGCACGACTACATGTATGTTTGTCCGCGCATAACCCTGATCAGCCATTCCGGCGTCTATTGCGGCGAACCCGAACCGGCAGCATGCAACACGTGCCTTGCGACCATGCACTCTATTGCCGGGAACGAGACGATCGAAGCTTGGAGGGGGAAGTTTGGAACACTCCTGGCAGGCGCGAGATCTATATTTGTGCCAAGCGACGACGTGGCTGCGCGCATGAATACTTACTTCCCCCACGTGACATTCACCGTGCGGCCGCACGTCACGGTACTGCAGCCCAGAGATGCAAGGCCCAGGGCGGACAAAAGCGAGCGCTATGTGGCGGTTATCGGTGCTATTGGTCCTCACAAGGGCGCGACACTGCTGGCTGAATGCGCACGATACGCCCTGGCATATCAGCTGCCGATCAAGTTCGTCATCGTGGGATACATATCCAACGAGTACAAGCTGCACACTTTTCCCAATGTCATAATCACAGGGCGGTACGCCGAGGATGAACTCCAAGGCCTCTTGGCAGAGCAGGCTCCCGACATTGCCTGGTTTCCCTCGGTACTGCCGGAGACGTTCAGCTACACGCTGTCATCGGCTATGGAAGCTGGAGTCTTCCCTGTCGTCTTCGACCTTGGAGCTCCGGCAGATCGATTGAGGGCACTGCATTGGGGCGGTATCATGCCCGCAGAATATATGCTGTCGGCTCCAGACATCCTGCAGTTTCTATTGAGCGTCCAAATCGAGCCAGCTCCTCAAGATTTGGCGGAGGCAGTCCACGTATCCTACAAGTCCATCTTGAAGGACTACTACGGCCTCGACTTTTCTCAACACGGGGTGGCCTCAGAGCTTCAATTGTCTGGTACGTGAACATGTATATGCTGCAGTTGATAGATCTTCCTCACTCGACCATCGCACGCTGAGATTCACGATCATACGGCCATGAATCATAACATGAACGATCACTACCTTTTGACTGACGGTGTATGGCTGCCTCGCACGAGTGACCAATCGGCCGCGGATTTTACATATTCAGATGGCGATGAAGTCGAGCGCAGGATTTACGATGCCATTGCTGGCGTATCGGACAAGTCCTTGTTCTCTCGGGAGCTCGCGTCCCACATCAATGACTGGCCATCGCAATACCATCTATCCTGTGTTCGGTCGAACCTTCTGCGCCCTCTTGAGCATGCCCTGAAGGGGCCGATCCTGGAGCTCGGCGCAGGGTGTGGCGCGGTAACGCGCTATCTTGGAGAGCTTGGAAGTCAGGTTACGGCGATCGAGGGGTCTCTCGTCCGGGCCAAAATCGCTAGGGAAAGAACCTCGGACTTGTCAAACGTCGCAGTTGTCTGCGACCGGATCGAGAGCTTCACGACGAACTCGAAATTCAAGGTCGTCACATTGATCGGCGTCTTGGAGTATGCTCGGGCCTTCGCGCCGTACAAAGGCTTCTCAGAACGAGATCTGCTGTCCCACGCCCTGTCTCATCTTGATGATGACGGCTTCCTGATCCTGGCGATCGAAAACCAGTTTGGGCTCAAATATCTCGCTGGCGCGAAGGAGGATCACGTCAACGTCCCCTATTTCGGCGTGAACGACAGCTACGACGCGGACACGGCCGTAACATTCGGCAAATTGGAACTCCAGCATATCTTGTCCGACGCGGGGCTTGTGCACCAACGGATCTTCGTCCCTCTGCCCGACTACAAGCTTCCCATCACTGTGCTCTCACCGGAAGGCAGTGTCCCGGGCGGATCGTTCGACGCCGAAGCTCAGATCCTGCAATCCGTTCTGGCCGATCCTCAACGCCCCGCGACCCCACTCTTTTCTCTCGAGCGTGCCCTGGCCGTGTCATACCGGAATGGCCTTGCTCAGGATCATGCTGGATCCTTCTTGATCGTCGCCTCCCGCATGGCGGAGGCCATCAAGCCAGTCTCAGAGCCCGAAAAGCTTGCTTGGCACTATTCGTTGACCAGAGATCCTGCCTTCATGAAACAAGCCGTCTTCGTTTCGGAAGGTGATCGCCTAGTCGTCAGGCGCTCGCGTGTGAGCAATACGCCTGTTCCTGACACCCCAATTGAGAACGTTGCGGAGGACGAGACCTACATTTCCGGCACGAATTTGTGGGTCGAGCTGTCACGGCTTGTCAACCGCCCAGACTGGGATGTTAACGGGTTGGGAGCGTGGGCAAAGCCATGGATCAAACTCCTTGCAGAGCGAGCCGGATTTCAGGAGCACTCCGTTCTCGGTGTTCAGGAGATGGTGGATGGCTCCCTATTCGACGCAACACCACTCAACACTGCAATTGATAGCAATGGTCGGTTGCAGTTTTTCGATCAGGAATGGCGTATCAAAAGCGATATCGAAATCGGCTTCGTCCTTTTTCGCGGCTTGAGAGATAGCTTGGTTAGGATAACCAGTTATGCCGCCCCTATCGCCGGGACGCCTTGCAAAGTTGTCGAGCTGATTCAAGCAATTCTCGCTAACAATGGTATTTCGCTCACGGCGTCCGACATTCACCGCTACCAGCAGTTCGAGTCGCGCGTTCAAAGGTGGGTGCAAGGTGAACCCGATGCGCATCCATGCGAGGAGGGAATCCACAATCTTGCGGATTGGGCTCTTACCGTTCGTCCCACGATCGACAATTTCAACGAAGTTCTGGCTGAGCGAAGCCGTCTTACTACAGAAGTGAACCGCCTTACTACAGAAGTGAACCGTCTTGTTGGTGAGAGGGACGAACTTGTAGGCAATGTAGGGAGTCTTTCTGCTGCGAATGCTCGGCTCACGCAGCGCATTGAGAAACGGGACGCGGAACTGGAGCATCGGGCCAGTAAAATCGCACATCAAGCCGAGAGGATAAAGCGTCAGAAATCTGAGCTGCAGGCTATCCACTCCTCCACAAGCTGGAAGCTCCTGCAGATCGCGAAACGTGTTGATGAGCGCAACCCAACTGCATCGAAAGCGACCCGTTGGATCCTTCAGCGCACAGGCTCGCTTCTACGGAAAATCGGAAAGCCTCCTGGTAGGACCTAAAGTCACCGTTGATCGGCCCAGAATTAGGACCCGAGCGCCAAGAGAGCGCAGTCGACCTCATCTACGTTTATGAGCAATCCTTTCCATTGCGGCTAGCGCATCGTGCGGAAAAGTGGATCCGGTTTTCCGCACTCAACGATGCGCCAGCAAAGAGTTGGAGCATCGAAGTGGATCCCAAAAGTGGATTCCACTTTTGGGTCCGATGCTTTAGGGGTGGTGACCTTCTCCCTGGAAACTGGACCAGCCAGAGTGAGAATTTTCCCGTAATCTGTCCGGGCTGGGAGAAGGGAATGGGCCATGAAGGTGTCCAGGTTTTCGGAGCAGCAGATTGCTCTGCTCCTCAAGCAGGTCGATGACGGCGTGAGCGTCGAGGAGGTCTGCCGCAAGGCCGGGATTTCGCAGCAGACCTACTACCGCTGGCGCAAGAAGTATGGCGGGCTGATGCCCTCGGAGGTGCGCCGCCTCAAGCAGCTCGAGGAGGAGAACCGGCGCCTGAAGCAGATGGTGGCCGACCTCTCGCTCGACAAAGCCATGCTGCAGGACGTGCTGTCAAAAAAGCTCTGAAGCCTGCGAAGGTGCGGCGCCTGGTGGATAGTCTGCAAGGCGCGTTCCAGGTCTCGATCCGACGGGCCTGCCACGTGCTGCAGTTCCAGAAGTCCTCTTACTTCTACCGCTCGCGCCGCCTGTCGCAGGCTGCCCTGTCCAAGCGCATCCGGGAGATCGCCGAGACCCGCGTGCGCTACGGCTATCGCCGCATTCACGTGCTGTTGCAGCGGGAGCGATGGCGCGTGAACCACAAGCGCGTGTACCGGCTGTATATCGAAGAAGGTCTACAGATCAGGAATAAATGCCCAAAGCGCAAGGTGGCCGCGAAGGTGCGCTCGGACCGCAAGCTACCCGAGGCTCCCAATGAGGTCTGGGCGATGGACTTCCTGTCCGATCAGCTCTTCGACGGCCGCAAGATCCGGATCCTGACCATCGTGGATGCGTTCTCAAAGCTCTCGCCGGCGATCGATGTTCGCTTCTGCTACACCGGCGCTAACGTGGTTGCGACGCTCAACCGGGTGACCGGCATCTATGGTGTTCCGCAAACCATTCGGGTGGACAACGTCCTATGTGGGGAAGCAGCAGGGGCACTGGGCCAACAGATCTCAGCACGCCGATTTGCTGGATCGGCGCTTCAGGTAGAGTGAGCCAGGTGGCTTCCACCGTCAACGGGATTGTTCTCTCCCATAGCAAACACAGGATCCAGCGGTCACAGCCGTGGTCCTCACCGTCCTCAATACGAGATACACCCCAGGTGGAAGGCCCAAACATTATCTACAGGGTCGCTGTCGCGCCCTCACGGCCCGTACAGAGAGAGGTCCTTCCACCCGGCACCGGACGCTCAAAGAACGGCCGGTATTCTGTTCTGCCCTTGATCACCGCGTGCACCACACGGGCCATCTTGGCGGTCAACGCGGTCAGGGCCTTGCGGCGCAGATCGGCATCGTGACGATCGCGCTCGGTATAGCGGCCGAGTTTATCCCGAAAGCTGTTGTCGCGCTGGCGTGCCGCCACTTGGGCTGCCATCCACAGCGCCCGGCGCAGGCGGGCATTGCCGTGCTTCGACAGCTTGGTGCGGCCGCGGAAGGTGCCCGACTTGCAGGTGGCCAGATCCAAGCCGCAGAACTTCAGGAACT
>NZ_JAELXT010000006.1 GCF_016427565.1 Microvirga splendida
TGCTCTCGGTCCCGTCGGGCGATCTGCGGTGGTGTCCCGCTTCCTCCATTTGGCGACGGTCTTGGGGTTGATGCCATAGCGTTCGGCCAGGGCTCTCAGGCTCGCTTGACTATTTTGTATTGCTCGACGGATCGCCTCTGTCGTTGTGGCGCTCCCATGGAGAACTTGGCCCATAGCGCGTCCCTCCATCCTGAGGATAATATCGCACCATCAAACCCTGGGATCAAACAACCTAGAGAAGGGCAGGGCTGCGGGAAAGCTCCCAACGGTCCTTATCGTTGCGGGGCATCAGGCCCATAAGCTGCAAAGAAGACCCGCAGCGCGTTCTCCACGTTCTTCTGGATCTGGGCTTCGGTCGGCGGTTCGCCGACGGAAAAGAGCAGGCGGCGCAGCATGCCCGAGACGCAGAGGTCGAGGAAGTGCTGGGCGGCAACCCCGGTGTCCTCGATGGAGAGCCGCCCCGCTTCGACCTGACGGTCGAAATAGGCCTTGAGCCGCGCGATGCCCTGTGTGGGGCCGGCCTCATAGAAGGCTTGCCCCAGGCGCGGGAATTTCTCCGCCGCACCCATAACCATGCGGATCGAGGAGATATGCTCGGGCTTGCCCATGCGGCGCAGGTAGCTCAGGCCGAGCTGTCTCAGAACGCCGCGAACGTCGGGATCTTCCGGGTCGAGCTTGAACAGAACCTCCGCCAGGCCCCGTTTCTCCTCCGTCGTCAGAGCCTCGAACAGGCTCTCCTTGCTATCGAAGTAGACATAGAGCGTGCCCTTCGAGACGCCGGCAACCTTGGCGATCTCGCCCATGCTGGCGCCGTCGAACCCCTGCGCCAGGAAGACCTTGCGGGCGCCTTCCAGGATCTGTCGGCGCTTGGCGCTCTCGGCATTCTCCTCGGCGGCTGGGGAGACTTCCAGATCCCGAGCGCTGTCATGCACGGCGGTCATGGCTTCTAGTACTTTCTTCATTGTCCATTGACCGAACGGTTCGGTCAAATCATATATGGCAGGTGGACAACACAGATCAAGGCCTGTCTGGCAGTTCGATGCTTACGGATTCTGCAGGCCTTGCAGAGGTTTAACATGGCTTATCGGGAAGAGTTCGACCAGGGCGCGAAGACCGGCTCCGAAGGCGCCGTCGATACACCGGCGCGCCAGGCAGGGCAGGGTGCTCCCGTGGCGGCCGCGCCTCAGGCCAGGAAGAAGGGGCTCGGCAAGAAGCCCGTGATCCTCGCCGTCCTGGCTGCCGCTCTCGCCTTCGGCGGCTACGAGGGACACGAGTGGTGGACGAACGGCCGCTTCATGGTCTCCACCGAGGACGCCTATGTGCAGGCGGACATCACGATCCTGTCGGCCAAGGTGTCCGGCTATGTTCAGTCCGTCGCCGTCACCAACAACCAGAGCGTCAAGGCGGGCGACCTGATCGCCAAGATCGATGACGGCGACTACCGCTTCGCGCTTCAGTCGGCGAAGGACAAGCTCGCGACGCAGCAGAGCGCCGTCACGCGCATCGGCCGCCAGATCGAGGCAGGCCGCGCCGCCGTGGCGCAGGCCCAGGCGCAGATCGCCGCCGCGCAGGCCGAGGCCGAGCGCGCCGAGAGCGATTTCGCTCGCCAGCAGCAGCTCGCCCGCTCCGACTACACTAGCCGGGCCGCCCTCGAGAACGCCAAGGCCAACCGCGACCGAGCGCAGGCCAATGTTCAGAGCGCCGAGGCTGCGCTTGCCGCCGCCAAGGCGAATGTGGACGTTCTCGCCGCGCAGCAGGACGAAGCCGAGCGAGTGGCCGCCGAGCAGCAGACCGCCGTCGAGAAGGCCGAGCGCGACCTCACCTTCACGGAGATCCGCGCGCCCGTCGCTGGCGTGATCGGCAACAAGGCCATGGAGGTCGGCACCTATGTGCAGCCCGGCGCCCGTCTGGCGGCTCTCGTGCCCATGACCAGCGTGCATGTGGACGCCAACTTCAAGGAGACGCAGATCGCGTCCCTCAAGGTCGGCCAGAAGGTGCATATCGAGGTCGATGCCTTCCCGGATGCCGACGTGGTCGGCACGGTGGAGAGCGTCTCGCCGGCCTCGGGCGCCGTGTTCAGCCTGCTGCCGCCGGAAAACGCCACCGGCAACTTCACCAAGATCGTTCAGCGTGTGCCCGTGCGCGTCTCCGTCGATCCGGAGACCGTCCAGAAGGGCATCCTGCGTCCCGGACTGTCGGTGGTCGTCGACGTGGATACGCGCACCTCGGCCGAGCCTGAAAAGACGGCCAGCATCGAAGAGTAAGGAACCATGGCTGCATCGGCTGCCATCCCGAATAAGCTGCAGGGCTCCATGCCTGCCGCGAAGCCGGCGCCCGTCAGCGGGCGCCGGACCTTCGCGTTCTTCTGCATGGTCTTCGGCATGTTCATGGCGATCCTGGACATCCAGATCGTCTCCGCGTCGCTCGCCGAAATCCAGGCCGGCCTCTCCGCATCTTCGGAGGAAATCTCCTGGGTGCAGACGAGCTACCTGATCGCGGAAGTGATCATGATCCCGCTCTCGGGAACGCTCTCGCGCGTGCTCTCCACGCGCTGGATGTTCGTGATCGCGTCCGGCGGCTTCACCTTCATGAGCTTCATGTGCGCGACCGCCACCACCATCGATCAGATGATCGTCTACCGGGCCCTGCAGGGCTTCATCGGCGGCGGCATGATCCCGACCGTCTTCGCCTCGGCCTTCACGATCTTCCCGCCGGAAAAGAGGCCCGTGATCTCGCCGATCATCGGCCTCGTGGCGACGCTCGCGCCGACCATCGGCCCGACGCTCGGCGGCTACCTCACCGACCTGTTCTCCTGGCACTGGCTGTTCCTGGTCAACATCGTGCCGGGCATCCTGGTCACGATCTCCACCTATCTGCTGGTCGATTTCGACGAGCCTGATCTCAGCCTCTTCAAGAGCTTCGACTGGGCCGGCCTCGGCTTCATGGCGGCTTTTCTCGGCAGCCTGGAATATGTGCTGGAAGAGGGGCCTCTGAACGACTGGTTCCAGGACGAGCTGGTGCTGATCCTCACCGTCGTGTGCGTGGTCGGGGGCTTGGGCTTCTTCTACCGGGCCTTCACGGCGAAACAGCCGATCGTGGACCTGCGCGCCTTCGGCGACCGCAACTTCCTCGCCGGCTCGTCCTTCAGCTTCGTCATGGGCATCGGCCTCTACGGCCTGACCTATCTCTACCCGGTCTATCTCGGCAGCGTGCGGGGCTATTCGTCCCTGCAGATCGGCGAGACCATGTTCGTGTCCGGCGCGGCCATGTTCCTGACGGCCCCAGTGGCGGGTGTTCTGTCGCGCAAGATGGATCCGCGCCTCATGATGGGCGTCGGCTTTGCCGCTTTCGCGCTCGGCACATGGATGATGAGCGGGCTCACCAAGGACTGGGATTTCTGGGAGCTGTTCGTGCCGCAGGTCCTGCGCGGCTTCGGCCTGATGATCTGCATGGTGCCGATCAACAACATCGCGCTCGGAACCCTGCCGCCCGACCGGATCAAGAATGCCTCGGGCCTCTACAACCTCACCCGCAACCTGGGTGGTGCCGTGGGCCTGGCGGTCATCAACACGACCTTGAACGACCGCCTGGACCTGCACGTCCAGCGGCTGCGCGAGAGCGTGAACTGGGGCCGATCGACGGCGGTCGAGACGCTCAACGCCATGACCATGAAGTTCCAGTCGCTGGGCGCCGATGCCGGCACGGCTGCGATCAAGACCCTGTCCAACATGGTCCACCGCGAGGCGATGGTCATGTCCTTCGCGGATGTGTTCCTGCTGCTGACCGTGCTGTTCCTGGGCCTGATCCTCGCCCTGCCGTTCATCGAGAAGCCCCGCCCGGCTCCCGCCGGTGCCGGCGGCGGGCATTAGATCAACTTCCACGACCTCAGCCCGGCCATGTGCCGGGCTTTCCTTTTCATGGCAGTCGGAGATAGCCCTCCGCCGTGGCAGCAAAAGGATGCCGGTGGGTGAGGGCGGGCGAGCGGCGCAAAGGGTGGGGACGCGGGGCTTTTAAGCTGTTGTTCTCGCAGTCCAAACATCATAGTTTGCGCCCTGGTTTTTCTCCGACAGGTGAAGTTCAAGCATCTTGCCTCCTCCAACCCGTCAATCCGCTTCCGTCGGCGCCGTGCGCCGCTCCTTCGCCCCGTGGGCGAACCCCGATGCCAAGCCGCTCATCCGCTTCGAGAACGTCACGAAACGTTTCGGCGAGTCCACAGCGGTCGATCATCTCTCCCTGAACATCTTCGAAGGCGAGTTCTTCTGCCTGCTGGGTCCCTCCGGCTGCGGCAAGACGACCCTCATGCGCATGCTCGCCGGCTTCGAGACCCCGACCGAGGGCACGATCACCTTAGGCGACCAGAACCTCGCCGGCGTGCCGCCCTATCGCCGCCCCGTGAACATGATGTTCCAGTCCTATGCGCTCTTCCCGCACATGAGCGTGGAGAAGAACATCGCCTTCGGCCTCAAGCAGGACGGGATGCCCAAGGACCAGATCGCCGATCGGGTCGGTGAGATGCTGCGCCTGGTCCAACTCGAGAAGCTCGCGCGCCGCTACCCGAGCCAGCTCTCCGGCGGCCAGCGCCAGCGCGTGGCGCTCGCCCGTGCGCTCGCCAAGAAGCCCAAGGTCCTGCTCCTCGACGAGCCGCTGGGCGCCCTCGACAAGAAGCTGCGCGAGGAGACCCAGTTCGAGCTGATGGACATCCAGCACGATCTCCACATGACCTTCGTGGTCGTCACCCATGACCAGGAGGAGGCCATGACCATGGCCGACCGGATCGCGGTCATGGACCATGGCCGGATCGTCCAGGTCGCCACGCCGGGCGAGATCTACGAGCAGCCCAAGACCCGCTTCATCGCCGAGTTCGTCGGCGACGTGAACATCATCGAAGGCCATGTCCAGGGCCAGGAGAACGGCCTCTGGCGGGTGAAGACGTCTTCGGCCGAAGCGCCGCTCACCATCGACGATCCCGACGAGGTGCTGCATTCCGGCCAGCCGGTGGCCATCGCCGTGCGCCCCGAGAAGATGGTGATTCAGCGCGACCCGCCGGGGCCCGGCGCCATCAACGTGCTCACCGGCGAGGTGTGGGATATCGGCTATCTCGGCGACTGGACGGTCTATCGCGTGAAGCTCGCCAATGGCGAGATCCTGCGCGTGACGCGCGCCAACGCCTCGCGCTTCGTCGAGAGCCCCATCGACTGGGACGAGCAGGTCTATGTCACCTTCGCGCCGGATGCGGCGGTGATCCTGGCGGAATAGCCATGATGGATCGCTCCCTCACGCGTCGCCTCACCGCCGGCCTCGTGCCCGCCGTGCCGTATCTCTGGCTCGGCCTCCTCTTCCTCGTGCCGTTTCTCATCGTCCTCAAGATCAGCCTGTCGGATCCGGCGGTGGCTCAGCCGCCCTACAAGCCCGTCTTCGAGTGGAGCGACATTTCAGGCTTCCTCGGTGGCCTCGATCTCGAGAACTTCACCCTGCTGGTCGAGGACGACCTCTATTTTCGCGCGACGCTTTCGTCGGTGCGCATCGCCGCCGTCTCGACATTGCTGCTGCTGATCGTGGGCTTTCCCATCGCCTACGGCATGGCCCGCGCGCCGGAGCGCTACCGGTCGCTCCTGGTCGCGGCGATCATCCTGCCGTTCTGGACGAGCTTCCTCATCCGCATCTATGCCTGGGTGGCGATCCTCAAGCCCGAAGGCCTGCTCACCCAGGCGCTCATGGGCATCGGCCTGATCTCGGAACCGCTCGACATCCTGAACACCGAGACGGCGGTCTATATCGGCATCGTCTATGCCTATCTGCCCTTCATGGTGCTGCCGCTCTACGCGACGCTGGAGAAGATGGACGACACGCTGCTCGAAGCGGCGCTCGATCTCGGCTCCACGCCCTGGCGCTCGTTCTGGACGATCACCGTGCCGCTCGCCATGCCGGGCATCATCGCCGGCTCGCTCCTGTGCTTCATCCCGGCGGTGGGCGAGTTCGTGATTCCCGATCTGCTCGGCGGCTCGGAGACCCTGATGATCGGCCGGCAGCTCTGGAGCGAGTTCTTCTCGAACCGCGACTGGCCGCTCGCCTCCGCGGTTGCCATCCTGCTGCTCATCGTTCTCGTCGTGCCCATCGTGATCTATCGCGATGTGGAGGCCCGGCGCGTGGAGGCACGCCCATGAACCGGCGCCTCAGCGTCTTCAACGTCACCTCTCTGGTGATCGGCTTCGCGTTCCTCTACCTGCCGATCCTGCTTTTGGTGATCTATTCCTTCAACGCCTCGCGGCTCGTGACCGTGTGGGGCGGCTTCTCTACGCAATGGTACGGCGCGCTGTTCCGCAATGAGGCCCTCATCGACGCGGCCTGGGTGACGCTGCGCATCGCGCTCCTGTCCGCAACCCTCGCGACGATCCTCGGCACCCTCGCGGCGCTTGCGCTCACCCGCTACGGGCGGTTTCCCGGGCGCACCCTGTTCACCGGCATGGTCTACGCGCCCATGGTCATGCCGGAGGTCATCACCGGCCTGTCGCTGCTGCTGTTCTTCGTGGCCGTCGATTTCGACCGGGGCTTCTGGACCATCACGCTCGCCCACACCACGCTCACCATGTGCTTCGTCACCGTGGTGGTGCAGTCGCGCCTCATGACCTTTGACCGGTCGCTGGAGGAGGCCGCGATGGATCTCGGTGCGCCGCCCCTGCGCACCTTCTTCTCGGTGACCTTGCCGCTGATAGCGCCCTCCATCGTGGCGGGCTTCCTGCTCGCCTTCACCCTGTCGATGGACGATCTGGTGATCGCGAGCTTCAATGCGGGCCCCGGCGCCACCACGCTGCCGATCAAGATCTACAGCGCGGTGCGGCTCGGGCTCTCGCCCGAGGTCAATGCGGCTTCGGCCATCCTGATCGGGATTGTGACCCTCGGGGTGATTTCAGCGACGCTGCTGAGCAAGCGCTCGGTTCTGCGCTCGCGCCGCAACGCTCACTGAGCCGTGGCCTGCGGGCCCTGCTCGCCGACCGGGGCGCGCTGCGACGGGAAGAGCGGCTTGGCGGCGCCCGACCGTTCGATGAGGGAGCGCACCTCAGGCATGATGGCCACATTGTCCCAGTCGCCGGTGACGTCGAAGGCGAGGGCGGGGGCTTGCCCCGCCGGCGCATCGACGGGCGCAACACCCGCCGTGACCTGGAGCGTGCGGTCGACCAGCAGCACCTGACCGCGAAGACGGGCCTGAACGGCTTTCCCCTTCAGCTTGCCTTCCACGATCTGGCCGACGCCGTCCTGCACCACGATCTGGGCCTCGGCTTTGTCGAAAGGCGTGCGGCCGCCTTTCCAGTTCAGGGATGCGAGGAGAGGCCGCTTTTCCACGCGGCGAAGAGCATCCTCGAGGTTAATCCCCACCAGCTCTCCGTCCGTCAGTTCGATCGAGGAGCGGCCTGCCGCCTGACGGATCACGTCCGCAGGGTTCCGGCCATGCCCGTCGAAGCTGAACTGCCCCCGGGCACGGCCGGTGATCCAGCGCGGCTCGCCGGCCGCGGCGAGGAAGGGGGCGATCTTCACCCCCGAGAAAGATCCCTGGCTCTTGAAGTCGACGAGGCCGTCGTGAGCCGCCAGCGACAGCCGCCCTTTCAGCGTGCCGTCATAGAAGTCGGCACGCCCGATGGAGGCTTCGATGCTGTTGGGCTGAACGAGCACGCTCGCCGCCATGTCATCCAGGCTGAGGCGCCCGAGCCGGGCGGTTGCGGCCGAGAGGCGAAGGTCGAGATCGGCCCCGGTTGCGCGCGTCAGGTCGATGGCCTCGCTGCTCCACGAGCCTTCATGGGTGCGGGCCTGGTGGAACGGGGCGAAGAGGTCGGACAGGTTGAGCTTGTCGGCCGCGAGGGTGCCGGCGATGACGGGCCGCTCTGCATCGAAGCGGACGCCCAGGGTGCCCTCCAGCTGGTCCGACCCCAAGGTGATGGACACCGCAGGCCAGGACAGGCGACGGCGGTCCATGGAGAAATCGCCGCTGACGGAAACGGCATGCAGCAGGGATCCGAAGGGAAGACCCATTCCGCTCCAGCGGGTGAAGTCACGCACCGAAGCCATCTTGATGGTGCTTTCCCCTGTGATGCGCGGCGCGTCTCCGAGCTGCGCCTCGCCCTCGGCCTTGAGCCGGGAGCCTGACGCGGAAAGGGTCAGGGAAAACGGGCTGATCTTGTTGGAGGCGAGCAGGTCTGGGAAGATCGAGGCCTGCTCCAGGAGAACGACTTCCTCCCGCCAGGCCGCCGAACCGGACATCGTCAAAGGTTCGGACGGATCGGCCCAGCGGATGATCACGTCGAGCCTGTCGAGGTCGGCGTTCTTCAGGTCCGTCCATCGCATCGAGGATTTCGTCACCACGAGCCGGCGTGCGCGGGTCTCGGTGGAGCGGTCCTTGAAGATCGCTGCCCAGTTGGCGGCCTTGAGCTTCTGGGCCGACCCGGTGATGCGGGTTTCCGTCAGGTCGAAGTCTGACAGCTCGATCCGTCCGAAGAGCAGCGGCAGGAGGCGAAGCTCGCCCCGCAGGGTGCCGCCCTCGGCTCTCAGCGCCCCGTCCGGAAATTCGAGGGCTACGTTCTCGAGCTTGACCCGCGGAATGGGCAGCACTGCGAAGGTGCTCCGGCCCCTGACCGTCATGTCCAAACCGTAGCGGCTCCTCACATGCTCCCTCAGTTCCGCCGACAGGCCGCCTCCGGGCAGCGTCCAGGGGGAGGCCGCCGTCCCGAGAACGGCAAGCGAAATCAAGGCGATGAGGAGGACAACGCGGCGGGACATGGAATAATGTTGTAAACCTTGAGCGCTGCCTCGCAAGCGGTGAAGAGGAGATGTCCTCAGGGCAGGGCCGACTTCATGAATCCTTCCATATATCCATACGAAGGGATTGTCTAAATTGAGGCCAAGTTGCAGGGTGGCCGCCATTCGAACCGCGACACTTCGAACGGGCCGGCACCGGCCCACAAGGAGAGGATTTGATGGATAAGGTTTACAGCGACGCGCGCTCGGCGCTGGCTGGCCTGGTCAAAGATGGCATGACCATCATGGCCGGGGGCTTCGGTCTCTGCGGCATTCCTGAGGCACTGATCGAGGCCATTCGTGATTCGGGGGCGAAGGACCTGACCTTCATCTCCAACAATGCGGGCGTGGACGGGGTCGGCCTCGGCCGCCTCCTGGAGACCCGCCAGATCCGCAAGATGATTTCGTCCTACGTGGGCGAGAACAAGCTCTTCGCCCAGCAGTACCTCTCCGGCGAGCTGGAGCTGGAGTTCAACCCGCAGGGCACGCTCGCCGAGCGCATCCGCGCCGGCGGCGCCGGCATCCCGGCCTTCTACACCAAGACCGGCGTCGGCACCCTCATCGCCGAAGGCAAGGAAGTGCGCGAGTTCAATGGCGAGAAATACGTCATGGAGACGGGCCTCTTCGCCGACATCTCGGTGGTCCATGCCTGGAAGGGCGACACGGAAGGCAACCTCGTCTACCGGAAGACCGCCCGCAACTTCAACCCGATGATGGCCACCGCCTCGCGGATGACCATCGCCGAGGTCGAGCATCTGGTACCGGCCGGCGAGATCGACCCGGATTGCATGCACACCCCGGGCATCTTCGTGAAGCGCATGGTGCATGTGCCGAACCCGGCCAAACACATCGAGCAACGCACGACCCGCAAGCGCACTGAGTCGGCAGTGCCGGCGGGCGCAGGGGAGGAAGTCTGATGCCTTGGACCCGTGAACAGATGGCCGCCCGCGCGGCCAAGGAGCTGCGCGACGGCTTCTACGTGAATCTCGGCATCGGCATTCCGACGCTGGTGTCCAACTTCATCCCCAAGGGGATGCGCGTGCAGCTCCAGTCGGAGAACGGCATGCTGGGCATGGGCCCGTTCCCCTTCGAGGGTGAGGAGGATCCCGACCTGATCAATGCCGGCAAGCAGACCATCACGGAGCTGCCGACCACGAGCTATTTCTCGTCCGCCGATTCCTTCGGCATGATCCGCGGCGGCCATATCGACCTGTCGATCCTGGGCGCCATGCAGGTGGCCCAGAACGGCGACCTCGCCAACTGGATGATCCCCGGCAAGATGGTGAAGGGCATGGGCGGCGCCATGGACCTGGTGGCGGGCGTCAAGCGCGTCGTCGTGGTCATGGAGCACGTGGCCAAGGCCAAGGACGGCTCGGAGGACCCGAAGCTCCTGAAGGAGTGCAATCTGCCGCTCACCGGCACCGGCGTGGTGGATCTGGTGATCACCGACCTGGGCGTCTTCTCCATCGACAAGAAGGGCGGCTCCGGCATGACTCTGATCGAACTCGCCGATGGCGTGACGGTCGAGGAGATCAAGGCCAAGACGGCGGCGGAGTTCAAGGTCGATCTGAACGGCAGGCAGTCGAACGCGGCTTAAGAATGCTCACTTGTCATCCCCGGCGGTCCGCAGGACCAGGAAGGGGATCCATGGTGCTGAGCCTGTGAGTGGATTCCCTTCCCCTCCGCTGCGCTCCGGCCGGGAATGACACTGGAATGGAAAAGCGGCCCGGAAGGGCCGCTTTTCTTATGGGCTTTCATTGCCTGAAATGCTGATGGCGTCTGCTGCTGCTCTCGGCCGAGCCTCGGCGCTGCGGACCAGCTGGATCACCGGGACGAGGCCGACCAGCACGATCACGAGCGCAGCGAGCGATCCGTCCTCGAAGCGGCCGCGCGAGGCATAGGTGTAGACGAGCGTCGAGAGCGTTTCCGTATTGAGGGGGCGCAGCAGCAGGGTCGCGGGCAGCTCCTTGATGCAGTCGACGAAGATCAGCAGGGCGGCGCTTGCGAGCGCCGGCCGCATGAGCGGGATCTGGATCTTCCAGACCATCTCGCGGCGGGAGGCGCCCAGCGTCCGAGCCGCATCCTCGAGGCTCGGGGACACGCGATCGAGACCGGCCGCAAGGGAGCCCGTCGCGATCGACAGGAAGCGGATCACATAGGCGATGATGATGCCGCCCGCGGCCCCCATGAGCAGGAGGCCCAGGCGCTCGCCGGTCAGGTGGCGCCAGAGCGTGCCGATCAGGTTGTCGAAGCCGACCAGCGGCGTCATCAGGCCCAGGGCGAGCACGGTGCCCGGCAGGGCATAGCCGAGGCCTGCGGCAAGGAGCGCTCCCCGGGTCAGGGAGGTCTTGGACAGGCGGGCGGCCGAGACCAGCAGGACCGCAAGGGCCAGAACGATCAGGGTCGCGACCACCGACAGGCCGATGGTGGTCATGAAGTGGGCGAGGAAACTCGCATCGAACTGCTCGACGAGGCCGCCGCGAAGGGTCTCGCGCAGCAGGAACCCGGTCGGTAGGATGAAGCCCATGAGGACGGGCAGGGCGCAGAGCAGGGACGCCGTCCAGGCGCGTCCGCCGGCGAGAGGAACGGGATGCACCGTGCGGTGGCGCTTCGGCGACAGCGCATAGCGCCTGTCCCGGCGGCCGTAGCGCTCGATCAGGATCAGGCCGACGACAAAGGCCAGCATGACGCAGGCGATCTGCGCCGCGCCCGCGAGGCTGCCCCGGTTGAGCCAGGTGTTGTAGACGGACACCGTGAGGGTGCGCACGCCGAGATACTCGCTCGCGCCGATGTCGTTGAGGGCCTCCAGCAGCGCCAGCGACAGGCCGACGGCGAGCGCCGGGCGGGCAAGCGGCAGCGCGATGATGCGAAAGAGCTTGATGCGGCTTGCGCCCAGGGTGCGCGCCACCTCGAGCATGCTGGCGCTCTGCGTCAGGAACATCGCCCGCGCGGCGATGTAGATGTAGGGGTAGAGCACCACGGACATCACGAGGATGCAGCCGGGCAGGGACCGGATTTCCGGAAACCAGTACTCGGACCGCGACCTCCAGCCCATGACATCGCGCAGGGCCATCTGCACGAGACCGGCGGAGTCGAAGATCTCCACATAGATGTAGGCCGTGATGTAGGTCGGCACGGCAAGCGGCAGCGGCAGGAGCCACACCAGGATGTTGCGACCGGGAAACCGGTGCGCAGTCACGAGCCAGGCCGTCGTGATGCCCATGGAGCCGGCCACGACGGCGACGCCGGTGAGCAGGGCGAGCGTGTCGATGGTGCTCGCCGGCAGCACATTGGCGATGAGATGCGGCCAGATCTCCGCATCGCCCTCGGCCGCTATGCCGATGAGGGCGCCGACGGGCAGGAGAACGAGCAGACCGACAGCGGCCACGGCGGCGGAGAGCCACCCTGGGATGCGCTTTGCCTTCGTCTGGGACGGGAAGCCGATTGCGGTCTGGGTTCTGGAGGTCACGGTCAAAAAGGAAATGGCGCCACCGTCGCCGGCAGCGCCTCTCTGAAAGGGGAGAGGCGGCTTAGAGCATCGGCCCCAAAAGTGGAAAGCACTTTTGGGACCCAGCCGATGCTCACTTCCTTAGAAGCGCATCGTACGGCGCGAAAAACCGGGTCCACTTTTTCGCACGATGCGCTGGAGCCGCCCCTTGTCTTATTGGTCGAAACCAACCTTGTCGACCAGTTCGCTGGCCTTCTTGCGGAGCTTCGCGATCTCGGCGATCGGAATGTTGTCGGCCTTGAGCTCGCCGAAGGACGCGATGGTCGGGTGGATCTTGATGCCGGCCTTCACCGGGTACTCGGAATTGGCCTCGGCGTGGATGCGCTGGGACTCGTCGGAGACCATGTACTCCATGAACTTCAGGGCGTTATCTTTGTTCGGAGCGTTCTTGGCCAGAGCGAGGCCGGAGACGTTCACGTGCGTCCCGCCGCCCTCGAAGGTCGGGAGGATGACTTTCACGGCCTCGCCCCACTTCTT
The DNA here is from genome assembly GCF_016427565.1 of Microvirga splendida. Lineage (GTDB taxonomy): Bacteria > Pseudomonadota > Alphaproteobacteria > Rhizobiales > Beijerinckiaceae > Microvirga > Microvirga splendida. The sequence goes on from NZ_JAELXT010000006.1 coordinate 12,773, forward strand.
CTGCTCCTCGTCCTTGCCGTTGAGCATGAGCGAGACGTAGTAGGTGTTGCCGACAGCGATGTCGCAGACGCCGGCGAGGATGTCCTTGGCCTGCTCGCGGTCGCCGCCCGAGGGCTTCTTGGCGAGATTGGCCTTCACGCCCTTCAGCCATTCCTCGGCCTTCGCCTCGCCCTTGTGGGCGATCATCGCGGCGATCAGGCTGATGTTGTAGAGATGCTGGCCGGAGCGGATGCAGACCTTGCCCTTCCACTTGGGATCGGCAAGCTCCTCATAGGTGATTTTGTCCTGCTTCACGCGCTCCTTCGAGGCGTAGACGACGCGGCCGCGCAGGGCGATGCCGAACCAGTGGCCCTCGGGATCGCGATAATCCGCCGGGATGACCTTCTCCAGCGCTTCGGACTTCACGGGCTGCGTCACGCCGTAGTCCTTGGCGGCCTGAAGGCGGCCAATGTCCACCGTCAGGATCAGGTCGGCCGGGCTGTTGGCGCCCTCGGTGCGGATGCGCTCCTCGAGGCCGTTGTTGATGAAGATCGTGTTGACCTTGATGCCGGTCTCTTTGGTGAACTCATCAAGAACAGGCTTGATCAGGCCGGGTTCGCGGGTGGTGTAGATGTTGAGCACTTCCTCGGCCGAAGCGGAGAGGCCCGAACCTGCCAGAGCGCCGAGGGCGGCCGCACCGAAGAGCAGTCCGCGCGCAAACGAGATGTTCGCCATCATAGGGTCCTTCAGAATCGATTACGGGCGGCGTGGTGCCGTATCCCAGTGATGCTGCAAGAACCATGATCGATCTTTGCGGTCAATCAAAAAGCGAACGAAATCAATAACTTATAAGAGTTCTAAACTGCCGGCTCTTTAAAGGCTTTCTAAGCTGAAGCGGCTCTCCGGACCGGCTCGACCTCGGGCAGGGCCGCACGAAGACGGGAGATCTCCTCCTCCATCTTCTCCATGTTGGCGAACAGCCGCTCGCTGGTGAGGCGCAGGAAGTAGAAGCCGAATTGCGGGTTCTGGAAGTAGAGCTGGCGCACCTCGTCGTAGGAGATGCTCAGGACCTCCCCGGCCTCGATGCATTCGAGGGTCTGCGTGCGGGTGTTGTCGGGGGAGAGAAAGCCCATCTCGCCGACCACCTGACCCTGGACCAGCTCGATGCCCATCTCCTTGAGGCGGTAGCGTCCGGAAATCGTATAGAACATGCAGGTGGCCACATCGCCCTTGGCGAACAGCACCTCGCCGGCCTTCGTCCTGCTACGGGTCATGAACGGCTTGAGCCATTCCATGGACAGGTCGCTCTTGGAGGCCTGCTTCACGCGCCTGATCAGGCCCAGCATCTGGTAGAGCCGCACGCTGTTGATCGGCAGCAGGATCAGATTGGCCACCACGCCCGGGATATTGCCCAGGTAAGCGGCGACGATCAGGGAGCATATATTGGCTCCGATCCCGATGCAGCGCAGCGGGATGATCGTCTTCATCGCGCAGCCCGCGATCGCGAGAGCTGCCCCCAGCCAGCCGATGGCCTCAACCCAAGTCATGGACCAAGTCATGGAATCTCGCCCGCATTCTTATATCCCGTAAGGGCATATACCATCGGAATAGGAATCTGCGCCAGCTACGCATTGGCGCAGTGTCGAAGCTCCAAAAGAGGATGCTCTGCGCCGGGGCAGGGAGGCCGGTCGTCGGGGGATCAGGGGCGGGGAGAGGCGGCCCGGCCCGGCACGCTGAGCGCCCGGCGCTGGGTCGTCGTGTCGGTTCGCGGGCGGACGGCACCGCGCCGCGCTGCTTCAGCGGACACGGACGGCGGGGGCGGAACGGGGTCGCGGGGCAGGACGCCGACGGGGGCCGTGGATGCAACGCAGCCGCCGAGGGCAACGCCGAGAAGAAGAGCGGCAGAAACGAATACGGTAATGCGCATATCTTGCTCCACAGGAATCGCTGCAGAAGCTAGACCATACGCAAGGGAAGTCGAGTCCTGTTCAAAGCATGAACGCTGCGCCTGAGGCTTCCCTGGAGAAGCGCGATGCTCTCCTGAAGCGCGCATCGTCGCGTGCGGAAGAGCGGGTCCACTTTTGCGCACGATGCGCTATTTATGGATCATAGCCTTGAGAGGGGCCCATGGACGATTGCTACCGCTTGCAGGGTTTGACGCCGTCGCTGACGGTGAAGGCGGGGAGCCGGATCGTGGGAGGCCTGATCCTTCTGGCGGTCTGCGCGGGCCCGGCCGCGGCCAAGTGCCAGGACCCGCCCGCTCCCGGGGCCGACTGGTCCGGATGCTCCAAGGCCCGCCTCGTCCTGACGGGCGAGGATCTGACCGGAACCATCTTCCAGCGGTCCTTGCTGACATTGAGCGACTTCGCCTCGTCGAGGATGGCTGGTGCCAACCTGAGCGAGACCGAAGTGAGCCGGACCCGCTTCGAGGGGGCGGACCTGTCGCGCGCCGACTTCACCAAGGCTCTCGGCTGGCGCGCCAATTTCGGTCAGGCCAGTTTGGCCGGCACCGTATTCATCTCGGCCGACATGAGCCGTTCGAACTTCGCCCAGGTCAAAGCCGCAGGGGCGAACTTCAACAAGGCCGAGCTGAACCGGTCCGATTTCAGCGGTGCGGACCTGACTGGAGCCAACCTGTCCAAGGCCGAACTCGCCAGGGTGCTCTTCCAGAGCGCCAAGCTGACGGGAGCGGATTTCAGCTATTCCAACCTGTCCCGGGCTCGCCTGAACGGGCTGGATCTTCAAGGCGCGAATTTCACCGGGACATACATGTTCCTGACCCAGATCGGCGGTTCGGACCTGAGCGGGGTATCGGGCCTGACCCAGGCCCAGGTCGATATTGCCTGCGGGACGGAGCAGACGAAGCTTCCGGCCGGTCTGTCCCAGCCGAAATCCTGGCCCTGCAAGGAAGAGGAGGACTGATCGCCCGGCCTTTGCTGAAACCAAGCCCGAGCGTGGCCGTTGACCCGCTGAGGGACGTTCCGAGCGGAAGCCGGGTGCCTGTTTCCTAATCTTCCTTGTCCCTGAAGGAGTGCGTTCGATTTGACCACGCTCAAGGAATTCGAGGATGCCCTGCGCGAGCAGGGAATGCACATGGCTCTCGCTATTCTGCAGAAGCTTCGGGAGCGGGACCGCACCAAGCGATCGGTCGCGCCCGCACGGCGCATCGCCGGGCGAAAGATGACCCCGGAACTGGCCAGGCGCATCCTGGAACTCCACGCCACGACCGAGATGACCCAGCAGGAGATCGCTTTCGAGCTCGGCGTCAACCAAGGCCGGGTCAACGAGGTGATCAAGCGCGGCAAGTGGCTGGACGACAACCCGGCGGCTCCCGAGGCCATTGCGCGGGACAAGGCCAAGGCACGGATGGCCGGTCCGGATCATCGCAAGCAAGCCAGGAACCGCGAAGTCAGGACCGCCGCGTCTTCCGACAAGAAGCGCCCGAGCCCGAGGGCAGGCAATCAGGCACAATTGCTGCTGGGCGACCTGTAGTATTACGGGGATGCCGAGGCGAGACGTCCAGAAAAAACCCCGCCCAAAGGGCAGGGTTGAGTGATCTCCTCGCCTTCGGTTGTCAAGCCGAAAACATGAATATTAAGTCATGCAAGATTAGTAATGTCAATCGAATATAAAGGAATAATTAAGAGACTTATTTTCATTTGCTTTTGATAATATTCTTCTCATCAGAGGTGGTACTACTTTTTTGCCTCTTGAATACATATCGTTTTGTGAAGTGTTGCCTTTTTTCAATAGTTTTCCCCTGGGCAAGGAGCGTAAGTTTTCTCCGTGGATCCTCACACTAAGGGGTTACGGTCATGAGAAAGTGCGTACTTAGCCTCCTGACAGGGGTTGCCAGCGTGACGCTCGCTGCAGCCGCTGCCTCCGCTGCGGACCTTCCAGCCCGCGAAGCACCGCCTCCACCTCCGATCATCGCGGCGGCCCCGATCTTCACCTGGACCGGCTTCTACGGCGGCTTGAACGCCGGCTGGGGCTGGCGCGGGGACGATGAGGAAACCGTTGTTCTCGGCGGCGCAACTCCCGGAACCCTGGTCTTCCCGGACAGCGGAGACGGCGGTTTCACGGGCGGCGGCCAGATCGGCTACAACTATCAGATCGGCTCATTCGTGATCGGTCTCGAGACCGACATTCAGTGGGCGGACACCGGCGACGCCGAAGACGTCAGGTTCTTCCCGGCCGGTGCGCCCGGCACCTTCGTGCCCGGTGAATTCAACAACGACCTGTCGGATTGGTTCGGCACCGTTCGCGCCCGCGCAGGCGTCGCGTTCGACCGCGTCCTGATCTACGCCACAGGTGGCCTGGCCTACTCGGACGACACCACCGGCTGGGTTGCAGGCGGCGGCGTGGAATGGGCGTTGCCGGTGAACTGGTTCGGCTCCTCGGCCGTCACCTTCGGCATCGAGGGATTGTGGCTCAGCTTCGACCGGGACGATGACGACTTCAACGGCGTGGTCGGCACGTTCACGCCTGCCGGCGGAGGGGCTGCCATTCCTGTGGTCGCGCCCTCTGGACGGGACGATGAGAACGACTTCTTCGTCGCCCGGGCCAAGCTGAACTTCAAGTTCGGCACCTTCTGAGGCACCTCGAACTACTGCCAAGGGGGTCCGGGGCAACTCGGACCTCTTCTCGTCTTCAGAACCTGCAAGAAGGCTAGAGAATCGTGCGGACCCAGCGGGCCGCGCTACTGAAAAGTGGATCCGGTTTTCCGGCCACACGATGCTCTCATCCAAGAAGAAAGCATCGGATTCGATCCCAAAAGTGCAAGTCCACTTTTGGGTCCGATGCTTTAGGGCAGAGAGTCTCGGCGGGAAATTGGCCGCGACCCGTCCTTGAAGGATCTGTGGTCGCGGCCCCGGCCCGTAGTTGCCCCCACGGGAAGCTCAGCTCTAGACCGCGAAAAGGTGACTTCATTGAGGCGCGGTTTTGGGCATAAAAATTTTCTAAAAAAGTTTGGAACTAACCTTCGAACAGCGCGTTTATAGGCATCTCCGGTCATTTTTGCCCCTACGGCCGGACACCTTAGAGCACCCTTCGGGGTGCTCTTTCTTTTTGTAATCCCTTATCTTTTCCGGATTTTTCGAATCACTTCCGAGCTTGAGCTTATGAACTGCGAGTCAGGCGTTCAAGGCATCTGAGCTTGGCTGTCCTTGCATTAGCGCAAAGCCGGCTTGCCGAGATGAAAGCGAGGCAGGTCAGTCGTATCTGCGCTCGTCCGCAATGACCTTTCCATCGTTCGGCAGGTCCCCGGGCGAGGCGAACACGACGGCTCCCTTCAGCTTTGCGACGCTCTGCAGGGTCGCCGCGACTTCAGCGGCCAGATTGTCGCTCGGCGCAGCGGTCTCGGCCGCGAGCGTCATCACGTCCGTCTCGCCCTCGCGGGTGACGACCAGGCGCAAGCGCCCCAGCTCGGGATGACGGCGGCCGACCTCCGCCACCTGCTCGGGGCGCACGAACATTCCCTTGACCTTGGTGGCCTGGTCGGCCCGGCCCATCCAGCCCTTGATGCGCATGTTGGTGCGCCCGCAGGGGCTCGCGCCCGCCATGACGGCGGTGAGATCGCCGAGGGCCAGGCGAATGAAGGGGTGATGTGGGTCGAAGGTTGTGACGACGATCTCGCCCACGTCGCCCTCCGGCACCGGGTCGCCGGTTCCCGGCCGGACGATCTCGACGATGATGTCCTCGTTGACCATGAGCCCTTCGCGGGCGCGGGTCTCATGGGCGATGAAGCCGAGATCCGCCGTGGCATAGGCCTGATAGGCCTCGATGCCCCTTGAGGAGAATTCCTCCTGGAGCGATTTCGGGAAGGCTGCGCCCGACACGAGCGCGCGCTTGATGGAGGAGATGTCTCGTCCACCGGCTGCTGCGCCGTCGAGCAGGATCTTGAGGAAATCGGGCGTGCCGCAATAGGCCACCGGGCGATAGGCCTCGATCAGCTCGAACTGCTGTTCGGTGTTGCCGGGCCCGGCCGGAATGACAGCGCAGCCCAGGGCTCGTGCGCCGGAATCCATGATGAAGCCGCCCGGCGTCAGGTGATAGCTGAAAGTGTTGAGCACCACGTCGCCCTGCCGGAACCCGGCGGCGAACAGGCCGCGCGCAGACCGCCACGGATCGGCCACAGCCGGTTCCGGCTCGAAGATCGGTCCGGGCGAGGTGAAGAGGCGGCCGAAGGATCCCGGCTGGCCGGGCACGAAGCCGCCGAAGGGGAGGGCGGCCTTCTGCAAGGCCGGCAACTCGGCCTTGCGCAGAACGGGGAGGGTTGCGAGCGCTTCGCGGCTTGTGATGCCGGCTGGATCGATGCCGTTCAGGCGCTCCGCATAGGCCGGAGCCTGCACCGCGCGCTTCAGAAGCTCCGGCAGCCGCGTGAAGAGTGAGGCTTCCCGCTCGGCGGGATCACGGGTCTCGAGAGCGTCGTAGTGGTCTGCCAAGAGCATGTCCCTCGTTCAACAGGCTGCTGCTTTTAGGGACATCGTCGGCATGACCCGACGATGTCTTCAACTGGCGTTTCATGGTCGCGCAGGCGAAACGTTATGCGCGAGCCATATGCACGTTCGAGATCGATGCCTGCAGCGGATCGGGCCCGAACCGGTTCGGCCCGACGGTGCCGCGCTGGCAGAAGAACACGATCAGCACGATGGCGCCGACCACCGGAATGAGACCAATCAGGAGCCACCAGCCCGACTTGTCGGTATCGTGCAGGCGGCGCACGCCGGCGGCGATGCCGGGGACCAGAAGACCCAGGGTGGCGACCAGGTAGAGAAGCGGGATGTCGCCGAAGATCACGGAGTCCAGAACACTGGCCACGATGTTCGCGATCACCATGAACAGGAAGAAGTACCAGTACTCCGAGCGCTGGGCGCGCCCCGAGAAGGTGGCGTAGTTATTGAGACAGGTCTTGATCGCTTGAGAAAAGTCCATTGATGCCCCCATATTGAGATGCCGTGAGATCAGCGCTCACGAGAGCGGACCGTAAGAAGATCAATGACGTAGCGTCAAGTGCGGCGCGGCACATCGCGCTTCACGCCAGCCAGCGCTTGCGGCGCTTGTAGCTCTTCACCTCACGGAACGATTTGCGGTCCCCCTCCGACACGCCGAGGTAGAATTCCTTCACGTCCTCGTTCTCGCGCAGCATCTGTGCGGGCCCGTCCATCACGACGCGGCCGGTCTCGAGGATGTAGCCGTAGGTGGCGTATTTCAGCGCCATGTTGGTGTTCTGCTCCGCGAGCAGGAAGGACACGCCCTCCGTCGCATTGAGCTTGCGCACGATCTCGAAGATCTCCTCCACGATCTGCGGCGCAAGACCCATGGAGGGCTCGTCCAGCAGGATCATCGAGGGCTTGGACATCATGGCGCGGCCGATGGCGCACATCTGCTGCTCGCCGCCGGAGGTGTAGCCCGCCATGGAGGTGCGCCGCTGCTTGAGGCGCGGGAAGTATTCGTAGATCGCCTCGATGTCGCGCCGGATGGCGGCATTGCCGTCCTTGCGCGTGAAGGCGCCGGTGAGCAGGTTCTCCTCGATGGTGAGGTGGCCGAAGCAGTGGCGGCCCTCCAGCACCTGGATGCAGCCGCGCCGGACGAGTTCGTTCGGCGAGAGCTTGTCGACCCGCTCGCCCTTGAACTCGATCGAGCCCTTCGTCACCTCGCCGCGCTCGGCGTGCAGCAGGTTGGAGATGGCCTTGAGCGTCGTCGTCTTGCCGGCGCCGTTCGCGCCGAGGAGCGCCACGATGCCCCCCTTGGGCACGGTGAGCGAGACGCCCTTTAGCACGAGGATCACGTGGTCGTACACGACCTCGATGTTGTTGACCGTGAGGACGGTTTCGGCAGGAGCAGGCTGCAGGGCTGCGGCGGTCATGACAATCTCCTGGCCCTCTCCTTGATCGCAGGAGAGGGTGGAACGGCTTGAGGCGGGAGAGGGCTGCCGAAAATCGAGCGTTTCCCGCTCCCGTCCCAAGTTGACACCTGGGAAACCCTCTCCCGCTTCGCGGGAGAGGGGCTGTGGTCTTAGCTCTGGTTGTCGCAACGCTCGGAGCGCTTGGGCCAGCCGGGGTTCTTGTCGGCATAGTCCTTCGCTGCGGCGTCGAGCTGGGCGCGGACCTGCTCGGTCATCGGCTTGATGGGCTCGGAGATCTTCACCCACTTCGAGCCGTCCCATTCCTGCATGAAGGCCGCACTGTGGCTGTTGTGGTCCGTGCAGGTGAGGGTCATCGGGTCCGTGAACCCTTCGAGGCCCAACTCCTTGAGACGAGCCGGATCGAGCTTGATGTTCTCCATGCCGCGGCGCACATCCTCGCCGGTCACGACCTTCTTGCCGGTGAGCTTCTGAGCCTGTGCGATGCCTTCCGCGATCAGCAGCGAGTTGTAGATGCCGCGGTTGTAGAGAAGCTCGCCGACCTTATCCTTGGGGGATTTGGAAAGGCCCTTGTCGACCACGTGCTTCTGGATGTCCTTCAGGGCAGGGTAGTCCGTGCCGACCGCATGCCAGTTCAGCATCTTGAAGCCCTTGGCGCCTGCGCCGCCCGCACGGGCGTCGTCCTCACCCGGCCACCAGACGGAATAGAACTTGTCCATCGGATAGCCCGAGCGGACCGCTTCCTTCACGGCCGCGCCGTTCATGGCGCCCCAGCCCCACATGACCATGTAGTCGGGACGGTCGCGGCGCACGCTCAGCCACTGGGACGACTGGTTCTGCATGTCCTGGGCGGCGACAGGGTAGAGCGCCACCTCGAAGCCGTACTGCTTGGCGAGTTCCTGGAGCAGCGGGATCGGCTCCTTGCCGAAGGCGGCGTCGAGATGCAGGAAGCCGATCTTCTTGCCCTTCAGCTTCTCCAGTCCGCCTTCCTTCTCGCCGATGTACTTGATGATCATCGACATGCCGTCCCAGTAGGTGGCCGGCGGGTTGAACACCCAGGGGAAGATGTCGCCGCGGGCCGAGGCCGAGAGGCCATAGGCCATGGACAGGATCGGGATCTTGTCCACGGAGGCGCGCGGGATCAGCGGCAGGGTGATGCCGGTGGACCACGGGTTCACGATGACCGGGTTCTTGCCCTTCACGGACTCATAGCATTCCACACCCTTCTTGGTGTCGTAGCCGGTCTCGCACTCCTCGAGCACGAGCTTGACGCCGCCGATGCCGCCATCACGCTCGTTCAGCATCTGCAGGTAGTCGTGCATGCCGTCGGCGATGGGAATGCCCGAGCCGGCGAAGGGGCCCGTGCGATAGGTGAAGAGGGGAACATAGACCGAATCCTGCGCGAAGGCAGGCAGGGCGGTGCCGGCGAACAGCGTCGCGGCGACTAATCCAAGACCAATTTTGCGAAACGACATTTTTGCGTTTCCTCCCGTTGTTGTCCGGCATCGCGCCGGAGGTTCGCAGTTCCCGTCTCCTTGTGGCCCGCCGTCAGTAGGGGAACGGCCAGACCAGGAGCTTCTGTTTGCCAATCTGCCAGAGCCGCGCGAGGCCGTGCGGTTCGACGATCAGGAAGAAGATGATGAGCGCGCCCACGATCATGAAGCGCAGATGCTCGATGACGTCGGCCCCCACCGAGATGCCGAAGGGCGACAGCATTGCCGGCAGCACGATGCCGAGCACGATCGGCAGGATGAAGATGAGCGCCGCGCCGAAGAACGAGCCGATGAGGCTGCCCAATCCGCCGATGATCACCATGAACAGGATGAAGAAGGACTGGTTGATGTTGAAGACGTCGTATTCCGCGCCGCCGTACCAGAGGAAGACGAGGAGCGCGCCGGCGACGCCGCAGTAATAGGACGAGACCGCAAAGGCCAGGAGCTTCGTCTGCAGCGGGCGGATGCCCATGAGTTCCGCGGCCAGGTCCATGTCGCGGATGGCGATCCACATGCGCCCGATGCGGCCGTGCACGAGGTTCGAGGCGAGCCAGGTGAGCAGGATCACGATGGTCAGCACCACGAGATAGCGCGTCTGCGGGGTCGCGGTGGCGCCGATGATCGGAATGCCGAACAGGGTGCGCAGGGGCGCCTCGAGAGCTCCCGAGACGTTGTAGTTCACCAGCCACGGAATCCGAATGAAGCACCATTGCAGGAAGAACTGCGCCGCGAGCGTCGCAACCGCGAGGTAGAAGCCCTTGATCCTGAGCGACGGCAGGCCGAAAAGGGCCCCGATGGCGGCGGAGAAGAATCCCGACATGAGGATCCAGACGATGACGTTCACCTCGGGAAAGGCGGTCATCAGCTTGTAGCAGGCATAGGCGCCCACGCCCATGAACGCGCCGGTGCCGAGCGACAGGAGCCCCGTATAGCCCGTGAGGATGTTGAGCCCGATGGAAGCGAGCGAGAACACCAGGAAGGGGATCAGGACCGCCTGGAGGAGGAAGTCGTTCCCCAGGAAGGCGAGGGCATAGGCGGCAACGATAATGAGGCCGATCCCGATCCTGTCCTGGCGCAGGGGGAAGATCGCGCTGTCGGCGACGTAGTTGGTCTTGAACTGGCCGGCCTCGCGGTAGAGCACTGACAAATCCCCTTAAATGCGTTCGATGATCTTTTCGCCGAACAGCCCCTGCGGCCTGTAGAGCAGGAAGAGCAGGGCGATCACGTAGGCGAGCCAGGTCTCGATGCCGCCGCCCACGAGAGGGCCCCAGTAGAACTCGCCGAGCTTCTCGCCGACGCCGATGATGAGCCCGCCGATGATGGCGCCGGGAATGGACGTGAAGCCGCCGAGAATGAGCACGGGCAGCGCCTTCAGGGCGATGATCTGGAGCGAGAAGGACACGCCCGCGCGTGCGCCCCACATGATGCCGGCGACGAGCGCCACGATGCCGGCGGCGAACCACACGATCACCCAGATCTGGTTGAGCGAGATTCCGACCGAAAGGGCCGCCTTGTGGCTGTCCGCAACGGCGCGCAGCGCCCGGCCGATGCGGGTCTTGGAGAAGAACACCGCCAGCAGGCCGATCATGATCGACGCGATTACGGTCGCGGCGATGTCGAGGTGCTGGAAGCGCACGAAGCCGCCCAGCATCTCGACCTCCGTCGTGCCCCGCGGCAGGTAGAGTTCGCTCGTGATCATCTCCTTGGGGTTGCCGCCGAAGATGAGCTCGCCGAAGCCGATGAGGAAATAGGTGAGCCCGAAGGTCGCCATGAAAAGAATGATGTCGGGCTGGTTGACGAGCGGGCGCAGCACCACCCGCTCCACCACGACGGCGAGAACGAGCATGATGAGCACCGCGAGGATGAGCGCCAGGAAGGCCGGCACGCCTGCCTCGTAGAGACCCACCAGGGTCAGGGCCGCGAACACGACCATGATCCCTTGAGCGAAGTTGAACACACCCGAGGCCTTGAAGATGAGCACGAAGCCCAGCGCGATCAACGCATAGAGCACGCCGGAGACGAGCCCCTCCCAGAGGGTCTGGATCAGGAGATCCGGCGCCTCGCCCATGAAGACGAAGGGCTCGATGAAAATCTTATAGAGAATGTCCATCGCCCGTCCTCAATGCGCCACGCCGAGATAGGCATCGATCACGCGCTGGTCGCCCTTGACCTCGGCCGGCGTCCCGTCGGCGATCTTGCGCCCGTATTCCAGCACCACGACCCGGTCGGAGAGATCCATCACCACGCCCATGTCGTGCTCGATGAGCGCGATGGTGGTGCCGTATTGCTGGTTCACCTCGAGAATGAAGCGCGACATGTCCTCCTTCTCCTCGAGGTTCATGCCGGCCATGGGCTCGTCGAGCAGCAGGAGTTCCGGCTCCATGGCGAGCGCGCGCCCGAGCTCGACCCGCTTCTGGAGGCCATAGGGAAGGCGCCCCACGGGCGTCTTGCGGATGTGCTGGATTTCCAGAAAGTCGATGATCTCCTCCACGAACCTGCGATGCGCGACCTCTTCCTTCATGGCCGGGCCATGGCGGAAGAGCTGCCAGAAGAAGTTCGACCTCATCTTGATCGACCGGCCGGCCATGATGTTGTCGAGCGTCGACATGCTCTTGAAGAGGGCCACGTTCTGGAACGTGCGGGCGATGCCGCCGCGGGCCGCCTCGTAGGGGCGCATCTTCGGGCGCCTCACGCCCTTGAAGGTGATGCGGCCTTCCGTCGGGTAGTAGAAGCCGTTGATGCAGTTGAGCATCGAGGTCTTGCCGGCGCCGTTCGGCCCGATGATGGCGCGGATCTCGCTCTTGCGGATGTCGAAGGATACGTCGGTGAGCGCCTTCACGCCGCCGAAGCCCAGCGAGACGTTCTCGACCGCGAGCAGCACGTCGCCCTTGGAGAGAACGGGATGATCGGGCGCTCTCATTCTGCGGCCTCCGGGATCGGCGCGGTGTGTTCGGCCGGATAGAGCGTCATGTCTTTGATCTTCACCCGTGCGGAGATCACGCCCTTGCGCCCATCCTCGAAGGTGACCTCCGTCGAGATGTCGGCCTCGGTAGAGCCGTCGTAGAGGGCCTGGATGAGCGGGGCGTAGCGGTCGGCGATGAAGCCGCGGCGCACCTTCTGCGTGCGGGTGAGCTCGCCGTCGTCGGCATCGAGCTCCTTGTGCAGGATCAGGAAGCGCTTGATCTGCGCGCCGCCCATGCGCGGCTCGGAGGCAAGCGAACGGTTCACCTCGTCCACGTGCTTCTCGATCATCTCGTAGACCCGTGGATGGCCGGCGAGCTCCTGGTAGGAGCCATAAGTCACGCCGTTCCTCTCGGCCCAGTTGCTCACGGCCACGAGGTCGATGTTGATGAAGGCCGCAACATAATCCCGGCCGTCGCCGAAGCAGACCGCCTCCTTGATATTGGGGTAGAACTTCAGCTTGTTCTCGACGTATTTCGGCGGGAAGAGCGCGCCGTCGCGCATCTTGCCCACGTCCTTGGCGCGGTCGATGATCTTGAGGTGGCCGCTCGCATCGAAGAAGCCGGCATCGCCCGAATGCACGAAGCCGTCGGGTGTCTTCGTCTCGGCGGTCTTCTCGTCGTCCTTGTAGTAGCCGACGAAGATGCCGGGAGAGCGGTAGAGCACCTCGCCGTTGTCGGCGATGCGGATCTCGACCTGCGGGGCAGGGCGGCCCACAGTGTCGGCGCGGATCTCGCCGTTCGGCTGCATGGTGATGTAGACGCTGGCTTCCGTCTGGCCGTAGAGCTGCTTCAGGTTCACGCCGATGGAGCGGTAAAAGCGGAAGATCTCCGGCCCGATGGCCTCGCCTGCCGTATAGCCCACCTTCACCCGGGTCATGCCGAAGCGGTTGCGAAGCGGCGCATAGACGAGAATGTTGCCGAGGTTCCAGAGAAAGCGATCCCAGGCGCCGACGCCGGGCTCGCCGTTCAGGATTCTCTCGCCGACCTTGTTGGCGTGGTTGATGAAGTAATGGAACATGCGCCGCTTCAGGGCGCTCGCATCCTCGATGCGCACCATGGTGAGCGTCAGCATGCTCTCGAAGATGCGCGGCGGGGCGAAGACATAGGTGGCGCCGATCTCGCGGCGGTCGTCCGCCACCGTCTCCGGGCTCTCAGGGCAGTTCACGCACAAGCCCGCTAGGAACGCCTGGGCGTAGGAGAAGATGTGGTCGCCGACCCAGGCGATGGGCAGATAGGCCATGATCTCGTCGGTCTCGTCGAGCTTGTCGAACTCGCAGCCGATCTGGGCCGCCGCGATCACCGCATCCGACGTCAGCATCACGCCTTTGGGGCGGCCGGTCGTGCCCGAGGTGTAGAGAATGATCGCGAGGTCCGAGCCCTTCCCGTCCTGCAGGGCGCGCTCGATGCCTTGTGCTTCCTGCGGATCGGCGAGGCGCGCGCGGCCTTCCTCCACGATGGACGTGATCGCATGCAAACGGCTGTGGTCGTAATCCCTCAGGCCCTTCTGCTCGTCGTAGAGCACATGCTCGAGCTGCGGCAGCTGGTCCGACACGGAGAGCAGCTTGTCGACCTGCTCCTGATCCTGAACGGCCGCATGTGTGACTTCTGCATGGGCCAGTACATAGGCCATCTCCTCGGCGACGGAATCCGCATAGACCGGGATCGGGATCGCGCCGAGCCACTGGGCCGCCGCGATGCTCCAGTAGAGATAGGGGCGGTTGTAGCCGATGATCGCGATCTTGCCGCCGCGCTTCAGGCCAAGCGACTGCAGTCCGCTCGCATAGGCCCGCACGATCTCGTGCACCTCGGCCCAGGTCCAGGATTGCCAGATCCCCAGGTCCTTATGCCGAAAAGCCGTGCGGCTGGGGCGCATGCGCGCATTGCGCACAAGCAGTTTTGGAAATGTATCTGCGCGCGCATCTGCTGCCGTCGTCAAAGACGTCAACCTCCCTGGCATCCGCGCGTCTTCCGGCGCGGTATGGCTACGTTCCCTCTTGATGCATGGCCGTACCGGCACATGCACCTGCCGGTCTGATGCCGGCTGCCCGTTCCGGGCTTTGTTGAGGGTATTCTGTCGCGCCCGTCAGGGGAGGGCAAGGGCCAGGACCCGCTACCATGGGCTAATGGCCCATGCAGGCGATTTCCCGCAGCCGCGGGCGGTCTAGAGATTCGGCGCAGGCATTCTAAGCATCGGACCCAAAAGTGGACTTGCACTTTTGGGGCCAAATCCGACGCTTCTTCTTGAATAAAAGCATCGTGTGGACCCAGCGGGCCGCACGATGCTCTAGGGGACGGCCGTGAGAGCCGCCGGCTCGATCTCATCGGCTCTGACGAGGCGCTCGATCCCGACCGTGTTCTTGACCCGGTAGATTGCGTATCCGTCCGCCTTCGACACCAGGCAGACGATGCAGTACGTGCGGTGATCCGCATAGCCCGAGGCGGGCCTGCTGATCCGGACAAGCTGTCCGATATGGAATGCCTCATTCATGGGCGCCTCCACGATCCTCGCTGCAAGGGGAGGGAACTCGAATGCCTGTGGGAGCGCCATGCGCTCCGCCGGACGAGGCTGCCAAGCTTGCTTGTCCGCTCGCTTCCTTCCACGCTTTTGCCGCATCAAGAACGATAGCTGCGGCAAAAGGATGACCATTTCTTCCCTTCGCCCTGCTGCGGCATGATGCCATCCCCGGACCAGAAATGCAGGCGACCTGGGAAGGCTGCTTCCGCTCAGCCCTGCTCGATCGGCATGGTCACCTTGAAATGGGCCCCGGAGGGAGAGTTTTCGCCCGCTTCTACCCGGGCCTGCAGCTGCCGGGCGATGTTCACGATGAGACGCGATCCGAGGCTCTTGCGATGCTTGGAGAAGTCGAAGCCGTCGGGGAGGCCGACCCCCTGATCCGCCACCTCGAGCCGGAGCTCCCCGTCGCTCGCCGAAAGCCGCACGTCGACCGGCCCACCGCCGCCTTCGGGATATGCGTACTTGAACGCGTTGGTGACGATCTCGTTGAGCAGCAAGCCTAGAGAAATCGCCCGATCAGTCGTGATCATGACCGAGTGACCACGGAAGTCGAGCCGGTGCTCCATGGAGGTTTCCTGCAGCTTATGGCAGAGGTCGTTGAGGAAGCCGCAGAGGTCGACGCTCCGGGCGTCGTATTGCCGCCAGAGCCTGTCGTGGATCTGCGCGATGGTCTGGACCCGAGCATAGGCGTCCTCCAGGGCCTGCCTGGCCTCGGGATTGGTGGTGGAGCGCGATTGAAGCCCGAGCAGGCTCGCCACCAGGGCCAGGGAATTCTTGACCCGGTGGCTGACCTCCTGGGTCATCAGCTGGTTCCGTTCCTCTGCCTCGCGCTGCTCGGTCACGTCGGTGTTGGTGCCGAACCAGCGCAGGATCCGCCCAGTGCTGTCACGGATCGGCAGGGCGCGGGAGAGAAACCAGCGGTAGGACCCATCCTGGCCACGCAGTGGAAAGGTATCCTCCCAAGGGTCGCCCGTCTCGAAGGAATGGCGGATGCGCTCCACCACCCGCTCAACATGGTCGGGATGATGCAGGATGCGCCAGCCCCAGCCCTTGATCTCATCGAGGCTCATGCCCGTGTAGTCGAAGATGCGCTGGTTGTACCAGTAGATCGAACCGGAAGCGTCGGCCATCCAAGCGAGCTGCGGGATGGAATTGGCCAGGGTGCGGAAGCTCTCTTCGCTCTCCTGCACGGCCTGCTCGACCCTGACGCGCTCCATGGCGACGCCCAGGATGTTGGCTACGCCCTGCAGAAAGGCGGTGTCGGCCTGGGTGAACTTGTTCTCCTGTGGGCTATCGACCTCGAGCACGCCGAAGGGTCCTTCGCGCCCGCGGATCGGCACGTTGATCGCACGCCGCACGCTATGCTCCACCATGACCTGGGAGGCGCGGAACCGGTCCTCACCCTCGGCGGCGGCGGCGCCGAGGTGGCTGGAGAGCACGGCCTCGCCGGTGCGGAAGGCGTAGCCCGCCGCAGATCCCAGATCGGCGGACACGCGAGCGTGCCCGACCACCCCGGGCCGCCACCCGACGCCGGCGCGCAGGAGAAATTTGTCATCCTCCGGTCGATGCTCGAGCACTTTCGACAGCTCGCTCCCGAGGCCGTTGGCACTGATCCTGCAGGCCTCCTGCAGAAGGGCGTCGAGATCCGCCGCCTGCAGGGCGAAGAGGCCGAAGCCCGCCAGAAACTCCTGCTGCCGGAGTCGGTATGTCAGTTCCTCGGATCGGTTCGCCATAGGGAGGAGTTCGGCTCCTCTGGACGGTGATGGACTGCTGCTCACAAGCCGGACTCATGACATGGTGTGAAAACGCTAACCTGTCGAAACGTGGTCCTACGAAGCTCTGTTCCCGCGCTTTGGCCTCAGGCACATGGCTGCCCCTCGCGAAACGCCAGGAACAGCCGTCGACATGGCGAATTGACTCGATCTGTAGCCTTTGCCCTGCAACCGAGGAGGTCGGGATGTTGAATGGCTTGCGTGTTCTCGTGGTCGAGGACGATCCTTCTGTCGCAACCGACATCAGCGACCTGATCGAGCGGGCCGAGGGGGAGGTGATCGGTCCTGTGGGATCGCTTCGCGAGGCCCGTCAGACCGTCAAGGCCGATCAGGCCATCGACGCGGCGGTGCTCGACGTCAGTCTGGGCGATGGGGACGTCACGCCCGTGCTGGAATCCCTGCGGGCCCGCAACGTGGGCGTCGTCGTCTATACCGGAAGCGCCGGGCTGCCTTCGGGAGTGGGCGAGCGCCACCCCGACATCGCCGTGCTGCAGAAGCCGGTTCAGCCCGGCCGTCTCGTGGGCGAGATTCAGCGTGCGTGTCGGAGCCCGAACACGTGAGACACCGCACCGTCAGCGCATGGCGATGGTGTGGAAGAAGCTGCCCGTCACGAGCCCCCGGCGGTGGCCCGCATGGCCGAGGTCGTTGCCCTCCGCATCCGCGATCCTGGCGAAGGCGGCTTCCGCCGACGTGTCGCACCGGGTGACGGAGGCATAGTGGAACTCGTGGCCGACGAGACGGGCGCCCGCCGATCCGAGCACGCCGTCATGGAGCAGGTCCGCCACCCGGTAGCCGAGATGCATCCTGCGCTTGGCATAGCTCGTCTCGACCGGCAGGAGGCCCGCCATGGCATGAGCATGGCCATCGCCATCCTCCAGGGACTCCCCTAAGACCATGTAGCCGCCGCATTCCCCGTGAACCGGCTGCCGCGCGGCAAAGCTGCGCAATCCGTCGATGAAGAGGCTGGCGTTCGCGATGCGCCCGGCGTGAAGCTCGGGATAGCCTCCGGGCAGCCAGCAGGCATCGCAGTCCGGCCGCGGAGCCTCGTCGGCGAGAGGCGAGAAGGGAACGATCTCGGCCCCCGCCTTGCGCCAGCCGACGAGCACATGCGGATAGACGAAGGAGAAGGCTTGGTCGGATGCCAGCGCGATGCGCTGGCCCGGGGGTGGCAGGGGGATCACGTCACTAGGGCTGCCAAGCTGCGTCGGGCGGGCGAGGGATGCGAGCCGGTCGAGATCGACGGCGCCTTCCACCGCATCGGCCAGGCGCTTCAGCCGCGCGTCGAGCTCTTCCGTTTCGCCCGCCTGGACGAGACCGAGATGGCGCTCCGGCAAGGCGAGGTCCGCGTTGCGCATGAGGGCGCCGAGAACGGGCAGGCCGATGCGGGCCATGCCGTCCTCCACCAGCCTGCGGTGCCTCTCGCTCGCGACCTTGTTCAGCACCACGCCGGCGATGGTGAGGCGCGGGTCGAAGCGGGCGCAGCCGAGCGCGACGGCGGCGGCCGATTGTGCGTGGCCTGAGACGTCCAGCACAAGGATCACCGGCCAGCCGAGCAGGGCCGCGATGTCGGCGCTCGCACCCGTGCGGCCGATCTCCTGCCGGATGCCGTCGAAGAGACCCATCGAGCCTTCGGCGATCACGAGATCGGCGTTGCCGGCAGCCTGCGAGGCGATGGATCCGAGCAGCGGCCCACCCATGGCGAAGCTGTCGAGGTTGAAGCTCGGGGCGCCCGTGGCGGCCTCATGAAAAGCCGGATCGATGTAATCGGGGCCGCATTTCACGCCGCGCACCTTGAGGCCCCGGCGGGCGAGCGCCCGCTGAAGCCCGAGCACGACGGTCGTCTTGCCCGACCCAGAGCGGGGTGCGGCGATGAGGAGGCCGGGGCCGAGGCTCACTGGGCGGCCTCGCTGCCGAACTCGAGGAGGTGATTGGCGATGGCCGAGCGGAAGGCCGCGATCGCTCCAATCGCCACGATGGCGGGCGAGCGGATCAGCCCATCCTCGGCAAGCTTCGGCAGCGTTGCCAGGGTTCCCTCTACGACGCTCTCCTTGGCGGTCGTCGCGCCATGGACCACGAGCGCCGGCGTGTCGCCAGGCAAACCACCCTCCATGAGGCCATGCACGATGGAGGGAAGGTTCGACACCGCCATGTAGAGCACGATGGGCGCGCCCGTGCGGGCAAGCGAGGCCCACTCGATCTCCGCATCAGGAGCCGGATGGCCGGTGGCGAGGATCACCGCATGGTTGGTCTTGCGCATGGTTGCCGGCACGCCATGGATGGCAAGCGAGGCAAGCCCGCTCGATACGCCGGGAATGATGCGGAAGGGAATGCCGGCCTCGGACAGGGCGAGCGCTTCCTCGCCGCCGCGCCCGAAGATGAACGGGTCGCCGCCTTTGAGCCGCAGCACGCGCTTGCCCTCGCGGGCGAGCCCGATCAGCCGCTCGCAGATGTCCCGCTGAACCGCCGAGGGCTTGCCGCCGCGCTTGCCGGCGAATTCCAGGGCAGCGCCTTCGCGGGCGAAGGACAGGACGGCCGGATCGACGAGGGCGTCGTAGACGATGACATCCGCCTTTGCGAGGGCATTCAGGGCATGGATCGTGAGCAGGCCGGGATCGCCCGGGCCTGCGCCGACGAGCCAGACCGTGCCGGGCGCAAACGGCGGCGTGAGGCGGGAGAGGGCGGTCATGCGGGTCTCCCACGGTGACCGGCCGTCTCGGGATGGCTGTTGGAATTCATGGGGACGTTGTAAGAGGGCTTATGGACGAGAGCAAACCCGCCGGAACCTTGCGCCGTGGCTGGACCACGGGCGCCTGCGCCACGGCGGCGGCCAAGGCTGCATATCTGGGATGGCAGACGGGCGATTGTCCCGATCCCATCGAGATCGTGCTGCCGGGTGGCGCGCGGCCCGCCTTCTCCCTGGCGCTCAGCGAACCCGTCGAGGGCGGCATGCGGGTCGGCATCGTGAAGGATGCGGGCGACGATCCGGACGTGACCCACGGCGCGCTTGTGATCGCGACCGTCCGGGCCGGCCAGCCTGGTTCCGGCGTGACGTTCCGGGCCGGCGAGGGCGTCGGCACCGTCACCCGCGCGGGCCTGCCCCTGCCGCCGGGCGATCCCGCCATCAATCCGGCGCCGCGCCAGATGATCCGCGACAATCTGGAGGAGGCGGCGCGCAGCGTCAGTGGGCCCACGGACATCGAGGTCGAGATCTCCATTCCCGGCGGCGAGGTCATCGCGCAGAAAACGCTCAACCCCCGCCTCGGCATCCTCGGTGGTCTGTCGATTCTCGGCACTACCGGCGTGGTGGTGCCTTACTCCTGTGCCGCCTGGATCCACAGCATCTATCGCGGCATCGATGTCGCCCGCGCGGGTGGGCTCGACCATGTGGCGGGCGCCACCGGCTCGACCTCCGAGAAGGCCGTGCAGGCGCTCTACAACCTGCCGGACCATGCGCTCATCGACATGGGCGATTTCGCGGGCGGCATGCTGAAATACCTGCGCCGCAACCCGGTGCCGAAGGTCACCATTGCCGGCGGCTTCGCCAAGATGACCAAGCTCGGACAGGGCCTGCTCGACCTGCATTCGCGCTCCGGCGCGGTCGATCTCGCATGGTTGTCCGAGCGCCTGCTCGAAGCCGGTGCCGAGCCTGCCATCGCGGAGCAGGTGCATGGCGCCAACACCGCGCTCGAGGTGCTGGAAACAGCCAGGAGCCTCGGCCTTCCGCTGGCCGATGTGGTGGCGCAGCATGCGTGGCAGACGGCCGCCAAGGCTCTGCGCGGTACCGAGATTGCGCTTGAGATCGTGGTGTTCGACCGCGACGGCCAGCTCGTCGGCCGCATGCCGTTCCACCCGGTCGCCTGACGCTGCGGGTCTCATGAGTTGTCCTCACGGGCGCCGGGCCTGAAGCGTCGGTCGTAACCGGTCGAATAGAGTGCGCTGTCGCGGAAATCCTTTGCATCCAGCGTACGCCCCACCAGGATCAGCGCCGTGCGCTCCAGTTTCTCGGCGCGCACCATGGTGGCAATCGTGGACAGCGTGCCCTTGATCACCCTCTCATCCGGCCAGGAAGCGCGCCAGACCACCGCCGCCGGGCAGTCGGCGCCGTAAGTCGGCGTCAGCTCTTCAACCACCTGCTCGATCACGTGAATCGACAGGTGAATGGCGAGCGTCGCCTTCGTCTGCGCGAAAGTCGACAGCCGTTCCGTCTCCGGCATCGCGGAGGCGCGGCCTGAGGTGCGCGTGAGCACCACCGACTGCCCGACCTCCGGCACCGTCAGCTCGCGACCGATGGCGGCGGCGGCGGCGGCGAAGGCGGGAACGCCCGGCGTGATCGTGTAGGGGATGCCAAGCGCATCGAGCCGCCGCAGCTGCTCGCCCATGGCGCTCCAGATCGAGAGATCGCCGGAATGCAGCCGCGCCACGTCCTCAGCCTTCTCATGCGCCCGCACGTATTCGGTCGTGATGGCGTCGAGATCGAGAGGCGCCGTGTCCACGAGCCGCGCGCCCGCCGGGCACCAGGAGAGGATCTCCGGCGGCACAATGGAGCCCGCATAGAGGCAGACCGGGCAGCGCTCGATGAGCGTCCGCCCGCGCACGGTGATGAGATCGGGGGCGCCAGGGCCCGCTCCGATGAAATGGACGGTCATGAGCCTGTCTCCGAACGGGCCAGCGCGCAGGTGGCGGAGGCCGAGGCGATGCGCTCCAGGATGAGCTGCCCGTGAGGCCCTGCGGCCGCGAGTGCAGACGCTTCTGCGACCGATCCGACACCGTGAGCCGCGATGGAGCGCGCCGATTGCGTGCGCAGGCGGGGCGCCGTTTCCGAGAGATCGGCCTGCGCCACCGGTGTCGCCACGGCATTGAGCCTGCGGGCAGCCTCCGTGAAGGCCGGCAGGGCGGCGAGCGCCTCGATGGTCGCAAGCCGGCTCAAGGCATTGCGCCCGAGCGATGCATGCTCCAGAGCCTGCTCGACCAGCGCCACGATCTCGTCGGCTTCGACGCCATGCCTGAATCCCACGCCGGCCACGATCATGGCTTTGTCACCACCCATTGCGTGACCGGCATCGCCGCCCGCCAGCCATGCATGCCGCCGACGGCCTCCAGACGCGAGAGCGCCAGGCGCCGCATGCTGCCGCCGTGTTTCGCGTAGAGCGCACCGAGCAGCGTCTCGGTCTCCAGCGTCACCGCGTTGACGACGAGGCGCCCGCCGGGCTTCAGCGCTGTCCAGGCGGCGTCGAACACGCCGGGCTCGGACGCACCGCCGCCGATGAAGACCGCATCCGGCGCCGGCAGGTCGGCCAGGGCGTCAGGCGCCTGCCCGATGCGGATATCGAGCGCCGTCGCGCCGAGTTCCTGCGCATTGCGCCGCGCCCGCTCGGCGCGCTCCGGCCGCTCCTCGATGCCGATGCAGCGGTTGCGCGGATGGCGCAGGCACCATTCGATGCCCACGGAACCGGCTCCCAGGCCGATATCCCACAGGAGCTCGCCGGCCTTCGGCGCGAGGGCGGCCAGGGTGAGCGCGCGCATCTCCGCCTTGGTGAGCTGGCCGTCGTTCTCGAACCACGCATCCGGCAGTCCGGACGCCAGGGTGACGATGCGCGCATCGGTGGCGGCCACGACCTCGACGGCAATCGTGTTGAGCGGGTCGATGTCCGTGATGCCGAATGTGCTGGCGGCTGCATGGCGAACCCGCTCACGCGGGCCGCCCATGGCCTCCAGCACCGTGACCGTCGAGGCGCCCATGCCGCGCGCCTTCAGCAGTTCCGCGAGCTGCTCCGGCGTCGATCCGTCCCACGACAGGGCGAGGATGCGTGCGCCCGGCTGCAGATGGGGAACGATCCGCTCCAGCGCCCGCCCATGCAGGCTCACGCAGTCGCAATCCGGCAGCGACCATCCCATGCGCGCCGCCGCGAGACTGAAGGCGGAGGGCTGCGGGTGGCAGACGATCTCGTCCGCGGGAACGAGACGGGCCAGTTCGGCCCCAACGCCGTAATGGAACGGATCGCCCGTCGCGAGCACGCAGGTCGGCTGCCCCCGGCGCGCCAGGATCATCGGGTAGCCCTCGGCGAAGGGGGAAGGCCAGGTCTGAGCCTGCATGGACAAAGGCGCCGCAAGCTCAAGATGCCGTGCACCGCCGATGACGAACTCCGCCCGGTCGAGCGCCGCCAGGGACGCGGGGGAGAGCCCCGCGCGCCCGTCCTCGCCGATGCCGATAATGGTGAGCCAGGGCGCCTTCGTCATGCTCGACTCCGCCTCAGATTTCGGGGAAAAGGGGCGCATGCGCATTCTCCTTCTGGGCGGCACGACGGAAGCCTCCGCGCTCGCGCGGCGTCTCGCCGGCCGATCCGCGTTCAGCCCGCTCCTGTCCATGGCCGGCCGCACCAGCGACCCGCTTCCCCTGCCGATCCCCACCCGCATCGGCGGCTTCGGCGGCGTGGAGGGACTTGCGCGCTTTCTCCGTGAGGAGCGGATCGAGGCGGTTGTCGACGCCACCCATCCCTTCGCCGCCGTGATGTCGCGCAACGTTGCGAAAGCCTGCGCGCAGGCGCACGTTCCGCTGCTCGCCCTGCGCCGTCCGCCCTGGTCCCCGCAGGAAGGCGACCGCTGGATGGACGTTGCTTCGATGCAGGACGCTGTCCGGGCGTTGGGCGAGGAGCCGCGTCGCGTCTTCCTGACTGTCGGCCGTCTCGAACTCCCGCCCTTCGCAGCCGCGCCGCAGCACACCTATCTCGTGCGCACCATCGAACCCATCGGGGATGCGCTGCCCGTGCCGAACGTCATGGCGATCCAGGACCGTGCCCCTTTCACCGAAACCGCCGAGCGGGTGCTGATGGAGCGCGAGCGCGTCGATGTGGTGGTGACAAAAAATTCCGGCGGGGCCGCCACCTATCCGAAGATCGCGGCGGCGCGTGCGCTCGGGCTGCCCGTCATCGTCGTGGCGCGGCCGGAGAAGCCGTGCGGCGTCGAGGAGGTGGCCACCGTGGACGCCGCCCTGGAATGGCTCGAGCGCCGTCACGGGCGCACTCCATAAAAGCGCGGCGTGTAGACGTAGGGCGCCTTGCCGTCCGGCCGCTCTATGAGCTTGGTGGTGCTGGCGCCGATGATCACCATTGTGGACATATCCGCCATCGCCGCCTCAACCTGCGAGAGCGGTAGAATCCCAATCCGCTCGTCCGGCCGCATCACGGCTCGTGCCAGGATGATCGGGGTGTCGGGACCGCGGGTTTCCGCCACGATCTTGAACGCTGCACCGAGCTGCCAGGGCCGGGCCGACGAGATCGGGTTGTAGAGCGCCACCACGAAGTCTGCTGCGAGCGCCGCGCGAAGCCGCGCCTCGACCACCTCCCACGGCTTCAGATTGTCCGACAGCGACATGGCGCAGAAATCGCCGCCGAGCGGCGCGCCGACACGCGCCGCCGCCGCGAGCATAGCCGTGATGCCGGGCTCGACGTGAATGTCGAGGCTGCGCCATGCGGGATCGCCGTTCTCGACCGCCTCGAACACAGCCGCCGCCATGGCGAACACGCCGGGATCCCCGCCCGACACCACGGCCACATGTGCTCCGTTCATCGCAAGATCGAGCGCGAAGCGCGCCCGGTCGAGTTCGACGCGGTTGTCGGACGCGTGGCGGTGCTGACCCGGCCGCTCCGGCACGCGATCCACATAGGGCCCGTAGCCGACGAGGTCGGTGGCGGAGGCGAGCGCCTCCGATGCGGCGGGCGTCAGATAACGCGGCTCGCCGGGGCCGAGGCCGACGATGGTGACGAGGCCCGTCATACGCGCCTCCCTTGTCCCGGCACGATGATGAGCGAGAAATACGGCGCGTCGAAATCATCCGGCAGAACGGGCAGAGGGATGATCCTTTCCTCCGCCATGGTGGCGCGCTCCACGTAGATGGCGCGCTCCAGAAGCCCGGCTGACTTGAGTGCTGCACGCACCTTCGGCAGATTGCGTCCGAGCTTCATCACCACAGCGGCATCGGTGCTCGAAAGACGCCGCATCAGCTCCGCTTCCGGCAGCGTTCCCGGCACCACGGTGAGCACGTCGTCGCCCCAGGTGATCGGCGCGCCGGCGCGGGTCCAGGCGCCCGACATGCCGGACACGGCCGGCACGACCTCGGTCGGCACCTTGTCCTTCAGCCGCCACCAGAGATGCATGAACGAGCCGTAGAAGAAGGGATCGCCCTCGCAGAGAACCGCCACTGTGCGGCCCGCCTCGATCTCGGCCAGAAGCTGCGCGGTCGCTTCCTCGTAGAACGGGTTGAGAGCCGCCGCGTAATCCGGGTGATCGGCGGGAATCTCCGTGGTTACCGGATACACGAGGGCGATCTCCCGCTCAGGGTTTTCACCGACAATCGCATCCGCGATGGTGCGTGCATTGCCGCGCCGCCCGCGCTTGCAGAAATGGACGAGCCGGTCGGCGCTCTCCAGCACCCGGCGAGCGCGCACGGTCATGTAGTCGGGGTTTCCCGGGCCTAGGCCCAGACCGAAGAAGCGGATGGTGTCGCTCATGGCCGCCTTACTCCACCGGGTTCGCGAGGGCGTTGACGGCCGCCGCCGCCATGGCGCTGCCGCCGCGCCGTCCGTGGACCACGAGGTACGGCACGCGTCCGTCGCGGGCCAGCGCCTCCTTGGATTCCGCCGCCCCGATGAAGCCGACCGGAATGCCGATCACGGCGGCGGGCTTCGGCGCACCGGCATCGAGCATTTCGAGAAGATGAAACAGGGCCGTGGGGGCATTGCCGAACACCACGAGCGCGCCGTCCAGCCGCTCGCGCCACAATTCCATGGCGGCGGCCGAGCGGGTGTTGCCGAGTTCCGTGGCGAGAGCCGGCACGCGCGGATCGTCCAGGGTGCAGATCACCTCGTTGTTCGCCGGCAGCCGCGCGCGGGTGATGCCGTTCGCCACCATCTTGGCATCGCACAGGATCGGCGCACCGCGCTTCAAGGCGGCTTCGGCCGCTTCGGCGAAATCGGGAGAGAGATCGATGTCGCCCGGCAAATCGGTCATGCCGCAGGCGTGGATCATGCGCACGACGACGCGCTCGGCCGTGCCGGAAAAGCGCGACAGGTCCGCCTCCGCGCGGATGATCGCGAAGGAGCGGCGGTAGATCTCCGCACCCTCGCGGATGTAGTCGCGGGAGGCGCTCATTGCGGGTTCTCCGCAAAGGTGCGGCGCAGGTCGTCGACGGTGGTCAAAGGCGATAAACGGTGCATGATCTCGTCAAGGGAGAGATGAAGGAATGAGGCGTCGCGGGTGGAGCCGTCCGCCACGACGTCGTAGCGGCCGTCGGGGCGGCTCACCAGGGTGAGATCGGCCCTGCCCGGATGGGCGCAGCCTTTCGGGCAGCCTGAGACGTGAAGGGTTGCGCCCCCTTGCAGGAGATCTCCACAGGATTGCGCAATCCTCAGTGCATCGGCGGGCGCGGATGTGAGCGCGCCGCCGCAATCCGGCCGGCCGGGACAGGCGATCAGGGACAGGCGTACGTCGTCCGCGTCGGTGATGAAGCCGGCCCGGTGCGCCTCGTCGATCAATGCAGAGAGGTGCTCGTCTGCGATCTCCGGCAGCAGGATGCCGCGCGTGAAGGACAGGCGGATCTCGCCATTGCCGAAGCGCTCGCTCCAGGCAGCTGCCTGTACCAGTTGCTCCGTGCGGCAGCGGCCGAAGGGGAGGGCGAGGAGAACGGCCTGTCCGCTGTCGAGAGACAGGACGCCCGCACGTGGAGGTGCCGACCGCCGGGGCGGAGCTGCGGCCGGATGGAGGTCTGCGCGTGCGACCAGCTCTCGCATCAAACCGAACTCAAGATTGCGCAGGCGCCGCGCCTCGGTCCGGCCTGTGCGCCGCATCTCCGCGAAGCCTGAGAGGTTGGCGTGAACGGCATCCGGCGTGCGGGAGAGGGGCGATGTGCCGATCCAGCACAATCCGCCGGGTGAGGGCACGCCGAAAGCCAGCACATCTTCAGTGATCGCCATCAGATGAAGATCTGCCCCGATCTCATCGAGGGGCATCGTGCCGCCGCCATCGACGACGACAAAGAACTTGGCCGGAAGGCCCTCGATAGAGTGCGCCGCATCCTCGATGGCCTGCGCCAGGGCGAGCGCATCGCACTGGTCTCGCGGATCGAGCCCGGCGAGGGGCGACAGCGCTGTGAGGCGATGCGGGCCGTCGCCTTCGGGCTCGGCGAGGCCTTCACGTTCGAGGAGTTCGAGCAGGTCGGGATAGGTTGCCTCGCTCACGCCGCGGATCTGCAGGTTGCCGCGGGCAGTGATGTCGAGATGGCCGTTGCCGTGTTCGCGCGCGCCCTGCGCGACGAGGCGCGCCTGATCCGCAGACAACCTGCCGCCGAACGGATGCAGGCGCACGAGCAGGCCGTCGCCAGTTGCCATCGGGCGGCGCACGCCCGGGCACCATCCCCGGCGACGCGCGGTGTCGGCCTGAACGCTCATTCGGCGGCCTCCCTGCGCTCATCGTCGAAGAAGGCTGCAACGGAATTGAGGCGGCTGTCCCAC
Organism: Microvirga splendida; assembly: GCF_016427565.1. Classification (GTDB taxonomy): domain Bacteria; phylum Pseudomonadota; class Alphaproteobacteria; order Rhizobiales; family Beijerinckiaceae; genus Microvirga; species Microvirga splendida. The sequence goes on from NZ_JAELXT010000006.1 coordinate 39,864, forward strand.
AGGCCGCGTCGGCGCGCATCCGCGAGGCGGTCACGGATCGCCTGCGCGGCGGCCGGGTTGGCGCCCGCGATCTGCTGCCAGGTGGGTTCGTCGGCCATCAAGGCCGTGAAGACGAGATCGAGGGTCGCGGCCGGGACGGCGTCCGTCGTGGCAGCAAAAGCAAAGAGCGCATCCACGCCTTGCGCGATCTCCGCCGCGCCGCGCCAGCCATGGCGCAACTGGCCTTCGATCCAACGTGGGTTCGTTAGGCGGCCGCGCACGAGACGGTCCACATCCTCCACAAGGGTGCGGGCTTTCGGGTTCTGCGGGCGGCTCGTGTCGAGGCTGTAGAGGGCTGGCGTGGTGCCCAGCGCCTGCGCGGCCGCCGCGAAGCCGCCGATGGCATCCGCCGCTGAATCGCCGTCGAGGATGTCGCGTTCGGCCACATCGCTCACATGGACGAAGGCTTGCGTCCGCTCGACCCGTTGCGGGAAGCTCCCATCGGCCTGAGCTTCGCCCCCGGCGCCGAACGCATGGGAGGTTCCTTCGAGATAGGTGCGGCCGAGATCGTCTCGTGTCGTCCGTTCGCCGTCGAGCGCCTGCGCCGACACGCCCGCGCCATAGGTGCCGGGCGCCGATCCGAACACGCGCGACAGCGCCTCGCCGCGCCGGCGTGCGGCGGCAAGCTCGTTCCACTCGTCATCCTCGTTGAGCGCCGCGACCGCGCGGGCTGCCTGATCGAGGAGCGCGATCTGGTCCGGGAACGTATCGCGGAACGCGCCGGAGACGCGCACCGTCACGTCGGCGCGGGGACGGTCGAGGAGCGGCTGCGGCATGATCTCGAAGCCAGTCACGCGGGTGGAGGCATGGTCCCAGGTCGGCCGCACGCCCATGAGCGCGAGCGCATGGGCGATGTCCTCGCCGCCGGAGCGAAGCGTCGGCGAGGCCCAGAGATCCATCACGATCCGGCGCGGCCAGTCGCCCTGCTCCTGCAGGTGGCGTCGCACCACTTCCGCCGCCGCGCGCTGGCCGAGCTCGGTAGCCGCGCGGGTGGGAATCGCGCGCGGGTCGAGGGTCGCGAGATTGCGGCCGGTGGGCAGCACCTCATTCTGGCCGCGCGAGGGAGATCCGGACGGGCCGGGGATCACGAAACGTCCGTCGAGCGCGTTCAGCAATCCGTCGCGCTCACCTTTCGCGCAGGCCGCGAAACCATCGGGCGCATGGCCGAACACGTGGAGCCCGTCGCGGATCGTCACCTCGCCGAGATCGCAGAGATGCGCGTCGAGACGGGTGAGCGCCTCGTCCATCGGTGTGCGTTCATCGACCCCGCAGGCGGCAGCGAGGCCGCTCGCCTGGGCACGCTCGAGAATTTCCGTTGCCACGAGTTCGGCGCGTCCAGGGTGAAGCACCTGGGCGGAGGAGAACTCCTCCACCAGTTCCCGCAAGGCTGCCGCCTCGCCGTGCAAACCGGCCTCTGTTGTCTGCGGCGTGAGATGACCGATGGTGACGGCGCCGATGCGGCGCTTCGCAGGAGCCGCCTCGCCGGGATCGTCGACGATGAAGGGATAGATCACCGGCATCGCGCCGATGGCAAGACGCGGCCAGCATCGCGTGGAGAGCGCCACCGCCTTGCCGGGCAGCCACTCGGTGGTGCCATGGGTGCCGAGATGCACGAGGGCATGAATCTGCTCCAGGGCTCTCAGGCCGAGATAGAACGCGAGATAGCCGTGGCTCGGCGGGCAATCGGGGTCGTGATAGAAGCCCTTGCGGTCATTGCCATGACCACGGTCGGGCTGAAGAGCGACAAGCACGTTGCCGGCGCGCACGGCACGGAAGCGGAAGGCCGCGCCTTCAAGGCTTGGATCTTCCTCTACGCAGCCCCAGCGCTTGTCGATGACATCGCGCAGTTCATGCGGCAGCGTGTCGAGCCATGCGCGGTAGGTGGCGAGTGGAACCGTGAAGGTGTCCTGCCCACCGGTGAGAAGCGGCATGAGATCGTCCGCCGTGAAATCCCGCCCGGCCTCGTAGCCGGTTTTGCGCAGCAGATCGAGGATCGCGCAGGCGCTGGCAGGCGTGTCGAGGCCGACCGCAAAACCGGCCCGTCCGCCGCGCGCAGGGTAATCGGAGAGAACGAGCGCCAGCCGCCGCTCATGGCGCGGCGTATGGGCGAGGCGCACCCACGCAGCGGCCATGTCGGCGACTGCATCGATCCCGGCGTGGTCCGGCGCTTGGATGCGGCGGGAGAAGGCGAGCGCAGGATCGGCAGATTCTTCGGCCTTGAACGAGATGGGGCCTGCAGCAATCCGGCCGTCGAATTCGGGGAGAGCGATCTGCATGGCGAGATCGGCGGCGGAGAGGCCGCGGGGCGATGCCTCCCAAGCCTCCCTCGCGCTGCCGACGGGGATCGCCTGCAGGATCGGACAGTCGGCTTCGTCGAGCACGAAGCTGTCATCGTCTCGCGCCGAGAAGGCCGTGGTGGTGACGATGATGTCGGGACGGCGCGCTTGAATGGTGCGTCGCACGACCGCCACGGCCTCCGGGTCCTTCAGGCTCGACACGGCGAGAACGAGGGTCTCGATGCCGCGAGCGTGCATTGCCGCCGACAGATCCTCGACGGCCTGCGTGTCGCCGGAGAGCACGGCGGAGCGGTAGACGAGAAAGTAGGCGAGGGGGGTGTCGCCGGAGAGGCGGGCGAGAGCGGTCTCGGGTTCGGCGATGATGCGGGTTCCAATCCCACAGACCTCATCCTGAGGAGCAGACGCAGTCTGCGTCTCGAAGGAGGGTCCAGAGAGCACTGGACGATCCTTCGAGATGCCGCTGACGCGGCTCCTCAGGATGAGGTCGGAGTGGTGGAATGGGGGAGCCCAGGCGAATGCCCGGGGCGCTGCGCTCGGCGGCTCCACAACGGCATCGGCCTCGCCGATCTCGGCGCCGATGCGCGCGAGCAGGCGGACCATGTTGTCGATGCCGCCGGCCTGGAAATAGGCCTCCAGCTCGTCGCAGAGCGCCTGCGGAACGGTCGCGTAGGCTCCAAGCCGCGGATCGGGCCGGTCGTCGCCGGGCAGCACCGCGAGCTTCACGCCAGTGGGGCGGCAGGTTGCGAAAAGCCGCTCCAGCCCGTAGCGCCAGTAATCGAGGCCGCCGAGGCAGCGCACGAGGATGAAGCGGGCCTGCGATGCGGTCTTGTCGATATAGAAATCGACCGAGAGAGGATGGCGCAGGCGTCGCAAGGAGGCGAGGCGCAGCGAGGGACCGCCTGCCTTCAGTCGTTGCGCCGCCGCCAGCGCGCCGAGGTCACTGTCCGCGAAGGAGAGGACGACGATATCCCCCGGGGGCTGCTGGAGGTCGATGGCCTCCTGGCCCTCCTCGAGGGAGATCGCTGTGACCGGAAGGAGGTGCATGCTATCCCGCGCGCAAGGCGGCTTCGACGGCCTTCACGTCGAAGCCTTTCAGGCCGATCACCACCATGCGTCCGTCGCGCGCCTCATCGGCCTTCCACGGCCGGTCGAAGTGATGCGCGACACGCTGGCCGACGCCCTGCACCACGAGGCGCATGGGCTTGCCGTTCACGGGCGCGAAGCCCTTGATGCGCAGCACGCCGGCCGCCTCGGCCGCGCGTTCGACGCGGGCGACGAGCGCCTCAGGAGATGCGACGGCATCGACCGGAATCGCGATGCTCTCGAAATCGTCGTGGTCGTGGTCGTCCGCCGTCTCGTGGTGCGAGGGGCGGGAATCGAGGTCGGCTTCCGCCGCCGCATTCATGCCGAGCAGCACCGTCGGGTCCACCTTGCCGTGGGCGGTCTCGATCACCTTCACGGCGCGGGGCAGGTGCTCGTTGATCTCGGCCAGAACCTTGCCCTTGTCGCCGGGCTGCATCTGGTCGGTCTTGTTGAGGATGATGAGGTCGGCGCAGAGGAGCTGGTCCTCGAACACTTCCTCCAGCGGGTTCTCGTGATCGACGGAAGTGTCCGAAGCGCGCTGGGCTTCGAGCGCATCCGAGTCTTCCGCGAAGGCGCCCGAGGCGACGGCCGGGCCATCGACCACGGCGATCACGCCGTCCACCGTGACGCGGGAGCGGATGTCGGGCCAGTTGAAGGCGCGCACGAGGGGCTTGGGCAGGGCAAGGCCCGAGGTCTCGATGAGGATGTGCTCCGGCGGGTTCGGCCGGTTGAGCAGGGTGTTGAGCGCCGGCACGAAATCGTCGGCAACCGTGCAGCACAGGCAGCCGTTGGGCAGCTCCACGATGTCTTCCTGCGTGCAGCCCTCGATGCCGCAGCCTTCGATGAAGGAGCCGTCGAAGCCGAGATCGCCGAACTCGTTGACGAGAACCGCAAGGCGGCGCCCGCCGGCATTTTCCAGCAGGTGCCGCACCAGGGTGGTTTTGCCGGCGCCGAGGAATCCGGTGATGATCGTGCAGGGGATCTTGGAAAGATCGCTCATGAAGGCTTGCCTTTCGGCGGCTTGGTTCAGGCCGCGCTGCTTGTCTTGAACGGAGGAATGCGGGCGACCACACCTTTGCGGAACGCCTCGGGCCGCTCGCGCCACGGCACGAGGCCGTCGGAGGTCGCCGCATAGCGGCGCAGCCCATCGAGAATGGTCTCGACCGAGGTGTCGGCGCTCAGGTCGCCATAGATGTAGGTCCAGCGTCCCGGACTGGAGACCGCGATGGTGCAGGGCCGCTTGCAGACCGAGAGGCACTCGACCGGCTCCACGCGCACCTTCGGTGCGTCGGGCTGGCTCAGAGCCTCGATGAGAGACCGGTGAAGGATCGCACCGGGCCGGAGCGCCTTGTCGTCCGGGCCACCCGCCTGACGGCAGGTGACGCAGACATGCAGGCAGATCTCCTCAGGGGATGAGGTCATCGCTTGTGAGCCGATCCGCTCAGGCGAAGGCCGGCAGGGCCAGGGCCGCGACGCCCGTGACGGCAACCGCGACACCGGCGAGCCGCAGGGCGGGAGCGGCGAGCGCGCCGTTCGCCAGGGAGCGGGCAGCGTAAGCCACGCCCGTGGTCAGCGCGGTCTGAACCGCCACGAGACCGACGAGATAGGCGGCGAGCGGGGTGGCTTCCGCCCCGATGATGGCCTCGCCGAGCGCATAGCCGTGAACCGCACCGCCGGCAGCGAACAGAATCGCGATCAGGGCGTAGGGCAGGGTGGTGCGGATGGTCGCCGCAAGGCCGATGGCGACGACGCTGAGCGCCACCAGGGCTTCCGCATAGGGCAGACTGGCGCTCATCAGGTGCAGGCCGACGCCGGCCGCCATGGCGACCATCCAGAAGGCCGGAAGGGTGAGGCCACGGGCAAAGCGCGAGGCGACGAGACCGACGCCCACGAGGGCGGCGAGGTGATCGAGACCGATGACCGGATGGCCGAGGCCCGAGAGCAGGCCCTGGGACAGGGTGGCCGGAATCATGCCGCCCATGGGATGGTGGGCCAGCGCCGGCGTCGCGGCGGCGAGGCCGGCGAGCGTCAGGGCGAGGAGGTGGGTCTTGGTCGCAATCGTCATCGTTCTCTCCGTCGGGAGACTCAGAGTTAGAGTCTATTGAGCTTCCACGGACGGAACCGAATGACGAAGGGTCACTCGACTACGGTCACCGCTGGCTCACCCCGTCCAGCAGACCCGATAGAAGCAAAGGCTGACGGCAGGTCTCCTGGCTTGCGGGTCGATGCTGTTCGCTGCCGCCTTCCCGGGGTTGGATCCCAGTGGCATTTGGAGCGTAGGCTCGCCGCTTACAGTTGCGGGGGCAGCCGCGGTGTCTCACCGCATTCCCTTTTCACCCCGTTGCCGGGGCACCGTCGGTTTCATGCTTATCCGGCCAGGGGGGATGTTTCAAGCCTGGGCATCGCGATGGGCTGGCCTTGAAATCCGGTCCTGGCCTGTTCATGGTGCGGCCCTTCCACAGGAAAGCAGGCCCGGATGTCCCAGGACGAAGAGGCGCGCCACCGCGCCAAGATGATCAAGCGCAAGGAAGTGCAGGACCGGGAGGTCGCCTCCAAGACCGTCGAGAAGGGGCTGCTCATCGTCCACACCGGTCCCGGCAAGGGCAAGTCGACGGCGGCCTTCGGCCTCATGCTGCGGGCCCTCGGGCGCGGGTTCCAGGTCGGCGTGGTGCAGTTCATCAAGGGCGCCTGGGAGACCGGCGAGCGCATGGCGCTGGACCGGTTCTCCGATCAGGTCGAGTGGCACACCATGGGCGAGGGCTTCACCTGGGAGACGCAGGACCGCACCCGCGACGTGGCGGCGGCCGAGCGCGCCTGGGCCAAGGTCAAGGAGCTGATGGCCCGCGAGGACATCCGCCTCCTGGTGCTGGATGAGCTCAACATCGCGCTGCGCTACGAGTACCTGGACCTGGCCGAGGTGGTCGAAACCCTGAGGCAGCGCCGGCCCGATCTCCACATCGTGGTCACCGGGCGCAACGCCAAGCCGGAGCTGGTCGAGGCGGCCGATCTCGTGACCGAGATGACCCTGGTGAAGCACCACTTCGCCGCCGGCGTGAAGGCCCAGGAAGGCGTGGAGTTCTAGATGCGCGCGCTGATGGTGCAGGGCACCGGCTCCAATGTGGGCAAGTCGCTCCTGGTAGCCGGCCTGTGCCGGGTCTTTGCGCGCAGGGGCCTGAGGGTCCGGCCGTTCAAGCCGCAGAACATGTCGAACAACGCCGCCGTCACGGCCGATGGCGGCGAGATCGGCCGCGCCCAGGCGCTGCAGGCGCGCGCCGCGGGCGTGGCTCCCAGCGTCCACATGAACCCGGTGCTGCTGAAGCCCCAAAGCGAGATCGGCTCTCAAGTTGTGGTGCAGGGCCGCGTGGTCGGCACGGCGAAGGCGCGCGAATACCAGTCCTGGAAGCCGCGCCTCATGGAAGCGGTGCTCGACAGCTTCGGGCGGCTCTCGAACGAGGCCGACCTCGTGCTCGTCGAGGGGGCAGGCTCGGCGTCGGAGGTCAACTTGAGGGCCGGCGACATCGCCAATATGGGCTTCGCCCGCGCGGCAAACGTGCCGGTGGTGCTCGTGGGCGATATCGACCGGGGCGGCGTGATCGCAAGCCTTGTCGGCACCAAGGCGGTGCTTGATGAGGCGGATGCCGCCATGATCCGCGGCTTTATCGTCAACCGCTTCCGCGGTGATCCGGCCCTGTTCGACAGCGGTATGCAGTTTGTGGCGGAGCGTACCGGCTGGCCGGCGCTCGGCCTCGTGCCGCACTTTGCCGATGCGGCCCGCCTTCCGGCGGAGGACGGCTTGGGACTGCGGCGCGAGGGCCGCAAGGGCTCGGTCGTGATCGCCGTGCCGGTGACGCCCTGGATTTCCAATTTCGACGATCTCGATCCCCTGCGCGAGGAACCGGGCGTGGAGGTCGTTCTGGTCGAACCCGGCCAGCCGCTGCCAGCGGACGCGGCGCTCGTCCTCTTGCCGGGCTCCAAGACCACCATCGACGATCTTCTCTTCACCCGCCGGCAGGGCTGGGACATCGACCTTAAGGCGCATGTGCGCCGGGGCGGGCGGGTCCTCGGCCTCTGCGGCGGCTATCAGATGCTGGGGAGCCGGATCGAGGATCCGTACGGCATCGAAGGGGAGGCGGGCCGCACCATCGAGGGGCTCGGGCTTCTCGACGTATCGACCACGCTCACGGCGAAGAAGCGCCTGGAAGCCGTAACCGGCACGACGATTCCCGATGGAGCGCCGCTCTCGGGCTACGAGATGCATATCGGCGAGACATCGGGACCCGATGCGTTGCAGCGGCCCTTCGCGCGTTTGGCCAACGGCCAGGCGGACGGCGCCGTCTCGGCGGATGGCCGCGTGACCGGCACCTATGTGCATGGCCTGTTCGCGGACGACCGGCAGCGGGCGCGCTGGCTCGAATTGCTCGGAGCCGAGACGAGCGATCTCGCCTACGAGGCGCTCGTCGACGACATCCTCGACCGCTTCGCCGATCACCTCGAAGCGCATCTCGACTGCGAGCGTCTGCTGGCGATCAGCGCGCGATGATCCACGCCAGCAGCGCCGATCCCGCAGCAAGTCCGAAGAGCAGCGCGCAGGCCGTGCGGTAGAGCGCAAGCGCCCGGTCGATGTCGTCGGCCGTTGCCTCCGCGCGCCCGTCGCCCATCCAGCGGTCCTTGACGCGCACCTCGCCATAGACGCGCGGTCCTGCCAGGCGCAGGCCCAGCGCTCCCGCCATCGCAGCCTCGGGCCAGCCCGCATTGGGCGAGCGGTGATGTGCAGCATCACGGCGGACGGCCTGCCATGCGCCCGGCGCCGATGCTCCCCGATGCAGCGCTGCCGCCATGATGATGAGAAGGGCCGTGAGGCGCGAGGCAGGCAGGTTCACGAGATCGTCGAAGCGCGCCGCCGCCCACCCGAAAGCCTCGTGCCGTGGGGTGCGGTGGCCGATCATGCTGTCGGCGGTGTTCGCGGCCTTGTAGAGCACCGCGCCCGGCAGGCCGCCGAGCCCGAGCCAGAAGGCGGGCGCCACGATGCCGTCGGAGAAATTCTCCGCCAGGCTCTCGATGGCCGCGCGGGAGACGCCCGCCTCGTCGAGGCTCTGCGGATTGCGTCCGACGATCATCGAGACGGCGGCGCGGCCACCATCAATCCCGCCCTCGTGCAGACCTTTCGACACGGCTGCCACATGCTCGTGCAGGCTGCGCTGGGCGATGAGGCTGCTGGCGAGGATCGCCAGGAGAAGAATGCCGATGAGATCGAACGGCTGGAGGAGCGCACTCAACGCCCAGGCCGTCAGCCCCGTCACGGTGAGGAGAGCCAGCAGGGCCAGGATGCCGGCGCCGCGCCGTTGCCGGAAGGACCAGTCCTCCCGGTTCAGGCTTCCGTCCAACCTCTTGATCAGCCGTCCGATCCAGGTGACGGGATGGCCGATCGCCGTGTAAAGGCGGTTGGGATAGCCGACAGCCGCCTCGATTGCGAGGGCGAGGCTTAAGATCAGCAGGCTGTCGGAGAGGGCCATGGGTGAACGGGATGAGTGAGGCGCGGATCTGGCACGGGGGCGATCTGGACGAGGCCCGGCGGCTGTTTCCGCGGGCGCCCGAGCCGTGGATCGACCTGTCGACGGGGATCAACCCCATAGCCTATCCGGTGCCTCCCTTGCCAGCCTCCCTGTTCGAGCGGCTGCCGTCGCCTGCCGATCACCGGGATCTCGAAACCGCCGCCGCCGAGGCCTATGGAGCGACTGATGCCGCCATGGTGGTTGCGGCGCCCGGAACGCAGGTTCTGATCAGCCTGCTCCCGCATCTGCGCGCGCGGTCCCGCGTGGCCGTTCTCGGGCCGACCTATGCGGAGCATGCCCATGCCTGGCGCAAGGCCGGGCATGAGGTGGTGGAGGCCGAGGCTCAAGGCCAGCTCGGCGGCGCCGATGTGGCAATCGTGGTCAACCCCAACAATCCCGACGGCCGTCTCATCGACCGCGAGGCCCTGCTTCGCCTCGCCGAGGAACTGCGCGCACGAGGCGGCTGGCTCGTGGTGGACGAAGCCTTCGCCGATTTCGATCCGCGCGAGAGCCTTGTGCCTGCGCTCCCGTGCAACGCGATTGTCCTGCGTTCCTTCGGCAAGACCTATGGGCTTGCGGGCATTCGGATCGGATTCGCGGTGGCGTCCCGTGCAATTGCCGCGAGCTTAAGATCGACGCTCGGCCCCTGGGCCGTCTCGGGACCCGCCGTCGCGATAGGCCGCAAGGCTCTCCGCGACCGGAGGTGGCTCGATGCGGCCCGGGCCGCCCGGGCTGCCGATGCCCGCCGTCTGGATGCGCTTTTGAAACCTGTCGCCGAGACACCTCTTTGCGGCACGATCCTCTATCGCCTGCTGCCGAGCCGCCATGCGCCCGATCTTTTCCGGCATCTCGGAGAGCATGGCATCTGGGTGCGCCGCTTCCAGGCCGATCCGGCCCTTCTGAGGTTCGGATTGCCCGGATTGCCGGCGGACTGGCGGCGGCTCGAGAATGCGCTGGCGCTCTTCCGTTCGAGGTAACGCAGAGGTCTCCACCAGCTCCAAAAAGAAAAGCCGCGCCCAGCTGTTATGCTGGTTCGCGGCTTGAACCGTGCCTGCCCCCCGCAGCACGGTAGTCTGTTGAAAATATGCTTGGTGAACGTTCGTATAATCAACGTCTTTCAATAAGGAAATCTATAGGCGGATTTCCCGTGCAAATGGAATAGTGGAAATTACGTAGACTTCAAAGGTCAAGCTTGCGCCCGAGTGCGAGATGCGGGCCGCTTAAGCTTAGCCTTTCGTCGGATTCGGCCTGGCGACGGCAAGCCTAAACCTTTCTGTTGCACGGATTTTCGTCCCATCCATCTGCGCGCTCGCGGGCATTTTCCAGAAGTTGAGCCGGTCGCGGAGCGCGCCTGGATGGCGCTATGCCTGCCGTTGCGCAAAGTGTCGCAACTCTTCGAAAGGAGAGGGCTAAATTGGACCTGAGCCGCAGTTCGGGGGCGGCGGTGCGCCTGTGGCGAGCCCTCCCGTCGCAAGCTTGCCTCGCGGCGCGGCATGGGGAGGAGGTCGGAGTCGCTAGCGCCTCAGGCGCTTGGCGTTGGCGCGAACCTTCTTGCGATATCCCTTGACGACCTTATGGGCAGAGCCGCCCGCCGCGATGATCGCTGCGGCCTCGGTAAAGGCCGTGATCTTCTCCGTCACCATGAGCAGGTTCTCCGTAGGAGATCCCTGGCCCATGGCGGCCTGCGACAGGCGGGTCCAGATCACCAGCTGAGCCTCGGCGGCGAGCATCGTGGTGTCTGTGGCAAGCTTCATCCAGGGAATGAGCATCGAAACTCCTGAGGCGCCCGTACAGGACGGGAACGCCGAGCCTGAGTATCCGATCCACGCATTTGCGCAAATAGGCATGCGCTAAGCGGATGCCGACGTTCAGGGGCCGCCCGGCACGATGCAGCACGGCCCCTGTAAGAACCTAGTTGTTGCTGGCCCAGCTGGATACCGCCGTCTCGGGATCCTTGCCCGGGCGAACCACGACCGGCATCGGTGCCGGAGGCTCGGCCCGCGTCATGCAGTCCCGCATGTGCTCGCGGCGGGCTTCCTTGATGATCCGCCTGTAGTCCTGGCTGGACTTGTTCTTGGTTCGATGGATTAGCCGGGTCTCCTTGTAGCACGCGAACCAGCGCGCTCTCCCTTCCGGGGTAGAGGCCCATCCTCCCGTCTGAGCGAAAGCACTTCCACAGAAGAGGGTTGCTGCGGCAAAGACATACAAAGCTGAAAAACGCATATCGGTGCTCATGTTGCGAGTATCGGCTCACTTCATGAGGAATAACCGCTTCCGGCCCCTAACGTCTCAGCGGTAGGGCTAGGGCAAAAGGATATCTACCTTTGCGTCGTCCTAAGATGGGAATAAATGAAGCCTCGAGGCTGCGTGCGAGGGGCAGTCAGGCTTCAGGGCAGCTGGCAGCAGATCAGGAATGCCGTCAACGCGGCCACGAGGGCCGTCGCCATCAGGCCCCTGTCGACAGGGTCGTCGGGCACCGCTTTGCGATTCAGCACTCGCCTGATCACAGCCAGCTCTCGATGAGATGAACACAGGAGGGTCTAGGTGGGGCAGGGCGACCCGGCGTCAACCTCGTTCCATACGCGACTAACGACTGATGTTCCGCTTTCTCGGACCGGCTGTTTGGGGCGTCGAAGATCGGTCGTTCTTACCTCAGCCATCCAATCCGACGCCGCAGGGCGGCGTTCTGCCGAGCCCGGCGTCAGGATGACGCACCTTTGCACGTGGTCGGCCATGTTTCGGGCTAAGTGCTGACGGACAGATCAGGAAAGCTGGGGCATTGCGGTTAGCGCAGGTGCATCTTCTTTCAAGCGGTATCCCTTTGGAACTGTCCAAATGACCTATCGTTTACCCCAGGTGAGGTATACCCGTGACCGTGCGGCGGCGATCCCCGATTCGAGCCGTGCCATGGTGGATCACGAACGTGAGACGAGGCAGTGATGGAGCTGGAGAAGATCAAAGAGGCTGTGACGGCCGCCACACGTGACGAGGAGCTGGCGACGGCGACCTGCTACGAGGTTGAGGCCTATGCCAAGCTCTGGCCCTTCGTTTTCCTGGTCAATGACTGGGACGTCTGGAACGGAAGCAAGAGAGCGCTCAAGCTTCAGGTCGTTCGCTGGCTCGAGGACGAGGGTGCGCCTTACGACTTCTTCCAGATTCGCTCCGGCTTTGGCCTGATGGGGTTCAGGGATCAGGAAATCGCCCAAAAGTTCGAGCGGCGCTGGTCGGCTCCAGCGCAGGCCGCACCGGCCTCGAACGGGGACTGGAACCCGCACCCGCTCAAGAGCACGTTCGAGCCCGTTTACGCCAACTAGACAGGTTTTCGAAGCAGCATTCCCGATCAGGCGCTAACCGCCACATTGCGGATGGCGGGGGTGTCGCGGACATGCCCTGATGGAGGGTTCGAACCTGCGGGAGAGGGGATGGCGCTAAGCTCTGAAAGAGCAGGGTGGCTGGGGGACCTGGATTCGAACCAAGACTAACGGAGTCAGAGTCCGCTGTTCTGCCTTGGGGCTGTCCCGTGAAAACCCTCGTTTTAGGCCATTTCTGATTTCGGTCCGCTGTTCTAAGCGCCGAAGCTCGGGTTTTCGTATCACCTACATATCACATAGCGGAAATCCACAGCTCATTAAATGTGGGACACCGATTTCCCTAAAAAGGGAGCATCGGCGCGAGGAGAGGACATATGATGGCGGACGCCCCGGGGGGAACGGGGACACCCTGACCGTGGAACCGTCGGGCGCAAGATTCCAGACGACCCCTCACTCCAATTCCGCCGGCGATGCAACAATGAAACTCCAAACCAATCTGGAGGCATCCATGGCCGCGCAGCCGATCGAAATCCCTCCGCTCACTTCTTTCCCAAGCCGCGGCTCGACGAGGACGGCAAGCCAGCCACCCCCTGCCGCCTGTCACCAAGCACGAGTTGGCTGCGCTCGACTAAGGCTTCGAGGCGAAGGGCGGCGAGGTCCAGAGGCTGCCTGATGGATTCGCAGGCGGAACTCTCACGACGTACTACGGCCCCATCCTCCGGTAAGGCCGTTGCAATTCCCGCGCCGGCGGCACGAGGATTGGCCTCTGCAACGGGAGGGCGGCATGGATTTGGACTGGGGATCAATCACGGAGCATGATCCAGTGAAGGCATTTGAGGAGCGCGTCGCTCCCCTCCAGGAACGACGTGAGGCTCTTGCCCGCCTACCTCATCACACGCTAGCTGACGGCAACTTTGCCACCTCCCATCGGATCAAGGGTGCCAGCGCTCGGACCGTGCATGCGATCGCAAAGGGGCAATGGCGGGCTGCTTGCGGAGCCGCCCCGGGGCAAGGTGGTTCCTGGTCGACGGCGCTCGATGCGGACGTCGCGTGCCCGCGCTGCCTGAAGAAGATCGCTAATTAGAGTGTTGCAGGAGACGCGCAGGCGATCTCACCATCGGATGCCGAATTGTCCGGTTGGGAGGCAAGCATGACCATGGAAGACAGCAATCGAACCAACGCACTGGAAGCCCTCGTTGGCACTGTCGATGCCGCCTGAGCGTCGTTGGGGAAACGGCCGTGCAGGAGCGCCAGGATCGCGCCAAGCCCACGGAGTTCACCTACGGGCTGAGCGAGCGTGTCGTCCTGCTCTCCGGTGAGGGGGGCTCGTGATCGTCCGCGCCGAGTACGCCGAGTCGGTGGGCCATTACTTGCTCAGGTACGTCACTGCTGACGGTAGCCTCGTCGAAAGCTGGTGGAGCGAGCACGCGCTCCTTTCGCTCAAGGAATCGCGGAAGGCCGATCTGGTATCTGTATCGCAGGCGACCTAAAACAAGTATTGTTTTAGATACTATCATATAAAATGCCCTGTAGATTGCTGAGCTGTTCTTTTGTGGGCAAGAAAAAGGGAGCTTGAAACTTGATGGAACCTTAAGTAATGTTCATGTATTGAGCAGGACGAAGGGAGTTCATCATGTTGGGTCCGCACGCCACCGCTGGTTTCCTCGCTGTAGGACTTACGGACGCTTTGTTCTCGGCCGCGTGGAACGTCGCCGAGACCGCCCAGAGCAACCGCGACGCCGCTGTCCTTGGCGCCTGGAGCGGTGCCCTCGCTTCGGCCCGTGGTAGCGCGGACCGCATGACCGAGGTCGCTATCGCCGCGATCCAGCTCGTCGCCGAGCTGGAGCAGGAGAACGCAATTTTGCGGCGTGCGATTCAATATCGTGATGAAGCGCTCGCCGCTCGCCAATAAGGAAGTCGCATTCTTCGGAATCAAAAGGGCCGGGATCATTCTCGGCCCTTCGCCGTTTCGCACCTGTTGTTGATCAGGACTGCGGCACGTATGCGGGGACAAGTCCCTTCGATCGAGCGATCCGGTCGGCGATGATCTCAGTGTAGCCCATCGAAGTGAGGGCGCTGTCCTTGTGCTCCTCCGGAGCGTTCGCCAGGTACGGAGCCGCCGAGGACTGAGCGAGCACGCGCTCAGCCTCGATGACCGCATCTGGCTTCTCGACCCCTACGATCCGCCTCCGTCCGGATGCGAACTCGCCGCATGCCGTCGGTCCCACGGCCGCGAGCCGCTGGAGTTCCTTCTCAGATCTCGCCACGAGCCACGAGCGGATGTACGGCGGCAGCATGTCCAAATCGATCTCCAGTCGCGCATGGGGATCTGCGGACGCGTACTCATGCACGACCTCGCCAATGATCTCGAACGGCGCCGCGAGGGTGGACTTCGGCTTGCTCAGGAGAGGCTGCCTGCGCAGCGCAAGGGCGGCTCCCTCGACGGCGCGAATGCGACGCTCATGCTGGGCCTCGTCAGCGCCTTGTGCGGGAACGGGAATATTGGTTCCGCCACCGGATAACAGGCCGCCGAGCACTTTGCCGGGGATCGATGACGTCTTCCCGAGGATGTCACCACTCCACTTGAGCGTGGCAGCCGTAGCTCTGGCTGTAGTCTCGACTACCGTTGCCGTACCCAGAAGTGCGCCCCTCACCGACTTGTCTACGATCCATGCGCCCGTGCGTCCGCACCATTTCATGACAGGCACGCATGCGCCCAAGAGAGTGAGAATTCTAGTGATCAGCTTCCTCATGTCAGCGTTCCCCGTTTGTCGGTTCCTTGTCGACGCCGCCGCCGACATAGAGAGGGTTGTCTGTACGGGTGATATGCACAAATGGCCGGCGGGTTGTGCATCTCGCGCCGGCGTACGCACCATTCGTACAGCCGCACCATGTCAGCGGCTGGAACGGGGGGCACGATGAACAGGAAAACAGAATTCCAGAGGCTGTACGGACGGCTCAGACTGCCAGCCGCCGAGGTCGCGGCGATCATCGGCCGCCAAATCGGGACCGTGCATCAATACGTGTCCGACGGCGCACGGTCGCGACGTCCGCCGGAGAAGGTGATCGCCGCGATGCGGGCTGCATGGCGCGAGCGTGCGCATCTCCAGCTCGGCGAGATCGTGCGCCACCTGCGCGATGAAGGCGTTGCAATCGACTGGTTTTCCCTCGAGGAATCCGGTTCCGTCGAGCGGGTATTCGTAAAGCCGGCATTTCTTAGGAGGTACACATGAGGGCAAATACGATTGAGAAAATCTTTTAGCTCGCACTTCGTCCGCACCACATCCTGTCGAGCACACCCGAGGCCGTGCTCGAATACATCATCACGGACACGGGCATCCTCGTTGATGTCGATGCTGTAATCGCAGAAAAGCCGCCTGAAGTCAGGAAGGGGTTCAAGAAGACAACATCGCTTCCGAGTGGGCGATCTTGGTGGTCGACGATCGCTGCCGGCTTTGGCATGAGCTGCATGAGCACTGGCAGGAGGTCATGCAGGAACTCATCGATTCGTCTGGATTGAGAGGGCCTTGGAATAGCCTGCACCGGCGAAGGAATCGCCGGCGTCCTATCCCCGGCAGGGTGACGAAAAATCCTGGACGATTTCGGCCAGCATTTCAGAGGATGCGTCAACAGAATGAGGAGTCCTTTCGAATTTAAGAGACTTCGGTCGCTTGTACGGCTCCGCCGTACCGCGCATCCTTCGCTTGTCAGCAAGCGCTGACACTCGAGAAAACGAGAAGCGGGAGTGAGGATCATGAGCAAGCTTCGCACGATGGTTGATCTTAACGGAATGGTCTTTGCGGTGCGCCGCGACGGCAACTGGGAAGTCGTGTTCGTCGATGGTAAGGAGATCGGAGTGGCATTCGAACGGGTCTACTGGCAGCACGCGGTTGTTGCCCCTCGGGGCCGCATGGGGTGGCTGACCCGCAAGGCTGATTGCTTCGGAGGCTACCATGTAGTGGGCGCATGGAACGAGATCGGCGCGCGGACCCTGAAGGAGGCTGTTGAGGACTTGGCCTACAAGTATCGTAGGAATCCGAAAGCCCCTGGACCACATGTAATTGCGCCTCTTTCCACCTGAGGCGTCGCCCAGTTCTGCTCATTGCCCTAGTAGTAGCCGAATTTCGCATTCGCCTCGTGGATTGTTTTCGGCATTCGGTAGCAAGAATCACCAGACTTGATTGGGCCTTTCCGGTAGCTTCCGGCTCCATTTCTGGAGCGGGACAACGTGAGCGTTGAAGAGGAACTGAAGGGAAAACGCGCCGAGCTGCTTGGCGAAGTCGATGAGCTCGTACTCAAGATCGAAACCATCAAGAAGCAGGTATCCGCCATCGATCAGGTGATCGCAATCTACGACCCGGCGCATGTGCGGAACCCGACCTCGAGGATGGGGCACAAGCAATCCAGGCAAGCGATCCCGCTCCCAACCGAACTGAAACATCTCAATAAGACCCAGGCAATCCTTGAGGCGCTGCGCGAGGCCGGGGAGCCTCTGTCATCGGCCGAGTGCACGAGCCGGATGCCGCCAAGCACGGGGTTGCGGCCGATGACCCGGCGCTTGGCCGTTTCGTCACGCATGTCTCGACGTGCCTGAACTCCCTGGTGAAGCGCAATCGCGTTCGTCAGGTCGGTACTGTCGACGGACGCAAGAAGCTTTGGGAGATCGCAGCGTTGCGAGGAGCCGCCGGGTCGCCTTCCCAGATCAGGTCCGGTGGCTTGTTGCCCTGCCAGTAGCCGCACAGGTACCGAGACGTTGGCCTCCGGAGCGCCTGTGAGAGCATGGAGCGGGTCAGCCGACCATTGCTCATCTGCCGCGTGTCTTCCCTCCACGCGGGGTCGGCGACCTACCAGTCCAGATACCGGGTCCAGAAGCGGTGGTGGACGCCCACATAGGCCCGCTGGATGCCGCTGAAGAAGCTCTCGACCAAGTTGGTGTTGGTGCCATCATCGGAGGAATACGCCTTCGAGTGCGCAGCGTGGGCAGTTCACGTTCAAAATGTTCGAGCTAACCCTATCGGCTTACATGCGTTGTCAAAATTCTGAGCGGACACGTATCGGATGGGCACTTGGGCTCGGACGAAAAATGTCCTAGGGAGGTATCAACTTCGTCATTCGCGGTGGTCGAATTGAGCTACATCATTGCCTACGTCGCTTTCGAGGGGAGCGAGGCCCAGTACCCCGTCTGTTGCCTGCGGACGGACGTCAAGGTCGGTGATGCGGTCGTGGTCCGCATGGTCACCAGAGGCGGCGCGCTGAAGTGGGCAAGTGTCAGGAGCGTCGAATTCCTGAACTGGGACTGCCAAAACGGCATCGAATGCCTGGCATCCGAGGCTCAATTCGGACCCGACGGAATCATCCTGCCCCCCAACTCCCCCATTACCAAGGGGATTTGGAGACCTGAAGAGGTTCACGCCCACCTGTACCGGACGGGATGGATTCCCCGAAAGCCGAAGGGCACCGTCGCCAGGATCGCTTACACGCACACGAACACCAGCAGGACCGCGAACATCTTCTTCCGGAAGAATGGCGCTGACATTCAGATGCTCCCGAGGGAAGCCGGCCGGAACGTGATGCCGAACTCACCCATCAGCTATGCCCCCAGCGTCGGAGAGTTCGTCCGGAACGACCTGTCTCACAACAAGGTCAATGGGCTTGAACAGATTATCGCCTTTTCCGACGCGTTCAGGGAGAACAGGAGCGACTACACCAAGTACATGTCGTTCTTCGGCACGGGCAGGAAGGACCACCGGATTCCAGGCCCCGGGGAACGGAGCTTCGAGGGCACGATGTACGATCTCCTCGGAGGGAGCGGAGGCAACGTCTATCTCGGCGACGGATTGAGCCTGTCACCTTCCGGCGGGTGGGTGAACGATTGATCCCTCCGGCATTCGGTAGCAAAAGGAACGGCGCTTGAAGGTACCATGTGTCCAACCCTTCATTGCAGCCTGATCTACCGTCCCATCAAGTACGACAGGGAAGGTCGACGGCTACCACGGCCGGGGCGATCCGTGTATGGAGGAACGTTACCGATGATGGCGCTATTCCAGCAGGCAACAGTCGGTGTGTAGGCCCACTGCCAGGTACCTGTCGGGATCGAACGTATCACCAACGCCAACGCCGTGGGTCAAACACCTGTCCGGGATCGTTGAAGACGGACCCGTCTCCTCCGAATAGCTGCCTTGGGTTGTTGAACACGGAATTTGGGCCGCCGAATATCTGGCCGGGGTCATTCACGACGGAGTTCGGACCTCCGGTGATTTGCGCCAGGTTGTCGACGAAAGCTTTGAGGTCGTTGTTGGCCCCTGGCCCGTGCAGCAGGTCGTTGTAAGCATTCCTGACTGCGACGACGATCGTGTTGTTCGGGCCGAAGCAATCCCCTCCCGTGAAACACTTAGTGAGTTCCATGAGCGTCAGTCGACCACCCGTGCAGCCTATGAAGCTGACGGATTCTCCGCCGGAGGTCTCGGCGCATTCCAGGGCGATCCGCCACTCCTCGTTCATGGCCGGCCCGACCGCGCAACCGAAGAACGAGATTGGGCTGCCGCTGCTCGTGCACGCCACGAGTCGCATCGTTTCCGGTGGCATGCCCGCGATGATCGCACACCTCGCTATCTGGGACTTCTCTCCGCCCCCCTTGATGACGCAGGACATGGTTTCCCTGGTTTTCGCGTCGGGGACCAGGTCGCCCGTGCAATTCGCGAGCATCTCGTGGGTGCTGCGTCCATTGGCGAGGCACTTGGAGACTGCCTGGATTGTCCGTGCCTCGGGAGTGTTCCCCATAAGGCAGCTAAGTCGGGCCTCTTCCGGCCCAAGGAGGCAGGACGCGGTTTGCACGGCAGGCGGCATTCCTGGCACGGATTCGAGACAACGTGTTCGCTCCACCCCGGACTTGCCAAGGCACTCGGCGACCCTGCCTGCGCGGGCCATCTCCGGCGAGTATTGCGCAAGACACTCGATCGGTGAACGCGAGGCGTTCGCCCCCGACATGCACCGAGCCATTTCCCGCTGCTGGGTCGGGAGGTTCACCAGCACGCAGTCCCGGGAAGCATTGAGATTGCCCGCTTTGACCACGCAATTCCGCAGGTTCGTCACTTGCTCCTCGATCTCCGGCGTCGTGATGCATTGGACGATCTTGTCGGGCGACGGCTTGCCCCCGCCGAGACAGGCGGTGAGCTTGACCAGATTGGCATCGGGAATGTTGCCCACGTGGCAGGCAAGCTGTTCGCCGACTGTCAATTTCCTCGCGCAGTCAACAACCTTGGAGTAGTTCTCTACGACCTCCGTCGCCGAGCATTCGATGAATTCGGCCTCTGTCCTTCCCTGCCGGCAGCTATTCATGCGAGCGGCGTACGGCCGACGCGGGATGTCCTTGGCATTCAGCTTTAGGGGGCTGTCCTTCGTCAGGTTGGCGGAAGCCAGGTACGTCTCGAATGTCGCAAGGCCGTCGATCGGGTTGGGGAGGGCGGGACACGCCGCGCCGATGCTGCAACGAAGCAATGCGCGAGGTGTGACCCAATATCCCGAGCAGTCGTTGACCTCCCTGATGGTGGGCGTTCTCTGTCCCTCCGACAGTTTCACGTAGCAGCTTACGATAGCTTGTGCCTTGGCGGACAGCGTCGCGAGCTCGTCGGTGGGAGTCGGTGCGTTCGCCGCACCCGCGCCGGGAGGGATGATGGGGTTCCTATCGATCGATATCTTCAGCCAGAATTGCGGCCTCTTTCTCGTCTGGAGGAGCTTTATATCCTCGATCAGAACCGCGCTTCCTTTCGGAAGGACGTCGACAATGCTCGAGAAGTCGCCCGGACCTTTCCTGATGTTTATGCTCGTGTTCGAGACCAGGCGGTCTCCATGCCGGATATGCCTCGCATCCTTTGCAGGGGAAATATCCGAGAATGACGAGGGGGCACACCGACGTCCTGCGCGGCGACCCAAACGTGGTCGCATCTCCTCGGAATGCGACAGCCATCGGCGGCATTCGTGACACCGGGCATCGCACCGAACAGAAGCAATGCAAGCAGGCCAAGGGGGAGGTTCTTCATGGCCGATCCCCAATGATTGGACGCATCCCTGGGAGGACGGCCACTGTCGCACACCCCGTCGTTGTGAACAATTACCTACTTAGGGGCAATGCGGAGCAGATGGCAGTTCGCTAAGCCCCTTCGGAATGGCTCGTGGCCAGCTTTCCCCCCTCCCAGTAGACCACGAGTTCCCGGCCGGGAGCGCGCGGCTGGTCGATACCGTACATCTGCTTGAGGAAAGCCCAGTAGATCGGGAGGGCGCGGTAGCCGACTGACAGCTTGACGCACATGCCGTAGCGAAACCCGGCCCGTGCTTCCGGCGCAACTCCTCGAGGACTTTTGGCTTGATGCGCTCGTGAACGTTGGAATGGTCAGCACGGCGCACCCAGAGTGCCCAGAAATGGAGTCGGAAGTAACCGGATGAGTTCAATCAAGTCTGGTGGCTTTTGCTACCGAATGCAGATTGTTTTCACGGTTCTGTGTCGGCCGTCGTTCATGTTCTAGGTCGCTTTCGCGGGTGCAATTTTACGGGATCCTTCTTAACTTTCCTCGGAGCGCAGGGTCAGAGGAGCTTGGAAGACGGGCACGTTCGGCGCAACCTCGAAGGAACTGTTCGGGGGTGTGGAATCGTCACCACGGCATTGCGGACCCTCAACATGCCCTTGGCGTTTAACCCTATCATCGGTGGATGACAGGATTAGGTCGGCCTTGACCCTCGGATCGGCTGCCATCGAACGGGCGCTTGGGAAGATTGAGGGCAACAAGGTCAAATCCTGGAAGGAGATGCGAGGCTCTCTGGCACAGCCGCGATGATTGAGGATGGCTCAGGCCAACCCTTTGTCGGCCATCCACATCGCACAGGTCGGCGACCCATGTCCTTATCTTAGGCGTCGAATGGATTATGCCGCCCCACAGATCCTTTAGCGAATCCTGAGCGCCTCCTGAGGCAAGATGCTCTCTCCTGGAGCTTGTCGCTTATCCCCACAATCCACGCAGCGGGAATGTAATCCCTTGTTCTCCTTGCCCACGCATGAAGAGGCGTCTCTTATGCCACGCTTGGCTGTTTCCTGGGGCTTCGATGCACATCATCTTCGGCATGATGGCGGATGGATCCGCATATCCTGACTTTCCTGGCGACGAGGACGGCATCCTCGACGGATGCGTCGTCGGTCCACTTGGTCTCCTTACGATCCTCGAGACCAAGCTGGGGCTGAGCGGGCCTCCCGTGACCCCTGTGGTCCGCATCACCGCCTGGCAGAAGAAGCTGCAAGAGGCATGCAAGGGCAGCAGCAGGTTCTGGAGCGCGTCCCTCGCGGCTGACCCCTTCTCGACGGCCCGCCTCATCCTGTCATGGCGTGATGCCCTCGTGGAGGCGGGCTGGCACCCGGGGAGCATCGCCAACCCTCCGGAACGCCTTTCCGACATGGCGGCGGCCGAAGCCGCCCTCGAGCTGATGCCCCTGGGACGCGCGGATCGCCTGCGTGCCGTGATGAGACGCCTGGAGGCCGGGGGGCGTGTCGCCATCGAGAAGTTAGAGACGGTTGAACCCATCGAGCACCTCCCGCCCGGCTGGAGGCGTCTCGCGGAACTCCTGGCCGAAGGCGGAACGAAGGTCCGACAGAAAGCCATCCAGTCTCCCGTGGAGGCCTCGTCCGATCTCGGCCGTCTCCACGTCTTTCTCAAGCAAGGAACCCTGCTGCCACTCGAGGGCGATGCCAGCGTCCTGATGCTGAAATCGGCATCCGAGATCTCGGCGGCCGAGGCTGTTGCCGAGTGGGTCGCCTGCGACATGGACGGCGGTACGGGACACACCGTCGTCATCGCCCAGGACGGTTCCACGGCGATGCTGGATCTCGTCCTCGCTCGCTTGAGCCAACCTGTGCTGGGTGTGTCGTCAGCCTCGCCCTTCAGGGGGGCATTGCAGGTCCTGACCCTCGCCTTCGCGACGGTGTGGAAGCCCTTCGATGCGGATCGGTTTCTCTCCCTTCTGACCCTTCCCAATCCACCCATGCGGCGCAAGCCAGCCGGGATTCTCGCGCGTGCCGTCTCCTCGGAGCCTGGTATCGACGGCCGTGAATGGAAGCGCGCATGGGCCCTGATCGAGGAATGGGCACTGGAAAAGGGCGAGGGAGACAAGAGAAAGACGGCAAAGCTGCTTGACGGGGTCAAGGCGTGGGCGGATGCGAAACAGATCGCCCGGTTCGACCACTCCATGCCCTCCAACGAGGCCAAGGAGATCGCTGACAGGGTCAAGACTTGGGCGGCGACTCTTGCAGGCGAGGATCGCGACCCCCTCCTCATGTGCGTGGTCGGTGCGGCGAAGGCCTTGTCGGAAGCCCTCAACAAGCTCAACGAGTCGCCCGTCTCCAAGCGCCAGATCGAGCAGATGATCGATGCCTCGATCGCGGAAGGTCTCGGCAACCCCGAGCATCGGGCAGAGGCCTCGAGGCTGCGGGCCATCGGGACGCCGGGGGCTCTGTGTGGCCCAGTCAAGCGGGTCGTGTGGTGGAACTTCGCAGGGCATGAGCCTGCCGCTCCGCCCTTCCCCTGGTACCGCTCCGAACTTGCCGCCCTCGAGGCCGTCGGGTGCTGCCCTGAAAGGCCATCCGAGGCTGCACGGCGGCAGACCTCGTATTGGACGAACGCGGCCCTGGCCGCATCCGAAGGCATCATGTTCGTCCGCCCGGCCGTCATCGCAGGTGAGGAAGTCGGGAGCCATCCCTTCGCCCACCTGCTCGCGCCCCTGTTTGACCACGAGAAGCGAAGGAACCTGATCGAAGCCAAGGCCGAAGCCGTTCAGGAGTACGAGGTCCACCAGCTCGCGGCGCGCACGATCAACCGTCAGGCGGGTACCCCGCGGGCAACACCCGTCCAGCAGGTGAGCTGGACGGTTCCCGCCATCCCCGATCTTCTTGCCGAACTGGTCGAGAGCCCGACATCACTGGAAACACTGGCGAGCTGCCATCTCAAGTGGCTCCTCAAACACGTAGCGAAACTCGATGCCGGCCGCATCCGTGGCATTCCCGATTCCAGGCGCCTGATCGGCAACGTCGCCCACGCCATCGCACAGGAGGTCTTCCTTCCCGGTCCCGTACCGCCGGGGAAGGATGCGAGACGGAAGGCCGAGGCCGTCTTCGATAGGATCGTAGAGCAGATTGCAGCTCCCCTCCTGAAGGCTGGAGGGGCGAACGACCTCATTTCCGCACGACAGCGCATCCCCAAGGCGATGGAGATCCTTGCGGACATCCTGTCTGCCGACGGATGGGAAATCGTCGGGACAGAGATGGAGGTCATCCACGATTTCGGGGATGGACTTCGCATCAAGGGATATACCGACCTCCGGACCACCCATGCGATCCACGGGACAGGTGTCATCGACTTCAAGTGGACGAAGAGCGACACCCGACGTCGGCGGGAGATCAAGGACGGCAGGGCGATACAGATCTCCGCCTACAGCAATGCCGTGGAACCCGGGCGCACCCTTCCCGCCGCGTACTTCATGCTCGGTCAGGGAACCTTGCTGGCCGAGGAGAACTCACCTCTGGCAGGCGATCCCGTAAGGACCGACCGCAATCTCGCCGACACTTGGTCCGCGGTTGCCGGGATGCACCGTTCATGGCGCGACATGACGGTTTCGGGCGTGGCGGCTTCGACCGGATTGGATGGGGCACCCATGCCGGACGACCTCGTCCTCGTTCCCCCGAAGAAGTCAAACCCCTGCGAATATTGCGATTACGACGGGCTGTGCCGCGTCAGCCAAACCGCCTGAGGATGCCAGCATGACAAATCGCGTCGATACCAACATCGCCTCCGCAGGAACGGGCAAGACAACCAAGATCGTCGGTCTCATCGCTGAGGACATGAAGTCGGTCGAACCCGAGACGATCCTTGCCACGACCTTTACGGTCAAGGCGGCCGACGAGCTGATGGAGAGGGCGAGGGCCGAGCTCGTCAAGCAGGGACGCGGGCCGGAGGCGGTCCGGCTGTTGAGCGCGATGGTCGGGACCATCAACAGCGTCTGCGGCAGGATCGTGAGTGAGTTCGCGATCGACCTCGGCCGGTCCCCCACCAACCAGGTCATCGCGGCAGAGGAGCGGGACGAGTTGATCCGGCTGGCCGCCGATCCCGTATTCGCCAGGCATGCACCGAACATCCTGAAGCTATGGGAAGCCCTCGGGTTGGGTGAGCTCAAGGACAAGGGCGACTGGCGCAAGCACGTTGCCTGCATCATTGAGAAGGCTGACGAGAACGGTCTCGGGGCAGGCGACTTGGGCGTATCCGCCCGGAAGTCGATCGAGGCGCTCTCCGAATTCATGACCCTTCCGGAAGATCACGAGGCACCGGACACATGGGACGGGGACCTGCGTGATGCGATGGTGGAAGCGGTCAGGAGCTCGGACGGCGTCAAGCTGACCAAGGACGGGAAGGACTCCCTCGCCGATATCGAGAAGCATCTCGGCAGACTGGACCGCGGGGAGAGAATCTGCTGGCCGGATTGGGTCAGACTCTCGAAATTGAAGCACGGAACCAAGGATGCAGAGAAGGCAGTCTTCCGCGACGTGAAGGGTGCCGCCGGCGTCTTCCCGAGGCACCCCGCCCTTCGAAGCGACATGGAGCGCTACATCGAGGCCGTTTTCGAATGTGCCGCTGAGGTGATGCAGGCATATGCGGCCTACAAGCGGGAGCACGGCCTGATCGACTTTCCCGACCAGCTCTGCCTCGCCCTCGAAATCCTGCGCAAGCCGGAGTTCAAGGAACGGCTGCGGGAGCGGATCGGGCTCGTTTACGTGGATGAGTACCAGGATAGCAGTCCGATCCAGGTTGCCCTCTTCCTCGCACTGGCTCGCATCGCTCCCAGGAGCGTCTGGGTCGGCGATCCCAAGCAGGCTATCTACAGCTTCCGTGGGACCGATCCCATCCTGACCATGTCCGCCTCGCTGGAGGTAGCCGAGAAGACGGGCGGCACACGTGGCATCCTGTCTGAGTCGTTCAGGAGCCGCCCCGGGATCATCGAACTCGTGAACGACATGTTCGTCCCTGCCTTCGTCAGGATGGGATTGCCCGAATCCGAGAGCACGTACGAGAAGGTCCGCCGACCAGCCGATCCCGATGTGTCCTCCCCTGTAGCGGTCTGGCACCTGGACGGCAACACCCTGCCCAAGCAGTCGGCTGCCTTGGCGGCCGGGGTCGCTGACATGCTGGCGAACCCGTCTGCATGGCCGGTCGGCGCCGGGGACACGACACGCCCGTTGCGTCCAGGGGACGTCGCGGTCCTGTGCCGGGACAACGACGACGTCTACAGGGTGACCGCAGCGCTCGCACAAAAGGGCATAGAGGTCGCGGCCGAACAGAAGGGGCTGTTCGAGACGGAAGAGGTCGAGCTGGCACTCGCCGCCCTGAGATGGACCGCGGACCCCACGAATTATCTGGCCCTAGCAGAGATCGCCCGTCTTCTTGGCGGCATCGAGCAGCCGACAGCGTGGCTCGACGCCGTGCTCCAGAAGGATCACGAGGCACTTGAATGCCTCGTTCCGTTCACGGAAGAACTCAAGGATATCCGCGACAGGCAGTTGCAGCTCACGCCCAGCGAAATCCTCGACGAAATCCTCATCGCCGCCCGGGTTGCCGAGCATGCCTGCCGCTGGGGCAAAACCATCGAACGCCTCGACTGCCTCGAGAAATTGAGGAGCCTTGCCCGCAAGTACGAGACCAAGTGCCGTTCCACGGGTCTTCCGGCGACCCTTGCAGGACTTGCCACGTCCATCGAGGACGGTAAGGCCATGCGGCCGAGTTCTCGTAATCCGAATGCGGTGAACGTCCTCACCTATCACAAGGGCAAGGGCCTCGAATGGCCCGTGGTGATCTGCCTGGATCTCGATTCCATCCCCAAGACATGGCCCGTGACCATGCCGACGATCGCGACGGATGGAAGCACCGACTGGAGCCGCCCCCTGGAGGGCCGATGGATCAGGTTCTGGCCGTATCCGTTCGGATTGCACAAGGCCGGGGTTGGCATCGACGTCACTTGGCCGGGGTCCGAGACAGGTCGCCGGGTCATCCGAGAGGCGGATGAAGAGGCAACGCGCCTCCTCTACGTCGGGGTGACCCGTGCCAGAGACCATGCCGTCCTGTGCGCCACCGACAAGGGAACAGCTTGGCTGGAGCGCCTCGCTGCCGACCCGGTAAACCCACACGTGACCATTCCCGTTTCTGAAGGGCAGCCGCTTGTTGCCAACGGACGGGAGCATCAGGTTCGCTTCGCCCGCTTTGCTGGGACCGAGGCGGTTGAGACGGTACGGATCGCACCCTACGTGTCGCTTCCGCGTCCGGCCGCGACCCACCTGCCCTTGCGCATCCGCCCAAGCGCCGCGACAGACGAGGGCATCGAGTATGCCTTCAGCCATACGATCCTCTCGGGAGGTGTGCCCATTGTCGGCAATCCGGAGATGGACGAGTTGGGATCGGCATTACATGCCATCCTTGCTGCGGATGACGATACAAAATCCCTCGCGGAGCGTGTCGCGTCAGCCGATGCCATCCTGAAGCGGTGGGACATGAAGGCAATCACGGCCGTCGACGTGATCGCTGCGGCTGACAAATTCTGGGATCACCTAAGGAAGCAGTACCCGACCGCTAAAATCCACCGTGAGGTTCCGGTCCATGCCTACGACGGCCTCCAAGTCATTTCGGGCATCATCGATGTTCTGATCGATGGGCCAGAGGACGAGGGTTGGTTCATCATCGGCGACCACAAGAGCTTCCCCGGAAAGCAGGAACTGTGGGACGAGCGGGCCAAGAAGCATGCGCCGCAGCTCGGATCCTATTCCAAGGCCGTTGCGACCGCGCTCGGCGGCCGGAAGCGCTGCGCAGGCTGCTTCGTCCACATGCCTATCCGCGGGGTTGTCATCAGCACTGAGGTGCAGGAAGCTAATAACAGCGAGATGGTAGCAACCATCGCGTGACGTTTACGAACTTCCCGCTGGTCGCCGGAGATTGCCGCTACCGCAAAAGCAATGATGCGCAGCGGCGCGGCCAAATCATCAACGGTGTCCCCTGCGCTCTGAGGGGAATGTCAGGCGGACCTCTGGTCGACCTCGGGGCCGATGGCTGGATCAAGCAGGCCATAGGCATCGCGGGAGGAGTGCTCAAGGCTCACGACTGGAATCCCGTCAACGCAGGCATCGAGCAGATCCTCCCGGCACGTGCGCTCATCGAGGGATACAGTTCCCCCGACCGATGTGGAAATGCGCCAGCTCCGGGCCGACCTCCGCTCGCTGGGACACGATCTCCACCCGACGGGATCCGACACAGCCCCCGATCTCACCGCTGCCCTGGAACGTTTCAGCGACGAGCACATCAAGAACGAAAGGTACTTCATCCACTGCTACGCGTTTTTGCTGCCCGTCCGGCCCATCAGGAGTATGGTGGCTGACAGCGTCGGGAGTCCCTTTGCCAAGCCCAGCGACATCACGGGATCCAAGTGCGAGAAGGACGGAGGCAGCAATATCATCGACGGCAAGGGGTAGCGCATCGAGTGGGGCGGCCGCACCATCGTCGATGCCACGCCAAGTACGTTCGGTCCTTTGGTCGAGTTCAAGGGGCCGGTCGTCGAAGGGGACTACGTGATGAGCTTCGACGTACGCTCGGACGGATCTCTGATGATCGGTCAATACCGAGACCAAGGGAAGGGGGATGGCTACAATTCCGACCTGGTCAGAACCCCGCCGGTGCGCGAGGGGACGCTCTGATCCGCTTCCGCGAACCACAACGCACAGGACCGTGGTCGTGTTGCACCGTCGACGCTCAACACGGGATCGTATAGCTTACCGCGACTTAGGCGGGCCTGCGAATGAGTGAAAGTGAACCCTACGACCTTGAGGAATACCTATCGGCACGCGTCGCGACCGTTCTGAAACGCATGGGGATTCCTCTCGCGGAGGTTGGGAAGTACCCGGTCCAGCACTTCATGGCCGAAGCGAACTTCGGACGGCGTTCTCTCGCTGACCTGTCCAGGGCCTGCGCCCTCCTCGGACACGATCCCCCTCTTGGTTATGAAGATTGGTGGGTCGCCAAGGCCGCTGTGGAGGAGGTCCGGCGCGACAAGGATCCCAAACCCATTACTCAACCACCCGTACACGCCAAACTACCACCGTTCACGGCGGAAGACCTCATGCTCTCGCTCGAGGGCCTCATTGACCGGATGGGGAACGACAGGCTGGAGGTGATTGCGGCCAACCGCCTGCTGCCGGGGGCGTCGATGAAGCTCACAGAACTCGGCGAAATATACGGGGTCTCCCGCGAACGCATCCGCCAGCTCGAGTTAAGGGCCTTCGTCCGAATGCGGGTGGAAGTAAGGCATTCCCCCCTCCTCGTGGCGCTCTCGAATGAACTCAATGCAGGTCACGCGACCTTCAATGATGCCGCCCTGCACATGTATGACCTCATGTTAGGACGGGCGAGGGAGGATACCGCGTTTTCTCTGGCGACGATCCTGGTGGGTATCCTCGGAAACGCGAAGAGCCTCGGCATCGGCTACAGGCAGCTCATGCCAAAGGCCAGGACAGTCATCGGGGACTTCCGGCGTGAGCGACGTCGTGCCGAACGCAGGGCTTTCAGGGCCGAGCGCAGGAGCAAGGCATATGCCGCCCGATGCCTGTCGCTCCTGGAGTGCATATTCTCGTCCGCGGCCTGGCCCGCTGAACCCAGAATCCTTTCGAGCATCCCTCCGAGGAGCGTCGGACGGGCGAGGGAGATTAACTTCGACGAGGATGGTTCGAATAAGGGCGTGTTCCGCAGCATGCGGCAGGGCTACGGGGACGTGCATTACGACAGCGGCCTGGAGTACACCGTGCTCTCCGCGATCGACGCATCAACAAGAGAGGTTCCCTGGTACATGGAGCAACCCCTCGCCATTCCGTTTTTTACGGAGAAGGAAAGGCGCAGGGTACATTATCCTGACATCCTGCTCATGAGCGCATCGGGCAGGCTGCTGCTGGTCGAGGGCAAGCCGATCTACCGGATGCTCCATCTCGATACCTTCATCAAGGGAAAGGTAGCCCTCGAGCACGCATGGTCCCGGGGCTGGGGATACGTAATCACCGACGAGCGGGGCAGGACGCTGAAGTTACTGTATGAACTTCCATCCTTCGAACGCGAGGACGAATTTGTGTCCCTCGTCCGCAAAACGGGCGAGATGAAGAACGGCAAGTTTCAGCAGATCAGGATGGACATGGAGATCAGCTACACGGATTGCTGTTCTGCGATGCTGCGTCACGATCTTGTCCACGACACGCTGCGCAGGATGGTCACCAGCCTTCCGCCGGGGCAATCATGGCGGTCCTTATGCGGAGTTTCAGTGGTGGATTCCGGCCTCGCGGCTTGACGCTTCCGCTCTCCCACCCAAGGGCTCGGCTACACTCTTGCGCCTCCGCATGCATGAATAGGAACATGAGCGAACCACTCTCCGACGACTTCGACCCCACCCGCATCCGCGTGGTCATCACCTCGCCCGCGGTCGACTACACCTCACGAGGGATCGCGGAGTCACCGTACTGAATCAACTGCGGATCTGCGAGGACCTGGCGCACGATGCGGTAAACGTGCTGGGCGGTGAGAGGGACGGCCTCAAGGTTTGGTGGGACGACGGCCTCAGCGGGGACGGGGAGGGCGAGAATTAGGACGTCGCGCTCGTTGAGCGTCGGTGGTCGTTCTCGAAACCTACGCTCGGGCTTGCGTGGGACGACCTGTCAGGCACGGTCGCCGCCCATGCCTGGATCGTGGCGAACGGCCGGCACTACGATGCCGAATGCTCCGAGGGCGTCGACGGCTTCTTCGAGTTGCTGCTGCTGAGCAGGATCATGGAGCGGGTGGCGGCCAGGAAGTTCAGGCAGGAACAAGCGCCGGGCATGTCCCCCCTGAATTCGAGGCATATTCCCGATTACGGCTGTCGGCCGGCTCCGACAGGAGACGGAACCCACCTGCTGTCGCCGGATGGATCCGGTGCCTTCAGCCCTCAGGCTGCTCGATGGTCAACGACGTTCACGTTCGGTCGGTTGTCGGCTCGCGGTCTGTTTGAGAATGGCTTTTGTGGAATCGGCCATCAGCTTCGATGCCTTCTCGCTGATCCCCTTGAACCGGGCCTCGGGATTGAGGGTCTTATGTTCCCGATAGAGACGATTGAGCGCTTTGATCTCGGTCCTTAAGCGAGCTTTCTTGGTCGCGAGATCCTTCTGGATCTTCGCCCTCACAGACTTTACACTCTCTTGCGACTACGCCACGCTGGACGGAACCAAAGCCAGGAGAAGCATCAGTGCTGCGACAACGAAGCCTCGGTTGGTCATTGCTAACCCCTTCGTTGAGAAGGATGCCCCCAGCGATATTTGTCGCTCTCATAAGATCGCGTAAGTTGACCCGCAGCGTAAGCTAGGCACCGACCCGCTTAGTGCGCGGCTGATCAGGTCGATGATCCGGGCTGTTGGCCGGCGCAATGGGGATCAGCGCAAGAGGTGCCTGAACCAGGTTGAGAAAGGCAGCCATTCACCCATGGTGGCGTATTTCCGGGCTTCAAGGTTAGGCATGACACGCGAGACGACTTTGAAGTTGTCCAGGTCGAAGTAAGACACCTCAGCGGTGTTATGGCTTTGCTCTCTGATCCAGATGGCCTGACCGAGGCCGGGAATGTTGTCTTTCAGGATGTTCGTTTCGAATTTCCGGCCGGAAGCCACATGCTCTAGCTCTTGCCGGAAAGATTTCGTGTGGAGCGCCTTGAAGAGCCTCCAACCGTCCCTGTCGAGGGACCGTCGAGCTGCTGGCTTTTTTCCGTATTGTGCAGTGATCTCGGCCATACGGACTTGGTACAGGAAGGTAGAGGAGAGCTTCACGCGGTCAGTGCAGGGATGCTTGGGCCAAGGTGGGCCAACATCGTCAAAGAAGACGCGACTCCCGTTGGAGTTGGCATAGAAGTACACGCGGACGCCGCACACGGGGCAGGTTGCATTGGGCGTCATGAAGGACCATTCGACCTCGGGCGAATAGGTCTGCGTCACTGGTTTAGGAGGGTACGCTCGAAGCCCCGATCCTAACGGCACGTTCCCGTGCCACTGGCCTCCCCAGCCGCAGTGACAATTTGAGGGGTGGTTGTGGGCGTTACAGGGCATAGCATCGGACCACGTGGGCTTAATGTTCTATCCTGGCAAACTAGGACGTAGTAGACAATAACCCCGAATCCCCATCTCTTCAGATGCCCGCGCTTATCGTAGCGCATCCGAGAGGCGCGGTTGCAGAAGCGGCGCGATCTGGCGGTCGCCGCCATCGTGCAGCGGGTGGGAGATGGCACAACGAACCCGGACGCGGAATTCGCCGTCCGCCTGGGTCCTGCGCTGTACATGTGAGCTCAGGCGCAATCCCCAACGAAATATTGGGCCTCGGAGTGATCACCTTCCGCTGATCCTCTCTAGGGTCGGAGCCCGGAATCATCAGCGCACACGGGAGTACGCCGCGAAGGTCTGGTCCTGGCAGTTCTCGGAAGTACACCAAGTGTCTGCTCTCGCAAGGAACAGCGGACGTTCCTCAAGGTATGAGATTGTCAGTGCATGAGCCAAAGCGGCATTTCCGCAAATCTATGACGTCTTTCCGAGACGGCTTCACGCCATCGCTGTTGATGTCGGCAAAGGACACGCGAAAAGTGTTGGCCTCTTCACGGTTGATGACCCGCATCACCTGTGCCGCGTCGGACGTGCCCTCGATGCGGAGGCCCGTCACGATCGCGCCGCTACCTACCGTTACGATCAGCTCGGCACCGGCCTTCTTGAGCGCCGTCTGCCTAGGTGCCCAGTCCGAGGCAATGGGGGGATCTGGCAGGTGTAGGAGGCGTTCTCTAAGGCTTCCTCATCGCCGTTCTCGCCGATCTCGGAGACTTGTAAACGCAGGAGTGCTACGTCGCTCGGATCAGCGCGATTGTAGTCGCCGTCCAGACCCCCGCCGATGTCCTCGAACTCGGCGACAAGATTTCCGTCGAGAGGACGGTGCCGGGAATGCTTTGGATGGTGTGCTTTGTTTCGGACATTCAATTATACTATTCGATGCTCCATGACCCCAACTCGGGTGGCAAACGACCACGTGAACGGGTGCCCCTCCATGTCGGCCAGTCCCTAGAACGGGCCGAGGATCCCTCCGGGAGCGACCTCGCCCCCATCCGTGCTAGGCACCCCGGGTATCCGTTAGCGCCAATTGAGGTCGCGGTTACGGTATCGTACGATCTTTACGGGAAGGCGAATGGAGCTCCAATGGACCGCGCCGTGCTAGTGACGAGCGCCACCGACAAGTTCGATATCGTCGACCTGACGTCGGATCGGCGCACGTCCGCCTACTTCGACATGAGGACGCTCCTGGACCGCTACCGGAGAACTCCTGACAAGGAATCGCAGAGGATTCTCATCCCAGACCTCTCCGATGCGCTGGCCCGCTTCCTTGCCCTCAGCAGGAAAGACCGGGAGGAACTCCACCTGGCGTTCTCGTTCGGCCTCTCGGACGACGAACTGCGCGAGATGAGAGGAGGCTCTGCGGCTACACCGCTGCCAATGGCCTGCGAGTTCTTCTCTGAAGACGACTTTAAGGACGAGATCGCCCTCAAGAACGCCTATCGCCGGAATGTCAATCGACACCATCCCGATAAAGGCGGCAGCCATGACGCGATGGTCCGCCTCAATCGGCGCTATGCGGAGTTAAAGGGTTTCCGGTTCAACGACCCGCCAGCCCGCTCCTTGTACCGCAACTCGATGAGAACCGCGAAGAAGTACTATCACAACATGCCATGGCTGGGATCATCGCCGGACAGCTCGTTCGAGGCCGACATGGACTTGGTGTTGGACCTGTACGAACTGCTCGTGGACGACTTCGAGCTGGAGGCTGCCTATCGGCACCTGCACGGAGGGGTTATGCCGATGTTCGAATCCCTGGAGCGTTCGTACAGGAACAAGAGGAAGACCGGGGCGCTTGAGCATCGGCGGGTTGACCTGTTCGAGACGACCTACAAGTTCTTGCGTTACTGCAAGGCGGTTTCGCTCGACGAATGGGCAGCGGAGCTGGATGCCCTTGCCTCCGCACAGTTGCCGTTGGTCCGCCGCCCCGGCATGACCCGGTCGGACTGGGACCGCTATTGGGCGAAGTACGGAGGTCTCATGGAGGGCATCAGGGGCGGTGAAAGGCCCCGCCTGAACCCGCCAGACGCACGGCGAAGGGAGAAGCTCGCACACCTCCGGGGCAACCTGCCCCGGCAGCGGTGACGAAGGGTCCCAAGATATCGGAAGGCTGGAACCCGTAGGTCTTGCCTCCCGCGCAGAGCAGGGAGTCAATTGAAGACGGGGAGAAGTCGATCAATACGAACTTGCCGAGGCAAACACTGTCTGGCTGACGGCAGCGGTTCATGTTCGCCCGGGTTCAGCGGCACCAGAGTGAAGATAAATGACGGACATTTCTCACCAGGCCGCTGTCAGACAAGGCAGAGAATAGCTGGTATTCGCACATTTGCGAAGTAGACAGAATTTCTGATGAGGGAAGTGATAGCGGACACTCCTGATGCTTAGGTGATTGCCCTATATGCCCTTTTCTGACCTTGATGCTGCTCGAAGCCGTCGATGAAGCGGTCCATGGCGCTAGTTCCGCGGCATTTCTTCAGCACGAAAGATCTTACGCATGTAGCCGCATCGCGGGTAAGCACTACAGCCATGGAATGGCCCCGTTTTTCCCTGTCTCTGGACGAGAAAGCCCTCGCTGCATCTCGGGCAGGCGTTCATCAGTTCGCCGTTGCCCGTCTCGACCTTCAGATCCCAAGCTTTCGTCAATTCGGTAACAAAAGGTGAAGGTTTTGAACGACTCGTGTAAATGCGCACCTGCCGTCTTGCACGTGTTAGCGCCACGTAGAACAGGCGCCTTTCCTCGGAAAACGGGAAAAGGTCTGGCGTGGGCATCGCCAATTGCAGGACCGGGTCGTCCTCGATCTGGCTTGGGAAGCCGCGACGTCCTTCGATGACGTTCAAGATGAAGACGTAATCGGCCTCCAGTCCCTTTGAGCCGTGGACCGTTCGAAACGATATGTCCAGGTGATCTCCGAACTGCCTGTTCCAGAGGTCGATTTCGGCAGGCTCATCGCTCCGATACCGTCCAAGGATGAGGATTGTTACGAGCCTGCCGTTGCTGGGTTTGAGCCGTCCCTTGCTTGCAAAGCCGTGCATTGCGGACAACTGGTCGAACAGATGATTAAGGGGGTTCTCGCTGTCCTTGAACGCATAGATAAAGATAGATTCTTTGTTCCACGCGTTTCTCGTCTGAACCTTCTTCCTGATCTGAATAGGATTTTTTTGGACGAAGGCGCTCGAAATGTCGCCTAGCCGTTGCGGAAAGCGGAACGTTTCACTCAAGTTCAAACGTGTCGGGCGGTCGAACAGCCGATCGAACTCAGTCATCACGGAGATATCGGCCCCTGCGAAACGATTGATGCCCTGCCAATCGTCGCCGACTACGCAAAGATGGGTCCTCACCGTCGGGTTCTTCGATAAGGCCTGTAGTAGTCTGGCACGGGCCTTGGAACTGTCCTGAAACTCATCGGCAAGGATAATGGTGTAAGGACTCTCAAAGCGCCCGCTTTCGACAAGGTCAGTCGCTTGGACAAGCATGTCTTCGAAGTCGATGAAGCCAGAGCACTTCAGTCGACGGTCCCACTCTTCGGCGATCCGTTCGTAAACGGACAGGAACAATTCGAATCGTTCATTCCGAAGGTTGCCGGAGAGATCTTTTAGTTTGGCACGAAGCTGACCATATGAAAGCCGGTTATTCTTCACGTGCTGCTGGAAGACCCTTATGGTCGTGGCAAGGGCCCGGTTAGTGACAGCGGATGACCCATCACCTTTGCGATCGGGATCAAAGTGCAGCTTTTGGCCTCTCCTCGTCAGCTCTCCTCGTAGCCGCTGCAATGCGACGCCCGTCGAGATTTCATGGGAGGCGGTTTCGAATAGATCGGTGCCTCTTTCCGCGTGCAGGCCGCGTTTCCATGCGACGCTCTCTAAGTAGCTCCTTCCAAACGGTGACTCTCCGTCCTTTTTTAGCGCAAAATGCTCATGGTAAAAATTCAGTCTCGGATAATAGAAATCCGGTTTGTACTGGCTGTGCCTTTCGTCAGCCGTGTCATGTTCATAGGGTCGCTCGTACTCGTATTCGACCCCATGGTAGAACAACCAGTCTGCGATCTGTTTCTCGCCACCGCTCTTAACTGTGTCGCCCTTTGCAGTCGGAAATGCGGCGCGCGCGTTGGGGTGTTCGTCGTTAGCCGGAATACTCTGAGCGTACACTGTCCGAAGCATATCCCATTCATGGCGGAACGTTGGGTCCGCTTTCGATAGCTCCAGGGCTATCTTCTCGACAGTCTCGATATCCTTCCCGGATTGATCGACCCATGGCGCCAGGCTTGGTTTCTTCCCGGTAGCAGACGCGATCACCTTCTGGCCAAATGCATGAAATGTGTGGATCGCTACATCATCGACGCAGGGAACACCCTTCAGCCGCTCGCTAACCCGCTCGCGCA
This sequence comes from Microvirga splendida, assembly GCF_016427565.1. Classification (GTDB taxonomy): domain Bacteria; phylum Pseudomonadota; class Alphaproteobacteria; order Rhizobiales; family Beijerinckiaceae; genus Microvirga; species Microvirga splendida. Next base: position 75,741 of record NZ_JAELXT010000006.1, read on the forward strand.
ACTCAGTTGCCGCGTCCTTATTGAAGGCCAGGAGCAGTATCTGTCCCGCCGATGCCAGTCCCTGATTCAGCACGTATCCTGTCTTGGCTACCATTGTTGAGGTTTTGCCGGATCCTGCTGCTGCCACGACCAAGACGTGGTCATCCATGCAAACGCATGCGTGGATCTGCTCTGGGGTTAGGGGATTCTTTTCGACGGTGTCGAAGAATTCCTTTTGCGCGAGACGCTGTCTGTTGAGGAAGGCCGCATTGCGGATGGCCAGTTCTTTGAGGATCAGGTCGGTGGCTGACGTGGTTTTGAGCGGATTTGCCCTCTCCGACCCTGTCCAGACTGGCGGAGGGTAAGACACGACAATTTGCGACGCCTCTCCCTTGGGAATCCATCGACCGTCTCCTACTGAGGAACGCCAAACATCCTTCCATATCTCGAGTTTCGTAGGGAACTCGTGATCGAGAGCGTCTGGAAGTTTCGGCGGGGATGGCGCCGGTATCTTGGTGGTCGTCGATGTCGTCTTGTTGAGAGAGCCAAGGCCCGCTAGCCCAAGGACGCCCAGCAATACCCATTCCAGCAATGGACCGTTCCCCTGTCAGTCACGAAGCTACAAGGACCATGACGATCCCGTTTGTCAAATGCCCTGCGCCGGACGGTGCCCTCTCTTATCCATCCCACGTTCCCGACACTGCTGACTTGATCCACTTCCACAAAACGCAACCAGCTTGGCACAGACGGTCAGTTGCATAATCTTATTAAGTTAACGCGAGCCGGGCGCCAACCGGGACGTGGCCGTCTTCGATCGTGCGAGCGAGCTCCTGATCGAGAAGGGGATCTGCCACAGGAACCAAAGGCTAGGATCGTCTCGGCGCAGTGGGGAAACTTGCTGCCCCTTTTATCGGCGTTACGCCGTGACGGAACCTGTCCCCGTTACTTTGGCGTGACGCCGTGACGCTAGGCGACAAAGGTTTCGGGGGCTGAATCGTTTATACGCAAGTTGAGACCCATCGAGACGACGTGCACACAACGCAATGAAAACGGCGGCCTGGAAGCACCCGCCCTTTGCTTTTGTGACCGTGTGACGAGCTCACTAAACTTCACTACAGCTTGCTCAGCTTCTTTGAATAACGCGGGTGCGGCTTGATCTGCTTGCCAGCGTTTGAACCAAAGTTCCCGTCAACACCTTTAATTAGCTGCGATAAATTCAACCTGCTAAGGTAATCGTAATAGGGCAGTCGTTTAGGCAGCGTCCCTCCCATTCAGGCCCAGCCGAGCCCCGAGCGTGCGGTCCAAGTACGCCCTCAGCTCCAATACCGTCTCGGTCGCTAGTTCGGACGGTGTCAGCCCAAGGATCGTCACTACGTCGACACGCGCCTTGTGAACGAACCTAAGGAACTCGCAGTTGCGGGCAGACCGCACGAGGACGGACTCCATCGCGTCGAGGGTCCAAAGGACTGTCACCCAACACTCAAGGAAGTCCACCGGCATCTCGAGGTATTTCTTCGCGATCATGAGGCGCCTGATTGGTGGTCTCCTCCCGCAGAAGAACGCCGCGATTACGCGAAGCGCCATCCTTGGCCAACCATGCTCGTCTGCGGTCGCCTCGAGACCGCGTGGCAGGCCTGGGTACCGTGCCTTGTAGAGCAACATCATCAGCCAGAACCTGACGCGCAGTACGTCGCTCGACCCAAGCGGTTCCGTCCCCATAGTGATATTGGTTGCATACTGCTGGACCATTCGCACGAACTGCTTCGCGTCCACGGGCGTGTCATTCGGCCGCTGCTCGGGTGCCGGTACTTGCTGTGGCTCCGTCCGCTGCGTTTCGGTGTTGATTTCGCCCTCTTCAACCTCGTCCCCAAGGTTCATCCAGTCGTCTTTACTGGCATCATCTGGATCAGAGGGGGGGAGTGACTTACCCACGAGCATGTTCAGGAAACTACGGATGCTGTCCGAATGCGTTCCTGCCAGCGTCGAGTCGCGGGGGACTTCAACCCGCGTGTCGGGCGAGCGGGTCTCCATGAAATCATCGTAAGTGAGCTGCTCCGCCGGCTCAGCCTCCTCATTCGGGTCGGTGTGCCGTGATCGGACTGGAGCTATAGATGGAAGAGGGCGATCGTTGAGGTCTGCACGTGCAAGCTCATCGAAGGCGTTGTGCATCCAGAGATCGAAGTCCTCACCAGCGTCGAACGCCGCAATCGCTTTCGCAACAGTTCCCGTCGCGACCTCTCGCCGCCGCCTTCGAAGCAGCGACCGGTGCGCGACGTGAGCTCGGTTCGACACGAATCCTTGCTGTTCTACTACTACAAAGCTGATGTGTTCCGGTTTCTCAAGGGTCAGGCGAAAGGATCGGCGCTGCACGGACTCACCGGTGCTCTGAAATGCGACTATTTCGATCTCTGATCCACTGGCATCTAAGAGGCGCAACGACCCGCTTCCGCTAAGCCCATCAGGCAGAGTCCACGTGATCATGTCTCCGTCGAGCTCAAAGGAGCCGGCCTTGCGCGACGCAATCTCGTCCAACGGTATGGGCGGCGACGGGTCCCTCCGGTCGACCTCGGCGGGATCGATCGGCATGGCCTCGATGCACTCGTAAAGCCCGAGTGCCTCGATCGCTCGATCGCGGGGTAGCATTCGGTAGATGCATGCCTCGGCGTTCGCGCCAACGGAAGCGTCTCGGCCGAGGGCCGCGGTCGTGCAGTTGGTGCTTCCCACCAGCACGTGATCATGGGTCGCCGTGGAGGCAATCACGAACTTCGCATGCTTGAAACGACCTTTGAGGGCGGGCGGGAATGCGCGGAACTCGATGGCTGCCGATCGAGGCGCCTCCAACGGGAACTCATGCCCATCGGCATCCAGTAGCACGGTCGTGCTGGCTGGCTGCATCCTCTTCATAAGGGTCCCGAGGGCCTCGAGGTGTCCATCCCAGTAGGGGCTCGCGACGACCAGTCGGTCGACGACCTCGTCGCCAATGAACCCCATGAAACGGCTTCCTATACTCGCGCTACCGTCACGCGCCAAGAACGCGATGGCGGTTCCATCGTCGAGGTACTGGAGAGGTGCGACTTCCGGGCCTACAAGCCACGGAGCCCGATCGGACGCCCAGTTCAGAGCCTCGCGCGCCGCGCCCGGCTCCCTGGAGATTAGGTTAGAGACGTACTTCCATGCCGACCGCACGATCTCCCGCTCGGGACTCGGCTCGTCCTTGCACTCGAGTTCGACGACCGCCTCAGCGTTGCCGGCGAGACCCGCCGCAGTGATGTTGGCGGAGCCGACGAAGAGCCTTCCCACCTGTCGACCGATCTGAAGTACGATCTTCGGATGGAAGAGGCCATCAGCGACGGGTGGCGAGAAAAGTTCGTAGTCACGGCCGAGCTGTGTGGGGAGCTGGGATCCGTCAGACAACGACATTGAGGCCATGCGCTCGTCGGCGACCACGAGGAAATTCGTTGCGCCGCTCGCCATAAGCTGTGGCAACATTACCTCCTCGTACGCGGCAAACTCGATCGAGAACGTAGTTGTGACGACGCTATGAAAAGGGCGCGATCCAGTACCGCGGCGCGCCATGCGCTCGGGATACTTCATGCGTTGGCTCCGAGAATGGCGCGACCACGCGCTGTCGTTCCGTTTTCGTCAACGAGACCGACGTCTACCAAAAACTGCACCGCCGGGTTGAGCCGTGGCGTTGTGGGTACCGGTGCGTATCCGTTGCGGCGGACCAATCGTCCGTCGCGCACTTCGAATAGGAACGTGTAGTCACGCTGGCGCCGAAGCTTCTGCATCGCCACCCAACTGTGCCGACGAACGACGCGTTCGATGACGTAAGTAGCGACCAGATCGCCGACGCGGGTGTCCGATCGATGTCCGATCCATGCAAGTTCAGACATGATCGACCTGCCGCCGCCACGCACGCGCAGCTCCCGCCGAGCGACCTCTCGCAGTTCCGCCCGTTGGATTATACGTTGGTCCAGCGCCGCCATGAGGTGCACCGCATCCCAGGCCTTCAGCTCGGCCGTACCACGTCGGCTCGTGAGCCTGGACCAAACGCTGCGGTAGTCAAAGATGCTCGGGTCAATGCCCTCACGAAGTTCTGACCACCGCAGATCTGCGGTCCCTGGCTCGGCGCCACCCAGTCGGGTCCGGACCTCCTCCTCGATTTCCGCCAGGGTTCTGCCAGCATCGTATTCGGCCATTAGGTCAGTTGCCCACTCAAGGAGCGCTGCGGCAGCCACCTGAAGAAGATCCTGACAGTGGTAGGCCTCCCAGCGCACACGCTGGCCGTCGAGAACCTCTTCGTCGAACCTTTCCGAGGCGAAAAGATGCCAGCGGATTTCGTTTGGGTCAGGACGTCGGCCAAATGTCTGCGCTGCCTTCAGGATGAGCCGCAGCGAGGCGGCCCTGCTGGTATCGCCATTTATCGATCCGTCCGAGGGAAAGAGCAGGCTCTCATAGGCTTCTCGCTCGGACGAGACCTCCGGGATCGCGGAGGGCACGATCGGCGCGAGGCGCGCCAAATCATCGCGAGCGATCCGCGCCAACGTGATCGAATTTCTGAGAAGCTCCTCGACTTCTGGACCGATGGATGCGCGGAACGCATCCGCCGCGGCTTTGCCTGTCACATTCGTGGCGCGCGGAATGCCATGGTCGCCCTGACGGAACAGGCCCATCTCGGCCATCTGCGAGTAGTACGCGCCACCGAAGACGCCGAGTGACTGGCGCAGGTACTTCACAGCAGTCGGATCATTCGAGGCAGCCTCGGCGAAATCGATGATGTCTTCGTTCTGCCCCAGCCGACGATCAGCCCATTCCGAGCCGCCGACCCCGCCTTGACCCTTGGCGTGCGAACATACGAGCGCATAGAGTGCTTCCGCACGCCGGACCCAGGAGCGCCAAGCAGTGAATTCGTCCGTTGCGCCGATTCGCGCGTAGGCGTCGCTTACCCAGCAGTAATAACCGTAATACCGCATGCGCAGGGTGACGTTGCTGATGCCCGGCAACAACGATTGGTAAAGGACGACACCTGCATTCTGCATACCGAGCGGATCCAACCCACGCTTATCGGCGCGTTCTGTCCATTCAGGCTCGGCGCTCACTTAATTCCCCAGTCCCGTCTTGGGGTGGATGGTAGCATTCCGGACAGCTCCGCCAAGTAGTACCTTTGATAGCTCTGTCAGCATCAAGGAGGAACACGACATCGGCAGCCTCCTAAAGCTGGAGCAATCGATGATTGCGAGTTTCTTCGCGGCCGCATTGAAGGCAGTCATAGGTCATGAAGACGCAATATTTTTGCCATCAAGCTGCTCGGTGGTCGATCACGTCCACGTTTGGGCGATTGTCACCGGCCAGAATGTTCGGCAACTCCTGGATGAAGATTTCGCTGTGCCCTTCGATCAAGCCTTCCTTCTTCAGGCGCCAGTCCCCGGTCGCGATCTTCTCCGCCAGCGGACGGTCCACGACCTCGTAGACGATCTGGATGTCGGTCGGGATCTTGTCGACGATCGCCAGTCGGTCGTTGCGCTTCAGGTTCGTGGCATCCAGCACGACGGTCTCGCCTTCCGCGAGACGACGGATGACTCTTTGCTCGACCTCCTTGAACACGTCCGTCTGGTCACTGGTCTCGAGAGAGCCGTACTTCTCGATCCGGATGTCGTCGCTTGAGACGATGCTGTCCGCGGAGTACCTGCGCTTTGCCAGCGTCGACTTGCCGGCACCGCTCGGGCCGACCATCAGGATCAGCTTCTGCCCGCACCGCGGCCAGTCCCATCCACGGGTCTCGCTCCTGTTTGAGCGGATCTCGTCCCAGGTTTCCGAGATCGTGATGAGGAGATCAGCCGGGACAGTATTGTGATGAGCAACTTTGTTGCGAACCGCGGTCGCCATCTTCAGGAACTTCGCATGCCTGATGGGGATGCGATCTGCCAGAAGGTAGTAGATGTGGCTCACCTCGAAATCTCGCAGGTCATGGATCAGCTTGGGAGCCTTCCTCGTCTCGACGGTGTAAGGCAGCAGAGGGGAGAGGATGTGCTCGTAGCGGTCCACGAAGAAGTCGATCACCTCACCGATGAACGGCGTGACGACCTGCGAATGGGCCAACCACAGGCGCCGTTTCAGGGTGGCCTGATCCCCGGTTGCCAGGCATGACATCGAGTGGATGAAAGGAGAGCCATCCCACTCGTCTATGAGCCCGCTGCTCCAGCAGGCATGCCGATCAATGACGGGGAATCCGGACATGATGGCAAGCGGATCGGCGAGTTCCTCGGGTTCCCTTGCCGCGAGGGTCATCGCCAGATTCCGGTCCCATCCGGCAAGGCGCACGATCGTCTCCGCCGCAACGCGCTCCAGAAGGCTCTCCGTCCCCATATGACCCAGGAGGTGTGAGACATAGACGCGGGTGTCCGTCGGAGAGACGTATCCTCGCCACTGCATCTCGTCTTTCCCGAGCAGGAACTGAACGTCGGCCCGCGGCAGGTCCACGGGAAGGAAGACGATGAGGCGCGGTGCCAGTGACCGATCGGCGTCCTGGGAAGCGGCCGAGAAGCTTCGGAGGAATGTGGACCACCGTCCCCACGATTCGCGGTCGAGACCATCGATCACGAACGAGACGGCCGCCAAGTCCGGCAGGTTCACGAATCCGGAGACCGAATGAATACTCGTGTCCCTGATGCCGCCGGCGCGCGCAAGCCCGTGTGGGATCGAGCGGTCGAACGCCCGGTCCCGTGCATTGATCGGGATGACCCGGCCGCCTCCGCGGTCACGGGTGGCCTCCATGACCGCATCAACGAATCCGCCAGGTCGGAAGTGGGGCACCGTCACGCCGAGTACGCCCTTGGAGGACGACAGCATGCGGGATCCGACATTCTCCAGAAAGCGGGAAGGGCCCGACAGGCTCCAGAAGGGATCGACCACCATCACGCGGCCTCCCGGATCTCGGTGCCCAAAAGGCGGCGTGCCAGCGGGACGAAGGAGTAGGTCATCCTGGAGTCATCGTCGGGCTGGTGGCCCGTCATTAGCTCGAAAGCCCCGATGTAGATGCCATAGGCGAGGATGGCCTCGGCGGAGGTCCAATCGCCCGCGGCCGCCTTCACCTCCGCGAACTCCAGCGCGGTGCCGATGTCTGCCAGAGTGAAGGTCGTCCCCGTGTACCTGGTGATCAAGCGGCACACTTCGCCGAACGACCCATCGAGGCCGAAACGGGACAGGGTATCGGGCGCCATCATGACCTCGGTTCCGAGACGCTCGATCCTGCCGGGGATCTTGTCGCTCCTGCCGCTGTGGAAGACGAATGACATCGGGGAGTTCCAGCCGCCGCAGGCATCAATCATCCGGTCCCGTGCCGCACGGTCGAGGGCAGGGCTGTGCTGGACGATCTCGCTGTCGAGGAAGGCCGCACTCCAAGGCTCCAGCGGAACGACCTTGATCCCAGTCGGGCGCGCAAAACGCGGATCGATCACGACACGCTCCGCATGCCGGGGCCTGCCCACGAATACGACCTTCGCGAGCTTCTCGACAACCGAGCGGGCCCGCAGGGTCTCGGCGACCCAATCCGGCCCCCAGTCTGATCGGGAATCCACCACGATCACCACCTGCGTCTGGCGCTGCCCACCCGAAGCCCTGACCTTCGTCAAGCGCTCCGACAGATCCTGCTTGTTCGGGAAAGTCTGTGCGACCACCTCGAACCTTTCAGCATCCGAGAAGGAACCCGGCGCGCTTCGCAGTGACAGAGACACGAGATCAATGTCGGCGGCCATGGTGCCGAACACAAGCTTCACCGGTGTCTGATCGGTGATAAGGTCGCGCTCCTGTCCGAAAGTAAGCGGGGAGGGTGTCGCCGTCTCGAGACTGTAGCCTTTGGCCGGCTCGAGGATGCGTCGGGCCGACTTGGGGTCGAACTCGCCGTGAGGTTCGCGGTCGCTGAACTCCACAAGGAGTTCGTCGACCTCGTCGCGGTTGCCAAGCAGGCGGGTGACGGCGGTCGAGCGCAGAGTCCAGCGGTTGCCCGCCGTCCGGCGCAGGATGCCGAGCCCTTCCATCTCGTCCACGAGATCCTCGAAGAGCGAGAAGCGGTTCGGATCGACGAAGCCCCGAGGCCAGAAGGCGACGGCGGCATTCCGTATCTCGCGGACCGTCACGCCCTCTTCGATCACGCCCTCCGCCTCGTGGCCGAGGACGAGATGGGCGACGACGTAGGCGAGGAGTTCGTAGCGCTGGTCGATGCGCAGCGTCATCACGAACTTGTCGCGCACCTCCTCGCTCGTCTGGCGGCGCTCCAGCACCTCCGACACCAGTCCGCGGCTGATGACTCGCACGTGGTTGTTGCTGCGCTTCATCTCCTCATGGACGATCTCAAGCAGGTGCTTGGCGTAGGTCTGGACCAGAACTGGGTAGTAGTTGGCGTGGCTCAGGATGCGCCAGATGTCCTCCCGGCGCTCGAACTCCATGCCGAGGGCAGCGAACGGCCGAACGACCAGATCCTCGGCGTCCTTCAGCTCAGCGCCCATCAGCGGACCGATGCGCTGGGGATCGGACGAGATCTGCTTGATCGGGTCGTTGCCGGTCTGGACCAAGCGAGTGACGTTGTGAAGGCCGGAGAGGATGAACTTGAAGCGCCGACCCGACCCGGTCATAAGCTTCTGGAGAGCGAGGAACTCGGTGTATTCCTGCGCTGCGTCAGCCTTCACGAAGGTGTCCGCCTCGTCGATGAGCAGGAGGATGCGGCGGCGGGGATCGCCGTCGATCCAGCGCTGTATCTCCTCGATCACGCGCTTGGGTTCCATCGAGCCGTGCTTCTGGAAAATCGTCGGGAGGGCCCTGGCGATCTCCTCCCAGATGCGACGGGTCAACTGCTGCCCGTGGCCGATGCCCTGGGCATCCACGAAACCGACGAGGATGCCGTTCGCGGGATCGTTCCTCGTGCCCTGTAGGTGCTTGAGGAGGGCAGTCTTGCCGAGACGGCGGCCACCGTACACCACGCAGCTTCCGTGGGTGTCGAACAGGCTTGCGATCTCGTTGCGGCGGCCGACGAACATCTCGACCGGGACCGAGTCGCGGCCCCAGTCCCGGTAGGGTTCGGCATAGCTGTAGGGCTGGCCGAGTTCGAGCAGGGTCAGCGCCCGCATCTCTGGCTCGCCGAGCGCATACAGTATGCTCGCGGAATCCACGAGGATCACGCGGCGGCGCGCACCGATGTTCTGGAGCATGAACTGCTGGCGACGTTCCTTGGAGACTACGTCGCCCACGAACAGTATCACGCCCATCTGTCCCGTGTTGCAGAGCTCAGAAAGCGGGGCATCGCCCGGCATGGTCGCCACGACCCCAACGCGCCAGTTCCGGTTGGTGAGGGAACCGAAGTCGGGCAGGAGCAACGTCTCGCTGTCGAGGGGCAGCGAGAACTCGAAGTCGGCTACAAACCGCTTCTGCTGGGCGTTCGTGAGGTTGCTGTGGTCCCTTAGTTGCGCCCGAATGCCCAAGCCCTCCATGAAGTCCGTCACCTTGGCCGCGAAGCCGGGGTCGTTCTTCACGGTGTCGATCCTGCGGAAGATCTCGCGCCAGCGCGTGAAGATGGAGCCGACCTCGTCTCGCCGGGCAGGGGACTGGCTGTCGAACCGGAGCCCGCAGAACTCGTCCCCGTTGGCGATGGCTCCGGCTGCACGCTCCACATAGTTCTTCCCGAGCTTCGAGAGTGCCGGAAGAACCTCCGACGAGAACTCGTCGAAGCGGCGAAGACGGGAGGGTGGGGTAGGGATTTCTCCTTTTTCCTCAGCCAATGCGACGAATTCCTCGGCTGTGAGCAGGTCGTCGCCCGCGCACAGGTTGCGCAGCCTCGTGGCCTCGGCTTCCGAGATCCGGTTCTCGACGGCATCGACTCGGGCCAGAAGGCGGGTGCGGGGCTCGTCGAGAAGCTCGCGGACCTCGTCCACGGTCTCCTCGAGCAGGAGGGAGGCGAGACGGATGTCGTCGATGCGCTCCTCGTCAATGGTCTCGTCCCGCTCCTCGAGGGACATGTCGACCGGAACTCTTGCGGCCCCGATCCGGTCGACCTTGGAGAGCTTCGACTGCGCCTCCTCCGGCTTCGTGATGGAGCCGAACCGGATCACCCGCTCGACGAGACTGCGGGCCTCGTCGACCTCGCGGGCGAGTTCCTCACGGGCGGTGTCGCGATCGGTGGAGTAGCGATCCGACAGTGCATCCTGCATCGCCTCCGAGATGCCGTGGTGCTCGGCGAGGTCCACTAGGAGACGCGCTCCCATGAACGAGGTCTCGTCGATGCGCTGGCGGAACAGCTCCTCGTAGGCGCGGTCGCGTTCCCCCCCCTTCTCAGGCAGCAGAGGGACTTTGACCTGCTGGAGAATGCGGCAGACCTCACCCTGGTCGTAAGGGGCCGGATACCAGGAGCGCCCGAAGTGAAGGTCGGGGAGGAGCGGCAGCGAGCCGTGCAGCTCCAGCATGTGGCCGTAGGCCGGTGGCGTGGCGGCGGACCCGGCCAGGACGGTGTCGAGGCGGCGGTAGGAATCCGCGACGAAGCGGGCCACGGACGAGTAGATCTCGTCCTCTGCGAGGCGGTCGAAGGCGTCGCAAGCGGCCGCCAGGTGGCGGCGCAGATCGGCGACCGCCTCCTTCAGCTTGGGCTGCTCGCTCGCGCTCACCAGCGAGACCGCGTTCCGGCGGTCGACGTACTCGGCGCAACAAGCACCGAGGTGGAGCAGCGAGCCGACGATCTTGTCCCGGGCGGCGCCGTCGAGCCCCTTGTACTTCGTGTTAACGGCGATCTCGGCACGGTACAGCGTGTCAATGATCTGGGAGCGCGTGGAGCAGTCGTTGACGTAGCGCTTGGCTGCCGCGAGGGCGGCGGCATCGTCGGCCTTCATTGCGTCCCGCAGGTCGCCGACCTCCTTGCCTGGTTGGAGCAGGACGTTCCTGATCTTGGTGCCGAGCTGGAAGGTGAACTGCGTGCGCGAGAACTGCTCGATTCTTGACAGGATGTCCTTCCGGCATGCCTCGGCATCGCTTTCGGCTTCCATCGTATTGGAGATGTGATGGAGCACGGCGGGCGACAGGGGAAGGCGCGAACGCGCGAACCGCTGAACGCTCTCGGAGAGTGCACGGGTCTCCTCCCGAACGGGCTCGATAAGGCCGTTCAGGGAACGGAGCACCTCGCCTGCACCCGCATCGGAATGGAACAGGGTCAGCTCCACCGCGGACGGATACATGAGCATCCGGCGCAGGGCGCCCGCAGTCTCGTCGGTGGACGGCATCGCCTCAATGGTGGCCAGCGCCTTGACCACGGCATCCTGCACCACCATCGGGGTCGCATGAAGGCTGGCATGGTTTACGTGCCCCGCCATGGCGGCGAAGCGCAGTTCCTCCGGCGTCATGTCGAACGATGCGGTTTTGTGCAGGCCACGTGCCGCCGTCACGAGGTGATAGGCCAGCCCGAGATCGTGGGACGAGACAAATTCCCAGAGCTTCGCGTTGATCCGCGCGACTTCGGGATCCTCTTCGGCGGTCTCAACCTCGACGTCCATTTCCGGCTCATCGTCATCCGAGGCATCGGACAGGACGCGCAGGTCGTCCTCGTCGATCGTGAGCTCATCCTCGTCGGAGAAGATCATGGCGCGAATCTCTGTCGCTACCGCCTCGACGACCGTCGGCACCTCCACTTGCGCAGACTCGGCGTCTATCTCCTCCCGCAGCGAGCTTGCGGCCTCTACAGTTCTTTCGGGCTCGGCTTCAAGCGTGAGCTCGACGACCGGAGATGGCTCAACCTGAGGTCCGACCTCCTCGGCCGAACGGGCTGCCCAGTAGGCCTCCTCATGGTCCTCTTCCTGCCGGTCACCCGCATCAGCCGCGACCTCCTCTGTAACAGCTTCATCGGACACGTCCGCCGACACCTCGGCGGCCAGGAGGGCGGTCACCTCGTCGAAGCCTTCGCAGGCGATCTCGATGTGCCCGAGCAGCGTCTGCGACTCCCGCTCAAGTTCCTGGTTGAGCTGCGCCTTCTGGAGCAACTTCGCGCTGGCGAGCCGTTCCAAGATCCCGTCGATCCTTCCGCGGTCGGCCACCGTGTCGGCTAGGGCGGACTCGGTCTTACCGAGGCTCACCTCAATCAGGCCGATGCCTTCCTGAGACAGGTCCACCGGTGACGGAACTTCGGGAATGGTGCGCTCGAGACCAATGTACTCGACGAGACCGACGATGCTGCCGCGTGCCTTGAGGGCTCGTTCGCGGTGCGGCCGGGCATCAACCCGGCGTGGGCGTGCCGTCTCGTAGGCAACGATCGATGCCGAGACGTTCGTGAGGATTTCCCTCAACCTGTCCATGATGACCGGGGATGGTTCGGCATCGGCATACAGACGGACGAGTTCGTGCAGGTCACCGAAGGCCCGCCTGTAGGCTGCGACCGCCCCTTCCATCCCTTCGGGGATGACCTGCGCAACTTGCCGCCCGTCTTCCGTCTTCCCGCTGGAGATGGCGTGATGGTCATCGGTCACCATGGGAAGCACCTCATCTGTCAAAGGCAAGTTGTTTGCGGGAACGTCGCCGGGCCGCTCCGCCTCGTCGACATGGGCATTCTTACGGGCTATGTCCGCTACCCTGATCGAGTCCCGGCGCGCGGTCTGCGCCAGTTCCTCGGCCGCGGATGCGGCGAGTTCATTGATCAGCGGGTCGTCGTCCTGCGCCAGCCAGGCCTTGTGAGCGCGGCGGCTCCTCAGGAAGTTGGCCACGTCCCCGAAGCCGGGCTCGTCGGCTATGGCCGGAAGCAGGTTCTCGTCGAGCAACTCGGAGCCTCGCAGGACACAGAAGTCACGGGCGAGATCCGTCTGCTTGTCGATCAGCAGGCATTCGAGCACATGCAGGTCGGTCAGGGTGCCGACGTCGTCGGTTCCCGTCCTTTCCCTGATCGTGTCGATCATCCCTCTGAGAACGCCGTCCACTTTCCGGTAGAAGGGACGGAAGATGCTCCGGTCGCGGGGATTGGTGCCGTCCTTTGACACCACGATGCCGGCCACGGCCGTGTGGAGGAAAGGATATTCAAACCCCTTGAGGAGGAGATCGATGATGGCATCCCCCTCCGGCCTGGCCTCAGGCCAGAACTTGTTGTTCCGAGCATGGCGACGGATCGTGTCGCGCCCTTGGTGAAGCTGACTCTTGACCGCTCCCGAGAGACTGATCTTGTCCTTCAGCCAGATGCGGTCGAGAAAGGTCGGGATGATGATGGCAGGAGCGGCATCGCGGTCGAGCGCCTCGTCATCGATGTCCTCGAACCAGTTGGCGGGTTCTCCCCCGATGGCATTCTCTGTCACCGCCGACAGCTCACCACTGGAAAGCTCACTTTCCATAACTTCGCCATCGGGCCCGACGCGGGTGAACTGCCCGCTATGCTCGGCGGCACCGGTGTCCTGTTCAAAGGCGATCAGCCTCAGGATATACGGAAGGAGGTCGGCGACGGGTGGCCCGACCTTCACCACGGCTTCGATGAATTCGCGGTTGGCATGCCCACCATGGATGGCCTCGATCAAGACGAAGGACCGCAGTTCGTCCCACTTCTCCATTTTGGCCAGAGCCTTGATGGTCTCGATGGGGCCGACGGGTGCTTGCATCGTCCTGTACGGGCCCTTCTTCTGGCGGGTCATCGCATGGACCGCATCGTACCAGCGGTTGAATATCCCGCGGACACCCAGCTTGGGCTTGGCCTTGCGCGACTTCCCATACAGGACACTGATGCCGGGCACGATCCGAAACAGATCGGAGACGACCTCGTAGAACTCCTCCTCGGTTGGCGGCCGGTCCTTGGGCCAAAGATAGAACGGGGCGGTGATAATCACGTCCCGCCACAGGGGATCCAGCTTGCGCAGGAAGGCCGGGCTCACGGTGATGTGCTGCTTTACCCATTCTGGCGTAACGAAATCGGGCACGACGTCGACATAGAACCGACGGACCATCTCCTCCCGTTCGGGATAACGCTCGATGAAGCGCTGGAGCCTCTCGCTCAGGGGGCCCTCTGCGCGGTTCGACAGGCCTTGAGTGATGATCGAAGGCGGGAGCGTGGGCGGGAGCACGATGGATGCGGTCATGGCTCGGTTGGCATGTTGGAAGATGACGGCGGGAAGGACGGCAGAGCCATCCTCGGTCGAAGGGGACGGTAGGGCCTTCTCGGCTTCCCCTTCGGATTGATCGGGCAGCGACGGCAAGGCATCTGCATCGTCCGGTTCGGGATCGTCCTCGTCGAGGACGAACGACGGGACGTAATCCCTGAGCTTCGTCTCGAAGAACAGCGGGGCGGGGAGGGAGGTCGACGACGCGGTATGTCCGTATCCGCTCCGCAGCTTGGTCACGAGCGAGGCGATGGCATCGGGGTCGTCCGTGCCGTGGCAGTGCATGACGGCGATGTCGATAGGCCCGGCGATCTTGTAAAACTCCTCCTTGAGCGAACGGACCTGCTCGATGTGGAGGCCGTCCTTTCCCTTGAGTGCGGCTGGCACCTCAGCCTTCGCGGGAAGCTTGTAGGGATAGGCGAGATCCCGGTAGACGCTCAGTCCCTTGGCGATCTTCTGCTTACCGTCGTTCGTCCCCATCGAGAGGTAGAAGGGATGGGGCACCCCGCCCATCCGGAACGTCGACACGATGGTGGTCGGTGCATACCGAACCACCTCCTCGAGCGTCCGCCCGCTGTCAGCATCGAGACGTGCGAGCTTGCGCACCTTCCTGACGATCACCCGTGGAGCCACGTCGGTGCGGATCCTGACGAGGCGGGCGCCCATCCAGTCGGAGGCGGGATCCAGCGAGCATCCGAGGAGGTCGAAGCTGCGACCGATGTCCTTGTCCCTCAGGGCGGGCCACAATCCGCTTGCCGAGGTTGCGTCGAACAGGACGAGCGGACGCTGGCCGCGCTCACATGCCCCGCCGATGACGTGGTTCACGAACCTCTGGTAGGTGTCCCTGCGGGCATCCTCGTTGTCGCCCAGATTGGGCGTGACCCAGGCGGCTGCCTCGCGGAGCGACTCGAAGAGGGGCCTCTCCTCCGTCCACTGGGCGACGCCGTTCAGCCGCCTTCCGAGGATCGCGGTCGTGCGGCCCGTTGCAACGTCGACGCTGGTCGCCATCAGGATCTGGCTCGATTTCGTGCCCGCCCGGCTCCGGGACTTGCTGATGACGGAAATGCCGATGATCGATTTCGGACGGGTGTCGGCCTTCGGGAAAGCCGATGCGACCGGGGTCTGGATCTCAGACACGAGCCCAGCATGCCCAAATAGGAGGTCGAGCAAGGCCGCCTGGACACGGAACAGATAGTCCTGGAAGCGCCGGGCCGACGGCTCGGGTGGGCGGAGGTACTGGACGTTCGCATTCGCACCGCGAGCGAGGGCGATGCGCCCGGCAGGCTTGTTCACGCGGTCGTCGGGTCGCTTTCCGCCGGGATCGACTTCTGTGGCCGGCGCGGTGTACCAGTCGGTGGCTTGGACGAGGATGTGACATCCGTCCCTTTCAGAGAGCACATCGGCGAGCGGCTTCCATGCCTCGATCCTAGCGGCATACCGCTCTGCATTGCTGCCGTCGCTCGCTGGCAGCCGCTTCTGCGCGCCATGGACGCCGTTGGGCAAGGCATGGGACAGCACTTCCACGGACTTCCCGAACAGGGCTCCGATGATGCGCTCGAGCACGGTGCGCTCGCTCTGGGACGGGGCGATCACCACCACAGTGGGCTTGTCGTTGCCGAACGTTCTGCGGATGCGGTCCCAGTTGGTCGCCTGCAATTCCTGAAGGGTGGAAAGAGCCTTGCTCACCCCTGTAGCATCGAGCGTCGCTGGCGGCTCGCCGTCGACCAGCATGGCCCACGCCTCCGCGAGGGAGCTGTCGTCGAGTTCGTTCGATCCGTGCGAGGTGGCTACCCAGCCGAGGACGGACTGGAGCTTCAGGGCGACGTGCTGATCCTCGGCCCGCTTGATGATGGTGTCGTTCTGCGAGACCGGAATGGGCTGGAGGAAGCCCGACACCCTCTTCTGGACGGCATCGAACAGGTCGAGCAGGTCACGCTCCGTGACGCCGGAGCCGACCGAGGTCTCAAGCGAGTAGCCGTTGTGATAGGGGATGCCCACGAAGGCGGTGCGCTGCGGTCCCTTCGCCACCAACTCGCCGAACCCGGCGCTGAGATCGAGCCGGGCCCCGAAGGCCTCCATCACGAAGGCCGGATCAACGGGCTCGACGATCTCGCCCCGGCGCAGGCCGCAGTCGAAGCGGACCGAGACATCCTTCTCCCGGGCCATGATGATGCCGCCGACGCGGGTCTGACGGCGCAGGTCCGATGCGGCTGGTACCTCGCGGCACCAGCGCCTGCGGGTTGCATCGACCGTGACGATGGGATTGTCGGACCCCGGCACAGTCTCGACGGAGAATGTGGCGACCATCGACCAATGGTCCTCTCCGCTGGTCTGCGGCCATGTTTCGAAGGAGATCTCGTTCGAGCGCGGCGCAGACCGGATGACGCGCTTCACGGGGCCGAGCCCGTCAAACAGCTCCACTCCCGTGAGCCTGCGCGCCAAGACGGCGTGGACTGCATCGCGGGTCCGCGCGAAGGCCCCGCCGTCGCCTCCGATGGCTGCGGCCACGTCGAAGGTACGCCGTTCATGAGCGAACAGGGTGCCTTCCCCGGCAAGGTCTCGGATGTCGTCGAGCAGGACCTCGCTGACCCCGACGTTCTCGCTCCATGGCGCGAGGACACGGTCGACCCACAGCTTCGTCGCGCGGGTCGCTGCCTTGAGGGCACTGTCGGTCCCGTCATCGAGCACGTCGATGAAGTAAGCGGTCCCTTCCGAGTCGCGCTTACGTCCAATCCGGCCGAGGTCGGACGACACGAGGACGGCACCGGACACGGCTGCGGCGATGGCCGCCCGGAGGGATGCGTAGGGAAGGGCGCCCGCCTCCGGCTTCTTCGATGCCTTGGCCGACGAGACGATGACTCTGAACAATTCCTCGGCCTGACCGCTCCAGCCAATCCGCAAGCTCTGCACCTCCTCGGACGCGCTGCGCGGACGGAACGCCATCGCCACGTTCTCCGTCTTCGCCTGCGTCTTGCCTTTGATCGGCAGCAGGTAGTTCGGTGCGTCAGTCATCTTGCCTCGCGTCGTAGAACCTGATGCCTTCCACACGGCTCAAAGGACCGTAGAAAGGTGAATAGAGTGCGTCGTAGACCTCGCGGATGACCGGGTCCGGGTCGGATACCCGCTTACGCAGGATGTCCCGCATCATCACGATGAAGCTCGTCTGGGGCTTGTCGGCCTCGGCACCGCCCGTCGCCGCCGCGATATTGGCCCAGGCACCATCGACGAAGATCGCCCTTGCCTTGCAGCCGTTTCGCATGGCGCGGCCGATGGTTTGCAGGATGTCGATCATGATGTCGGCGACGAACGGCTCGAGAAGGTCTCCCAGCAAGCTGGCCTGCACCGAATGGCGCATCAGCCGACGCACTCGTTCGAGGGAGGACTGGCGTTCACGCCGCCATGCCTGCGCGATGTCGCGGACTCCCATGTCGGCCGGGAACTCGCGAAGGTCGAATGCCATGCTGTCCCGTCCGGCGAGGCCCGCCACGAAGTCGTAGCTCTCGGCGGCCGGGTGCGGTCGGGTCAGGAAGACGACGGTGGATATGGCCGCCTTGTTGAACAGCGGCGTGCCGACATGCGCCTCGCCACCGAAGACGATGTTCACGCCGCGGGCGAGCGCCTTCATCGGGAAGACGATGACGTCCCAGTCGTCGCGGGCACCGATGGATTCGACCTGTGCCGTGGTGACGTAATCGCCCTCATGGTCGGCCGGGATCTCGTCCACCACGCCGATCACCCGGCGCGCGAGACCTTCCCTGATGCGGGCGACGTGCCTCTTAACCAGCTTGACCTGCTCATAACCGTTTACAACGAACGCGACCTTCCGGCCGGGCTCGAAGTCTCGGGTGAGCGCCAGCACCCGCGGGTCGTCGCCCATGAAGAAGTGCTCGACCATCTTCTCGAGGATCCTGCTCCGCTGCGACAGGGGCGCGCCCGAGAATCGGAGCTTGCGGCGCGGATCCTCGGGATCCGGGATCGGCTGAAAGAGGAACACGCTATCGCGCCACGCCGCCTCGGCACCTGCACGGCGCAGGACGTAATGCGGCCCGACCGGAATGTGGAAGGACGGGCTCTCGGCGAGGAACGATGTCGCGCTCGTCAGGAGGACGTTCGGCCCGCGCTCCACACCATCGTGGCGGAGCAGTTCGTGGAGGTGGTAGAGCAGCATGCGCGGGGTGCCGCGGAAGGTCAGGTAGCTGACAGCGAGGCTAGTCCGCCCAGCATCCGTCTGGAACCGGAACCGGATGCCGGAAAGGCGCCCGATCAGGGCCTCTGGCACGAGGCGGGCGAAGTCCTCGCTGATGCCCTGCTGGAACAAGGGCGAGGTATGGATGCCCTCGGCCACCATCGCGTGCTGGGCCGGCACGATGGCCAGGAACTGCATGACCACGGTGGTGACATGGACGAGGAACCGGAAGAGCTCGGTCGTCTTCTCCGGCCCGAGGTCGCGCGGCTCAATCAGCGCGAAGATGGCCTCGCGCGTGGCCGACAGGTGGGTCTCCTTAATCGTCGGCGATGGTTCCGCGAGCCAGTCGCGCAAACGCTCCACGATCACCCGGAAGGCATCGTCGACCTGAGCGGGATAGCGACCGATGGCCTCCGCCGTCTTGACTGGGTCGTACTCGCGCACGGTGTCGTCGTCGATCACGGTACGGCGGAAGAGGGCCTCGCGGACGCAGGCATCCCAGAAGGTCGAGACTGCGTGGAACCTCTGCTCCTCCTCCGCCCGTTCCTGCGGGTTCATCTTCGACAGGTCAGGTTTCCCGAAGAGATCGCCCACCACCCGGTTACCCGTTATGAAGGCGTCGTCGTAGGCATCGAGATGCGTGTTGCCCTTGCCCCTGCGCCTGTCCGCCTGGAGCTGCACGACAAGAGCCCGGTTGAGGGCGACGAAGTTGTTGGCCCTATTCGAGTAGTCCGTGATGCTCGCAGCGACGGCGTCGTTGCGCCCCTGCGCGGCTGGCATCATCAAATCCTCGATGAGCTTCAGCTCGTACGAGCTTCCGCTGCCCGTGATGTCGACGACCGAGACGGCCTTGCGATCAAGCACGGCCTGCACGCCGTCGACCTCGTCGACGATGACCACGTCGGACGTCATGGCGACGGACTCGATGTAGCGGATGTGATCCTCCACAAAGTGAAGGGGCAGGCGGGTGTCGAGCGACAGCACGTGGCCGAGCCAGATTCTGCGCCGGGTCAGCTCCCGGGTGGCCTTCAGGCGGCCGCACCATCCGCCGACGGGGCAGAGATGCTGGGTCGCCTTCTCGGACTCGCCGCCCTTCTTCAGCTCTCGCTTCTGCCAGACGGCATTGCACGGAGGCTCAAGATGCGGGAACACGTCCTCATCGCTCTCCTCCTCGAATCCTCCGAGGGCGCAGTTCAATCCCATAAGATCGGCGCCGAAGACGCTCCGTCCGAAACCCCGCGCCTCGTCGATGGATGCGATCCTCTCGGAGAGCTTCGCGGCATGGCGCAGGCGCGTGTCGGGAGACTGTCCCATCAGCAGCCCGGCCTTGATCCCGTAGCGATCGAGGTCGGCCAAGGTGTTGAAGGCGTTCTCGATGGATGGCACGAGCACGACAACCTTGTACTCGCGGCTGTCGAGCCACGCGAGCACCAGCTTGATCAGCGTGGTCTTTCCCGTCCCGGGCAGGCCGATCATGTGCTTCAGCCCGTCGAGCCGGAGAGTCTGGAGGGGTTCGAGGCCCGAGCCGTCGGACTTCGGGGCTAGGAGATGGACCTTCTGGTTCCCCAGATCGTCCTCGAGGCGCTTCAGCCACTCGCCGCCCGGCATTCCGGGATTCGCGGAATCGATTCTGTCGAACTCGACGGCGATGGCCCTGAGCTCGGAAAGGGGAATGTCGATCGGCCCACGGGGGCGACGGTTCACATCGTGCTGAGGCGGCTCGGGGAGCAGGTCGGCCACATCCTCAAGGTCGACCTTAACGGCGCGGGCATGGGAGCCGCGCTCGCTCAGGATGAGCATGGCGCGGCTCGGATCGGCGATGGCCCGCCCGTGCTCTGCCAACGGCAGCCCACCGACGAGGGCGGCGACCATCGCATCGATGGAGGGATCGTTGTCCGGGACGCGTCGATGGAAGGGGATGCCGGGCGATTCAGGATCGACCTCGTACGGCGGCTCGATGAAGCCGTCGTCCTCCGCGCTTTCCGCCTCCCATTGCTGCATGTCGTAGACGGCCTGCCTGAGGCTGGCATCCGAGGAGACGACCATGCCCATCTGGCGCAGCGAGAAGGCCGCCCGCGCGAAGGCGGATGCATTCGGATGGTCGAGGATCGAGCCGTATCCCGTCATGAGGGCCGGCATGTCCGCAAGGCTGGTTGCGCCCAGCAACCTGTCCGCGGCCGCGCAGAGCCATTGGACGGCGACGGCCTTCCTGTATTCCGCAGGCTTCTCCCTCATGCCGCCAGCTCCTTCAGGAGGGTGCCGACGGTCATGAACTCGAGACACTTGCCCTCGCCTTGGGAGGCGATCGCCATGAGGGTTGTCAGGTACCCCTTGTCCTGCCTGACCCGCGCATCGGGAACGCAGAGGATCCGGCGGCGGAAGAGGGTGATCTGGCCGACGGAGCGTGCCAGCCGGGCCCCGAGCAGGGCGGCACTGGCATAGGACTTCACGTCGATGCCGATCTCCCGTCCGTCTACCGAGACGTCAGCCGCATCACTATAGGGATAGAGGTCGACCGTCCGTCCGGCCGCCTTGAGGCGGTCATGGACCTCGATCTCGGCCAGTCCGGGCCCGGTCCAATACGCGAGGACGGCGTTGGTCGCGAGCTGCCATTCCCTGACGTCGTCTACCTTGAACTCCTCCCCGACCTCGCAGACCGGGTGCCGCATGCGGCAGTCGCGGATCCGGCACCGCCCCTTGGGGAAGGAAACCGTGTCGTTGTCGGGCCAAAGGGGCGCGCCGCATCCAGCGCAGAGGCGCAGGGTCTTGCCGTGTAGGGCGCCGGAGGGCAGGGGACGGTAGAAGGACTGGATGTCCGGCGCGGCCGTGAGCCAATCCCCCACGAAGGAGAACAGGTCCTCGGTCGGAAGGCATGGGCGGCGGACGACGAGGCCGCGGATCTCCCGGTAGGCCCTGTCCTTCTGCTTGCCGCCGAAGCGCTCTGAAGCGGACCGCAGCCGCTGATGGTGGATCTCCTGGAGGAGCTCGGTCTCGCCGCCGCCGCCTGCGGCCAGCTCGAAGCATTCGGGGGTCGGCTGGCCCAGGTCGCCATCGACGAGGATGACGCTTGCCCAAGGGAAGTCACCGGTGAAGGATGCAAGACCCCATTCGCCCATGGGACGGATGGCCAGTTCCATGACGGTGTGGATGCTGGCACCGAGATCGTCGGTGCCGTCGCGGAGGCTTTGGGCAGATATGCGGGCCAGTGCCCGGCGCATACGGGGCGGCATGCGGGCATCCTGCCGGACGAGATCGCCATGATGGAGGAGTCTCTCATGGACGTCGGAGAGACCACGAGCGAGCAATCCAGCGGTAATTAACGAAGCTTCGCCCATATACCGAATAATGTGTTGCCAATGAGGGCCAACAGGGTTAATCCACTTAATAGATGATGTCAATCCATTCACTAGACGATATCGGTCGGCTCAATTGACGATGACGGTCCATTCAATAGACGATCTCCGAGGCAAGCGGGGCGGCGACTCCATCCTGAGGCGCTTGCGCTGGATCGAGGACATGATCCATTGGACGGGCGAAATGCGCCGTCGGGATCTATGCGTCCAGTTCAACATCTCTCCCCAGCAGGCATCGTCCGACATCGGACAATACCTAAGCCTCGCGCCAGGGAATATGAGACTAAGTACGGACGACAAGGTCTACAGGCGGGGGGACGACTACCAGCCCATCTTCGACAAGGACGCGGCCCAGTGGGTCCAGGACAACTCGTCGTCCGTCGACCGCCCGACGATCCCACTGGAGCGGATCTCGAGCCCGTGGCGGAAGGAGGACGACGGAATCATCTCGGCCGTCATCCGCTCGTTCAGCCGGCGGATCCCTCTGTCCATCCGGTACCAGTCCCTAACAAGCAGGGACGCGAGGCGCCGGACCATTTGTCCCCATCACCTCGTCGACAACGGCAGCCGTCTCCACGCACGGACCTGGGATTACGAACGCAAGGCCTTCATCGATCTCGTCCTGACCCGCATGTCGGAGCCGGAACCAGACGGTTCCGTCCCTTGGGTAGACGGAGCGGCAGACCGGGAATGGAACGAGCGCATCGATATCGCCTTGGTCCCGAACCCAGCCCTTTCCCCCGGTCAGGCCGAAGTGGTCATGAAGGAGATCGGACTGCCGGCCGCCGGCGGGACGATCGCCGTCCGACGGGCGGAGGCCCTCTACTTGCTCGAACATCTCGGGCTGCGCGGCTCAGTCCAGGGAGGCGTCGAAGATCCCAGTGCACGAATTGTGTGCATCAACAGGTCGAAGCTACAGGAAGCCTTAAGGTAACCGCACCGATCCGGGGATCATGAGCCTCCCGTACCAGGAGTGCGGCTTCATTGACGCTCTGAAGACCGCTCAATGCACGTGACGTCAGGGAGCCCTGAAGCGTTCGATGGCGGTGACGCGTTGGCTGAACGGCTCCGCAGAGCATTGATTGCGGAGGGACGCGCTGGTTCACTTGAGGCCGAGGCTGGCAGTCCCGCCTTGCTGGTCGTGCGCCGTTATCTGGACCGCAAGGCCGATCTGTTGGAGTTTACCGTCAGCGTGCATCCGGCTGATCGATACGTCGTCTCCTCGTCCCTGCGACGCGTCGTCGAGGCGGCGAAAGAGCGGTAGCAGCGCCTCTCAACCTTTGCCGGCATTGCTCATCTCATGATGCTGTGCAGGAAGGTCGGTTAATGGCACTGAACGGAAGTAGAGCGGACGTCCGTGATGCAGCGATGACCGGACTTTGGGAAAACTGCCGATTGCCTAACCTACCTGTCTCGATGCCCATTCCTGCACACTTCGTGCGGCAGTTATCCGTGTCTTCTCATGTCCTTTCGCCTCCATGTCCGCTGTCGGGCGTCGGTACTGAATAGGGCTTCTGATGGTAGTGGGTCCCATCGCCTAACAGGATCTCGGCCAACGTCCGCGTGAGGAGATGGCAGGTCAGTCGAGTGTGGGAGAATGTGCGAGCCCTGATGTGGACTTCGCGGGGCCACCGAGCAGGCTCACCGTGCTGGTGTTCCCGTCTGCTACGCCGACCTGGTCAAACAGAGTGCCATCATCTGCAAGATGCCTGACAGCTCGCGCCCGCGGGTCGAGGGCGGCCCAATGGGCAAGAACTCGTCGTATCAAGGATTGACTTTACAACTCGAGTCCGGGTAAGCACACCGCCCGCTTGAGGAATCAATGCTCTACACGAGATCTCCGCAATGACCTGCATAGCCGCTTCCATGACCGGAGACGTGCGCCGCATACGCGCCGGCACGACGGCTACTGCATTTAGTCATTTCAAAGGGAGATCACATGACCTCGATTACCGTTCCTTGGACTTTCTCGACACGTAACCTTCCGGACGACGACGGCCGCGTCTACGGCTTCGGCATTACCACTCCGCACGAGACGGTTCTCGACATCACTCGGGCTACCTACGCGATCAGCCTGCTACACCGCGCGGCGGAGAACCTAGGAATCGACATTCTCCACCGTTGCGTACTCTCGTCCCTCGCGACAATTGACATCCTGCGCGCCATGGGTGTCCGCTCGGCACTGAAGTCGTTCCGCTGCGGTCATGATGTCTTCAGTGCAGAGCGGCGGCAGCGCAGCATCACCGGATGCATCACGGCGCACAATAAGCCCGACCGCATCAACGCGCATATTGTCGTGCGTTGGGGGAGCGATTTCATTCTCGACCCGACGCTCGGACAACTGAGGAAGCCCTGGAACGACGTCGCGACCGCGGGGGTGGTTCCTGTGCTCGCGCCTACAGTCGAATCCGTGCTGGACGCCAACTATTTCCACGCAAGGCGCTACGCGTTTGCACTAACCGACGAAGGATGCGAGATCTCGTATTTCGAGCTGCCGAAGCTCGTCGAGCATAGCACCCGTCTCTGGCGCCATGAGCCCGACGCTCGCCCGGAGCGACGTGCGCCGCTGGTGAAAGAGGCAGTCAGGCTGATGCGGCTCGCTCCGAAGATGGGTCAAGAAGTTGTCTGAGAGTATTGAGACGCGTCCGGCAATCTTCCCGCTTTCGACCAACTTGACCAGTACAAAGCCATGTCGTGCTGGCTCACCCACGCCTGTATAGCGGCGGATTCCGGCAGCCACGGGAGTAGGGATACTGCGACAGTCGACGGAGAGAGGAAGGGAGCGCTGCATCGGCATGGCGAAGACGTACGCGGCGGCTATGAGGGTGCACAAGAGGTCAGGAAACCGATCGCCCTTACTCCTTCCTCTCGGCCTACAGTAGGTCTTTACACCTCAGCACTGGAACTCGGTGTTATCCTCGACGAGCTTCCTGTGTCCGTCAGCGTTGAAAAAGAAACTGGGTCAGAGCTCCACCGCCATCAGTCGGCGGATCTTCTTACCCCGCGAGAACGTCGGCAAAGGCTTCTCGGTATTGCTTGAACACGCCGTCACCGCCCCATCCTTAATGCAACCGAAGATAGCCTGAGCGTGCGGCTCGTACCTGTTGAGGCCCATCTTGGCGACTTTCTCAACCTTGGAGTTCCTAATCCCGTGGAAGCTTGCTTCTGTTCTGGTACCTCAGAACAGGAAGCGCTGATCAACGAAGCTCAGGCCGACGACCGGAAATGAACCTGCCCGGGTTACCATCGGTTTCGTCTCGCCGCCCCCAATGCTTCTCGGATGCTTACCACCATCCGGGACCACGGCCGAGCCGCCATGTTGCGCGAAGGACATCTGTCGGTTCTTGGCGGCGACATGCCGGGCGAGTGCCACCCCTGCTGTGCCCCCGGTCGGCGGATTCAGCACCCATCCGCCGCCTGTGATTTCCGCCATCCCAACACCGCATGAGTTTCAATGAGATGACAGAGCCCCCAGTCCCTGAAACAAACTAGGGTGCTGATGATGAATCCATTTCTGAAATTTCGTAAGGAGCGTCTCAGCGCGGTCGCGAATAGCCCCACATGAGCTGCCCCCACCGGGTCCCTCGGCAGCGGCCAAATCAGTTGACGGATGGCGGTCGGTCGGCCTATGCGCCCTCTGTGACTCCTTCGGCCCCAAAGCGCTCCGCCGATCCTGTCCAGCAGACCTCCACCAACCACAAGGCCAGAGTAAATGCGTTGCGAAAATCCAGATGAGTCGATTCTCGGGAAGCTATCTCTGCGTGAGGTCAAGGACATCATCGAGATGGTGACGAAATACAGTCCGTCAAAGACTGGCAACATCCCGGTCACAAGCAACGGATACTATTGTTATCCAGATCCACGGCTAGAGGATCTGGGCCACAGATCCTCATCGGACGACGAGGGCTGGCCCAGGGAGCGGGATATTGCCCTCTACAGGTACAAGGATGCACGAAGGGAATACGGTGAATACGTCTGGCAAGTAAAGGTCGGATGGGAGTCAACCAACGGGGAAGATTTCGACTACATCGAGAATCCTCCTGTGGGAGAAAAATTCAAGCTCAACAACTATTGGATACAAAGAGAGATCGATACTCTCGCAGAAGAGCTGACCGCTTTGAGAGATCTTTGTTCCGGATTGGATCACAGCACGAGCACACTCGAAGAATGGGCTGCCTCCGGCCTTGGAGCTGCGATCGTTTGCTGCGAGGCTTGGTGCAGCCGCGACATCGTATATGTGCAGAACGATTGGCTCATCGAGCGTGCGAAATTAGGCCTCTCGCTCTCGGATCTCATGGGGCGCATAAGATGCACTA
Source organism: Microvirga splendida (assembly GCF_016427565.1). Classification (GTDB taxonomy): domain Bacteria; phylum Pseudomonadota; class Alphaproteobacteria; order Rhizobiales; family Beijerinckiaceae; genus Microvirga; species Microvirga splendida. Next base: position 101,677 of record NZ_JAELXT010000006.1, read on the forward strand.
AATGCGGAAAGCGAAATGCCAAACTGCGTCCCTATCCAAACCGCGCGTGACTAGATCCGGGCGATCTCCCCTTGTAGTTGTCCAATCAGTAATGATCCTGCCACCGCGGTGGCATGTGTACACGATAGAACTCCACCATCTTCCGGTAGGTCTCGGTCGCCTTCTCCGCCGCCACCTTGCGCGTGGGCTGGACGCCGTTGCTGGCATAGGGGCAGCGCGGGCCGGGAAAGGTCGCGGTCACGCTCCACGTCCACATCCCTGCCTGCGGTCCGGCATCGATCTGGTGCACGCCAGCGACGTACGTGTCCCACAGGCCGTCACCCTCCCTGTGGGGCTTGTGCTCGTTGAAGAGGGTGAAGCACGTCGGCAGCCAGGAAGAGTCCGGCCATGCCTCAGAGGTACGCCTCCAATTGAGCTTCATAGGCTCTCACGTGCCCGTCCTTGCGGTTCTCGGCAAGGATCGCAGGTGCGTTGGCCCATCCAGTCGCCCAACCATCTGAGCAGGTCATCCATGGTGACGCCTACTTCTGCGGCGGTACGATCATCGGCCACCCGTCGGGGCCGAGAACCTCTTGGAAGCCGTCGAACTGATTCTTTGGACCCACGCGCTTGCGCTCTTGGTACATGGTCCCGTTCCGGCAGTGAGTGATCTTGTCGCCTTTCGACGAAGAGATGCGATACTGCCGTTCGATTTCGGGCGTGACAGTCTCAGCCTTGTCCAGCAGGTATTCCCTCAGGTCACTGGCAAGCTCCGTGACGTTTTCGTCCTTTAAGGCCATGTAAAGGCCCCAGTCGCTCACCAACCTCTCTTCCCGTTCGGAGAGCTCGCCGCACTTGGCCTTGAGCCACTCCGCCATTGCCGGAATGAAGCCGTTTAGGTCGCGCTCGGCTTCCTCCCGCGTCAGGATTTCCATCTCCGAGGATGACACGCGCAGCATCCGTCTGAGGTAAGCGTCGCCCACGCCCATTTCTACAAGGTATGCCTTGATCTGCTCAATCACGGCACTGTACTTGGCGTTGGCCTGCTCAAGCGGCAACTTCGCGAAGAACGCCTCCTCATAACGAGGCCTGTGAAGCCCGAGCACATAGCCAGAGCGATGTATGCCCGCCGCGTAGATCAAGAAACACGAGGACAGGCAGACGCATTCTGAGGACACCTCGGGTGATCCGCCAACGAAGCAAATGCGCTGCCCATCCCCGTCCTCGGTTGGGGCGCTGGTGCGCAGCAGCCTCTTTCGAACGGTGCGCCCGATCTGTATGGCCTCGGCCACGTCGCCGCCCGGCGAGCGGAGACCCAGCGATCTGATCGAGGCACCCTCCTTGTCGAGCAACTCCTCGAAACGCCTAGCGTCCCCAGGAACGATCGTTCCGCTCATCTCAATGATGGCGCCATACCTTGCGACCGAGCATGGCGCTGTGCAGGGAAAATGGAATGCCTTGAAATCGGCGGCAAAAGCACTCCCGCAAGTCAAGATCGACAACAATGCCATTGTCACCGCCCGCAGCAACATATCCACCCCCCAATGTAAGGGCACGACAGTAGCCTAGCAGTTGGGTGTCGTCGACGGGTCGTTCGTAGAGCACTAAAGGAAGGGGCGACCCGAAGGCCGCCCGCTGGCGTTCTCTGGATTTCGCCGTCGGCCACTTCGGCGGCTCGATCTCCCTGCCCTGGATGTCGATCACCCGCACCTGGAGGCCGCGTTCGGCAGCCGCGGCGTCGGCGATCTGACGAGCCTCCTCGAAGGGACGCAGGGAAGCGACGATCTAGGCCTCACCCCCCTGCCATGCGGAGTGGACCGAGTTCTGGACGTAGCGCCAGTTGGTGCAGAGCAGGACGGCCCATGTCCGCGAGTTGGCCGGCACCCGCTGGATGGCGATGAAGCTCTCGGCGGTCATGCACGCTTCCCGATGGTCCCGATGCTCGCCTCGGCCGCGAGTGCCTCCTCGTTAAGGGAGGCCTTCTGCTTGCCGTTTTCCCAGACGACCGTCGCGCCCTTGCGGATGGCATCGAGCGTCGGGACGATGCCGTTCAGCGCCGCTGCGAGGTCCTTACGCGTGATGGTGGGTTCCACCTTCCAGGAGCGGAGGACGCCGAAGTTCTTGTCCCTCTCGGCCTCAAGCCCGTCGGGGAATGTCTCGTTGAAAGCGAAGAACGCGTCACCGTTGGAGAGCACGAAGACGAGGTCCACCGCAGGCGGCAGGGAGCCGTCCTTCTCCTGAAACGCCAGCTTCGCCCCATCCCCGGAACCGTAGGCCTTTGTGAGCTCCAGAATGGCTTCCTTTGTGTACGGCGGTTCTCTTGAGCCGTCGAAGATTTCGAACTCTTCAGCCACTCGATGCTCCTCTCTACTCATTGCGGCGCCCCTGCGCCTCTTGGGAAGGTGCTACCTCGCTGAGCCGATCCCGGCAAGGCTCAGAGCGTCGCCCATACCCTGCCGTCGACCTCCGGCACGACGAGTTGCGCGACGTACACGGGGACGAAGCCCGGCCTGATCGTGAAAGTCGGTCCCATAAACGGGTTGTAGCCGATCTCGACCAGCTCGGCGTCGACGACGTCGCGAGGATCGCCCTCGATCCAGGCATGCACGTTGCGCTGTCCCTCTCGGATCGCGCGCTGCCTACCTCCCTCACAGATCTACATCGTACAGGAACGGAGGAGAATCCGAGGCTCTGGGCGATGACGCGGTCGTCCTTACGCACGCTCGAGCTGCCTTTCGTCAGGTTCCGGTAGACGTATACGACCATCAATCACGCTCCCCCGGGGGCGTGAAAATCCCGTAATCGTCGAGAAGGTTTCTGAGGTGCACGTCTAGCAGGTCACTTTCGATATCCTGCTTGAGGCATGCAGCCATTCCCTCGGCGTAGTGCCTGGGACAGGTCGAACCCTTGCGTCGCCAAGTCGGCCGGTGATCGACTTGGAGGGTGACCCGGTCATTTGGCTCGGTACCGCCAACGATGGTCACGCGGTACTCGGGCGGAAGCCAGTCGTCCTGAATCTCAGTCACCATTCCATACACTCCGAATGTCGCAAGGTGGCTCCCTGAGTGCGAAATGGAAGGGTCACTAGCGAGCAGGGGGGGATCGCCATGGAGATCGAGGAAGGACATCTGAACGGCCGCATGCCGGAGATCGCAGCCTTGTTCCCATGGGAACAGGCCCTCAGCGTCCGGCAGGATCAGTTGTACGCCGTCGAACGCCCTCCCGAGGATCGCACGGCCAGCGCTCGAGTGTCGGACGGTGGGCCTGCTCTTGATCGGCCGGAAGGCTGCCGGATAGCCTCTATGATCTGATCCGCTAGCGTTGCGCGGTCGAAGCGCATGCCGCCCTTGACGTGGTTGCCCGCGACGTTGAGGAGGGGACCCGCCTGTTCGGGGTGGAGGCCGACTAGGAAGATCTCAGGGTGGTGGAACGGAGCTTGCGAGAGGCCGACAGTGTAGCTGTACGGTGGATGCATGTCGTCAGGGAGGACGGCTTGGACCATCCATCCGCGCTGGGCAATGATTTCACGCGCGCGGCGGATGTAGTCGTCGAACGGTCCTGCCATGTCGTGTTCCCGCGGGGCCGGATGCCCCAGGGACATATGCCCCGGGCGGGGCGCTTGGGGAGCCCGTTCGAAAATTCAGGCGGCTATGCGCTCTCCTGCTCCAGCATGTAGCCACGGCGGTCGCGCGTTGCGACGTAGACGTGGGTCCTCAAGGCCTGTGGTTGCCACAGGTGCAGGAAGTCCTTCGCGAAGTCGTCATTGTCGGTCAGAGCGAAGGTGATGGCTTCCTTGATTGTGCCGAAGTCGCCCAAGTAGTCGTTCATGCCGCCCTCCGGAAAGCGCTCGTTGAACGAGAACGCGACGTAGTGACCGACCTTCGCTCTCGTCAGAAAACCAAATAAACCCATCTGCCCCTCTGGCTCCCGTGTTTTGCAGCATCTTGCGACGTACGGAGGAGCGAGGAAAGGGGCGTCCTTGCAGAATGGAAGCCACGCGACGTCGCCAAATGTCACGCTGCCCCTCCCTGTAGTGTGTGAGCCAATGCTTTCTGTTGCAGGGGTCGATGAAGTCCTTAACAGGGTATGTCATCACCATCTGTAGCTTGCCGGCCGAAAAAGAAAAGGCAGCCGACATAGCCACCTCGGTGCCGTCCACGGGGATCAGGAGGTCGCCTAACAGTCGTCATCCTCCCACAGCCACTTGGGTGCGATCTCCTCGACCTGCCGCGTCGCCTCGTGGCGAGTGCGGCTGCGTACGTCCTGCCATGCAGCTAGAACCGAGTGCGCTGTCCAGTTGTAGGGTTCGCTCTTTCAGCCAGCGCGATCCCTAATGACGTCGCCCCGGCACACGCCGTCAAGGTAGAGTTCGTCGCCATCGGCGATGAGCATAGGCCGCCATGACAGACCCTTGTTCGTGGGCGGAGCGGCGGGATGGATCGCCTGTTCGAGGAGAGTGTCATCCATCACGCGGCCTCCGGCTCGAATTCGCGGAGCTTTTCCTCGGCGAGACGCATGGCTTCCTCGCGCGTGTCCACCACCCCACGGCAGCCCGAATGCCCGAAAACGATATGGTAGGTGGACTTGCGATTGCTGAGGTACCAGTCGTAGCGCCCGTCGCGCAGGTGAAGGATGCGCTCCACGTACTCGCCGTCGATGAACAGGTGGTCGTCCTCGGAATCTGCCGACGGCACCCACGCGATGCCGTTCCCCTTCGCCTCGATCAGCGCATCTCTCAACGCGCGGGCCAGACGCTGGTGCAAGCATCGAAGGGTCGCCTCCGGCTCATGCTTATAGACTTCGCTCTGGCCTGAGCGAGCTTGCGTTCGAGCTTCCGGATTTCCTCGCCTTCCGCCCGCGCGATGTCCCGCCACTTGGAAAGCTCGGCCACCTGCGCCTTCAAGGACTCAGCAGCGTCGACGGCCTCCCTGCGCCAATCCAGAGCCTGCTTCAATCCGGCCACGCACTCCTGCGCCTCCTTCTCGGCCGCAAGCTGGGCCACCCATGCTTGGTAGAGCATCGCCCGCAGCTCATTCCGGTCCTTGCCCTCGGTCTCATCGATCTCGATCTCGTGTGCGTCCCGCATCTCCATTCCCCCGTTGCAATCATGGTGCTCTCGATGGTGAGTCTGCCGGCGCGGAGAATGAAAGGGCGCTCCGAAGGACGCCCGCTTGCCTGTAACACACTGTCGAAGTTTCAAATTTGAAAACTTGTGTAAGTATTACGTCACGTGAGGACCAGGCAGCCCGCTCCATCACTCGTTGACGGTCATGGCACTCTTCCCGCTCAGCACCGCGGCCAGTACCCACTCCCGCCAAACGGCGGCGGCGACGCATCGTTTGCCATCGGCCGAGCACGGGAGGAGGATGTATGCCGCTGGTACCCACATGTGAGATGCCCCGAGCCGATATCCTTCCTGCATCTGGCGTGGCGGTGAAAGATTCGACCGTGTCGTCAGGGGATCGGCGCGGGACCTTGCTCGGGCATGATCGCGCGGGCCACGCGCACACGGGCCTTATCAGCATCGTATCCGTCAAACCGAAGAGAGCGTCGGGCGCGCTTCGCCACCGTGGCGAGGAAACCCGCCACGGCTTCCGCATCCGGTCCCTGGTGAGCTGCCAGCACTTCGCTCATGGCTCGACGGATCGCGCGATGGACGACGTTGCTCGATGGATCGTGAGCCTCGCGCAGCCGAGCGCGGTAGCGTCGCGTGCGCTCACGTCCGGCGATCCGCACTCTCCTGATATCGCGACCCATGACCGTCTCCCGAAACCGAAACGGCCGCCGGTTGGCGGCCGCCTTGTCCTTGAGTGTGTTCAGGGCCGATGCATGAGACACTGCGCCGTCAGGGAGCCTTCTTGCCGAACATCTTCGGCCTGAGCTTGCCGGACCGTGCCATCACTCGGACCATCCCAGGTACTCCGGGGCGGCCGGAGAAGGCCTGACCGAGGATGCGCATCACTTCGTCCGCCCCGGGGCCATGAACGGCCAGGATCGCGATGGCAGCGTCGGCGAGGGCACCGCGGATCGCGGCGGTCGTGGGCTCGGGCGTACCTGCCTGCGCAGCCTGACGCTGTCGCGTCAAAGACCGCCGCTTTGCTTCGCGGTTATAAGCCCGCCGTTCCTCGGGGGACATGTCAGCGATCCCCTTGCCCTCCGTCGCCACGAGTGCGCGGTACAGGTTCATGAGATTCGTCGCGTCAATGTCCTTGCGTTCTGTCTTCACTGGTCCAGCCTCCCATTGCTCCCTACCACGCCCTGATGGTGTGCCGTCGGCGTCCCATAGGCAATATGACTTTGAACGTTCAAAACGGAGAGTATTTAGCCCCATTGCAGGCCTGCGGCGCCCTCTCGGCGGCTTCCCCTCGTGCGGATGCTTGAGAGCAAACGGCTCCTGGCATCGGTCGGTCTCTTGTTCCCGCGCCTGCTGACTGGAAGGGACCGCTTCCTTCCAGCCTTCGGTCTCTGCGGGGACAGGGATCAATCGCTCCCTTGTGACGCGGCAGGACTGGCGCTACGCTCGTAACGGCCTCACCCTAAGCCCATGCGCGGAGCGCCCTGCCACGGAAAATTCAAGCGAGGCGGCGATTCCTTCCTGTCAGGATGCAATGGGTGACATGCACCGATCTGCTCCCTCGAATGATAGGCAGCGGTTTCTAGTAATAGAATATCCCGCTAGGGGTATACCAATTAAATAAGACTTATCAGATAATTACCATCGTTTTGATGGTGAGAGAACCTCACGTCTCCGTCCCGTTCTGGGCCGTGTCACATGATCTCGGGGCGCCAGGCAGCGTCTGGCTGTAAGCACGGAAACCCTTCTATCTACAGCGCATTCCCCTTGGGATCCGTTGACACGCCCAAAGGAGGGTTGGAGCGCATGGGATTATTAAGGTGAGAAACCCTCACGGGCGCACCGGCAGGACGGCCTGGAATTAAGTGAGAAAGCCTCAAGCATACTTGCATCATTCCCGCCGATGAACTCAGGATGATTATGTGAGTGGGCGGCAAGCCGCTCACTTTAATCGGGGGCGGGGAATGCCAGTTCAAAATCAGGGCGTTTTTTTGAGGGTGACGAAGCGGCAGGGACCACGCCTCCCGCCGCCTGCCATTCAGGCAGCCGATCTTCTGGAGGCGTTCACGTCTCCGGCCGCCATGGATCGCCAGGAGCCACAGGCCCCCAAGCCGAGGGCGATGATCGAGACGATGCGGATCGTCGGCGAAGACAGGCTCACCGCCAGCGATGGAGCCGTGTACGAAATGCTCCTTGCGTGGGCGAGGGAGCAAGGGCTGCACCTTGAGACGCATGAGATCCCGTTCGCGGTCATCAGGTCCTATCTGGAAGTGCCGTCGATCAAAGCGGACAAGCGGAAGAAAGGGGAAACCCGAACGGTCAGGACCGACGATCTCGTTGCCGGGCTCCACCGGCTGTCGTCGACGCTGGTGCGGTACGACGTCAGGGACGAGGAGTTTCGCCGGAGGGGAACGGTGCCGCTAGTTCTCGCGGAAGTCCGGGAATCTCTCAGGGACGGCACCGCAACCGTCTCGTACACAATCCCGCCGCACATCCGCCGCCTGATGCTCGAGGCACGGTCATACGGACGACTGGAGCTGAGAGCCTTCCCTCGCTTTCGCTGCCGCTACACGGCGCGTCTGTACCAGCGGCTGGCTCTTCGCGCGGGGTATGACAGGGAACTCATCAAACCGTGGGAGATCGAGCCGCAGAAGCTCGCCGAGGAGATCGGCTACAGGTGGTCCGGCGCTTTCCGCTTCGTCGACTTCCGCAGGTACTGCCTCGATCCGATGCGGTGGGACATGGAAGAGCACGTGCAGCGGTTCTCGGTGAGGGTTGAAGAGGTTCCGGTCCAAGGATCGGGTCGCGGACGTCCGCGCATCGGGCTTCTGCGTTTTTACATCACGCCGGAGGAACGCAAGCTCGCGACCCTTGTGGCGGGGTCAATGTCAGCCGTGGAGGTGGCGGAGGTCAACAAGGCTGATCCGAGACTGGCGCCTGCGCAGCTCCCTTCGGCCGGCGCCGTCGCTCGGACGGTTCTCCACCTCGAGAACAGGCACTTCTCCGCCTTCCTGTCCAATGCATGGCGAGCTGCCGTCGTCGAGGCGCTCGACGGCGTCCTCCGGGGCGATGCGAAGGCTCCGGTCGAGGGTGACCTACACGGTGCGGAACTGCTACGGGTCCTCGCGAACGTCGGTGCCGACGAGTGCTTCTTCGCTTGGGCGCAGCGCACCGACCGTACCGGCCGCTTCCTCCGCAGTATCGACGCTCCGGCACCCGAGTCTGCGACTGCTCCCACGCCTCCGGTATCCCGTGAGGAGCGCCGTCGGGAACGCGCGCGCAATGATGCCGCGCAAATTCTCGCCGAGCTGAAGAAGGATTTCACCGAAACCTTCTTCCAGATCTGGCGCGCCGCTTGGTGCGATGCCGAGCAAGCCATCTGGACCTGGCCGTCGGAGCGCTTGCCCGACGAGGGAAGCGGTCTGCGGCACGCCCTGCGGGCGATCCCGCAGATGTCGATCGAGAGGAGTCGGCAGACCCTGTACAATCTCGCCAACGCCGTCCTTGCCGACGACGTCGAGAAGGTGGGCGAGATCGCAGTTGCTGTAGCGGCCGCGACCTACGCCGCCGAGAGAGCAGAGAGCCAAACAACCGCTCGGTGATAATATCTGTGCCCGTCCACGGTTTATAACGGCTCAGTTATGCGGTGGCAGTACTTGTGGGATCCTTTCCGAGGGCCCGTTGACAAGCGGTCGGCGGGCTCTTTATCTCTGGGTGCCCCAGGAGATCACGACCGCATGAAAGTCCTCTGCATACGCTTCGTTTGAACGATCAAACGGCCCGCACCAGTCGGGCAGCGCATGCATTTGAGGACTTTTCCACGTGATCATTCCCCGTCGTCGGCACCGTCGCCGTCCCCTCGATTTCACCGAGCTTCGCGAATCAAGTCTGATCGCAGACCTCGTCCAATCCCACGCGGATGGTGACGTCGAGGAGCCGGACTGCATCGAGCTGGCGCTTGCTCCCGTTCTCTCGCACTGGTCCATCGCCGAAGGGCCGCGCCTCGTCGGCGTGGACGAATGGGGCCAGGTTCTCGCGCTCGAGGTCTGGTGCATCTCGCGTGATTACACGTGGGCGATGACGCCCGATGGCGCCGTGCGCCTCAGCGAGCAGAGCAAGCTTCCTCTGGCACGGGAGGGACGCTGATGATCAAAGCCTCCAAATCTGGCGTCCTTGATTTCTACCATCTCGACCAGGAGATCGCCCGTCTGGAAGCGCTCCTAGACGACCTGCACCAACTGCGCCGCGGGAGGCATCCGTCTGCCGAGGAGCTGGCGGCTGCGCCATCCATCGATCAATGGAGCCTGACCACGCGCTTTGTTCCGTGCCTCGTCGGTCTGATCCAAGGGCACCCATCGATCCCGCAGCTCAAGCTGTCGGTCACGTCCGACCTCGAGGTGATCAACACGGCTCGCGGCTACGCGAGGACGAGGAGCCGCCTGTATGCCCTCGGCCTGCGCCGCGGCGAGACCGCGCCTGAGGATGTCCAGTGACCCTCATACGACGCATCCCCGCTTCCTGACCGCCGGACCCCTCGCGTCTGGCGTTCCCGCCATTCGCGACATGAGGTCCACAATGAAAGAAGAACTCAAAAGAATTTTCCCCTTACGCCCCTTGGAGTTCCTCGATGCGCACCAGCCGCGCGACATCCTCCTTCAAGCCGTCTACGCGACCATCTCGGACGCAGAGGTGACCCTCCTGGATCGTCTCGACAATGCGTTGGAGGCGAAGCACCTGCGCGGCGCCGAGCGGTGGCGCCGCGACCTTTTCTGCATGCTCGACCATGAGTGGCACGACCATATTTGGCTTGCTTGCGCATGCGCCGGGGTACCGGAGGCGATCGATGCCGTGGCCCTTCGGTACGCAGCCCTTGCAGCCGAGATCGCGGACTGGCTGCATCGCCATGCCGGCGATGCCAAATCCATCGGGTATCACGAGGAAGTCGAGAAGCTCAACGAGCGCCTGCGGTCCGCGTCGAATGCCGCCATCGGATGGGGTGCCGTCGCGGCCGGACGTCGGGCATCCGATCTCCACTCGGGTTCCTCGGGGCATGCCGGCAGGATCGCCGCACAGGTCGACGCCACCCTGTGGTCGCGGATTTTTCAGAAAGCCTTCGAGCAGGGACTGCGGGTTGGTGAGAACGAAGGCGTCCGCAAGATCAGGCGCATGGCTCAGGCGAGGGCGGAGATCGATGGCAAGATTGCTGCGTACGAGGGCAAGGAGCCGCCATTCCCGTCGGAGCCTGTCGAGGACCGTGGCATGGGCGCCACGAAGCCGCCGGACCCGAAGGGTGTCGTCGTGTTGCCGGCGGTGGGTTCGCCGGCTTCTCCCGGCGGACGCGATGCCGCGAAAACCCTCGAGTCCATCCTCGGCAAGACGCTGCCGCTGGTGCGCCTGAGCGAGTACGAGATCAAGACGGCGCGGGAAATGCTCTGTGAAGAATTCCCGCACGCCCACGGGGTGATCACAGAGCTGCTCAAGGATATGCGCCCCGGGGAGCCTGCCTGGGTGCGTCCGACCGTCCTCGTCGGCGCCCCCGGTGCTGGGAAGTCGAGCCTCGCTCGCCGCTGCCTCGTCGCAATGCAGGTACCCGTGTCGATGTATGATGCCGGGACATCCGCCGATCAGGCATTCTCCGGCACTCCCCGGCGGTGGTCAGGGTCGCATCCGTCTTTCCCGATTACGGCCATTCACACGGAGGAAATCGCGAATGTTGGCATCGTTGTGGACGAACTGGAGAAAGCGGGACGGAGCACGGCCGGATCAATGCATGACTCGCTGCTGTCCCTGCTGGAGAGGGCGACGGCGAAACGGTGGCGGGATTCCTACGTCGATGCCGAGGTCGATCTCAGCCACCTCAGTTGGATCTTCACGGCCAATGCGTTGAAGGGCATCCCGAGGCCGCTGCGGAATCGCCTGCGTGTCCTTCGCGTGCCGCTGCCTTCGAGGGAGCACATTCCCGCGCTCGCCAACGGCTGCCTCCGTGAGATCATGAGGGAGCGCGGCATCTGGGACGAGTGGTCGGAGCCGCCCCTTGACGGCGAGGAGCTGGAGGCAATCGAGCGTGCGTGCGGGGACGCCTACAGCATCAGGAATCTTCAGAAGCTCGTCGAGGTCGTCCTCGATGCACGGTCGAAATTTTCATCGAGGAACTGAGGAGGGAATCATGTTGAACGCAGAGCAAGTCAAGGACGATTCCTGGCGCGAGGAGTTGAACCACAAGTACGGTTGGATGGCCGGCCGGCACGGCCTCAGCTTCGAGCATGGAGGCGGCTGGCGTTTCCTTATCGGGGACCTGCTCCAGCGCATCGGCGCGACTTTGTCAGACGAGGAAAAGCTGGACTTCCAAGTGACTCAGATCAAAGAGAAATTTGGCACGTTGCGGTGCTACGTATTCAACGGAAACGACCGCATCCACGCGCTTGTCGATGCTGCCGAGAGCGCCTCTGAAATCACGTGCGATGTCTGCGCCGGCCGGGGACGGCTGCGCAATTCGGGCTGGATTTCCGTGCGTTGCGACGAGCACGTGGACTACAGGGGGTAACCGATCATGCGTCTCTGGATTTTCTCCGACCTTCACCTCGAGGCCAATGCCGACGTTGACCTCGCATTCCCCGACGCGGACGTCGCGGTCGTAGCCGGCGACGTCCATCGCCCCATGTGGCAGTCCGTCCAATGGCTGTCCGATCACATCGCACCTCATATGCCCGTGGTCTTCGTGCCGGGGAATCACGAGTTCTACGGCGGTTCGATTGAGGGCTGCTCGAAGCGCGGCGCCGCAGCGGCCGCAGCCGTCGATGGAGTGTGCCTTCTGCAAGATGCGAGTGCCTTCTTCGGGGACATCCTCTTCGTCGGGGCTACCATGTGGACGGATTACGCCCTCAATGCCGCGCCGGAGGCCGGACGGCAGCGTGATCTCGACATCGCGCACGCCCTAAACGCATGCGGGGCGATGCTCGCGGACCACACCGCAATCGCTGTCGACGACACTATGCTTGAGGGATGGCAGCCTGAACATGCCCGCGCCGCGAATCGGCACTCCCGCGCGTTCATCTACTCTACCTTACGCAAGGGGTATGGCGGGCCGACGGTTGTCGTCACGCACCATGCCCCTCATCCAGCAAGCATCGACCGCCAGTTCGAAGGTAGTCCTTTGAACCCTGCATTTGCCTCGGACCTAGGCGACCTCATCTGGGAGACCCAGCCGACGATGTGGATTCACGGGCACATGCACAACTCGTCGGCTTATGGGATCGGCGAGACGCAGGTGATCTGCAATCCTCGCGGGTACCGCAATGAGAACCCCGCGTTCGACCCCGGGATGGTCGTCACGGTGCCGCGGAGGTGATGATGTTGGCCGAATCCGAGGTGCGTAGTCTCGCAGACTACGTGAGCGACGCATACGGCACCGCCGAATTCGAGATCGTCGGGGCTTGCACCGTGCTGTGGTCCGGATGGGAGGGAGACATCCGCGCGGTTCTCGTCGACCTCGCTGACGGGCGAAGGGTGTGGGGGATGGTTGAGGGCGTCCACATCCCCGCCGACCGGATCGTGCCGACTCTGCGCCAGCGGATCACGGCATACAGGCAGGCTGTCGCCGAGACTGAGGCCCTGCTGATGATCGCGGGAGAGAGATAATGCTCGGGCAAAGCCTCCTGATCTCCATGCTCGACGCCGTGCATGGATGGCATGGCCGCGACCCAGGCGTGCGCGACGCCCTTCTGCGAGTGCTGCGGGAACGGACGACACAGGTAGGCTTTGAACTCGCCGCTGTCCTCGACAACGGGAGTAAGGAGGCGGCTCGGGTTGGAGCAGGTCTTGGTACTATCCTACGAGCCGTCGAAGGTGGAGGCGGAGCTGAGGACCTGCTGACGCGGGCCTGCGAGAGCGATCGCGAGCGTTGGCAGGCACTGCTCGAGCAGGTGGAAGCGGATCAAGGATGACGCTGTACTCACCGCAGACCGCCACCGAATCTCAACCGGAGGCGAGTGCGGAGGGACCGTAGCGAATTTCGACTTGGGCTCGCTTAGGGAGCGAGAGATCTTGACGGGTGAGCCGCTTAGCCGACGTCCGCGAGTTCGTCGTCGATGTCGGGATCATCCAGCCTGACGTCGTTCGCCACACCTCGGGAGAGCTGCCAAAAATAAAGGGTTCTCTTGGAGGGATCGCTGACTACGGGCCTCTGCCCGGGCAGATCGGGAAGGTGCCTGTCGAACAGCCAATGATCGGCAGGCGCAATGCGGGCCAACGTCCGTCGTCGGCCGTTATGGGTGGTCACGAGACTCCCGAAGCGGCGCACCTTCTCGGCGTCGAGGAGCTTTTTGTATTCGCCAAGGACAGCATCGGCCCATTCCGTGAGCGCACGGTTCTTGAGACCGAGCTTGTGGCTGCGGTCGTAGTGATCCTGGGTAACCTTGGCCTGACGGCTCTCGGGATCTTCCTCCCTCTCGGCATCGGCGTGGTCCAGGACGGCCGACGCGGCGCCGCCTGGGAGCTCCAGCTCCGTCAGGCCTGAAGCCAGAGCATCACGGAACTTGTGCGGGGAGAACTTGGGAACGCCCTCAAGGAGGTCGATGCCCGTGGCTGGCACCACGACGCCTTTGCGCAACAGGGTCTTCTTGCCCCGCATGCTGAGCAGGAGGCTGTTCAGCAGTGTGTCGCCGACGGGCTTGTCGACTTCAGGTCCGTCCGGCCCCGACCCCTTCGCCTTCGCCTTCGGCGACGGGAAGACGTACTGGCTGCCTGGACGCCGATCCGCCGCCGCGAGTGCCCGGCCGATGGTCCGGCGGTAAATCTCGGGAGAGATCGGCAGGGAGTGGAAGCGGCTTGATTTCACGTCGGCCGGCAGCCACTCGACGAGATGCCAGCCGCGCGTGGCTGTCTGATCCTCGATGCGGGAGACCATCAGGCTGAGGGAGGCATGGGTGCGCTGCGCGGTTAGGGCGACCCACCAGAGTGCCGCGATCGTGACTTCCTTCGTCGGGATGGCAAGCGTCCGTCCGGGGAAGACGCGGTGCTTCTCCGCCATGAAGAGGATGCGTGCGACGTCCTTCGCGCTGAGCGTGGGGACGGAGCCGCCCGCGGCGAGGATCTCCTCGCGCTCGGTAGACGTGTCGAAGGCCTTCACCCGCAGCCACCACGGCGCGACGTCGTCCAGTCCCGATTCGGCGCCATACATGTCAGCGGCCCAGGTCAAGGCAGTTTTGACGTAGGTGACGACCTTCCGCTGGGGATGCTTCTTGCCCAAGTCGGCTGCGTCCTTGCGGGCCTTCTCGAGGTCGGCCTTGGTGATGTCTCGGATCAGCTTCCCATGCATGTGCTCGGTCGTCCGGTACATCAGGTACATGCGGACGTCCGAGATGCTTCTCGCCTTCGGGGGCCTGATCTTGCCCTTGCTCGTCTTCGTCGGTTTCGCGACCACGTCGTTAATGTATCGCTCGACGAGTTCCTCGTACTTCCATGCGCCCTGCTTCCCGGCCACGATCGATCCGGCCGTGGCGGACGCCTGCTCGTGGGTGTGCCCGAGGGCGCGGGCCGTGATGTAGTCGCTCGGATCCTGGCCCAACTTGACCATCTCGCGCACGCGACTCGCGATCTCGTCAGCAGCCGTTGCCGAGTAGATGACGCCAGCCTTCCGCGGCTTGTGCTTTTCGGGGACGCCGACGTCGCCGAGGCGGTAGAAGATCTTTCGGAAGCGGCAGTACCAGCTCGCGGACCGGGCCGTGACCCTGATCATGAGGCCCTCGTAGCCGGAATCGCTCAGGATGAGGGGGGTCTTGTGACGGCCATCGGCCTCGTCGATCGCGAGCTTGTAGACCTTCTCGTTGAACGAGACACTGCGGGTGGCCATCGGCTGTCCTGCTTATTCGATGACGATGATTCGGGTGAAGGTTCGATAACACCCCTCATATCACCGTCATATCACCCTAGCGGTGCGACAAGCGACGCCAACAGTTAATAATGACACCCTGTTACGCAACACGAAAATACCGGATTTCGCCTTGCGAAGTCAGGTTTGGTCAACAATATCAAGCCTTTATGAGGGGGGTACGCTGAGATCGAGTGGCTGGGGGACCTGGATTCGAACCAAGACTAACGGAGTCAGAGTCCGCTGTTCTACCATTAAACTATCCCCCACCGAACCAACTGAAATCTCTAATCTTTTAAGTCTGCCTCGCGGGAGGCGAAGATTAGTCGGCCAGCGCTGTGGTGGCGGTGAGATAGGGGGCTTTTGGCGTGTCGTCAAGCCTCGAAATCGTCGTGTTTCTGCGCTTTTGCTCGTCCAGTCCGTTTCGAAGGCTCCTTCCGGCGTACGATGCCGGCAGCATTTCCGCCCTGGGCTTTCGCAAGAACGGACCCTCAGTTGCGGGGCAGCAGGAGGGCGCGTGCGCAACCGCACAGCTTGACGTTGAGGCAGATTATAGAAGCGCTTTATTCGCAGCGAGAACTCAACGATCCTCATGCAAATATTCGCAGTGCAGAGTGATCGTGTCCTATAGTTCTTATATCGTTGCTTTTTGGATGCGCAGATCTTATTGCGAGAGCAAAAGGATTGGCTGCGGATTGGATACGGGAAGGAAAATTTTTAATGGCTAGGATTTCGCTCGATTCGGATGGCAACGCTGTAGGCACGTCCTCGGCCGATACGATCACTGGCAACAGCAGGACGAACATCATAGACGCCCGCGGCGGCAACGATACCGTCAGAGGTGGGGGCAGAGCCGACCTGATCGATGGCGGAACGGGAAACGACAGAATTTTTGGCGATGGCGGCAACGATGTCATGAGCGGCGGTGCAGGGCGCGATACCATGACCGGCGGTTCGGGCTATGACTTCTTCGCCTTCGAGAGCAGGGCGTCGAGGAGCACGATCGACGTCGTCACCGATTTCAGCGTCAAGTATGACACCATCATGCTCTGGAAGGGCATCTTCAAAGTTGCCGCCTCGTCGAATGGGGTGATGTCGTCGGCTGCCTTCTGGGCCGGATCGAAGGCTCATGATTCGAACGACCGCATCATCTATAACAAGGGCACGGGCGCGCTGCTCTATGATCCCGATGGCACCGGGTCGAAGGCTGCAGTGCAGTTCGCGACCCTCGATAAGAACCTGAAGATGACCTACAAGGACTTCATCGTTTTCTGAGGTATTGGGAGCAAACCCGGTCGAAGGGGAGTTCGCGAGGCTCCTCATCGGCCGGCTCTCGTTCTCAACAGTTCCTACTCATCCAACGCGCCGCCTCCGGGCGGCGTTTCCATGTCGAGGCCGGCTCTCGCGGCGGCCTCGTCCTCCGCATCGGCCGCGTCGGCGGCGATCCGCTCGTAGCGGTCGAGCGCGCCCTGGAGGATGTAGGCTGCGGCCATCTTGTCCACCGCGTCCGCCCGCTTGGCCCGGGAGGCGTCCGCATCGAGGAGGGTGCGGGTCACCACCATGGTGGACATGCGCTCGTCCCAGAACAGGACAGGCAGGGGCAGCAGGGGCTTCATGTTCCGGATGAACGCGCGGGTGGCCTGCGAGCGCGGGCCCTCCGTGCCGTCCATGTTGAGCGGGAGCCCAAACACGAGGCCGCCGACGTCGTAGCGCGCGGCCAGGTCCTTGATGCGCCCCACATCGGGGGTGAACTTCACCCGCTTGATCGTCTCCAGCGGCGTCGCGATCCGGCGCTCCACGTCGGAGAGCGCGAGGCCGATGGTCTTGGTGCCGAGGTCGAGCCCCATGAGGCGCGAGCGCGCCGGCAGGCCGTCGATGAAGGCGACCAGTTCGTCGTCCTTGGAAATCATGGGCAGCCTCCTCCTCAGCCTCGCGGATCACAGCCAGTATAGAGGAAGTCGCCCGGCGTCGAGGCGGAGAGCCGAATCTCCATACTCCTTCGTCATCACCGGCCTTGTGCCGGTGATCTCGGTCAATGAAGCACCGCGCCTTTCAGGATCGGGATGGCCGGCACAAGGCCGGCCATGACGGAGTGGGTGCCATCAAAAGCCCCGTGTTGGCCACGAGGCTGTCGTCCCCGGCGAGCGTCGGCGAGGGAAGGGGATCCACTCGCACCCTCAGCGCCATGGATTCCCTTCCCCTCCGATGGCTTACGCCATCTCCGGCCGGGAATGACAGCAGGGCTTATGCGGCGCTGCTCGCCAGATCGGGGGATGTCGGGCTTGTGGCGTTCGTCCGGGACCGCAGGGCCTCGCCGGTGCCCCGGAACAGGTGGCAGAACTCGCGGGCGAGGTCGAGCGACACGGTCGAGCCCGCCTCGTGCCGCGCGTCGCCGGGCTCGCGCACGGTGAGGCGGCGGCCCTGGCCCGCATCCACATAGAGAAGATGGTTCTCGCCCAGCTCCTCCACCAGCTCGACCCGGCCGGTCAGGGCGCCGTCGGCGCTGATCCTCACATGGTCCGGCCTGATGCCGAGGGTAACGGCTTCACCGGCCTGCACGCCGTCCGGCTGCACCGGAACGGCAAGGGTGCCGCCGCCGGGCAGGCTCACCAGAACCTCGCCCGGCCCGACCCCGGCAACGGTGCATTCGATGAAGTTCATCTGCGGCGAGCCGATGAAGCCCGCGACGAACAGGTTCGCCGGGCGGTGATAGAGTTCGAGCGGCGTGCCCACCTGCTCGATGCGGCCTGCATGGAGCACCACGATCCGGTCGGCCAGCGTCATCGCCTCCACCTGGTCATGGGTCACGTAGATCATGGTCGCGCGGGTGTCGGTGTGGAGCTTGGCGATCTCGATGCGGGTCTGGACGCGAAGCGCGGCGTCGAGGTTGGAGAGCGGCTCGTCGAACAGGAACACCTTCGGGTCGCGCACGATGGCGCGGCCGATGGCGACGCGCTGGCGCTGGCCGCCGGAGAGCTGGCGCGGCTTGCGCTCGAGCAGCGGCTCGATCTGCAGCAGGCGTGCGGCCTCGCGCACCTTGGCGTCGATATCGGCCTTCGAGGATTTCGCCAGCTCGAGCCCGAAGGCCATGTTGTCGTAGACGTTCATGTGCGGGTAGAGCGCATAGGACTGGAACACCATCGCGATGCCGCGCTTGGCGGGCGCGAGGTCGTTCACCCGCTCGCCACCGATGAAGAGATCGCCCCCGGTGATGTCCTCCAGGCCCGCGATGAGGCGAAGCAACGTGGACTTCCCGCAGCCGGAGGGCCCGACGAACACCACGAACTCGCCGTCGCGGATGTCGAGATCGACCCCGTGGATGACCTTCGCCCTGCCGAAGGATTTTTGCACGTTCTTGAGAATGACGTCAGCCATTGAGAATTTCCCGTTTTATCCCTTCACCGCGCCGGCCGTGAGGCCCGCCACGATCTTGCGCTGGAACACGAGCACCAGGGCGATGATCGGCAGGGTCACGATGACGGACGCCGCCATGATCGTGCCCCAGGGCAGCTCATAGGCCGAGGAGCCCGTCATGAGGGCGATCGCGGGCGGAACGGTGCGCCGCTCGTTGGTGAGGGTGAAGGTGAGGGCGAAGAGGAACTCGTTCCACGACACGATGAAGGCGAGAAGCCCCGTGGTCACCGCGGCCGGCGCCATGAGCGGGAGGAACACGCGCCTGACCACGATCCAGGGCGTCGCGCCGTCCACGAAGGCCGCTTCCTCGATCTCCTTGGGCAGCTCGCGCATGAAGGTGGTGAGCACCCAGATCGTGAAGGGCAGGGTGAGCATGAGATTGGCGAGGATCAGGCCGGGCAGGGTGTTGTAGAGCCCGAAGCTGCGGATCAGCTCGAACATGCCCGACAGCACCGCCACCTGCGGGAACATGGAGACCGCAAGGATCGTCATGAGCAGCAGCGCGCGGCCGCGAAACGCGATGCGCCCGAACGCGTAGGCCGCCGTGATGCCCAAAGCCAGCGACAGGGCCACCACGGTGGCCGCGACGATGACCGAGTTGAGGATGTTCTGGCCGAAGGGCTGGCGGTCGAAAACGGCCACGTAGTTGGACAGGTCTAACCGCTCCGGAAGATACGCCACGGAGAACAGCTCGGCGCCCGAGCGGAAGGACGAGACGACCGCGTAGTAGAACGGAAACAGGGCGAAGAGGCCGACGGCCGCCACCAGAAGCCAGAAGCCGATGCGGGTGAGCACTTTCATCGCGGATCCTCCCCGAGCCGGACGCGGCCCGCCGCCAGGGTGACGACGATGAGCAGCGCGATGATGAGGAAGATCAGCGTCGAGGCGGCCGAGCCGACACCCACCTCCTGGAAGTCGACGAGCTGCTGTCGCGCATAGACCGACATCGACATGGTGTCGCGGGAATTGGCGGTCAGCACATAGATCAGGTCGAACACGCGCAGGGCATCGAGCGCCCGGAACACGATGGCGACGATCAGCGCCGGCCGGATCAGCGGCAGGGTCACGCGGAAGAACACCCGCACGGGATGGATGCCGTCGACTTTCGCCGCCTCGTAGATGTCGCCGGGGAGCATCTGCAGCGCCGCGAGGATGAGAAGCGCCATGAACGGCGTCGTCTTCCACACATCGACCATGACCACGGTCCAGAGCGCCGTGTCGGGATTGGCCGTCCAGGTGATGGGCGCGGCGATCAGGCCGAGGCGCAGGAGCATGTCGTTGATGACGCCGAACTGGTCGTGCAGCATCCAGTTCCACATCTTGGCCGAGACAACGGTGGGGATGGCCCAGGGAATGAGGATGATGGCGCGCATGATCCCGCGGCCCGGGAAGGCTGCGTTGAGGATCAGCGCCACGACGATCCCGAGCACGGTCTCGATGGACACGGACACGGCGGTGAACCACACCGTGTTCCACACCGAGTGCCACCAGTCGGGATCCGTCAGCAGCCCGAGCCACTCGCCGTCGTAATTGGCCAGGTAGTTCTCGAAGCCGATGAACTCGTAGTCGTTGAGGTTATTGAGGTCCGCATCGGTGAAGCTGAACCAGATCGTCCGCGCCAGTGGCCATCCGGCGATGAACGCCAGGATGATCAGGCTCGGCGCGATGAAGAGCCATGCGGAGCGAAGGCGCGAGCGCGTCAGCGACGAACGGCGTCCCCGTGCCTGGTGCGGCACGGGGACGTCTGCCTGAGCAACGGCGCTGGTCATGCCTACTTCCAGCCGTCGCGCTTGATCCGCTTCAGGTCACGGTCGAGGCGGGTGAGCGCCTGGGCGGGTTCGGCGCGCTTCGACAGCACCTGGTGCACGGTGTTGAAGAACTCGGTCGAGACCTTGTTGTAGTTCTCCCCCGTGACGCCGGAGGGGCGCGGCACCGCATTGGCGAACACATCGCGCAGGCTGCCGATGAAGGGGCTCGCCTTGGTGATCTCGGCATCCTCGTAGAGGCTCAGGATCGTCGGGTTGAAGGAGCCCTCGATGGCCCGGCGCTTCTGCTCCTCCTGGCCCGTCAGGTACATGGCGAGGTCCGTCGCGGCATCGGCGTTCTTCGAGTACTTGGACACGGCGAGGAGCTGGCCGCCCAGCGTTCCGGCGTGTCGGCCATCGGCTCCGCCCATGGGAAGGGGCGCGATGCCCACCTTGTCCTTGATGGCGCTGTCGGCACCCTGCGCAAGAGCCCAGGCATAGGGCCAGTTGCGCATGAAGGCGGCGTTGCCCGCCTGGAAGACGCCGCGGGATTCCTCCTCCGTGTAGTTGAGGACGCCCTCGGGCGTGACGGTGCCGACCCAGCCGGCGGCGGTCTTCAAGGCCTCCGCGGCGTTCGGGTTCTCGATGGTGACCTCGCCGGTGTCGTTGACGATGGTGCCGCCGTTGTTGGAGGCGATCCATTCCAGCGCATTGGTGGTGAGGCCCTCATAGGCGCGGCCCTGCCAGACATAGCCCCAGAAGTCGTTCTTGCCGGCCTTGCGCTCGCCTTCCTGGATGATGCGGGCGGTCTCCGTCAGCTCGGCCCAGGTCTTGGGGACGGGCCGGTTGTACTTCTCCAGCAGATCCTTGCGGTAATAGAGAAGGCCCGCATCCGCGAACCACGGCATGGCCACCACCTTGCCGCCCACGCGGGCGACGTCCGACATGGCCGGGATGTGCTGATCGAGGCCCTTGGCCTGCGCGGTCAGATCCTTGAAGTGCTCGCCCAGGATGCCGGGCCAGACCACGTCGATCTGGAACACGTCGATGTCGCCGGCGCCGGCGGCCAGCAGCTGCTGGTAGAGGGCGAGGCGTTCGGTGGCGGAGTTCGGCGTAGAGACGATCTTGACCGTGTTGCCGGTCTTCTTGGCCCAGGCGTCGGCCCCCTGTTTGCAGACCTCGTATTCCTTGCCGAGGGCACTGCACGAAAGGGAGATCTCGACGGCCGAAGCGCCCGTGGACACGAGCAGTCCGGCTGCGGCGGCGAGAGTGGCGAACATACGGGACATGGCTATCCTCCTCCGTCGTTATTGCTTAGCTTGAAGAAGATAAGTCGCGAGCGGCCATTTTGTTCCAATGAAACATGGCAGTACGTCGCCGGCGCCCCATCTTCACGCTCTCAGCAACAGGAATCTCTCATGAAAATCACGTGGTTCGGACATTCCGCCTTCCGGCTCGACTTCGCCGGCAAGGCCGTGCTCATCGACCCCTTCTTCACGGGCAACCCCGCCTTCGAGGGCGACAGGGCGAAGATCACCGAGGGCGTCACCCACATCCTTCTCACCCACGGCCACGGGGACCACGTGGGCGACACCGTCGAGATCGCGAAGGCGACCGGCGCCAAGGTGGTGACGAATTTCGAGCTGTGCATGTATCTCGCCAAGCAGGGTGTCGAGACCTTCGATCCCATGAACACGGGCGGCACCACGGACCAGGGCGGCTTCACCGTCACCCTCGTGCGGGCGGACCACTCGGCGGGTCTCGTGGAGATGGACGTGAACTTTCCGCTCGGCAGCGCCAACGGCATGATCGTGAAGGCGCCGGGCGAGCCGACTGTCTACCACATGGGCGACACCGACATTTTCGGCGACATGGCGCTGATCGCGGAGATTCATCAGCCCGACGTGGTGATCGTGCCCATCGGCGACCGCTTCACCATGGGCCCGGAGGTCGCGGCCCTCGCCGTCGAGCGCTATTTCGGCAGCGCCAAGGCGGCCATCCCCTGCCATTACGGCTCGTTCCCCATGATCCTGCCCGATGCGGACCGCTTCGTGGCCGCCATGGACGGCAAGGGCGTCCAGGTGGTGGTGCCGCACAAGACGGTGGGCGTGACGGTTTAAGCGAAATCCTCTGTCGTCATGCCCGCACTTGTTGCGGGCATGACGGTGGGCTGTCATCCCCGGCGAGCCGCAGGCGAGGGAAGGGGATCCACGATCAGGCGCAGCGCCATGGATTCCCTTCCCCTCCGATGGCTCCGCCATCTCCGGCCGGGAATGACACCGAGCTCCACATCCGCCGTTGCCCCCCGGCGCGGGCGGGTGCTATAGGCCGGCCAGCAGATATCCAAGGGGTATGACCATTCATGTCGGTCGATGAAAAAACGGTCCGCCGCATCGCCCATCTGGCGCGCATTGCCGTGACGGATGAGGAGGTGCCCCATCTCCAGGGCGAGATCAACGCGATCCTCTCCTTCGTCGAGCAGCTCAACGAGGTGAACGTCGACGGTGTCGAGCCGATGACCTCCGTGACCCCCATGGTCATGAAGAAGCGCCAGGACGGCGTGACCGACGGCGGCTACCCGGAGAAGATCGTCCGGAACGCCCCCGCCACGGAAGACCACTTCTTCCTGGTGCCCAAAGTCGTCGAGTAGCGACATCATCCCGGCCGCAGCGCCAGCTTGAGAGCCGGGATCGCTCAAACCAGTTATTGCTTCCAGACGTTCCCGGATCGCGGCTCCGCCCCGTCCGGGATGACAGGATGATCCCGTGACCGAACTGACCCATCTCACGATTGCCGAGGCCCGCGACGGCCTGAAGGCCAAGACCTTCTCCGCCACCGAGCTCACGAAGGCCCATGTGGATGCCATCGAGAAGGCGAGGGCGCTCAACGCCTATGTGCTCGAGACGCCTGAGAAGGCGCTCGCCATGGCCAAGGCCTCCGACGAACGGATCGGCAAGGGCGAGGCCGGGGCGCTCGAGGGCATCCCGCTCGGCATCAAGGATCTGTTCTGCACCGAAGGCGTGGTCTCCACCGCCGGCTCGAAGATCCTCGGCAACTTCAACCCGCCCTACGAATCCACCGTCACCCGGAACCTCTGGAACGACGGCGCCGTCATGCTCGGCAAGCTCAACATGGACGAGTTCGCCATGGGCTCTTCCAACGAGACCAGCGCCTTCGGGCCGGTCGTGTCGCCCTGGCGGCGCGAGGGCTCGAACGTGAGCGCGGGCGCTTCCGGCCGGATCGAGGGCACCCATCTGGTCCCCGGCGGTTCCTCGGGCGGCTCGGCCGCGGCCGTCGCGGCGCATCTGTGCCTGGGCGCCACCGCGACCGATACCGGCGGCTCTATCCGCCAGCCGGCGGCCTTCACGGGCACGGTCGGCATCAAGCCGACCTACGGGCGCGTCTCCCGCTGGGGCACGGTGGCCTTCGCCTCGTCGCTGGATCAGGCCGGCCCGATCACCCGCACGGTGCGCGACTCGGCCATCATGCTGCGCTCCATGGCCAGCCCCGACCCGAAGGACACCACCTGCGTGGATCTGCCGGTGCCGGACTTCGAGGCCGCCATCTCCCGCGGCGTGAAGGGCCTGAAGATCGGCATTCCCAAGGAATACCGGATCGACGGCATGTCGCCGGAGATCGAGCAGCTCTGGCACCAGGGCGCGGAATGGCTGCGCGCGGCCGGCGCCGAGATCGTCGAGGTGTCGCTGCCGCACACCAAGTACGCGCTGCCGGCCTATTACATCGTCGCTCCGGCCGAGGCGTCCTCGAACCTCGCCCGCTACGACGGCGTGCGCTACGGCCTGCGCGAGAACGGCCGCGACATCGCCGACCTCTACGAGAAGACCCGCGCCGCCGGCTTCGGCCGCGAGGTCAAGCGCCGCATCATGATCGGCACCTATGTGCTCTCGGCGGGCTATTACGACGCCTATTACGTTCGGGCCCAGAAGCTGCGCACCCTGATCAAGCGGGACTTCGAGGAGGTCTATGCCCAAGGCGTGCATGCCATCCTGACCCCGGCCACCCCGTCCTCCGCCTTCGGCATCGGCGAGAAGGGCTCCGACGACCCGGTCGAGATGTACCTCAACGACATCTTCACCGTGACCGTGAACATGGCCGGCCTGCCGGGCATCGCCGTGCCGGCCGGGCTGGACGCCCAGGGGCTGCCCTTGGGCCTCCAGCTCATCGGCCGCGCCTTCGACGAGGAGACCCTCTTCGCCGCCGGTCAGGTAATCGAGGATTCCGCCGGCCGCATCAGGCTGCCCCAGGCCTGGTGGGCTTGAGCCCAGTGGGTCCCACCGTTCCCGTCGTCACCCTCTGGGACTGGCTGCCCGCAGCCTTCGATCCGGTGCTGATTCTGATCGCGGTCTGGCTCGGCTGGAAGGCCGACCAGTTCGGCAAGGTAATGATCGTCGCGCTGGCCGCCTTCGGCGGGTCGGTCCTGGTGTCCTGGGCGATCAGCAGCCTCGGGTTGCCGTGGATCGCGCCGGTCCGCTCGGACGGGCTGACGCTCTTCCCGGTCCGGCTGGTCGCCGCAATGCTCTGGGCGAGCGGCGCCTATGCGGCCCACCGTCTGTCGAAGCGCTAGGTTTCGGCGAGCCCTGCACCGGAACCGGCCGGGTTGCCGAGTGCCGCTGCGATGTCCGAGAGCGTCGCTTTTTCGGCGTCGCTGACGGCCACGCCTCCAAAGCCCAGGAAACCGCCCTCCTTGCCGGCCTCGGCCGATTTACGGGCGACGCTCCACAGCCATGACTTGAAGGCGGCCGCCTCGTCGGGCGCCTTGGCGTCGAGAAGCACCGAGACGCCATGAAGCTCCTCGATGGCCTTACGCTTCACATCGGCGAACTGGCTGCCCTTGAACTGGCTTTGGAAGGAGTCGCGCACGGCGTTACGCGTCTCGGTGTTGGCGATGTCGTCGGCCACGGCCTTCACCAGGGGCGTGGCCTGGGCGTCCTGCTTGGCCTCGAGCAGGGCCCAGCCGCTGGACATGGATTCCTGCAGCAGGCTCCAGAGCCCGCCCGGATCCGCCGCGGTGATCGCCATGCTGGCCACCACGGGGCTTGCCACGAGGCGGGACCATTCCTCAGGGGTGAAGCTCGACTTGTTCGCCATGGTTGGCCTCCTGACATGCAGCCGGTGGGACACTCCCAAGCGCAATCGCTCGAGCTTGCCCTTGGTTCCGGGGCCAGCATAGCGGTGCGGAGCCCAAAAGGAATGGGCCCGACCGTGAGGTCAGGCCCATCCTGCGCAGTTGTGACGCGAGACGCGATTACTGCGGGTTGGCCGGGGCCGCGGGGGCAGCCGGAGCTGCCGGAGCAGCAGGAGCCGCCGGGGTCGTCGGCGTGACCGGGGTCACCGGAGCGGTCGTGGGGCCACCGACGGCGCCCGGTGCAACGGTTTCCGTCTGGGTGCCGACTGCGCCGGTGGTCGTCGGCTCGTCGCCGCCATCATAGAAGAGGAAGGCCAGCAGGCCGAGAGCGATAACAAGACCGCCGATCACGTAGGCAAGAGTGTTCGAACCACGGCTGCTGTTATCGTAGACGTTCGTCTCACGATTGTAGACGTTGGGTTCGCGATCCATGGGATCCATAGCCATTTTGAAACTCCTTGACCGTTTTACCTCCCGAACAACGCCGGATGCGGGGAGCGGTTTCATAGGAGCGTGGCAATTATTCTCGAAATCTGTGCATAAATTATTTCTCAACTTAACAAACCGGCAATCAATCTGAACACCCGTTCATCTTGAAGGGGGTTGACCGGTTCAAGCGCCGCTCGTACTCCGGGCTTCAAACACTGAGAATTAAAGGCGCAAGGCTCATGAACGCTCCGGTCAACCCTAAGAAGCTCATCAAGGGCGCGACAGGCGATTGGGAAATCGTCATCGGCATGGAGATCCATGCCCAGGTGACGAGCCAGGCCAAGCTCTTCTCCGGGGCCTCGACGGCCTTCGGCAACGATCCGAACAGCAACGTCTCGCTGGTGGATGCGGCTATGCCCGGCATGCTGCCCGTGATCAACGAGGAATGCGTGCGCCAGGCCATCCGCACGGGGCTCGGCCTCAAGGCCGAGATCAACCTGCGCAGCACCTTCGACCGCAAGAACTACTTCTATCCGGACCTGCCGCAGGGCTACCAGATCAGCCAGTACAAAAGCCCGATCGTGGGCGAGGGCGAGGTGATCGTGGACGTGCCGGAGACCGGCGAGACCATCACGGTGCGCATCGAGCGCCTGCACCTGGAGCAGGATGCCGGCAAGTCGATCCACGACCTGCACCCGACCCTGAGCTTCGTCGACCTCAACCGTTCCGGGGTGGCCCTCATGGAGATCGTGTCGAAGCCGGACCTGCGCTCGGCCGACGAGGCGCGCGCCTACGTGACCAAGCTGCGCACGATCCTGCGCTATCTCGGCACCTGCGACGGCGACATGGACAAGGGCAACCTGCGCGCCGACGTGAACGTCTCCGTGCGCCGCCCGGGCGACGAGCTCGGCACCCGTTGCGAGATCAAGAACGTCAACTCCATCCGGTTCATCGGCCAGGCCATCGAGGTCGAGGCGCGGCGCCAGATCGCGATCATCGAGGATGGCGGCACCATCGAGCAGGAGACCCGCCTCTACGATCCGGGCAAGGGCGAGACGCGCTCCATGCGCTCCAAGGAAGAGGCGCACGATTACCGCTACTTCCCCGACCCGGACCTGCTGCCCCTCGAGTTCGACCAGGCCTATGTGGACGACCTGGCGAAGGGTCTGCCGGAGCTGCCGGACGAGAAGAAGGCGCGCTTCATGGCCGATTACGGCCTCTCGCCCTATGACGCGAGCGTGCTGGTGGCCGAGCGCAGCTCCGCCGATTTCTTCGAGGAGGTGGCCAAGGGCCGCGACGGCAAGGCCGCGGCGAACTGGATCATCAACGAGCTGTTCGGCCGCCTGAACAAGGAAGGCAAGGACATCTCGGAGACGCCGGTCTCGGCGGCCCAGCTCGGCGCCATCATCGAGCTCATCGGCGAGAACGTGATCTCCGGCAAGATCGCCAAGGACCTGTTCGAAATCGTCTTCACGGAAGGCGGCGACCCGCGCGAACTCGTGGAAACGCGTGGCATGAAGCAGGTGACCGACACTGGCGCCATCGAGAAGGCCGTGGACGAGATCATCGCGGCAAACCCCGACAAGGTGGAGCAGGCGAAAGCCAAGCCCACGCTGCTCGGCTGGTTCGTCGGCCAGACCATGAAGGCCACGGGCGGCAAGGCCAACCCGCAGGCCCTCAACGACATCCTCAAGAAGAAGCTCGGGATCGAGTAAGGCCGTTGGCCATCCCGGCGGAACGCAGCCGCGCCCGTCGGGGCTCCCGCAGGGCACCGAACCTGTGACCTCGCAGCCCAACCCCTTCGCGCCGCACTGGCTGATCCGGGACATCGTGATCGGCTCGCACCGCGCCGCCGTGGGGGCCGGAGGCCTTCTGTTCGTCGGCGACTCCCTCGTCGAAGGTTTCTACTGGAATCGCATCGCATCGCTGCCCGTGCTGAACGCGGGCTATTCCGGCATCTGGACCGAGGCCCTGGAGCCGCGGGTGCCGCTTCTCCTGCAATCGGCCCGTCCCGGGCTCGCCATGCTGCTCGTCGGCACGAACGATGCCAAGAAGGGCTGTACGGACGATGCGCTCGACGGTGTGATGCGGCACTTCGATTCCATCCTCCGTCACTTCGAGGAGGCAGCCGTGCCGCTCGTCGTGATGACCCCGCCGCCCATCGAGGCGGGCAAGCGCCTGACGGGCTTCTATGCGAAGGACGCCATGGCATCCTTGAGCCGCCGCATGGTGCAGGCGGCGAAAGGCCGGGCCGTGGCCATCGTCGATCTGCAGCGGGCTTTTGCCGACGGGGACGGCGCCGCGAAAGCAGGCGTTACGACGGACGGCATTCACCTGTCGGCAGGGGCCTATCGCCGGCTGCACGACATGCTCGAACGAACGATCGCCACCGTGACGGCGAGGAGGGGCGGTGACCAACGCGGCGCGTAACATTGAGGACCTTGCTGTCATCCGTCCCGTCGTCGACAGCGACAGGCAGGATCTCTTCGGCCTGATCGCGATCTGCTATGTGGACTATCCCGGCTGCTTCGTCGATCCGCATGAGGATCTGCCGGACCTGCGCGCACCCGGCACCGCCTATCGCGAGACCGGCGGCGCCTTCTGGGCCGTCGAGGACGAGCGCGGTCGCGTCTGTGCCTGCGTGGCTGTCGATTTTCCGGACAGCGGAACGGCGGAACTGCACCGGCTCTACGTGCGCCCGGACCAGCGCGGACGCGGCTTGGGCTCGCGCCTCGTTCATCGGGCCGAGGCGCATGCGCGCAGCAACGGCGCGGCTCGCATGGTTCTGTGGTCCGACACGCGCTTCGTCACGGCGCACCGCCTCTATGCGAGGTTGGGCTATGTGCAGGCCGGGGAACAGCGTCAGCTGGCGGATATTTCGCAATCGGCGGAATACCGGTTTGAAAAGAGCCTTGAAAGCATCCAGAGTGCGGCCTGAGCGGGTGCGGATCACAGGATGGGAGCAGCGTCCATGATGTTAGAGGTGGCGGGCGTCTTTGCCGGAATCATCCTTGCGCAGGTATCGCCCGGCCCGAACCTCATGGCCGTGTCCTCCATCGCCCTGGGCGGCGGGCGTGGGCCCGGCGCCATCGCGGCGGCGGGAATCGCCACGGGGGTGTTCATCTGGTCCATCCTGTTTGCGCTCGGGATCGGCGCGCTCCTCAAGGCTTTCCCGCAGGCGATCACCGCGATGCGCCTTCTGGGTGGAGGCTATCTCGTCTATCTGGGCCTGCGCGCCCTGCGGACGGCGTTTGCGCCATCCGCCAGAAAGCCCAACCCGGAGCGCGCCGCCATCCCGGCGGGAGAAGCCTACCGCCGCGGATTGTTCGTCGTCATGACCAATCCGAAGGCGGCCCTGAAGTGGGTGGCGATCTCGATGTATCTGGCGTCCCTGAGCCTCTCGACGCTCCAGTTCCTGGCCATCGGAGTCGGAGCTTCCGCGTCGGCCATGATCATCTACGGCACCTACGCGCTGATCTTCTCGACCGGTGTCGCCATGCGGGCCTATGCCCGCTTCTTCCGCATCATCGAGGGAAGCTTCGGCGCCGTCTTCGGCGCCATCGGCGCGAAGGTCTTCGTCGATGGCGTGCGCGAGCTGAGGGCCTGACGCGCTGCGTCAGGCGACGCCGTATTCCTCCGCGTAGCGGTTGGCCACCCGCGTCTGCCACAGGCACAGCGCCGGCGCGACGATGAGCTCGACGACCAGGCCGCCGAGCATGAAGAGCGAGGGCAGGCCGGTGAGCCCCAGGCCGATGAGGCGGCTCAAGCCCCCGATGACCACGACCAGCGTGAGCAGCCGGAAGCGGCCGGTGTGGATCTCGATGGAGGGCAGGGTGCTCCAGAAGCACAGGCCGATGCCGAGCAGCAGGCCCGACAGGTAGCGGAAGTGGCTCTCCGCCGAGATGCTCACCGCATCGCCCGTCAGCGCCTGCCCGAACAGGACGCCGTAGAGCCCCGTTGCAACCGGGATGACCGCCACGACGGCAACGGCCTGCTGCAGCAGCTTTCGCTCACGTGCCATGCCGGGCATGGGATCTCCTCAGGTTTTCTGGATTCCGCTTCTTCACGATTGAGACACAATCTTCTAGTGTCTGCGCAACAGAATTTTCTTCGGGGGATGGACGATGCCGACACGTTTCGAGCTTCACGGAATTGCCTTGTCCGGGCCGACCTACAAGGTCGGCCTGCTGCTGACGCTCTCGGGCGAGCCCTTCGACTACATGCACATGAACCTGAGAGGCGGGGAGCACAAGCAGCCCGGCTATCTGTCGAAGCAGCGTTACGGGCAGGTGCCTCTCCTCGTTGACCGCAACAACGGCCGGCATCTGTGCCAGTCCGCCGCGATCCTGGAATACCTGGCCGATACCCTCGGCAAGTTCGGCGGCGCGACGCTCGACGAGCGCCTGCAGGCGCGCGAGTGGCTCTATTGGGACTTCGACCGCCTGGCGCCGGCGATCTACCGCACCCGCGGCATCAAGGCCGGGTTCCGCAAGGGCGGCCCCGAGGTTCTGGAGATGTATGCGGCCGAGGCCCAATCCGCCCTCCAGGTGCTGGACCAGCACCTCGCGGGACGGAACTGGATCGTGGGCGAGGGGGTCACTATCGCCGACATCGATATTTACGGCGTGCTGGCCTATGCGGGCGACGCCGAGATCGACCTCGCGCCCTATCCGGCGGTGACGGCTTGGATGGCGCGCTTCGAGGCGCTCGATGGATGCAGGAAGCCCAAGGATCTTCTGCCCATGGAAAGCCGCGCCGCCGCATGAGCGATCTCCTGATCCGCGAAGCGCAGGCGGGCGATCTCGAAGCGATCATCCGCCTGCACGAGGAGGACGAGCTGGGCTCCC
This sequence comes from Microvirga splendida, assembly GCF_016427565.1. GTDB lineage: Bacteria > Pseudomonadota > Alphaproteobacteria > Rhizobiales > Beijerinckiaceae > Microvirga > Microvirga splendida. The sequence goes on from NZ_JAELXT010000006.1 coordinate 132,179, forward strand.
ACGGCGATCTCTGGTCGCCCGAAACCCGGCCTGCCTACGAGGCCGCTTTCGCCGCGATCGAGCGCAGCCCCGAGAACCGGCTGTTCGTGGCGGTCGATGGCCGCGAGATCGTCGGCACGTTCCAGCTCACCTTCATCCCCAACCTCACGGGACGCGGCGCTCTGCGGGTGAAGGTGGAGAGCGTGAAGGTGAAGGCCGCATGGCGCTCCACCGGCATCGGCGCCCGGATGATGGTCTTCGCAGAAGAACACGCCCGTGAGAACGGCGCCCGCGCCATGGAGCTGACCTCCAACAAGACCCGGGGGGACGCCCACCGCTTCTATGAGCGCCTCGGATTCACGCGCAGCCATGAAGGTTTCAAGAAGAAACTCGGCTAAAGCATCGGACCCAAAAGTGTTCTTGCACCTTTGGGATCCATCCGATGCTTTCTTCTTGGATAAAAGCATCGTGTGACCCGGAAAACCGGATCCACTTTTCGCTGGCGCGGCCCGCTGGGTCCGCACGATGCTCTAGTTGGTGGGACTGCCGCACCCAGACGGCGACGTGTGCAGCTGATTAGGAGCCGGACGGATCCGCGTGGGGTACCTATCTCGAAATACCGCCACAGGTTTGCGGCATGGCCGGTTGTGCTGACTCGAAAGCTCTTCGATACTCATCTCCGCAGCATTCCTCTCTTTCACAGCGGAGGGTTATGAGATGTCCCCTGCCATTGAGATCAGGCGCTTTGAGAGCCCCGACCAACTCCTCGACATGAAGGAGCACGGCCGAATTTCCATTATCAAGATGGCTGATGGCACAGCTGGCATGCACGCCGTCTTCGAACCAGGCTGGACCTGGGAGGCCGACGAGAAGCCGCTGCTCGGCTCACCCGATTCATGTCCGATGCGCCACACTGGCTACTGCATTGGCGGCAAGCTTGTGGTTCGCATGGTTGATACGGGCATTGAGACGCACATCGGCGCCGGCGACTTCTTCGAGATCCCACCCGGCCACGACGCATACGTCGAAGGCAATGAGCGCGCGGAGTTGATCTTGTTCGCTCCACCCGAACACCAGCACTGACGGCCCAACGGGTCAGAGAACGCTGCGATGGTCGTTTCGTCACCATTCTCCCGCGATCGATAGATCGGGACGAGATGGGGAGCGATCCGAGCATTCCTTTACGAAACGCCTGTCCTCGTCCGCGGTCGCAAGTGCCCCGAAGATGAGGCTGAAAGGCTTGCCGCTGAACCAGTCGGCCGATCAGTTGAGCGTGCGGATCTCGTGCCGGGCGGTGCCGGGAGGGCCCTTGCGGATCGTCACGCTCGCGTCCTGCGCCAGCGGATGGGTCTTCAGGACCCGCTCGATGGCGTAGTACATGGCCTCGGCATCACGACCATAGAGTTAGATGATCGTATCTGCTTCGCCGCGCGCATATCCGTCGATCTCGCCGAGGTCCCCGAGGGCGACCTCGAGCTGGCTTTCGAAGCCGGAGAGGCTGTATTCCTCGTAGATCGCAGCGGGAAGGGAATGGCTGTCGAGGCGGATGAACAGCGCCTGCTGGGCCGGAATGTAGTTGCCGCCGGAAGCGGCTTGCTTGCCGATGATGCGGGATAGCCAATTCATGGAGAGCTCCTGTCCAATCGAGGCGTTCGTCAAAGGACGAGCATCGGGCGAGTCTCAAAAGTGGCCGTCACCTTCGAGCCCGATGATGCAGGCTTTGTCAGGCCTTGGTGCCGTCCTTCAGGCGCTTGTTGCAGGCGCTCCAGAAGGCCGGCCACTTCATGTCCTTGGCGACCTTGCCGCTGGCCTTGGCTTCCTTCCACTCGAGGCTGCACTTGCTCATGCGCTCGCGGGCGGCCATCTGGGCCGCGGTCGGCTCCTTCTTCGGCTTGGTCTCGGTGGCCTGTGCGGCGCCGGCGAGCGCGAAAGTCATGGCGGCAGCAAGAGCCGCGTTTCCTATTCGGTTCATCATCGAATCACCCCCACAGCGATTTATTTACGTTATAAGATTTCTGAATCGGCGCGCGGCAACATGCAAGCCCCGTTGAGCTGCCATGCGTCGATTTCGTAGGATTTTCATTGCGGGCGAGGGTGCCAGGGCCAATCTTATGGCTTAACGTTCCGGCGCAAACCCGTGTTGTAACCTAAAGAGAGGCGTTTCATGGCGGCTTCCGCGCAGCACCCGATCGATCTCTATTACTGGCCCACCCCGAACGGGTGGAAGATCACCATCATGCTCGAGGAATGCGGGCTGCCCTATGCGATCCACCCGGTGAACATCGGCAAGGGCGACCAGTTCAAGCCGGACTTCCTGACGATCTCCCCCAACAACAAGATGCCCGCCATCGTCGATCATGACGGGCCGGGCGGTGAGCCGATCTCCGTGTTCGAGTCCGGCGCGATCCTGCAATATCTCGGCCGCAAGACCGGCCAGTTCTATCCGCAGGACGAGAGGGGGCGCGTCGAGGTCGATCAGTGGCTGTTCTGGCAGATGGGCGGCTTCGGCCCCATGCTCGGCCAGACCCACCATTTCCGCATCTATGCGCCGGAGAAGGTGCCTTACGCCATCGACCGCTACACCAACGAGACCAACCGCCTCTACGGCGTGCTGAACCAGCGCCTCGCGGACCGGGAATTCGTGGCCGGTGCCTATTCCATCGCCGACATGGCCATCGCCCCCTGGGCGAAGCTCTGGGAGCGCCAGGGCCAGAACATCGAGGACTTCCCGCATGTGAAGCGCTGGCTGGAAGCGGTGCTCGCCCGCCCGGCCGCCCAGCGCGGCATCGCGGTCGGGGCGGAGGACCGCACCAAGACCGACCTGACCGACCCGGCCGTGCAGGCCGTGCTGTTCGGCCAGAAGGCGCGGTGAGGTTCACTGCTCGTCATGCCCGGCCTTGTGCCGGGCATCCACGTCTTAATGGCGCAGTGGTTCAAAGATGTGGATGGCCGGGACAAGCCCGGCCATGACGCAGGTTGAATAGGTGAGCTAAGGCCTCAATTCACCTTGGCCCAGGTCTGCGAGCGGCAGATAAGCCCGCCCAGGACGCAGCCGGAGAGCTGCATGGCCTTGCCGCCGGCAAAGCTCATCTTGCCGGAATAGGTCTTGCCGTCCTTGTAGTTGTAGAGCTGGCCGGTGAAGCCCTCGGCCGAGGGCTGGATGTTGGAGATCATCTGGACCCCGACCAGGTTCCGGCCCTTCAGTTTCGGGTCCGGGTTGTTCACGTCCTTGGCCTCGCCCTGAACGGCAATGATGGTGCCGCAATAGGCGCCGCCGCACCGGGCTATGCGCACTCGGGTTTCGCCGGTTTCGCTCAAATAGGTGCCGCTCGGGTCCGCCGGCTGGGCGGAGGCCGGAAGGGCCAGCATGACGAGGCCGAGGGCGAGGATGGTTTGTTTCATGGGGAACTCCCTTAAGGTCGGTCTTCAGCGGACCGCTCGTGGAAGAGACTAGGGGAGGCGGTTAAGCTTTCCAAGCGGGCAGGGCCAAAAGGCCCTTGAGGCACAGGGGGCTCGCCGCTATAAGCGCCCCACTTCACCATTTCCCCTCATAAATAGAAGCGAGCTGTCATGGCCACCGAGCGCACTTTCTCCATCATCAAGCCCGACGCGACCGAGCGTAACCTCACCGGCGCCATCAATGCCGTCATCGAGAAGGCCGGCCTGCGCATCGTCGCCCAGAAGCGCATCCTCATGAGCCGCCGCGAGGCCGAGACCTTCTATGCGGTCCACAAGGAGCGTCCCTTCTTCGGCGAGCTCGTGGACTTCATGATCTCGGCCCCGGTCGTCGTGCAGGTTCTGGAAGGCGAGAACGCCGTGCTCCGCTACCGCGAGATCATGGGCGCCACCAATCCGGAGAGCGCTGCCGAAGGCACCATCCGCAAGCTCTACGCCAAGTCCATCGGCGAGAACTCGGTCCACGGCTCCGACAGCCAGGACAACGCCAAGATCGAGATCGCCCAGTTCTTCTCGGGCAACGAGATCGTCGGGTAAAAACCCTCTCCCGGGTGGGAGAGGGTGGCTGCGTCAGCAGCCGGGTGAGGGAATGACCTCATTCAAGTGAATCTCTGAAATGGCCGGGTTCGCCCCGGCCATTTGCTTTTGGGCTGTTCTGCCATCTTGTCCGGCGGCATCCCCTCACCCCAGCCCTCTCCCAAACGGGAGAGGGAGAAGAGGCGGCCTTTTCATTTTTGGCCCTTTCCCTCATCATGCGCCCGCCATGAACCAAGCCCCCCGCATCGAACGCCGCGCCTCGGTCTGCCCGCATGACTGCCCCTCCGTCTGCTCCCTCGAGGTGGAGGTGATCGACGGGCGCACCATCGGGCGCGTGCATGGGGCGAAGTCGAACACCTACACGGCGGGCGTGATCTGCGCGAAGGTGGCGCGCTATGCGGAGCGCATCCACAACCCGGACCGGCTGCTCTACCCCATGCGGCGCACGGGCCCGAAGGGCTCAGGATCCTTCGAGCGCATCTCCTGGGACGAGGCGCTGGACATCGTGGCGAAGAAGTTCCTGGAGGCCGAGCGGGAGTTCGGCTCGGAATCCGTCTGGCCCTATTACTATGCCGGCACCATGGGCTACGTGATGCGCGACGGCATCAACCGCCTGCGCCATGTGAAGAAATATTCCGGCCAGTATTCCACCATCTGCACGGCCATGGCCTATACGGGCTACGTGGCCGGCACCGGCCACCTGCGCGGCGCCGATCCGCGCGAGATGGCGGCGTCCGACTGCATCGTGATCTGGGGCACCAACGCGGTGCACACCCAGGTCAACGTGATGACCCACGCGATGAAGGCCCGCAAGGAACGCGGAGCCAGGATCGTCGCCATCGACATCTACGACAACGCCACCATGAAGCAGGCCGACATGGCGCTGCTCCTGCGCCCCGGCACCGACGGCGCGCTCGCCTGCGCGGTCATGCACGTGCTGTTCCGCGACGGTTATGCGGATTGGGATTATCTTGAGCGCTACACCGACCATCCGCGCGAGTTGGAAGAGCATCTGCGCACCCGCGACCCCGCCTGGGCCTCGGCCATCACAGGCCTGTCCGTGCAGGAGATCGAGGCCTTCGCCAAGCTCGTGGGCACCACCAAGCGCACCTATTTCCGCCTCGGCTTCGGCTTCGCGCGCCAGCGCAACGGCGTGGTCAACATGCATGCGGCCCTGTCGATCCCGGCCGTGACCGGCGCGTGGCAGTACGAGGGCGGCGGCGCACTGCATTCCAACAGCGGCATCTATCGCTGGAACAAGGCCCTGATCGAGGGGCACGACGCCATCGATCCGGCGATCCGCATCCTCGACCAGTCGCAGATCGGCCGCGTGCTCACCGGCGACGCCGAAGCGCTCTACAACGGCCCGCCCGTGAAGGCGATGCTGATCCAGAACACCAACCCGGTCTCCGTCGCGCCGGAGCAGGAATTGGTGAAGCAGGGTTTTCGCCGCGACGACCTCTTCGTCTGCGTCCACGAGCAGTTCATGACCGAGACGGCGCTCATGGCCGACATCGTGCTGCCCGCGACCATGTTCATGGAGCACGACGACCTCTATTCCGGCGGCGGCCACCAGCATTTCCAGGTCGGGCCGAAGCTCATCGATCCGCCCGGCGAGTGCCGTTCCAACCACGAGGTCTTTCGCGGGCTGGCCCAGCGCCTCGGCGCCGAGCATCGCGGGTTCAGTATGGAGCCGCGCGAGATCATCGACTGGACGCTCCAGAACTCCGGCCGGGGATCGCTCGAAAACCTTGAGGCGCAGGTGCATGTCGATGCGCAGCCGCCCTTCGAGGAGGCGCATTTTCTCAACGGCTTCGCCTACCCGGACGGCAAGTTCCGCTTCAAGCCCGATTGGACCACGATTCCCTCCTCCAACAACGGGCCCATGGGGCCCTGGGCCGCCATGCCGGCCTTCCCCGACCATTGGGAGGTGATCGAGGAGGCGACCGAGGAGCACCCGTTCCGCCTCGCCACGAGCCCGGCGCGCAACTTCCTCAATTCCAGCTTCACCGAAACCCCGACCTCGCTCGACAAGGAGCGGCGGCCCGAGGTGATGATCAACCCGGCCGATGCGCAGGCTCAAGGCATCGTTGAGGGCGATTGGGTGAAGCTCAGGAACCACCGCGGCGAGGTGTTCCTGCGCGCAAAGCCGTTCGACGGCGTCCGGCGCGGCGTGCTCATCGCCGAGGGCATCTGGCCCAACGCCGCCCATCCCTTCGGGCGCGGCATCAACACGCTCACGGGCGGCGACCAAGTGGCGCCCTATGGCGGCGCAGCCTTCCACGACAACCGGGTGGCGCTGGAAAAGGCCGATCTCGACTCGTCCCTGGAGCCGCCGGTGGCGAGGAAACAGCATCGGCCCGAGGCGCTCGTCGGCTAGTCCGAAGACTGAAACAAATACTAACCTCATCCTGAGGAGGTCGCGAAGCGACCGTCTCGAAGGAGGCTCCAGAGAGCACTGGAGACGCCCTGATCCTTCGAGACGGTGCTGACGCACCTCCTCAGGATGAGGGCTTAGGTTGAAGCCCCGATCGGATAGTCAGACCTTCTTAAGCCTATCCACATCTCCCCCTTGATCCTGAACGGCCAAGCCTATTCTTAACCGCCGAACGTGATTTCATCTCTGGGGAGCTGTCCATGATCTCGACCGCCCGCGCGCTGCTCGTCGCAGCCGCCGTTTCCGTGAGCGCGACGGCCGCGTATGCTGCCGCCTCCAACATGCCGACCCAATACCAGCCCGATCCGGCCCTGAAGACCGAGAGCATCAGCCAGCTGCGCGCCCGGGTGAGCCAGGCCTGCACCGTCATCCAGGCGAAGCTCCAGAGCGAGGCGAGCGAGTCTTCGCTCAACCGGGCCTGCGACTGCTATGCCGGCCGCACCATGCGCTCGCTCAGCGCCGAGGAGGTGCAGGCCTATCGCGACACCGGCGTGTTCAACGACACCGCCCGCGCCAAGGCGCTTGCCGCCCTCGATTCCTGCAGGCTGCCGCGCCCGCAGATTTAACTGAAAGCACTTATCTGCCTTATCGTCATGGCCGTCCCCGGACTTGATCCGGGGATCAGTCCCGGCCATCCACGTCTTGAAACGGGTTGAGAGCGTGGATCCCCGGAACAAGTCCGGGGATGACGAGGGTGGATGGGTTTTAAGTCGGCGAATGCAGCGCGCCGCCTGCATCCCACTGCCTCGAAAACACAACCCGCCCGTTCTCCAGCCGGGCCGTGCCGTCGCAGATCATCCGCAACGCCTGCGGGTAGAGCCGGTGCTCCTGCGCGATCACGCGGGCGGCGAGGCTCTCCTGCGTGTCGCCCGGCACCACCGGCACCACGGCCTGGGCGATGATCGGGCCGGCATCGAGCTCCGGCACCACGAAATGCACCGTGCAGCCATGCACCAGCACGCCGTCCTCGAGCGCCCGGCGATGGGTCTGCGTGCCGCGATAGAGGGGCAGGAGGGACGGGTGGATGTTGATCATGCGCCCGGCCCAGCGCTCCACGAACCAGTCGCTGAGCACCCGCATGAAGCCGGCAAGGCAGATGAAGGCGATGTCGTGCTCGTTGAGCGCCGCATCCAGCGCCCGGTCGAAGCTCTCCCGGTCGGGAAAAGCCTTGTGGTCGATGGCGAGCGTCGCGAGCCCGGAATCCTTCGCCCGCGCTAACCCTTCCGCGTCCGGGCGGTTCGAGAGGACGAGGGCGATCTCGGCCGGGAAGTCCGCAGCCTGAGCGGCCTCGATCAGCGAGGCCATGTTCGAGCCGCGGCCCGAGATCAGGATGGCGACGCGGCGGGTCATCAAAGCTTTAAGGAGCCTGAAGTCTGCACGCTCTCGCCGCCTGCATGGGCAATCGTCTCGCCGATGCGAACCGGGTTTTCGCCGGCCTGGCGAAGGCGCTCCATCACCGCGTCCGCCTTGTCGGCGCTCGCCACCACGATCATGCCGATGCCGCAGTTGAAGGTGCGCAGCATCTCGGTCTCGGCCACGCCGCCGGTCTTGGCCAACCAGCCGAACACGGGCGGAACCGCGATGGCATCGAGGTCGAGGCGCACGCCGACGCCGTCGGGCAGCACGCGCGGGATGTTGTCGGGGAAGCCGCCGCCGGTGATGTGGCACAGCGCGTTGATGCCGTCGCCGGTTTTCAGCACCTCCAACAGGGCCTTCACGTAGATCCGGGTCGGCTCCAGCAGGGCCTGGGCCAGGGTTTTGCCCGATGCGAAGGCGGCGGGCGCATCCCAGGCCAGGCCGGAATGCTCGACGATCCGGCGCACCAGGGAGAAGCCGTTCGAATGGACCCCGGAGGAGGGCAGGCCGATGAGCACGTCGCCCACGCTCACGTCCTTGGGGAGCAGCGTGCCGCGCTCGGCCGCGCCCACGGCAAAGCCCGCGAGGTCGTAGTCGCCCTTGGCGTAGAGCCCCGGCATCTCGGCGGTCTCGCCGCCGATCAGCGCGCAGCCCGCCTGGAGACAGCCCTCGGCGATGCCCTTGACGATATGGACGCCGACCTCGGGCGAGAGCTTGCCGGTGGCGAAGTAGTCGAGGAAGAACAGGGGCTCGGCGCCCTGCACGATGATGTCGTTCACGCACATGGCCACGAGGTCGATGCCGATGGTGTCGTGGATTCCCGTGTCGATGGCGATCTTCACCTTGGTGCCGACCCCGTCATTGGCCGCCACCAGGATCGGGTCCTTGAAGCCCGCGGCCTTGAGGTCGAAGAGCCCGCCGAAGCCGCCGATCTCCGCGTCCGCGCCCGGCCGGCGCGTGGAGCGCACCAGGGGCTTGATCTGGTCGACCATGGCGTTGCCCGCATCGATGTCCACGCCCGCCTGGGCATAGGTCAGGCCGTTCGTCTGCTTCTCGGACTTCTCGGTCGTCATGGCTCACCCCGTGTTGGGGTGGGCAGTAAGCCTGGAGGGGGCGGGAGGCAAGGGGCTATGTCACTTTTGGATCTTGTGAAGCATGGCAGATGGGGAAAGCCGATGGCTTCAACCGGCGCCTAGGCAGGCTTTACAGGCTGGCGGAGGATGGTCCTGAGTTTGCTCGGCGCTGTCTTGCGAGCATCGCTCAGATAGATCTCGTGATGGTGACCATTGCGCACGAAGCCCTGGGCCGGCATCGTCTCGTTGTAGAGCTTGGCGAGAAGAGGTCCTTCATCGTCGTAGCTTCCGACATGGAGCGCCTGGAGGCAGCGGCCCTCCACGTAAGGCTCCAACCGTAGGCTGTCGGGTGGTTCGCCCAGTCTTCCCGAGGTCTTTCTGATCGCGGCTTCGAACAGGTCCAGTCCAATGAAGTCTGGTGCCATAATCATCAGCGTCCAGTGCCACTCGGCCTTTCGGCGCGCGACGAAACTTGCAGGATCGTCCGCCCACCACAGTCCCTCAAGCGGAGGTACGACGTAGTCCAGGGACTGAGCCGTCTTGGCGGCGAATTTCATGCCGTAACTGACCGAGTAGAGCCATTCGACCGCGTTCTTGAAGGCTTCGGCGGTGTTGGGATCTCCATGGCCGTCCACTTTGAGAAACCGAAGCGTAGGGACTTCGATTTGTTTGAAGCGACCGACCGGGGCTTGGAACAGCTCTTTGTAGAGCTTCTTGAAGTCGATCTTATCCATGCCGCTTTCCCGGGTTCTCGACGGTACGGAACAGTTATACAGATACAATTCTGACGTTAGCTGAGCAACAGGCTTGCCCACCATCCCGACTTTGTCTCTCCAGACGTTGAACTCCGCCCCCCGAGCGTCCATCATCACCGCCGATGACCATTCCGAACATCATCACCATCGCCCGCCTCATCATCGTGCCCATCGTGATCGTCATGATCATGCAGCAGCGGTGGGTGGCTGCCTTCGTCCTGTTCGTGGTGGCCGGGGTCTCGGATGCCGTGGACGGGTTCATCGCCCGCCGGTTCGACATGCGGAGCGAGTTCGGGGCCTATATCGATCCCATTGCCGACAAGGCGCTCCTGGTTTCGATCTACGTGACGCTTGCCGTCGTTGGCGCCATCCCGAGCTGGCTTGCCATCGTGGTGGTGTCCCGTGACGTGATGATCGTGGCCGCCGTGCTCCTGTCCTGGGTCATGAGCCGCCCGGTCGAGATCAAGCCGATCCTCGTGAGCAAGCTGAACACGGGCGCCCAGATCGCCTTTGCGGCCTTCGCGCTGGCCGCCAATGCCTTCGGGGCGGAACTCGCGGGGCTGGAGGATGTCGCCATGCTGGTGGTGGCGACCTTGACCGTCGCATCGGCAGGTGCCTATCTCGGGGGCTGGTTGCGGCACATGGGAAGCTGATGACCGAAGCATCGGACCCAAAAGTGGATTTGCACTTTTGGGATCGATCCGATGCTTTCTTCCTGGATGAGAGCATCGTTCGGGCGGAAAACCGGGTCCACTTTTCCGCACGATGCTCTGGAGTGTAAGGTGTACCGATGACGGTCCAACGGCAGATCGGGTTCTGGATTGCGGCGCTGGTCGTCGCGGTGCTGCTGCTGTTCGTGCTGCGCGGCATTCTGTTGCCCTTCGTGGCGGGCTTCGCGCTGGCCTATCTGCTCGACCCCCTGGCCGACCGGATGCAGAAGATCGGCGTCGGGCGCCTCGGCGCCAGCCTGATAATCCTCATCCTGTTCGTGCTGGTTTTCATCGTCGCCCTGATGATCCTGGTGCCTTTCGCGGCCCAGCAGGTCGGTGCCTTCGTGGAGAGGCTGCCCGGCTACGTGGCACGGCTGCAGGAGCTCGGGGCCGAGCAGCTCGGCCCGCTCGTCCGGCGCCTCGGCATCGAGGAGGCGCTGCCGGCCGCGCCCCCGTCCGTCGGCAACCTCATCAGCCAGGGCATCGCCTGGATGACCACCTTCCTCCAGGGGCTGTGGTCCGGCGGGCAGGCGCTGATCGGCATCTTCTCCCTGCTGGTGGTGACTCCGGTGGTGGCCTTCTACATGCTCGTGGACTGGGACCGCATGGTGAGAACCGTCGATTCCTGGATGCCCATGCGCCACCGGGACACGATCCGCGACATCGCCCGGGACATCGACCGGGCCATCGCCGGCTTCGTGCGCGGGCAGGCCCTGGTCTGCCTGATCCTCGGCACCTTCTATGCGGTCAGCCTCGCGCTGATCGGGCTCAATTTCGGGGCGCTCATCGGCATGACGGCCGGGCTCCTGAGCTTCATCCCCTATGTGGGCTCGCTCACCGGCCTCATCCTCTCGGTCGGGGTCGCTATCGTGCAGTTCTGGCCGGACTGGACCATGATCGTCGCGACGCTCGGCATCTTCATTTTCGGCCAGTTCGTGGAAGGCAACATCCTGTCGCCGAAGCTGGTCGGCGAGTCCGTCGGCCTGCACCCGGTCTGGCTCATGTTCGCGCTCGTGGCCTTCGGCGCGCTCTTCGGCTTCGTCGGCCTGCTGCTGGCGGTGCCGCTGGCGGCGGCCATCGGGGTCATCGCCCGCTTCGCCCTGCGCCAGTATCTCGCCAGCCCCATCTATCAGGGCACCGATCCGGTGATCCTGAAACCTCGCATCGAGATCGATCGCAAGGCCGATCTCGATGCGTGAGGTGCCCAAGCAGCTGGCCTTCGACCTTCCCCTGGACCCGCGCTTCGGGGCCGAGGACTTTCTCGTCAGCCCCTCCAACGAGCAGGCCTACGGCCTCATCGAGACCTGGCCCGACTGGCCGGACACGATCCTCCTGCTCGTGGGACCGCGCGGCAGCGGCAAGAGCCACCTGGCCTCGATCTGGGCCACCAACGCCCATGCCTGGACGGTGGACGCCGCGGCGATCACCCACGACAAGGTCCCGCATCTCGTCTCGAACGGGGCGCTCGCCATCGAGGACATGGACCGGGGCGAGCGGGACGAGGCGGCCCTGTTCCACCTCCTGAACCTCGCCCGCGAGAAGAGGGCGTCCCTGCTCATCACCAGCGAGACGCCTCCCGACCGCTGGGGATTGAGAACGCCCGACCTCCTGTCCCGCCTGCGGCTGGCGCCGGGCGTCGCCCTGGAGGCGCCGGACGATGCCCTCCTCAAGGCGGTGCTGGTGAAGCTGTTCGTGGACAGGCAACTCGTGGTCGACACCTCCGTTGTCGACTATATTGCCTTGCGGATCGAACGCTCGCTCGCCAAGGCCTCCGAGATCGTGGCTCTCCTCGACCGGGAGGCCTTAAGCCGGGGCCGGCGTGTCTCGCGGGCCATCGCGGCCGAAATCCTAGGCGCCGCGCAGGAAACGGATGAGAACGAGTGAAGCCTGAAAACGCCCTGTTGTCGAACCGTCGTGAAACCGTCACGAAGCCCAGAGCAAAACGAGCGCCGAAGAGTGAAGCGGCGGAGAACGAGGTGCGCAGCGCGATTGCCCTGAAAGAGGTGGAGACCGTCAGCGAAGCCCCGCTGCCCAAGGCTCCGCCGGATATCGAGCTCGACGGCGCGGCCCTGCGCAAGTTCCCGCAGCGCTTCATCAACCGGGAGCTCTCCTGGCTGCAGTTCAACCGCCGGGTGCTGGAGGAGGCCTCCAACGCCCATCACCCGCTCCTGGAGCAGCTGCGCTTCCTCTCGATCTCGGCCGAGAACCTGGACGAGTTCTTCATGGTCCGCGTCGCGGGCCTGCGCGGCCAGGTCCGCTCCGGCCTCACGACCGTGTCGCAGGACGGGCTCCTGCTGCAGGAGCAGCTCGCGAAGATTTCCGTGGCGGTGTCGAACCTCGCCTCCGACCAGCAGAGGCGCTGGCGCGAGCTGCGGGACATGGTGCTGGAGGAGGGGATCGTCCTCGCCGAGGGCGCGGGCCTGACCAAGGCCGAGGCCTCCTGGCTCGAGGATTACTTCCTCAGCCATATCTTCCCGGTGCTGACCCCGCTCGCCATCGACCCGGCGCACCCGTTCCCGTTCATCCCCAATCTCGGCTCCTCCATCGCCCTGAAGCTGGCGCGGCGGAGCGACGGCAAGGTGCTGAACGCCCTGATCCGCCTGCCGTCGCGGGGCGAGCGCTTCATCCGCCTGCCGGATTTCGCCGAGACCGGCGCCACCCGCTTCATCGCCCTGGAGCAGATGATCGTGCTCTACACGAGCAGGCTTTTCCCCGGCTACGAGGTGCAGGGGCAGGGCGCATTCCGGGTGATCCGCGATTCCGATATCGAGGTGGAGGAAGAGGCCGAGGATCTGGTGCGCCTGTTCGAGTCGGCGCTCAAGCAGCGCCGCCGCGGCAGCGTGATCCGCCTGGAGGTCGAGGCGGCGATGCCGGAGGACCTGCGCCTCTTCGTGGCCGAGGAGCTGGAGGTCTCGGACGACGAGGTCTTCGTCGTCGAGGGCATGATGGGCCTGCGGGACCTGTCCCAGCTCGTGGCTCTGGAGCGGCCCGACCTCAAGTTCAAGCCGTACAACCCGCGCTTTCCCGAGCGCATCCGCGAGCACAGCGGCGATTGCTTCGCGGCGATCCGCGAGAAGGACATCATCGTCCACCATCCTTACGAATCCTTCGACGCGGTGGTGCAGTTCCTGCACCAGGCGGCCCGCGACCCGAACGTGGTGGCGATCAAGCAGACGCTCTACCGCACGTCGTCCAACTCGCCCATCGTGGCGGCGCTGGCCGAGGCGGCGGAGGCCGGAAAGTCCGTGACCGCCCTGGTGGAGCTGAAAGCCCGCTTCGACGAGGAGGCCAACATCCGCTGGGCGCGCGACCTGGAGCGTGCGGGCGCGCAGGTCGTGTTCGGCTTCATCGAGCTGAAGACCCATGCCAAGCTGTCCATGGTGGTGCGGCGCGAGGGCAGCCAGCTCATCACCTATTGCCATGTGGGCACGGGCAACTACCACCCGATCACGGCCCGCATCTACACGGACCTGTCCTATTTCACCGCCGATCCGGCCATCGGGCGGGACGTGTCGCGCATCTTCAACTTCGTCACGGGCTATGCGGAGCCGGCGGAGCTGGAGCGCATGGCGGTCTCGCCGCTCACCCTCAAGAAGCGCCTGCTCCAGCACATCGAGGAGGAGATCGCCCACGCCAAGGCCGGGCGGCCCGCCGCGATCTGGTGCAAGTGCAATTCGTTGGTCGATCCCGTGATCATCGATGCGCTCTACGACGCATCCGCCGCCGGCGTGCAGATCGACCTGATCGTGCGCGGCATCTGCTGCCTGCGTCCCGGCATCAGGGGCCTGTCGGAGAACATCCGGGTCAAGTCCATCGTCGGGCGCTTCCTGGAGCACACGCGCATCTACGCTTTCGGCAACGGGCACGGGCTGCCCAGCACCAAGGCGCATGTGTACATCTCGTCGGCGGATCTCATGTCGCGCAACCTCGACCGCCGGGTCGAGGCGCTGATGCCCATCGTGAACCCCACGGTGCACCAGCAGGTGCTCGACCAGATCATGCTCGCCAACCTCCTCGACAACGAGCAGAGCTGGACGGTATTACCCGACGGAACGAGTCAGCGGATCGTGCCCGGCAAGGGCGAGGAGCCGTTCAATGCCCACAAGTATTTCATGACGAACCCAAGCCTCTCAGGCCGTGGCAAGTCCCTCAAGACCTCCAGCCCCAAAGCGCTCGCCAAGCGCGGGCAGCGCTAGCATGCCGGCGCTCAGCCATGAGGCACCGGGGCGGCTCAAGCTCGGCCGCCCGGTGGCAATCATCGACATCGGCTCGAACTCCGTGCGTCTCGTGGCCTATGAGGGCCTCTCGCGCGCGGTGACGCCGATCTACAACGAGAAGGTTCTCTGCGGTCTCGGCCGCCACGTGGCGACCACCGGCCGCCTCGACGAGGAGGCGGTCGACCGGGCGCTTCGGGCGCTCGCGCGCTTTCGCGTTCTCTGCGACACGATGAACGTGTCGGAGATCTTCGTGCTCGCCACCGCGGCCGCGCGCGATGCTTCCAACGGCCCGGCCTTCCTGGAGGCGGCGGAAAAGGCCTGCGGCCAGCCGATCAGCCTCCTGTCCGGCGCCGAGGAGGCGCGGGCCTCGGCGCTTGGGGTCATCGCCGGCTTCCACGAGCCGGACGGCATCGTCGGCGACATGGGCGGCGGCAGCCTGGAGCTGGTGGACGTGCGCGGCTCCCAGGTGGGGCAGGGCATCACCATGCCGCTCGGCGGCCTTGCCCTGCAGGACGTGAGCGGCGGCTCGTTGCGCAAGGCGCAGAAGATCGTGCGCGAGGCCCTTGAGCGCGCACCGGAATATCTCGAGAACCTGCATGGCCGCACCTTCTATGCGGTGGGCGGCACCTGGCGCGCCCTCGCCAAGCTGCACCAGGCGGCGCAGGATTATCCGCTCCACGTGATGCACGGCTACATCCTCGATCCCGAGGACGGGCTCGACTTCCTGCACCTCGTGGAAGAGGCCGATTCCAAGACCCTCAAGGACATCGAGAGCATCTCGGAAGCCCGGCGCCCGCTGCTCGCCTATGGGGCCATCCTGCTGGAGGAGATCATCCGGCTCGGCGAACCGAAGGAGGTGACGATTTCCGCCTTCGGCGTGCGCGAGGGCGTGCTCTTCGACAAGCTCGACGCGGAGACCCGCGAGCGCGATCCGCTCATCGCCGCCGCGAGCGCCCTCAACCTGCTGCGTTCCCGCTCGCCGCGCCATGGCGAGGAGCTGTGCGGGTGGACGGAAGCCTTCATCCGCAGCCTCGGCCTGCCGGAGACGGATTACGACATCCGCCTGCGCCGCGCGGCCTGCCTGCTCGCCGATATCGGCTGGCGCGTGCATCCCGATTACCGGGGCGAGCAGAGCCTCAACCTCATCGCCTACGGGGCCTTCGCGGGAATCGACCATCCGGGCCGCGCCTATCTCGCCCTGTCGGTCTTCTTCCGGCACGAGGGGCTTTCGCCCGATAAGGTGAGCTCGCGCATCAAGACGCTGGCCGGCCCGCGCCTGATGGAGCGCGCCCGCCTGCTCGCGGCGCTCATGCGGGTGGCCTACCCGGTGTCGGTCGCCATGGAGGGCGTGCTGCCCCAGGCGCCCCTGCTCGCCCGGGGCAGCCAGGTTGTGCTGCAGCTCCCGGCCGCCATGGAGCCGCTCGCCAACGAGCGCCTGACCGGCCGCATGCGTGCGCTCGGCAAGCTCCTCAACATGGAGCCGACGGTCGAGATCGTATGAGCCGATGACCGGGATCAGGACCAAGGCCTCGCGCATCGTCTACGAGAACCGCTGGATGCGCGTCCGGGAGGATGCCATCGAGCGGCAGGACGGCTCGCCCGGCATCTACGGCGTCGTCGAGAAGGCGGATTTAGCCGTCATCGTGCCCCTCGACCACGGCCTGATCCATCTGGTGGAGCAGTATCGCTACCCAGTGCAGGGCCGCTACTGGGAGCTGCCGCAGGGCTCATGGGAAGACGCGCCCGGCACCGATCCCCTGGAACTCGCCCGCGCCGAGCTGCGCGAGGAGACGGGGCTGACGGCCGCCACCATGACCCGCGTGGGGCATCTCTTCGAGTGCTACGGCTACTCGACTCAAGGCTACCACATCTATCTGGCGCAGGGGCTCCGGGCCGGTGAAGCCCAGCGCGAGGCAACCGAGCAGGACATGGTGAGCCGGGCGTTCCCGGTGGACGAGGTGCTGGCGATGGTCACGGACGGTGTCATCAAGGATTCCGCGACGGTGGCGGCGTTGGGAATGCTGCGGCTCAAGGGCTTGCTCTGAGTGTTCTTCCCGCAAGAGCGGCCTGAGACTACCGCGCTTCGACGAGAACCTTCGCATACCTGACGGCGCTTTCGAGCGCCTGCGTCCTCAAATCGGCAAGTGATTGAGTGGGGTCGGCGAGAAACTTCACGCGTGCCGCATTCTCGATCTCGGGCCTGCAGATATCGAGCATCGTCGAGATGAGCTTCTCCTGATCGACGAGCTGACCTTCGCGCAGGGAGCTCGCATCCTTCAAGCAGTTTTCCGGGGTTTGAATGTTGGAGGCCTGGCTGGAGGTCTTGGGCAGAGCAGCCGGGAGGGCCTGTGCGGGCGGTTGTGCCTTCCTGGCGCTCGCTCTCGCCTGAACCGCGCTCGTAACCACGTTCTTTTTGATGACGTCGTTGAGGCTGCTTCGAATGCCGTCGGGAGCGACGCCGTCGAGGCGCACCACTTCCATAGCCGCATCCAGCGCAGCCTGGACCTCCTTGTTGCAGATAGTCATGGCGGCCGTGGCAAGAACCTCTGCGCTTTCCGAAGATGCGACGAGATCTTCGATTTCGCTGGTCGTGCAGGCATACATGCGGTCCCGCAGCAGGTCCCTTGCCTTTGCGGCCTCCTCGGAACGCTGCTTGCGAACGGCATTCGCCTGCTCGACCTCACTGGAGCGTCGTGCGATGGCGCCACTGAGCCGCGTGCCGACGGCTCTCGGCAAATCTTCCGCGTAAGGCCCTTTGAAGAAGTTGGCCCCGGTTCCCGGGCCATAGAGCTGGTCATGTACGTTGATCATGGCCAGGGCCGGTGCATCGCAGGTCTTTCCGACGGCGCTGAGCGCGTCGTACCAGCGGCCCTGGACCGCCAGATCCAGAGCGGAGGTGTTTGCCTCGATTGCCCTGGCATAGCAATCGGTCGCGGCGCGCACATAAGGCAGGTGGAGCCTGCGCTTCTGCGCATCGCTCAAACTTTGACCGAATGCAGCACTGACAAAGAGAACCGAAGTCGCCCCGAGAGCAAAAAGAACACGTTTCATGGTTTCAAGCCAACACCCCGGGTCGAGGTTAACACGGCTTGAAGTCACAACGAAGGGGTTGCCTTAGAGGAATTCCACGCGCTTGGCGATGCGTGGTTGCCGCGGCGGGGAAGCGAATCGAGATCCTCGGCGCGACGCCCTCCTGCTCGGCCACCGCCTTGAGCGGCACCCGCAGCAGGTCGAGCACGGAGCCGGTGCTGCTGCGGCTACGGCTGCGCCCGGAACTCCGCCCGCCCCCGTCTGTTTCCCAGGTGTAACTTCCCAGGTGTAACTCGGATTCGGCAGGGATTCTGGATGGATGGCTGACAGGCAGGAAGGCGGCAGAAGGGACCGAGGCAGGGTCTCGGGCCTCGGCGTGGCGGTCGGGGCCCTGGGCCTTGCGGCTTTGCTGGGCATCGCGGGCCTGATCGCCGTCTATACGGGCGCCTACAACGTGGCGGCGACGGAGGAGCATGCGTCGTTCACCCGCTGGGCCTTCGACACCACGTTCCACAACTCGGTCGAGAGCCGGGCGGACGATGTCGCCGCGCCTGCAGCCTTCACGCCTGCGATGATTGCGGCCGGGGCGGGCCCCTACAAGACCATGTGCCAGCACTGCCATGCGGGACCCGGCGTTGAAAGGGCCGAATGGGCAGGCGGCATGCGGCCGCGGCCTCCCCACCTGACCGAGGCGGCTGCCGAGTGGGAGCCGCAGGAGGTGTTCTGGCTGGTCAAGCACGGGGTCAAGATGTCGGGCATGCCGGCCTTCGGGCCGACCCATGGCGATCAGGCGATCTGGAACATCGCGGCCTTCGTCAAGCAGCTGCCGGCCATGACGTCCGAGGAATACGCACGGCTCGGCGGCGGGCAGCAGGGTGGCGGTCATCACGGCGGTGCGACGCAGGCCACCGGCGCGGGTGGCGGAGGATCTCAAAGCAGCACGCCCCAGGCGGCCGGCGCACCCGGCGGGACGCAGGGCTCAGCGCCCGCAGACGCCGGCGGTGCTGCGCACGGCACGCATCCGCACTGAATTGGAGCAGACTTCCCATGGGCATGTCCTACTGGCGCTTTGCCGCGATGATCGCAACCTCCACGGTGGTGATGTACGGGCTGATGTACCTGAACACCTATGCGGCCGAGCACGTGTTCTGGAGCGAGACCCGCGCCTGGATGGCGCTCGTCATGGGCGCGACCATGTCGGTGATCATGCTCATCTTCATGATCGACATGTACAAGAAGATGGCGCTCAATTTCGCGATCTTCGGCGGCTCCATCGCGGTGTTCGCCCTCAGCCTCTGGCTCGTGCGCAGCCAGGCCACGGTGGACGATGTGGACTACATGAAGGCCATGATCCCGCACCATTCCATCGCCATCATGACGAGCGAGCGCGCCCAGATTTCCGATCCGCGTGTGCGCAAGCTCGCCGACGAGATCATCGAGGCGCAGGAGCGCGAGATCGCCGAGATGAAGTACCTGGCGGCCGATCTGGAGGCGCGGGACTGATGGCAGGGCTCTTCCTTCCCGCAGTACGAAGGCATCTTCTCCCGGCCCTGGCGCTTGGGCTGCTGGCGGGATGCGGCGACAGCGCGGCGCCGGACGATGTGGTGAATCCCATCCGGATGCACGACGTTGCCCGAATCCTGCCTGCGGAACAGGCGCTCGCCGGGGCTCATATCCCCACCCTCGATCCCCACACGATGAACGATGCCGAGATCGAGAAGGCGATCGGGACAGGCTCCCATTGCGATTTCCGGTATACGAGCTCCGGCAGGCCGGTTCTCGCATTCGGCGTGCAGCCGGGCGGGGCTCCGACAAGGGGTGTCGTCAAGCTCAACGGAAGCCTCGTCGCCCTGACGCCGGCTTCTGCCACGGAAGGCGCCAAGGCGTCCGGCAGCCTGCTCCTGCTGGCCGATCCGGTCCGCATCTCGGTCGCACCGGATGCGCCGGGCGAGGGCGAGGATCGCGAAGGCGCGCGGCACCGGGAGGCGAGCATGATCTTCGAGATCGGCCAGAACCTCCAGGTCGGCTATCGCGGCTATCTGGATTGCATGCCCGAACCGCAGGCGACCTCCGCGGCCCAATAGACGCCGGGACGATCAGGCGGGCGCAATCTCTCGCAGCTTCACGCGGCCGCGCTCGAGCACCATCCCGAGCTGCCCGTTCTTGAGGGCGAGGGCCTTCTCGCCGAGGAGCTTCCAGCGCGAGCCGTGCACCCTTGATAGGTTCTCATTGGCTCATTCGGCCTGACCAGCAACGCCTCGTTGTCTCGATACTTGCCCTCCGCAGCGCCAGCGTTACGGCCAAGGTGCCGTAGCACACATGCAACATGCCGTAAGGAAAGTATGTCTGATCAAAGAAGTGATGCCTGAACAATAGGGCATTTCTTCAATGCTCCGCTATAGGGAGCAGTAATCGAATCGCCAATGGGGATAAATAGAATGGGAACTCCTGTATTTTGGGGCACAGACATCTACGTCAGTGGGCTGGGAGATCACGACCAGCCACATATTACGGCCTTGGCTGATGGCCGTTTCGTGATGGCCTGGGTCGATAACACCACGCAGGAAATCCGGGCGCAGATCCTCAATGCCGACGGATCGATCCGGGGAGGGCAGTTCACCCTCAATACAATCTCAGCAGGCGAGCAGCAGCTCCCCAATATTCTGGCCTTGGCGGATGGGCGGTTCGTAGCCGTCTGGACGGATCAGAGCGCCTCTCAATACGATGACGGTGCCACGTATTCGGGCGACTACGCTGACGTCTTCGGACAGATTTTCAGCATCGACGGCGTAAAGATCGGCAGTTCCTTCAAGGTCAATGAGGGCGCAACGCCGACTCATGCCTCAGATAAGCCTAGCATCACGGCTCTCAGTGGCGGCGGATTTGCCGTGACCTGGCGCGATTACAATCTGCCCGATCCGGACTCGTCCTGGGCGGACATATGGGTTGCCGCCTACAATAGCGATGGTAGCTCCGCCGGGGCTCCGACGTCGATTGT
This sequence comes from Microvirga splendida, assembly GCF_016427565.1. Lineage (GTDB taxonomy): Bacteria > Pseudomonadota > Alphaproteobacteria > Rhizobiales > Beijerinckiaceae > Microvirga > Microvirga splendida. Next base: position 152,727 of record NZ_JAELXT010000006.1, read on the forward strand.
CAGGACTGCGGATGACGAGAACGTAAAGCCGATCATCCAGGGCCTCGACGGCGGCAAGGCCATCGTCCTCTGGACTGACGGAACCAACACCAACGCCATCAACCTGTTTGGACGGATCATCGATGCCAACGGCAATGAGGTAAACGATCTGGGCAACATCGGATTGCCCCGCGCCGATTCCGAGAACGTCGTTCAGATCGACCCGCAGATCACCAGGCTGAAGGACGGCGGCTTCGTCGTCACCTGGAAGGTTCGCGACCCGGCCATCGATTCCATTGAGCGGTACGCGGTCTGGGCACGTGTGTTCAAAGCCGACGGGACGGGAGCCGACATGTTCGAGGTCAGCCCCTCGACCAATGGAGGCGTAGAGGTGGATCCGGTGGTGACCGCGTTCAATGACGGGCGATTCATGATCACCTGGGCTGATTACCAAAGCTACGGCTCGCTGAGCACGGAAGTGAAGAGCCAAGTCTACACGGCTTCCGGTGCGAAGGACGGTGGAATTTTCACGGTGAATGCGCCAGATAGCGCGAACGACCGCATGCCTAGCATCACGACCCTTGAGGACGGCCGCGTGGCGGTCGGCTGGTGGCATGACGGCGAGCCGACGATCCGGGTGAAGATCATCGATCCGCGTGAGGCGGCCATCGAGCTCTCGGCCAGAACCCTCACCGCACAAAAGCTGGCGCTCAGCAACGACTGGGTCGGCACAGGCTTTGGGGATATCCTCGAGGCCGGGCTCGGGAACGACCAGATCGAAGGCGGCGCTGGGGCAGATGTGATTGCCGGAGGCGACGGGTTCGACACGGTGAGCTTCGCCCATGCCGCGGCCGGCGTTGTAGCCAGCATGGCTGGGGGCACCGGCGGCGATGCCGCAGGCGACGTGTACTCGTCCATCGAGCACCTTTTGGGGTCGCATCACGCCGACACGTTCTACGGCAACGGAGTGGCGGTGCTGCAGGGCTCCGGCGGCAACGATATCTATTATGTCAGCGGAGGCGATCAGGTGGTTGAGACTGCCGGCGGGGGCTACGACAAAGTTGTCGTGACCGGCACCAGCTATCGGCTCGATGCCGCCGCTGAGGTGGAGGAACTGCTGTTCGCCGGCGTCTCCAGCAGAAAGTCCTACAGCCTCACCGGGTCCAGTGCAGCCAACACCATGAAGGGGAGTGTGGGCAAGGACACCCTCAAGGGCCTGGATGGCAAGGACAAGCTTTACGGCGGGTCCGGCGATGATAAGCTCTATGGCGGTTCCGGCAATGACCTGCTGTCGGGCAGCAAGGGCAAGGACAGCTTCCTGTTCGACACGAAGCTCGGAACCTCCACGACCGACCGGAAGGTGAACTTCGACACCATCACGGACTTCTCGACGAAGGACGACACGATCCGGCTGGAGAACAAGATTTTTGCAAAGCTGAAGAAGACCGGCACGCTGAAGAAGGACTTCTTCGCCACCGGCACCAAGGCGATCGATAAGAACGACTACATCGTCTACAACAAGAAGGCGGGTGTGCTGTCTTACGATGCCGATGGATCGGGCAGGGGCAAGGCGATTGAGTTCGCCCAGGTCAAGAAGGGGCTTGCCCTCTCGCATCTCGACATCTTCGTCATGTGATGCAGGCCTGCCGTCTTCGGCGGCAATGAGACGGGTGGTAAGGCGGCTTCGGCCGCCTTACTGCGTCATGGCAGGTGGAGGTTCGGTGCTGTCAGGGCTGCGAGGCGCTCACGCCGGGCGAGCCTCATCGCCTCGAAGCGGCGCAATCTCCCGCAGCTTCACGCGGCCGCGCTCGAGCACCATCCCGAGCTGCCCGTTCTTGAGGGCGAGGGCCTTCTCGCCGAAGAGCTTCCGGCGCCAGCCGTTGAGGGAGGGCACGTCGGCGTCGTCGCTCTCGGCGATGGCCTCCAGCTCTTCCACGGTGGCGATGATCTTCGGCGCGACGCCCTCCTGCTCGGCCACGGCTTTCAGCAGCACCTTCAGCAGGTCGACCACGGAGCCGGTGCTGTTGCGGCCGCGGCTGCGTTCCGGCATCGGGATCGTGGCGGGATCGCGGGCGAGCGCCCGCTCCACGGCTTCCAGAATCTCGCCGCCGGTGCGGGAGCGCTCGAACCCGTTGGGGATGGTGCGCAGGCGCCCGAGCGCTTCCACGCTGCGCGGCGCCGAGGTGGCGATGTCGATGACCGCGTCGTCCTTCAGGATGCGCCCGCGCGGCACGTCGCGGCTCTGCGCCTCGCGCTCGCGCCAGGCGGCGATCTCCATGAGGATCGCGACCTCCTTCGCCTTCCGCAGGCGGCCGGCGAGGCGGCGCCAGGCATTGTCCGGATCGGCCTGGTAGGTCTCGGGCGAGGTCAGGATCGCCATCTCCTCGCCGAGCCAATCGAGCCGGCCGTTCGCCTGCAGCTGGCTCACGAGGGCCTCGTAGACCTTCACCAGATGGGTGACGTCGGACAGGGCATAGGTGAGCTGGGCGTCGCTCAAGGGGCGGCGCGACCAGTCGGTGAAGCGGGAGGATTTGTCGATCTTCGCCTTGGCGAGATCGTTGGTCAGCTGCTCGTAGGATACCGAGTCCCCGTAGCCGCACACCATGGCGGCCACCTGGGTGTCGAACAGGGGCTCGGGCACGATGCCCCCGAGATTCCAGACGATCTCCAGGTCCTGCCGGGCGGAGTGGAAGACCTTCACCACGTTTCTGTTCGCCATGAGCGCCATGAACGGCTCCAGGCTCATGCCCTCGGCGAGCGGATCGACCAGAACCGCATCCGCGGGGTCGGGGCCGGCCATCTGGATCAGGCAGAGCTTGGGGTAATAGGTGGTTTCGCGCAGGAACTCCGTGTCGACGGTGACGAACGGGTGCTGGCTGAGGCGGCCGCAGGCGGCGGCCAGGGCATCGGTGGAGGTGATCAGGTCCATGGAGCGTTCATACCCCATCTGCAAGGCGCTCGCGAGTCCGCCATCCACAGAGCTGACCCATGGTTAAGGCTTGGTAAAACCTTATCAATTGACACGGAAAGGAAAATAATAGTTACTTTGTATCACTGACCGCGAGGTCAGGTTCAAAGTCCAACAACACCCTAAAGGTGGGGAGGTCTTCATGAAGAAGAAGACACAGACCAGAACCAGCGAGAAGGGGCAGAAGGCCGTTGTCGAACTCAGCGAGAAGGAACTCGCCGGGGTCGCGGGCGGTCGCCGGATCATCGTCTATCAGACCACATCCTGCATCTGACCTGGATTGAGCGGAGCGGCGGAGCAGGTGCGGATTCCGCGCAGGCTCCGCCGGATCTCCCTCGCAACCGGAACAAGGCGCGGCTTTCTGGGAGCCGCGCCTTTTTCGTTTCACGCAGGTTCAGGCCCGGCTGCCGAGGGAATGGCGGGCCGCTTCGGTGAAGGCCAGTGCCTCCCCGTCCATCGGCGGGGAGACCCGGCCCTCGCGCAGCACCACGATCCGGTCCGCCGCGCGGATCGTCTCGGGCCGATGGGCGATGACGATGCGGGTGATCCTCAGCTCCGCGAGCGACCGGTTCACCTCGCGCTCCTTGTCGAGGTCGAGGCTCGACGTGCCCTCGTCCATGAACAGCATGCGCGGCCTGCGGTAGAGGGCGCGTGCCAGCATCACCCGCTGGCGCTGCCCGCCGGACAGGGTGGTGCCCATGTCGCCGATGAGCGTGTTGTAGTTCATGGGCATGGCCATGATCTCGTCGTCGATCCCGGCGATCCTGGCGCAGTCGCGCATCCAGTCGAGATCGAGCGTGGCGTCGAAGAAGCAGATGTTCTCGGCGATGCTCCCCGAGAGCAACTGGTCGTCCTGCATCACCACGCCGATCTGCTGGCGGAACGCCTGGGTGCCGAAATGCGCGAGCGGCGTGCCATCGATCAGCACTGCGCCCTCCAGGGGCTTGAACAGGCCGAGCATGACCTTGAGCAACGTGGTCTTGCCGCCGCCGGACGGCCCGGTGATGGCCACGAACTCGCCGGCCTCCACTTTGAGATCCACGCCCGACAGCACCTCCGGCTCCGTATCCGCATAGCGGAAACCGACGCCCTTCAGCTCGACGAACCCGGCGATCGGCCGCGCCACGAGGCTGTCGCCATGCCGGTCCTCCTCGCGCTCGGAGAGCGCGATATCGGAGAGGCGGTCGAGATGCAGGTCGAGCATGCGGACCTGGATGCCGGTCTCGATCAGGGTGGTGGCCTTGGAGAGGAACTGCTCCTTGTAGGCCATGAAGGCATAGAGCATGCCGATGGTCATGTCGTTGGCCATGATGGCCCTGGCGCCGAGCCAGACCACGAGCACGTTCTCGATGCCATAGATCAGGTCGTTGGCGGTCTTGAACCCGATGGTGAAGCGGCCCTGGCGGATGCCGCGGCTGATCGAAGCCGCATAGCGGTTCTGCCACAGGGCCTCCCGGTCGGCTTCGCGTCCGAAGATCTTGATGCTCTGGATGGCGCGGGCCGTCTCGATGAAGGTGGTCTGCTCCCTGGCGTCGGCCTCGATCATCTCCTCCTGCCGCTGGCGCAGGGAGCGGTACAGGGCAAAGCGTAAGGCGGCGTAGAGCGCCAGCGCGGCGAAGACGATGCCTGACAGCGTGGGGCTGTAGATCAGGATCATGGCCAGGGTCAGCGTCGCCATCACCCCGTCGACGAAAGCGGCCACCAGCCCCTCGGAAACCAGCTTCTGGATCGGCTCCGCCGAGCGGAAGCGCGAGACGAGATCGCCGATATGCCGCTTCTCGAACCAGCCCAGGGGCAGGCGCACGAGATGGTGGAAGAGGTTGGCGCCCATCTGGAAATTGAGCGCGCCGCTCAAGAACAGCAGCACATGCGAGCGCAGCCAGTCCGCCCCGATATGGATGAGGGTGAGCAGGCCGAAGCCCAGCGCCAGCGCCGTGAGCAGGCCCCCATCGCCCTTCATCACCGCCTCGTCGACGGCGAGCTGCATGTAGAAGGGCGCTGCGAGGACCGCGAGCTGCAGAACCGCCGACAGCACCAGCGCCTGGGCCAGGGCTCGCTTGATCCCCCGCATCCGCCCCCACAGGGCCGTGAGGGCCAGGCGCGAGCGTTCCTTCCTGCGCTCGAAGCCCTGCGTCGGGGTCAGCTCCAGGGCAACGCCCGTGAAGTGGCGGCTGACCTCGTCCAGGGTAAGGGTGCGAACGCCGAGAGCCGGGTCGTGGATCGTCACCTTGCGGGCGCCGACCTCCTTCAGCACCACGAAATGGCTCATGTCCCAATGCAGGATGCAGGGCAGCTTGATCTCGCCCAGTTGCTCGGGCTCCAGCCGCAGGCCCCGCCCGGTCATGCCGAGGCGCTGGCCCATGGCCAGCACGTCCTTGAGGGTCACGCCCTTCAGCGAGATCGAGAACAGCCGGCGCAGGGCGGCGAGATCCACCTCGCGGCCGTGATAGCTCGCGATCATGGCCAGGCACGCCAGCCCGCACTCCGCCGCCTCCGACTGCATGATGGCCGGCAGGCGCGGCGCGCCGAAGAAGTCGAGGCGGGCGGAGAGCGTCACATCCGCCCCCTGACGCTGATGAGCGGCTCGAACAGCCAGGCGACGAGGGAGCGGCCCTCCAGCACGATGTCGGCCTTGAGGGTCATGTCGGGCTGGAGGGCGACCTGACGCCCGAAGGCCTCCACGTCCTGGCGGTCGAGGCGCACGGTGACCCGGTACGCGGGTTCGGTCAGCGGGACCTTCCCGATCACCTCGTTGGGCAGGAGCACCGCCTGGGACACGGTCTCGACGGTTCCACCCTGCGTGCCGAAGCGCTGGTAGGGGAAGGCGTCCACCATCAGGCGCACCCGCTGCCCGGCCTCGACGAAGCCGATGGCGCGGCTCGGCACGAAAAGCTCCGCCAGCAGGCCCGCGCCTTCGGGCAGTATGGTGAGAAGCGGCCGGTTCGGATCGACGATCTGGCCGGGCATGACCTGGAGGGCGGTGACACGCCCGGCGATGGGGGCTGTGACCACCTGCGCCCGCTGCGCCTGGGCCTCTGCCTGCTGGCGCTCCTTGTCGGCAAGGTTCAGGCGCAGCTGCGCCACGCGCTCGGCCTGCTGCACCGGCAGCTGCTCCCGCTGAAGCTCGGTCTGGCCCAGCTCCTTCTCGGCCGCCGCCAGCTCCCGGTCGAGTTCGGCGAGCGCCTGGCGGCGGGCGAGCAGCGCCTCGTCCTGCTCCTGCAGCGCGGCCCGGGTGGTGTGGCCTTGTTGGGCAAGGCCTGCGACGGCGTCCCGCCGCTCCTCCGTCACCCGGATGCGCTCGGCCATGAGCCGCCGCTGAGCGGCCAGTGCAGCCCGCTCGGCCGCTACGGCGGCGATGGCCGCGTCGAGGCGCAGGACCTCGTTGGCCGTGCGGGCCGGGTCGGCGGCGATCTGGTCGCGGAGCACCCGCACCTGGGTTTCCAGGGAGGCGAGGATCGCCCCGTCCAGGGTGCCGCCGGCCTCGAGGCCCTGGGCCGACGCGACAGTGAAGAGGGGCTGGCCCGCCTCGACCCGGTCGCCGTCCCGGACCTTGAGGTCCGAGACCACGCCGCCGCGCATGGCCGCGATGCGCACCGCGCCGCCCGCCGCCACGAGAGCGCCGCTCGCGGTCTCCTTGCGGGCATATTCCGCCGTGCCGAGAAAGCCTACGACGGTTGCCGTGCAGGCGATCAGAAATGCCCCTAGGAGCCGCCACGAGAAGGGCGCAACCGGCAGCGACACGGACGAATGCTCGCCCGAGGCTGCCGCGATGGCCTGCGGCCTGAATAAGGATTGATGCGCCACCCCGTCCCCTAACGCAACAAAGCAACGTTATGATGTTGCAGAAAGACCGGGATCGCACAAGGGAGTTCATCGGTTCGGTGATTCCAAAGCGGCCGGTGCGGCGGTTCTGTCGCAGGGCTCTTGTCTCTCCCCAATGTGTGACATTGTATCAAGTTGCTGTTCTCAAGAACTCAGATCACCGGAACAGCCAAGGGAGAACATCATGTCGAATATCCAAGTCTTGACCGAGGAGTGCCTCGGCGTCGTGGCGGGCGGAAAAAGCCGCTGCGACCGGCCGCCGGGCATCAACCACGCTGAGCTCTACGCCTGGTCGACCTTCTGCGCGAACCTGCACGGCGGAGGCTGGCGGGAGTGGTACATCTACGGCCACGACATGCTGTCGGCCGAGCAGCGGCAGCCCAAGAAGGAGCCGAAGAGGCCCTGAAGACCGGGACCGGCCCAGGTCTTTCGGGCAGTCCTGCGGCTAAGACTCTGCGGATCGTCAGACGGCGCCTCGATCGGCGCCGTCTCCATTTACGAGGTCAGATCCTCCGTCCGGGTGCCGCCGGTGCCGGGCAGGGGGAAGCGCTTGGCAGCCTTGCGCCGGGCGCGGGCCTGGCGCTCGGCGAGCTTTATGAGCCAGTCGAGAATGTTGTGCTCGACCACGAAGCCGGTCTCCGCATCCTCGAGGCGCTGGATCCGGTCGACCCGGAAGCCGCGATAGCCGTCCTCGGTCAGGATATCGATGCCGCCCAAAAGCATCTTGCCCGGCCCCACCTTCAGCTCGCGCGCCAGCACCCAGCGCCGGGTCGCATTGCCGGCCTGGTCCACATAGTCGAGCTCCAGCGCCGCCTCCAGCGGATAGACGTGCCAGTTGCCCTCGATCCGCTCCTCGACGGGAGCGTTCCGGGCCGGCCTCAACAGGGATGTTGCAAGGGTGGTAACCATAGGAAGAATATGGTGTTTCACCCTTTGTTCCGCAAGGGTTTGAGGGGGTTTTGAAGGGCAGAAAAGGCCTATCAATGATAAAGGGCAGCGGGCGTTTCGGAACAGTTGGGAACGCTCCCCGAAACCCAGTGTCCTGAAGTCCCCCAAGCGGCCGAGTTAAGCTACTTGGAGCCTGCCATCCTGGTGCCAGAAGCCAAGTCCAGCTCATGCAGATCGAAGTCCTTGAAGAAGCCAACCCGCCCGGTGCCGACGATATGACCGCCGGCGTGCGGGCGCACGTGGTCGAGAAGACCGGCCCTCTGCTGCGCGTCCCTCTGACCCTGCTCCTGCGGGACGACGCCAACCGGGTACGCGGCGGCATTCGCGGGGTCGTCGTCCTGTGCTGGCTCCAGGTCGATCATTTCTGGGTCGACAAGGCCCTGCGCGGGCAAGGCTATGGCTCCCGCCTGCTGGACATGGCCGAGGAGACCGCACGCATGCACGGGGCCATCGGCGCGCAGCTGACCACCTCGACCTTTCAGGCGCCCGGGTTCTACGAAAAGCAGGGCTATGCGGAGATCGGCCGCCTGAAGGACCGCCCGCCCGGCCACGACCGGATCTGGATGGCGAAGCGCTGGGGCTGAGTGCCCGGAGCCCTAAGGGCTCTTCCTGAGTCGACCTTTGCCGTGCTCCGAACCTATGATGCCCGAATGCCGATCCGGCTCGGCCATGCACGGCCCAGGGGCCGAAGACCGGATCAGGAGGACGCCGCATGAGCCAGGATATCCGCACCTCCGCACCCTTGGCTCGCCGGGAGCCGGCCATCCGCCGGATCGGGCGCGCCGACCTGGTCGATGCCCTGTCGGCGGGCCTGCGGGACTTCCAGGCCTATCCGGCCTTCGGGCTGTTCTTCGGCAGCGTCTATGCCCTCGGCGGGGTCGTCATCCTCGCCTGCGCGTTCCTGTGGGACCTCGTCTATCTCGTCTACCCGCTCGCCTCGGGCTTCGTGCTGGTCGGGCCGTTCGTGGCCGTCGGGCTCTACGAGGTCAGCCGCCTGCGGGAGCAGGGGGAGCACCCGACCCTGGCCGGCGTGTTCGGGGCGATCTGGGCGCAGGGGGGCAAGGAAATCTCCTGGATGGCCTTCGTGACCATCTTCCTGTTCATCATCTGGATGTATCAGGTCAGGCTGCTGGTCGCCCTGTTCTTCGGGCTCCACGGCATGCCGGCGGGAGGCTTCCCGGGCGTTCTCTTCACCACGCCCGAGGGCCTGGCCTTCCTGGCGGTCGGCCACGTGGTCGGGGCGGTACTGGCCACCGTCACGTTCTCGCTCACGGTGGTGTCCTTCCCGCTGCTGCTCGACCGGGAGGTGGATTTCATCACCGCCATGATCACGAGCGTGCGCGCCGTGGTGAGCAACCCGGCCGCCATGCTGGGCTGGGCGCTCTGCGTCGTGCTCATGCTGTTCACGGCGGCGCTCCCGGCCTTCCTGGGCCTCGTCGTGGTCCTGCCGGTGCTCGGGCATACCACGTGGCATTTGTATCGGAGACTGGTGGCTTAAGGCCCTGCTGCTGTCGATAACCGAGGGACGAGGACTCTCGCTATCCTCCAGCCGCCTTGGTCCGCTGCATGCAGTCCCGGATATAGGCTTTCCGGGCGCTCTTCATGCCGGCCTTGACCTCCGGGCTGTTGACCGCTGTTCTCGACTTCACCTTATAAGTCCGCCTTGCCTCCTGCTGGCAGATCTCGCGCTGAGCCTGCCGTTCCGGAGAGCGCTGCTTTCGCCTTTCCTGTGCGAATGCTTCAAGTGAGGGCAACGCCAGCAGAGCGATGACGGCGATCGGTAGCGCGCGCATTCCTGCCTCCTGTGGTTTGCCGTGATGTTACCGGTGGGGTGCACCCCTGGCGAGGAGTCGGAAGGAGTAATCATATTGCGCAACCTTCCGGAAATGGCGTGGGCATGTTCTTCTTTTGTTCTTGACAAATCCCACAAGCTGAGCCATACCTGTGCCGTCCTGCCTCGCGAGGGACGCGCCCGAGGCGTCGGTTGTGGGGGCGGGATACGGTTCTGGCCGCTGTGGGACAAGACGCTGGTCCCGCATGCCGGGGCTCTGAGTGGAGGATGCGAGGCGCAGGGCCTGTTCGGGCAGGCTGGCGTCGTCGGCCTTCCAAGCCTCGCCGGCACCGGCGCACCCGGGGCTGCGCGACATGACGCGCCGCAAAGCTCTCTGAGGGTTCGTCCGTGATGGGCTGAAGCGCGAGGCTCAGGGTCGAAAAGCCGTGCGCGGGGGGCTAAGGTGCTTCCCGTCCGGGCGGATCTCCCGTCCCGACCCGAACTTCGCCCGCTCCACCGGAGTGAAGCGAAGCAGCCTTGCTCCCGCGCTTCCTTTGAATGCCCGAGACGAGCCAGGACCAGCCTGCAGCCGCCACCCCGAACCGGGGAGGGAGCGCCTCCGCGCAGGCGCGATTTCAGCCTTCCGCCTTGACTTCCCCGGCCTCCCATGGATGTTGCGCCTCAAACCGAACCAGCAGGCTTTTGTCCATGTCCGCCTCCATGCACCGTTACCGTTCCCACACCTGCGGCGCGCTCCGCGAATCCGATGTCGGCGGGGTCGCCCGCCTGTCCGGCTGGTGCCACCGCATCCGCGACCATGGCGGCGTGCTGTTCATCGACCTGCGCGACCATTACGGCATGACGCAATGCGTGATCGACCCCGATTCCCCGGCCTTCAAGATGGCCGAGACGGCCCGGTCCGAGTGGGTGATCCGGGTGGACGGCAAGGTGCGCAAGCGCCCGGCCGGCACCGAGAACCCGGAGCTGCCCACCGGTATGATCGAGGTCTACATCACCGACATGGAAGTGCTGGGCCCGGCGGCCGAGCTGCCGATGCCGGTCTTCGGCGACCAGGAATACCCGGAGGAGACCCGTCTCACCTACCGTTACCTGGATCTGCGCCGCGAGAAGCTGCACGCCAACATCATGAAGCGCGGCGCCATCGTGAACAGCCTGCGCACCCGCATGCAGCAGAGCGGCTTCTTCGAGTTCACGACGCCGATCCTGACCGCCTCGAGCCCTGAGGGCGCGCGCGACTTCCTGGTGCCGTCGCGCATCCATCCCGGCAAGTTCTATGCGCTGCCGCAGGCCCCGCAGCAGTTCAAGCAGCTGATCATGATCTCCGGCTTCGACCGGTACTTCCAGCTCGCCCCCTGCTTCCGCGACGAGGACCCGCGCGCCGACCGCCTGCCGGGCGAGTTCTATCAGCTCGACGTGGAGATGAGCTTCGTCACCCAGGAGGACGTGTTCCAGACCATGGAGCCGGTGATCCGCGACACCTTCAAGGAGTTCGCGGACGGCAAGCCCGTCACCGAGACCTTCCCGCGCATCCCGTATTTCGAGTCCATGCTGAAATACGGCAACGACAAGCCCGACCTGCGCAACCCGCTCATCATCGCCGACGTGTCGGAGGTCTTCACCCGCGAGGACGTGACCTTCAACGCGTTCAAGAACGTGATCAAGTCCGGCGGCGTCGTGCGCGCCATTCCGGCCACCGGCGCCGCCTCGCAGCCGCGCTCCTTCTTCGACAAGCTCAACGACTGGGCCCGCACGGAAGGCGCGCCCGGCCTCGGCTACATCGTGTTCGAGGAAGAGGGCGGCCAGATCGTGGGCAAAGGCCCCATCGCCAAGTTCATCCCGGAGGCAGCCCAGGCGGCCATCCGCGAGAAGGCCGGCATCAAGGCCGGCGACGCGGTGTTCTTCTCGGCCGGGGCCGAGGACAAGGCGGCCTCGCTCGCCGGCAAGGCGCGCACCCGCATCGGCGACGAGCTCGGCCTCATCGACAAGGACCGGTTCGAGTTCTGCTGGATCGTCGACTTCCCGCAATACGAGTGGAACGAGGACGAGAAGAAGATCGACTTCTCCCACAACCCGTTCTCCATGGCGAACTTCGACCATGACGCCTTCATGGCCCTCGACCCGGCTGACAAGGACACGATCCTCAAGATCACGGCCTTCCAGTACGACATGGTCTGCAACGGCTACGAGATGGCCTCGGGCTCGATCCGCAACCACCGTCCCGACCGGATGGTGAAGGCCTTCGAGATCGCCGGCTACGGCGAGAAGGAGGTCATGGAGCAGTTCGGCGGCATGTACCGCGCCTTCCAGTACGGCGCGCCGCCCCACGGCGGCATGGCGGCGGGCGTCGACCGCATCGTGATGCTGCTCTGCGGCGCGCAGAACCTGCGCGAGATCACCCTGTTCCCCATGAACCAGAAGGCGGAAGACCTGCTGCTCGGTGCCCCCTCCGACGTGACGCCCAAGCAGCTGCGCGAGCTGCACATCCGGCTGAACCTGCCGGAGAAGTAAGCGGCCCTGTTCGGAGCATCCGGCCCGAGACGGTGCGGGGAGGCTGGGATCTGAAACCAGCGGCGCGTCTCCCTCTCCCATGTGGGAGAGGGTTGGGGTGAGGGAAGGCCGGTGCCGGAGAAGATGCAGCGGGTGACGTGCTGCAGCGAAGACAGCAGTTCTAGGCTGGTCCAACGCCACGCCCTCACCCCTGCCCCTCTCCCACACGGGAGAGGGGAAAGCGCTACAGCGGCGTCAGCGTGAAGCACACGCATCGTCCCGCACCCTTCACTGCCTGAGAAGAACATTGACGCCGGAGGGCAGGGCGCTCACAAGGTCCTGAGTATCACGGTTGGTGCAAGGAGCGTTGGGGATGGGAGACAACATCTCGCAGGATCTGAAGTCGGGGGCGATGTTCTACCATCAGTTCCCGCGCCCCGGTAAGCTCGAGATCCAGCCCACCAAGCCCCTCGGCAACCAGCGCGACCTGGCGCTGGCCTATTCGCCCGGCGTCGCCGCCCCCTGCGAAGCCATTGCGGCCGATCCGGCGGAAGCCGCCAATCTCACCTCGCGCCAGAATCTCGTGGCCGTGATCTCCAACGGCACGGCCGTGCTCGGCCTCGGCGATATCGGCCCGCTCGCCTCCAAGCCCGTGATGGAAGGCAAGGCGGTGCTGTTCAAGAAGTTCTCCGGCATCGACGTGTTCGACATCGAAGTGGCCGAAAACAACGTGGACAAGCTCGTCGAGGTGATCGCGGCGCTTGAGCCCACTTTTGGGGGCATCAACCTGGAAGACATCAAGGCGCCCGAATGCTTCGAGGTCGAGGAGCGGTTGAAGGCCCGCATGGGCATCCCGGTCTTCCACGACGACCAGCACGGCACCGCCATCATCGTGGGCGCCGCCGTGACGAACGCCCTGGAGTTGGCGGGCAAGCGCATCGAGGAGGTGAAGATCGTCACCTCCGGCGCCGGCGCCGCCGCTCTCGCCTGCCTCAACCTGCTGGTGTCGCTCGGCGCGAAGCGTGAGAACATCTGGGTCACGGACATCAAGGGCGTGGTCCACGAGGGCCGCAACGAGCTCATGGACCGCTGGAAGTCGGTCTATGCTCAAGACACCGATGCGCGCACGCTCGCCGACGTGATCCCGGATGCGGACGTGTTCCTCGGGCTCTCCGCCGGCGGTGTGCTCAAGCCCGAGTTGCTCGCTCAGATGGCCCCGCGCCCGCTCATCATGGCGCTCGCCAATCCCTATCCGGAGATCATGCCCGAGGAGGCGGAAGCCGCGCGTCCCGACGCGATGATCTGCACCGGGCGCTCGGACTACCCGAACCAGGTCAACAACGTCCTGTGCTTCCCCTACATCTTCCGCGGCGCGCTCGATGTGGGCGCGACCACCATCAACGAGGAGATGAAGGCGGCCGCCGTGAAGGCCATCGCGAGCCTTGCCCGCGAGGCTCCCTCCGAAGTGGTGGCGCGCGCCTATGGCGGCGAGGCGCATCCCTTCGGCCGCAAGTCCCTGATCCCGAGCCCGTTCGATCCGCGCCTGATCCTGCGCATCGCGCCGGCCGTGGCGAAGGCCGCCATGGATTCCGGCGTCGCCACGCGGCCGCTGGAGGATCTGGAAGCCTATGCCGAGTCGCTGGGCCGTTTCGTGTTCCGCTCCGGCTTCATCATGAAGCCGCTTTTCTCGCAGGCGAAGGCCAACCCAAAGCGGGTGATCTATGCCGAGGGCGAGGACGAGCGCGTGCTGCGCGCCGTGCAGGTGATCGTCGAGGAAGGCATTGCCAGGCCGACCCTGATCGGCCGTCCCAACGTGGTCGAAGCCCGCATGAAGCGCTTCGGCCTCTCCATGGAGATCGGCCGGCATTTCGAGCTGGTGAACCCGGAGGACGATCCGCGCTACCGCGATTATGTCGCCACCTATGTGGAGGCGGCGGGCCGCAAGGGCATCACGCCGGATGCGGCGAGAACGCTGGTGCGCACCAACTCCACGGTCATCGGCGCGCTGGCCGTGAGGCGAGGGGATGCGGATGCGCTGATCTGCGGCCTGGAAGGACGTTTCCAGTCCCGCATCAAGCACATCAAGGACATCATCGGCCTGGCGCCCGGGGTGAACGAACTGGCGGCCCTGTCGCTGGTCATCACGTCGAAGGGCGCCTACTTCCTGGCCGACACCCATGTGCAGATCGACCCGAGCGCCGAGCAGATCGCCGACATGGCGATCGCCTGCGCCAGCCACGTGCGCCGCTTCGGCATGGAGCCCAAGATCGCGCTCCTGTCGCATTCGGATTTCGGCGCCGCCGACAGCCGCTCGGCGCTCAAGATGCGCGATGCGCTCGCCTGCATCAACCAGCGCGCGCCGGATCTCGAGGTCGATGGCGAGATGCAGGCGGACTCGGCCCTGTCCCAGATGATCCGCGACCGGGTGAACCCGAACTCGCGCCTCACCGGCGAGGCCAATGTGCTGATCATGCCGAACCTGGACGCGGCCAACATCGCGTTCCAGTTCACCAAGGTCCTGGCGGACTCGCTCCCGGTCGGGCCCATCCTCATCGGCCCGGCCAAGCCCGCGCATATCCTGACCCCGTCCGTGACGGCCCGCGGCATCGTCAACATCACGGCCATCGCGGTCGTCGAGGCGCAGGCCACGGAGCAGGATCAGCCGATGCTGATTTGAGTTTTGTGACACTCCAGCAGCCCTCATCCTGAGGAGGTCACGTCAGTGACCGTCTCGAAGGACGAGGGCGCCTCCAGTGCTCTCTGGAGCCTCCTTCGAGACGCAGCCTCCGGCTGCTCCTCAGGATGAGGTGAGTGCGTATCGGGAGGCGGTCTACTCCACCGTCGCGGAGATGTTCAGCTTCGCCAGCGCTGCCTTCGGGTCGGACGCCAGCATCGCGTCCATCACGCCGAAGCCCGAGGGGTTCTTCGGCTGCGCGTTGATCGTGAGCTTTCCGGGCTTGGCGATGAACCGGCCGATGGCCTGACCCAGGGTCTTGGCCTGTTCCGAATTGCCCATCATGGATGACACGACAAACGGTGCGGCGCTGGCATAGATCGTCCGCAGCGCCTCGGGCGTGGTCTTCTGCTCCTTGGCGGCGCTGGCGAGGTAGCGCCCGAGCAGGCCCTTGTCCTCGACCACGACGTCGGCCGATTTCGCCTTGGCGCCGATCAGCGCCGCGGCGGCGGTGGCCTCGTCCGGGCTGAAGAGATCCTTGGTGACGTTGCCGATGGTGCCCGTAAGCGAGAGGCTGCCCATGTCCTGCCCCTGAACGGACACCTCCTTGAGGGCGATCTCGCTGGCGGCCTCGTTCCAGGTGGCGGCAATCAGGAAGGACGTGTCCAAGGTCTTGTAGCCCAGGGCTGCGATTTCCTTCACGAACTCGTCCGTGCTGTTCGACGGCAAGGCAAGGACGAAGTTGCGCTGCTCGATTCGGATGTTCGTCGGAAGGCCGTTGAGCGGCTTGTCGGCCGTGATCTCGAAGCTCTCCATGGTGGCGCGGGTCCGCTCCGGTTTGCCGCTGGTCTCGCCCTTGCTCAGGGCGTCGATGTCGACGCCTGATATGCGTAGCGTTCCCAGGGTCGGGATGAGCGTGCGAAACTCCTCCTGGCCGAGGCCTTCGAGGGGCTTGCCCTGGAGCGCCTTGAGGCCGTTCAGGGTCGGCGTCATGGAGAAGCCGGTGAGGCTGACGGTGCCGATCTTCACGCGGCCGTCCTGGTCGCCGGCCTCGAACCCTTCCAGGCGGATATCCGCCGGCTGGGACGCGGTGGCGCCCGTATAGGCGACCCGCGCGATGCTGCCGGCCTGCTGCTTGTCTTTGCCGGACGGGGCGCCGTCGGGGCGTCCCTTGAACCGGATGCCGGTGGCCTCCATGAAGCCGATGTCGAATGCTCCCATGAGATCGACCACCGCCGTTGTGAGGCGGGATTCCTCCCCGGGCGTCAGGTCGTCCTTGCCGCGCATGTCCGAGAGCAGCGCCATGGTGCCGCCCCAGGAATCCCGGGTGGGCCGGGCCATGACGTCCCGTGCCGCAACCCGGGCGATCTGCACCGAGAGGTTCTCGGCGCTGTCGACCATGTCGAGGTTTTCCATGGTGACGGCCCCGTAGACCTTGGTCATCGGCGCGGAGGCGGCGACGTCCTTCGTCTCGTAGAGCCGCACGAAAGCCGGGGTGTTCAGGTCGGTGACGGTCGTCTGACCATAGCTGAACAGGACGTTGCCCTTTGCGCCGGTCTTTTCGATCGCCATGGCTCCGATGACGGCCTTCGCGACCTGCCCCTGGACGACGTCATTCAGCGAGACGTTCCTGTAGAAGATCGTCTGGGTCTCCTGCCCCAGCTTGTGGATCACCTTGATCTCGGGAGCCGTGACCTGCCGGGCGCCGATCCGCATGAGGCGGTCGGCGAGCGGCTCGGAGGCGGACGAGAACAGCGATTCGACCTCGCTGCGGGAGACGGTCACGCCGGAAAAGTCGATCCGCTTCGCCTCATAGGTGAAGTCGCCCCAGGTGAAGCGCACATCGTCCAGGCTGTAGCTGTCGGCGGACTGGGCGAAGGCCGCGCTCCAGAGCGGGACCCGGATGGCCCCGACGGAGACGTGCTGGTTTCCGTGACCGGAGACCAGATTGCGAACGACCGCTGGTTCGAACTGCAGGGCAGCCGAGCCGGCCATGAGGGCGAGCGCGCAGACGCCCGCGCGGTAACGAATTCTCATAAGATCCCCCGAGGCCGGCCCGATCCGGGCCGCACCCTTTCTCTTGAAACGTGCTGGGTAGAATAGGCCGGGGGCCGGCTGCTTTACAACGAGAACGAGGTGCCGCAGCCGCAGGAGGCGGTGGCGTGGGGGTTCTCGATCTTGAAGGACTGGCCGATCAGGTCGTCCACGAAGTCGATCACGGAGCCGTCCATGTACTGGATCGACACCTCGTCCACGACCACGGTGGCCCCGTTCTTCTCGATCACGAGGTCGTCGTCCTGCCGGGTGCGGTCCACGTCGAAGGCATACTGGAAGCCCGAGCAGCCGCCGCCGTTGACGCTGATTCTCAGGTGGGATCCGGCAGGTTCCGTGGCCATGATCTCGGTGATGCGGCGGGCGGCGCGGTCTGTCAGGGTGATATCGGCCATGAGCACTTCCAGTCCATCGAAGGACGCAGTTCTTGCGCTATCTGTTAAGAGCAAGGTAAGTGCGCCCTGACAAGGCTTCAACCCGGGGATATCTGTGCGGCCCTTTGGCGAGAGATGGCGAGCCCCTTACGCCTGCGATCCCTGGGGGAGCCGCGGGCGGCTCTTCCCCGAGGCGGTCTCCCCGACCCGCAGCGAGTTCCAGCGCGACCGGGACCGGATCATCCACTCCTCGGCCTTTCGCCGGCTCAAGCACAAGACGCAGGTGTTCGTCTATCACGAGGGCGACCATTTCCGGACCCGGCTGACCCACACCATCGAGGTGAGCCAGATCGCCCGCGCGCTGGCGCGGTCGCTGGGCCTCGACGAGGATCTGGCCGAGGCTCTGGCGCTCTCCCACGACCTCGGCCACACGCCCTTCGGCCATACGGGCGAGGATACGCTGGACGAGTGCATGGCGGGTTTCGGTGGGTTCGACCACAACGCCCAGGCCCTGCGGGTGGTGACCCGCCTGGAGCGCCGCTATGCGGAATACGACGGCCTGAACCTCACCTGGGAGACCCTGGAGGGCCTGGTCAAGCACAACGGCCCGCTCCTCGATGCCGAGGGGAAGCCGACCCTGCGCTACGCCGCCCGGGGCGTCCCGCTGGCGATCCTCGAATACAATGCCCAGCAGGACCTGGAGCTCGCCACCCATGCCGGCGGCGAGGCCCAAGCCGCGGCCATTGCAGACGACATCGCCTACGACGCCCACGACATCGACGACGGCCTGAGAGCCGGGCTGTTCGGGATCGAGGATCTGCGCGAGGTGCCGTTCCTCGCCGAACTCCTGAGGGAGATCGAGAGCCGTTATCCGAATCTCGACCTCTCCCGCCGGATCCACGAGCTGACCCGGCGCGTGATCACCCGTTTCGTCGAGGACGTGGTGGCGGAAGGGGAGCGCAGGATCGCGGCCCTGGCGCCGCAGAGCGCTGGCGACATCCGGCAGGCGGGGACCACGGCGGTCTGCTTCTCGAAGGCCATGACGGAGGCGGATGCCTCGATCAAGCGCTTCCTCTATGCCCGCATGTACCGCCACCCGGACGTGATGCGGGTCCGGGCCCAGGCCGACGACGTGCTGCGGGACCTGTTCCGGCGCTTCAAGGCCGAGCCGGATCTGATGCCGGAGGAGTGGCGGGCCGACCTGCCGAGGGACGATGAGCCCCGCCTCGCCCGCCGGGTGGCGGACTACATCGCCGGCATGACGGACCGCTATGCGATCCTCGAGCATCGCCGCCTGTTTGACGTGACGCCGGACCTGCGTTAGGCGCACCACAGCATTTCAGGGCCATGGGCCCTTCAGAGACAAAGAACCATGAACATTTTCGGGCTGTTTGAGACGCGGGTTGCGGATGCGCTTGGCCGGTTGGCCGAGGCGGGCAAAATTCCATCGGGGCTGGACGTCAGCCGCGTGGTGGTCGAGCCCCCGCGCGATCCCTCCCACGGCGATCTCGCCACGAACGCCGCCATGGTGCTGGCCAAGGAAGCGCGCATGAACCCGCGCGCGCTCGCCGAACTGCTCGTCACGGACCTTCAGGACGATCCGCGCGTCACCAAGGTCGAGATCGCCGGCCCCGGCTTCATCAACATCCGCCTGAACCCGGGGGTGCTGCACGAGGTGCTGCGCGCAGCCGTCCTGGATGCGAACGGCTTCGGCCGCAGCGACCAGGGCGCGGGCGCTCCCGTGAACGTGGAATACGTCTCGGCGAACCCCACCGGCCCGATGCATGTGGGCCATTGCCGTGGCGCCGTGTTCGGCGATGCCCTTTCCGGGCTGCTCGATTTCGCCGGATACAAGGTCACCCGCGAATACTACATCAACGATGCCGGGGCGCAGGTCGATGTCCTCGCCCGCTCGGCCTATCTCCGCTACAGGGAAGCCCTGGGCAAGGAGATCGGCGAGATCCCGGAGGGGCTCTATCCGGGCGACTACCTCAAGCCCGTCGGCGAGCGCCTGGCGAAGGAGCATGGCGAAAGCCTGCTCGACAAGCCCGAGGCCGAGTGGCTGCCGCTGGTGCGTGAGGCGTCCATTAACGCCATGATGGACATGATCCGCAGCGATCTCGCGGTGCTCAACATCCACCACGACGTGTTCTTCTCCGAGCGCTCCCTGCAGCTCGGCGCCGAGGATCAGGTGAAGGCGCTGATCGAGAGGCTGCGCTCGCGCGACCTGGTGTATATGGGCCGCCTGCCGCCCCCCAAGGGCCAGAAGGACGAGGATTGGGAGGATCGCGAGCAGCTCCTGTTCCGCGCCACCGCGTTCGGCGACGAGGTGGACCGGCCGCTGCTGAAATCCGACGGCTCCTACACCTATTTCGCCTCCGACATCGCCTATCACCGCTCAAAGTTCGAGCGCGGCTTTGCCTCGATGATCGACGTGTGGGGCGCCGACCACGGCGGCTACGTGAAGCGCATGCAGGCGGCCGTGAAGGCGGTGTCCGACAACAAGGCCGACCTCGACGTGAAGCTCTGCCAGCTCGTGAAGCTGCTGCGCGGCGGCGAGCCGGTGAAGATGTCGAAGCGCTCGGGCGATTTCGTCACCCTGCGCGAGGTGGTCGACGAGGTGGGCCGGGACGCCACCCGGTTCATGATGATCTTCCGCAAGAACGACGCGACCCTGGATTTCGACCTCGCCAAGGTGGTCGAGCAGTCCAAGGACAACCCGGTCTTCTACGTCCAGTACGCCCATGCCCGCTGCGCTTCCGTGTTCCGGCAGGCGGCCGAGGCGTTCCCAGGCGCAGACTTCTCGGCGGCCCAGCTCGAGAAGGCGGATCTGTCGATCCTGGCTGACGAAGCGGAAATGGACATCATCCACCGCATCGCCCAGTTCCCCAGGGTGATCGAGGCGGCGGCGGAGGCTCACGAGCCGCACCGGGTCGCTTTCTACCTCTACGATCTGGCCAGCGCCTTCCATAGTTTATGGAATAAGGGCAAAGACTTGCCGCAATTACGCTTTGTTAATCTAACTGATAAAGAGTCAACACAAGCGAGGCTCGCTCTCGTGCATGCCCTGAAGGGCGTGCTCGCATCTGGCCTCGCAATCCTGGGCGTTACGGCACCTGACGAAATGCGATAGTGTTTCCCGAGGCGGATCAACCGCTTAGGGGTTTGGTCGCGTCGGGTCTGTCACGTCGTGCCGGCGGAGCAGCAGGTGCTCCTGTCGCGTAACTGGAGATCCGGCGCATGAGCGAATCACCAAAGCCCCGTTTTGCCGTCGACCTCAACGAGATCGAACGGCAACTCGCCCAGGCGGGCACCCCGCAGCACCAGCAGGCCTCGGCCACGCGGAGCGATCCGTTGGCGGAATTGGCCCGTATTGTGGGGCAAGACGATCCATTTCAGTCGATTCTTGCCAGTGACGGCGCGTCCCGTCCGCGCCAGCAGACCGCGTCCGTGGACGACCTTTTTGCCGTCCGCGACACTATGACGCCCGCCGCCCGCGAGGTCCCGGTGCGCGGGTCTCACGCGGGGCAGGCGCAGCATTCCTATCATCAGGACAGCTACCCGCAGGCCCATGCCCGCGCGGCCGAGCCGGCCTATGCCGGCCAGGGCCAGGCTTACGACGAGCAGGATTCCTACGGCAACGAGGCCTATGCCCAGGATTACTACCTGGATCAGGCCGCCCAGTATCCCGACCAGGGCTATGACGACGGCGAGCGCCTCGATTATCCGCCCGTGGAGAAGACCCGCTCGCGCAAGGGCCCGATCGCCATCGCGGCCGTTGTCGGCGCTCTGGTGCTCGGCGGCGGCGGGGCCTACCTGGCTTCCGGCTCCTCTGCGGTCACGGGCGGCGAGCCGCCGCTGATCAAGGCCGACAACGAGCCGACCAAGGTCCAGCCGCAGAACCCGGGCGGGGTCGAGATCCCGAACCAGAACAAGCAGATCTACGAGCGGGCCAACCAGAGCGGCGCCACCAAGGTGGTCAACCGCGAGGAGCAGCCCGTCGACGTGCAGCAGGCCGTGCGCATGAACGGCAACGCCGTGGCGGATGCCACCGGCGGCGCCATCGGCACGTCGGTCAAGCCGCAGCAGACCGCCAGCCTGAACCTCGGCGAGCCGAAGAAGGTCCGCACGGTCACGATCCGTCCCGACGGGACCACGGCCGGCGAGGCTCCGGCTCCGCAGCCCGCGGCTCCGGCCGCCATGACCCTGCCGCCCCAGGCCCAGCCCGCGCCGGTTCAGACGGCCTCCGCTCCCGCCGTGCCGGCGCAGCCGACGCCTGTGGCCAGCACCCCGGTGGCGGCTCCGGCCGCCCCGGCTCCGGCCACCCCGGCTCCGGCCCCGAAGCCCGTTCCGGCGGCAGCAACGCCCGCCGCCGCGCCTGCGCCGCAGCAGGTGGCTTCGGTCGAGCCGACGGCACCGGCCGCAGCCGAGACGACCCCGACCGGCGGCTTCGCCGTGCAGCTGGGCATCGCCAACACCGAAGCGTCGGCCCAGTCGGTCTTTGCCTCGTTCCAGCGCAAGTACTCCGATCTCGAGGGTATGCCTTCGATGATCCGCAAGGCCGAGGTGAACGGCAACACGCTCTATCGCGTCCGTGTCGGGCCCATGTCGCGGGAGGAGGCCTCTTCGCTCTGCTCCAGGCTTCAGGGCCAGGGCGGCCAGTGCTTCGTGGCCAAGAACTGAAACAGCTTGGAACTGAGACAGCTTGGCCATCGAGATTTCTTGACCCTGCCGGGCAGGGGACGTAAGGCGCGGGTATGACCACCCGCGCCTTCATTGCCGGATGCTCCGGCCTCACACTCACCCCCGACGAGGCTGCCTTCTTCCGGGAGGCGCAGCCCTGGGGCTTCATCCTGTTCCGCCGCAACGTGGACAGCCCTGAGCAGGTGAGGGCGCTCTGCGCCTCCCTGAGGGACACGGTCGGCCGAACTGATGCCCCGATCCTGATCGACCAGGAGGGCGGCCGGGTCCAGCGCATGGGGCCGCCGCACTGGCCGAAATACCCCTCCGGCCGCACCTATGGGCAGCTCCACGCCAACGATCCTCTGGTCCAGCGGGAGATCGCCCGCCTCGGTGCGCGGCTGATCGCCCACGATCTGCGCTCCGTCGGCGTCACGGTGGATTGCCTGCCCGTCCTCGACGTGCCGTCGCCGGGCTCCCACGACATCATCGGCGACCGGGCCTATGGCAGGACGCCCGCCCAGGTGGCCATCCTCGGCCGGGCCGCCGCCGAGGGCCTGCTGGCAGGCGGCGTCCTGCCGGTGGTCAAGCACATGCCGGGCCACGGCCGGGCCGGGGCCGACAGCCATCTGGCGCTGCCCATCGTCGAGGCGTCCCGCGAGGAGCTGGAGCGGCACGATTTCGCGCCCTTCCGCATGCTCACCGACATGCCCCTCGCGATGACGGCGCACGTGGTCTACACGGCCCTCGACCCGGAGAATCCCGCCACCACCTCCCGCGTCGTCATGGAGGAGATCATCCGGGGCCATATCGGGTATGACGGGCTGGTGATGACCGACGATCTCTCCATGCACGCCCTGTCGGGCTCCTTCCGGAGCCGGACCGAGGCGGCTTTCGCGGCCGGCTGCGACATGGGTCTCCACTGCAACGGCAGCATGGAGGAGATGAGCGCGGTGGCCGAGGCTGCCCCCGTCCTGGCGGGCGAGTCCCTGCGCCGGGCTAACGCAGCGTTAGCGCGCATCACCCACGATCCGGAGCCCCTGGATCCTGTGGATGCGCGGGCGCGGCTCGATTCTGCTCTTGCGATGATCGCCTAAAGCCCGTGAAGCTGACTGCGCATCGTGCAGAAAAGTGGTTCCGGTTTTCTGCATCGGACGATGCGCTCTTGAAAAATGAGAGCATCGGGTGGATCCCAAAAGTGCCTTCCACTTTTGGGCCCGATGCTAAAGCCCATTGAGTTGAGTAGCGTCCATGGCAAAGCCCTTACCCTTTGACGAAGTCGAGCTGAACGAGCGCGCCGAGGGCGAGCCCGCCCTGCTCGTCGACGTGGACGGGTTCGAGGGGCCGCTCGACCTCCTGCTCGAACTGGCCCGGCGCCAGAAGGTGGACCTCCACCGCATCTCGATCCTGGCCCTGGCCGAGCAGTACATCGCCTTCATCGAGGAGGCCCGCCGCCTGCGCCTGGAGTTGGCGGCCGACTATCTCGTGATGGCGGCGTGGCTCGCCTATCTCAAGTCGCGCCTGCTGCTGCCCGAGCCGCCGAAGGGCGAGGAGCCGAGCGCCGAGGACCTGGCCTCCGCGCTCGCCCTGCGCCTGCGCCGCCTGGAGGCGATCCGCGAGGCGTCCAGGAAGATGGGCGAGCGCCAGTGGCTCGGCCGCGACGTCTTCGCCCGCGGCGCCCCGGAGCCGGTCGTCGTCCACCGGGAGTCCCAGTACGAGGCGAGCCTCTACGATCTGCTCAAGGCCTATGCCCATCAGCGGCAGATCCAGTTCAACGCCAGGGTTTCCCTGCACAAGCGCAACGTCTGGTCCCTGGTCGAGGCCCGGGAGGCCCTGGAGCGCCTGGTCGGGCACCTGAGCGACTGGGTGACCCTCGACACCTATCTCGTGGAATACATGGTCGAGCCCGCCATGCGCCCGACCGTTCTGGCCTCGGCCCTGTCCGCCACCCTGGAAATGGTGCGCGAGGGCAAGCTCACGGTCCGCCAGGACGAGGCCTTCGCACCGGTCTGGGTCAAGCCCGTCGCCGACCCGGCCGAGGCAGGAGTTTAGGATGCTGCCCGACATGCAGGACGAAACCCCCGAAACCCTCGACGATGAGGCTCCCGAGGCCATCCATGTGCCCGATCACGGCGAGGCCATGCGCGTCGCCGAGGCGCTGCTTTTCGCCTCCGCGGCTCCCCTGAGCGCCGAGGAGCTGGGCGGCCGCCTGCCGGAGGGGGCGGACGTGGAGAGGATCCTGCAGGACCTGACCGAGCTCTATGCCCCGCGAGGGGTGAACCTCGTCAGGGTGGCGGGGAAATGGACCTTCCGCACGGCGAGCGACCTGTCCTTCGTGCTCGCCCGCGACGTGGTCGAGCAGCGCAAGCTCTCCCGCGCCGCCATGGAGACGCTGGCCATCATCGCCTATCACCAGCCGGTGACCCGGGCCGAGATCGAGGAGATCCGCGGCGTGGCCACCTCGAAGGGCACCATCGACACGCTCCTGGAGACGGGCTGGATCCGCCTGCGGGGGCGCAGGAAGGCGCCGGGCCGCCCCGTGACCTACGGCACGACGCCGGCCTTCCTGGAGCATTTCGGCCTCGACGCCATCGAGGACCTGCCAGGCCTCGAGGAGCTCAAAGGCGCCGGCTTCATCGAGGGCCGCGTGCCCTCCGACTTCTCCGTGCCGATCCCGTCCGACGCCGATATCCTGCGCGAGGACGAGGATCCGCTGGAGGACGATCTCCTGCAGCCCCTGGACATGCACCAGACCGAGGCCGGCGAGGAATGACCGGCAGGCCCGCCGGCTCCGCCCGCGACCGGTTCCGCTTGCCCCGATGGGGCCAGCGCGGCACGGCGGGCGCGTCGATTCCCGCCCAGCTCTCCTTCGAGAACATCGTGCAGGCCTACGGCAGCCAGCGCGCCCTCGACGGCGTCTCGCTCACCATCGAGCCGGGGGAGATCGTGTGCCTGCTCGGCCATTCCGGCTGCGGCAAGACCACCTTGCTGCGCATCGCCGCGGGGGTCGAGGCTCCGACCTCCGGGCGCGTGCTCATGGACAGCCTTGAGGTCAGCGGGCCGAAGGCGTTCCTGGAGCCCGAGCGGCGCGGCATCGGCCTGATGTTTCAGGACTATGCCCTGTTTCCGCACATGACGATCCAGCAGAACATCATGTTCGGCCTGAAGGACATGTCGGCCTCTGAAGCCGGCATCGCCGCCCGCCGGGCCCTGTCCCGTGTGGGCCTGGAGCATTATGCCGGCGAGTACCCCCACACCCTGTCCGGCGGCGAGCAGCAGCGGGTGGCGCTGGCCCGCTCCATCGCGCCGCGCCCCGGCGTGCTGCTCATGGACGAGCCGTTCTCGAACCTGGACCGGCGCATGCGCGATGCGGTCCGCGACGAGACCGTCGCCATCTTGAGGGAAACCGGGGCTACGACCATCGTGGTGACCCACGATCCGGAGGAGGCGATGCGGATCGCCGACCGGATCGTGCTCATGCGCGCCGGCGCCATCATCCAGCAGGGCGAGGCCGAGGAGATCTACCGGCGGCCGGCGAGCCTTTTCGCCGCCCGGTTCTTCTGCGACTTCAACGAGCTCGAAGGCACGGTCCGGAACCGTCAGGTGACCTGTCCGGTCGGGGTCTTCCCGGCCCCGCACATGCCGGACGGCCCCGCCATCGTGTGCGTGCGTCCGCAGGGGGTGAGGCTGAAGCCTGCGGGCTTCTGCCTGCCGGGCCGGGTGGTCGCGCGCCGCTTCCTCGGGGAGGTCGACCTTGTCCATATCGACGTGCAGGGCGTCGACCGTCCGCTCCAGGCCCGTGTTCACGATCCCGTTGACGTGAAGGAGGGGCAGGATGTGGGCATCGAGGTCGATACGAAGGATGTCCTTGTTTTCGCCGCGTCCGACGCATAGGTTGGCGGCAAGTTATTAACCTGAAACGCCGCGCCCTCCGGGGCGCAGGAGGATTGCCATGGGTGGCACGAGTATTTGGCACTGGATCGTCGTGGGTCTGATCGTGGTCCTGCTGTTCGGACGCGGCAAGATTTCCGACATGATGGGCGATGTCGCGAAGGGCATCAAAGCCTTCAAGAAGGGCATGTCCGAGGACGACACCCCGGCCAAGCCGGCGCAGCCCTCCGAGCCGGTTCGGACCATCGACCATCAGAACGGCACGACCACCACGACCACCGTCTCGACGGATCACAAGGTCGGCTAAGCTGTGTGCGCGCGCCGCAGGACGTGGCGCGTGAGTCCGTGTGAGTACCTAAGAGGCAGGTTCGAGGCCGCGTCATGTTGGACATGAGCTGGGGTGAGATCATGGTGATCGGCGCCGCCGCGCTGATCGTGATCGGCCCGAAGGATCTGCCGAAGGCGCTGCGCACCGTGGGCCAGATGACCGGCAAGCTCCGCCGCATGGCGTCGGAGTTCCAGGGCCAGTTCAACGAGGCCATCCGGGAGGCCGAGCTCGACGAGGTCAAGAAGCAGCTCCAGGGCGTGAACGATTCCGTTCCGTCGCTCAACACGAGCTTCAACCCGATCCAGACCATCCGGGACGAGCTGAAGACCTCCATTGAGGCGCCCGCGACCCCGGAGAAGGCTCCGGAGCCGGCAGACCCGCAGATAGCCGGACCGGAAACGACCGCGGAGAGCCCGCAGGCCGCGTCAGATGCGTCGGTTCAGGCCGCCGTGGAAGGGCGCGCCGCCGATCCGCTCGTCGAGCTGCCGCTTCCGCCGAGCGTCGATCCGGCGGCGGAGATTGCCGATTCCCTGCGGCGGGAAGCCGAGTATGAAGCCCAGCAGGCTGCCCTTGCCGAGCACCTCTCAGAAAAACCGGACGCGAAAGTCGGATGACCACTGCCGTTGAAAACGATGAGGTCGAGTCGTCGCGCGCGCCTCTGATCGAGCATCTCACCGAGCTGCGCTCCCGCCTGATCAAGGCGCTGGTCGCGTTCGTGGTGATGTTCTTCCTCTGCTTTGCCGTCGCGAAATACATCTACAACGCCCTGGTATGGCCCTACGTCCTGGCGGTCGGCTCCCCCGAGCTGGCCCGTCTCGTCTATACCCACGGCCTCGAGTACCTGTTCACACAGATCCAGGTGGCGGCCTTCGGGGCAGGCTTCCTGGCGTTTCCCGTGATTGCCATGCAGGTCTACAAGTTCGTGGCGCCGGGCCTCTACAAGAACGAGCGGCGGGCCTTCGTGCCCTATCTGGTCGCCACGCCGGTCCTCTTCGCCATCGGGGCGGCATGCGTCTATTTCATCGCCATGCCGCTCCTCATGCGGTTCTCGGTGGGCATGCAGCAGCTGGCGACGGAGGCGGGACCGACCATCGAGTTCCTGCCCAAGGTCAGCGAATACCTGTCGCTGATCATGACCCTGATCTTCGCCTTCGGAATCTGCTTCCAGCTGCCGGTGATCCTGACCCTGCTGGCGCGAGCCGGGATCATCGATTCGCAGTTCCTGAAGGACAAGCGGCGCTACGCCATCGTGATCGTCTTCGTAATCGCCGCGATCCTGACCCCGCCGGACATCATCAGCCAGTTCGCCCTTGCGATCCCAACCCTGCTTCTTTACGAGGCGTCCATCTTCTCCGTCCGCATGGTCGAGAAGAAGCGTGCGGAAGCCGAGGCCGCGCGCGCGGCGGAGGAGTAGGGCCTACAGGCTCTACACAGAGGCCGCCGTCCTCGGCACAAGATTGAAGGGGCGGTCTTGTCATCGGGGCGAGGCTGCCTGACGAAGCAGGTCCTCATCCCATGCACGACATCCGTTCCATCCGCGAGAATCCCGCGGCTTTCGACCAAGGCCTCCGGAACCGGGGCATGGAGCCCTTGTCCGCCCGCCTGATCGCCCTCGACGACCAGCGCAAGAGCGCCATCTCGGCCCTGCAGGCCGCCACCGAGCGCCGCAATGCCATGTCCAAGGAGATCGGGCAGGCCAAGGCGAAGAAGGACGAGGCGCGGGCGCAGGATCTGATGGCCGAAGTCGCCCGCATCAAGGAGACGATGCCGGAGCTTGAGGAGGCCGAGCGCGTGGCCGAGAAGGCCCTGTTCGATGCCCTGGCCGCGATCCCGAATATTCCGAAGGAGGGCGTGCCGGTCGGTGCCGACGAGCACGGCAACGTGGAGCGTCACCGCGTCGGCAACCCGAGGAACCTGGCCGCCGCCAAGCAGCATTTCGAGATCGGCGAAGCCCTCGGCCTGATGGATTTCGAGACGGCCGCGAAGCTCTCCGGCTCGCGCTTCGTCGTGCTCAAGGGCGGCCTTGCGCGCCTGGAGCGGGCGCTCGGCCAGTTCATGATCGACCTGCACACCACCGAGCACGGCTACACGGAAGTGAACCCGCCGCTGCTGGTGCGCGACGACGCCATGTTCGGCACCGCGCAGCTGCCGAAGTTCGAGGACGATCAGTTCTGGGCCTTCCCCGGCAACTCCCTCGAACAGGTTGTGTCCGCCGCCCTCGAAGGCCAGCCGCGCGACGCTATCGCCAAAATGATCAGGGATACGCGCTACGGCATGATTCCGACCGCGGAGGTGACGCTCACCAATCTGGTGCGCGAGCAGATCCTCTCCGAGGAGGAGCTTCCCCTGCGCTTTACCGCGCTCACCCCGAGCTTCCGCGCCGAGGCGGGCTCCGCCGGCCGCGACACGCGCGGGATGATCCGCCAGCACCAGTTCGTGAAATGCGAGCTCGTCTCGATCACGACGCCCGAGACCTCGGCCGACGAGCACGAGCGCATGCTGACCAGCGCCGAGAACGTGCTGAAGAAGCTGGAGCTGCCGTTCCGCACGATGACGCTCTGCACTGGCGACATGGGCTTCTCCTCGACCAAGACCTACGACATCGAGGTGTGGCTGCCGGGGCAGGGGGCCTATCGCGAGATTTCGAGCTGCTCGGTCTGCTCCGACTTCCAGGCGCGGCGCATGAACGCCCGCTACCGCGCCGCGGGCGAGAAGCAGCCGCGCTTCGTGCACACGCTCAACGGCTCCGGCCTCGCGGTCGGCCGCACCCTCGTGGCGGTGCTGGAGAACTACCAGAACGAGGACGGCAGCGTCACGGTCCCGTCGGTGCTCCAGCCCTACATGGGCGGTCTCGCCCGCATCGAGCGTCAGGGCTGAACATGCGCATTCTCTGCACCAACGACGACGGCATCCACGCTCCCGGGCTCAAGAGCCTGGAGGCCATCGCGCGCGAGCTGTCGGACGATGTCTGGGTCGTCGCGCCCGAGACCGATCAGAGCGGCGTCGCGCATTCGCTCTCCCTCAACGATCCGCTGCGCCTGCGCGAGATTTCCAGCCGGCACTTCGCCGTCAAGGGAACGCCGACCGACTGCGTGATCATGGGTGTGCGCCACCTCATGCGCGACGCCAAGCCCGACCTCGTGCTCTCCGGCGTCAACCGGGGGCAGAACGTGGCCGAGGACGTGACCTATTCCGGCACCGTCGCCGGAGCCATCGAGGGCACGATCCTCGGCATTCCGTCCATCGCGCTCTCCCAGGCCTATGGCCCGGACACACGCAACTCGCCGCGCTGGCAATGCGCCGAACATCACGGCCCCAAGGTGGTGCGCAAGATCCTCGAAGCCGGGATCGACAAGGGGATTCTCGTCAACGTGAACTTCCCGGATTGCGAGCCTCAAGAGGTCGAGGGAACGGCCCTCGCCAACCAGGGGCAGCGCACCCAGGAGCTTCTGCGCCTCGACGAGCGTCGGGACGGGCGCGGCAATCCCTACTTCTGGATCGCGTTCGAGCGCCGTCCCTTCACGCCCGGCAACGGCACGGATCTCTGGGCCATCGCCAACCGGCGCATCGCCGTGACGCCTCTTCGCGTCGACATGACCGACGAGCCGACCCTAACCCGCTACGCCCAGGCCTTCGGCTGAGGAGGGCGCGGGCGCGATGAACCAGGATCTGCCATACTGGCCCGAAGCGGACGATGCCCGCGACGAGCAGGCGGCGATCGGGGCCGCGTCCTTCATCCTATCCCTGCGGGCGAAAGGCATCCGCGACACGGCGCTGCTGCGGGCCATGGAACTCGTGCCGCGCGAGGTCTTCGCGCCGCGCCGCTTCACCGATCTCGCTCGGACCGACGTCGCCCTGCCTCTGCCCTGCGGCCAGACCATGACGGGGCCGAGAACGGTGGCCGCCATGCTGCTGGCGCTCGGCGTGCAGCCCGGCCAGCGGGTGCTGGAGGTGGGCACGGGCAGCGGCTACGTGACGGCGCTCCTGGCGCGGCTCGGGGCGGAGGTGACGAGCGTCGAGCGCTACAACACCCTGGCGGCTGCCGCGGCCCAGCACCTCAAGATCGTCGAGGCCGGCAATGTCCGCCTGGAGGTGGGCGACGGGCTCGCCACGCGGATCCGGGATCGCTTCGACCGCATTCTGCTGAACGGCGCGCGCGCGGAGCTCCCGGAAACCCTCATGCCTCTCCTAGGGTCCGGTGGGCGCCTCGTCGGGGCGCTCACCGTCGAGGGCATGCCTCGCCTCGTGAAGATCGAGCGCGGTGCCGACGGAGAACTAGCGCAGAGCCTCGGCGTGCCTCTGCGGATTTCCCCGCTCGTCACCGGGATTGCGGCGACTCTCTAGCGCATCGTGCGAAAAAGTGGATCCCGGTTTTTCGCGCTCGACGATGCGCCAGAGAATCAAGAGCATCGGGTGAATCCCAAAAGTGCACGCCACTTTTGGGCCCGAGGCTCGGCCGAATCGAAATTTTTTCGACAAGGTTACGAGAAAGTGCGCACCATCAACCGTTGCTTAACCTGAACAGGCTTTTAATCGCTTCATCGAGTTGCGTTCGATTGGGGTTGAGTGATGCGTTTGCGTATGGGTTCTGAGCATTGGGGTGCGGTGTCTCGGATCGCTCTGGTGAGTTTGATCGGCAGTGCCGCGGCGGCGTGCAGTACCGACAGCGCGCGGTTCGCGGAGAACCCATTCTCCAATCCATTCGCGGCCAGCGAGCGGATGGAATCCGGCGCGTCAGTTCCCTCGCAGCCTCAGGCTTCCCCGGCCTATGCGGCCGCTCCGATGCCGACCGCTTCGGTCCAGGCCCAGGCCCTGCCGCCGGTGCAGGCCCAGCCTCTCTCGCAGCCCGCCCGCATCGCCTCGGCTCCCGCCCCCGTCCAGCCGCGCCCCGTGCCGGCCGCTCAGACGGCGGCTGCCCAGCCCAAGTTCCGCCTCGTCGACACGTCCAAGGTCCCGGCCGCCACGACTCCGGTCGCCGATGCCGAGCCGGCCCGGCGCGTTCGCCCTGGCACAACCATGACGGCGCAGGCTCCCGCTGCTCCGGCTCCCGCCAAGGCGGCGCCCATGCAGGTCGCGTCGGCCGTCGATGAGCCTCTGGTTTCGGCGCCCAAGCCGCTCGTTTCCGCGCCGAAGCCGGTCGTCGAGCAGCCCAAGGTTGCGGCTCTGACCCAACCCGAAGCGGTGAAGCCCGTCGCGCCTGTGGCACCGGCCCCGCAGCCGGAGGCCGCGAAAGCTCCGGCGCCGGAGCCAGAGCAGACCGCCAGCGTTCCGGCCGGCGACTTCCGCTGGCCCGCCCGCGGCCGCGTGATCGCCGGGTTCGGCGCCAATGGCGGCAACGAGGGCATCAACATCGCCGTCCCCGAAGGCACGCCCGTGAAGGCGACCGAGGCCGGCACCGTGACCTATGCGGGCAGCGAGGTGAAGGGCTACGGCAACCTCGTCCTGATCAAGCACGAGAACGGCTACGTCTCAGCCTATGCCCACAACGGCTCTCTGAACGTGAAGCGCGGCGAGCAGGTGAAGCGCGGCCAGGTGATCGCCACCTCCGGCCAGACCGGCAACGTGACCTCGCCCCAGCTGCACTTCGAGATCCGCAAGGGCGCGCAGCCCGTCGATCCGCTGAAGTATCTCGGCGGCTGATCCTGGATAGAACTTCGGTCGGCTTCGAACTTCGAGGCTGGCCCAACGAGGGGACGGTGGAGCTCAGCCACCGTCCCTTTGTCGTTTCAGATCGCCTTGCCCAGACGTCCCGCAAGGTCCTGGATGAACTGCCACGCGGTGCGGCCCGAGCGGGCGCCGCGGGTGGTGGCCCATTCGAGGGCCTCGGCGCGGACCGCCTCACGGTCGGCCTTGAGGCCCAGATGGTCCACATAGCCGAAGACCATGTCGAGATACTCGTCCTGGCTGCATTTGTGGAAGCCGAGCCAGAGGCCGAAGCGGTCGGACAGGGACACCTTCTCTTCGATGGCCTCGCCGGGGTTGATCGCCGTCGAGCGCTCGTTCTCCATCATGTCGCGGGGCAGGAGGTGGCGGCGGTTGGAGGTGGCGTAGAAGATCACGTTGTCCGGCCGCCCCTCGATCCCGCCCTCCAGAACCGCCTTGAGCGACTTGTAGGAGGTGTCGTCCGCATCGAATGACAGGTCGTCGCAGAACACGATGAAGCGGTGCGGATCGGCCCGGAGCAGGCCCATGAGGTCCGGGAGGGTCTCGATGTCCTCCCGATGGATCTCGATGAGCTTGAGGGGGCGGGAATCGGCCGGCCGGGTGTGGTTGATCTCCGCATGGACCGCCTTGACCAGGGACGACTTGCCCATGCCCCGGGCGCCCCAGAGCAGGGCGTTGTTGGCCGGCAGCCCCCTGGCGAAGCGCCCGGTGTTCTCCGCCAGCTGGTCCCGCACCCGGTCGATGCCCCGCAGGAGGCTCATCTCGACCCGGTTCACCTTGGGGACGGGGGAGAGCCTGCGCCCCACCGCCTGCCAGACGAAGGCGTCGGCCGCCGTAAAATCGGCGTGAGCGGCTCCGGTAGGGGTGAGCCTCTCAAGGGCATCGGCAATGCGGGTCAGAAGCGCCAGGGATTCAGGAGAATTCAGGTCTGCAGGCATCGGGAACAAGGCCATCCAGAGTGGGTGAGGGGATTGCTTAGCGCAGAAAGCGTCAAACGGTCCACCGAGAGGCCTTTGGAAACCGAGCATCGGACCCAAAAGTGGAGGCCACTTTTGGGGAAATCCGATGCTTCTTTCATAGAAAGGCACATCGTCGGGCGCGGAAAACCGGTGCCCACTTTTCCGCACGATGTGCCTGCAACTTCATTGATTTCGCGGAGTCGATGGGTATAGTCCGCCACGCTTTGTATCCCGTCCGGCGCGGGTAGGCCCCACATGTGCCTGCCACGCGCCTTTATCCATGGAGAGCCGCTTGTTCATTTCACCTGCCTACGCACAAGGGGCCCCCGCGGCCGGCGGAATGGAGATGATCCTTCAATTCGTCCCGTTCATCCTCATATTCGTCATCATGTGGTTCCTGATCATCCGGCCCCAGCAGCGCCGGGTGAAGGCTCACCAGGAGATGATCAAGAACGTGCGTCGCGGCGATACGGTCGTCACCTCCGGCGGCATCATCGGCAAGGTGACCAAGGTGACCGAGGACGCGGCGGATATCGAGGTCGAGATCGCCGACGGCGTGCGGGTGAAGGTGGCTCGCGCCATGATTTCCGACGTCCGCTCCAAGAGCGAGCCTGTGAAGGCCTGATTGAGACAAGGCCGGCCCTTCCTCATGGGGATGGGCCGGTTCGCCGCAGCGGGCTGCGGCAGAGTGTGTGAAAGGTTGAGCTGACGATGCTGCGCTTCTCCAAATCGAAGATCATCGCCACGATGGCGGTCATCCTGATCGGTCTGCTCCTGGCGGTTCCGAGCATGATGTCCCGCGAGCAGCGTGAGGGCTACCTGAATGCCATTCCGAGCTGGGTGCCATCCTGGCTCGTGCCGTCCCGCGCCATCGTGCTGGGCCTCGACCTGCAGGGCGGCTCGCACGTTCTGCTCGAGGTCGACAACCAGGATCTGCTGCGCGGCCAGATCACCCTGCTGCGCGACGACGTCCGCCGCATCCTGCGCGACACCCGCGTCTCGTCCCAGAACGGCATCCAGACCATCCAGCGCGGCGTGCAGATCCGCGTGCCGGATGCGGCCGACCGCGACCGGCTCCTGCCGCGCCTGCGCGAGCTGTCGCAGCCGATCGGCAATGCCATGCTGGGTCAGGCGGGCGGCAATTCCATCGAGATCAACACGTCCCCGGACGGCGTGATCACGATGACCTACACGGAGGCCGGCATCAACGAGCGCGTGCGCCGCGCCGTCGACCAGTCCATCGAGGTCATCCGCCGCCGCGTGGACTCGACCGGCACGACCGAGCCCAGCATCCAGCGCCAGGGCGCCGACCGCGTCCTCGTCCAGGTTCCGGGTCTCCAGGATCCGCAGCAGCTGAAGGCGCTCCTCGGCGAGACCGGCAATCTCGAGTTCCGCCTGCTCGCTCAACAGGGCGCGACGGATGTGGACATGCTGCCCATGGAGGATGCAGGCGGCCAGCGGGTCCCGGTCGAGCGCAGGGTCATCGCCGAAGGCGGCGACCTGACCGACGCGCAGCCGGCCTTCGATACGCAGACCAACCAGCCCATCGTGAATTTCCGCTTCAACATCCGCGGCGCGCAGCGCTTCGGCCAGGCGACGACGGAGAACCTCGGGCGCCAGCTCGCCATCGTTCTGGACAACCGGGTGATCTCCGCTCCGACGATCCAGTCGCCCATCACCGGCGGCTCGGGCCAGATCTCCGGCAGCTTCACGGTCGAGCAGGTGAACAATCTCGCCGTGCTGCTCCGCTCCGGCGCCCTGCCGGCGAAGCTCACCATCGTCGAGGAGCGCACCGTCGGCCCAGGCCTCGGGCGCGACTCCATCGAGGCCGGCAAGATGGCCACCTACGTGGCGGCCGTGTTCGTCGTCATCTTCATGTTCGCCACCTACGGCCTCTTCGGCCTGTTCGCGAACATCGCGCTGATCGTCCATGTGGGCCTCATCTTCGGCCTCATGTCGGTTCTGGAAGCCACGCTCACGCTCCCGGGCATCGCCGGCATCGTGCTCACCATCGGCACGGCGGTCGACTCGAACGTGCTGATCTACGAGCGCATCCGCGAGGAAGTGCGGGCGGGCCGGTCCATCGTGTCGGGCATCCAGGCCGGCTTCGACCGGGCCTTCGCGACCATCGTGGACTCCAACAGCACCATGGCCATCGCGGCGGTGATCCTGTTCTTCCTCGGCTCCGGCCCCGTGCGCGGCTTCGCGGTCGTGTTCATTCTCGGCATCCTGACGACGGTTCTCACCGCCGTGACCCTGACGCGCATGATGATCGCGCTCTGGTATCACTGGATGCGTCCCAAAGCTCTTCCGTTTTAAGGAGTGCGTATCGTGCGCCTCATCCGCCTCTGGCCCGAAAACTCCCATTTCGACTTCATGCGCTTCCGGCGCTTCTCGTTCCCGCTGTCGGCCGTCATCTCCATCCTGACGGCGGTGATGCTTCTGTCCGGCGGCCTCCACTTCGGCATCGACTTCCAGGGCGGCACGCTCATGGAAATCCAGGCCCGGTCCGGCCAGGCCGATGTGGGCCAGATCCGGCAGACCGCCCAAGGCTTCGGCTTCGGTGATGTCGAGGTGCAGGAGTTCGGCTCCGCCGGCGAGGTCTCCCTGCGCTTCCCCATCCAGGAGGGCGGCGAAGCCGCGCAGGCTGCCGTGGTGCAGAAGGCGCGCGACACGTTCAGCGCCGAGTACGATTTCCGCCGCGTCGAGACCGTGGGCCCCCGCGTCTCGGGCGAGCTCGTGCAGTCCGGCACCATCGGCGTCGTGCTCTCGGTCATCGCGGTTCTGTTCTATCTCTGGTTCCGCTTCGAGCGGGAGCTGGCGATGGCGTCGATCATCGGCACGCTCCACGACATCGTGCTCACCATCGGGTTCTTCGTGATCACCGGCCACGAGTTCAACATGACCTCGATCGCCGCGATCCTGACCATCGTCGGCTACTCGCTCAACGAGACCGTGGTGGTGTTCGACCGTACCCGCGAGCTGATGCGCCGCTACAAGACGATGCCGGCCGAGGAACTGCTGAACCTCTCGATCAACCACACCATGTCGCGCACGATCATGACGGCGATGACCACGGCGCTGTCGCTCCTGGCGCTGGTGCTGTTCGGCGGACAGGCGATCCAGGGCTTCGCCCAGGTCATGCTCTACGGCGTCGTCATCTGCACGTATTCGGCCATCTTCATCTCGTCTCCCATGCTGATCTATATCGGTCTGCGCGGCTCGGAGGCCGTGAAAGTGCCGGAGGGCAGGGCCGCCGCAGCGGAGTAAGCTCATGAACGCCGGCCGCCTCTATGACGGGTTCCTGCCGGGACGCTACCAGTTCGACGCCTACGGCAATGGCGGCTTCCGCTTCGGGGACATGTCCCATCGCGGCTCCGTGCTGGCGCTGCCGTCGGGGGTCAGGGCATGGCCGGTCGCGTCCATGGCCGACCTGACCGACGAGGTGCTCGATCCGATCTTCGCCGAGGGCGATGCGCTCGAACTCCTGCTCTTCGGTACGGGCGCCGACATCGCGGCGCTGCCGGCCGCGTTCCGCACGCGGTTCCGGGAGGCTGGGATCGGGCTCGACGTGATGCAGACGGGAGCGGCCGCGCGGACCTACAACATCCTGCTCGCCGAGAACCGCAAGGTCGGCGCCGCCCTCATCGCCGTCCCTTAAGATGGCGGAAGCGATCTCCAACTTCGCCCATTGCGAAGCCCTCGTGCGCGAAGCCGATCCCGACCGCTACTGGGCGAGCCTGTTCGCTCCCGTCGAGAAGCGGCCGCATCTCTACGCGCTCTATGCCTTCAACTTCGAGATCGCCCGCGTGCGCGAGGCGGTGCGCGAGGCGCTCGTCGGCGAGATCCGCCTGCAATGGTGGCGCGACGCCTTGCAGGGCGAGGCGCGGGGCGACGTGCGGGCCAACCCCGTGGCGGCCGCGCTCGACGACACCATCGTCAAGTTCCGCCTGCCGCGCCAGTCGCTGGTCGACCTGATCGATGCCCGGATCTTCGATCTCTACGAGGATCCGATGCCGAGCCTCAACGACCTCGAGGGCTATTGCGGCGAGACCTCGTCCAGCCTGATCCAGCTTGCAAGCCTCATCCTCTCCGATGGCGCGAACCCCGGCACGGCCGATGCCGCCGGGCATGCCGGCGTGGCCTATGCCATCGCGGGCCTGCTGCGGGCCTTCCCGATCCATGCGCGCCAGGGGCAGGTCTACGTGCCGGCGGATATCCTGGCGAAGCACGGCGTCGTGCGGGAGGACATCGTCACGGGGCGCGGCGGACCCGGGCTCAAGGGCGCGCTCGCCGATCTGCGCGCCGTCGCCCGCAGGCATCTCGAACAGGCGCGGGCGCTGCGCAGCACGATCCCGAACGCGGCCAAGCCAGCCTTCCAGCCCGTGGCACTGGTGGAGCCCTATCTCAAGGCCATGGAGCGTGCGGATTACGAACCGTTCCATACGGTGGTGGACATTCCGCAATGGCGCCGGGTCTGGGCGCTCTGGCGCGGACCGTTCTAGCAGATTTTGGTCATCCCGGACGGAGCGTCAGCGGAGATCCGGGATCGCTAGAACCAGCCTAGCACTGTCATTCCGGGGCCACGTAGCGAAGCCCGGGATCCATAACCGCTGACGATGCAGAAAAGAGTGCGACGCTGACCGCCTCTTCTTGAGACCTCGTGTTTATGGATCCCCGCCTGCGCGGGGATGACAGTGTTGAGGTTCGGGTGCCACATTCTGCACCCGATCCCGGATCGGCTCACGCCGTCCGGGATGACCGCTCACTCATTCAGCAGCCTGAGGCAGGGCGCCGCCTGACAGCCACGCGGCCAGATCCGCCCGAGCCCGGTCCGTCAGCGCCTTTTTCCGGGCAACGGCCTTGGCCGGTCCGCGCAGGCGCTTGCCGTCCTCGGCTTTCGGCGTGAAATCTATCGGCGGGAAGAGGCCGAAATTGACGTTCATCGGCTGGAAGGAACGCGGCCCCTCGTCGATGGTCTCGATGTGCCCGCCGGTGATGTGATTGATGAGCGCGCCGAGTGCCGTCGTATGCGGCAGGGGCTGGATCGGGCGGCCCAGCCGCTCGGCGGCGGCGAAGCGGCCGGTCATCAGGCCGACCGCCGCGCTTTCCACATAGCCCTCGCAGCCGGTGATCTGGCCGGCGAAGCGCAGGCGCGGCATCGCCGTCAGGCGCAGCGTCGGGTCGAGGAGCTTGGGCGAGTTCAGATACGTGTTGCGGTGGATGCCGCCGAGGCGGGCGAACTCGGCATTCTCCAGGCCCGGGATCATGCGCAGGATCGCGCTCTGGGCGCCGTATTTCAGCTTGGTCTGGAAGCCCACCATGTTGAACAGGGTGCCGAGCGCATTGTCCTGGCGCAGCTGCACGATGGCGTAGGGCTTCTTGTCCGGATTGCGCGGGTCGGTGAGGCCGACGGGCTTCATGGGGCCGTGGCGCAGGGTCTCGCGGCCGCGCTCCGCCATCACTTCGATGGGCAGGCAGCCATCGAAATAGGGGGTGTTGGCCTCCCATTCCTTGAACTCGGTCTTGTCGCCCGCGATCAGCGCATCGATGAAGGCTTCGTACTGCTCCCGGGTCATGGGGCAGTTGATGTAGTCCTTGCCCGTGCCGCCCGGCCCGACCTTGTCGTAGCGCGACTGGAACCAGGCGACGTCCATGTTGATGGACTCCCGGTAGACGATGGGCGCGATGGCGTCGAAGAACGCCAGCGACGTCTCGCCGGTGAGATCGAGAATGGCCTGTGCGAGAGCCGGCGAGGTGAGGGGGCCGGTGGCGACGATGACCGAGGACCAGTCCTCGGGCGGCAACCCGGCGATCTCGCCGCGGTCGATGGTGATGAGGGGATGGGCCTCGAGGGCTGCCGTCACGGCCGCCGAGAAGCCGTCGCGGTCCACCGCGAGCGCGCCGCCGGCGGGCACCTGGTTGGCATCGCCCTTGGCCATGATCAGCGAACCGAGCGAGCGCATCTCCTGATGCAGCAGGCCGACCGCGTTGGTCTCGGCATCGTCCGACCGGAAGGAGTTGGAGCAGACGAGCTCGGCCAGGCCGTCCGTCTTGTGCGCATCGGTACCGCGGACAGGGCGCATCTCGTGAAGCACGACGGGCACGCCCGCCTGGGCGATCTGCCAAGCCGCTTCCGAACCGGCGAGGCCGCCGCCGATGACGTGAATGGGTTCAAGCTTGCTCATGGGCCTGAAGTAACGAGCGCCGATGGGGCAATCAACCATTATCTCATAAGGAGAAAGCGAGGCTTATGAGGTCCAAATGCCACGGGAGGGCATGGCCGTCCTGCGGCCACGCCCTCCCGACACTCCTTCCATGCGAAGGTCGGAGCGTTCGTCTTAGTAGATCAAGAAGCAATCGGCCGACAGAGCCGTGCCTGCCTTGAACTGCGCGAACTGGATCGCGGCGCCGGCGCCATTGCCGTCGGCATCGTAATACAGTGCGCCTGTCGCTTTGTCGTAAACCAGCCGGTCGTCCGCATCCTTGGCGCGCTTGCCGATACAGAAGTTCGAGGCGGCAAGTGGGCCGCTGTCCCTGGCGTCCTGATCCACGGGCTGCTTTGGCCAAACGTCAAGAGCTTCGAATTCATAGGCATTCAGGATGATCTTCTCGCCGATCTTGCTCTTGAAGTCGGTCACTCGGTCGATGCTCTTGCCCAGCTCTCCACCGAAGCTGAACGTATCCACGCCGGAACCGCCTGTCAGAACATCACTTCCAGCGCCGCCGCTGATGAGATCGTTCCCGGCGCCGCCATTCAGGACGTCATCGCCGCCACCCCCATGCAAACGGTCATTGGCCCTGGTTCCCACGATCCTGTCATCGGCGGAATCGCCCTTGAAGATGAACCCATCACCATCGAAGTTCAGTCCGAACGGTGAATAGCCCTTGGTGCTGATTTTCTTGTAAGCCATTGTTGTCTCCATTGAAGATTGCAGTTGTTAGCCCTCGCCATGGAACATACGTCTGTCGGCGAAGGTCGCAGCGAAATAACGTTAAAAAAACCTGCTTCAATGGACTTGTCTCGCCAAAGCTTGGCCATGCATAAGCCCGTGGTTTAGGCTGTGCGAAATGTTACAAGTCGGCTCAGCTGATGGATCCGACAGTTCGGTCAGCTTGAGTTCTTTAGGGGAAGCTCAACATGCCAGTTCAACGCTCGGTCGTCCTCATTACAGGCGGAAGCCGCGGCATAGGGGCTGCGGTGGCTCGGCTCGCGGCCGAGCGCGGCTATGATGTGGCGATTACCTATCGGTCCGAGCGCGAGGCGGCCGAGCAGGTCCTTGCCGCCTGCCGTTCTGCCGGGGCGAAAGCCGTGGCCTGTCAGGGCGACGTGGCCGTGGAGGGCGACGTGGGGCGCCTGTTCGACGAGGCCGAGGCGGCCCT
Source organism: Microvirga splendida (assembly GCF_016427565.1). Lineage (GTDB taxonomy): Bacteria > Pseudomonadota > Alphaproteobacteria > Rhizobiales > Beijerinckiaceae > Microvirga > Microvirga splendida. Next base: position 192,728 of record NZ_JAELXT010000006.1, read on the forward strand.
GGGGCCGGTCTCGCATGTGGTCAATAACGCGGGCATCACGGGAAAGTCCGGCAAGCTGGCGCAGACATCCAGCGAGACCATCCGCGATTGCATCGACATCAATGTCCTGGGTGCCCTGTGGGTCGCGCGCGAGGCCGCGCGAAGGCTGCCGAACAGCCCCGGCGGGATCTCGAGAAGCATCGTCAACATCTCGTCGGTGGCCGCATCCCTCGGCAGCCCGAACGAGTATGTCTGGTATGCGGCCTCGAAGGGCGCCATCGACTCGCTGACGATCGGAATGGCGAAGGAGCTGGCGCCCGAGGGGATCCGGGTCAATGCGGTCTCGCCGGGCATGACCAGAACGGACATCCACGAGCGGAGCACCCAGGATGCCGGGCGCCTGGAGCGGCTTCGGTCCTACATCCCGCTCAACCGGATCGGCGAGCCGGGGGAGGTGGCCGAGGCGGTGCTATTCCTGATGTCCGATGCCGCCTCCTACATCACCGGGGCGAACATGCCGGTTTCCGGCGGGCGCTGACGGGCTCCAGACAAGCGAACGCCCGCCTGAGGGGCGGGCGAGGGCCTTTGCTGCAGTGCAGCGGAGATTTACGCGGCGACGTGCTCGCGAGCGATGCTCTCGATCTGGAAGCGCGAGATGCCGAGATCGTCGAGCTCGCGGTCGGAGAGCAGCGAGAGTTCGCGGACGGTCTCGCGATAGCGCAGGTAAGAGCGGACCTTAGACAGAATGTAGGACACGAACATGGGAAGCTCCTCATCAGTTACCGGCCCCTGTGGCCGGTTGCTTTTGTTCTTGCGTGTGCAGTGCGGATATAAGTGTGTGCACTGCCGAAGAGGAGTGGTAATAATGTAGGGCTGTTATGCTTTAGTAGCATAGCGGGCTAATGCCACGTTAACCCTAGTGCCGGACAGGCATGGCTGGCGGAGCTGCCGGCAGGTTCCCGAACTCGATCCGTTCGCGCGGCAGGGCGTGGGGGTAGGTCTCCTGCAGCCATGTGATCAGCTTCTCGCGGATCTCGTGGCGCAGGTTCGCGGAATTGCCCGATGACGCCGCACTCATCAATCCGCGCAGCTCGATGGTTCGCTCCTTGGTGTCGGTCACATGCAGAAGGCCGACTTGGCCGTCCCAGAGCTCCGAGGCCTTCAGGAGTTCCTGAAACTTCTCCCTGACGGCCTCGATAGGGGTGGAGTAATCCAGGTACCAGAACACGCTCCCGAGGATCGAGCTCGTCTGCCGGGTCCAGTTCTGGAACGGCTTCTCCATGAAGTACGACAGGGGCACCACCAGTCGGCGCCAGTCCCAGAGGCGAATCACCACGTAGGTGGTCTGAATTTCCTCGATGGTGCCGAACTCGCCCTCGACGAGCACTTCGTCCCCCAGGCGGACCGGCTGGGTAATCGCCAGCTGGACGCCCGCGATGAGGCTGGACAGCATCGGGCGGGCGGCCAGGCCGATGGCCAAGCCCGCGACGCCGGCCGAGGCGAAGAGGCTGACCCCGTATTGGCGCACGGACGGAATCGTCATCAGCATGGCCGACAGGGTCAGGAAGCCCAGGCCGAACACCACGATCCGGCGCAGGAGGCGCACCTGGGTCAGGAGCTTGCGGCTGAGCACGCTGTCCTCGGAGCCCCTGAGCGCCCGGCGCAGGTAGATCTCCGAGGCGGTGTTGACGATGGTGATTGCGCTCCAGCCCAGGAAGATGATGAAGCCGAAGAGCAATCCCCATTCGAGGACCTGATAGCCCGGCCCGCGATCCGGCACGGCCTGCAGCATCACCCCCAGGCCGAGGACGAGCAGGCCGAGGCGGGTCGGCGGCCCGATCCGATTCAGGAGTTTGCGCCCGAACTCAGCCAGACGGCCCCGCAGCGCCCATTGAAGGGCGCTCATGATCAGCGAGTGGAGAAACAGGAGCAGGATGGCGGCCACGCTCAGGAAGGCGATGCTGATCAGCCAGTCGGGCCATAGGTTCTGCCACCGCTCCAAGGCGTCGGTTATGGTTACGGTGATGTTCTGCATAGGGACGCAACGCAGGGTCGCAGCGCGTGTTCCCGATCCCGCGCCGGACTTTGCAGCGCACCATGGACGAGCGACCCGGTGCCCGCGCCTGCGTCAGCGTCCGTGGGTATCGATGCGCACCACCGCCCGGAAGGGGCCGTAATCCGTCCGCTTTCTCACATCGAGCTGAATGCGCCCGCTCGTTCTGGTCTCGAACCTGCCGGAGGAGCGCAGGCCCGACGACCGGGTGAGCGTGTCGGACCGCACCCGGCCGCTGATGCGGACGCAGGTGTCGGAGGATTGAAGCATCGCGAAGCCGGGAGGGCAGGAAGAGGCCGCCTCGGCTTGGCTCGCGAGGAGCAGGCTTGCGAGGATCAGACTTGGGAGAGCAAGGGCGAGCAGAAGGGGCCTCATAGCAGGGAGAAGTTTAGATTCCTGCCGGCGCCGTGGCAAGCTCCCGGCGCAGCCCTCAGAGGTTGTCCGTTCCGCTCCGGCGGCCGTAATGCGGAGCGACGTCCGGACGATCCACCTCCACGTGGAACTGCTCGGCCTTGGGGCTGTAGTCCTGGATCGCCCCAATACCGTAGCGATAGGCCATCTCGCCGCCGAGCCAGCCGCTGAACAGCAGCAGGGCCGTCTGGATGCCCGAGAGCCAGATGCCCCAGCCCTGAACCCCGGCCGCCGGATCGTCCAGGCGCACGCCGACATTCACGAGGGCGAGGGCGACCACCACGAGATTGGCCACCATGTGCGCCCATGAGACCCAGACATTGCGCACCCGGTCGATGGTCACGAAGTCGATCATGCCGGGAACGGCGGCCACGAGGGCGGTGACGATGCCGGCGATGAGGAGCCAGTAGGAAGCCTGAGCCCAGAAGGCATCCTGGGTAGCCAGGAAGGCGATGTCCGTGCCGAAGGCTCCGATCAGGAAGGCAACGGGAAAGACGATCAGCATGTGATGAAGCGGGTGTCCGGCGATGGCCGCCGTGCTCTGCACCCCGTGACGATGATACCGGCCCATAATATGCTCCTCTCACGCTTGGCTTGAGGAAAATGCTCCGGCCAAGCCTTCGTTCCGAGCGCACGCCGATCCGCCGCATGCGATGGCGCTGGACATCCGGACGGCTATGGGAGATAGCCTGCCCCGCATTCCGCAGGGGAATGACCTGCGGAGGTCATCCTTGCGGCGGTCTGATCGAACGGATGACGACACTTCCGATGGTTCTTGATCCTGCCACCCTCACTGTCGCATTCGTGCTCCTGTCGGCCGTGCTCGGCACGCTGCTGATATTCTCATGGACCCTGAATCGCCGGCTCAATGCCATGGCGTGGTGGGGAAGCGCCTTCTGGCTGATCGGAATCGGGATCGGCACGGCCAATCTCGGGAAGGGGCCTCCGAGCTATCCGGTCCTTCTGCTGGCGAATGCCGCCGGGATCCTGGCCTATGGCGCTCTCTATGTCGGCTGCCGCATCTTCAACGACCGCCGCGGCCTCATCATTCCGCTCGGGCTCGGCGTTGCCATCTGGGCGGCAGCCTTTCCCTTCATCTACGACTCGCAGGGGTACAGGCTCATCCTGGCCTGTATTCTGACGGGGAGCTACTCGGGCTTGGCCGCCTGGGAGCTGTGGCGCCATGCCGTGCAGCCGCTCGCCTCTCAGCGAGTAGCAGTGGTGCTGCTGTCGGGTCTTGCCGTCTTCAATCTCCTGCGCGGCCTGCTCGGCATCTCGCTGACCTCCGTTCCCTGGATCGACAGCTTCGGCCGGCGCTGGTCGTCGGAGATGGCCCTGTTCCTGGTGGTGATCGGTCCGACGCTCGCCTTCATGTTCCTGTCCATGGCCAAGGAACGCCTGAAGTTCGAGTACAAGCAGGCCGCTCTCGTCGACGACCTGACCGGCATTCCAAACCGGCGCGCCTTTCTGCAGGCGGCCTCCAGGCTGCTCGATCGCCTGCACGACCGGCCGGCGAGCTGCCTGCTGTTCGACCTCGACAACTTCAAAGCCATCAACGACCGTCATGGCCATGCCGCCGGCGACCGAATCCTCGGCGTCTTCGCCCGCACGCTCTCCGACAACCTGCCGAAGGGGACATTCGGCAGGCTGGGCGGTGAGGAGTTCGCCGCGATCCTCCCCATGGGGGAGAAGGACGCCGCGAGGCTCGCCGAGAACATCCGCCACGCCTTCGCCGAAGCCGGAAGGGCTGCCCTTGCGACGAACGAAGAAGTGACCGTCAGCATCGGCTGCGCGACGGTGTCCCGATCCATGACCGAGGATCTGCTGCGTCGCGCGGACCGCGCGCTCTATCGCGCCAAGGAGAGCGGGCGGAACATCGTCGTGATGGCTTGAATGCGGGCCCTCCCGCCCGGCCTCAGACCACGAAGAACTCGTTGTGGCTCAGGGCGAGCCCTTTCTTGAACTGAGCGAACTCCACCGGCTTGCGGGACCCGGAGCCGTCGGAATCGTAGGACAGGATCCCGGTCTTCCTGTTGTAGAGGATGTAGTCGTCCAGGTCCTTGGGCCTGTTGCCCGCGTTGAAATGGTCGGCATCCAGTTTCTGTGGCTTGCCGGCGCTGCCGGGGCCGAGCTTGCGGAAGATGGCGTTGTCGAGCCAGATCGAGTCGTCTTTAGCTCTGTATTGGGCCACGGTGTCGAAGTTGACCTTCCGGTCCGTGGTGGACGACCCGAGCTTCGCGTCGAAGACGAAGACATCGCGTCCCGAGTCGCCAAACAGGGTATCGTTCCCGCGCCCGCCATGGAGCCTGTCGTTTCCGTTGCCGCCGTGGAGCCAGTCTCGCCCATCGCCGCCGTAGAGCCGGTCGTTGCCGCCATCGCCGAACACGTGATCGTTGCCGCCCATGGCCCGGATCGTGTCGTTGCCGGACCGGCCGCTCAGATCCTCGTCGAACGAGGTGCCGCGGAATACGTTGGATCCGGCTGTGCCGATCCACTTCTGGACCAGGGTGAAGATTGCGCCGGAGTCCATTCCGGAGATGGTGTTGCCGTAGAGGCTGATGAGGGTGGGACCGCCGGCCGTGTTCGTCCGCTCCTCGCGGATCCCGTAGCGGGCATCGATTGCGCCGTCGGAATAGATCGTGTTGTTGAGGATCTGGGTGTTCACGGAATAGTAGGTTTGCCCCGTGGTCGCATCCACCCGCATGCGGATGCTGATCTCGTCGAACGTGTTGTCGCCGCCCTGCGCGTTGTTGAAGATGCGGCTGTTCTGAACGACGGTGTCGGTCGAGCCCTCGACCCGAACGCCGTTGCTCAAGTTGCCGTAGATCCTGGCACCATCGATGGTGACGTTGTCGGCCATGTTGAGAAGGATGCCTTCCTTCTGATTCCCGTAGTAGTGGCCGCCGACGATCTGGATGTTGCTCGGCCAGGGGATGTCCTCCGACCCTCGCTGCACCACCACGCCGGTGGATCCATTGCCGTAGGCGACGTTGTTCTGGAGCAGCAGCCCGGTGGTGGTGGTCGTGACGTTGAAGCCGTGCCGGTCGTTGTTGTAGGCGATGTTGTTCCGGTAGATGCCGTTGACGATGTAGTCGGCTACGAACCCGTCCAGCCCGTTGCCGTGGGACACGCTGTTCTCGATGATCAGGCGCAGGGTCTGCTCGTGCGGGTCGAAGCCGTAGCCCGAACAGTCGAGGATCTCCACGCGCGACACATGGATGTCGCTGTCCTGCTCGGTGCTCCCGGGCCTCACGCCCGTGTAGAAGCCGTCGATCTTACCCGTCGTGGCATCGCGGTTGCCGTCGATGGAGAGGTCGAAGACACCGACATTGGACGTGACCTCGTTGAATGGGGTGCGCACCACGCCGGTGATGTCGCCCGCCCAACCGTCAGCCACCTTGAGGATCGTCCGGCCCATGCCGGCGCCCTGAAGCGCGGTGCCGCTGAGCATGGAGACGGCGCCGTCGCTCTTGTCGCCGCTGCCTTTGACGAGCAGGGTGCCGGCCGGCAGGACGACGGTCACACGGCCGGCGGCAGGGTTCTTGATGTATTCCGCATGTGCCGCCTTCACGGCTGCATTGATAGCGGCTGAATCATCGCTCGTATCGTTTGCGGTTGCGCCGAAACTCGAGGCGTTGATGACAGGCATGCCGAATATCCCTCATAAGGAAAGGAGCCAGAATGCTTAAATGCGTTCGCGACAGATGGGAGCGGCTATTTTTGAGCATTCGATAGCTTTGGAGGTAATCATCAGGTACGGAAGATGAGGATCGGCTCCCGCGGCCAATATGTTATCCGGCTCACGATGCAGGAATTATTCGAGATTTACCGCAATGTTACTTGCCGCCCTGCACGGCCCATCGGCCCTTCGATGAGGCAGATCGTTTCACTCCTGCACCGTTAATGCCTTTGTAACAGGGATACTCACCGGCGCCGCAAGCCGCCGTCGCGGATCTCCGGCCGCCGAGGATCGCCTCATTTCCAGAACGAAGATGTGAGCGAAGAAAACTTTCGGTCGAGAGATGAATATGTGTATTACTTTGCGTTAAGGTCTCTACGATCAGATTGTGAGACGTTTCGCTGGGCTAGTCATCGCGGGGGCGGGTGTGACAGACGAAGAAATCGAAGCCGTTGCAGAGGAACTCGCCAAGGCGGGCGGCGTCTCGTGGTATCCGGGACGAACACGGGGGGCGCTCCTGAGGCCGGTCAGCGAGCGGTACCGGGATCGGGCGAAGCTGGCCATCGCCGCGCTGGAGCGGGTCAGGGCCGGACGGGATGCGGCGGCGGAGAGCTTGCCGTCCGGTGTGCCGGCTCCGTCCGAGCACCCCGACCGGATCCAGGCGGGAAGCATCGTGGTTTACCGTCCTCCTGGCGATCAGAGGGCCATCACCTGCCGCATCGAGCGGGTTGAGGAAGGCCGGGCCTACTTGGCGCCCGTGCCCCGGCCGGATATCGGCTGGGTGTCCCTGGACAATCTTCAGCCGCTGGATTCGGAGGCCTAGAGCATCGTCCGGCCCGCTGGGTCCGGGCCACACGATGCTCTTCTCCAAGAAGAAGGCATCGGATGGATCCCAAAAGTGCAAGTCCACTTTTGGGTCCGATGCTTTAGGCGAAAGGCGAATAAGCAGAGAGGAGGCGCAAGGCCTCTTCACTTCGCCAGCAAAACCCGCTAGCAGTTTCCATCCTTCCCGAGTGGGTAGACGGCCTGACATGCTTTGCTTCTTCCACCTCGTGAGCAATCATGACGAGATTGTCGACGATACAGGCATCGAGGTCCGTGATCTCGAGAGCGCCAAGGCGCAGGCTCTCGTCGCCATTGAGGAACTGAGGGCGGAAATCGGCCCCGAGGCCGGTGATTGGTCAGGGTGGCGGCTGGAAATCGTCTGCCCCCACGGAACCCTTCTCCACTCCATGCAGCTGATGGAAACCCTGCACTGAACGCTCGCGGCCTCCGGGTCTCGTGAGCCTGCCTACGCGCTCGCCTTGAGCGGGACGATCCCAATGGCCCGGTGAATGCAGGCGCTCAGTTCCGCCGAGTCATAGGGCTTGCGAAGGATCGTGAACCCGTCGTCCATGGCCGCCTGGGCCACGTTGCTGTAGCCGGTGGCGAGCAGGACGGGCAGGGAAGGCTGCTCGCTGCGAACGATGCGCGCCAGGTCGGCCCCATTGAGATCGCCCGGCATCACGATATCGCTGAACACCAGATCGACCCGGATTCCGGACCGGAGGACCGCGAGCGCCGCACGGGCATCGGCCGCATGCGTGACCTGGAAGCCGATCTCCTCGAGGCTGGCGCGGGTCACCTCGGCAATGTCGCCATTGTCCTCCACCAGGAGAATATGGCCATGTGCGTTTCGAACCGGAGGTTCCGCGACCTGCGGGAGCGCGCCGGTTGCAACCTCTGTCGTGCGTGGCAGGTAGAGCGTGATCGTGGTGCCGCGCCCGGCCTCGGCCAGCGCCGTCGCCGTGCCGCCCGACTGCTTGGCGAAGCCATAGACCTGGCTCAAGCCCAGGCCGGTTCCCTTGCCGACGGCCTTGGTGGTGTAGAACGGCTCGAACACGTGGGGCAGCACGTCCTCGGGGATGCCGCTGCCCGTATCCGTGAGGCTGAGCGCGACGAACTCCCCCTGGAGGCCCAGAACGTCGGGATCGCGCAGGTTCAGGTTCCAGGCCTCGATCAGCAGCCGTCCGCCGTCGGGCATGGCATCCCGGGCGTTGACGGCGATGTTGAGGATGGCGAGTTCGAGCTCGCTGAGATCGACCTTGGTGTTCCACAGACCGGGCGGCACCCGCATCTCGATCGCGATGTCGCCGCGCAGGGACGAGCGGAGCATGTCCTGCAGGTCGAGCAGGTAGCCGGACAGGTCCACCACCTCCGGCTCGTGCGTCTGCTGGCGGGAGAAGGACAGGAGCTGGCGCACGAGGCTTGCGCCGCGTCCGGCCGCTGTCTCGATCGCGTCGAGGGACCGCTTCTGCCGCTCCTCCATGGCGTAGCGCCGCAGCCGGTCCACATTGCCTTTGACGACCATCAGCAGATTGTTGAAGTCGTGGGCGACGCCCCCGGTGAGATGGCCGACGGCCTCCAGCCTTTGGGCCTGCTTGAGAGCGGCCTCGGCCATCTCGCGCCGTTCGACCTCGGCTTGAAAGCTGCGGGTGCGCTGCAGGGCCAGGAGGCTGATGGCGAAAAGGCCGAGGGTCGCCGGAATGCCGAAGGCCAGCAGCCAGCTCATTTGCGACCAGAGTTCCCGCCAGACGGCGGCTGTCTCGACGCCGACCTGCACGTAGACGGGATAGCCGGGAACCTTGCGATAGCCGATCCGCCGTTCGATCCCGTCGATCTGGGAGACGGCGAGGAAGCGCCCGGAGAGCGGGTCCTGCTCGATCGATCTGGCAAAGCCACTCCGGGCGTTGAGGCGCATCGGCTCGTTTCCACGGGACGGGTAGCGGGCCAGGAACTCGCCGTCGGCGCGGATCATGCCGAAGGAATCGGCGATGCCCCTCGCAATCCGACCGTAAAAATCGCGAAAATGCTCGGGCCGCACCGAGATGGCCACGACGCCGTCGAAGGTCCCGTCCGCGCCGGCGCGGCGCTGGCTGACCACGAAGAAACGAATGTCGCCGATTCTGGACGTGATGGTCTTGCCGATATAGGTGCCGGAATCCTGTTCGGCCTGTGCCTTGAAGTAGTCCCTGTCCGAGTTGTCGAGATCGCGGGGGACGGGCAGGACGGTGCTCGACACGAGCGGGCGCCCGGCCTTGTCGAAGACCCAGATCGACTCGATCTGCGGCAGGACGTCCTGGGTGCGCCGCAGGCGGCTCTGGAGCCGGGCCTCCTCGGCCCGAATCTGCTCCGGCGTGAGGTCGCGCAGCACCTCGTTGGTCTCGGCAATCGTGCGCTCGATGGTCTGAAACGCCTTGAGGCTGTGTTCCTGAACCACGTCCAGGGCGCGCTCGATCCGCTCATCCGCGTGCTGGCGGATGCGGCGGTAATCGTCCCACGCCGTATAGGCGAAAAACAGGGCAGGGCCGAGCAGGCTTGCAACGACCAGCAACTGCAAGGGCCAGAAAACGGCGCGGCTCTTCGGCGTTACGCGACCCACAAACGAAGACCTTCCTTGCATTGCCTGGCGGGAGTCTCACGAACTTGAGCGTCGATCTGGCTCGGGAGGTAAAACCGGCGGCTTCCATGGCGAAGGCATGGATGCCCGGCAGGGCAGATATAGCCGTGCGAAAGGGTGTCAAGGGCGCCCGATCGAGGTTGTTGCCGCGTTCTGGATCCGGCTCCCTATCGCCATGCCGTTACGACGAGAGCGCTCATCCGGTTCTCGAAGGATGATGCGCCGAACCGACCTGAGAGCGCCTCCTCGGCGCTTGTCGTGATCTCCCCGATGCGGTCCGGGGCCCGGGCCTCGATCTCGGCCCGCAGGGGCGTGCCCTGGCAGAGTCCGATGGCGGGCTCCCGGGGCGAGGGGGGCCGGCTGACTTTGTCCACCACCTCGATCTCGACGCTCTCGAACCCCGCCTGCTGCACCTCGCCGCGGATCCGGTCGGGGTCGAAATAGCCGAAGGGCACCCGCTCGATGAACCGGGGCGGATCTTCGGGAAAGGCTCTCGCCACGCTCTCCGACACGATGCGGCTGACCGGGTTGAGGTCGAGGGCGTTCCAGACATTGAAGAGCAGGCGTCCGCCGGGCTTGAGCACGCGCAAGGCCTCCCGGTAACCCGTGAGCCTGTCCGGAAAGAACATGACGCCGAACTGGCACACGACCGCATCGAAGCTGGCATCCTCGAAGGGCAGGGCCTGCGCGTCGGCCTGCATCCAATGCACGTTCGACGCCTGCAGGCGGGTCCGGGCGAGGTCGAGCATGGCCTGATTCAGATCGGTCGCGGTGATCTCCACCTGGGCCGGCAGGGCCTTGGCCAGGGCGCGGGTCACGATGCCCGTTCCGGCCGCCGTTTCCAGGATACGGCCCTGCGCCACGTCCCCGAGGCGTCTCGCCATGTCCTCTGCGAAGGGCTCGAACAGGAGCGGGCCCAGATATTGCTCGTAGACGGCAGGAATGGAGCCTTTGAAGGCTGAATCGGTGGCACTCATCGTCCCCTCCACCGGGAAAGCCGCGATGATTGCTCCTTTGAGAGCACCCGGCAAGGGCGCAGAAGAGGCAGTGCAGTCTAGTCCAGCAGCCAGGCGAAGGCCCGTTTCAGGGCGGCCGTTCCGTCGCGGTCGAACCAGCGGCCGTGGCTGAAGATGACCCGCTCCGGGTTCCAGGCGATCATCCGGGAGACGGCCTTCTTCGCCTCCTCGCGGCGCAGGCGGACGACGAAGCGCAGGTAGGCCGGGGCCTTGCCGTCGGGCGCCGCGACGCCGGTGAGCCTGGCGAAAAGGCGCGTTCCCAGCGGCAGTGTCTGCGGCTCCAGGTTCTGGATCAGGTCCGTCAGGATGAGGGTGCGCGTGGGCCGGTGGAAGAACGCCACCTCACGAAAGCCCGCGCCGCCCGGCACGACGGCCTGCTCGATCTCGCTGCCCCAATCGTCCGGCGGCGAATCCGTCAGGTCGCGGTCGAGCCGCAGGCCCGCCTTGCGCACCTGCGGCCGCTGCCGCAGCTTGGGCGCCGCGGACGTCTTGGCCGCTGGGCAGCCGCCCTGCCAGCCCTTGAGGTGCGTCCAGTGGGCGATGTTGGGCGCCACGAGATGGCGGATCGAGCCCAGCGTCTCGATCTCCCGCCGCAATTCCGCATTGTACCGGGTGGGCGAATGGAGCCACACATCGCCGCTGCCCAGCCGGATCACCGTCATCCGCACCGGCAGGCTCAATCCCATCGCCTCCTGCGGCCCACTGTCGACGATCCAGAGGTTTTCGGCGACGGGCTTGAGCACGTCGAGGGGAGGGTAGGTGACGTCTTCGCTGGGCATTGCGTTCTGTCTCACCTGAAAAGCGGTTTATTTCGCGGTGTAGTTAGAGGCTTGGTCTCCGATAATCTCCTGCAAACGATACAGTTCAGCAATGTCTCTAAGGTCTCCTATATTCACCCGGAGTTCTGTAGGTGGCATAGGATCGGACGACGGAGACCAAGCGAAACGGTACTCTTTCTGATACGCGTAAGAAATGTTCTTAACGGCGCCTGGACTGTCAATTTGGTGAGGGTGAGGTTCGTATGGATCTTGGTATTCAATGGGGAAGTGCGCAAAGATGCGACCCTTCATCAATGGAGCAAACGCTCTTTCAAGTCGGTCGGCAAACTCGTCTATGTCATGGATAACCAAGCAGCCGTCGGCTTTGAAGGCAGGAAAAAGAGTTGGGTCAAACTCGGAGGACGTGCATAGGACGTAGTAATCGTGTGTTAGTTCAACTATTGTGCACATGTCGCCAACAATCTTGATCGGCGAACCATCGGGACCAGTTGCACGGACCCTGCGACTGTTGTGGAATGTGTGATGCCTTAGCTCGTCATCTCTGCGAGCATCATTCATGGCATCATCTCTATATGTAGCTGCCAGCTTAACGATAACTGTCCCTTTAGTTAGCATGTCAGGCAGCCAACTCATTTCCCCATAGCGAACGACAAAATCACAGGCATTTGGGAACCGCGGCTTGCACGGAATTCTTGCTGAGAGCAGGTTCAAATCGAAGGGTGGCTCAAATGAAGGAAGTGGCAAGCTCCTTCTCTCGTATTCACCTACAGTATGAATGTACTTACGCAACCAGTACCAAGAACTAAGGAAAGATTCTTTGGGCGGGGGATCTCTTTCAGGTGTAACAAGGGTGAGAAGGTTCCGGCGTAAAGATAGGTACCGTGCGTTAAGTTCAATTTGCGTCAAGTTCTCCAAATATGGATGAAATTGATACTCAACTTTCCGGAGTTCAATATCGAAGTCCGGGTTTGAGAAGTATGAATCCAAATTTAGACCTGGTCGGAGCAAGCTTGCGCGTCCTCAGTTGCGAGGGAATAGTGAGTTATAACCATGATATAATTGTTAGAACAGAGCTTTGAACTCAGTCCTTCACAAACCCTACTCCGCCGCCTGACGTGTCACCTTCTTGTCCTTCTTGGGTGCTTCCTTCTTCGCCGGCTCCTTCTTGGCTGAAGCCTTCTGCGGCGGGTCCTTCTTCAAAGGCCTGCGCTGCAGCACCTCCTTGAGGAAGCGGCCGGTGTGGCTTTCCTTTGATTCGGCGATGTCCTCGGGCGTGCCTTGCGCGACAATGCGCCCGCCGCCGCTGCCGCCTTCGGGGCCCATGTCGATCACCCAGTCGGCGGTCTTGATGACCTCGAGGTTGTGCTCGATCACCACCACGCTGTTGCCCTGGTCCACCAGCTCGTGCAGCACCTCGAGGAGCTTCGCCACGTCGTGGAAGTGGAGGCCGGTGGTGGGCTCGTCGAGGATGTAGAGGGTGCGGCCGGTGGCGCGCTTCGACAGCTCCTTGGAGAGCTTCACGCGCTGCGCCTCGCCGCCGGAGAGCGTGGTGGCCTGCTGGCCCACATGCACGTAGTCGAGGCCGACGCGGGCGAGCGTCTGCATCTTCTCGCGGATCGACGGCACGGCCTTGAACAGCTCGCGGGCCTCCTCCACCGTCATGTCGAGCACGTCGGCGATGGAGTTCTCGCGGTACTTCACCTCCAGGGTCTCACGGTCGTAGCGCTTCCCCTTGCACACGTCGCAGGTGACGTAGACGTCGGGCAGGAAGTGCATCTCGATCTTGATGACGCCGTCGCCGGTGCAGGCCTCGCAGCGGCCGCCCTTCACGTTGAAGGAGAAACGCCCGGGCTGGTAGCCGCGGGCCTTCGCCTCGGGCAGGCCGGCGAACCACTCGCGGATCGGCGTGAAGGCGCCCACATAGGTGGCCGGGTTCGAGCGCGGCGTGCGGCCGATAGGCGACTGGTCGATGTCGATGACCTTGTCGAGGTGCTCCAGCCCGTCGATGCGCTCGTGCGGCGCCGGGTGCTCCAGGGCGTTGTTGAGCTTGCGCGCCACGGCCTTGTAGAGCGTGTCGATGACGAGCGTCGACTTGCCGCCGCCGGATACGCCGGTGATGCAAGTAAACGTCCCGAGCGGGATCTCCGCCGTCACGTTCTTCAGGTTGTTGCCCTTGGCGCCCACCACCTTCAGCATGCGCTTGGGATCGCGCTTGCGGCGCTTTTCCGGCACCTTCACTGACATCTCGCCTGTCAGGTACTTGCCGGTGAGCGACTTCGGGTTGTGCATGACCTCGTCGGGCGTGCCTTCCGCCACGATCTGGCCGCCGTGAATGCCGGCGCCCGGGCCGATGTCGAACACGTAATCGGCCTGGAGGATCGCGTCCTCGTCGTGCTCCACCACGATAACCGTGTTGCCGAGATCGCGCAGGCGCTTGAGGGTGCCGAGCAGACGCTCGTTGTCGCGCTGGTGCAGGCCGATGGAGGGCTCGTCGAGCACGTAGAGAACGCCCGTGAGGCCGGAGCCGATCTGGGAGGCGAGACGAATGCGCTGGCTCTCGCCGCCGGACAGGGTGCCGGAGGCGCGGGCCAGCGTCAGGTATTCCAGGCCCACATCCACCAGGAAGGTGAGGCGCTCGCGGATCTCCTTGAGGATGCGGCCGGCGATCTCGTTCTGCTTCTTCGTGAGCTTCTTCGACAGGTTCTCGAACCAGACCTGCGCGTCCTTTACGGAGAGCGCCGTGGCATCGCCGATGTCGGAGCCGGCGATCTTCACCGCCAGGGCTTCCGGCTTCAGGCGCTTGCCGCCGCAGGACTCGCAGGGCGTCTCGCTCATGAAGCGGCCGATTTCTTCCCGCGCCCAGTCGCTCTCGGTTTCCTTGTAGCGGCGCTCGAGATTGGGGATCACGCCCTCGAACGGCTTCTTGACCTCGTAGGCGCGAAGCCCATCGTCATAGGCCATGCGGATGTTCTCGCCATCCGACCCGTAGAGGATCACGTCGCGCACGTTTTGCGGCAGCTCCTCCCAGGGCTTCGTCATGGAGGCCTTGAAGTGCTTGGTGATCGCCTCGAGGGTCTGGCCGTAATAGGGCGAGGTGGACTTCGCCCAGGGCATGACGGCGCCGCGCTTGAGCGAGAGGCTCTCGTCCACCACCAGGGCCGGGTCGATGCGCATCTCGTGGCCGATGCCGCCGCAGGTGGGGCAGGCGCCGAAGGGGTTGTTGAACGAGAACAGGCGCGGCTCGATCTCGGGAATCGTGAAGCCGGAGACCGGGCAGGCGAACTTGGACGAGAAGACGATGCGCTTCGCCTGTCCCTTCTCGTCCTTCTCGTCCGCATATTCGACGACCGCGATGCCGTCCGTGAGCTCCAGCGCGGTCTCGAAGGAGTCCGCCAGGCGCGCGGCGATGTCGGCCCGCACCACGATGCGGTCCACCACCACGTCGATGTCGTGCTTGAACTTCTTGTCCAGCGCCGGGGCCTCGTCGATGGCGTAGTATTCGCCGTCGATCTTCAGGCGCTGAAAGCCCTTCTTCTGGAACTCGGCGATCTCCTTGCGGTACTCGCCCTTGCGGCCGCGCACCACGGGTGCCAGCAGGAAGAGGCGGGTCTTCTCCGGCAGCTCCAGCACCCGGTCCACCATCTGGCTGACCGTCTGGCTCTCGATGGGCAGGTCGGTGGCGGGAGAGTAGGGGATGCCGACGCGCGCCCAGAGCAGGCGCATGTAATCGTAGATCTCGGTGACGGTGCCCACCGTCGAGCGCGGGTTCTTGGAGGTGGTCTTCTGCTCGATGGAGATGGCAGGCGAGAGGCCGTCGATCTGGTCCACGTCCGGCTTCTGCATCATTTCCAGGAACTGACGGGCATAGGCCGACAGCGACTCCACGTAGCGGCGCTGCCCTTCGGCATAGATCGTATCAAACGCCAGCGACGACTTGCCGGAGCCGGACAGGCCCGTGAACACCACGAGCTGGTCCCGCGGGACCATGAGGTCGACGTTCTTGAGGTTGTGCTCCCGCGCCCCACGCACGGAGATCACGCGCGCATTCGGATCGCCCGCCTTGGCGCGGTTGAACAGGTCGTCGAGTTTAGCCATTGCCCAGCTTAGCCTTTTGAGGAGGACCGGCCTCGTCAGGCCGGCTCCCGCATATGTGATGCCCCAGCCGCCGGCGCAATGCGGCGGATGATTCCAGGAGCAGGATCCTAGAACAAAGAGGGTACGGAGGGCAATGGGGTAGAGGGGAGACAGAGAAGTTTGGGGCAGAAAGATAGTCGGAGACTGGAGAGCTTGGCCGTTCTTGTCTCGAAGGGTGTCCTTTTCTCGAGCTTCAATCTTCACGGGTCCATATAACGGTGCGTTATGGTGCCAATTTCACCCCGGTGATCCATGACCCTGACACTGACCATCCAATTCTTCAGCCGCCCAGCGACCGAATCCATCATCCAGCGCGTCTCGGTGACAGGGGACGGGGCCCAGGCCGATGAGAGGAGCGGGGCATCAGCCCTCAGTGCCGACGGCCGGTATGTATTTTTCGAAAGCCGGGCGACCAATCTGGTTGGCGAGGATGGACCGTTCGATTGGGATATCTTCCGAAAGGATCTGTTCACGGGCGAGGTCGTGCGGGTTTCGACCAACGCTGCCGGGGAAGTGGGAAACGGCGATAGCTTCAGCGCCCGCTTCAGCGCCGATGGGCGCTATGCAGTGTTCACGAGCCGGGCGGATAACCTGGTTGCCGGCGATGTCAACGGAAAGGCCGATGTCTTCCTGAAGGATCTCGTTACGGGCAGAGTGACACTGATTTCAACCGACGGGAACAGACGGCAGGTCAGCGGCGATAGTGGCCAAGCGGCGATCAGCCCGGACGGGCGCTACGTGGTGTTCGAGAGCGATGCGCCCGATCTCGTGCCCGGCGACACCAACGATGCGCACGACATCTTTGTCAAAGATCTGTTCACAGGCGCAGTTGCCCGTCTGTCCACGAGCAAGGACGGGCAGGGCGGAAATGGCGTGAGCCGGTTCGCGCAGATCAGTCCGGACGGGCGCTATGTGCTCTTCGAGAGCGGCGCATCGAACCTCGTGTCGGACGATCATAACGGAAATGTCGATGTCTTCCTCAAAGACATCCTGACCGGCGAGATCCGCCGCATTTCCACGGATGGCAGCGGCGCCGAAGGCAACGGCTACAGCTATCAGGCCCGTTTCAGCGCCGATGGCCGCTCCGTGGTGTTCACCAGCAGCGCGGGCAATCTCGTCTCCGGCGACACCAACGGCGACTACGACTTGTTTCAGAAGGATCTGGCAACCGGAAGGATCGTTCGGCTGTCGACGAGCAGCACCGGGGCTGAAGTGCATGGTTGGAGCGAGGAGCCGCGCCTCAGTCATGACGGTCGATATCTGTTCTTTGCGAGCACCGCGAACGACGTGGTGCCGGGCGGCTCCAACGGGACAGTCTACAATCTGTTTCGGAAGGACCTCCTGACGGGCGAAGTCATTCGCCTGTCGACCTCTCCGGAAGGCCTGCCCGCGGATGGCCACACTGGCTATGGAATCGATGTCAGTCCCGACGGACGGTATGCTCTCGTCGGCAGCTGGGCGAGCAACCTGGTGTCCGGTGATACCAATGGGATGTACGACACGTTTCTCATCGACGCGACACTCATGAAGCACGCGCCGGCAGTCATGGCGGGCCGCTTCGTGGAGCTGCGTCTCGGCACCGGCGCTGCGTCCAGCGTCAGCATCGACTGGGGCGACGGCACAATCGACACCATTTCACCCTCGGGCGGCAGCGCCAGTTTCAGTCATGTCTTCGCAGACAGCGGAGCTAAGAATGCAGTCGCGACCGTTGTGGAAGATGGCCGCTCGTGGTCAGTGCCTTACACGATCGATCTCGCGTCCGGGCAGATGATGCGTAATGCCGCGATGGCCGACACACTCACCGGCGGCCATGGATCGGACCGGCTTGACGGAGACATGTGGGGAAACCGGATCATCGGCCGGAACGGCAGCGACCGGATCGACGGCCACTCCGGAAAAGACATCCTATGGGGTGGCTGGGGCAACGACAGCCTCAAGGGTGGCTATGGCCGTGACGTGTTCGTGTTCGACACCCGGCCGAACAAGCGCTCCAATGTCGACAAGATCTACGACTTCAAGTCGCGGGACGACAGCTTCCACTTGGAGAACAAGTACTTCACCAAGCTGGGCTCCGGCTCGTCCAAGGGCAAGAAGTTCAAGTCGGACATGTTCACCGAGGGCAAGAAGGCCAAGGATGCCGAGGACCGGATCGTCTACGACAAGAAGACGGGCGCGCTCTACTACGACCAGGACGGCACCGGCTCAAAAGCCCAGGTGAAGATCGCCACCATCACCAACAAGACGAAGCTCTATTGGCACGACTTCTTCGTCGTTTGACTTGAGTTCAATCGATGTTCAGCAGGGCGGGGTTCAGAGGAACTCCGCCCTGCTTGTTTCAACCATGAGGATTCCCAGAGCTTAGCCCTTCCGGCAGAAGCGTTGGGCACATGGTCCAGAGATGGCAAACTCAGGCAGAAGAGATGTGGCGAGCAAACGGAACCGCAAATGGCGATCCCAAAAAGAAAAGGCCCACCGGGTGGCGGGCCTTTGACTGATGGGAAGTCGCCTCAGATCACAAAAACGAAATCGGAGGCCTTGAGGGCAGCCTTGTTGGCCAGGGTCGTGACGAGATCGAGATCGTATTCCGTCCCAACCCCATCGCGGTCGTAATAGAGCTTACCGTCGTCCGTGTCGTAGAGGAACTGCGCCAGGGTCGAGGTGGCTTTCGGGTCCGCTCCGACGACGAGCAGATTGGCCCGATCGAAGGCGAGGGGCACGTCCTTTTTCAGGATGGGATCCCAAGACGTGAAGCTGTAGGCGTTTATCATGAAGAAGTCCTTGCTCGAGAAGTCTGCAATCGTGCATTCTTCTCGATCCTTCAGGGTAAATCGGTCGGCGCCTTTGCCGCCAACGAGGGTCACGTCGCCGTCGCCGCTTAGGGTGTCATCGCCCGCACCGCCGTTGACGACGATCCCATTGGCCGGATTGTCGGCGTTAGATGCATATGCAGAAAGGTCGTCATTGCCCGATCCGCCGTTGATCATGCCGGACTTGCCTCTGCCCTCGATAACATCGTTGCCCTTCGTACCCGTGACAACACTGCCGACATCCATCTTATAGACTCTAACGTCGACCTTCTCGAACTGCCCGGCCTTGATGTCGAGGTATCCGATACTGGCGGCAGATTTGCCCGTGACCTTCGCGAAGTTAAGGGAGTACACCGTATTTTCGAACGAAATCCCATAGGCTTGGAGAACAAGCGTGTCTACGCCCTTGCCGCCCAGGGCGTTGTCTCCACCGTCAACCGTGACCCTATCGTTGCCATTGCCGCCTAGGAGCTTGTCCTTGCTCGGCAGGACTGGATTTGCGGGGTCCGTGCTGGGGATCGGGTCGGAGCCGTTAAGATAGTCGTCGCCGTCACCGCCGGACAGATAGTCGTTGCCGGCCCCGCCGTATAGGTCGTCATCGCCCTTGCCGCCGTCGAGGCGGTCTTTGCCCTCGCCTCCAACCAGCTGGTCGTCATCGTTGCCGCCGTAGAGCTTGTCATTCCCCTCTGCCCCAAAGAGGTTGTCCCTGCCGGCGTCGCCATAAAGGCTGTCGTTGCCTTCGTCGCCGTTGAGGAAGTCTCTGCCATCGCCGCCGTAGAGCCTGTCGTTGCCGAGCCCACCAAAGAGGTTGTCCCTGCCGAGACCACCGAGCCCCTTATCGGACCCGAGGCCGCCCAAGATAGTGTCGTCGCCGTCGCCTCCGGTCAGGTTGTCAATGCTGTCGGCCCCAAAGATGTAATCGTCGCCAGCGCGGCCGTCGAAGATGTCCTTGAACTTTGAGCCGAAGAAGAAGTCGTCCTTCGTGCTTCCCTTCAGCGCCTTTTTCTTCGTGGTGATGCGATAAGTTGTCATTCTGTCCTCCTGACCCTAGGAATTTTGACACGTTATCACGTTAAAAACAACTGTTGCTTGCATCGCTCGGAGGTTTTCAGGGTATGCGAAGGATGGTCTTTCCGATGGAAGGATGGTTGCCGAGCCTGTAAATTGGGGACAGGCCTGTGCAGAACCTCGTGCCCGGGTTGCCCTCGGTCCCCTTCGGCCCCAGAACAGCCCAATGACATGAGGAGTGGCTCCGATGGCGGGCAGCGTGAACAAGGTAATCTTGGTGGGCAATCTGGGTCGCGACCCGGAGGTCCGCCGTCTGGGCAGCGGGGATCCGGTGGTGAACCTGCGGATTGCCACCTCCGAGACCTGGAAGGACAAGGCCACGGGCGAGCGCAAGGAGAAGACCGAGTGGCACTCGGTGGTGATCTTCAACGAGAACCTGGCCCGTGTGGCCGAGCAGTACCTGAAGAAGGGTTCCAAGGTGTACCTGGAGGGCCAGCTGCAGACCCGCAAGTGGACCGACCAGCAGGGCGTGGAGAAGTACTCGACCGAGGTGGTGCTGCAGCGGTTCCGCGGTGAGCTGACGATCCTGGACAGCCGCGGCGGCGGTGGCGCCTCCGAGTACAGCGACGAGGAGCAGGGCCAGATCGCCAGAGGCGGCGACTTCGGAGGGCGCTCGTCTTCCCAGGACCGGCGCCCGGCGCCGTCCATGGGTGGGGGCAGCAGCGCTGGAGGCGGGGGCTCCCGCTACAACGATCTCGACGACGACATCCCGTTCTAGGATCTTGCCCTTCCAGAGACTTGCCGCTTGAATCTTGGGAGAGGCTGCCGGCCAGAGCCTCTTCCCCTCTGCGAGGCGTTCAGGTTCCATCCGGGTTTCCGGCAAAACGGAAAACTTACCTTGCGTCAATGCACGGAAGCTGCTCCTTTAGGAACAGCCTCCGGAGTGGCATGAATCCGGCGGTTGACGAAATTTCCAAGGCTGCTTCTGAGTGCATTGCTTCTTTCACCTTGTGCATCTGCATGAACGGATCCTCGATGAGACGGGCATTGAAGTCTCGGATCTGGAAGCAGCCCATTATCAGGCCATCAAGGCGATCCAGGAACTGCGCGAGGAAGGCGAGGCGGACGATGTCGACTGGCGCGGATGGCAACTGGAAGTCGCCGACGCCTCGGGCCGAGTTCTGTTCTCAATTCCTCTGGACGCGGCGCAGCATTGACGTTCCGGCTTTTTGAAATACTGGTGACGACAGGTGCCTATCTCGCCGGCCGACCAGACTGGCGGGGGCGGCCGCGCCGCTGCCCGGCGCGTTCCCGATCTTGAGGCAGTCATGAAGGCCCGGCAGAAGCCGGCTTTTCAGGCAGACATCCTTCGGAGAGGCGGGTCTGCCGCAAGAATGTGCGGCGGACCGAATACGAAGGCGCCTCTGGCGAGCGGAAATCCTTACAGAACGAAATCGGCGGCTGAGAGCTGCGTCTTCAGGATTTTCTCGAGCCTGATGTAGTGGCTCGTGCCGGAAAGAAAGACGACCGAGTAATCCGTTCTTTGCGCGATGTTCAGCGCCTCGAAGGAGCCGATGCGCCAGGCGCGCAGGTCGATCTGGTCCTCTCCCGGTTGGAAATACTGGATCGTGTCACGCCCGGACGAGAGGTCGAAGGCGAAGAGATCGCGTCCGCCGCCGCCGTCCATGGTGTCGTTGCCGCTGCCGCCGTTGAGGTAATCCGCCCCGGTGCCGCCATAGGAGGAATCGCCTACCAGGCGGTCGTTGCCGGAGCCGCCGTACAGGCTGTCGTTGCCATAGCCGGCGCTGGCGCTCGTGACCTGCGCGTCTCCGTAGAGAATGTCGTTGCCCGAGCTGCCGTTCAGGTAATCGTGCCCGCCACGGCTCTGGTCGTTCAGGGACACGGCATCCCCATAGAGCGTGTCCTTGCCTGAGCTTCCGTAGAGCGAGTCGTTCCCGCCGGCCGAGAAGCCCGCCATGGTGTAGGCATCGCCGTACAGGAGATTGTTGCCGCTCCCGCCCGAGAGGTAGTCTGCGCCGCCCGCTGCGGAATCGTACAGGGCATAGGCATCGCCGTAGAGACGGTCATGGCCGCTGCTGCCAGAGAGCGTGTCGCCTCCGCCGATGGCGGAGTTGCGCAGAGTATAGCCGTCGCCGTGGAGGGCATCGTCTGAGCTGCCGCCATTGAGGATGTCGGCCCCGCCGGTCGCCGAGTGGACAAGGGAGTGCGCGTCCCCGTAGAGGGTGTCCTGCCCGCCGTCGCCGTTCAGTGTGTCGGCGCCGCCCTTCGCCCGGCTTCGCAGGCTGTAGCTGTCACCGAAGAGACGGTCATTGTCGTGGCCGCCGGACAACAGATCGCCGCCGCCCCTCGCGGCGCCGGTCATGGAGTGGCTGTCGCCGTAGAGGGAGTCGTTGTCGCCCTCGCCGTAGAGCTTGTCCGCGCCCCCGGAGGCGGTTCCCGACATCGCATAGGAATCGCCGAAAAGCATGTCGTTGTCGGAGCCGCCGTACACCCTGTCGGCGCCGCCCCGTGCCGCGCCCGACATGGTGCGCGCATCGCCATAGAGAATGTCGTAGCCGGCTTCGCCCCAGATCCTGTCCGATCCGCCGGCGGAGGAGTAGCTCATCGTGTAGGCATCGCCATAGACGCTGTCGCGATCGGCCCCGGCCCATATGGTATCGGCGCCGCCGCGCGCCGTTCCCCTGAATGTCCGCGCATCGCCGTAAAGGTAGTCGGCTCCGCTGTAGCCGTGGATCGAGTCTCCTCCGGCAGTGCGCGAGCTGCGGGTGCCGCTGCTGTCGCCGTAGATGCTGTCCGAAGTGCTGCTGCCTTCGAGAAAATTTCTGCCCAATGAACCGACTTTGCGAGCCATTCTTATTGCACCTGATTCCTGCTGCTTCGCTGGAGAGCCTACCTAATTATACCGTTACAAGGTATCCATACGGCATGGATGCGTCATATGGACATACGTTCCCAATCCTGTGGCCGGCATCAGCGATCAAGCAGGCTTGAAGTTTCCGGTCAGGGATGCTTAGCCAGTGGATACGATCCCCCGGTACGAGAACGTCATGAGCCGCTCCTCCCCATCCCTCGATACGCTTTTCACCTGGATCCGCACCGAGAGCCCGACCTCCGACCGGGCCGGCGTCAACCTGATGATGGATCTGGTGGTCGCGCAGATGCAGGACGCCCCGGTGGCGGTGGAGCGCATCCCCGGCACGGACGGCCTGGGCGACGTGCTGGTGCTGCGGGCCGGGCCTCGGACGGGCGAGCCCGGCATCCTGGTGATGTCGCATCTCGACACGGTCCACCCCATCGGCACCATCGAGCACGACCTGCCCCTGCGGGTCGAGGGCGACCGGCTCTACGGACCCGGCATCTACGACATGAAAGGCGGCGCCTGGTTCTGCCTCGAGGCCTTCAAGGACGTGGCCCGCCGGGGCACGGCGGCGCGGCCTGTCACCTTCCTGGTGACGCCCGACGAGGAGATCGGCTCGCCGATCACCCGGCCCATCATCGAGGATCTCGGCCGCCGCTCGGCCTATGCCCTCGTGACCGAACCCGCCCGCGACGGCGGCCAGATCGTCACCGCCCGCAAGGGGGTGGGGCGCTTCGACGTGCATGTGGAAGGCCGGCCCGCTCATGCGGGGTCGCGCCACAAGGAAGGCCGCAACGCCGTCTACGAGGCGGCGCGCCAGATTCTCGCCATCGAGGCCATGACGGATTATGCGCGCGGCATCACCACGACGGTCGGCATGGTGTCCGGCGGCACGGCGATGAACACCATTCCGCAGCATTGCCGCTTCCCGGTTGACCTGCGGGTTGAGACCGTGGCCGACGGGGAGGCCGTGACGGCGGCGATCCTGGGCCTCCGGCCCGACAATCCGGACTTCAAGGTCAATATCACGGGCGGCATGAACCGACCGCCCTATGAGCGGAGCGAGGCGACTGCCAAACTCTTCGACCATGCCAAGTCGCTTGCGGCCGAGATCGGCTTCGACCTCGTCTCCGCGCCCCGCGTCGGCGGCGGCTCGGACGGCAACTTCACGGCGGCGCTCGGCATCCCGACTCTCGACGGCCTCGGCATCGACGGCGACGGGGCGCACACGCTCCAGGAATACGGCCTCGTCTCCTCCATCGCGCCGCGCCAGAAGCTGATGACGCGCCTGCTGGAGACCCTGCGCTGAGCCCCATGGCGATCAGCGACCTGCGCAACCGGCCGGACTTTGCCGAGCCGGTCGCGGATCGCGTCTGGCGCGCCTTCTGGAAGGACAAGGGGCACCCCTTGAGCCTTCTCACCGGCCTCGTGCAGGAGAGCCTGGGTGAGGGGCCGGTCCCCAGCTGTTTCGTCGCCCATGACGGCGATATCTTTCTCGGCACGGCGTCCCTGATCGCCTGCGACGAGGAGACGAGGCCGCAATACACGCCCTGGATTGCAGCCGTTTGGGTGGAGCCGGACCATCGCGGGCAAGGGATCGGCGCGGCCCTGATCGCCCGCGCTGCGGAATTCGCCTTCGGGGCCGGGGCAGGGCGCGTCTACCTTCTGGCCGGGCCGCACCGGCGGTCGTTCTATGAGGGCCTGGGCTGGTCGGTGCTGGAGACGCTCAGCGATGGGATGTTCGTTCTGACCCGAGATGCGGGCGGCTCGGCATGAACCCCGAGCGTGAGGCTCGCTACCGCCCCAATGTGGGCATTGCGCTCTTCAGCCGGGACGGCCTGGTTCTGATGGCCCGGCGCCTGGGCGACGACGGCCCCGAGATCGTCCTGCCTGGACATGAGTGGCAGATGCCGCAGGGTGGGATCGACGGCGGGGAAGACCTTCTGACGACGGCCCGGCGCGAGCTGTGGGAGGAGACGAGCGTCACGAGCGCCGTACTGCTCGGGGCAACCTCCGACTGGGTGAGCTACGATTTTCCGCCCTATGCCGGGCCGCCGCACCGGCTGTCGCCCTTTCGCGGCCAGCGCCAGCGCTGGGTGGCGTTCCGCTTCACGGGCGAGGACGGGGAAATCGATGTCGCGGGGATCAGGGGCGGCATGGTGCCGGAATTCAGCGCATGGCGCTGGGAGCGCCTCGAGCGCGTGCCGGAACTGGTGGTGCCCTTCAAGCGCGCCGTCTATGAGCACGTCGCCCGCGAGTTCCGGGCTTATGCGGGCGTCTGAGGCAAACGGCTAGAGCGCCGCCGGCTGCACGAGCGCCAGCACGCCGTTGATGATGAACTGCACGGCCAATCCTGCCAGGATCACGCCCAGCAGGCGGCTGAGCACGATGTTGCCGGTCACGCCGAGCATGCGCGAGACGCGCTCGGCCGCCATGAAGACGGCAAAGCAGCTGGCGACGCCGAGGGCGATGAGGGCGATGAGGAAGCCGAGATAGACCGGGTTGCCGTCCGCCCGGCCGGCGAGCAGGATCGTCGCGGTGATCGCGCCCGGACCGGCCATGAGCGGAATGGCCAGGGGGAAGGCCGCCACGTTGCGGATATGGTCCTCGGTGATGGCGATGTCGGCGGTGTGCTGCTTGCGCTCGTTGCGGCGCTCGAACACCATCTCGAAGGCGATCCAGAACAGCAGCAGGCCGCCCGAGATGCGGAAGGCGGGAATGCCGACGCCGAGAAGCCGCAGCAGAAGCTCGCCGCCGAGGCCGAAGAAGGCCAGGATGCTGAATGCGATGATTGCGGCCCTCAGCGCCACGCGCCGGCGTTCCTCGGCGTTCATGCCCCGGGTCAGGGAGATGAACATGGGCGCGAGCGCCGGCGGGTCGAGGGTGACGAGCAGCGTCACGAGGGCGGCGGAGATGTAGTCGAAGAGCATCGGCTGGACCTTATCGCAAGCTTTGCGTTATGGCGTCCCCGGCGGCGTTTGGCGAGGGGCGGGGCAACGATGTTCACGGTTTTGGATCGGATCAG
Source organism: Microvirga splendida (assembly GCF_016427565.1). Classification (GTDB taxonomy): domain Bacteria; phylum Pseudomonadota; class Alphaproteobacteria; order Rhizobiales; family Beijerinckiaceae; genus Microvirga; species Microvirga splendida. Next base: position 217,936 of record NZ_JAELXT010000006.1, read on the forward strand.
CTGGCCGGGGCATCCGGACAAGCCCAACGAGGACATCTGCGGCGCGTGCGGAGCCTGGGCCTGGGTGATCGACACCTCGATCTTCCCCGGCACCGCCCCCGTCATGCACAAGGCCAGCGATGCCGCCTGGCTCGCGGCCTTCGCGGACGAGCGGCTCTCCGACCTCGCGCCCCAGGCGCAGGACGGCGCCACCCTCCTGCGCCGCGTCATGGAGGAGGCCCGCACGGCCTACCGGGCCGTCGCGCCCGTGGAGCGGCATGAGGATTTCGTCACCTGGCCCCTCGGGGCCATGACCCTCGTGCGCCGCAGGGGCAGCGTGCTCGATGCCTGGACCTTCGGCGACACCACGGCCTATCTCCGCCACCCCGACGGCACGGTGCAGGTCCTGGGCGATGCGCCCGGCCTGCGCGACTTCGAGTCCGCCAAGGCGGCGGAGCTGATGGGGCAGGCAGGCTCCAGGCCCACGGCCATCCTCGACGAGCCCGTCTTCCTCGCCTGGCTCGGGGAGCGCCGCGAGCGCAAGCGCAAAAGCGGCATCCCGGCGGCCCTCCTGAGCCTCAACCCGGACGCTACTGAGAGGCTGCGGCACGAGACGGCGCCGTGCGAGGACGGCACGGCGATCCTGCTGGCCTCCGACGGCTTCTCGGCCCTGGTCGATCTCTACCGCGCCCTGGATGCCGCCGCGCTGATGGAAGCGGCCCTGACCTCCGGCCTCGAACCCCTGGCGAGGCTGGCGCGCGAGATCGAGACGGAGCGCGATCCCGACGGGAGGCTTTATCCGCGCTTCAAGCTGAGCGACGACACGACGGCAATTTTGCTGAGGGCTTGAGCTTCCTCGCGGATGTTCGGCCATGATGGGGTTGTCATCCTCGGCGGCCGCAGGCCGGGAAGGGGATCCATAGCTCGGTACCTGATCGTAGCTTCCCTTCCCCTCCGCCGTCATCCCGGACGCAGCGCAGCGGCGATCCGGGATCGGGTGCAGGATGAGGCGTTGATGGGGTGCCTCGACCTGGCGGAGCCTGGAACCAGCATGGCACGTCTCCCTCTCCCGTGTGGGAGAGGGCTGGGGTGAGGGAAGTCCGGTGCCGGAGAAGATGCTGCGCGTGACGCGCTGCAGCGGAGACGACGGCGCTTGGCTGGTGAGGCCGCACGCCCTCACCCCTGCCCCTCTCCCGCCCGGGAGAGGGGATTCTCCGGTGTCATCCCCGGCGGTCTGCAGGACCGGGAAGGGGATCCATGGCGGTGTGCGTGTGAGTGGATTCCCTTCCCCTCCGCTGACGCGTCCTTCCGGGAATGACACCGGGGCGGCAGGAGCAATGTTCTCACTTTGTTCTTGACAGCTACTGCAAGCTCTGCTATATCGTTGTGCATTCCCGCCCTTCGAGGGGCGCGCTCGCGAGGCGTCGCAGAGGTGGGGTGGGAAGCGGTCCCGCCGCAGGTCTCGCACGCCTGTGATCGCGGGTGGCCGATCCTGGCTCCGACCAGGTCCGCTGAAACAAACCGCGCGTGACGAGCAGTCTGGCTCTTCCATTCACCATCACATAGCGAGCCGGGCTGCCCAGCACGCCACCCTCGACTGACCTTCAGGCTCGCAGCGCAAGCTGCGGGCCACAAGGTGCTGGCTCTTTGACACAGGCGTCGTCCTCGACCCACCCGCGTCATGGCCGGCCCTGTGCCGGCCATCCCGATCCTCTCAGGCGCCGCGCCTCACCGACAGGGATCACCGGCACAAGGCCGGTGATGACGAGCGGCGGGTCATTCCCGACGAAGCGCAGCGCAGATCCGGGATCGGGCATACCACTCCAGCACTGTCATCCCGGGGCGGCGCAGCCGAGCCCGGGATCCAGAACCGCTGACGGCCCCGAAAGAAGCGCGACGCCGATCGTCCTTTCCTGAAATGCTGTGGTTTTGGATCCCCACCTGAGCGGGGATGACACTGCGGAGGGTCGAGCGCCTCATTCTGCGCGCGATCCCGGGTCGCTTTCGGCGTCCGGGATGACGGAGGTGAAAAAGCCTAATCCGGACAAGGAATTAGAGGGTATGCCTCCGCCGCTGCCTTCCCATCCGGCCGGCCCGGCGAAAGTGCCGCGCGTCCAAAGCTTCCCCAGGTCACGCTCGACCCCGCAATAAGTTGCTGAAACGTAAAAGAATTTCGGCTCTCCCGTTGCCTCTGGAAAACCCGTCAAAACGCTTGAAAAAGGCGGCGTTCTCCCCCATGTAAGAGCCTGATTTCAATTGGATTCGCGGGCCTGCCGGATGGCTTGACGAAGCGGCACGAAAAAAGCCGCCTCTCGCGAAAGGGCAGACCGTTTTAAGAAAGACCAACCTTGACCGATCCGAACGATATCCGCTCCGGCGGCCCCGGCGGGGACCAGCCGGCCAGCGACATCAAGCTGATTTCCATCGTCGACGAGATGAAGCGCTCCTATCTCGATTACGCCATGAGCGTGATCGTGAGCCGCGCTCTGCCCGATGCGCGCGACGGCCTCAAGCCCGTGCATCGGCGCATCCTCTACTCGATGCACGAGAACGGCTATACGCCCGACAAGAAATACGTGAAGTCCGCCCGCATCGTCGGCGACGTGATGGGTCAGTACCACCCGCACGGCGACAGCGCGATCTACGACGCCTTGGTGCGCATGGCGCAGGATTTCTCGCTGCGCCTCATGCTCGTGGACGGGCAGGGCAATTTCGGCTCCGTGGACGGCGACCCGCCGGCGGCCATGCGCTACACCGAGTCCCGCCTCGCCAAGGCGGCGATGCCGCTGCTCGACGACATCGACAAAGACACGGTCGATTTCACCCCCAACTACGACGAGTCCAAGGACGAGCCGTCGGTTCTGCCGGCGCGCTTCCCGAACCTGCTCGTCAACGGCGCCGGCGGCATCGCGGTCGGCATGGCCACCAACATGCCTCCCCACAACTTAGGGGAAGTGATCGACGGCTGCCTGGCGCTTATCGACAATCCCGGCATCTCGGCGGAAGAGCTGATCGAGATCATTCCCGGTCCGGACTTTCCGACCGGCGCGCTGATCCTCGGCCGCTCCGGCGCGCGCTCTGCCTACACGACGGGCCGCGGCTCCGTGATCATGCGGGCGAAGTCCGAGATCGAGGAGGTCCGCAAGGACCGCGAGGCGATCATCTTCACCGAGATTCCCTATCAGGTGAACAAGGCCTCGCTGATCGAGAAGATCGCCGAGCTCGTGCGCGAGAAGAAGATCGAAGGCATCGCGGACCTGCGCGACGAATCCGACCGCGACGGCATGCGCATCGTGGTCGAGATCAAGCGCGACGCCATGGCCGACGTGGTGCTCAACCAGCTCTATCGCTACACGCCGCTGCAGACGAGCTTCGGCTGCAACATGGTGGCGCTTAACGGCGGCCGTCCCGAGCTGATGACGTTGAAGGACCTGATCCAGGCTTTCGTCGACTTCCGCGAGGAGGTCGTGTCGCGTCGCACCAAGTTCCTGCTCAACAAGGCCCGTGAGCGCGCCCACGTGCTGTGCGGCCTTGCCATCGCGGTGGCCAATATCGACGAGGTCATCCGCCTCATCCGCACGGCGCCGGATCCGAACGCCGCCCGCGAGTCCCTCATGGGCCGTGACTGGCCGGCGCACGACATCGCGCCGCTGATCGCGCTCGTGGACGATCCGCGCCACAAGATCAACGACGACGGCACCTATCGTCTCTCCGAGACCCAGGCCCGCGCGATTCTCGACCTGCGCCTGCAGCGCCTCACCGCACTCGGCCGGGACGAGATCGGCGACGAACTGTCGAAGCTCGCGGCCGAGATCTCGGACTACCTCGAGATCCTGCGCTCGCGCGAGCGGATCATGGGCATCATCAAGGGCGAGCTGACGGAAGTCCGCAACACCTTCGCGACCCCGCGCAAGACGCAGATCGTGGATTGGGAATCGGACCTCGACGACGAGGACCTGATCGCCCGCGAGGACATGGTCGTCACCGTGTCCCATGCCGGCTACATCAAGCGCGTGCCGCTCTCGACCTACCGGGCGCAGCGCCGCGGCGGCAAGGGCCGCTCGGCCATGACGACGCGCGACGAGGATTTCGTCACCCGCCTGTTCGTGGCCAACACCCACACGCCGGTGATCTTCTTCTCGTCCGAGGGTCAGGCCTACAAGGAGAAGGTGTGGCGTCTGCCGCTGGCGGCTCCCAACGCCAAGGGCAAGGCCCTGGTGAACATGCTGCCCATCAAGCAGGGCGAGCGCATCACCACCATCATGCCGCTGCCCGAGGACGAGGCGTCCTGGGACAAGCTCGACGTGATGTTCGCCACGTCGCGCGGCACGGTTCGCCGCAACAAGCTGTCGGACTTCGTCCAGGTCAATCGCGGCGGCAAGATCGCCATGAAGCTGGGTGAGGGCGAGCATATCGTCGACGTGCAGATCTGCTCGGAGAACGACGACGTGCTGCTCACCACGGCCAAGGGGCAGTGCATCCGCTTCCCGGTCACGGACGTGCGCGTCTTCAAGGGCCGCGATTCCATGGGCGTGCGCGGCATCAACCTGGCCGAGGGCGACGACATCATCTCCATGGCGATCCTGCGCCACGTGGAAGCGACTGGCGAGGAGCGGGCGGCCTATCTCAAGATGCGCCGCGCGGTCACCGGCGAGCAGATGGGCTCGGATGCCGATGCGGCTGACGAGGCGGAGGAGGCTTCGGCCGAGAACGTCTCGCTCTCGCAGGAGCGCTATGCCGAGATGAGTGCGCAGGAGCAGTGCATCCTGACCCTGTCCGAGAAGGGCTACGGCAAGCGGACGCTCTCCTACGAGTACCGCATCACCGGCCGCGGCGGCAAAGGCATCACGGCCATGGCGGTGAACAGCCGGAACGGCAAGCTGGTGGCCTCGTTCCCGGTCGAGGGCTCGGACCAGATCATGCTCGTCACCGACGGCGGTCAGCTGATCCGCGTGCCGGTGGACGGCATCCGCGTCGTCGGCCGCAACTCGCAAGGCGTCACCGTCTTCTCCACCCGCGACAAGGAGAAGGTGGTCTCGGTGGAGCACATCGAGGGCGAGGACGCCGAAGACGTCGAAGGTCTCGACGATGCTGCGACCGAGGGCGGCGAGGAATAAGTAATTTATCTAAGTTTCAAACGGGAAGGGCGCATTCGGCGCCCTTTCTTTTTATCGTTTATCGAGAATACGCCCGTAGTCCGCCGCCAAGCCCTATGCCATCCGGCGCGCACCTGCGCCGGCATCTGCCGTCACCCGGATTTTCACGAACATGCCTTTGTGGAGGGTGACAAAGATGTAGGAATCACGCTCCGTCCCGCGCTGCGTGATTTTCATGTGGGCCATGGCAAAGGAGCCGAATGTGGAGCTGTCGAGAAGCTCGGCATCCTGGTAGGCGCCGCTTTTCAAGGCGCTGCCGACATCGCTGATCGCCACATCCAATTCCCGCTTGGCCTGTGGCAGCGCGGGACCGGTCGGCAGCTTGAGCTGCTTGTCGTAAACATAGATGTCGGCCCAGGCGCCACCGGGGGCCAGATAGGTCACGCTGAAGCCCAGTCCCGGCGTCTTATAGTCCACCTTCGACTGGCGAGTGAAATTGCCGAGAGTCTTTGGAAAGGAGAAACCTTCGATCTCCGCCACCGATAGGGCAGGAGAGATCGCGCTGCGGACGGGCTGCGCCTGGGCGGGGAGAACCGCTGCCACAAGCAGGACGGCGAGAATGCAGCCGCCGAGGACGGACATACGCAGAAACTTCAGCATCGCAGCTCCCCTATTTGTAACTAAGTTATAGGGAAGCGAGTGCGCTGGCGAGTCTCGCTGAGGCTAGTCTTAGAAGCTTTGGACAGCCAAGCTCGCGAACGCGGCCGGGCTCAGCACGGCGATGGCGGTGGCAAAGACGATGCAGAGGCGGACAATCATGGCGGCGTTCCTGAAACCTTGACTTTAGGTTAGTTGGAGTATTCCACGCCGCTGTCCAGCCCGCCGTGCGCCAACGCACGGCTTGCCGGGCGGCCCCAATCCGGCTACGCCTTGGCCTTATGACACGCACCGCCCTCTATACCGGCAGCTTCGACCCCGTCACCAACGGCCATCTGGACGTCCTGCGCCAGGCCTGCAGCGTGGCGGACAGGATCGTAGTGGCCATCGGCGTCCATTCCTCCAAGGCTCCGATCTTTTCGGCGGATGAGCGGGCCGACATGCTGCGCGGGGTCTGCGGGCCGATGCTGCAGACGCGGGGCGTGGCGCTGGACGTGGTGACGTTCAATGACCTCGCCGTGGACGCCGCCCGCCGGCACGGCGCCACGCTGATCGTGCGCGGCCTGCGCGACGGCACGGATTTCGACTACGAGATCCAGATGGCGTCCATGAACGCCACCATGGCGCCGGAGGTCCAGACCCTCTTCTTCCCGGCTTCGCCTGCCGTGCGCCCCATCACCGCCACGCTTGTGCGGCAGATCGCCGGGATGGGCGGCGATGTCTCGGCTTTCGTGCCGGGGCTTGTCGCCGAGCGCCTGAAGGCCAAATTCAGGCGGCCATAAGGTTTTACCATCCACAGGGAGATACCCACCCATGAAGCTTTTGCTTGCAGCCGGAGCGCTCGTGCTCGCCGGCCTCGTTCCCGCCGCCGCCCAGCAGGCCGCTGACCCGCAGAACACCGTCTTCCTCGACACCAAGGACGGTCGCGTCACCATCCGCCTGCGCCCGGATCTCGCCCCCAAGCATGTGGAGCAGATCAAGGCCCTGACGAAGCGCGGCTTTTACGACGGCGTGGTCTTCCACCGGGTGATCGACGGCTTCATGGCCCAGACCGGCGATCCGACCGGCACCGGCACCGGCAAGTCCGACCTGCCCAACATCCCGGCCGAGTTCACCAAGACCCAGTTCAAGCGCGGCTCGGTCGGCATGGCCCGGTCCCAGAGCCCGGATTCGGCCAACAGCCAGTTCTTCATCTGCTACGAGGGCTGCGGCCCGCTCACCGGCCAGTACACGCTCTTCGGTGAAGTCGTGTCCGGCATGGACGTGGTCGACAAGATCAAGAAGGGCAATCAGGCTGCCAACGGCATGGTGTCGAACCCCGACAAGATCGTGAAGATGCAGCTCGCCGCCGACGCGAAGTGATGCGGCACGGGCGAATATCTGGGGCGCGGCTTATCCTGGCCGCGCTCCTGCTCGGAGGGCTGGCGCTCCCACCGGCTGCGGCGCAGGTCCGCTCGCCGGCCCTCGACCCGGACGAGTGGGGTCAGCCCCGCCAGCCGCCGCTCCCATTGCCCGAGGGGCTCAGAAGCACGATACGCCCGCGTCCCGATGCCCAGCGCGTCGAGCGCGTCGACCGGATCGCCCAGGTGTTCCAGGCCATCCAGTCCTGCTGGCGCCCGCCTGCCGGCAGCGGCTATTCGGGCCAGGAGATCACCCTTCGCCTCAGCTTCAAGCGCAGCGGCGAGGTCCTGGGCCAGCCTCGCATCACCTACTACAAGGCGGGAACCCAGGGAGAGCAGCGCGAGCCCTTCACCCGCGCCGTGCGTGAGGCGTTCGAGCGCTGCACGCCGCTTCCGTTCACGGAAAGTTTCGGACGCGCCATCGCCGGGCGCATCTTCTCCTTCCGTTTCGTCGATGCCCAGCCTATGTGAGCGGGCAGACTATCCTTTTCAGCCAGCACAGGAGACCCCGATGGCAGATCCCGAGAACACCATCATCATGGAGACCACCAAGGGCCGCGTGGTCATCGAGCTGCGCCCCGATCTGGCTCCCGGTCACGTGGAACGCATCAAGACGCTCGCCCGCAAGGGCTTCTATGACGGCGTGGTCTTCCACCGGGTCATCGACGGCTTCATGGCCCAGACCGGCGACCCGACCGGCACCGGCACCGGCGGCTCCGACCTGCCGGACCTGAAGGCCGAGTTCAACGCCGAGCCGCATGTGCGCGGCACCTGCTCCATGGCACGCACGAATGCCCCGCATTCCGCCAACTCGCAGTTCTTCATCTGCTTCGACGATGCCCGCTTCCTCGACAAGCAATACACCGTCTGGGGCAAGGTGACCGAAGGCATGGACAATGTGGACAAGATCAAGCGCGGCGAGCCCGTGCGCGATCCCGACCGCATCGTCTCCATGAAGGTCGCGGCGGACGCGGCGTAAAACGATCAGGCGTCATCTCGGGGCCGCATCGCGGAACCCGGGATCGCTTGCAGAATAGAGCGTTACTCTCGTCACGCGATCCCGGATTGCCTTCGGCGTCCGGGATGACACCTAGAAGATTTCATGCGCGTCGACCTGTTCGATTTCGAGCTGCCTGAGACCAGCATCGCGCTCCGCCCCGTGGAGCCGCGCGATGCTGCGCGCATGCTCGTGGTCCGGCCGGAAGCCGGGCTTGAAGAACGCATCGTCCGTGACCTGCCGGATCTGCTTCAGCCCGGCGACGTGCTGGTGCTCAACAACACCAAGGTCATCCCGTCCCGCCTCTACGGCCTGCGGGTGCGCGAGGAGACCGCCGCGCGTGTCGAGATCATGCTGCACAAGCGCGAGGGCGCCGATTGCTGGCGCGCCTTCGCACGGCCGGCCAAGAAGCTGAACGTCGGTGACCGCATCCGCTTCGGTGAGGCATCCGAGAGCACCGCCTGCGAACTCGTGCGGCTCGATGCCGAGGTGGAGGAGAAGGGCGAGGGCGGCGAGGTGAGGCTGCGCTTCTCCCTGGCCGGAGCCTATCTCGACGAGGCCATCGCGCGGCTCGGGGAACTGCCGTTGCCGCCCTACATCGCCGGCAAGCGCCCGACCGACGACAAGGACTTGCAGGACTACCAGACCGTCTATGCCAAGGACGAAGGGGCCGTTGCGGCGCCCACGGCTGGCCTGCATTTCACCGACGATCTCTTCCGCCGTCTCGACGAACGCGGCATCGCCCGCCACTTCGTCACGCTCCATGTGGGCGCCGGCACTTTCCTGCCGGTGAAGGCGGAGGACACCGCCGAGCACCGGATGCATGCGGAATGGGGCTCGGTTTCCGAGGAGACGGCACGGGCCCTCAACGAGGCGAGAGCCAGGGGAGGGCGGATCGTGGCGGTCGGCACCACGTCCCTCCGGCTTCTCGAGAGCGCGGCCCGGGAGGACGGGACCATTGCGCCTTTTTCCGGCGATACGTCGATCTTCATCACCCCCGGCTACCGCTTCAAGGCGGTGGACGTGCTGATGACCAATTTCCACCTGCCGCGCTCGACCCTTTTCATGCTGGTTTCTGCTTTCGCGGGGCTGGATTGCATGAGAGCGGCCTATGCCCATGCTGTTGAAGCCGGGTATCGCTTCTACTCCTATGGCGATGCGAGTTTGCTGTTTCGGCGTTGATGCTCCATGTCATCCCCGGCGGTCCGCAGGACCGGGAAGGGGATCCATTGATGTTCCGTAGCGGTTATGGATTCCCTTCCCCTCCGCTGCGCTTCGGCCGGGAATGACACAGAGAGTTTCTGAATGACCACCGAGACCTTCACCTTCAACGTCAGCAAGACCGACGGGACGGCGCGCACCGGGGAGATCCGGATGCCCCGCGGCGTCATCCGCACGCCGGCTTTCATGCCCGTCGGAACGGCCGCGACCGTGAAGGCCATGTATCCCGACCAGGTGAAGGCGCTGGGCGCCGACGTGGTGCTCGGCAACACCTATCACCTCATGCTCCGCCCCGGCGCCGAGCGGGTGGCGCGGCTCGGCGGGCTGCACCACTTCATGAACTGGCCCTATCCGATCCTCACCGATTCCGGCGGCTTCCAGGTCATGTCCCTGTCGGCCCTGCGCAAGATCGACGAGACCGGCGTCACCTTCCAGTCCCATATCGACGGCTCGACCCATGTGCTGACCCCGGAGCGCTCCATCGAGATCCAGGGCCTGCTCGGCTCCGATATCCAGATGCAACTCGACGAATGCGTGAAGCTGCCCTGTTCCGACGAGACGGCGGAGAAGGCCATGCGCCTGTCCCTGCGCTGGGCGGAGCGCTGCCGCGTCGCTTTCGGCGAGCAGCCCGGCAAGGCCATGTTCGGCATCGTCCAGGGCGGCGCGGTGGAGCGGCTGCGCATCGAGAGCGCCCGGGAACTCGCAGGCTTGGATCTCAAGGGCTATGCCATCGGCGGCCTTGCCGTGGGCGAGCCCCAGGAGGTGATGCTGCGGATGATCGAGACGGTCGAGCCGCACATGCCGGGCGCCAAGCCCCGCTACCTCATGGGCGTCGGCACCCCGGACGATATCGTGGAGGCGGTGCGCCGGGGCGTTGACATGTTCGACTGCGTCATGCCCACCCGGGCCGGCCGTCACGGCCAGGTCTTCACCCGCCACGGGCGCATGAACCTGCGCAACGCCCGTTTCGCCGAGGACACGAGCCCCCTCGATCCGGAATCGAAGTGCACGGCTACCAACACCTATTCCCGCGCCTATCTCCACCATCTCGTGCGCTCCAACGAGATCCTGGGCATGATGCTGCTGACCTGGAACAACCTGGCCTACTATCAGGAGCTCATGGCCGGCCTGCGCAAGGCCATCGGGGAAGGCCGCCTGGAAAGCTATATCGGCGAGGTCAAGGAAGGCTGGGCCAGGGGCGAGCGGGACGGCAAGGCGGAGGCCGGGCAGCACGCCGACAACACGGCCATGGTGTCGGAAGGCTGAGCCTGAGACCATTCCGGAATTGTCCGGGTACAGCCCGGGATTGTGGATCCCGGACGGGGCTTTTCGATTGACCTGAGGCGAGATACCCCCTATCTCGGGCTCGACCCTGGGAGCGCGTAGCTCAGCCGGTAGAGCATCTGACTTTTAATCAGAGGGTCCTGGGTTCGAGTCCCAGCGCGCTCACCAACAATATCAAAGGGTTACCGGCATCTGCCCTTTGAGCCGTTTCCTTCCAGGTGGCCCATAAGCAGCCGAGCACGGCACTCAGCTTTGATCCGAGTTTGCTCGGCCTGGGCCGATCACGTCGGCCCTGACGGTGAACGTCTTAGGGTCGGTCCGCTCCGGGGCCGGGGCATCGTAGATGATCAGCAGGGCACCCGCGCCCGCCTCGGGCCAGAGCTCGATCCCCTCCGGATGATCCGCATGCAGCTGGTACGGCAGTTCGGCCATCGTCTCGATGCGCTTGGGAGCGATGACGCCGGAGCTGTCATCATGCGCCGCGTCCCGCCACCGCAGGACAAAGGCCGGCCCTTCCAGGGACATGGTCGGCCCCACCAGCAGCAGAAGATCATCGCCCGCAAACCGCATGTCGCGGATGCCTAAGCCTCGCGTGTCGAGCAGGTGCTTGCGATAGCGCCGCTCCCCATCGATCCGGCGCCCCTTCAGCCGGTCTTTGCCTTTCTGCTTCAGCTCCAGATCGAGAACCACGGCATGGCCGCGCAGCACAGGGCCACGCAGCCCGAGCCAGACCCGATTTCCGCGCGCGGCTATTCCCTCGATGTCAAAGCCGTTCTCCTTCGACGGGATGCTCAGGAAGGCCCCGAGGTGCGGGTCATCCGCCAGCCACCGCTCGAGGGCGCTGCGCTTCTTGCCCAGCTTGAGCCAGGCCGCCTGTCGATCGCCATCTGCCTCGGCTGGAGTGAAGAGCCCTGGCGCCTCCTCCACCAGCGGGATGCGCCCAAGGAAGTAGCGGTTGGGCTCGCGCTCGATCTCCTCCATCTCCTCGAGGGCCTCGGTGGGGTCGTTCTCATCCCGCTCGGGCTTGGAGCGCTTGCGCGAGTGGGACCCGACGATCCAGAGAAAGCCGTCTTGAGCACAAAGGCCCTCGATATCCATCTCACCATCGGCCCCGGCAGGCAGGTCGACCAGCGCGTCCAGGGCGAAATGCCGATGGTCCCCGAAGCTGCCGTCGTCCAAGCGGCGGAGGCGCTCGACACTGGCGGTCTCATCACAGGCGAGAAAGAGGCAGTCCCCAATCCGGGTGACGGCCGAGAGATCCTTGCGAAGCGGATCCTCTAAATGCTGGATCGGCTTCCAGTCGGAGAAGGTGAGGGGAACCTGGGCGATGGTTTCTGCGAGGCTGTTGTCCGACACGACGGCTCCTGGTGCGTGGGTGCTGAAGCAACAACGCTCCAGATTGCAAACCAGCCCACTCGTTCGGGCCTTCTGTCAGCTTATTGCGCCCAAGCGGACATTCTGAAAGAGGTGCGGACTTCCGAGCCTGATCCTGAGCGGACCGTTGCGTGGCGCTGCATTTCCCTAGCGCCTCGTTATCGGAGAGCCTGGCATTCCGTGTCAGAACTGATCCTTGAGCAGACCGTGGACGTGTCGAGAATATTCGCAACCGCAGCCGCCCATATGACGATGCAAGCAAGGATCGATCCGGCGAGAACGAGCGAAAGAAGGGTCGGGCGCATGGATGCCTCCATCAGCAGGAGGGCGCATCCGAAAGGAGATGCGCGACGGAATCCCGGCTCAGACACTTGGTACGTCAGTGTACATAAGCCGGTTCCAGCAGGCGGTCCTTGATCCAGATCGAGCTAGGCCGCTGAAACTTCGGAAAGATCAGTCTGCGAACGATGCTCCCACGGACAGATCCGCTCGCAATTGGAGCTCGGAGAGCCCATATAAGAGCCATCGGTAGCCCGCATACGGGCTGTTGCCGACTGAGAGATCCGATGTGCTCCCGCCCGTAAGGCAGAGGAGCGCCCCATGCCCCGCTACTTCTTCCACTTGATCGATGGCTACTCGGACCGTGATGCCGAGGGCGCCGAACTGCCCGACATCTATACCGCCCAAGATCAGGCGATCCGCACCAGCGGTGAAGTCCTGCGCGACATGGGTGCCGAGTTCTGGAACGGCGCCGAGTGGAAGCTGGAGGTGACCGACGAGCAAGGCCGGATTCTGTTCACTCTCCGCTTCTCGGCCGAGGAGCACCCGGCTTTGCCCGATCCGTCCCCCGACTTGGACGCTCCTTAAAGGCTCTGTTCCGAGATGCCGTTCTGATGGGTGAGGTGCAGGTAGTTGGGATTGAAGCCGCTGAACGCTTTCAGCCTCGCGATGTCCAGGATGACAAGGTGCTTGCCCTTGAGCGTGATCAGCCCGTCCCTGCGCAGACGCTGGAGCACCCGGTTCACATGCACGGGCGTCAGACCCACCGTATCGGCCAGCTCGGCCTGGGTGATGGGCAACTCATACGTATCACCATCTGTCATACCGACCGTTTCAAGCCGCAACAGCAACTCGCACAGGAGGTGAGCAAGCCGCAGCTCGGCCTTTCGGGCACCGACGTTGACCAGCCATTCGCGCACGGTGGCCTCGTCCACCAGCGCCACCCACCAGAACGCGCGGGCGATGGCTGGCCGATCCATCAGCGCCAGGATCTGGGCTCGCGGGATCTTCACCACGGTGCAGGGGGATAGCGTAGCGATAGTATGATCCATGGCCTTGAGGATGAAGACATGCAGGTCGCAGAAGTCGCCCGGCACCAGATAGGCCATGATCTGGCGTCGGCCGGGCGGGAGGATCTTATAGCGGCAGGCAAAGCCCTCCAGGATCAGGATAACGTCGCTCGGTGCCTCACCTTCGCGGATCAGATCCACCCGGGGCCCGACCGCCCGGACCGGGCGGACGACCTCGTCCAGGAGGAGCCTGTCCGCATCCGGCAGAGGTCCGAAGGCCTCCAGCTTGCGGGTGAGCAAGTTCATCATCGGGAAGTCTCCTGAACCTATGAAACAAGGTAGGAGAAGCCGCTTTGCCTGCCAAGCGGTCGAAGAAATGGCAGTCTCGACTGTGACTGCCTTCCAAGAGCGGCCTTATCCGAAATTTTCGTCGGAAGCCATTGACGGATATAGCATGCGACAGCTTCAACGCTTGGAAGGTCTCAAACAGGCACTTCCCGGCAGAGATGCTTTGGTCTGCCTGCGCGCGCTCATAATGGAAGCCGACACGCGTTCAGTGTTTGCCGACTCCGCCCGAACTCACCCCGGCACGAAGGCGTAGCCTTGCAGCTGGCGCTTTGCGAGTTC
>NZ_JAELXT010000007.1 GCF_016427565.1 Microvirga splendida
GCGCGCGCCGGCAGGCCGCCCGGCAGATGCGGGCGCCGAGGGCCTCGCGCACCGCGGCGAGGCGCGCCGCGACCTCCACGATGCCCCTATCCATGGCGGCCTCCCTTGCGCCGCGGCCGCCGGGCGGTGGCCGCGCGCGCGTAGGCGGTGAACAGCCGCAGGAAGTCCTGCCCGTCCATGTAGCGGTCCGCCTCAAGCACGCCGGCCACGGCCTCGACCAGAGGCCGGTGCTCCCGCACGAGGGCTTCGGCGCAGGCATGGAGGCGGTTGAGGTCGCCCTCGACGGCGCGGCGCAGGTCCGGGTCGAGGGCGAGCAGGGATGCGGCGTTTTCCGGCGCGGCGCGGTACGCCAGCGAATCCCCGAGGCCCAGGCTCGCGTGCACGGCCGCCAGCCAGCCGGTGGCGAGCGCCAAGTCGGAGCGGGGCGCGCCGCCCGCGCCCGTCGTGGCCGCGCCGCAGATGACCTTCTCGGCGGCGCGGCCGGCCAGGAGGACGATGACCATCGCCTCCAGCGCCGGCCGCGACAGGACCGGCTCGGCCGGGGCCAGCCCGTTCATGAATCCGCCGCCGTGCCGGTCCAGCAGGCTGATCTCCGCAACGGTCCCGGCGCCGACGAGATGCAGCGCGACGGCGTGGCCGGCCTCGTGCACGGCGCAGTGGCGCAGGGCCTTGGGGGAGCGGGTGTCGGGCGGCAGGATTTCGGCTATCAGATCGTGGAGCGCCATCGCCCGCCCGGCCATCCGGGCCCGGCGGCGGGCCGACTTGACCCACAGCGCGGCGTCGGCCCCGGTGGCTCCGGCCGCGATCCGGGCCAGCGGGCCCAGGTCGGCCCCGGGGAGGTCGTGCTCGCCAAGATGGTACCTCAGGATCTTGGCGAGGGCCGCAGGATCGGGGATTGGAATCTCGATCACGCGGTTCAGGCGCCCGGGGCGCACGAGCGCGGCGTCGATCCGCCCCGGGTGGTTGGTGGCGCCGACGATGACCACCCGCGACGAGGGGTTCGAAAGCACCCGCTCGATGTCCAGCAAAATTTTGGTGACCAAAACCGACCAGTAGTCGCGGTTGCGCCCGTCCACGGTGGCCCGGTCGGGGAGCGCATCGAGCTCGTCGATGAAAAGGAGCGCGGGCCGCGACAGCGCCGTCGCCGCGGCCAAAGCCTTCTCCCACTCCCGGATGGTGACGTCCAGATATCCGGTTCCTTGGGAGAACCAGCCTCCCACCGAGGTCGACACCAGGGGCAGGTCGGCCGCTTTGGCGATGGACCTCGCCAAGGTCGTCTTGCCGGTGCCGGGCGGGCCGGCCCAGACGCAGGCCCGGTCGATGGCCGAGAAGTCCAGGGCGCCGCGCCGCCAGGCCTCAAGGTCCTGAACAAGGGCCTCGGCCCAGGTCATCGCCTCGCCAAAGCCGTGCAGGGCGGACAGCGCCGGCGCCTCGGCCACGGTCGCGTCGACCATGGTCCGGGCGCGGGCCGCAGCCTGCAACCGGCGCACGCACGAGGCCGGGGTCGTCCGGATCCTGATTGCCGAGCAGATGTCGGCGAAGTCCAAGGCCACGCCGAGGTCCGGCGGAACCCGCCGCGGGACGGAGCCGGTCGCGGCCCGGATCACCCGGCGCAGGACAGCCGGCGAAGGATGGGGGATCGTGATCTGAAGGTCGGCCGCCCCCATCAGGGCCGACGGGAGATGGCGGCCTGGATCCGGCGCGATGCCGAGAAACCGGCGGCTTCGGGACAGGTAGTCCATCGCGTGCTCGTTGCCCTTGGCGGGCTGGTGGTGGACGCGGTCCGTGCCGGTGCGGATGGCGACGCCGTCCCACGACGCCAGCGTGCGGGCGGCGAGATACATTGGCTCGACCCAGGCCGGCGTCGGGACGGCGATCACCGCGGCCAGCGTCGGCGCCGCGGTGAAACGGCGCCGGGTTCGCCGGTCGAGGGCCGCCTCCAGCGCATAACGGGCCAGGGTTTGGGCCGCGGGGGTGAACGGGGAGGTGTAAGGCTCTGGTGCCGATGCCTCGGCGTTGTCCTCCGCCGGCACCAGGAGATCGTCGAGGGTGATGTCGTCTGCTTCTGCCATGGGGCAACCTCGTGGGGCGAAGCGGCCGGGCGCGCCTTGGCGCTCGCCGGACGGGTCCGCCGTGGAACAGGAATGGGGTTGGGATCGATGGGCCCCGCGGCGGGGCCGGTGCCTGCCTCCGCGCGGCGCTGAGGGCGCGCCGCGGACAGGGTGCCTGGTCCCGTCGGCCGGGACGAAAGGGTGGGGAGGCGCTCCGTGACCTCCATGGTCCCGCAGCCCTGCTGCGGTGGTGGCCCCGTCGCGGTGGAGGCCTTGCGTATCTCAGAACAAATAGGGAACAGATGTAAGCTTGTCAATTACCCCTTTCGGACAGGGAGGCGTCCCGGCTCAGCGCGGGTGGCGGCGACGCCGCACCGGGGTTTCGGGACCAAGCGGGGCTGCCGCCAGGTCCAGCTCGACGAGGTCGCGGCAAGCCAGGCCTAGAACCGCGGCGACGCCGTCGCCCTCGCGCACGGCCCTGGCCACCTCCGCCAGGGGCGCGGGATCGAGGCGCCTGAGCACCTCCAGCACCCGCACTTGGTCGGCGGCCAGAACCGGAACGCGCCGGCAGCCCCAGACGGAGCGTGCGTTCATGAGCAGGGGCGTGCCATGAACCTGCGGCGGCTCACGGCGCTCGTAGGCGACACCCTGGGCGGCGAACGCCGCCGCGGCGGCCTCGAACCGGCCGCGACCGACTATGATTCTGGCCGGATGGCACACGTCGATGACCACGGTGCCGCTGTCGGTTTCGAGCTGGTAGTCGGGGACATGGGGCAGCGGCAGACCGTCCAGGACGATGGTGACCGGATCCGCCGGCGCGATGGCGCGCACGGCGGGGTCCAGGGTCGCGACCAGCAGGGCGTCGAAGACATGGCGGTCGCGGGCGGCGATGGGGCCGCGGGTCTTGGCGCTTTCGAACTGGCGCGCCGGCGGGGCGGGCCGGGTGGATTGGGGACGCAACATGGACGCACTCCTACGAATCCCCGCGCGCCCGGCCGCCGCGGGGACGGCCAGGGTGGGCGGGGCGGCGCCGGACCCGGCCGGTCGCCATGGGTTGTCAGGTGAACCGCATCTGCGAACAAATAGGGAACAAAAAGCTTGGCCGTGTCAACGACTCGAAAGAGGTAGGAGTGAAGTCTTAGGCGCGTGCCACTTGGGCTTGCGCTGTGGAGAACGAGCTGGCCACTGAGATGCCGCGGTACCTGGGCTATGGCCGTTTCCAGTCAGAGGGACGTCTCCGGCCAGGCGAACCTGAAGGTTCCGACATAGAACTTCTCGTACAGAAACCGGAGATCCTGCTCCCAGTGCTGGATGGCCATCTCCATTCGCGCATCGCGTCGGCGTTTCGCGGTCCGGGAGCAGTTCGAGGGCGGGTTCCCCACCGCGTGCCGCCGCTGCCTGGCGTGCCCAATCGCCACCGACTGCCAGCGCTGGCTGGAGGGCGGGGGCGCCGATGCCGCGCCCTCCTTCTGTCCAAATGCCGCGTTCCTCAACCGGGTTCGGACGTCAGCGGGCCCGTAATCCGCGGGATGGCCGGAGCGGAAGCCCCGGGCACCGGGGCACGCGAATGGGCGCGGGGGCTGCCCCTGCTCACGGGTCGAACAGGATCGTGAGCAGCAGGGACGAGTTCTCAAGACCCTTGAGGGCGTGCCTGACTCCGCCGTCGAGGTAGATCCACTGGCCTGCGGACAGCTCCACGCCGGCGTCGGGGAGCTCCAGCACGACGCGCCCCTCCAGGCAGTGCAGGGTGATCGGCCCCGCCACCTCATAGGGCGCGATGTCCCGCCCGGCCGGAACGACCAGCCGGATCGCCTCGAAGGCCTCGGTCTTTGCAAGAGCCGTGGTCTTTGCTCCCGGCAATCTCTCCCCAAGGGGCCGCAGGTCGACGATTTCGCCGGACTTCACGTGGTTCAACGCCATGCTGCTTATTCCTTCCATCCTGCTAACCGCCGCCAGGTCTGCCTTACGCCGGCAGCCCGGGATGGCTGTCGTCAGCCATGCCTGTCGGGGCGCCTGCCCAATCCGGTATGTCTATGCGGAAACCGCCAGCGCGTTGCGGATCCCGTCAAGTAGCGAATTGTCCTCCAAGGGCTTCTCCAGCACTTGGCGGAACCCCACGCGGAGGGCCCGTGCCCGCACGGCCGGGGAGGACTTGGCCGTGATCAGAAGGGCCGGCAGGGTGACATGCCGCTGCCGCAGGCGCTCCACCAGGGTGATCCCGTCCATCCCGGGCATGGCGTAATCCACCACAAGGCATCCGGTCGGCGGCAGGTCGGGGTCTGACAGAAGCCGCTCGCCGCTCTCGTAGAGATGCACCTCCAGTCCCTCCTGCTCCAGGGCGAACTTCAGCGACCGCCTCACGGCGTCGTCGTCCTCGATGACGAGGATGATGGATCCTGGGGTCTTCGGCATGGTGAGCCCTCCACCGCTCTGGCCTTGGCATACCCCGCCTTGCGCCATCCGGGATTGATCTCCCTCAACGGGCCCGCCGGGACGCGCTCAGGACATGTCCTTAAGGGGCGATCATGCGGCCGGTGCGGCGCCAGCCATCAGGGCCATGCGCACAAGCTCGGACAGGCTGCCGGCCTGCATCTTGGTCATCACATTGGCCCGGTAGATCTCCACCGTCCGCGGGCTGATGCCGAGATCGTGTGCGATCACCTTGTTGGCCTTGCCGGTCACCAGACCGTCCAGCACCTGCCTCTCGCGCTCGGAGAGACCCTCCAGGCGGGACTGCACCGCGCGTACGTGGCCATCGCGTTCCACGGTCTGCTCCCGCACCACAAGGGCCGAGCGGACGGCGGCCAGGAAGAGGTCGTCATCGAACGGCTTCTCGATGAAGGCGACGGCTCCCTCCTTCATGGCCTCGACTGCCATCGGCACGTCGGCATGGCCCGTCATCACGATCACCGGAATGGCGAAACCTTGCTCCCTCAGGCAGCGCAAGAACGCGATGCCGTCCATCCCGGGCATGCGCACGTCCGTCACGACGCATCCCGAGGGGGCCGCCACGGTTTCCAGGAAGGCGGCTGCGGATTCGTGCAGGCGCACGGGCAGACCGTCCGAGGCGAGCAGGAACGACAGCGACTGCCGCACCGCGAGGTCGTCATCAACCACATGGACAACCGCCTCACTGGACATCAGCCATCTCCTCCCGATCCACCGCGCTCAGGCTGAACCGGAACGTCATCCCGCGGCCCGGATCCGAATCGACCGTGATCTTGCCGCCATGCGACTCGATGATGGTGCGGCAGATGGAGAGCCCGACCCCCATGCCGTGTTGCTTGGTGGTCACGAAGGGCTGAAAAAGCTGGGCCGCGACCTTGGGGGCGATGCCGGTGCCGGTGTCGCGGACGCTCACCTCAACCAGGCCGTCGTCCGTTTTCGCCTCCGTTTCGACGCTGAGCTCCCGGCGTTCCAAGCCCTCCATGGTCCTTCGAGACACGGTCGCCGATGCTGTCGCAATATGCCGCCGCTCCCCCGCAGAGGTCGCGCGCGTCGGACTCGACCGCGAGGTCGTTCTCCAGGACCTCCCGCTTGCTCCGGCCGATCCGCAGCGGGTTCAGCTCCTGCATGTTGGGGACGCCCTCCAGGAAGATGATGCGCTCGATGAAGCGGTCGGCGTGCTGCCTCTCCTCGGCAGTCTCCTCGTGCCACTTCTTGGCTAAGTCGTTGTATCCCCAGTCGGCCAGGGTGCGGGAGTGCTGCCAAGGCTGGTTGACCGCCGTCAGCTCATGCCGAAGGCCCCTGTTCAGGTACTCGATCACCCTGGCATCACCCTTCATGGGCCCTGCCTCCGTGCGGAGCCATTGAGGGTAGAGCGCCGCCATCTCTCAAGCTTCCCCGGCTCGTTGGAATTGGCCTGCCGGGTCATTGGGCAGTCCGTTGCGCAGTCGGCCGTGCAGGCGTGCTTGTGGGCCATTTCCTGATCCATGATCGCGCGGATCGTGGTGGCGCAGCGCCCGCACTGCGGGCCGCAGCCGAGATTGCGGTAGACCTGGGCAGGGGTGCGGGGGCAGTCCGGGCCGGGGTTGAGGCAGTTCCGGACCTCGCCGTCCGAAAAGACGTTGCACGAGCAGACGATCATGGGAGTCCTCAGTTTAGAAATATTCTAAATAATAAGTGATCTCAGAGACTTAGCCTAAGCCGCCTTGTATTGCCCATTCCGGGATTTCCCGGAGGGGCTGCGACGGGCGGACGCTGCCCCGCCCTGGATGAGATGACGTGGGGATCCCCGGGGGAGCTGGAGCGCCCTGTCAGGCCAATCTGTGATGCCAAGGGCCAGGGGGCCGGCGGCCCGACAAAGCCGCCAACACTTTGCTGCAGCACAAAGTGCAAGCCCCAGCGCCTGCTATCAGCCCATGGGCGGCTGCGGGGGCACAGCCGTCGCGGCCGGAGCGCCTCGCTCAAGCCATGTGGCGAGGAACTCCGGCCCTTTGACTGCCTGCTCCATGGTGGGCACAGGCCATACCACGCAGGCGGGTGCGCGATGGCCGGCAAGGAGATGACGACGTGACGGATCTATCTTTCCGCGTGACCCTGGGGTGGCATGGCCAACCGGCGGACGGAGAGGGTGTCTGCATCATTGGGACCAAGCGCTTGAGCTATTCGGCTCCTGCCGAAATGGGTGGGCTTGGCCAAGGAGCCAATCCGGAGACCCTGCTGCTGTCCGCGGTGGGCTCCTGCTACAGCATCACCCTGTCCCGCATCCTCAAGACTGCGGACCTGCCGTTCTCGCGCGTTCACGTCAGGGTGGAAGGCTCGGTGACCGGGTTTCCGCGGGAAATGCGGTTCACGACCATCTTGGTCCACCCCGAGATCCGCGATGCCGACGGGATCCGGGCCGAGGAGTACACGCGGGCGGCGCAGCGTGCCCGCGACCGCTGCTTCATCGGAAGCGTCGTGCGCGACAGCCTGGACTACAGGGTTGGTGAGGTAAGGCTGACCGGCCCATGAGTAGGCGGTCTTTCCGCCGGCAGCCAGTCGGACATTCCGAACGTAGCCCGGAGCGGGACGCGCCACCGCAAATGTGTCGATCCGGCGCGAGCGGTTTCCGCTGAGAGTGCGGCATGAGCTAGGGCAACCTGGAGGAGAAAGGTGATCGTGTTCGAGCGTTTCATCAAAGGCGCGAAGTTTGTCCCGCAGAGGACAGGCCCTCGTGGCGAAGGGTATGGCGTGGCGGCGTCGGCCGTCCCGCACGACGACAGGCTGCCAACAAAGAGCCTGATCATGATCCACTCCGATGAGGAGCTTCTTTACTATCTCCAGCGCGGCTACTCGGTGCGGATGGTTGGCGAGGACGGTACCGATGAGCATTTTGCGCGGGCCGAGGACGTCGCCGTGCGCTTTGTGCCGCCTTACCGCTAGGCCAGCCCCCCTTCGGGCATGAGGTTCCTGCCCGCCTGGCCGGGACCTGTGCCTGAGCTCCCGCGGCAGGCTCCCGGGCGCGGGACCCCTCCGGACTGGAAGCACCGCTATGCTAGCGGTAGCCGACGCACATCACATAGTCGCGCAGAAGAGCCTCCTCGTGCTCGACCTCGCCCAGCAGGCTCTGGAGGGCATCGCGCGCATAGAGGATGCCCAGCGGTCTGCGGCCCCCGTCGACAACCGGAACGCGTTGGAGCCCATGCCGCATCATCGTCGCCCAGACGTCCTTGAGATGGTCCTCGGGTCGGCAGGCCACCACATCGCGGGTCATGATGGACTCCACCTGGGCGGCGCATCCGCATCCGGTGCATTGCCGGATCTGGCCGACAATGTCGGTCTTGGTCAGAACGCCGACCATCTCCCCGTCGCGGCCGCACACGACGACCAGATCGGTGTGCGGCTTGGACATGAGTTCCGCCGCCTGTGTGACGGGGGCGTCGTTGTCGATCAGCGCGAGGCGGTCGCGGGCGGGTGGAAGGGTGCGCTCAACAAGCATGATCGTCTCTCGTCTCCTGCCGGGTTGTACACTTTCAATGTCTACGGACCATCGTGATCGTCGGGTAGAGGGATTGCAATGCCGCCCCAGTGCTGCATGTGACGCATGCGGCGGCACGGCCTCTCCCGACGCCCCAAGCCGGTCGGTGCGGTCCAAGAGGGGGCCGGGGCGAACGCCCGAACCGGCACTCAGGAGCAGGTAATCTCGGGAGGCCGGCGGGCATTCGCCATCACTGTCATGCACCGGCCGTGAGGTATCGCTCGATTTCGTAGGTGGGATGCTTCGTCAGATCCTTGTTGACCTCGGCGAGAATCCGCTCCTTCACCGCCTCTGAGAACCGGCTGCGGAGTTCGGAGAGGGTGCGCGGGGGCGCCGCGACGACGATGGCTTTCAGCCCCCCGTTGAAGCAGGCGGCATTGACCGTCTCCGCAACCTCGCCGGCAAACTTCCGTTCGGCCAGATCATGCCAGTCGGTCTGCTCGACCGCGCCGTGCTGACCGCGCGCGCCTGCCTTGTCGGTTCCCTGCAGATGCGTCTGCGGATTGTCGGGCGCCTGGAGCACGCGCTCGACCTGGAAATTGGGGTGGACGTCATCCCCATGGTTGGTCAGGAACAGGGCCTTGCGCCCGTCGCTGACAAGAATCAGGCCATTCTGGGGAACCTTGAAGGTGTTGTGCACGATATCGCTCCTGTCTTACGCGCACATGTTGCCTGACAGCCCCCGAGGGATCTTTGTTCCAGGTCACGTTGGTGTGCTTCACGGGCAGGCGCGTTCCGGACAGCGCCTTTGTGGCTGAAGCGGGTGCAGGGAGCCTGAAGATCCCGAATCGGACTTTCGCATCAGCGGGCAGGGGCAACCCATATGCATGACCGAAGGCCTTGCCCTGCAACACCCGATTTTCCATCCGGGCCAAGTCAATCGGTGCCGCTGTTTGTGTTGTGTCAAAGACGAAGTTTCGTGCTCTGCTTCAATGGCGGGACGTGGAGATAGCCGGACTGTCCTTCCCCGGAGGCGGGGCTGTCACGAGGCATGGATCACACGACCCACGGAGGCGCCCATGCACACGGAGCCAGAGATGCGCAGCAACCATGAGATTGACGAACCCGCACATCCGCGGGTGACACGGGCGGCCATCGCAGAGGTGGTGCGGGCCGTCTACGCCCAGGCGGGCGCAGACCACCTTCTCGCGGACCACCTGAAGGAGGCGACCGGCGGCAGCCGGGGACCGCACGTTGCTCATGCGTGCCAGTTCTGGTCGTCCGTTCTTGCTTCTGACGGGACGGGGAACGGGAGCTTCGGACCACCTGATCCGGCAATTGCGGGCCTCTCCCCCTGCTGCCTCCAGCGTTGGATCGCCCTGTTCCGGATGATTGCAAGGGCGAGATGGCCTTCCGAGCTCGCGGAGCCATTGGTGAGGCGGCTAGAGGCAGTTGCGCACGGCATCAGGTCCGGGACACTCGTCGGGTCCGGCAGCCGAACACCGGATCCCGCGGAGGCGGGAGCCAGCTAGGATGAGGGCCTAAGCGCCGGCCTGCCGTTGCGCCCGGCCCCGTCCGTTCGCCTGTGACGATGGAAATCATATCAGCCGCAACAGGGATCGCACTGCCCTCGGCCTCTCCGCCGGATGCGATCTCGTGAGGTTGCCAAGCCGGCGCCGATGCACCCAGCATGGGATCACGCGCCCTCGCGCGTAACACCTGCCTCAAGCGCTGCGGGCGGAGAGTGCCACCATGGCAACGGCGCGATGCCGCAAAGGGCCAGTGACGAACAGGCCGGTCACCAGCCCCTCGTCCCCTTGCTCACGGCGTGTTCATTGTCGTTGCCGCTCTCAGGGCA
The DNA here is from genome assembly GCF_016427565.1 of Microvirga splendida. Lineage (GTDB taxonomy): Bacteria > Pseudomonadota > Alphaproteobacteria > Rhizobiales > Beijerinckiaceae > Microvirga > Microvirga splendida. Next base: position 9,812 of record NZ_JAELXT010000007.1, read on the forward strand.
ATGCGGTTCAATCCACCTTCGATCCGCGGCTTGACTGATCAGAACGGAGAAACGATTGGCTCAGTTCACGCTTCCCAAGAACTCCCGCTACACCGAAGGCAAGACCTGGCCGAGGCCGGATGGTTCCGCCAACGTCCAGGCGTTCCGCATCTACCGCTGGAACCCGGATGACGGCGCGAACCCGCGCATCGACACCTATTACGTCGACCGCGACGATTGCGGCCCAATGGTTCTCGACGCGCTGCTCTGGATCAAGAACAACGTCGATTCCACGCTGACCTTCCGCCGCTCCTGCCGCGAGGGCATCTGCGGGTCCTGCGCCATGAGCATCATGGGCATGAACACGCTCGCCTGCACGCTCGGCATCGAGGATTGCGAGTCGGATTCGATCAAGATCTATCCGCTGCCGCACATGCCGGTCATCAAGGACCTGGTGCCGGACCTCACCAGCTTCTTCGCCCAGCATGCCCTCATCGAGCCCTGGCTGCAAACCGAGACCCCCGCACCGGAAGGTGAATGGCCCCAGACGCCGGAGGAGCGCTCACGGCTCGACGGCCTCTACGAGTGCATCCTGTGCGCCTGCTGCACCACCTCGTGCCCGAGCTACTGGTGGAACGGTGACCGCTATCTCGGTCCTGCGGCCCTGCTCCAGGCTTACCGCTGGCTTATCGACAGCCGCGACGAGGCCACCGACAGGCGTCTCGATACGCTGCATGATCCGTTCCGGCTCTACCGCTGCCATACGATCATGAACTGCTCGAACACCTGCCCCAAGGGCCTGAACCCGGCCAAGGCCATCGCCGAGATCAAGAAGATGATCTTCGCGCGCCACACCTAGTCCCGGATCTCCTGGCCGCACTGAACCGAGCCATTGCGCTGGCCGGCGCGGCCTGCGGCCTCCAGCCAAGGGCGAAAGCCTCCGGGTTCCCTACCGTTCCCTTAAGCGGCCAGTGCGTCCGCTTCGCCCGCAAGGGCCTGGTCCGGGGACGTCGAACCGACAGGGCCGAGGCGTCCTGATCGGGCCGCCCGTGTCCAGGCGCGGAGCAGGCCGGCTGCCTCGCGGGTAAAGCCTGCCCGCCGCTTGAGATCGTCAAAGGTGTCATCAGGGTGGCAGGCATCATAGGTTTGGCGGGCCAGGGCCTCGATGGCTGCATCGCTGGCGCTCGGCTGGCTCGGGAACTGGGGCTGTCTGGCTTGCGGCATCGGGAAAACCTCCGGTTGGATCCTGGCGAATGTGCCGCCCAGCCCAGCGGGGTTCGTTGCGCCAGCACAACCTTCCGGCGCCCTCCACAGGCGGGGCCGCTCGTGCAGGAGCCGCTTGGGCAGGGCCTGCCTGCGGTCCGGGCCCATGCGGGCGCAACGGATCAGGCCTCCCCAGGCGGCACCCCGCGGCCGCAATGCCCGGCGGGTCCAGAGCGCCGCCATGCGGTCAGGACGCAGCCGAGGGCGACCCCGCTGGTTTCCTCCTCTCCATGCTGGACGAAAACACGCCCGATGGGACGTACAACCGTGTCCATCCTTGCTCCTCAGCAAATAGACCTGACCGGAAACCGGCTATGGCTTGAGGCTCATGGGGCAATGTTCAGGCACAAAGGGACGCCGTGACGGATCAAGCCATCGCGAGCATGCATCGCCCTTACGAGGATGTGGCTGCCATCCTGACGGGCACCTTGATGGTGGCGCTTGGGGTCACCTTCTTCGGCTCCGCCGGCCTGCTGACCGGAGGCACGGCAGGCCTCGCCCTTCTCCTGGGGCAGGTAACCGGCTTCGAGTTCGGAGCCGCCTTCTTCGCCGTCAACCTTCCGTTCTACTATCTCGCCGTCAAGAGAATGGGCTGGAAGCTCGCGGTGCGAACCTTTCTGGCCGTCCTCCTGGTTTCCCTGCTCTCGAAGCTGACGGCCTCTTCGGTCAGCATAGGCCATCTCGATCCGGTCTTTGCCGCGGTCACCGGCGGGTCGCTCACTGGAATCGGACTTCTGATCCTCTTCCGCCACCAGGCCAGCCTCGGCGGCATCAACATCCTGGCGCTGTACCTGCAGGAGCGCCACAGCCTGAGGGCCGGATATGTCCAGTTGGCCCTCGACGCGCTGATCCTCCTTGCGTCTCTGTTCGTCCTCGCGCCGGACAGGCTCGCATTGTCGCTCCTGGGGACCGTCGTGCTCAACCTCGTGCTGGCGACGAACCACAGGCCCGGCCGCTACACCGGCGTCAGCTGAGACTGCCCGGCCTCATCCCGCGGCGGGATAGACGATCCGTTCAGTGGACGGCCGGGCTCCGGGCGTGAGCGATGCCGGCTCGATCTTGCCAGGTCCAAGGAGGTGGAACACGGAATGGCCGGAGGCGAGCAGGTAGTCGGCAATGATCCGGCGGTGGCAGCGCCACCACACCGCCTCGGCGCACATGATCGCCGTGACGCTCCGATTGCCGAGATCAGTCAGGCGGTCAAGGCCCTCCCGGAATCGGTCTGTCAGAGCGTAGTCGGCATAATTGCGGAAGCTCGTGTTCTCCCAGAAGGCGTTGGGGGACGGCCCGTCCCGGCGCTGCTTGCCGCGCAGCCCGCCGAGCTCGGCAATGTGTTCGTAGCCGATCTGATAACCCGCCAGGCTCTCGGGCAGGGCGTCACGGTTGAACTGCGGGTTCGTCCGGGAGCGCGGAACGGTCCGGACGTCCACCACCAGACGGACGTTTGCCTCGCGCAGGAGGTCCACGAATTCCGAAATGGTGCGGGTGGAATGCCCGATGGTGTAGAACGGATTTGTCATGCCGGTCAGTGAGGGCTCGGGGGAGCGGTTGCCTCCGCCAGCTTTTTCTTCAAGCCTCTGATCTCCTCGTAGCGGCTGGTCACGTCCCGCATGACGGCAGCAAGGCCCTGCATCTGCCCCTGCTCATCCTTGAGCGGCACGATGGTGAACTCCAGCGAAATGCGCTGTCCGTCCTTGCGGATGCCTGGCACCGACAGGAGATCGCCCGCGCCATAATGGCTCTCGCCGGTTGCCATGACGTGCCGGAAGCCCTCCCAGTGGCGTGCACGCAGGCGATCCGGGATGATGAGGTCCAGCGATTGGCCCAGCGCCTCGTCGGCGTGGTGGCCGAAGATCCGTTCGGCTCCGGGGTTCCACACTCGGATGATTCCGTCGCGGTCCGTGGCCACCACGGCATCGGCCGCAGCCCTGAGGATCGCATCAGCCGCAAGCCGGGTCAGATCCATTTGGCGCACCCGCTTCTACTTCCAGTCACATCGGACCTCGGGACATGATCATTCCTCCAACGGGATCTCGATCCCTGGTCGGGCCAACCTGCTGCCTCCAGGAACGGAGCTTATCCTGCGGCCGTCTGCCGTCGAGCGGGCAGATTCTCCTGGAATCTCGGGACGATCTCCCCTTGCGCCATCTCCTGGGCGGTGTGCCTGAGCGCATGGCCGACGTTGGCCGCAGACGCGCGTGCGGCCTTCCCGAACCCGTCGTGTGGCATCTCGGGCGTCCGCTCCGGTTCGATCCCATCGGCAGGGGTCACGCCGACGCCATGCGCGTAAACCATCCGGCCGCCAAGATAGCCCGAATACGTAACAAGGGCGGCTCCCGCCAAACCTGCCAGCAGGTAGCCGGCGCTGGGCCGCCGGCTGCGGGCGCGGATCGCTGCCAAGCCCACCGACAGGGCCAGCAGGCCGATGTTGAGCGTGCGATGGGTGACGAGGAGATCATGCGAGGCATCGCTGGTCCTGACCGCCTCCTGCGCGGCAAAGCCTGCGATCCCCGTCGCGGCCACGCTTGCGGCGGCCACCGGCATCAACTGGCGCCCCATTTCCATCAACGAGTCGTTGTCGGTGAGCGTGCCGATGAGATCGGCCGCCACGGCGGTGGGCAGCAGGGCCACCGGGAAGTGGGCAAGGGCGGGATGGACTTCGTGAACGCGCATCGGCATCGCAAACCTCACGGTCAGAGAGATCGCCTCTTCCTCAGGAGGATGACGGTCATTGCCTCTCCTCCAGACAGGCGGGTGTGGCATTGATTCGGGACCGTCTGTCCGGAATGTGGCCCGGAGGCTGCCTGAGAGGTCAATTAACCGCCGCAGCACAGGTTCCGACACCAGATGCAGCGCGAGCGACCATCCTACTAAATAGTGAAGCTGGAACGGTCGAGGGGTCTTTCGATTGGAGGATAAGGCGCAAGGCCTGCGGGTGGGCCTCAGCAACACCCGCACCGTCCCGGTAAGGATTTGCCATGCCAAAGTCAGCACGCGACAGAGCCAACGCAACTTCCGCCGGATCTGCGGCATGGACCGGGGGGCGCGCCGGCCGGAATTCGCGGCATTCATCCGCAGACATCGTTCTGGATGCCTTGGCAGGCGCGGCGGCAGGGGTGGCGGCCGTCTGGGTGATGGACCGCATCGACTGGTTCAACTTCCGGCGCGGCCTCGACAACAGGCGGACACGCCAGCAGACCCGGCAGGCCCGTCCCGGCGGCATGGATCCGGCCCAGGTTCTGGCCGCAGAAACGGCAGACCAAGCTGGACGTGCCCTGACCCGGCGCCAGCGCGATGCGGCCGGTCTCATCGTGCATTACGGGCTGGGGATGGTGCCGGCGGCGCTTTATGGTGCCCTGCGCGGGCGCGTCGCCTACCTTGATGCAGGCAGGTGCAGCCTCTTCGGGCTGGGCCTGTTCCTGATCAAGGACGAGGGGATGAACGCCGCTCTGGGCCTGTCCGGCCGCCCGCAGGATTATCCCTGGACCGCCCATGCCCGCGGACTTGTCGCCCATTTGGCCTATGGGCTTGTGACCGACGCCCTCTGCCGGGCGATCAGTGGATCCTCTGGCGTTCGCGACGCGCGGCTGCCCGCCGGAAGAGGCTTTGCCTCAGGCCATCCCAAGGCAAAGCCGTCCTTCGTCCGCTACCGCGACGACGTGGAGGAGGTTGAGCCGGATGAGCAGGAGACCTTCGACAGGATCATCGAGGCGATGGCAGGTGGCGGCCGGGTCACGCGGGAGCGCTACGGCCGTTCCGTGCGCACGTCCCATGCCAAGGCGCACGGCATCCTCAAGGGCGAATTGCGGGTTCTGGAGAATCTGCCTCCCGAGTTGCGCCAGGGGCTGTTTGCCGAGGCGCGGACCTACCCAGTCGTGGTGCGCCTGTCCCATGTGCCCGGCGAGTTCCTGGACGACCGTCGGGTGTCCACACCACGCGGCATGTCGCTCAAGATCATCGGTGTCGAAGGAGAGATGCTGCCCGGTCATCAGGAGGAGGTGACCCAGGACTGGGTGCTCGACACGGGCAAGGTGTTCATCGCACCCACCGCCAAGGTCTTTCTGGCCCAGATCACCGCGACCGAGATGGCGATGCCGCTGCCGGAAGGGGTGAAGCAGGCCGTCTCCGCAACATCCCGCGCGGCCAATGCGGCGCTCAACGCCGTGGGATTGGACAGCGCCAACCTCGACTTCTATGGCCATCCGTTCAACCACCCCTTGGCGGAGGCCTATTACAGCCAATGCCCGTTCCGTTATGGCGACTACATCGCCAAGCTCCGGGTCAGGCCCGACATGCCGCGTCTGCACGAGCTGCTGCAAGCCGGCTTCACACCCGCCGACGAGGATGGCCTGCGCACCGCTGTCGTAGAATACTTTCGCGACAATCCGGCCGAATACGAGGTCGCCATTCAGCTTTGCACCGACCTGGAGCGCATGCCGGTGGAGAATGCCAATGCCGAATGGCCGGAGGACGAGAGCCCGTATCGGCCGGTTGCCCGCCTGATCCTGCCGCCGCAGGAAGCCTTCGATGCCAGGCGCCAGGCCCTGGACGAGGAGTTGCTGTTCTGCCCCTCGCACAGCCTTGCTGCCCACCGCCCGCTCGGCTCGATTATGCGCGCCCGGCTGAAGGCCTATGAGGTCCGGGGCAACGCACGCCGCCAGGAGAACGGCCGTTCGATCAGAGAGCCACGAAGCATCGAGGAGCTCTAGGTCTGACGGGAGCAACCACGTGCAAGCTGGAGCATGTATGGCCCGCCAAGGAAGAGGCGGCACCGATCCAATTGCACTGCCTGTGCGGTGACGGCGAGATCGTTGGGCGCATGGAACCGGCCATCAAGCCGCTGCCACTGGGGCTGGACGCAAGGCCAGCTAACCTTCCGCAGGAGGAAGGAGGAACTCCAGGCCGTTTCTCCTGCCGATCTCCAGGACGCGCGGGATGTCAGGCTCGCCTGATGGCGGTGGAAGTTCGCGGGTGCCGGCCGGCATGGGGTCACCCGCCTCGCTGAAAAAGCCGTCATGAACCCTGCCGGGCGAGTTGATGATCAGGAGCCGCCCCGGCGCTTGGCCCACATTCTTGAAAGCGTGAACGGCTCCGTTCGGCACCTTCACGAAGCTGCCGCTGGTTGCCGTGATGGTCTCGCCCTCAATCATGAACTCGAAGGAGCCGTCGAGCACGTAGAAGGCTTCGTCGTCGGAGGGATGCCGGTTGGGCGGAGCACCAGCCCCAGGCGCCGTCAGCGTTTCCACGAGGCAGTAAGCCCCGCCCGTGTCCGGACTGCGGGCATGAAACCGCAGGAGGTTGCCAAGGAGGTGGTAGGTGTCGGTCTGGGGAGCAGCCATGACGTTCTCTCCCATTCTGCGCCGAGCATCAGTTGCTCAGGACGTGAGGCCACGGTATCATAATGAGACTAGCGTCTCAAGAGAGTTTCTCCTTTGCGTCTCGATACCGGACGAAGCAGCCAAAAGGCACGCACCCGGCAGGCTCTCCTGGCGGCGGCACGACAGGTGATGGAGCGCGGTGAGCCCGCCACGGTCTTGGCTGCGGCCCAGGAGGCGGGCATCTCCAAGGCGACAGCCTACCGCTACTTCTCCACGTCGGAGACCTTGGTCCTGGAGGCCGCTCTCGACGCGAAGGTCGCCACCCCTGAGGAGATCGTCGGAGACGCCCAGGACGTGCGGGAGAGAGTGCTCCGGGTGCAGCGGTATCTGTTCACGCTCACCCGTGCATCTGAGACCAAGTTCCGGCTGTTCCTGGCGCGGGCGTTGGATGCATCTGTTGCTGATCCTAGGGATGCCAGCCGTGAGATAAGAGGGGGGCGCCGCCTGCCGATGTATGAGCATGCGCTCGCTCCCGTGCGGTCGCGCCTGTCCCGGAAGCAGTTTCAATTCCTCGTTCTGTCCCTGTCTGCCGCTTCCGGAATGGAGAGCTATCTGGCTCTGAAGGATGTCTGCCGGGTCGACGACGCCATGGCTGACAGGATTGCGGCCTCAAACATCGAGGCCATTCTCGACAGGCTCCTGACCCAGGCGCTTGAAGGGACCAAACCATAAGCTCGCATCAGGCCGTCGAAGCTCCCGCCATCTCCACAGCGGGCGCGATGTTATCGGTGGCGACCTTGAGGAGAGCGGATGGTCATGCGTCGCCGCTCAACCTGGACAACCTCGAAAGCGTCTCCGCGGCAAGCTGGCGTGTCAGGTCGCCCGCTGGGGCTTCTCGGCCGAGAGCGCCAGCCTGCCCGGACCAGAACGGCGAGAAGTCTCCCGATCCAGCCTGCTCGGCCTTGGCCCTGAGGGGAGCGAGGGCACCCGTGGCCAGCGGGAACTCCGGCGAGAGTTCCGACATCGGGCCGACCTCGCGCACGATGCGGTTGGTGATCCCACGGGCCGGCCGGCCTGTGAAGACGTCGGTCAGCACGGTGTCGTTGTCCTTGGCGCGCCTGAGCGCCTCTCGGTGGAGCGGGCCGACCTTGGCCTCGGGACAGAACAGATACGCCGTGCCGATCTGGACCGCCGAGGCTCCCAGAGCAAAGGCGGCGGCGATGCCCCGCGCGTCAGCGATGCCTCCTGCGGCAATTACCGGCACCGCCACGGCATCCACGACCTGCGGCACCAATGCCATCGTGCCAGCCTGCGTGGTGATGTCCTGAGACAGGAACAGGCCGCGATGTCCGCCAGCCTCGTAGCCCTGCGCAATGACGGCATTGCAGCCTTTGTCTTCAAGCCATCGCGCTTCTTCCACAGTGGTGGCCGAGGAGATGATCTTCGCGCCGGTCGCCCGGACCCGCTCCAGAAGGCTTCGCTCGGGTAGCCCGAAATGGAAGCTGACCACCTCCGGCGCGAACTCCTCCACCAGGTCGCACATGGCGCTGTCGAACGGGGCACGGGCCGCCGCGGGAGCAGGTGTCCTTGGGTCGAGCCCGAGCTCAACGTAGTAGCTCTCCAGGCGCCGCTTCCAGGCCGCCTCGCGGGCCGGATCGGCCTGTGGCGGGTTGTGACAGAAGAAATTGAGGTTGATCGGTCGCGAGGTGCGTTGGCGAATGATCCCAAGTTCGGTCCGCATCTGCTCAGGGCTGAGCATCGCGCAGGGCAGGGAACCGAGGCCGCCTGCCTCGGAGACCGCGACCACCATCTCGGACCCAACCGAACCCGCCATGGGCGCCTGGATGATCGGCAGTTCGATCCCAAAGAGATCCTGAATGCGACGGTCTGCCCACATGCGTCCATCCCTTGCCCAATAACCACGGCGATCCGCTGCCACGACAACGAGGTGTACAGGGAAGCAGGGCGGGGGAACAACCGGGCTTCTGGCGTGAGGCCCCCTGAATGCACGAAAACCCGCACGGGCCAGTCCGGGCCTTCTGGATTGCACAGGCCCGGACTGGCATTTGGCGTGGGGAACAAGTCTGTTAATGCTGCCTAGACAAGCTAGGCCTTGGAGGCGCAAGCCGCAGATCACCCTTGGCGCACGTGGATCCGAACCTGCATGATCGCTTCACCGTCATAGCCCTCCTGCGGGTCCGCCTGAAGGCAACGTCTACCGGATCCGGGTTCGGGGGCGGACATCGCCTGTCACGACGCCCAGCGCGGTGCAGTCCCGGCTGCTTCAGGGGGAGGGCTGCCGGCTGTCCTGTCAGTTCCCACGGACCCGCCCGATGGACGCCGCCGTTCTCACCGGCATCTGACCCTGAACAGGAGTGCCCGGATCATGAACGACACGCCCCGTGAGAACGAGGTGGAGGAGCGCTGGAGCACGCTCCACGACCTTGAGGAGTGGCTGCAAGCACCGATGATGGTGCTCAGCTTTGCCTGGCTCGTGCTCGTCATCGTCGAGCTGGTGTGGGGGACCATCCGCCTGCTGGAGGTCTTCGGCACGGCAATCTGGGTTGCCTTCATCGTCGAGTTCGCGATCCGATTTGCGCTTGCTCCCCGCAAGACTTCGTTTCTGAGGCGCAACTGGCTCACGGTGATCGCCTTGGTCGTGCCGGCCTTCCGGCTGCTGCGGGGGCTCCGCTTCCTCAAGCTTGCCCGGGCGGCACGGGGCTTCCGGCTCGTGCGCATCGTCGGCACCGCCAACCGGGGTATGAACGCGCTGCGGGCCAGCCTGAGCCGGCGCGGGCTTGGATATGCCATTGTCCTGACCGTCCTGATCACGCTGCTCGGGGCCGGCGGCATGCTGGCCTTCGAGCCCGCCCCGGAGGTTCAGGGCGGCTTCGCCAGCTATGCGGACGCGCTGTGGTGGACCGGGATGTTGCTGACCACCATGGGAAGCGAGTTCTGGCCCCGGAGCCTGGAGGGCCGCATCCTGTGCTTTCTGCTGTCTCTGTATGGCTTTGCCGTGTTCGGCTACATCACCGCAAGCTTCGCCTCGTTCTTTGTCGAGCGTGATGCCGCCGCACCCGAGGCGGAGACCGCGAGCGGCGCCGACCTGGCCGCCCTGCGGGCCGAGATCGCGGCGCTGCGGGCCGACCTCGCCAGGGACAAGGGCAGCCACTCATAACAGGCAACCCAAACGGCACCGGCCATGGCCGCGTCGTCCGACAGCTGCCGACGGGCTCGCCGTCCGCGATGTTCTCCACCAACGCCTCCGAGGGACAGGGTTTGGAACTTGGCGCCATGCATCGCACCGCCTTACCCGCCATCCTCAGTCTTATTGAGCCAGAGCAACGAGCGGGCCGCGCGGCTGCGGTAACGAGAAGGCTCAACTGATCCGGTGGTCCCGATGAATTATCCAAGCTTCTTCGACGAGGCGCCCCGCCTCACGCTCTACGATCCCCTGAGCGCCTTCCTCGGCGCCACCGCAGATGGATTGGTCGAGTACAGTTACCTCGATGCGGTCAAGCTGGCCGGGCATTCCTGCCCGACCGTGGCCGGCGCCTACCTCATGACGCTGCAGGCGCTCAGGTATCTGTATCAAGGCGGAATCCCGGTGCGGGGCGACATCGACGTCACGCTGGGCCAGGACGCCTCCGAGGGCGTGGCCGGCGTGATGGCTTCGGTGGCCACCCTCCTGACCGGAGCTGCGGGCGAGGGCGGGTTCAAGGGGATCGCAGGACGGTTCGAGCGCCGTGACCGGCTCGCCTTCGGGGCCGCCATCGACGGGGAGATCCAGTTCACCCGTCGCGATACGGGCGAGGGCGTCATCGCGAGCCTGAACTCCGCCGCCGTGCCGCTTCATGCCGACGCCCGACCGCTGTTCCAGCGGGTGCTTGGCGGCGAGGCCTCCCCGGCGGAAGCCCAGGAGTTCCGCCGGCTGTGGCAGGACCGCGTCCGGCAGCTGCTGCTCGACCACGCCGACGATCCGAATGTAGTCCTGCTGACGCTCGTGCCGGGCACAGCCTCCGCGTCAGCGGCCTGACGAAACCGTCTCCTCTGTCCGGCCGCATCACTGAAGGGAGCCCCCATGCCCGAGATCGAGATCCAGGACGGCACGATCCAGGTTGATGCCTCGGTTCTCGGAGAGGGCCTGGGCGTGGAGCCGTCGCACGTGCCGGAGCTGCTCCGCCGCGGGGCGATCACCAGCCGCTGCGAGCGTGGCATCGGCGAGGACGAGGGCCGTTTCCGGCTCACGTTCTTCCATGCCGGTCGGCGGCTGCGCCTTGTCGTCGACGCGGCCGGGCGCATCCTGCAGCGCTCCAGCATCGACTACGGCGACCGGGCGCTGCCGGGAGCCCTGCGCCGGCCGGGCCGGTGAACTCCCTCTGACAGGCATGATCGGCGCCCGGACTTGCGGGTCAGGCCGCTTGGCTGCCACGCAGGTCAAGTCCTCCAGCCCGGACCATGTCCTCGGCGCCGCGCGTTGCCGCCGCCCTGATGTCCTCGAACAGCAGCGCGATCTCTTGGAATACGCTCAGGTCCGTCTCGTCTGTCGAGACGGTGTCGAGCTCACCGACGAGTTCGAGCAACGCCCCAATGCGCTCCGCTTGGTGGCGGGCATCGAGGATCAGGCCGCGGAGCTGGCGCCGGTTCTCCAGGGCCTCGAACCGCTCCAGCGCGGCGTCGAGCTTGCCGCGGCAGCGGCAGTCCAGGTCGAGGGTGTCCATGACGGCGCGCACGCGCGTCAGCAGAGGCGAGGGGGCCGGTGGGGTGGCCGGGCCGGGAGCGGCGACCTCGTGCAGCTCGGGTTTCATCAGCAGTCTCCGTCGGGTTTGAGGTGGTGGCGGTGTTTGCCCTGCGACGCCAGAAAGACAGATGCCGGTCCTGGCTTCGTTGCCCTGGCGCAAAAACACGAGACGCAAAAAGTCCGGGCCAGGCCCGGACTTTTCATCACATCGAATTGCCGCTGTCAGTGACCGCTGGTCGACATGGCCGACTTCTCGGGGTTGTGGTCCTTGAAGATCGTGGGGTTCTCGGGGCCCTCGACCTGCAGGATGCCGGCCAGCCCACGCTCAACCCGGCTCAGGGCATGATCGACCAGAACGTAGTTGCCGGGTACCTCGACCTTGAAGTCCACCACGCTGGCGCCGCCGGGAGGGGTGGTGATCGTCTGGACGTCCTTCAGCGGATCGGTGGTCAGCGACCCCATGTTGTAGGCCTTGTCGAAGATCTCCCCGATCACGTGGAACGAAGAGGTGTAGTTGGGGCCACCGACGCCGAAGTAGACCCGGACCGTCTCGCCGACCTTCGCCTTGAGAGGGTTCTTCTTCAGGGCCTCGGTGCTGCCGTTGAAGATGAAGTACTCGGGACGCTCGCTGATCAGCTTGTCGTAGCTCTCCTCCACGAGTCCCTTCGTGCCGAACGCCTGCTCGGTGTAGATCTCGCCCTGCATGACGTAGAACTCGTGGTCGACCTTCGGCAGGCCGTCCTCCGGCTCCACCAGGATCATCCCGTACATGCCGTTGGCGATGTGCTGGGCCACCATCGGGGTGGCGCAATGGTAGACGTACAGGCCTGGGTTCAGCGCCTTGAATTCGAAGCCGCGGGTCTCGCCGGGCGCCGCCTCGGTGGCCTTCGCGCCGCCGCCGGGGCCGGTGACCGCATGGAAGTCGACGTTGTGCATCACCATGCTGTCGTCATGGTTCTTGAGCTTGACCTCGACGGTGTCGCCCACCCGCACCCGGACGAAGGGACCGGGAACCTTCTTGTTGAAGGTCCAGTAGTGGTAGCTGGTGCCGTCGGCCAGTTCACCCGTCACCTCGACGGTTTCCAGATCGACCTTGACCCGCTGCGGGCCACGCTTGCCGATGGGGCCCGGAAGATCGGTGGGCAGGCGCACCACGCTCACCGGAGCTGCCTCGGTGGCAGCGTGGGCGTGCGTCGTGGCGGCCGCCACCTTGTCGCCTGCGTTGGCTGCGAGCGGGGCGCCGAGCCAGGCTGCGCCGGCAAGGGCTACAACGGCAGCGGTCGCAAGCAGCGGCCGGCGTCCCGGGATCTTCAGGGTCTTCATCATCATCTCCTCTATGGGACCGCCTGGCGGATCGTTCTGGTCCGTCATCGGATGGAGACTTTGTACTCCTCAGCTTCCCAGGCTTATTTGCTGCAGCGCAAATACATTGGCGAATGCGCTCGAAGGCGCGTGATTTTTGCTGAACGTCCTCAAGGATTTGATCCAGATCAAATGATGTATGCACTGCGGTCGGAAAGCCGCCGGATCATATTGAGCAAGCGCAAGGAACCCCGGCGGAAGTTGCCGTACACCCCCTTGCATCAAGGGCGGACAGCCTCCCGGAGGATGGTCCGCCGCATGTACGGGATTGCACCATGAAAGACGACCTGAGAGCGCGCTACGGCGAAGAGCGGCTTCCGCGCTACACAAGCTACCCGACGGCGCCGCAGTTCTCCGACGCCACGGGGCACGAGGCCTATGGGACGTGGCTCGCATCCCTGCCGGCCGAGACGAGCACTTCACTGTACCTTCACGTGCCGTTCTGCCGCTCGATGTGCTGGTACTGCGGCTGCCACACCACCATCACCCAGCGCGATGCGCCGATTGTCGACTACCTTGATGTCCTCCGCCGGGAGATCGGCCTCGTCGCGGAGCGCCTGACCGGACCGCTGCCGGTCCGCCATGTCCATTTCGGTGGCGGGACGCCAACCATCATGGAGCCCTCCGAGCTGCTCGGCCTCATGGCCCTGATGCGGCAGAAATTCTCCCTCAGTGAGGAGACCGAGATTGCAGTCGAGATCGACCCGCGCACCCTGACCAAGACGATGACGAAGACCCTGGGGGAGGCGGGCGTCACCCGGGCCAGCCTCGGCGTGCAGAGCTTCGACCCGGTGGTTCAGAAGGCCATCAACCGCATCCAGAGCTTCGAGCAGACGGCACGGGCCACGAACGGCCTGCGGGAGGCCGGTGTGCATGGGATCAACTTCGACCTGATCTACGGCCTGCCGCACCAGACGGTGGCGTCCTGTGTCGACACCGTGCGCAAGAGCATCGAGCTGCGCCCCGAGCGCTTTTCCGTCTTCGGCTACGCGCACATCCCGACGTTCAAGAAGCATCAGCGCAAGATCGACGAGGCCGCGCTGCCCGACGGCGCCGCCCGCTACGAGCAGGCCGAGGCCATCGCCGAGGCGCTCGATGAAGCCGGTTACCGCCGGATCGGCCTCGACCACTACGCCCTGCCTGAGGACACGATGGTGCAGGCCCAGGTCGACGGCGTCCTGCACCGCAACTTCCAGGGCTACACCACCGACCCCAGCGACGTGCTGATCGGCTTTGGGGCGTCAGCCATCGGACGGCTGACGCAGGGCTATGCCCAGAACGAGGTCGTGCTGGGCCGCTATGCCGAGCGCATCTCGCGCGGCGAACTGGCCACCGCGAAGGGCTATGCCCTCACGGCAGACGACCGCCTGCGGGCCGATCTGATCGAGCGGGTGATGTGCGACTTCAAGGTCGACGTGGCGCAGGTGTGCGGCCGGCACGGCGTGGCGCCTGAGACCATCCTGCAGTCGATCCCGCGGCTGCGGATGCTGGAAGGCGACGGCGTCATCCGGCTCGATGGCAGCGTGCTGTCGGTGAATGACGACACCCGCTTCCTGGTGCGGAGCGTGGCATCCGCGTTCGACGCCTACCTCGGCCAGTCGGGCAGAACCCACAGCCGCGCGGTGTGATGGCATCATGAAGCCCACAGGAACCGAACGTCGGCCCGGCTCCTGTGGGCTTGCTTGTTCCGTTCGTATCGGTGGCGGCCTTCACTTCGCCACCGGTGGGTTCGTCATGCGCAGGACCGCACCTGGTAGACGTCGCCGGTCTTGGCATTCCGCTCCTCGTGAACCGGGCACTCATGCCAGCGGCGGTACTTGGGCGTCTGGCTTGCCTTCACGGGAGGGCAGGAGACCGGAACGGTGACGTATTCGTTGGTCAGGTGGTTGTAGGCATTTCTGTAGATGCACTCGGCGGAGGCCGGCGCTGCCGAGAGCAGGAGCACGGCGGTCAGAATGGCTTTGGTCGTCATGGCTCTTATTTCCTTCCGTTAGATGTGTTGATCTCAGGCAGTGGCGGCAAGGCCGCGGTCGCTTCCCTCGCCGACCCCGAGGCGCTGGCGGAGGGCCATGCGCGGGGCGGCCAAGTCGGCCAGCGTCACCTCGTCGAGCGAGGCGAAGAAGGCCTCCATGGCGCGGCCCATGGTGTGGGTGAGCAGGCAGGCGCCGCTCAGGATGCAGGTGGTCGGTCCGTCGCCCAGACACTCCACCAGAAGGGTGTCGTCCTCCAGGGCGCGAACGACCTCGCCCATGCGGATCGTGGAGGCGGGCCGGGCGAGCTTCAGGCCGCCGGCGCGTCCACGCACGCCCGTGACGTAGCCGAGGCTGACCAGGGTCTGCGCCACCTTCATCAGATGGTTGCGGGACAGCCCGTGACGCCTTGCGAGCTCCTCGATGGTGACGAGGCGCTCTTCGACGACGGCGAGGCTTATCAGCAGGCGCAGCGCAAAGTCGGTGTGGGACGTCAGCCTCATTCGAACTCCTCAAAGATGCATTTAAAGTACATCTTTTTGATCTTAAGCAAAGAGGAATTCAGAAGGCATCTTTTGGCATGAATTCAACGACCGCGATTTCCCTGATCGAGCCGGCAAGGGGCGTGACCGAGGATTTGATCCGGCGCCTGGTCGAGACCTTCTACGGCCGCGTTCTGCAGGACGAGGAGTTGGGACCGATCTTCCGCCGGGCCCTGTCCCATCGCTGGAGCGAGCATCTGGCGATCATGATCGACTTCTGGTCGTCCGTCGCCCTCCGGACAGGGCGGTACCAGGGCAAGCCGCAGGCGGCCCACAGGGGCATGGCCCTGATGGAGGGGCACTTTGAGCGCTGGCTCGCCCTTTTCGAGGCGGCGGCTCGTGAGGTCTGCGAGCCTGATGTTGCGGAGTTCCTCATCGACCGTGCCAGGCGCATCGCCGACAGTCTGCAGATCGGTCTCAACATTGGGCCGAAGGCTTTGCATCTGCCCAGCCGCGCGGCCGGGGACGGCGTTCGCGGCCGAGGCTAGGTTCGCCGGTGCTTCCGCTGTCTATCGAACGAGATGCCGGTAGATCGCCGGAAGGGCGGAAGGGAGTTTCGCCACCTGACCGACGATGGCATAGCCGCCCCGGCCGAAGAGGGTGGGGAAGTAGGACTGCGCCTCACGGTCCACCGTCACGCCGAACACGGTGACGCCGGCGCGGCGCGCCTCCATGACGGCCTTGCGCGTGTCCTCGATGCCGAAGCGGCCCTCATAATAATCGATGTCGTTCGGCTTGCCGTCGGTGAGCACCAGCAGCAGCTTCTGCCGGTTTGGACGCTCCGCGAGTTTCGCCGTGGCGTGGCGGATACCCGCCCCGATGCGGGTGTAGTAGCCGGGCTTCAGCGCCGAGATGCGTCGCACCACGGCTTGGCTCATGGGCTCGTCGAAGTCCTTCACGGTCTCCACCCGCACCCAGGTGCGCCGCCGCGAGGTGAAGGTCAGGATGGAATGCGAGTCGCCGCAGGCGGCCATTCCGTGCGCCAGCACCATGAGCGCCTCCTTCTCCACGTCGAGCACGCGCCTGTTGTCGATCCAGGCATCGGTGGAGAGCGAGACATCGACCAGCAGCGTCACGGCGAGATCATGGGCCTGGCGCTTGCTGGCGAGATGGACCCGATCCGAGCCGCAGCCCCCCGAAAGCAGATCGCTGCGGGCGCGCACGAGTGCATCAATGTCGAGCTCCTCGCCGTCCGGCTGCGCCCGAAGAACCTCGTGCTTCGGCCGCAGCGCCTCGAACTGCCGGCGAACCCGCCGGATCATCCGGCGGGCCTCGTCATCAGCGTCCCAGGCCTCACCCTGTTCGGAGGCAGGGGCTGCCAGCACGCGGCAATGGCTCGGCAGGTAGGCTTTGCGGGTGTAGTCCCACTCCGGATAGGTCAGGTCGGCCGTCAGGCTCGTGGTGTCGACGGCCTCGGGCGGCAGGTCGAGGTCGAACTTGAGCTTCGTGGCGGGCTTGCCCTTGTGCTTGGAGAGCGGAATCTCCTCCATCTCGTCCAGGGCCTTTTCGGCGTTCTCGTCCTCGTCATCGTCGGAGGGCCGGTTGACGTTGACCATCTCCGCCATCGCCAGGATCTTCTCGAACCGGTTGAGGATGAACGGATCGCTGCGCTGGGCCTGATCGGCCTCGCGCCTTGCGGCAAAGCGCTTGCGCGTGTCGGACGCGGCGAGATCGCTCGGGCCGGCGGGCTCGTCGCTGTTGCGGCCCGGCTCACCGCCTTCGCGGGCCCAGGTGTCGCCCCAGAGCGGGACGGGCAGGAAAAGCTGGTAGCCGGCAGGGGCCTGCCGCGGCAGGGCCGCGTCGCCGGCGGCGGTGTTCCAGAGGGCAGGCGGCGATGCATCGGCGGCGCCCAGCAGCGAGAGCACGATCTGCTCGATCCTGCTCTCAGCGGCCGGCAGGGGGCGTTGCGGCCGCGCCTCGCGCATGGCGGTGCAGAGTTCGTTGTACGTTGGCGTCAGTCCGGGGCACTCCGCCAGGACGGCGGCGACCGTCTCCTGCACCCGCCGGAGGACCATAAGGTCCCGGCGCAGCGGATCGGCCTCGGTGATCGGGCTTGTCGGCACATGGGCGAAGTAGGCCGCCAGCCACAGGTACAGTGATCGGTTGAGCACGCTCGACGGAAACAGCTCGATCCTCGGCGGCAGGAACAGGGTGGCCGCGTCCCGTCCCGGCTGCTCCAGCCGCTCCTCGGTGACCCCGAGCCGCTGAAGAAAATTCAGGCGGTGGGACGAGGCGCGGGCGGCAGTGCCCGCGAGCTGTACGCCGGCCTCGCCGCCGAGCCCACGGAAGAAAACGGCGAGGGATCCGCGGACCTCATCGAGGGAGACGCCAAGCTCGGGGTAGCGCGGGTAGGTGACCGCACGGCCGACCAGCCGGTGCCAGAACTGGCCGACGGTTTCTTCGAGCTCCAGAAAGTCGAGCATGGCGTGTCTCCGGATCAGGCGAGCGTCGCGCGGGCGACCTCAATCAGGGCCTTCTTGACGTCGAGTTCGTCGGTCAGCGGCTCGATCATGGTGGCGAGCACGGCTTCTTCCGCCGGGAGGCCTGCCGCAATCAGGGACGCGCAGTAGACCAGCAGGCGTGTGGACACGCCTTCCTCCAGATCCTGACCTTTCAGTGCCCGCAGGCGGCGGGCCAGCAGCAGAAGCGGACGGACACGCTCCGTGGACAGGCTGCTCTCCGCTGCTACGACGGCGATCTCGTGGTCGATGGGCAGGAAGTCGAACTCGATGGCGACGAAGCGCTGACGCGTCGAGGGCTTCAGCGACTTGAGCAGGGTCTGGTAGCCGGGATTGTAGGACACGACCAGCATGAAGGAGTCCGGCGCCTGCAGCTCCTCACCCGTCCGGTCGAGCGGCAGGATGCGGCGGTCGTCGGTGAGCGGATGCAGCACCACGGTGACGTCCTTGCGGGCCTCCACGATCTCGTCAAGATAGCAGATGCCGCCTTCCCGGACGGCGCGGGTCAGAGGGCCGTCCGCCCACACCGTGTCACCGCCCTTGAGAAGGTAGCGGCCGGTGAGGTCGGCGGCCGTGAGATCGTCATGACAGGAGACCGTGTGGAGCGGCAGGCCGAGCCTCGACGCCATGTGGGCGACGAACCGGGTCTTGCCGCAGCCGGTCGGACCTTTGAGGAGCAGGGGCAGGCGCTTGCTCCAGGCGAGCTCGAACAGAGCGCATTCGTTGCCGGCAGGAACGTAATAGGGCAGGTCGAAGGCCGGCTGCGGCACGGCATGAAGAAGCGGCTTCATGGGGAGATTCCTTGAATAGGGGATTCTGGAAACGGGGCGGCTTGCGACAGCCGCCCCGAGGAGACGCTCACTCTGCGGGCTGCAGACTTTGCGTCAGGCGTGGCGCCTTCTCGCGCCCGGGGACGAACACCGCGTAGACGAACATGATCGCCGAGATCAGCACGAACACGCCCGAGCCGAGGCGGATCCAGTAGAACAGGGCGAGCTGGTCCTGGACGTCCATGTACGACTGCCCGAGCACGCGTTGCAGATGGACCTGGATGACGCCCGCGAAGGTGAGGGCGAAGGTCATCACCGACATCGCCGTGCACATGATCCAGAAGCTCACGATGCTGAGCATCTGGTTGTAGGGCTGACGACCCAGGATCTGCGGCATGGCATAAGCCATGAGGGCGAGGTTGAGCATCACGTAGGCGCCGAAGAAGGCGAGGTGCCCATGCGCGGCGGTGACCTGCGTGCCGTGGGTGTAGTAGTTCACCGACGACAGGGTGTGCAGGAAGCCCCAGACCCCCGCGCCGAAGAACGCCATCACGGAGCAGCCGATGGACCACAGCAGCGCTGCCCGGTTCGGGTGCTTGCGGCCGGCCTTCCAGGTCATCTGGAAGGTGAACACCACCATGGTGAAGAACGGTGCGACCTCAAGCGTCGAGAACAGCGAGCCGATCCATTGCCAGTAGCCGGGGGCGCCGATCCAGTAGAAGTGGTGGCCCGTGCCGAGGATGCCGGAGAACAGCGCCATGCCGACGATGACATAGAGCCACTTCTCCACCACCTCGCGGTCGATGCCGTTGAGCTTGATCATCAGGAAGGCGAGCACGGAGGCCATGATCAGCTCCCAGACGCCCTCGACCCAGAGATGCACGATGTACCACCAGTACATCTTGTCGACCGCGAGATTGATCGGGTTGTAAAAGGCGAACAGGAAGAAGATCGCCACGCCCCACAGGCCGAAGAGCAGGATGTTGGTGACGACGGTCTTGCGCCCCTTGAGCGCCGTCATGGTGATGTTGAACAGGAACATCAGGCACACGACGACAATGCCGACCTTGATGATGAAGGGCTGTTCAAGGAACTCACGTCCCTCGTGGATCTTGAACAGGTAGCCAACCACCGCGATACCGGCCGCGCCGAAGAACATCCAGAACTGGATCTTCGCGAGAAGCGGGCTGAAGAGCTCGGTCTCGGTTTCCTCCGGAACCAGGTAGTAGGTTGCGCCCATGAAGCCGATCAGCAGCCAGACGATCAGCGCGTTGGTGTGGATCATCCTGACGACGTTGAAGGGCAGAAGTTCGGAAAGTGTGTTGGGAAGAACATAGATCGTGCCGGCGAGAACACCGAACAGGACCTGGGCGATGAACAGGGCCAGCGCTCCATAGAAATAGAGCAGGGCCACCTTCTGTGTTTGATATTTCATGATGACGATCCTGGTCTCAGCCGGCCTTGTTCGGCGGCCAGTTCTGGGTCTTGATGCGGCTGGTCCATTCCAGGAAGTCCGCGAGATCGTCGAGTTCCTGGTCGGTCAGGTTGAATTGCGGCATCTGGCGGCGGCCTTCGATGCCGGTCGGCTGGGCCGCCATCCAGGCCTTCAGCGTCTCGCGGGCGCCAACCGGGTCTTCCTTGCCGCCATAGCGATCCCAAACATTGCCGAGTTCGGGGGCGAAATAGGCTCCCTCTCCCAGGATCGAATGGCAATTGATGCAGGAGTGCTTCTCCCACACGTGCTTGCCGCGGGCGACGGAGTCGGTCAGCGTGGAGACGTCGGTGGACGTGGTGTTCATGTAGTAGTGGCTATGGGCTGTCAGGCCCACGAAGATGGCGAAGAAGAAGAACGAGCCCCCGTAGAACACGTTTCTTGCCGCCGATTTGGTGAGGGCTTCAGCCATCACGGGTTCCTTTCTTGAAGAGCAGGGAGGCACAGGTGCGGCGTGCGCGCCCATTGGATGACAGGAGCAGCAGCCCTGCTCTTTGCGCTGGAGCAAGCGTTGCGACGAAAGCCCGTCTCAGCCGCGCAGCAGGGGAAGGGCAGCGGTGGCCCACGGAATGACGGTGACCAGCGCCAGCCAGCAGAGAAACAGGGCCCGCCAACCGGCAGGCACGCCGCGCAGCTTGAGGAAGTCCATCAGCATCCAGCGTCCCTTGGCGAAGGCGGCGGCGAGGATCAGCCCGTTGGCCGCCAGTCCCGTCCAGCCGGAACCGCCTGCACCGAGGCTGAGAAGGGTGAGCAGAACAAGGAGCCCCCAGGCGCGGGTGACCTGGCGCGCGGCGGTCTGGGTCATGGCATTATCCAATCAGGTAGACGAGCGGGTACATCACGACCCAGACCAGATCGACCATGTGCCAGAAGGCAGTGCCGGTCTTCAGGTTCTCGATGCTGTCCGAGAGCGCGACGGCGGCCAGGATGACGATGCCGAGCACGACATGGAGGAGGTGGAATCCGGTCAGAAGGAAGTAGAGCGTGAAGAACGTGTCGGTCTCCAGGCCAATGCCTGCCTGGGCCTTCGCGGCGTACTCTGCGACCTTGATGACGATGAAGACGAGCCCCAGCGCCATCGCTCCCCCGAGCTGCAGCCGCGCCGCCCCACGCTGCCCGGTGGACCTGACCTCGACCGCCAGGGCGGCCAGCCAGCCGCTGGTGATCAGGACAAGGGTGTTGATGCCCCCGAGAACCGGGTCGAGCTGCGCTTGGCCCGCCGCGAAGAGATCGGAATGGACGGCCTTTGTGACCGCGAAGGTGAGGAAGAGAAGACCGAAGGTGACGACCTCGGTCAGGATGAGCACCCACATCATCGGGTGCCCGGGCAGGTCCGAGAGGGCGCCCCAGGGGCGGTCTTCCTGCGCAGCGTTCGCCGCTGTTGCCGGATCCATGGCTTTATTCCTTCAGGGCGGGTGGGCCGATGGCGCCTCGTACCGCCCGGTACCGCATTCTTCGTTGCGGTGGCTCAAACAAATCCCGCGCGTTCTCGGCCATAGAGGGACAGCTTTGAACACAGGAGAGCCCTCTGATGGGTGACGCCCAGGTTGGTTTGGTGATGGCGACGCCGTTGATCGTCATCTTCGCCGTCATGCTGTACCGGATGGGGGTGCTGCGCCCGACCGGCACGATCACGGCGGTGACCATGTCGGTCGTGATTGCGGCCGTCCTTTTCCTCACGCAGTAAGATCCTCGGACTGGCCTGCCGGGATCCGCCCCCACCGTCCGGCAGAGCTATCCCAGGGCCGTGAGGCCGGCGAGGGGATCCACGCCGATGAGAAGCGCGTGTCCCTGCAGAACGAACCAGGCGTACAGGGCAGCGGCAATCAGCGCGGGCACGAACAGCGGCCGCAATGAGCGCCACCGGGCCCGTCCCGAGAGGAGCGCTGCGAAGGGAAGGACGGAGGTTCCAACAGCCAGCTCGCGCCAGCGCTCCGGGCCGAGGCGCTTGCAGGCCTTGACGTCAAGCAGGATGAACCCGAGCAGCGAGAACAGGGCCATCGCGCCGAACAGCAGGAGCGCGACCGCGGTTCCGTTCGGTGGGATGTGAGCCGCCGCCCAGAGCAGGAAGGCCCACAGGACCGGGTGCCGTGTGATGGCCGTGATTGGGCCAGGCTCGCTGCCGCCGCGCAGGGAGATCGAGAGCGGATTGGCCGACAGGAGGCCGGCGACGAACAGGAATGCCGCGACCGGCATGACGATGAACGGAACATGCCACTGCCACGGGGCCGGATCCCACAGCCACACGGTGTCGGTGCGTTGGGCGGCCATGATCAGCCAACCGAGCAGGATGAGAGACAGGATCGAATAGACGGTCAGATAGGCTGTCCGGCCCATAAGCAGGATCAGGCGAGCCCGCAGGCCGCGGCTCGCCGGGATCAGATGGGCCGCCAGAAAGGTGGCCAGCGCGACGCAGAACTCGATCATTGGTTGGCCTCCTTGACTGGCGCAGGCCCGCCCGGGAGGTGGAGCCCGATGCGGTCCATATCTGATCCGCCGCCGGGCTCGCTCAGGCGGCGCGGCTTATGCGGACCCGCCAGAGCTCCGGCCCCTCTTCTTGGTAGTCCCAGCCGAACGCGCCCGGACGCTGGACATTGAACTGGTAGAACAGTGGCCTGGGGTCATGGTCGTTGACGAGCAGGAACGCCTCGCCGGGGGCGAGTTGGTCGAAGGTGTTGAAGATCAGGGGATGGCGCATCCGCGGCATGATCTGGCGGACGTCGATGACGGTTTCGGTGACATTGCAATTGCACATCGGACAGCGTTCCTTGGTGCGCGGCCTGGAAGCTTCGGGCCGCGAGTGATGATGGGATCGGGACACCGGACAGGCTGCTCACCGGACCGTCGTCCCCACGGGAAGGCGACCTGACACCGACGCGCACGGCGCCCATCGGCAATCCTCGACCTCCCGTTTCGACGGCGCGACCTTGGCTGGCTGATCCGTCGTCTTCTTTGCCCTGCCTCAAACAAAACACCGATTGGCCGGCCGGCGCGGACCGGTTGTTGTCGCCGCGCAAAGAGCGCCGGCACCGGACCTGCTAACCGTGGGGCCATGCAAGAACGCGACTTTGGAGGCGATCATGCCTGTCGAATCCACCCAGCTCGTTGATGACATCATGCGGCGATGGCCGGCGACCATCCGGGTTTTCCTGAACCACAAGATGCGCTGCGTCGGCTGCCCAATTGCCTGCTTCCACACCGTGGACGACGCGTGCCGCGAGCACGGGGCGGACCGCGAGCGGTTCCTGGCGGACCTGCGGGCCGCCATCGCAGGGCCGCCTGCTTCCGCCAGGGCGGAGCCCGAGCTTGTCGCGGCCCGCTGGCCCGCCGGTCCGTGAGGAACCTGCCGCGCGGCCGAGGGACCGGTGAAGCCGGTCCCTCTGAGCCTCATGGGCGCGCCGGAGTCCTTTGGGCAGGAGGGGACCGCGGACGGCAGGGCCGACAGGTCGATGCGCGGCATGGCCCTCGGATGCTCCGGATGCGCGAAGGCCGGTTACTGCCGCCCGGTCGGGATCAGGAGCCGCTCGCATCCGCTTGCATAGGGCAGGGCGTCCAGGCCGAGGCTTGGTAGGGCTTCAGGACACCGTCCGTGCCTTGCGCAGCGATGATCACAGCGGCAATATCGCCTGCCAATTTGCGCCGGAGCAAAGTCGCGGCGCCAGCCTGTGGCACCATTGTCGAACAGCATGGAGGCTCCCATGGGTTTGATGACCACGATCACGCACTGGCGCTCCGGCCGAAAGGCCGGCCGGGAACTGACCTCTCTCGATGCGGACGGACTTGCGGCGTTGGCCCGGGACGTCGGGCTTTCCCCGGACCAGTTGACCCGCCTGACGGCGCGCGGCGGCAGGGCCGGAGAGGAGCTGCCGCGGCTCCTGGATGCCGTCGGGCTTGCCTCCGAGAGGATCGGGCGCACGCATCCGGACGTCATGCGCGACATGAGCCTCGTCTGCTCCGGCTGCGAGGCCGCCCGGCGCTGCCGGCGCGACCTCGACCGAGGGTGGGCGCCCGTGGTGCAGCGCTACTGCCCCAACACCGAGACGATCAAGGCCCTGCAGGCGGAACGGTGCCACGTCGTCGCCTGATGCAGCCGCTTTAGATCCCATGCGCCGGCTTCATCTTTGTCTCGGCTACGGGAGCGTCACGCTGGCCGTGCTTGGCGTCATCCTACCGCTCCTGCCCACAACGCCGTTCCTGCTGCTCGCGGTGTGGTGCTTTGCCCGCTCCGATCCGGAGCGGGCCGAGCGGCTCTACCGCCACCCAAGGTTCGGATCCCTGCTCCTGAACTGGCGCGACGAGGGGGCCATCTCGCTTTCCGCGAAGGCGGTGGCTGTCGGCGCGCTTGGCCTCTCCTACGCAACGATCCTGTGGTCCACGGACAGCAGGCCTGTGCATCTGATCCTGGCGCTCATCATGGGTGGTGTCGCGCTCTACCTGATCACGCGCCCACGGCCCAGCCGGACATGACGGGTGCGGCCCGAGCCCGTCGGCTGCGGCTGAATGGCATGGCCTCTCCGCCTCCCCAAAGTCTTCGAGGGCAAGGTGCTTGCGCTCGGTCAAATTCAGGTCGGCGCGCCGGTGCTACAGAAGGGCGCGACCGCAAGCCTGGAGACCTGACGCATGACCCGCAAGCAAAGGCGCCTGACCCTGATCGGGACCGGACTGGCCACCATCGCCGCCGCGCTCGGCCTCGTTTCGTTTGCCATGCGCGACACCATCGTGTTCTTCCACACCCCAAGCGAAGTCGAGGCGAAGGGCGTTGCGCCCGGTGTCCGCTTCCGCCTCGGCGGCTTGGTGCAGGAGGCCTCGGTCCAACGGGGCAGGGATCAGGTCATCGCCTTCCGAATCGGGGATGCGAACGGGGCGGTGGGCGTGCAGTATCGGGGCCTCCTGCCCGACCTGTTCCGCGAAGGGCAGGGCGTCGTCGCCGAGGGCATGCTCGATCCGGCCGGCGTGTTCAAGGCCGACACGGTGCTGGCCAAGCACGACGAGAACTACATGCCGCGCGAGGTGGCGGACGCCCTGAAGAGCCAGGGCCGCTGGCAAGGCGAGGATCCGGCCGCGACCGGATCGCCCTAGCGCACCATCTCCCTGTGAACCCGCCGTCCTCGAACACCTGATGAGACATCTGCCCATGCAATCCCGTCGTCCCCGCCGCGCAGCCTTGCCTTTCCTGGTGATCACGGTCGCCCTCGACCTGTTGGCGTTCGGCATCATCATCCCGGTCCTGCCGCGCCTGGTGCAGGACTTCCTTGGGGGCGAGGCCGTCAGCGCGGCGCAGGTCTACGGCCTGTTCGGCCTGACCTGGGCTGTGATGCAGTTCTTCGGCGCCCCTGTTCTGGGCGCGCTGTCCGACGCCGTCGGGCGCCGTCCGGTCATCCTGCTGTCCAACCTGGCGCTCGGCTTCGATTACCTGCTCATGGCCGTCGCTCCCGGCGTGGGCTGGCTCCTGGTCGGACGCGCCGCGGGCGGCCTCGCCTCGTCGAGCTTCACCGCCGCCTTCGCCTATGTGGCCGACATCACCGACGCGGACCGCCGCGCGGCCGGGTTCGGCGTGATCGGCGCGGCGTTCGCCTTCGGCTTCATTGCAGGGCCGGCGCTTGGCGGCATGCTCGGCGCCATCGACCTGCGCCTCCCGTTCTGGGTGGCGGCGGGGCTGTGCCTGGCCAACGCGCTGTACGGCATCTTCGTGCTGCCGGAGTCGCTGCCGCGGGAGCGGCGGACGCCGTTCGCCTGGCGCAAGGCGAACCCCGTGGCCGCCCTGCGGCTGCTGCGGTCGAACACGGAGGTGTTCCGGGTCTCGGCGGTGCTGTTCCTCTCCAACCTGGCGCACGAGGTCTTCCCGGCGGTGTTCGTGCTCTACGCCGGCCACCGCTACGGGTGGGGCCAGGTCACCATCGGCCTTGCCCTGGCCGCCGTGGGTGTCGCCTCGGCCGTGGTGCAGGGCGGGCTCGTGCGCCGTGTCGTGCCGCGGCTGGGCGAGCGGCCGACCATGGTGGCGGGCCTCGCCTGCGGCGCCGCCGGCTCCCTGCTCTTCGGCCTCGCCCCGAGCGGGGGATGGATCTGGCTCGCGATTCCGTTGGCGGCCTTGTGGGGGCTGTTCAGCCCGGCGGCCCAGAGCCTGATGACGCAACGGATCGCGGCGTCGGAGCAGGGGCGGCTGCAGGGTGCGCTCAACAGCCTGCGCGGGGTGAGCGGCCTTATCGGCCCAGTTCTGTTCACCGCGAGCTTCGCCGCGGGCGTGGCCCAACCCGGCCCCTCCATCATCTGGGGCGCCCCGTACTTCGCGGCGGTCGTTCTGCTCCTGCTGGCCCTTGTCGCGCTTGCGCCCGCGGTTCTCGGTAAGGAAGCTGCCGGAGGGAGGGTGGTCCGGCGCCCGGCGCACGGCCTGGGCGACGGGCCGCTGCTCGCCCGGCCCCGCGCATGATCGCGTTTTTGTTTGCTGTGCCGCAAAGCAGGCGTGCCGCCGATGGTGCAACAAGCACGCGTTGCCTGTCCTGGAGCCTGCCGATGCCCGTCCCGTCTGATCGTCCCCTGCTGCGCCCTCTCGGTCAGGGGCTCGCCGTCGCGGCGCTGCTGGCCGGAATGGCCCTGATGGCCTTCGCTGCAGGGCTCGCGCTCCTGGGAGCCATGATCGGGCTGCCGATTGCCGTCGGCCTCATGGCGCTGCGGCAGCGCCTTCGGGGCGGGTCCGAACCTGCGGTGGCCGGCGCCTCGACTCTTGCTCCGCGCCTGACGCCGCGATGACAGCCGCCCGCCTCCGAGCGGGCCAACAGAACCCATACCATCCGTTCCACCAGATCATTCCCATGAGCAACAACCGACAGCCTGACTGGGATCCGCGGTCCCCGGCGGTTTTCGACGACCAGATCGCCGCCTACGACCGCATGCGCGGCCGCTGCCCCGTGGCCCGCAGCGACTATCTGCACTGGTCCGTGTTCCGGCACGCCGACGTGCTGCGGGTGCTGGAGGACCACGGCACCTTCAGCAATGTCGTCTCCCGCCACCCCTCCGTGCCCAACGGCATGGATCCGCCCGAGCACACGGCGTACCGGGCGCTCATCGAGCCGTACTTCGCGCCGGAGCGGGTGCGGGCCTTCCAGCCGGTCTGCCGGGGCGTTGCCGCCGATCTGGTGGGCCAGCTCCCGGCCGGCGGCGGGGTCGAGCTGATGGGCGGCTTCGCCCGAGACTTCGCCCTGCGGATCCAGTGCGCCTTCATGGGCTGGCCGGCGGAGCTGCACGAGCCGCTGCGGCAATGGACCCATCGCAACCAGGAGGCGACGCTCTCCGGCGACCGGGCCGCCACCGCGGCCGTGGCGCTGGAGTTCGACGGCTTTGTCAGGGGCCTGCTGGACGCGCGCCGCAAGGCCGGCAACGCCGCGCCGGACGACGTGACCACCCGCCTGCTCCGCGAGCGGATCGGGGATCGGCCGCTGAGGGACGAGGAGATCGTCAGCATCGTGCGCAACTGGACCGTGGGCGAGCTGGGCACCATCGCGGCGAGCGTCGGGATCCTGGCGCACTACTTGGCCGCCCATCCCGACCTGCAGCGGCGCATCCGGGAAGACCCCTCGCTGCTGCCTGCCGCCATCGACGAGATCCTGCGCATCCATGCCCCCCTGATAGCCAACCGCCGGATGACGACGCGGGCGGTGGAGATCGGCGGCCGTCGGCTGGAGGCAGGGGCGCGCATCAGCCTGATCTGGGCCTCGGCCAACCGCGACGAGGCCGTCTTCGGCGATCCGGACGAATTCCGGCTTGACCGGGATTCGGCGCACAACCTTCTCTACGGCGCCGGCATCCATGTCTGCCCGGGAGCGGAGCTGGCCCGGCTGGAGCTGCGCGTCGTGATGGAGGAGCTCCTGGCCCGCACGCGTGCGTTCGCGCTCATGCCGGACAAGCCTCCGGTACGGGCGACGTACCCGGCGGGAGGATTCACCTCGTTGGCTTTGTGGGTTGAACGATGCTCCTGACTGAACGGCCCGGGCCCGCGCGTTGGTCCAGCGATGAACCAACAGATGCCGGAGACCGGGACGAGCCCATGCGTGATGGTGTGGAGACCATAGGCCTTCTGGCCGGGCTTGCGCCGGAGATTGCCGCCGACCTGCTGCGGCAGGCGCAGCGGCGGACGGTGCATGCCGACGAGGTGCTCTTCACGGCCGGGCAGCCCGCCCGCTCGGTGCATGTGCTCGCCTCCGGCGCCGCCAAGCTGATGCAGACCACACCCAAGGGGGCTCGGGTCATCGTCAAGTATGTCCGGCCCGGCGAGGTCTTCGGCAGCCCCGCCCTGCTGGACAGGTTCTATCCCGTGGATGCCGTGGCGGTCATGGACGGCGTGGAGCTGCAATGGCCCTCGGAGCTGCTCAGGACCTTCATCGACCGGCAGCCGCGCGTGGCGTTCAATGTCATCCACGATCTGGAGACACGCCTGCGCGAGATGGAGGACCGGCTGCGGGACCTCTCGAACGAGCCGGTCGAGCACCGTCTGGCGCGCGCGATCCTCAAGCTCGTCGACACCTTCGGCCGTCAGACCGACGATGGTGTCGAGATCCCGTTCCCGGTTGGCCGCCAGGACCTGGCCGACCTCATCGGCAGCACCCTGCCCACCGTGAGCCGGACGCTGCGCGCCTGGGAGACGCAGCGGCAGATCCGGCGCTCCCGGCGCCGGCTGGTCATCGCCGATGTCGAGGCCGTGGCGCGGGTGCTATACCAGGACACCGCGCCGGAGCCGAAGCCCCGGCGAAGCCACCGGCGGGCCGCGCGGCGCTAGTGTCCCTGCCCCTTCCAACGGTCAGCAGGCGAGCTTCACCTTCTCGCCCATGCGGGCCGAGCGGCTGTTGACGCCGCCTGCGCGGAGAGTGTGTCGCCAAAGGCCGCAACGGATGTCGCTGCCCGTCACGACCGCCAATGGTTGTTCGCCGCCGCTATCGTCTGGAAGTGGATGGCGATGACCTGCGAGATGGCGATGAGCTGGGCGGAATCCTGCTCATAGGCCGCCCGCAGCTTGTCGCGCACCTGATCGGAGGGTTGGGTCAGCTTGACACCCATCCGTGAGAGCCTGACGGCGAGGTCGAACCCCTCCTGGGGTGTCGCTGTCACCAGCGAAGGAAGCCAAGAATCGGACATCGATGTCTCTCCTGGAGCCTGTGGAACGCAACCGGGATGGTTGCGCTTGGCGGATCGGTGGAGGTGCATGAAGGAACCCGGCGGCAGGAACGGGTATGGTTCGCTCCCGTCCGCCTGCGGCCTCCATGCCTGCCGCTGGGGAGCTTACCGGGCCGCGAGCTGCTGAGGGTTCACAAGCTCCGCGGACTTCTGCCCCGCGGCATCGAACTGCTTGAGGTACGCGATCAGGTCGGCGATGCGCTTCTCGTCCTTCAGGCCGGCATAGACCATCTTGGTGCCGGGCACCTTGGCCTTGGGATCCTTGATGTACTCGGAGAAGGTCGCCTCGTCCCAGGTCAGGCCGGAGTTCTTGTTGGCCGGCGAGTAGTTGTAGCCCTCCACCGTGCCGGCCTTGCGGCCGATGAGCCCGTTCAGGTGCGGACCGACGGCATTCTTGGCCGTGGGGCCGATCTGGTGGCAGGCGCGGCATTGGGCGAACACCTTTTCGCCGTTGGCGGCATCCTGGGCCTGGGCGGCCGCGGGGCTGAGCGCCAGGACAACAGGCACGAGAAGGGCGAGACGCATCATAGACTCCCTAATGGTTCGTCGGAACGTCGAAGGCATAATAGGACGGAGGTCCGGCAGTTCCAGGCTGGCCAAGGCATTTCATGGCCAGACGGCCTACGCATTTTACCTGGGTTGCGCTCTGGAACGCCCACCCTAACCTCGACAGCCTGCCGGTTTTGCCGGCGCGAACGGACAAGGCGGCGCCCCAGCCCGAGGGCAACAGGCGAAGCGTCGGAATGCAGTCTCAGGGGGCGTCAGGAGCACCATCATGGCTCACACGGCGCATGCCGGCACAGCCGACCACGGCGACTATCCCACCTTCTGGCGGCGGTGGTTCTATTCCACGAACCACAAGGACATCGGCTCGCTCTACCTCATCTTCGGCTTCGTGGCCGGCATCACCGGCGGGCTGCTGTCCATCGGCATGCGCCTGGAGCTTCAGGAGCCCGGCCTGCAATGGTTCGCCAACCCGCAGGCCTACAACGTCTTCGTGACCGGCCACGGCCTCATCATGGTGTTCTTCGTGATCATGCCGGTTCTGATCGGCGGCTTCGGCAACTGGTTCGTGCCGCTGATGATCGGCGCGCCGGACATGGCCTTCCCGCGGATGAACAACATCTCCTTCTGGCTGCTCGTGGCCGCCTTCTGCCTGATGATCCTGTCCCTGTTCTCCGAGGGCGCTCCGGGCTCGCTAGGCTTCGGCGGCGGCTGGACCGCCTATCCGCCGCTCTCCACCATCGGTCATCCCGGGCCGGCCTTTGATTTCGCGATCTTCGCGCTGCACCTGTCCGGCGCCTCCTCGATCCTGGGTGCGATCAACTTCATCACCACGATCCTGAACATGCGCGCTCCGGGCATGACGCTGCACAAGATGCCGCTCTTCGCCTGGGGCATGCTGGTGACCGCTTTTCTTCTTTTGATCACCCTTCCCGTACTCGCGGGCGCGATCACGATGCTGCTGACCGACCGCAACTTCGGCACGACCTTCTTCGATCCGTCGGGCGGCGGCGATCCGGTGCTCTACCAGCACCTGTTCTGGTTCTTCGGCCATCCCGAAGTGTACATCATGATCCTGCCGGCCTTCGGCATCATCAGCCACATCGTCTCGACGTTCTCCAGGAAGCCGATCTTTGGCTATCTCGGCATGGCCTACGCCATGGCGGCCATCGGGGTGGTCGGCAGCGTGGTGTGGGCGCACCACATGTACACGGTGGGCCTGTCGCTGCAGACCCAGGCCTATTTCGTGTTCGCCACGATGGTGATCGCGGTGCCCACGGGCATCAAGATCTTCTCGTGGATCGCCACCATGTGGGGCGGCTCCATCCGCTTCACCGCGGCGATGTACTGGGCCATCGGGTTCATCTTCGTGTTCACGGTCGGCGGCGTCACCGGCGTCGTGCTGGCGAACGCCCCCGTCGACCGCTACATGCACGACACCTACTATGTGGTGGCGCACTTCCACTACGTGCTGTCTCTCGGCGCCGTGTACGGGATCTTTGCCGGCGTCTACTACTGGTTCCCGAAGATCACCGGCTACATGTTCTCGGAGCGCATCGGCAAGCTGCACTTTTGGGTCGCCTTCATCGGCTCCAACCTGCTGTTCTTCCCGCAGCATTTCCTCGGCCTGTCCGGCATGCCGCGCCGCTATGCGGATTATCCGGATGCCTTCGCGGGCTGGAACATGGTGTCCTCCATCGGGGCATACATTTTCTTCGTCGGCCTGTTCGTCTTCATGTACGGTGTTGTCGACGCGTTCCGGCGCAAGGAGCGCGCGGCTGACAGTCCCTGGGGCGTGGGGGCGACGACGCTGGAATGGACGCTGTCCTCGCCGCCGCCGTTCCACCAGTTCAACACCCTGCCGCGCATCGTCGAGACGGGCCACTAGGCATCGGCATTGCCTGCCGGACTGCCATCGCCGGGACATCCGGGGGAGAACCGAAGCGCCTTCGGCCCGTTCTCCCCGGGTGTCCCTGACGAAAGGCCTGTGATGACGCATGTGGTGTTGGAGAACTGCATCCGGTGCAAATACACGGATTGCGTGGAGGTCTGCCCGGTCGACTGCTTTTACGAGGGCGAGACCATGCTGGCGATCCACCCGGACGAGTGCATCGATTGCGGCGTCTGCGTGCCGGAGTGCCCGGCCGAAGCCATCGTGCCGGACTCGGAACCCTTCGACCCGGTCTGGCTCGACATCAACCGGCAGTACGCCTCGCAGTGGCCCAACATCACCCAGAAGAAAACCCCGGCGGTCGATGCCGATGCCATGAACGGGGCGCCGGGCAAATACGGGCAGTTCTTCAGCCCTGAGCCGGGCACCGGCGACTAGGCGGGCGTGGGGCGGACGGCCGGTGACCCGGACCGCCCGCCACCGCCGTTTCTTCCATGTGTCAATCGGACTTCTTCTTCGGGTCCGTCACCGTGCCGGTCGACGTGGGCTGCCCGCCCGAAGCGTTGCTCGCGCTCTGGAGGATACTCTGGGCCTCCGAGAGCTGGGATTTCATCTCCGGCACGGCCGAACTCGCCAATTCCTGGAATTGTCCCTGCTGGCCGAGCTTCTCCAGGTCGCTGATCGCCTGCGGGTAGGACTGCACGACCCACTGCGCGACGTTCATGCCGAACTGGGTCTCGTCGGCATCCCGCGCCAGGCTGTCGAACGTCCCGCGCTCCTTCTCCGGCATCTGCACGTTGCCCAGCTCCGGAGCGGCGGCGGTCAAGGCGCGATTGATCCGGCTGTTGGTGAGCAGCATCTTGTCGCCGAGTTCGTGGACAGCGCCGCTCGTGTGCCGCTTCGAGGCGAGGTTGCCGTATTGCTGGGCCGTGATCGTGTTCCTGGCGAGACTCTCGGCGGTTGGCTTCAGGTCGGCCGGCAGGGGTGTGGACGCATTGACCTGGGGCGCATGCACCGTGCCGCCGTGGCTCTCAGGGCGGCCGCCGTCCTTGTGCGGGTCCGCCATCGGGCTGCTCGTCGGGTTCTGCTCGGCCCGGGAGGGGGTCGTGGAGCGGGACTGGTCCTGCTGGGCCGCTGCGGGGAGGGCCACGAGCAGGGCACAGAGTGCGGTGGCCGTGAGGTGTGCCTTCATCGTCAAATCTCCTGCCGGTTGGGATGGGAGGTCAATGATCCGCGTCCGGCACGGTTCCTCTGCCGCGACAGGCTCAGACCTGGAGCATGATGGTTTCTCCTGATGCCGTGAGCAGATGGACCTGCCCTTCGCCAAGCCGCTGAACAGCCTGCCCGATGTCCCCGGGCGGCAGCAGGCTGAACGCGGTCGACAACGCGTCGGCGGCCATCGCGGACGGCATCACGACGGTGACGCTGCGATACAGCCCGGCGGACGCGCCCGTGCGCGGATCGAGCAGGTGGTTAAAGCGGCCTTCGGGCTCGAAGCGGAAGCCGTAGCCGCCGGACGTGGCGACGGCTTGGTCGACCAGATCCAATGTCTCGCCAATCCTCTCGGGATGGTCCGGATCGGCAAGGCCGACGCGCCAGGGTTCGCCGGAGGGACGGGGGCCGATAGCCCGCAACTCGCCCATGTCGACGAGGCTGCTGGCGATGCCGCCCGCGCGCAGGATATCGACGACCCGGTCGGTCGCGTAGCCCTGGGCGATGCCGTTCAGGGTCAGCCCCATGCCGCGCCGTGGCAGGACGATGCGGTCCGCGTCAAACGCGACCTGGCCGAAACCCACCCGCGCCAGAGCGGCCTGGAGTGCGGTTTCGGGCGGTCCCTGCGGGTCGGCGCCGGGCTGGGAGAAGTGGTCGCGGTAGAGGATCCACAGGGCCTGCACCGTCGGGTCGAAGGCGCCCCCGGTCAGCTCCCAGCAGCGGCGGCACTCCGACAGGAGCTCCACGAGTGCGGCGGGCGGCGCGATCAGGAAGCCTTGGCGGTTCAGGGTGGAGAGGGCCGAGTCGTCCCGGTGGAGGCTGAACACGGCCTCCAGACGGCGGACTTCCGCAAGCGCGCGTTCGACCAGCCGCTCGGCGGCGGCACGGTCATGGTGATGCACCTGCAAGGTCGCCACCGCGCCCATCGCCTGGCCTTGCCAGGTCACAAGGTGGGCCTCGGCCCTGGGCGCATGTCCGAACGGCACAAGCCCGAGGCCCGCCGCGGCCGCGGTGACCCCGATGAAGCGCCGGCGCGAGAGGAGGGGGGACATGAAGGACTCCCTAGTGGGCATGACCGTCTCTCGGCGCGGGAGGGGCCGCATGGCCATCATGCTGTCCGCCGGCGCCGTGCCCCTCCTCAACCGAACCCGTGGCCTCCGTGGTGGCGCCGAGGACATAGTCTTTCGGCACGTCCGCGAACGCCATCACGCGCCCGCCATTCTCCGAGGCAAATTTTTCGGCAGCGCTCTTGTCGGAGAACGGCACCGCCTCATCGGCGCCCATGCCGCCCTTCATGCGGCTGCCGATGACGAAGAACGCCTGTTTCGCATCAACCCAGTTTGCTTCCCCGGGCTTGTCCCAGCTCGGAGCCTTGGCCATGTCGGAGACGTAGATCGCGCTAATGTCCTTGGGCTCCTCCGGCAGCATGGTGAAGGAGATCGCGTCCCGCGCCGACGAGAACCACACCGGCTCCTTGCGGCTCGCCAGGATGATCTGTCCTTTCGGTCCCGTATGCTCCAGCACGTTCATCCCGCAGTAGTGACCGACGGCGGTGGCCGTCAGCTGCTGCGGGGGCGGCGGGGCCTCGGCGGTCTTCTGATCGTTGCAGCCGGCCAGGGCCAGCGCACCCGCGAAGGCGGCGAGGAGGACGGTCTTTCTCATAGTTCTCTCCTGGAGAAGGCCAGCGTCGCGAGCCCGAGCGGGACGAGGGCCCAGGCGGCGAGAGCGGCAAGGAGGACGGACGGGTTCAAGGTGGCGTTCTGCGCCACCCCGGCCATGCCGGAGAACGCGCTGACGCCGGCAGAGCCCGTCAGGTTGAACAGGCGGTAGGCGTCGGCCGGGTTGAGCAGGAGCAGGGCGTTGAGGAACCCGCCGGAGAGCGTCTGGCCTTGGTCCACCACGAGCAGCCCGAGCAGGGCCATGTCGTAGATCAGCACGAACAGCAGCCAGATGCCGATGGCGATGCCGCCCGCCGTGCCCCGCTCCCGCACCAGCGCGCTCACCAGGTAGCCTACGGCGATGAACGCGGCGCCGAGCAGGATCGAGGAACCGATCATGGACCCGAAGGCCGTCCAGCTCTGGGCGTCGATCTCCGCGCCCGTCACGGCCAATGCACCCGCGGCGGCGCCGTACCCCAGCAGGGTCGCAAAGGCCAGGATCGACAGGTGGCCCACGAACTTGCCGAGCAGCACCTGCCAGCGCGCCACGGGGTAGCTGAGAAGCAGCAGCATGGTGCCGCGTTCCATCTCTCCCACGATGGCATCGTGGGAGATGAGGAGCGCGATCAGCGGCACGAGGAAGATCGTGAGGCTGGACAGGCTGACGATCACCACGTCGAGCGCCCTCACGCCCACGGTACCCGTGGGGGCGCTGCCGAGGAAGGTGAGCGAAAGCGCCAGGCCCGCCAGCAGCAGGGTCGTGGCGAGCACCCAGCGGTTGCGCAGCCCCTCCTGGATCTCCTTGCGCGCGACGATCAGGATGTTTCTCATCGCGCGGCCTCCTGCGTGAGAAGGAAGTGGGCATAAAGCTCATCGAGGGTCGGCGGGATTACGTCGAGATCCTCGACCGGCGCACCTTCGTCGGTGGCGCGGCGCAGCACCTCGATCTTCCTGTCTGGCGCGGCGTCGATCTCGACCATTTGGCCGTTGATGCGGCGCCAGCCATCGACAGGGCCGAGCCAGTTCGGCACGTTGGCCAGCCCCGTACCGGTGACCTTGAGGCGGATTCGTGTCGGCAGGCGCGCGATGCGGCGCAACTCGTCGAGGGTGCCGTCGGCGACCTTGATCCCGCGGTTCATGATGATGACGCGCCCGGCACGCTCCTCCAGCTCCGTCAGGGCGTGCGACGACAGCAGGACGGTGGCCCCGCGTCCGCGCAGCTCCTCCACGATCTCGTAGAAGCTCTGGCGCAGGGCAGGATCGAGGCCGGTGGTCGGCTCGTCAAGCAGGAGCACCCGCGGCTCACCCAGCAGCGCCTGGGCCAGCCCGAGCCGCTGGCGCATACCCTTGGAATAGGTGCCGACCCGGCGGCCTGCCGCATGGGTGAGGCCGACGCGGTCGAGGAGCGGTGCGACCGATTTGGCGGGCTCACGCTTCAGGCGAGCATAGAAGGCCAGCGTCTCGGAGCCCGTCAGGGCTGCATTGAAGGAGACGTTCTCGGGCAGGTAACCCAGCCTGCGGCGGGCTTCGAATTGCCCAGCGACGGGATCGTCACCGAGCACGGAGATGCTGCCGCTGGTCGGCTTGATCAACCCCAGCATCAGCTTCATCAGCGTGGTCTTGCCGGCGCCGTTGTGGCCGACGAGCGCCACCGTCTCGCCCTCGGGCAGGCTGAACGAGACGTCGCGCACGGCCTCGACCTTGCCGAAGCGCTTGACGACGTCGCGGATCTCCACCGTTCCGGTCATGGCCGGCCTCCTTCCGCAACCGTCTTCGGGCGCACCGGCGGCGCCATGAGCGGCTTGCTGTCGACCACGCCGCCCGGCAGGAGGGCAGGGAACTGGGCCTGAGCCCAGCGGATCACCTGCACGGCGGGGCTGTTCATCAGCACCTTCGCCTGCGGCGCGGTCCAGAGCACCTTGTCGACGAGGTCGTTGGGGCGGTAGGCGCTGTCGCCCAGCCCGTCGCCGTTGAGGTCGAAGGCCGGGTTGTCCGACCAGTAGTTGCCGCGACCGTCCTTGGACCAGTCGAGGTAGCGCGTGCTGACGTATTTCACCTGGTTGCGGTTCCTGATGAAGGCATTGCCGACCATCTCGTTGCGCTCGGAGCCGGCCGTGAAGTGAATACCGATCTCACAGCCCTCGAACCAGTTGTCGCGGAACCTGTTCTGGTTGGCGTTGTAGATGAACACGCACTTCGTCGGCCCGGGGCGGGCGTCGGCACCCTGTGTCAGTTCGGCAGCGTCCGATGCCGGAAGACCATGCTCCTTGTCGTCCTTGCCGCGCGTACCGGCGTTGGTCCAGCGCTCGGCGGGCTGGAGGCGTCCAAGCACGGTGTTGCCGCTGATCTGGGATCCGTTCGCGTAGTTGAACAGGAAGCCGTGATCGCGGTCGCCGTCCGAGACATTGCCCGTGATCTTCAGGCGGCTGGAGAACATCATCGCGAAGCCAACGGCGTTATTGACCGACACGTTGTCCGTGATCTCGCTGTCATTGGTGTACATGTAGTGGATGGCGAAGCGCAGATCGCGGAAGCGGTTGCCCGAGAACACGTTGCGCTTGCTGGTGATCACGTAGATGCCGTCGCGCCCGAAGCGCACGTCGTTGTCGAGCACCTTGGCGCCAGTGGCGTTCCAGACCGAGATGCCGTTCCCGGCCTCGTTGAGGCGGCCCTCCTCGATGCCGATGATCGTGTTGCCGCGCGCGATGGAATTCTCGGCCCCGTGAAGGTAGATGCCGTAGAGATTGCCCTCGATCTGGTTGCCCTCGACAACGGCGCCCGCGGCCGTCTTCTCGACGAAGACCCCCGCGTCCATTTTCTCCAGGTCCGTGCCCGAGCCGCGGATGGTCAGCCCGCGCACGACAGCACCCGGGGCCGAGACCGTGACGACGCTCCCCCGGCCCGGTCCGGTCAGGACGGCGCCCGCCTCGCCTTCAACGGTCAGCCGGCGGGTGATCCGGACCGGGCCGCGGTGCTCGCCGCGCTTCAGGACGATCACGTCGCCCTCGGCGGCGAGATCGATGACGTCCTGGACCGCATCGCCCGTCGCGACGGCGATGCGTTCAGCCCGGGCGGGCAGGGCGAGGCCGGCGGCGAAGATCGCCGCCAGCCCCATTCGTATCATGGTACGAAGTCCCATCATGTCGTCAGGACGCCTGCGGCTCGACGAACATCCGGCCCTTCATCTCCATGTGCATGGCATGGCAGAACCAGGAGCAGAAGTACCAGTACACGCCGGGCCGGTCCGCCGTGAACGTGACCGAGGCCGTGGCCTGGGGCGCCACCTCCATGTTGATGCCGTAATTGACGATGGCGAAGCCGTGGGTCAGGTCCTCGACCTCGTCGACATTGGTCACGTACACCGTCACCTCGTCGCCCTGCTTCACCTGGAAGGACTCCAGCCCATAGGCAGGTGCGGCCGAGGTCATGTAGACCCGCACCTTGTTGCCGTCGCGGATCACCTCCGAGTCGGTTTCCAGGGTGATGCCGTCGGCCTTGGCCTGCTGCACCGCATCGGCGAAGAACGGGTCGTCGCGCTTCCAGGTATGCACCGGGTTGATCTTGGAACGGTGCACGATGGTGGCGTCGTGCGGCTCCGCGAAGCTCGGGCCGTCATGGACGAGCACCATGCGATCACCGGAGATGTCGATGAGCTGGTCGTTCTCAGGCTTGAGCGGGCCGACGTTGAGGTAGCGGTCCTTCGAGAATTTGTTCAGCGAGATCAGCCACTTGCCGTCCGCCTCCTTGGTCTGCCCCATGGAGGTGTGGTTGTGACCCGGTTGATAATGCACGTCGAGCTTCTGGATCACCGGATTGACCTTCTCGCCCGCGAAGGCACGCCGGGCGAGGTCGATGTTCCACTTCACCACCTGGCTGTCGAGGAACAGCGTCGTGTAGGCGTTGCCCTTGCCGTCATAAGCGGTGTGCAGCGGGCCGAGACCCAGCTCCGGCTCGGCCACGACCACGTCACGCGGCTTGATCTTGTCCGCGAACAGGTCGTCGAGCTTGCGGGCGTCGAAGACCGTAACGGTCGGCGACAGCTTGCCGTTGGCCACGAAGTGGATGCCGTCCGGCGCGGTGTTGATGCCGTGCGGGCTGTTCGCCACCGGAATGTAGCGGGTGAACTTCGAGCCCTGGCGGCCGTCGAGGAGGGGTACGCCGCCCACCGTCTGGGCTTCGCCGGCCTTCACGGCGTCCTCAATGGCCTTGAGGTTGAAGACGACGACCCAGTCCTGCTCCTTGGCCATCATCTCTGCCAGCGTCACACCCTCTTCCGAGTTGTAGCAGGTGGCCCAGGCGTACTTGCCCTGGTAATCGGCGTCGACGTTGTCGAGGTTGCCGTCGACCCGGATCTGCCACGCCACCTTCATGGTATCGCCGTCGACGGCCGTGAAGATCGACGAATACTGCTTCGGGTCGTCGAGGATCTTGCCGTCGTTCGGGATCGGCACGCGATCCTCGCCGTTGCAGAACACGTAGCCCGTGCGCGGGTACTTCTGCACGCGCAGCCCGTGGACCGTGTGCTGGTTGGGCAACTGGATGATCTTGTCGCACTTCATCACGTCGAGCCGGATTCGGGCGACGCGGGTGTTCAGCTTGTCGTTCACGAACAGGTAGCGCCCGTCGTAGGTGCCGTCCGTGAAGGACAGGTGGGGGTGGTGCAGGTCACCGGCCGTGTAGACCCCGCCCTTGTCCTTGAGATACTCGACGCTATCCGGCGTCAGGCCCTCGGTGAGGATCTTGCGGCTCTCGTTGGTCTGGCCCCAGCCGGTGGCGCTGTCGCGGTTGAAGACCGGGATGCGCATCAACTCGCGCATGGACGGCAGGCCGACGATGCGCACCTCGCCGGTCTGGCCGCTGGAGAAGAACACGTAGTACTCGTCGAGCTCGCCGGGCTTGACCTCGTACTTGTTGGCGACCGCGGGGCGCGCGGCCGGCGCGCCAGGAGCCGTCTGCGCCTCGGCCGGCGTGACCAAGCCCGCATCCTTCAGGGACACCCCGCCCGCGACGCCTGTCGCTCCGGCGGCCGCCACCGCGGCAGTCGTTCCAAGCAACTGGCGACGGCTGAGGCCGTTTTTGTTTTCTTCCTGTGACACGTGAGTCTCCTTCTTGGTCATGAAGCGGTGGTCGGAACGTCGGCCGCTGTCGGTTCGTCCGTGGGCGCTCCGACGGCCTTTCCCTTGTGGGTGATGATCGGTTTAGCGGGTCCGCTGCCGCCGTCTTTGCTCTGGCGCATGGACGGCGACGAAAGGGCCTCGCGCTTCTCGCGCTTCAGGCGGACCTGGATCATGTGCGGGCAGCGCTGATCGTCGTGGTACAGCTCCTGGCAATGCATGCAGTAGATGCACTCGTTGACGTTGATCACGCCTTCCGGGTGGATCGACTGAACCGGGCATTCCTTGGCGCAGCGCTGGCAGGGCGAGCCGCACTCGGGCCAACGCTTGAGCCATTCGAACATGCGGATTCTGCCGGGGATCGCGAGCGCCGCGCCCAAAGGGCAGAGATAGCGGCAGAAGAAGCGTTCGATGAACAGGCCGGCCGCGAG
Source organism: Microvirga splendida (assembly GCF_016427565.1). Lineage (GTDB taxonomy): Bacteria > Pseudomonadota > Alphaproteobacteria > Rhizobiales > Beijerinckiaceae > Microvirga > Microvirga splendida. The sequence goes on from NZ_JAELXT010000007.1 coordinate 49,683, forward strand.
CAGCGTCAGGGCGTAGATGACGAACGGCCAGTCGCGGACGAACTTCAGGATGATGGCGGTCTTGAACGGCTCGACCTCGGCGAAGACCTCGGCGAGCGCCACGTTGTAGAGCGAGAGGCCGAACAGGCCGAGGAAGATGATGTACTTGATCGGCCACAGGCGCTCGTGCAGGCCCCACGGCACGGTGATCTGCGGTACCTTCAGCCATTGCGCGATGTTGTTGGTCAGCTCCTGAAGCGCGCCGAAGGGGCAGAGCCAGCCGCAGAAGGGTCCGCGGCCCCAGAACAGCAGCGCCGCCGCGACCGCGGCCCAGAGGATGAAGATCAGCGGCGCGGCGAGGAAGAACTCCCAGTTGAAGTCCGTGATGAGGGAATTCGTGAAGGTCAGGACGTTGACGACCGAGAGCTGGGCGTTGGCGTACCAGCCGAGCCAGACCAGCGTGAACGTCAGATAGGCGCGGCGCACCCAGACGTAGACCTTCGGGCGCTTCACCAAGGCATCCTGGAAGAAGAAGATCGCGGTGAGGACGGCAAGCGCAATGGCCGCGATGCCGATGGAAACGGTGTTCGTCTTCCAGATCTTGAGCCAGAGCGGCTCGTCGATCTCTCCGGCGGCCAGCGCGTCGGCATCGTTCAATGACGGCTCGGCAGGAGGTGCCGCCTGCACGGGCGCACTCGGCTGCCCTTGGACCTGGGCCTGCTGCGAAGGGGCCGGAGCGGGCGTCGGTGCCGGGGCGGGAGGCTGCTCGATCCGCAGATACTGGTCCGGCAGCGTGTATTCGAGATTGTAGGTCAGGAAGGCCCGGTCGCGGGCGCCGACGTTGCGTTGGACGAGCAGCTGCACCTGCCATGGCTCCGTGAGGTCGAGCTTGAAGTCCTCCGGCACCACGAACAGGGCGATCTCGCGCAGGGCAGGCGCACCCGCGGCCGCGAGGTCGCCGAGGCGGGTGTGGTTGCGGTCGCGGAAGCGGATGCCCTGGCCGCCCTGGAGCAGTTCGATGCGGTCGAAGATGCCGCCGCGGACATAGCCCGAGCCCTTGAAGGAGTAGACACCGTCACCGGCAACAACGATGGCCTGCTGGTCCGGCTTGAGGCGGGACTTGAGCTGCTCGTAGCCTGCGTCGCCAAGCAGGCTGCGCCCGATGGTGGGCACGCTCACGGGCGCGACGTACATGTCGATGAAGGTGTCGTTCGGGTCGCCAGTTTCCGCGTTGTTGGCCGCCTCCTGGTTGCCCGCCTGGAGGTAGGCCTCGTTGACCTCGCCAACGGTGAGTGACAGGCGCCGGACCGAGCCGTCGCCGAGAAGAGTCTGCCAGTCCCGGACCTCGCTCTTCGACAGGTCCACGGTCTTTACGGCCGCCGGAGCAGCCGCGGCCGCTCCGGCGGTTTGACCGCCACCTGCGCCGAGGCGGCCGCTGCGGATCAGCCGCACGGCGGAGCGCACGACGCTGTCGCCCATGACGAGAACCGTCACGGTGGCGCCGCTGACGATGTCGACCTGGGGCGGGCGCTCCGCGCCCGTCGAGACCGGCTTCATGTCCTTGCCGATGAGCTTGTTCATCGCGTCGACAATGCGACGCTCGGGGATGCCGATGAGGACGATGGGCTCCTTGTGGTCGACGAGCTTGATGCCCGTAATGACGCCGTTCGGGTCGATGCCGACCAGCATGTGGATCGGCTTGCCCGAATAGCCGGTGGTGCCCGTGAAGTCGGAGTTGAGGTAGACGTAGCCGAGCAGGCGGTCGCCCTGCTGCACAGGGATGAGCGGCGGATCGCCTTGGGGCGTGCCGAAGCGGTCAGCGCCTGGGAAGAACTCGCTAGGCTGCGCCTTGGGGAGGAACTCCTGCACGCGCCCGGCTGCCAGGGCTTGCCCTGCCCACAACAGAAGGATCATGGCCCCCAGCAGGGCCAGAACCCGAAGAACCTGCAGAGTGGTGATGGAGAAGGATCGGGCGGGGTTTAACGAATTCGATCTTTCCAACAGGGACCGTCCAGCGTCAGAGTGTGCTTCTGAACAGAAAACACGGAACGGTCGGCGGGCCAGAAAGGTTCCGCTTGCCGTGTCGTGATTTTCCGGGGCTGGATCGGTGAAGATCATGAAGCCCGGCACTCTATGAAACAGCCGAGCTTGTATTGCTTTGATCTGGCGCAAATTGACGGATCATGCATCCCTCGTCAACCTCTGGCGCCATCGTCAGCATCATGAGGAGAGTCCGATGTCGCTTCTGAAAGCTGAGCCGACGGGAACCGTGAGGTCCCTGGAGGAGCTGTTCGCCATCGCCGCCGCCATGGAGCATGAGGCTGCGACCCGCTACGCCGAGATTGCCGCACGCATGCGCCATGAGGGCAATCCTGCGCTGGCGGAGGTGTTCGAGCGCCTGTCCGCCGACGAGCAGGGCCACCTCGACGGCGTCGTGCATTGGTCGCAGAAGACCAAGGGGCAGGATCCCGATCCGGCGCGGATCCGCTGGGCGCTGCCAGAGACCTTCGACGACGAGGGGGCGGCCACAACGGATCCCAAGCTGCTGAGCGCCTACCGCGCGCTCTCGATGGCGGTGCGCAATGAGGAGCGCGCCTTCGCCTTCTGGAGCTACGTGGCGGCGCATGCGGAGGTGCCCGAGATCCAGCACGCGGCCGAGACAATGGCCCACGAGGAACTCGGACATGTGGCGACTCTTCGACGGGAGAGGCGGAAGGCCTTTCATGTTGAGCGCAGGCATACGGGCGCTGCCGGGGAGGGCGGGCAAGCGGATCTTGCCGCCCTGGAGCGGCGGCTCGCCGATCTGCTCGATCCCCTCGCGGCCAAGGCTTCGCCTGAGGAGGGCGCACGCCTCAAGGGCTTTGCCGACGAGGCGCGGCATCACGCGCAGCAGCTTGAGCGATTCCCCATCGTCGTGCCCGGCGCACGGCCCATGGACACAACACCGGATGACCCTGTCGCTTTGGCCGAACTGCTGACCGACCGCTACCTCGAAGCCGGCGACACTCTGCAGGACGAGCAGGCGCTGGGGCGGGTGCAGGCGCTCGCCGGACGCGCCATCGCCCGCCTCGCCTGGCTGCGGGCGGACCTTCCCGAGTTGCAACGAGCCTGACCGCGCGGGCTCGCCCTGGCAGCAAAGTGGGCGGCTTCGAAGAATATCAAGGCCGCTGTCTTGGGGAATGGTGCCGCTTCGCCGGTGCCCGTGCCACCTGTCATGGGGCCGCCGGTTATGGCCGGCTTGCTGCGGCGGGCTTCGGGCGCGCGGGCGGCACCATGAGAGGGCGGCTGTCGCCGCCCGGCAGCAGGGCGGGGAACTGTGTCTGCGCCCAGCGGATCACCTCCACGGCGGGGCTGTTCATCAGCACCTTCCTGCGGCGCGGTCCAGAGCACCCGGCCCACGAGGTCGTTCGGGCGGTAGGCACCATCGCCAGTACAGTCTCCGGGCAGATTGAGGAGATTGGGCGGGGTGACACCGGCTGCCGCGGGTGCATCTGGCTTCATGGCCGGAGCGTGATGCTCCCTTCAAGGCTGGCTTTCTCGAAGTCGCTGACAAGGATCTCGACCCTGAGCTGCCAGGGCCCCGCCAACGGCAGAACCAGGCCGTCGACCTCCCACCCCCGCTCCACCCTCTGGGCCTGGCGTTCGAGGGGCCCGATGCCGGCGTCGGGCCTGCTGAGGACGAGCGTCACCTCCTTCGGATCGACCGGCGCGGCACGTCCCGAGGCGATCACGACCCTGGCCCGGACGGTGCCGACGCGGCCCGGCGACAGGGTCACCTGGGCCATCAGGTTCGGCGTGTGCAGGTGGACGCTGGCCGATGAGGCGGCCTCGGCGGCCGGGGCCAGGGCCCGCGGCGGCGGCGTGAAGCGCCACAGGCCCACCAGCGCCAGGATGGCCAGCGACAAGACAATCTCCGCCGCGACCGAGCGGACAAGCCACGTTCCGCCGGCTCCCTCCGGGTTCGCCAGGGCCGGGGTGAGCCAAAGCCGGTTCGCAGCCGCCAGGCCAAGCAGCCCCGCGACGAGCGCCAGCTTGGCGATCAGGACTTGCCCATAGGCGGTTCCAATGAGGTTCATGGGAGCCTCCACTTGGACCACAGCGAGCGCGAGGCCGGCCAGCGTCAGGACGGCCACGGCGACCAGAGCGCCGGCCGAGAAGCGGCGCGCCGCCGGGAGGGTCTGCGTGGGTGCCCGGCGAACCATGAGGGCTAAGGGGATCAGGGCTCCGATCCAGTACGCAACCGCAACGGCGTGGAGGAACACGGCGGGACGCGTTAGCCATTGCGGGGCCGCCGCGCTGGCGTGGCCGCTCAGCGCGAGGGCCAGCCCGACGCCCGCCAGGGCGGCAAGGCTGCCGGCCCGCCGCCACCTTTCTCCCCGGGCATGCAGGCCGATCCACGCCAGGAGGAGGGCTGCCACCGCAGTCGCGACCGTCAGACCGAACGAGGTTTGCCATCCGGCAACCCATGGGGCCGCCGTACCCGAGGCGGCAAGCGGCTGCCCCAGGGCGTCGAGGCCCTGGAGCCCAAGTGAGAGCACCGCCGCAACGGCGCCCAGGACAAGCATGCCTGCCAGGGGACGTGCCGCCTTGCCGGGTGGCAGGCCCGGAGCGACCCAGGCTAGGAAGAACACGCCTCCGGTTCCCGCGAAAAGCCCGATGTAAAGGGTCACCCGGGCGAGCCAAAGCGCACCGCGGATGGCCTCGTTCCCCTCCGTGAGCGGCTGGGCCGCCGTGCCGGTCGGTGCGCCGATGGAAAAGACCAGGGAGCCGCTGATCGGATGGCCGTCGCCCGAGGCCACGCGGTAGCTGAGAATGTGGCTGCCGCGGGGAAGGTCCGCCGGCAGGCCGATCTCCAGCACCTCGTTGCGGCTGGTCACCGCCAGGTCCCGGTGCGTCCGGCCGCGGGCGTCGACAAGGGTGACGACCAGCGGGGACACGGGCTCGTTGAACTGCAACCGTGCCGCCCGGGGGGCTTCCTCCAGCACCACGCCATCGGCCGGATGGGCCTCGACGAGCGCCGCATGCGCAAGGACACGCTCGCTCCCGCCCAGGATCGCGAGCGTCAGCCATAGAAAGATGAGAACCAAGCGCATAGCAAGCAGGCGGGAGCCGCCTGAGAGACGGCTCCCCGCTCCCTTGTCAGTGGGTGGCCTTGGCCGGAAGAAGCTTCAGCCCCGGTGCTGGATACTGGTAGTCGTCCGCGCTCTTGCCCTCGGCCGGGATCTCGATCCAGCGGTCCGCCTTGCCGCCTTCGCATTCCTGCACGACCGGGATGTAGAGCATGGTGTCCGGCTTGAGGCTGTTCGTCAGATAGGCGCGGAAGACGAACTCGTCGTAGTGCTCGTCGAGCAGCTTGCCCGTCCAGATGATCTCGCGCACGCCTTCGGACGTCGCCATGCCGTGGTAGTCGTAAGTCTTTTCGTAGGAAGCTTTGACGGTCTCCATCTCCCATCCCGGCTTGGGCATGGGCTTGACGTTGATGACGCCCTCTGGAATGCGCACCCGCAGCTTCAGGGTTGGCGCCCCTTCGCAGCCATGGCCGACGCGCAGCACCGCCTTGTAGGTGGAGGCGACGGGGGCCTGTTGCGCTTCGAGGGTGGTGTGGGCCAGCGCCGTGCCGGCGAGCGCGAGGAGGGCGGTGGCGGCAAGCGCCCCGCGAAGAAAGGTCGTGGTCATGATGTTTCCTGTCGGATTGAGGGATGTCGCTTGATCGAAGGCTTCAAGCCCGCGCAGGCGGCGCCCGGGCTCCGACAGGAAGGAGCAGGGGAATCCTTGGCACCGCCATAGGCCGGCCGGTGCCATAGACAGCAGCGCCAGCCTCCCGCCCCGGCAGGAACGCAAGGATGTGATCCGTGGGCGGACCAGGCAGCCCGGGGCAGACGCTCAGGATGCAGCACGGCGGCTTGTGCGCGGGACTGTCGGCGGGGCCGCCCGCATCATGCTCGGCGAACGCCGCATGGTGGGCATGGACCTGCGCGGTTTCACCGCCAAAGGCCGACGGGCCCATCGTCCCAAGGGCCATGGCGGCAATGTGGAGAACCAGCGCAAGGGCGGAGACAAGCGCCGTCGCCTGTCGCCTCCACTTCGCGCTGCGCTCCATCCATGCCATGTCGGGCTACCTAGGCCTGCGCTCAGGCGGATCAACGCGGACGCGATCCGTCACGTTTGGTTCTGCCGGACCGGGAGCCTTGCGGCCATTCCGCGATGTCATGGCCAGGCTGGCGGCAAACCCGGTGAGAGCGAGCAGCGTAAGGGCGCCGCTTGCCATCCGTCCGACGTCCCATCCCGCAAGCCCGGCGCCCGCCCGCACGGCAACAGACACGTGCAGCAGCGCGAGCGGCAGGTAGAGAATGGGGGCGTAGCGAAGCCTGAGGCGGGCAACGGCGGGCAGGATGATGAGCGCGTGCCCGAACACCATCGAGAGCACGAACCCGATCAGGACCGCGTGCAGGGCAAGGTCATATCCGAAGCTACTTTCTCCCGGAGGGAACGCGATCAACACGAGCCCAGCCACGCCCAACCAGGCGTAACCAGCCAGCATGCACGCCGCCATGAAGCGGGTTTGCCCTGTCCTGCGGACATTCAGCAGGGCAATGTCATGCCGCATCAGCCACACGGTGGTGACGAGCAGCGCCAGGCCGAACAGGATCGCGCCGTTTTCGGTCATGAGGCCGTTTTGGGCGCCGACGACGAGCAAGCCGACGGCGAACAGGAACAGGACCTCGCTGCCGCGCCGCTGCGGCATCAGGCGGCTGAGCTCCAGGCGTTCGCCCGCGATGGTCAGGATCAGGAAGGCGAGCCACCAGCCCACCAGGTCGGGCACCGGGCCGTCCATGAGCCAGAGGACGTTCCCCGCCAGCCAGGCACAGGCACCGAACAGAAGGGCGCCGGTGAACACGGCCGGCTGCTGCCGGGTGATCAGCAGCGATGCGCCGGCCAGCACCGCCGCGGCGGCTGCGTACGCACCGGCGCCCAAGGCCTCCGGCGCTCCGGCGAGCAGGAGCAGCGTGCCAAGTGCCGAGAGGGCAGGGGCGCCATAGCTCCAGTCGCGGCCCAGCGCCACGGCGCGCTCCAGGCTGATCACCGTGCCGAACAGGCCGGAGATCATGAGGGGACCGTGCAGGGCGGCGAGGGAGGCACCGGCCGGCAAGGTCCAGCCGAGCCGTCCCAGCGCCCCGTACAGGCCCGCGATCAAAGCGAGGGCTCCGAGGGCCAGGAACGCAAGCCGCAGCTCCAGGCGGGGCTTGGTGCCCGCCAGTGGCAGGGTGGCCGATGAAGACATGTCAGACATTCAAGCAACTCTCCTGACGCCGGCATTCAAGGAACCGGTCTGCCATTGTGCCGGTGCAACGGCGGCCGCGGGATAGGCTCGGCCCGGGTCAGGCCGGGGCGGAGCCGTCATGCGGCCTTGCGCCGGGCGCGGCCCAACAGCTCCTGCCCCCGCGGCGTGATGCGGTCGGGCGTCCAGAGCGGACTCCACACCAAGTCGACCGCGATGCCTGGCGCCTCCGGAAACCGGCGCGCCAGGCGCTCGCGGGCATCCTCCAATATCATCTCCCCGAGCGGGCAGGCCCGGGTCGTCAGGGTGAGCGCCACGGTAATGCCATCCTCAGTCCGTGAGGCCCGATAGACGAGGCCGAGGTCGACCACGCTGAGGCCGACCTCCGGATCCATCACGTCCTGAAGGCAATCGAGGATGTCAGGGTGGAGGGGATGAGTCGCGGTCCGGGTCATGCCATGCTCCTTGAAAATGAGCCCGACATAAGCCCTGAGGCCCGGACGCTCTTTGCCCCGGCGCAAACAGGGCCGCGAATGTCCCGAGGGCTGGATCCGGCGCACGGCCGGACCGGCCGCCCGCGTGGTCGGCCCACCGCCTCCCTGTCCTAGCCGGGCGAGCCTTCGGCAAGCAGGAACAGTTTGTGCGGGTCGCGAAGGATGATCCGCTGACGCCCGCCCTCGACCAGGCCCTGGCTCTCCCAGGCGCTCAGGACACGGCTCACCGTGTGCAGGGTGGTGCCGGTCATCTCGGCCACGTCCTGGCGCGTGATCGGAAAATCGATCTCGATCCCGGCCTCGATCCCCCGCCCGGACTGCCGCGCCAGCCGGAGCAGCGCGTGGGCGACACGGCGCTCGACCTCCTCGGTCGACATCTCCACCACCCGGGTGTGGGCGTCCTGCAGCCGGCTGCCCACGGTCTGGAGCGTGTTGACCGCAAGCCCAGGATACGTTGCCGCGAGACGTGGCCACGCGGCGGAGGGCCAGACCAGGGCGATGCTGTCCACCACGGCATGGGCCGTCGCCGGATACGTCGCGCGGCCGATGGCCATGGCGATGCCGAAGACCTCGCCGGGGGTGACGAAGCGGACCACCACCTGCTGCCCATCGGGGGTGAGCTTGAACACGCGCAGGCGGCCGTGCAGCAGCACGAAGAAGGAATGGGCCCCCTCGTCCTGCTGGAACACGTTCGTTCCCTTGGCATAGCGGACCGACTGCGCCTCCTGGAGCAATTGATCGATCTGCTCCGGCGCAAGGCCGGCGAAGACAGGGACATTCGCCACGAGTGAACGATCAACACCAGCCATGCGCCTGCCTTTCCCTCAAATGACACGGGTGCTGCTCGCCGGTCCGCATCCGTGCCAGGATAACAGCCGTATGCCACGCTCTGTTCGCAAGGGCCAGACGCCCCGCGCGACGCGGCGCTCCCACGGTATTTGCCCCAGCGCAAACAGCGGCTCGTTCCTGCGATGGCCTCCGCGCAAATATGCCAACTCCTTGCGCGAGATCAAACACAGACGAACCCGCGAGGCGTATCACCGGCCCAAGAGCTTCAGACAGGAGCTCAAATGTTTCGCATCGCAACAGGAGACAATCATGCGGAAGATTATTGTGCTCGGCGCCCTGGTGGCGGCCCTTGGCTTTGCAGGTGCCGCCGGCGCGGCCGAGGTCGAGGTCAAGATGCTCAACAAGGGCACTGAAGGCGTCATGGTGTTCGAGCCGGCGCTCGTGAAGATCAATCCCGGGGACACGGTCAAGTTCGTCGCTTCCGACAAGGGGCACAACGTCGAGGTGATCGACGGCATGCTGCCGGAAGGCGGGCAGAAGTTCGTCGGCAAGATCAACGAGGAGCTCGCCATCACCTTCGACAAGCCCGGCGTCTACGGCTACAAGTGCAAGCCCCATTACGGCATGGGCATGGTCGGCATGATCGTGGTCGGCGACGCGACCAACGTGGATCAGGCCAAGGAGGCCAAGCATCCGGGCAAGGCCAAGCAGGCTTTTGCAAATCTCTTCGACAAGCTGGCCACGACCACGACCGCTGCGAAGTAAAAGTTTTGTCCGGACTCCTCGTGTCGCCGCGGTGAACCTGCCGCGGCGGCGCCAGCCATCTTGCATTTTCCGTCGGGCCGGGCGGCCGGTTGCCGTGTCCGACCTGCAGCCGCCGGGGTTCGCTTGCCGGCGTGAACCCAGCGAAGGAGGCCTGTAATGGCTCCCATTCCCCGCCTGCGGGACTATCGGGGACCCGCGCTCCTCTCCTACGGCTTCCGGCCGTTCTTCCTCTTCGGTTCGCTCTATGCCGGTCTCTCGATCCTGGCGTGGCTGCCGATGTTCTACGGCGAACTCGCGCTGTCGACGGCCTTCGCGCCACGCGACTGGCACATCCACGAGATGCTCTACGGCTACCTTCCGGCGGTGATCACCGGCTTCCTGCTGACCGCGGTCCCGAACTGGACCGGACGCATGCCGCTGCAGGGCCGGCCGCTGCTCGTCCTTGTGCTGGTCTGGGCTGTGGGCCGGGTCGCCGTCACCACCTCGGCCTGGATTGGCTGGGAAGCAGCGGCCGTGATCGACAACGCGTTCCTGCTGTTGGTCGCAGGGGCCATGGGCCGGGAGATCATCAAAGGAAAGAACTGGCGCAATCTCAAGGTCCTGATCGCTCTCGGGGTCCTCCTTGCCGGCAACACCCTCTTCCACATCGAGGCGCATGTCCTCGGCGCCGCGGACTACGGCATCCGTTTCGGGATTGCTGCCACGATGATGCTGATCATGCTGATCGGCGGCCGCATCATCCCGAGCTTCACCCGCAACTGGCTCGTGCGCGAGAACCCCGGCCGCCTGCCGGCGCCATTCGGCCGCTTCGACATGGTCACCATGGTTGCCGCCGGTGCGGCCCTCCTGGCGTGGATCGCCGCGCCCGGCTGGAGCGTGACCGGGGCGATGCTGATCGCGGCCGGCCTGCTCCAGGTGGCGCGCTTGGCGCGCTGGGCCGGGGAGCGCACCTGGCGTGACCGGCTCGTCTTCATTCTCCATATTGCCTATGCCTTCGTGCCGCTCGGCTTCGTGCTGACCGGGCTGGCTGCCTTGGGTCTTGTGCCCACGGCCGCCGGGGTCCACGCCTGGTCGGGCGGCGCCATGGGCATCATGACACTGGCCGTGATGTCCCGGGCGAGCCTCGGGCACACCGGCCGGGCGCTGGTCGCGTCCGCGGCCATGCAGGGGCTCTACCTCCTGCTCATCGTCGGTGCGCTCGCGCGGGTCTGCGCCGCCGTACATCCGGCGTGGAGCGACGCGCTACTGCACCTGGCCGGCCTGTCGTGGGCCGGTGCCTTTGTCGGCTTCGCATTGGTTTACTGGAACGTGTTCACGTGTCCGCGCGTGACGGCCTGATCCCTTCCGTAGCGATGCGTGGATCCTGCGGCGGCGTGTCATCCCTGAATGATCGCCAGTCAACGCCGTAGGCGGCGAACAGCAGGCCGCCGATGACGACGAGATAGACGTAAAGGCGCGCTCGCCATCCAGGTGAGGCCCGTCGCAGCCCCAGAAAATGCCGCAGGATGGCGGCGGCCTTAAATCCTGAGACCGCGACCACGACGCCAGCGCCGGCCCAGCCGAGCAGGGAGACATCCCCTTTGGCTCCGCCGACCTCCATGGCGGTGAGGGTCGGGAGGGTGAGAATGAGCCAAGTGCCGTGCTGATTGCGGCCGTCGCCGATCATCGGCTTCGCTGCGGTCCTGCACTGGAAGGGACGCTGGACCCGGGCGGAATGGCGGTTGCCATCCTCATGACCACCGGGTTCGCGGCCATGCTGTTCCTAAGCCAATGATCATCGTGCCAGCGTCAGAACCGGACCTTGCCTTGGTGAGGGCCGGCCTGGTTGCGCGGGTGAGAAAGCTCCCACCTGTGGTGGTTGGCGCAGCGCTTATTGCAGCATCGTCTATTCCTGGGCGCTGCCCCAGCTCTGCCGCCGTGTGTTTTGCGGCCCAGCTGAAACCAGGCCAGGGCCTCGCGGGTTGCCGATAACCTAAGTTAATCAAGACGCTGCAAGGCATGGCGCCGCTTCCGCGCTATGCCTGGTGACTGATGCCAAAGCTATTGCGATCCGATGAAACAGATTCCGAACAGCCTCAACCTGACCCAGGATCAGGTGAATCTCATCCTCGGTCAGATGCTGGCCAGCCTCTACCAGGACCTTGTGGACGCGCCCGTCCCCGAGCGCCTGAGGACGCTGCTCCACCAGCTGGAGGAGCAACGCCCGTTAGGCTGAGGACAGGTCGCCGAACCCTCGATGGGAGGGAAGCTGGGCAGGCCAATGAGCGTGGGCGCTGGCCGCGCTGTGGCCATGCCACCATGGCCGGCAAAGAAACTCCCTCGCCGGGAAGCCCCGGGAGGGAGAGGGGATCCAGAGGGAGGAAGAACTCTGAAGCCCGCCCAGGCTGCCCGATTCCGGGTACGCCGACCATGACCCAAGTTAAACGCGGCCGCGAATTGTGTGGGGACGGCCCGGCGGGATGTCGGCGGGTGCCTCCTGGCGACAATGCGCCTGCTCAGGTATTATTGATGGAGGCCATCGACCGTCAGGGAGTGACCGAATGGCAGCCCGAATGGCGCTCACGCCGGAGCACGTGGCGCGGGTCCATCGCATCCTGGAGGATCCCGGTCCGGACCCCAACCTCGCCTATCACACGGCCGAGGATTATGAAGCCGTTGTGCAAAGCCTGCTTGCCTCGCATCCCGGCGGGCCGGACACCTGGCTGTTCGCCTATGGCTCCCTGATCTGGAAGCCGGAACTGGAGCATGCCGAAGCGCGGCGCGGCGCGGCCCGGGGCTGGCACCGCTCGTTCTGCTTCCGGATCGAGCGCTTCCGCGGCACCAAGGAACAGCCCGGGCTGATGATGTCGCTCGACCGCGGCGGCATGTGCCGGGGTGTCGTCTTCCGGCTCACGCCGGATGACCTCGAAGGGCAGCTCCGAAAGCTCGTTCGGCGCGAGATGACCGTGAAGCCGCCCAACAACCTTCCGCGATGGATTGCCGTGGAGACGGCCCAAGGGCCGTTGCGCGGTCGCCTTCGTGATGAACCGGGCCTCGCGCTTCTACACCGGCCGGCTGCCGCCGGAGCAGGTGGCGGAGGTGCTGGCCACGGCCTGCGGGCATTGGGGCTCGTGCGCCGAGTATCTCCACAACACCGTCGCGCACCTGCACGAGCACGGCATCCGCGACCGCAACCTCTGGCGCCTGCAAGCCTTGGTGGCCGAGCGGATCAAGTCTGGATCCTCTGACATGGTGTAGGCTCCATTGGACTTTCGGAACGGCGGCCCCCCTGGAACCGTGCAGCCCCCTCGTTGCATCCCGAGCCACGTCTCGGGATCATGGTCTTGCCTATGGTTCGGTGGTAACGGTCGGCAATGAACCGGAGGCACCGATTTCGGCCGAGACGGGGTCTGGTTGACCGTTATGCCCGCTCCGCCCGGCGGGTCATTGCCCCGGGGCGGTCGCGGAGGGCCGACACCCAGCTCGGGATGGTGCTCGCGTTTGTGGCGGGGGCCGCCAACGCCGGCGGCTTCCTGGTCGTCGGGCAGTACACCTCGCACATGTCCGGGATCTTTTCGGCCTTGGCTGACAATCTCGTCCTGGGAGCCTCCGCCCTCGTGGTGGCCGGGCTGAGCGGGCTGGTGTCCTTCGTCGCCGGGGCGGCCTGCTCGGCCATCCTGATCAACTGGGGTCGCCGCCGCAGCCGGCGCGACCTCTATGCCCGGCCGCTGCTGCTGGAGGCGGCCCTGCTGCTCGGGTTCGGGCTACTCGGTGGCTTGGCGCACGGCGCCTCCGGGTTCAACCCGCTCGCCGTTCTCATGCTCTGCTTCATCATGGGGCTGCAGAACGCCACCGTGACCAAGATCTCCGGCGCCCGCATCCGCACGACCCATGTGACGGGCATGGTCACCGATGTCGGCATCGAGCTGGGCAAGCTCATCTACTGGAGCAGGGATCCGATCCGCTCGGACATCCTCCGGGTCCGCGCCGACCGGCCGAAGCTGCGCCTGCTGGGCCTGCTGCTGGGCTCCTTCTTCGCCGGGGGCGTGTTCGGAGCGTTCGGGTTCGAACGCTGGGGCTTTGCCACGTGCCTTCCCTTAGGTTTGCTCTTGCTGCTGCTGGCGGTCCCCTCGCTGGCCCATGATTGGCTCAACCGCCGCCGGGCGCTGAACAAGCTATGATTTAGGCACCATCTCGGTTTCACGAGTGCCCCGACGCCAATTCGGCTCCTTTTTCGGGTCCGAAGGCCTCGGTGGGGGTCAGGAGTCTGCACTGGTCGATGGTTGATCCGTCTCAGTCCGGAGACGCGAGCAGCAGAGCCGTCTCCACCCGGTTTCGTCCGCCTGCCTTGGCTTGATAGAGCGCGCGGTCAGCCGCGGCGAGCAGGGCGTGCGGCATCCCGGCCGAGCCCCCGGTTCGGACAACGGCCGTAGCGGCGCCGATGCTGGCGGTGACCACCTTCCCGAGTACCGATGTGGCCTCATGCGGAAGAGCCAGGGCCTCAATCGCCGCGCGGGCGCGCCCCGCCACCGTCACCGCACGCTGCGCATCGGCCCGCGCCAAAATGATCGCGATCTCCTCCCCGCCGTAGCGTGCGATGAAATCGTCCGGGCCGAGCGTCAGGCCCTGGAGGGCGGCCGCGACCGCGCGGAGGCAGTCGTCGCCCACCAGATGCCCATAGGCATCGTTGAAGCCCTTGAAGTGGTCGAGGTCGAGCAGGAGGAGCGACATCTGCGCCGTCTCCCGAACGGTGCGGCGCCATTCCCGGGCCAGCGTTTCATCGAACGAGCGGCGGTTGGCGAGACCGGTCAGGCCATCCTTCGTCGCCATGGCGGTCAGCTGATCTTCCAGCGCCTTGCGTTCGGTCACGTCCCGTATCACCACGGCCCGGTCGCCAGGCTGGCCGAGGGCATAGTCGCCGATGGGTCGTGACGTGACTTCGACCCAGACCAGTGTTCCATCCCCGCGAACGGCCCGGACTGTGACGGTTGAGCTGTCAACCTCCCCCGCCACCAGACGCGCCGTCGCGGCGGCGATGATCGGCAGATCCTCAGGACAGACAAACTCTCTTACGGGATGCCCGACAATCTCTGAGACGGGCCGGCGAAACATTCTTTTCGCCGACGGCGAGATGTAGCTGAAGGTCATGTCCGCCCCGACGCGAGCGATGACATCGGTGCAGTATGCCGCCAGCAGGCGCAGCTCCGCCTCCGCCGTGATGCTGTGCCGGTCCGAGACCCCGCCATCCGCCATCTCTGCCCCTTGCCTCATGCGCTCTAAAGGTGGGGGCTCATATCATGGCGAAACCGACTCCCAAAGATTTTCAGGTTTCGACCCTGGCCGGCTCCACAAACGCAGGCGCCATCGATATGGGCCATGTCGGACATTGGCTGACGATCCTCCCCAACGGGGACGTTCGGCCACCCGTCCTCACGACGGGGAGCGGCCTCAACCATAGGCCCGCACGAAGAACGCCACCGTGGTGCCGGCGGCCAGCAGCAGCGTCCCGGCCCGGACCACCGCGGGAGGCAGGGTCCGCCCGACATGCGCCCCACACCATCCGCCTGCGACGGCGCCGAGCCCCACCAGAAGGCAGGCCGTCCACGCCACGGCGCCGGCCACGATGAAGGACAGGACGGCAATGCCGTTGGCGGCGCTCACCATCAACGTGCGCGGCGCATTCAGCGCCTTGACCTCGGCTCCATCGAGAATGCTCCAGACTGCCATCATCATCAGCCCGACCGCGCCGCCGAAATAGCCTCCGTAGATGCCGAGCAGGAATTGAAGACCCAAAATCGTCGGAAGGCCGGCCCGGACGCGCGCGCGCAGCGCCGGCCCGATCCGTCGGCCGAACGCCAGCATGATCGTGGCGACGAGCAGCAGCCACGGCAGGACCTGATCGAACAGGGCGGCCGGCGTCCACAGCAGCAGCAGGCTTCCGGCGAGGCCCCCGGCCAGCGAGACGAGGGCGACCGGCGCGAGAGGCACGCCGCACACGCCCGTCAGGCCGTCCCGATAAACCCAGGTGCTGGCGAGACCACCCGGGAACAGGGCGACCGTGCTGGTGGCGTTGGCGCTGACCGAAGGTACTCCGGCACCGATCAGGGCCGGCAGAGACACGAAAGAGCCCCCGCCCGCCAGGGCGTTCATGCCGCCCGCGAGCACGCCGGCGAGCAGCAGAAACGGCGCATCACCCATCGATGGTCTCCGCTTGCCGGTTCGGGCGCGAGGGCGTCGTCCGGCGCAAAACTTTGGGCACCCCGGCCGACATGTTGCCCTGTCTGCGGCCTCCTTCACTCAAGGGGGCGATGCGGCGCAAGGCGGATGTTCTGGAGCCATCGTTCGGGTGGGCGAAAGCAAGGGACGCCCGGCCGGCCAACGTTTGCCGTCGCGGGCGTCCTCGGTCGCTGTGGGGACGGCTCCGCTCGGCGTCATCCCTGTCGCCGGCCAGGGGCATGGGTTGTCCAAAGCACGCGACCGCCACGGCGGCCACAAGGCCCACGGTGGAGCGGATGCAGGCGGACCTCCTCAAGGTCATCTGCGGCCGGGCGTGCCTGATGTGCGTCCGACCGGCAGGAGCCGGGCCGAGTTGAGGATGAAGGCGAGTTCCGAGCCCACATGGATGAAGGCCGCCAGGAGCGGATTGAGGAAGCCGAAGGCGGCAAGCGCGATGCCGAGCGCGTCCACCCCGATGGTGCCGGCGAAGTTCTGCCAGATGATGACGCGCGTGCGCCGCGCGATCCGCAGGGTCTCGACCAGCTTGCCGAGATCGTTGCCGATGAGCACGACGTCGGCGCTCTCCTTGGCGATGTCGGTGCCGGAACCCATGGCGATGCCGAGGTTGGCGGCGGTGAGGGCAGGGGCGTCGTTGACGCCGTCGCCCACCATGGCGACCGCATGGCCGCCGGCGACGAGCTCGCGGACCGTCTTGAGCTTGTCCTCGGGCAGCATGTCGGAGACGACCTCGTCGATCCCGAGTTCCTGGGCCACGCTCCGGCCCACCGCCGCCGTGTCGCCGGTGAGCAGCATCGTGCGGACCTTCAGGCCGTGCAGGGCCTCGATGGCCTTGCGGGCCTCGGGGCGGATCGTGTCGGCCACGATGATCTCGCCGAGATAGCGTCCGTCGGCGGCAACGACGATGTCGGAGCCGATTTGGCCATCCACACGGATCGGCGTCTCGATCCCGGCGTCGGCGAGGAGCTTCCGGTTGCCGACCAGAACGGTGCGTCCCTCGACGCTCGCCGTGATGCCGCGCCCCATGGTGTAACGGAAGCTGTCAGGTTCGGGAACCGCGACGGCTTGCTTCGAAGCCTCCGACACGACGGCGCGGGCGAGCGGATGCTCCGAATGCAGTTCCGCAGCCGCGGCAAAGCGGAGAAGATCCTGCGGATCGATGCCGGGGGCCGGACTGATGGCCTGCACGGCGGGCTCGCCCACCGTGAGCGTTCCGGTCTTGTCGAGCACCACCGTGTCGATGCGCCCGAGGGTTTCAAGGTGAACGCCGCCCTTGATGATGGAGCCCAAGCGCGCCGCGCGGCCGATGCCGCCGAGAATGGCGAGCGGCGTTCCGGCGGCGATGCCGCAGGCGCCGGCCACGATCACGACCGAGATGGTGTCGCGCACATCACGCGTCAGGGCATAGGTGATGATGGCGGCTGCCACGGCGAAATAGACAAGGTACCCGGCCAGCCGGTCCGCCAGCCGCTGCACCGGGGCGCGGGTCTGTTCGGCCTGTTCCACCGCCTCGACGATGCGGCCATAGCTGGTGTCACGGCCGATGCGCTCGACCCGGATTTCCAAGGCGCCCATTTGGTTGATCGAGCCGGCATAGACGCTGGCGCCCTCGCACTTTTCCGCCGGCATGGACTCGCCCGTGATGCGCGACTGGTCCACATAGGAATGGCCACTCACTACCGCGCCGTCGACCGGCACCTTCTCGCCGGGACTGACCAGCACCGTGTCGCCGGCGACGATGCGGTCGACGGGGATGGTCAGGATGTCGCCGTTCCGCCGCACCCGCGCCTCACGGGGCACGAAATCGATCAGGTCCTTGATGGCCAAGCGGCCGCGGGACACGGTCAGATGCTCCAGTTCCTCGGCGACGAGGACGAACAGCATGACCACGACAGCCGTGAAGAATTCGGCAATCGCCGCTGCCGCCAGGATGGCGATGGTCATGGAGAGTTCCATGGTCATGCGCCGGGCGAGGAGGTTCTCGAAGGCCTCCTTGAACATCGGCCAGCCGGCGAAGGCGAGGGTGGCGATGCCGATCACGCTGGCCGGAGCAAAGGGCTCGTGAAGCCGAAACCACAGCACCGCGGCCCCCAGAAGCGCGACGACCATCCGGGCGACGGCCCAGGGCTCGAAGGGGGCGTGGGCATGCACGTTCTCCTCATGGGGACGGGCATAGTCCTCCAGCGGCACGGCGCGGTTGGTGGCCTGCGGGATGGAAAGCGGCGGCATGGACGGCTCCTTGAAGCGCCGGCGGGATGGATCCCAATGAATCGTCGAGTTTGTTTAGAATTCCTCTAAACTATTTAGGAGCAAATCCAAACGGCAAAGTCCGTGGCCGGGCAGTGTTCCCGGTGGCGGTGCAAGACCGCACCTAGACCGGGTTCATCCGTGCCATCGTTCCGTCGCGGAGCACGAACTGGTGCCACAGGGCGATCACGGCATGGAGACCGGCAAGAACCAGAATGACCGTGCCACCCACCTCATGGAGTTCAGCGATGGGACCGGGGGCGCCCTGCACGGATGCCGCAATGGCGGGCACGGGAAGGCCGAAGAACGACACCGGCACGCCTAGCCGCGAGGCGGCGTACCAGCCGGTGAGCGGCAAGCCGATCATGAAGCCGTAGAGCACCGCGTGCCCAATCTTAGCCGCCACATTAAGCCAGGGGCTCTGCGGATCCTCAATGCGAGGGTGGCTACCCCACCAACGGGCGATCAGCCTAGGCACAACAAGCAGAAGCACGCTTAGACCGAGGGAAAAATGGAGCAAGGGCGGGTTGAGACGGACCTGACGGCCGCCCTCAGCCGTGAACCACGCGGCGAGGATCAGCAGAGCCATGGCCCAGTGGAGAATGATGAGAGTCTTCGAGTAGCGCGGCATCGGTGGCTCCCTTCCGCATGGGCTGGGCAGCGGTTTCGAGCCGGCCGGCTCAGCCCAACTTTTCGGCAGAGCCGCTCCCTACGCCGTCCAACCTGTCATCCCGCTGACAACCCTCCACAGCGGCCTGACAGCAGGCTTTTACCACTCTCCCAGCATCCCGACGCCTGAACCGGCGCTGGACGCAACAGGAGAAACCCATGCGCTATACCATCGCCCTTGCCACTGTCGCCGTCATCGCCAGCGCCTTCTCGGCCCAGGCGAGCAGCCTTGGGCGGCCCTGCACCACGGCGCCCCAGAGCCAATGGCTCTCGGTCGACGCCCTCAAGGCCAAGGCTGAGGCCCAGGGCTACAAGGTCCAGAAGGCCAAGATCGCGAAAGCCTGCGGCGAGATCTACGCCCTGGACCAGAACAACGCCCGCACGGAGCTATTCGTCGATCCTACCTCCGGCGAGATCGTCGCCAAGGAGTGACGCCATGACCGCGAGCAGATCCGCGGTCGGGGCCGCCGGCGCCATGCCGGCGGCTGCCGCCGCCTCATCCCAGACCAAGACCGTCCGCGTCTGGGATCCGTTCGTCCGCATCTTCCACTGGAGCCTCGTGGGCCTGTTTGCCCTTGCTTTCGTGACCGGAGACGAGATCGAGTGGCTGCACATCCGCATCGGCTATGCCATCGCGGCTCTCGTGGCGTTGCGGATCGTCTGGGGCTTCATCGGAACCCGCCATGCCCGGTTCGGCGACTTCGTTCGTTCGCCAAGTGAGATCGCGATCTACTCGGCTCAGGTCCTCCGGCTCAGGGCGCCGCGCCATCTCGGCCACAACCCGGCGGGCGGCGCGATGGTCGTGGCGCTGCTCGTCATGATCGCTGGGATCGCGGCCACCGGGTTCGCGATGACCACAGATGCGTTCTGGGGCTCCCAATGGGTCGAGGACCTCCACGAGGGGCTCGTTTACGCCACCATCGGACTCATCATCCTGCACGTGGCGGGCGTCGTCTTCTCCAGCCTGGAGCACGGAGAGAACCTGGTAAAGGCGATGATCACCGGTCGCAAGCGGGCCCGATGACCCTGTGCTCCTTAGCTCGGCAGCCGGACCTCCGCGAGAAGGCCGCCGAGCGACGACCGGCGCAGGGCGAGGGAGCCGCCGTAGGCTTCGACCAAGTCCCCGACGATGGCGAGGCCCAGCCCCGTGCCAGGCCGGGTCTCGTCCAGGCGACCACCACGGGCGAGCACGGCATCTATCCGGTCTTCCGGCACGCCCGGCCCGTCGTCCTCAACCCGGAGGCACACCGCAGCGCCGTCCCGCCGAGCCTCGATCCGCACCGCACCGGCGGCCCAGGTGGCCGCGTTCTCGGCCAGGTTGCCAAGGATCTCGGTCAGGTCCTGAGTGTCCATCCGGACGCCGAGACTGTCGGCGACGTCGACTTGCCATGACACTTTCTGACCCTGGGGCGTTCGCCGGAGCACACCGGTCACCTGCTCGGCCATGGGACGGACTGGCTGGAGCGGCCCCGACCGCACCCGAAGGCCGGTCCGGGCCCGCACCAGCTCACGCTCGACATGCCGGCGCATCCCGGCCGTGATGGTTTCAATCTCATCGGCAAGATCCGCGTCGCCGCGCGCCCGCAACTCCTCGGCGTCGGCGCTCAGCACGGTCAGCGGCGTCTTCAGGCCATGCGCCAAGTCGGCCGCCCGCGCCCTTGCCCGGGCGATGGCCTTTTCCTGTTCGTCGAGCAGGTGATCGACCTCGGCGGCGAGCGGGCGGACCTCGTCCGGGAAGGCCTCTCCCAGCCGGGCCGTCTCGCCGGAACGGACCTGCGCCAGCCGACGGCGCACGGCGTCGAGCGGGCGCAGGCCGACACCGACCTGGATCCAGGCGGCGGCGATCAGGATGCCTGCGAGAAACGCGAGGGACGGAACAAGGTCGGAGGCGAAGTCGAGGCCGGCGGCGTGGACCTCCGCGCGGTCGAGGGCCACCACGGCGCGGATCGTTCCGCCGCCGAGGCTTGCCGGCAAGACAATCCGGCGTTCGACCGCCAACAGCGAGGCACCGCCCGGACCTGGGATTGTGTGCCGATGGACCTCCCCGGCGGCCAGCACGTCGGGCGGCAGGGTCAACGTGGCATCCCAGAGCGAGCGGGAGCGCAGCACCGCCCCCTGCGGCTCCTCGGTGATCTGCCAGTACAGCCCGCTCAGGGGCTGAAGAAACCGCGGCTCGGCTGGAGGGCTGCCGACTTCGAGCGTGCCGTCGCCGGTCCGGGCAAGGCTGCTCACGAGCTGGTTGAGGTGCGTGCCGAGCTCCGCCGCCATGCGCCGCTCCACGTGCCGCTCGAACAGTAGCAGCAGGCCGAGGCCTGCCAGGACCAGAGCGAAGATGATCGAGGCCGTGCCAGTCGCGAGAAGGCGCAGCTTGAGCGATCCCTGCCTCATGTCGGCGCAAGCTCCGGCACGAGGTAGCCGAAGCCACGGCGGGTCTCGATCAGGTCGACGCCGAGCTTGCGGCGCAGGCGCCCGACGAGCACCTCCAGCGCGTTCGGATCGCGGTCATGATCGTGCGCGTAGAGGTGCTCCATCAGCTCCGTGGGCGGGATCACCCGCCCGGCATGGTGCATGAGGTAGCTCAGGCAGCGGTATTCGAGCGGCGAGAGGTTGAGGGGCACGTCGTCGACCGTGACCCGCATCTTTCGGGTGTCGAGCACGACCGGACCGGACATGAAGACGGGCGCGGAGCGGCCGGCGGCCCGGCGCAGGAGGGCGCGCACGCGGGCCAGCAGTTCCTCCATGGCGAAGGGCTTGGCAAGGTAGTCGTCGGCGCCGGCATCGATGCCCTCAACCCGCTCCGCCCAGGCGCCACGGGCGGTGAGGATCAGCACCGGCAGATCGCGCCCTGCCGCGCGCCATTTCCTTAGCACGGCGAGCCCATCCATCTTCGGCAGGCCGAGATCGAGGACGGCGAGGTCGTAGTCTTCCGTGTCGCCGCGGAACCAGGCCTCTTCGCCATCTGCCACCTGATCGACGGCGTAACCCGCGTCCGTCAGGACGGCCGCAACCTTGCGCGCGATGCGGGCATCGTCCTCGACCAGCAGAATGCGCATCAATGGCCCTCCCGTTTGAGGATCGCGGCCGTGGCGGCGTCGACATAGACCTCCCACAGGCGTCCGTCCGGATCGATCACCTTGAACTCGTAGACCCAGCGCTCGCGCTTGCGCTCGAATTCCATGCCGACGACCTCGCCGCCGAGGTCGGCCCGCACCCGCGTCAGGATCTCGGCCAGCGCCAGTGCCTCGCCCCGCTCGACGGCCCGGCGAGCCCGGTCGGAGTCGCGCTCACGGTCCGCCATGGCGGCAGGCGGCAGCAGGGCTGCGGCGAGGCCGAGGACGACGATGGCGCGGCGGGTCTTGCTCATGGGGCGAGAATGCCCCCGCGCACCTGACAATTCGCTGACATGGATCAACAGCCGGCCGAAAGCGGCAGGCCGCTAATGTCATCCCCATCGATCCGGACATGCCCGTTCGGATCAGGACACCAGGAGACCGACATGCGCACGATCATCATGACGACAGCCCTTCTCGCGGCGGGGCTCGCCGGTCCGGCATTGGCCGATGATTCCGACAGCCGCTGTGCACCTAGCGCCGACGGCCGGACCTTCGCCGCAAGCGCGGTGAGCAAGGGGCTGGAGGATCTGGGCTACCGCGTGAGCCGGATCAAGGCCGAGCACGGCTGCTACGAGGTCCGGGCCGTGAACGACAGCGGCTTCCCGATCAAGGCCGTGTACGCCCAGGCCACAGGCGAACTCGTTCGGGCACGGCTTCGCTGAACGGAAACACAAACCAGCCCATCGAACGACGAAACAGGAGATCCGATCATGGTCATGAACAAATCCATTGCCGCTGCGCTGGTCGCACTCGGCCTGACGGCGGGCTTTTCCGGGGTAGTCCTCGCGGCCGCCCCGCAGGGGCACGAGAGCCACGGTGCGTCCACCGTGGAGCTGACCCTCAACAACGGCCAAAAGTGGCAGACCGACGAGGCTTTGCGGACCGGCATGAGCCAGATTCGAGAGGTGATCGACGCCTCCCTGCCGCTGATCCATTCCGGCCGGTACAGCGCGGCCGACCTGTCCACGCTTGGCGACTGGGTGCAGGAGCAGGTCGACTTCGTGGTGGCGAACTGCCGGCTGCCGGAGGAGGCCGACCTCCAGCTCCATATGGCCCTGACCCAGCTCCTCGACGGCGTCAACACCATGAAGGAGGAAGGCAGCCAGGACCAAGGCGCGGCGGCCATCGTTCAGGCGCTGAACGCCTATGGCGACCACTTCGACCACCCGGACTGGCAGCCGCTGGTCGATTGAGGGCGGGTTGGCCGCCGGCGGACCTTGCCGTCCACGCACAGGGACCGTTGCCGCAGGTTGACGCCGATCAAAGACAGGGGGCGGCGGGGCTCTGAGAGTGCCCGCCGCTTGAACGTTTGAATGTTGAAAAAGCCGCTCTGCCACGGGGCAGACGAAGGAGTGTCGGATGGGGCATATCAAGATCGCATTCTGGGGCGCGTTGGCCCTGCTCGCTGCCTTGTGGCTGCTGGCCGATCCTCTCGCGCTGCAACCTGCCGGCTTCTTTGCCCTGCGAGGTTCGATGGTCCAGCTCAGCGGTGTCCTCGCCATGGGCTGCATGAGCCTGGCGATGATCCTCGCACTCCGCCCGCGCTGGCCGGAGCGGTGGCTCGGCGGCCTCGACAAGATGTACCGCCTGCACAAGTGGCTCGGCATCGGCGGCCTGGTTCTCGCCGTGACCCATTGGCTCTGGTCGCAGGGGCCCAAATGGGCGGTCGGGTTCGGCTGGCTGGAACGGCCGGCCCGTGGCGCCAGGCCGGCCGTTGACGGCGCGCTCCAGCAGCTCCTGATGACGTACCGCGGCACCGCGGAGGGTGTCGGCGAGTGGGCGTTCTATGCCACCGTGCTGCTCATCGTCGTGGCTCTCGTCCGCTGGATTCCCTACCGGCTGTTCTACAAGACCCACCGCCTGATCGCCGTGGCCTACCTGGCGCTGGTCTTCCATGCCGTCGTGCTGACCCAGTTCGGCTATTGGGCAACGCCGCTGGGCGTTCTTATGGCCGGTATGCTGGCCTGGGGGACGGTCGCGGCCGTGCTGGTCCTGTTCCGCCGGATCGGCGCCGGCCGCAAGGTCGAGGGCCGGATTAGCAACCTCCACTACTACCCGGAGCTTCGGGTCCTTGAGGGCGAGATCGACATCCCTGAGGGCTGGCCGGGGCACAAAGCCGGCCAGTTCGCCTTCCTGAGCGGGGATCCTTCGGACGGACCTCACCCCTACACCATCGCCTCGGCCTGGGACCCGGCCGAGCACCGGCTCACCTTCATCACCAAGGAGCTGGGCGACTTCACCCGCACCCTGCGCGCCAAGCGCTACGTCGGCGAGCCGGTGACGGTGGAGGGGCCGTATGGCTGCCTCACCTTCGCGGACGACTGCCCGCGCCAGATCTGGGTCGGGGGCGGGATTGGCATCACGCCCTTCATCGCCCGCATGAAGCAGATTGCCCGGGAGCGGCAGGTGAAGCCGGACCCGTCCCGGCCACGGGAGATCCACCTGTTCCATCCGACAGCCGACTACAGCGACGAGGCCATCGCGAAGCTGCGGGCCGACGCCGGGGCCGCCGGCGTCCATCTGCACGTCCTCCACGACAAGCGTGACGGACGATTGACCGGCGAGCGCATCCGCGCCGCCGTTCCCGGCTGGCGCGAGGCCAGCCTCTGGTTCTGCGGCCCGGCCGGGTTCGGGGAGGCGCTGCGGCGGGATTTCGCACGCCAGGGGCTGAAGGTGGCCAAGCGGTTCCATCAGGAGCTCTTCGCCATGCGCTGAGGCCAGCCCCAGGGGCGGCCGGCGCCCCGGATCCAGGCTGCCTCCGGCGGAAATTCGACCGGCGCCCGGAACATGGGCGCACGCATAGGGTTGGGACCCATGTTGCGTGGGCTGCCTGTTCTCGGTGCCGCGGATTAACGCCGCAGGACTGTCACCGGAGCGCTGTTGGCCCGGGAGTTCCTGCCTTGTTGCGTTCCTCAAGCCACTTTCAGGGAGACGATGATGGGACAGGCGATCCGGCGAAAGGTGCTGGTGGTCGAGGACGAGCCGGAGCTGCGCCACCTGGCCGCGACCGTGATCGAGGAAGCCGACCTGGATGTCGTCGAGGTGGACACCGCCGATGCGGCCCTGGCCTTCCTGCAGGACCATGCCGACGAGGTGGTGATGGTCTTCACCGATGTGACGCTGCCGGGGAGGGCGGACGGCGTCGACCTCACGCTCGCCTGCGCGGCGCGCTGGCCCCACATCCGGGTGCTCGTCACCTCCGGACGGGTGCGGCTGCCGAAGGATGGGCTGCCGAGGACGGCGCAGTTCCTGCCCAAGCCCTGGCGGGCGCTGGACGTCCTGGTGGCTGTCGACAAGGCCGCCCGTGGCGCCGGGATCCCGACGACGGCCCCGACGGCGTAAGGCCTGGCGGCAAACGGCGGGCCTCCACGCATGCCGGACCGGTCCGTCGGCACCCTTTCCCGTGATGCTGCATCCCAGGAGATCATCCCGTGGCGGACACATTGAGCGACACCACCATTCATCTCGTGAAGGCAACCGTTCCGGCCCTCCAGGAGCACGGGCTGGCGGTCACGAAGCGCATGTATGAGCGGATGTTCCGGAACGAGGAGATCCGCGACCTGTTCAACCAGTCGCACCACGGCGAGACCGGCTCCCAGCCCAAGGCGCTGGCCTCGGCCATCCTCGCCTACGCCCAGAACATCGACAATCTCGGCGCTCTCGCACCCGCCGTTGAGCGGATCGCCCAGAAGCATGTGGGGCTGAACATCCTGCCCGAACACTACCCGCATGTGGCCGAGGCGCTGCTCGGCGCGATCAAGGACGTGCTCGGCGATGCCGCCACGGACGAGATCCTGGCGGCCTGGGGCGAGGCCTACTGGTTCCTGGCGCACGTGCTGATCGGACGCGAGAAGGCGATCTACACCAGCCTGGCCACCGCTCCCGGCGGCTGGAACGGCTGGCGCAATTTCCGGGTCGAGGCCAAGCAGCGCGAGAGCGAGGTCATCACCTCCTTCGTGCTCCGGCCAGAGGACGGCGAACCGGTCCTGCTCCACCGGCCGGGCCAGTACCTGACCTTCTGGATCGAGGTGCCGGGCCAGCATCCGCTCAAGCGCAACTACAGCATCTCCAGCGCGCCGAACGGCGGGACCTACCGCATCTCCGTCAAGCGGGAGCCACAGGGCATCGCGTCCGCCTGGCTGCACGACAAGACGGAGGTCGGGACCGTCCTCAAGGTGGCGCCGCCCGCGGGCGAGTTTTTCCTCAACGAAGAGTCGCCCCGGCCCGTGGTGCTGCTGAGCGGCGGGGTTGGTCTGACGCCGATGATGAGCATGCTGGAGACCATTGCGGCCCGCTACCCGAACAAGTCCGTCCACTACGTGCACGGCACCCTCAACGGCTCGATGCACGCCATGAGGGACCGTGTGCGGTCCCTGGCTCAAACCTTTTCGAACATCAAGGCGACCACCTTCTACGTCGAGCCACGGTCCGAGGACCGCCAGGGCGAGGACTTCGACCACGTCGGCTTGATCACCATCGATTGGCTGCGGGCCAACACGCCGCTGGACGAGGCGGGCTACTACCTGTGCGGCCCACGTCCGTTCCTGCGGGCGTTCGTGGGAGGCCTGGCCCTGGCAGGTGTGCGGTCGAACCGCATTCACTACGAGTTCTTCGGACCGGCTGACGAGATCCTGGCGGCGGCTTGACCCTCGCGGCGTCCCTCCCAACTTGGGACGGAGGGGAGTCCAGCCATCGACCGACCAGCCCCTGGAAGGCCATGCCCCGCTTTTTCTTTCATGTCCGATGCCGCAGCGAGACCCTGAGCTACGATGACTTGGGTGTCGACTTTCCCGATGCTGTGACGGCTCACAACGAGGCCTTGCGCGCGGCCCGGGATCTCGATGGCGTGTTCGTTACCTGGGATCGAAACCCTCACGATTGCACCATCGAGGACGAGAACGCCGCAGGTGAGCTTGTCTTCAGCGTGTCGTTTGGCGCGATCTTCACGGGGCATGCCAAGCCATTCGATCCCCACGTTTAGGCCAAGCAGCGAGAGAAACCGTCCGCGGGGATCCCCCGCTGGTGAGCGCAAGCCGCCGTCGTGTGCCAGGGAGCGCCCAGGTTCCCCTTCCAGTCGGGCCTACCTGGAGGCCGCCAGTGCGCCGGTGATGCCGTCAAGCAGGGCATCGTCCTCCAGGGGCTTTTCCAGCACCAGAAGAAAGCCTGTCCTCAGGGCACGCTCCCGCAGCCAGGGGGACCCGATGTGGTGATCAGGATCGCAGGGAGGTCAATGTGATGCTCCCGAAGCCTGCTCACAAGGTCGATGCCGTCCATCCCGGGCATCGTGAGGTCGACGACAAGGCAGCCGGTCGGAGGCAGCTCACCATCGGCGAGGAGCCGAGCGCCATCCTCGTAGAGGCGCACCTCCAAGCCCTCCTGCTCCAAGGCAAACTTCATTGACTGCCGGACCGCGACGTCATCGTCGACAACGAGGACCGGTCCTGTGATCGCGGGCATGGCGGCGCCTGATGGTTTGAGAACCGCACAACCCTACGCCGCCAGCACAAGGCAAGGGGTTGATCTGCCGCAAGCACGGAGCCTGTGGTGGCTCAGGTATTTCCCGTAGGTAGGCTTTCAAGATTGCTGCGGGTCCGGTAGGCTGCTCCTCCTGCTCCAGGTGCCCTTTCAAATCCGTCGATGCCCGCCAGAGACTATGATCGCACTCCCGGCTTCCGTGCTCATTGGGCTGGAGACATCGAACGGTTTGAGGCGGCCGCTGGAACGGAGGCAGTTTGGGATTCGTTGGATGGAAATCGGGAAAGGAGGGCCGGACCGTGCCTCGCTTCGTTGACAAGCCGTTCGATTGGGTGGCGATCCTGGCCCTGGCTTCGGGTGCCGCCGTGCTGGTGCCAAGTCTCGCGGCACTCGGCATGACGCTGGTGGCAGTGATCCGCGACCTCGTCTGACAGAGGCTGCGCGCCGCGCCCCGATGCCGAACGGGCCCCGAGATGTGGCGAGCATCACCTTTCCGGACGGGCCTGACCGTCGTCGCTCGGATCCTCTTCGAGAAGGACCCGTTGCGCCGCTCCATCGAGATCGTCGTATTGCCCATTGCGGAGGGACCACAGGAAGGCACCCAGGCCGGCCAGTCCCATGCCCAGGGCGATGAGGATCAACCACCACATGGAACCCATCCGATCCTCCTCCGGGTCCTTGGCCTCATGCGGCCTCGCGGGCCGGTGACAGCCTCATGGCGTTGGCGACGACGATGATCGAGGACAACGACATCGCGACAGCCGCAACGAGGGGCGTCACATAGCCCAGCACGGCCACGGGCACCGCCAGCGCATTGTAGCCGACTGCCAGGGCGAAGTTCTGGAGAACCAACCGGCGGGACCGACGTGAGATCTCAATGGCGTCGGTGACGGCGGACAGGCTTTCGTTCAGGAACACGAAATCCGCGGCATTGCGGCCGATGTCGGCCGCGGTGGCGGGAGCCATGGACACGTAGGCTGCCGACAGGGCGGGCGCGTCGTTCAGGCCGTCCCCGACCATCATGACCTTCCGGCCTGCGGCCTCATGCGCCGCGACCCGCGCCACCTTTTCTGCCGGCAAGAGACCCGCCGCGAAGTCACGGATCCCGAGCCTCAATGCCAGAGCCTCGACCACCGGCGCCCGGTCGCCGGAGAGGATCTCCACCGCCAGCCCCTGACGCTTCAAACCGTCCACGGTCTCCCGGGCGTCACGGCGGACGCGGTCCTCCAGCACGAAGGTCGCGAGCGGTTCGCCATCTCGGCCCAAGACCGAGATCGAGGCGGCTGTGGGGGCGTCGTCCGGTCCTGATCGTCCCACCGCCCAGTGCGACCTGCCGAGCCGGTACGTGTCGTCGCCGAGCTGGCCTTCAAGTCCCAGGCCAGGAACCTCCTCAATCAGGTCGAATGCAGGAACGTCGTCCACCCGTTGCGCCGCTGCCCCGACAATCGCCCGTGCCGCCGGATGACGTGACCCCATCGCCATCCCCTGGGCGATCCGCAGCGCCGCCGGCGCCACCTCGTCGGCATTGACCAGAGTGGGCCGGCCCAGCGTCAGGGTGCCAGTCTTGTCGAAGGCCACGCCGTCGATCTCGGCCAGACGTTCCAGGGCGGAGCCGTCCTTGACCATGATCCCGCTCTCGAACAGGCGGCGTGCGGCGACGACCTGCACGATGGGCACCGCCAGGCCCAGGGCACACGGACAGGTGATGATCAGCACGGCGATGGCGATGGTGACGGATACATGCCAGTCCCCGGTGGCGACCAGCCAGCCCATGAAGGACAGCAGAGCCAGCGTGTGGACGACGGGCGAGTACAGCGCCGCAGCGCGGTCCGCTAGCCGCCGGTAGCGGGCGCGGCCACCCTCGGCCGCTTCCATCATCCGGACCATCTCCGCCAGGAACGAGTCCTCCGCCCGCGCTGTGGCCCGGACCGTCAGCGGCCCGGTGAGGTTCATCACGCCCGCTTGGACGGCTTCGCCCGGCGCAACTTTCCGGGGCGCTGATTCGCCGGAGACGAGGGAACGGTCGAGCTCGGACGTGCCCTGCTCGACCGCGCCATCGACAGGAATCCGCTCGCCCGCGGCGACGAGCACCACCGCCCCGGGCTCGATCTCGCATACCGGGACGTAGAGCGGCTGCCCGTCCCGGATGGTCGTTGCACCGGCAGGGGCGAGCCGCGCCAGGCCCGCAACGGCGGAACGCGCCCGCTCGCGCATCACGTGGTCAAGCGTGCGGCCGATGAGCAGGAAGAACAGCAACGACGTCGCGGCGTCGAAGTACGCATGCGGCGCGTTGTGGAGCGTGTCGTAGAGGCTGAGGGCGAAGGCGAGCGACACGCCGATGGAGATCGGCACGTCCATGTTGGTGCGGCCATGGCGCAGGGCCGACCAGGCCGAGGTGTAGAAGATCCGGCCGGAGTAGAGGAGGGCCGGGAGCGCGAGAAGGGCCGAGATCAGATGGAAGGCCTTCCGGGAGCTGGCGTCGGCCCCTGCCCAGACCGACACCGACAACATCATGATGTTCATCGCGCAGAAGCCCGCGAGCGCGAGCGCCTTGACGAGGCGGGCAAGCTCCGGATCCCTCGCGTCCCGCTCGATGGCGAACAGGTGCGCCTCGTAGCCGATGCCGCGCAGGGCGCCGATTAGGTCGGGCGGTGTGCCGTCGGGGGTGCGCCAGGTGACGGCGACCCGCTTCATGGACAGGTTGACCCGGGCGGCCTCGATGCCGGGCAGCTTCCTCAGCGTCCGCTCCACCGCCGCGATACAGGCGGCGCAATGGACCCCCGGCACGGAAAGGTCGGTCTGGCGCGTGCCGTCGCCGAGGTCGCGGCTGGCGAGCCGGATCTCAGCCAGCGACGAACCGGGTTGCCCGGCGTCCCCGAGCGCCGCCTGCACGTCGATGGGCGCGCAACAGGTCATGGCCGTCCGTCGCCCGGTCTCTCATGCCGGGGCCGCATCAGCGCATGGCCCGGTAGGCGTGCCAGGTGGCATGGCCCAGCAGCGGAAAGATGACAACGAAGCCGAGGAAGCCGGTCACGGCGCTGGCCGCGAACAGGGCGAGCACGACCGCGCCCCAGGCGATCATCGGGGTGAGGTTGTTCCACACCATGGCCATGCTCGTGCCCATCGCCGTCAGGGCGTCCGTGCGCTGGTCGAGCAGCATGGGGATCGAGAACACGCTGATCGCGAACCCGAAGGCCGCGAACAGCCCGCCGATGAGCGTGCCGAGGATCAGCATCGCCCAGCCGGTCGGTGTCGTGAGGAGCATGGCGACGACCCCATCAAGTCCGGGGAAGGCCCGGACGCCGAAGAACAGGGCGTACACCAGGACTGCGGCTCGGTTCCAGAGCAGCATCAGCAGGCACAGCAGCAGTCCGGTGTAGAAGATCTGCGCCCCAGCCTGCGGCCGCACGAGCAGCATGGTCCGCAGCGTCGGCTGCTCCCCGGCTTCCAGGGCGCGGCTCTTCTCATAGAGGCCGATGGCCAGCACGGGCGCAACGATCATGTAGCCGGCGATGGCGGGGAACAGGATGTAATCCCGTCCCGAGGCGATCAGCGCCCAGGCGAGGAGGGCGGTGATCACGAAGACCGCGACGCCATAGGCCAGGCTGAGGCCCGGCCGGACCAGAAGGTCGCGCCAGCCCGCCCGCAGCCAGTCGAGCGCGGCCTGCGCCGGCAGGTGGCGCTGCCGCGCGGGATTCCGCGTTTCGTCGATGCTGGAGGTCTCGCTCAACAGGCCGTAGGACTCATCCGCTTCGCTCATCTGCCTTCCCCAAAATCGTGCATCGCTCGATCTTTCTCTCAGCAGGCTGGCTTTGCCGCCCGGAACGCGCCCGCCTGGGTGCCCGCCTCCTTCAGGTGGGCGACGCAGTCGGGCTGGGAGGCCACCGCCACGTAGACGAGGTGGGCGTTGGCGGCGGCCACGACGATCAGGACAGCCGCCGCAAGGCTCCACGCCACGATGGGCCACCTGTTCCGCTTCGGAGCCTCTCTTGCGGTCATGGCTTTGCAGCCGCCAGCGAGTTGACGTACAGGGCGAGGATCTTGATCTCCGCCGGGGTCAGGCGCTCATCCCAGGTCGGCATGTGCCCCTGCCGTCCGCCGTGGATCGTGTTGATCAGGGTCTGGAGGTCGCCCCCGTAGACCCAGAACTGATCGGTCAGGTTGGGGGCGCCGACCTCGCGGTTGCCCTTGCCGTCCTCGCCGTGGCACGCGGCGCAGGTGGTGAGGAAGACCTCCCGCCCGGCCTGGATCTGGGGGCCGTTCTGAGGCGTCGACACGGCCGGATTGGACAGGGATTGCACGTAGGTCGCGACGTTCGTCACCTGGGTGCGGTCGAGCATCGCGTCGCGCCCGAAGGCCGGCATCTGCGCGACCCGGGTGTTCTCGTGGCGCGAGTTGATGCCGAGACGCATCGTTTCCGCGATCTGCTCCACCTCGCCGCCCCAAAGCCAGTCGTCATCGGTCAGGTCGGGATAGTTGGCGCGGCCCTTGCCGTCGGCCCCATGGCAGGCGGCGCAGTTGTCGCCGAAGAGTTGGCGCCCGGTCGAGCGGACGACCCTCATCAGGTCCTCGTTGGCCTGGATCTGCTCGTAACTCTCCGTCTCGATGGCCTTCAGCCAGGCCGCGCGTTGGGCTTGGGCGGCGACAAGTTCCTGCTCGACGGTCTGGCGCTGGTCAATGCCCAGGATGCCCTTGGTGTAGGTGGTGACCATCGGCCAGGTCGGCATCAGGATCCACCAGAGCAGCGCCCACACATGCGTGACGATGATGAACATCAGGACGCCGCGCGGCACCGGCGTGTCGAGCTCCTTGATGCCGTTCCATTCGTGCCCCGTCGTCGGGCGGCCGCTGACGGGATCGCGCTCCTCTACTGCCATGGCCTGTCGTCCTTACTCAGGATGCTCCGCTTGGCGTCGTCGAACTTCTTCCGGTTCGCCGGCCAGAACGCGTAGATCACCACGCAGACGCTGAAGCCGATGAAATAAAACAGGCCCCAGCTCTTGGCGAAGCCGACGAGGGTGTTGTGGTCGATGTCCATCAGCCGTCCTCCTTCGCCTTCGTCAATTGGTGGGATCGGGCGCCTGTTCCGGCGCGGCCGTGTTGGAATAAGGAGCGTCGGTGAGCCGCCCGAGCACCTGCAGGTAGGCGACCAGCGCGTCCATCTCGGTGAGCTGGGTCGCCACCCCGTCGAAGGCGCTGACCTGCGTCTTCTCGCCGTAGCGTTCCGTTACGCCCGCGGCGAACGGGCTGTCGGGGGCCGCCTGCCCGAAGGCGTCACCAGCGGCGTTGGCAATCATGGCGTCGGTGTACGGCACGCCGAGCGCCCGTTGCGCCTGCAGGTGCCGCCCGAGGTCGTCCGTGTCCAGGGCGGTGCGGGCGAGGAAGCGGTAGGCCGGCATGTTCGACTCCGGCACCACGTCGCGCGGGTTGGTGAGGTGGGCGACGTGCCAGAAGTCGGAGTACTTGCCGCCGACGCGGGCAAGGTCCGGACCGGTGCGCTTCGAGCCCCACAGCATCGGGCGGTCGTACTTGGACTCGACCGCGAGCGAGTACGGGCCGTAGCGCTCGACCTCGTCGCGCAGGGTGCGGATCATCTGGCTGTGGCAGGCGTAGCAGCCTTCGCGGATGTAGATGTTGCGTCCGGCCAGCTCCAGAGGCGTGTAGACACGCATGTCCGGGGCCTCCTCGACGGTCTGCTTGATCGTGAACAGCGGCGCGATCTCGACGAGGCCGCCGACGCTGGCGGCGGCGATGATCGCGATGACGAAGCCGATGGCGGTGCGCTCTAACTTGCGGTGAAACAGTTCGGCCATGATGTCACTCCGCCGGGGTCGCCGCGGCGCCGGGGGCAAGCCCGGTGTCCGGCACGTCCGTCCGCCTGTCGATGGAGGCGGGCACGGCGCGCACGGTCATCCAGATGTTGTAGGCGGCGACGATGGCGCCGAGCAGGAACAGCAGGCCGCCGAAGGCGCGCGCGATGTAGTACGGGTACATGGCGACGAGCGAGTCGAGGAACGAGTAGGCGAGCGTGCCCTCCTGCGTGTAGGTGCGCCACATCAGACCCTGGAGGATGCCGGAGTTCCACATGGCGAAGACGTAGATGAGGGTGCCCGCGACGGCGAGCCAGAAGTGGACCTCCACCAGCACCGGCGAGAACATGCGCTCGCGCTTCCACAGCGAGGGCACCAGGGTGTAGATCGACCCGAAGGTGATGAACGCGACCCAGCCCAGCGCCCCTGCGTGGACGTGACCAACGGTCCAGTCGGTGTAATGGGAGAGCGCGTTGACCGGACGGATCGCCAGGAACGAGCCCTCGAAGGTCGACAGCCCGTAGAAGACCACCGCCACGAAGATGAAGCGCAGGGTCGCGTCGTCCCGGACCTTCTGCCAGGCGCCGTTGAGCGTGAGCAGGGCGTTGCCGGCGGAAGCCCAGGAGGGCACCAGCAGCATCACCGAGAACGTCATGCCGAGGTTCTGCACCCAGTGGGGCAGGGCGGTGTAGTGGAGGTGGTGGGAGCCGGCCCACATGTAGAAGAAGGTGATGCCCCAGAAGCTGAGGATCGACAGCCGGTAGGAGAAGATCGGGCGCTGTGCCCGCACCGGCAGGTAGTAGTACAGCATCGCCAGGAAGCCGGCGGTGAGGAAGAAGGCCACGGCGTTGTGGCCGTACCACCACTGGACCATCGAATCCTGCACCCCGGCCCAGATGGTGTAGCTCTTCGCCTGGCCGAGCGAGACCGGCAGGGCCAGGTTGTTGACGATGTGGAGGATCGCCACCACGACGATGAACGCCATGTAGTACCAGTTGGCGACGTAGATGTGCGGCTCCTTGCGCCGGGCGATGGTGCGCAGGAAGAGCACGAAGTAGGTGACCCAGACGACCACCAGCCACAGGTCGGCATACCATTCCGCTTCCGCGTACTCCTTCGACTGGGTCACGCCCATGAAGTAGCCGGTGACGGCGAGGATGCAGAACAGGTTGAAGCCGAGCAGCACGAACCACGGGCTGACCTGGCCCGCCAGGCGGGCGCGGGAGGTGCGCTGCACGACGTGGAAGGAGGTGGCGATCAGGGCATTGCCGCCGAAGCCGAAGATCACGCCTGTCGTATGGGTCGGCCGCAGGCGCCCGAAGGTCGACCAGCCGGCGTCGAAGGCGAGGTCGGGCCACGCGAGCTGCGCGGCGGTCCACACGCCCATGAACATGCCGAAGATGGCCCAGGCCAGCGTCAGGGCGATGCCGGCCTTGATCGGGTCGTCGTAGTAGTGCGAGGGGCGATCCAGGGTCGGCTCGGGCTCGTAGTACGACCGCATGACCAGGGCGCCGAGGCCACCACCGAAGAGCAGGACGATCACGCCGTGCACGCCGAGCGGGTCGGAGCCCCCGGCTGCCGCCATGGCCACGCCGACGACGAAGACTGCGAGAAGGATAACCAGGGCGTTCTGGCGTTCGCCGGTGGTCAGCTGCTGAACCATGCCGATCTCTCTATGCGGGCTTGAGGCATTCGGGGCCTTGTCTCGGTGTTTGCGTACGGTTTCAAGCCACGGTGCCGGAGCCGAACGCTTAAGCTTGATAAACTGGCAGCGACCGGCTCGCTGTCAATGGTCTGCCTTGCAACATTAATGCAGAGACCGATGCCACCAGACCGTTGGCTCGCCATGGGGCAGAATCAATGCGTTGCGGGTGACCATGTCAGACCTTCACGTGCCGAAATGTTCGTCTCAGCGGGGAGCATGGACTGACACCGACATTGTCCCAACTCAGGGAAATTCCTTAGGTGACATGTACGAGGCCAAGGCTGGGGGGCCGTCAGTGGGCGGGAGCCAACTGCTCCTCGTGCACGCGCCTTTGCATCCCATCGCGCTCCGACCGCACGTGGTATTGCGCCCCGGTGCCGTCGGGCGGCAGCAGGCGCGTCACCTCCCACATGTCGGAGGCGAACCTCCGCACGCCGACCGGAACCACGAGGTCGAGAAAGGCTTCGGCGGTGTTCGCGCTGGAGAAGGTGGAAAGCTTGACGCGATCACCGAGACGAAACTGATGCACTGCCATGAGGCTGCCCGCTGTTGTTGTTAACCCATGTTAATGCCTGAGGGCGGCCAAGGTTTCGCGCCCTGGGAGAAGCTCTATCTGCTGGAGGCCTTGGTGCAGGCCCTTCTGGCTCTCATCCACCGCTCTTGAGGGAGACACCAAAGCGATGTCCGACCCATCCATGGAAAGCGAGCACCTTGACAAGGCGGAACGGCACATTGTCGAGGGCGAGAGGCGTGTGGCCGCCCAGAAGACCCTCATTGCGCGCCTGACTGAGGAAGGCCGTGACACGGCGCTCGCCGAGGAATTCCTCCAGTCCCTGGAGCAGACCCTTGAGCAATGGCACATCCACCGGCGGCTGATCCTGGAGTCCCTCGCGCGGGAGTGAGCTCATCCGTCAGGGCGGAATTGGGCCGGGCCTGGTGCAACCCCGGGCCCGCACGGCCCGCGCCCGTGTGCGGCGCCTTGTCGAGGCCACGAGGGATGAGCCGTTCGAAGTCGCCGTCGTCGGCTCACTCGCGACCGGCCGCTTCGCCCTCCACTCGGGCGTTGATTTCCTGATTCGCGGGGAGATGGACACCAAGACCCGGGTCCGGGTGGAGCAGAAGGTCGCCGCAGCCATGCGAGGGGCCGGGATTCCCTATGATCTGATCTTCGCCTGCGACCTAACGCCCGACCGGCTGCATGAGATCGGGCGCGACCTTGTCGCCCTGCTCCCGGAGGCCTGAGAAGCCGGAGAGTTCCAAGCAGGTGCCAACGATGTGCTGGAGCGGCATCTTGGCACGGACAGAGCTGCCGGTTGGACGCGATTCGGTCCATGACTTGGCGCCGGTGGCCGGACATGGAGCAGGTCGCCCCCTTGGTCAGCGAATTCGTCACGGATCACGCCGTGGTCTCGTGAATCACTGGCTGCATCCCATCCGCGAGGTCTACCATCGGCATGAGCTCGAAGCGATGCCGGACGAGCGCGCCCGCCTTAACCGGCTGTGCGAGATGAACGTCATCCGGCAGGTCAGGAACGTCGCATCGGACATCATCGCGCGGGCCGCGTGGGCGCGCCGGCAGGACCTGTCCATCCATGGCTGGCTCTATTCCCTGGCGGTCGGCTTGATCAAGGATCTCGGCACGACGGTAAGGCGGCCGGACGAGATCGGACCGCTGGGCGGATGAGCGGTGCGGCCCCGTGCATCACCGGTTCACCGAGATCACAAGACAAGGGGCTCCCGCCCCGGCGGGACCAGGGAGACGCTGACATGGGCAGCATGCATGAGGACGAAAACTCGGGCCCGCCCGGGGGAGCGGCAACGGTCTTGCCGACCATGGCTGCGCCGATCCGGAGGAGACGAAGCTGAAATTCCTCATGGCGAATGAGATTGCGCTCATCGTCGAGGCAGGGGGTTGAGCCAGGCGAAGGTTGGCCGAGTCGACTCCGCGCACGAGCATGGAACGGCACTGGCAGGTGCCCGCGGCGAGCCGGAGGAAGGTCATTCGATGCGGATGTAGGTTGACGGGGAGGGCGGAGGCAAGCCGCAATCGCCCAATTGAGCTAGCCTTCGCGGGCTTCCGGCGGCTGTGGAACGCCGCCGGGACCCGGAGGATTGCGCGTTCCCGGGGCTTTCACGTCCTCCGGCCATGTCCACGGCTCCATCCCGTTCTCTCGCAGGTACTTGTCCGTGATCCTGCGGGCCACAGCCCGATACCCCGGATGCGTCATCGGATCGAAGGTCGCAAGCCCCTGAGGGTTCTCATCGCGGCGTGGGTTGGTCGGCATGGTGCGTTATCCTAAGGCGGATTTCGCCCGCGCTCCATCATTCTTATTGGATGACGTTGCACGGATCTTATTGGATCGTGCTGCGTCAACATCATCAAACAATGTCAGCCCCGCTGCTTGCAATCCTGGATCACGGTCGATTCCCGGCCTGGCACCTGCTTGACCACCGGCTCAAACAGCTGCGAGTCTGGGGCCATGAGTGAGCCTGACAGGGTCGAGATATCATTGGAGGAAGCTGCCAAGATCCTCGGGGTCTCACGCGCGCTCGTCCGCCACCGCATGGATACGGGCCGGCTTCCATTCCGGGAGGACGGCACCGTCCGGCGTGTCCTGATGCGGGACGTGCTCGCGTTAAAGAGCTTTGAGGAGGAACGGAGGCCGTTCTCGCGCGCATTGGCCAAGGACACCGACAATCAGGCGGGCCCTCTCCTCGCTGGGTTCCACGACGATCTCATGGATTTCGACGACCCAATCCCGGAGGAGGAGCGGTTCCCGCGCCGGGCCGTCCAGGTTGAGGATCTCTCGCCAGACGAAATTTCGGCAATTTGGGAGGCCCGGGTGGGGACCGATGAGCCCTGCAAGCTCGATGACCTCTCCGAAGATGGCCGCCTGATCGTCCGGCGGACGGGTGCCGGGTCATCGCCGATTTCCTGTGACTGGATCGGAGATGCGATGAGGAAGGAACCCGACGATCAGGCTGCGAGACCTCCAGCATCCGGGCACATCCTGGTGATCTGCGGGCTCGGCAGGAATTCAGCCGCCCTCGACAAGGCTCTCGGCGCGGCAACGCGAGTGATCGTTCTTGATGCCGCCTATGACACGTCCGCCGAACTGCGACGGCACTTGGCTGGCCTGGAATTCGAGATCGCCCGTACGGACGTCTGGCAGGACATGGTTACCCGGGGAGCAGCCAGGCCCGAGAAGGTTGCGGTGGCCATCGTCGACTACACGGGTTCGGACGCGTTCCGGTGCATGGTCGACAGCGACGAGCGGGTCGCGCTTCTGCTTCCGGGCTCCTGGTTTGTTCGGGGTGCGCCCGTGACCTTGAAGGTGATCCAAGCCGGCTAGGCGCCTTGCCCGCGGATGCACCGGCCGCCCGGCGGATGGTCAAGGGTCTGCCCGCTCGCATCTGGAGCGGATGTTGGGCGTGCAGGGCGGCCTGCAGCGCGTACGGAGTTGCCCGCTCGCGCGTGGAGCGGACGAGTGTCTCGCAAGTATGGTTCTTTCACACGCAGGGTTGCCCGCTCGCGCGTGGAGCGGACAAGGCGATCAAGATCGCGATGGACGCCGGCGAGGGGTTGCCCGCTCGCTTGGAGCGGAATGAATGCCGGTCTCCTGGGGGCATGCCGCCAGGGCGCCGAGGAGCCCACGATGGACAAGAGCAGAGCCATCCTACGGCATGGCCGGGGCGGGGATCAAGGGATCTCCACGCCCTTGGTTAACGCCGCGCCTCCCGCGGCTGGGGCCCCGATGCGGACTCGGTATGGGAGAACGACGTAGCTGACGCCTCTGGAGGAAGGGTGACGCCGGCCTTGCGCGAACGGCTGCGGGGGTGTCCCATGGCGAGCCCTGGACAACACATCGGTTGCCCGCCCGGCGGCGGGTCCCGCACCGGCCTGCCGGACCCGCCATGGGCGGTTGGCCGGCGCAGCGGAAGCTTCGCCCCCGTTCGCCCCAGAGCCTGGGCGGTGGTCAGGGGCGGCGCGCTGTTCGGCTTCAACGGCCGAATGGGGCGCCGCGTTTGAAGGATCCAGACGCCAATCCTGCAACCCCCGCCGCCGGGGTGCGCGGCGGATCCGGTCCCGCACGCGCCTCGTTGATCGGGTGACCTGATTATAGGGATGGGCGGGCGGCTGGCTGGTCCGGAGAAAGGCCTCATCGGCCTCCGGCAATCTCAACGGGAGGCGTACGCCGCCCGGGGTAAGCCCTCTGGCCTGTGGGTTGGATTAACCGATCCACATGACGTGTCGATCTCGGGCCTGCACATGGTGCTGGCGGCCGGCACCTTTTTCTGGCTGGTCCGCGCGCTTCTGGCCCTGACGCCGGGTCTCGCTTTGCTCTGGCCCGTGAAGAAGATCGCCGCCGTCGCGGCGATGATCGGAGCCACGATCTACTGCGTCTTTTCAGGCTCCGATGTCGCCACCGAGCGCTCGCTGATCATGACCCTCGTGATGTTCGGCGCGGTGCTTGCCGACCGTCCTGCGCTCAGCATCCGCAACCTGTCGATCGCGGCTCTCATCGTTCTTGCCCGCGAGCCCGAGGCGCTGCTCGGCCCAAGCTTCCAGATGTCCTTCGGCGCGGTTGCCGCCATGATGGCCCTCGTGCCCCTGATGCAGCGGAAGCCAACCGAAGCCTCGCCCGCCAGTCTCGTGGAACGGGGCCTGCGCTGGAGCGGTCGGGCGATGCTCGGGCTCGTGACGACGACACTTGTGGCGAGCATCGCCACGGCGCCTTTCGCCGCGTATCATTTCCAGTCCCTGAACCCTTACGGCCTGATCGGTAATGCGCTCGCTCTGCCGCTCGTCTCCCTAGTGGTCATGCCTGCCGCCGTGCTGGGCGTGCTCGCCTATCCCTTTGCTCTCGACCGCCCTGTCTGGCAGGTGATGGGCGCAGCGGTCGAGCAGGTGCTCGAGGTATCGGCCTGGGTCGAAGGCTTCAGCGGATCGACCATCGTGGTGCCGGCGCTGAGCGTTGGAGCCCTGTTGCTTCTGAGCCTGGGTCTGCTCGCGATTGCCATTCCGGCCTCGTCCCTCCGGTGGCTCGCCCTTGTGCCCGCAGGAGCAGGGTTGGGTTTCGCCGCCGTCCCGGAGCGGTACGACGTCTTCATCGATCGGACAGGGGCAGGGGCTGCCATTCGCACCGACAGCGGGGAGCTGGCGCTCGTGGGGCGGCCGTCGGATTTCGTTGTCGAGCAATGGCTGCGCGCCGACGGCGATGCGAGGAATGTCGATGATGTCAGCCTCAGGCGTGATGCTCGCTGCGACAGGTCAGGCTGCGTCGTGATCGCAGCGGATGGACGGCGGATTGCGTTCATCCGGGATTATGCGGCCTTCGACGAGGATTGCCGCCGGGCTGCGGTGATCATCACGCAGCTGCAGGCCCCGCCGGCATGTCGGCAGCCGATTATCGTCGACAGTGAGGCGCTGAAGGAACGCGGGGCGACAACGCTTCGCCTCGGCCCCGACGCGGTCGAGGTCGCATCCGTGAGGAGGGGACGTGAGATGATGGCTTGGCCTGGCGCCCAATCAATACGGGTCGGGCAGTCCCAGGGATCGCCTGTTCAGGGGAGGCCAGGACCGGCAAGGCCTGTCCCTGAACAGGATTTTCCTGAAGAGGAAGTCAGTACCGACGAACGAGACTGACGAGCTTGCCCTGGATCTTGACCCGGTCGGGGCCAAGCACGCGGGTCTCGTAGGCCTGGTTGGCGGCCTCCAGCGCGATGGACGAGCCACGGCGGCGGAAGCGCTTGAGGGTCGCCTCCTCCTCGTCGATCAGGGCCACGATGATGTCGCCCGTATTGGCCGTATCCTGCCGGCGGATGACCACGAGGTCGCCGTCGAGAATGCCGGCCTCCACCATCGAGTCCCCACGGACCTCAAGGGCGAAGTGATCGCCCTGGGCCAGGAAGTCGCCCGACAGGGTGATGGAGTGGCTGCGGGTCTGGATGGCCGAGATCGGCACACCGGCGGCAATCCGCCCCATGACCGGGATCGACATCTCGCGATCCCGCGAATCGGAGGCAGGCGGCGGCGCGGCCTTCGCCTTGCCGGCGAGGCCGCCCTCGACCACGCTCGGGGTGAAGCGCCGCTGGCTGCCCGCACCGCTGGTGCTCTCGGGCAGGCGGATCACCTCCAGCGCCCGGGCCCGGTTGGGCAGGCGGCGGATGAAGCCGCGCTCCTCCAGCGCCGTGATCAGGCGATGGATGCCGGACTTGGACTTGAGATCGAGCGCGTCCTTCATCTCGTCGAAGGACGGCGGAACTCCGGTTTCACGCAGCCGCTCATGAATGAAGCGGAGCAATTCGTGCTGTTTGCGCGTCAGCATGGCTGGCCCTTACTGCCTTGAAAAAGGCGATTCTGAAACAAATCAAGAACAAGGTAGCCGTTCTCGCTGTGTTCCGCAAGTCCGCTGCTCAGCTGAACAACGGTCAACAAACAGATCGTCGCTGACCCATGTAAAAGATACGTGGGGCAGCTATCTTCTGCAGGTTTAAACAAGAAGGATCTCTCAGATTGCGTTTTCGACAGTGACCTTAGAGTAAGATAAGGATTATCGGGGTGATTTTTCGATTAATATCCTAGCGTAAACAAAATATTCTTATCTATAGACTTGAAGCGAGCGGGATGCAATTGAAACTATACGGCTTATGCATCGGGGTTTAGGCTCGCAGGACATTCTTGAAACGCCGGAACGCCTAATTAAGGGCGCGGAAGTTTCCCAGGCGCCGCCGTAAACCATGCCTGATGATCAGAGTGAACAAGAAGTTGCTTTCCGTTCCGGTTACGTTATAACTGATGCAATATAACATTAACGTCTGCGTTATCGGAGCTGAATATGTCTGGCGGAATCACCACTTGGAGCGATACGACCCTCGTTGCAGGCTCGCTCCAGCAGACGGGACCGGACACCGCGTTTTCGGAGGCGAACGGGACGTTCATTACCGTCTGGTCCGAATTCGACCCCACGCT
This sequence comes from Microvirga splendida, assembly GCF_016427565.1. Lineage (GTDB taxonomy): Bacteria > Pseudomonadota > Alphaproteobacteria > Rhizobiales > Beijerinckiaceae > Microvirga > Microvirga splendida. The sequence goes on from NZ_JAELXT010000007.1 coordinate 91,194, forward strand.
TGGCCGAACGGTCATTAAGGCTAAGATCGTTGATTTCGATGGTCAGGTCTTGCGTGAGCCTTACATCATCAGCAGCACGCAGGTCCCAAATGGGGGGCTCATCAATCCCTCGGTTTCTGTGCTGCCGAACGGACAGTTCGTCATCACGTATAGCGGGGCCGGATCCAGTGGCCCGATCTACAGAACTGTGCTTGATGGCTCGGGCGATACGGTCTTTGCCGAGCAGCGGGTTGACACGACCGCCAGAAGTTCAACGGCAAACCCGGAAATCGCTGTTCACACCAATGGCGAATATACTGTCTACTGGGAAGCGGGCGGCGATATCTATGGGCAGCGTTACAGTGCCGACGGAAGCAAAAGTGGAGCTGAGTTCCGGGTCGCCACCCCCATCAACACCTCGCAATCCAAGACGGTAGAAAGCGGCCTCGTAGTCACGGAGCTCGGCGATGGCCTGAGCGTGATGGCGTACAGCTACACGGAAACACGCCTCGACCCCGAGACAGGTGTAGAATTCATTCTCTCCCAAGGTACAAGGCATAGGATCGGTTCCACCGGCGCCGAAATCACCTGGCAGGCGCCCATCGGTTCGGTCATCTCCGATGTCAGCGTCGCCGCAGCTAAGACATATGGCGGCCTATTCGCGATCACGCGGTCCGTAAACGACGTCCTGTACACGCGAATCTATGACGGCGCCAACTTCGTGAGGGAGTTCCAGGTCAGTCCGGCGAATACGGGCGCCGAGAAGGAGGTGGCCACAACCTATATGAGCGACGGCAAGCTCGTCGTTGCATGGATAGAGACCGCAAACGGAGTGAACGCCCTTCGTGCGAAGCTGTTCAATCCCGATGGAACTCAGTATGTTGCCGAGTTCACTGTCGCGTCCGTAGCCGTGGATCTCCATGAGCTGAAGATTGCTTCCGATGAGTATGGGCGTTTCACCGTCACCTGGCGGGGCTCGGGGGGGAGCCTCTACGAAAAAACCTTCGATACCCGTGTGTCCAATCTCGATGGCATCTACGAATGGTCGAGGTTGAATGATATTTTTCCCGACCCTGTCAGTTATGTCGGAACCGCGGGGCGAGACAGCCTGGGAGGCAGCGGCAAATCGGATCGCCTGTCCGGCTACAAGGGCGATGACACCCTTCTCGGAGGACATGGTGCAGACACGCTCCGGGGCGGTGAAGGCAATGACGTGCTCGACGGCGGTGACGGCGGAGATCGTCTTTACGGAGGTGCCGGTACGGATTTCGTCAGCTATGCGAGTGCAACCGCGGCTGTGGTCGTTTCCCTTGCCAATCGCAATGACAACCAAGGCGCGGATGCCGCAGGCGATTATTACGAGAGCATCGAGGGAGTCATCGGCTCCAAGTATAACGACAAGATCACGGGTAGCGGTAACTCCGATACGCTGAGAGGCGGAGACGGCGACGATACCCTCGATGGCGGGAGCGGATTCGATAGATTGGAGGGCGGAGCCGGCAATGACACCTATTATGTCGACAACCCCTTCGACATCGTTGTTGACGACTCCGGAGATTCGGACACGGTCATTACCAGCGTCAGCTATGTTGTGACCTCGCCAAGTACCGGGATCAATATCCTGAAAGCGGCTGATGGCACCGCTCCGATCAATCTCACGAGCCGTGCTTTCAGCAGCATGACGCTCATCGGGAACGCCGGCGAAAACATTCTCGATGCCCGCGGCATCGGAGATCGGCTTCAAGGCGGGCTTGGGAACGATACCTACATCATCGACGGCGGGGCCCAATGGGTTGAGGAGAACCCCGATGAGGGAACCGACACGGTCCGCTCCAAGATCAACCACACGCTTACAGCCAATGTCGAACATCTCATTGCCTATGACGAGAGCGGAACGACCCCTCTCGTCCTGACCGGCAACGGACTCGGCAACAGCATCATCGGCAACAGGGGCAACAACACTCTCAACGGCGAGGGAGGTAACGATACCCTGAATGGCGGGGACGGGCACGACGTCCTGAATGGTGGCCTTGGAAATGACACCATGAACGGCGGCTCTGGAGACGACACCTACTACGTCGACAGTGGCGCTGACCACATCGTCGAGGCTGCCAATCAGGGCTACGATAAGGTCTATACGACTGTCGACTACACGCTGAATGGCAATCTGGAGGAACTCATCGCTGCGGATCGCGCGAACTCCACCACGCCTTTGAAGCTCACCGGCAACACGTCCAACAATGTCATCATCGGCAACGCAGGCAGCAACCAGCTCAACGGGGGAGATGGAAACGATACTCTCGAGGGCGGCCTCGGTGCGGATGAGTTGAACGGCGGCAGCGGTAATGACTGGGCGGACTACAGCAATGCTGCGGCGGTCGATGCCGGAACCGGCCTTGGGCTTACCATAAGCCTTTCGCCGAATGTCGCAAACACGGGAGAGGCCGCAGGCGACACCTATTCGTCGATCGAGAATCTGCGCGGCTCGAAGTTCCGCGACATCCTCGTCGGCAACAGCGGGAGTAATGTCCTCGACGGAGGTGACGGCGACGACCGCCTTTATGGCGGCGAGGGTGCCGATACTCTGATCGGCGGCTCGGGTTGGAACGCGGCGACCTACAGGTATTCGACCGCCGGGACCGGGATCCTGATTGACTTTACGACCGGCGAGAGAACCGGTGAGGCCGTCGGTGATCAATACATTCAGATCACGGCTTATGAAGGGACGACTTCGTCGGATACCCTCCGGGGCAGCAACGACTATGACGAGTTTCTCGGCGAAGGCGGCAACGATCTGCTGATGGGCCGCGGCGGTGACGATTTTCTTCGTGGTGACGTCGGAGACGATACGCTTGTCGGCGGAGCCGGAGCGGACACGCTGCGCGGAGGCACGCATCTCGGTGACGCCGGGTTCGACATGGCGTCCTATGAGGATGCCGACGCCGCGGTAAAAGCCTACCTGGAGGCGGGCGCGCAGGCGTCTGCCACCGGCGATGCGCAAGGCGATGTCTATATCAACATCGACGGCCTGATCGGGTCAAGGTTTGACGACCAACTCTCCGGCTTCCTCATGGGGGCCAGCAGTCTTGATGGCGGCTCAGGTAACGATACCCTCACCGGCGGTCGGAGTGACGACACTCTCGAGGGTGGTGTTGGTGCCGATTCCCTGGCCGGCGGCCTCGGCAACGACACCTACTATGTCGACAATGCAGGCGACCGGATCTCCGATTCCGGCGGCAGCGATGACATCGTCTACACCACGATCAGTTATGCATTGGGCAGCACGGGCCTTGAGCATGGAACAGTCCAGACGACCTCGACCAATGCGACACAACGCATCGATCTGACCGGCAACGAATTGAACAACGTGCTTACCGGACATGACGGCGTAAACTCCCTCAGTGGCGGCACCGGCAACGATACTCTAAGAGGCCTGGGGGGTGACGACACGCTTGATGGCGGCCTGGGCAACGACTCGCTCGAAGGCGGCATCGGCAACGATTCGCTGGTCGGCGGAGATGGCAGCGACACGCTGATCGGCGGCGGCGGCAATGACGTCTTCAACGGTGGGACCGGCAACGACTCGATGGTCGGAGGCTCCGGCAACGACACTTTCTACGTCGACAGCGCCGGCGATATCGTTGCCGAGTCCACGCTGGGCGGCGGAACGGCCGATACCGTGATTTCCAGCGTCAGCTACAGCATCGACACCCAGACGCGCGCATTCATCGAGAACATGGAGGTGGCTGCAGGCTTCGGGGGCGTGACCCTCACCGGCAACAGCAAAGCGAACAAGATCACCGGCAATGAATTGGCCAACACTCTTGTTGGCGGAATCGGCAACGACACGCTCGATGGAGGAGACGGGAATGACTCCCTCAACGGAGGTGAGAATGACGATTCTCTCGTCGGTGGAGATGGCGACGACTCGCTGAGCGGTGGCGCAGGCAGCGACACGCTCATGGGCGGTGTGGGCAATGACTATCTTCAGGGCGGTCTCGATAACGATAGCCTCGAAGGCGGCGTGGGCGATGACAACCTGCTCGGCATCGGCGGAGACGACACGCTCGTCGGTGACGCCGGCAACGATACCCTCAATGGCGGGACGGGTGCCGACAAGATGGCCGGTGGTGACGACAATGATGTCTATGTCGTCGACAATGCAGGGGACGATGTCCAAGAAAGCGACACCGATACGGGCCTCGATCTGATCGAAACCTCCGTCAGCTATTCGCTGCAGGGCCGCGACGGAATCGAGAACATGACAGCAACCGGGACGGCGGATATCAGCCTGATCGGTAATGGGCGCGGCAACATTCTCACTGGTAATTCAGGTGCCAATTCGCTGGATGGTGGTGATGGCAACGATTCGCTAACGGGAGCAGGCGGCAACGACACTCTGCTGGGCGGCGAGGGCGACGACACGCTTCTAGGCGGCGAAGGCCACGACACGCTTCTAGGCGGGGCCGGTAACGACACCCTCGACGGGGGCGAGGGCAACGACATCCTCGACGGTGGTGCCGGCCCAGGTCCTGACGTTCTCAAGGGCGGCCTTGGCGACGATGTGTACTACATCCGCAATGTCGGAGACATTGTGGAGGAGGATGCCGACGGCGGCAACGATACGGCTCATCTGTCGGCCTCCTTCTACGAGAGCCGGACTGACGCCCTCAATGTCGCCCATGATCTGAAGCTCCTGGGCATCGAGAACGTCTATATCGACGGCAAGCTGTTCGCGGCCCCGACGGAGATTACGTTCACGGGCGGGTCGATCGACGAGAATTCCGCTCCCGGAACGCTGGTTGCCACGCTCGGTGCGGTCGACACTGAAGGCGAGACCTTCAGCTTCAGCTTCGCCGGCGGCCAGAACGGCGGCCTGGTGGATCCGTCCGGGCGGTTCGTGATCGTCAACAACAACGGTGTCTGGGAGATCCGCGTCCATGAAGGAGCCGTGCTCGACCACGAGGCGGCGGGAAGCCATACCGTCACCGTCGTGGTGACCGACGGCGACGGCCTGACCCACGAGCGGGACATCACCATCACGGTGAACGACGTGGACGAGACAGTTCCGAACACGGCCCCGCACACGATCCGGCTGAACGGGTCGACGGCGGTGGCGGTGGACGAGAACTCGTCCGTGCTCGGTACGCTGAGCGCGACCGACGACCAGGGGCATGCGGTCACGTACGGGCTGACGCTGCCTGCGGAAGTGGCGGACCTGTTCACGCTGGTGAACGAGAATGGCGTGTGGACGGTTCAGGTGGCTGCGGGCCGTGAGCTGGACTACGAGACGCTGGCGGGCAAGTCGTTTGAGATCCTGGTGACGGCGCGCGACAGCCAGGGCGCGGAGAGCACGCAGGCGCTCACCATCACGGTGGAAGACGCGAACGAGGCGGTGTCGGATGTGACCTACTCGGTCAACATCCTGAGCGAGGCGGCCGCCGGCGGCACGACCGTGGGCACGGTCGCTGCGGTGATCGACCCCGATGAGCGCGAGGCATTCCGGGACTTCCGCTATGTTCTGGTGGACGAGAACGGCCAGGCGATCACGGGAGACTGGCACTTCGCGATCGATGCGCTGACCGGCGAGATCACGGTGGGTCCGCTGGGCCTCCAGGATGTGAGCGCGCCGACGGACGTGGTGGTGCGGGTGCGCGTCACGGACCAGGGCGGCGCCGGCTACTCGCATGTCGAGGAGGTCACCGTCCGGATCAATCCGTCGGACGTCAACTCGCCTCCGACGGCGCCCCAGGTGCAGGGCACGGTGACGACCCTGGCCGAGAACCAGGACGCGGCTGTGGTTGTGGCCACGGTCCAGGCGACGGACGACGGAGTGGGCGGCACGACGCTGTCTTACGCGCTGGTCGACAATCCGGGCGGCCTGTTCTCGATCGACCCGGCAACGGGGGCGATCAGCTTCACGGGTGGAGCCATCGACTACGAGACCAACCCCGATCTCCAGGTGGAGAACGCGGGCACGCCGCAGGAGCGCAAGTACTTTGTCGTGACGGTCCGGGCGGTCGAGTCGGGAGAGAACGGCCAGGCCTCGCAGGCGACCACGATCCGCGTGTACGTCGACGACGTCAACGAGGCGCCGGACACGATCCGCTTGAACGGCGAAACGGCTGTAACGCTCGACGAGAATGTACGGGTGCTCGGCACGCTGAGCGCCCAGGATCAGGACGGCGATCCGATCCTCAACTACGCGCTGGTTCTGCCGGTGGAACTGCAAGGCCTGCTGGTGCTGGTGAAGGACGGCGATACCTGGTCGATCCAGGTCGCCGGGGACGGGGTACTCGATTACGAAGCCCTGGGGGATTTCATCGAGTTCCATGTCACGGCGACGGATGGCCGGGGCGAGACGAGTGAGCCGCAGCTGATCCGCATCGACATCCGCGATGTGCAGGACACGCCCGGCGGCGGCGGCGATGACACCCTCACCGGCGGCGGCGGCGATGACACCCTGACCGGCGGCGGGGGCAACGATACCCTCACTGGCGGCGGAGGCAACGACACGCTTGACGGTGGCGAGGGCAACGACACGCTCACCGGCGGCGAGGGCAACGACACGCTTGATGGCGGCCCAGGCGACGACACGATGATCGGCGGGTCGGGCGACGACGTGTACTACGTCCGCGATCCGGGCGATGTGATCGTCGAGTCCACAGATCCGTCCGGCGGGCAGGACAAGGCCTACATCTTCATCCCCGAATACATGATCCCCGAATACACGTTGCCGGATACGGTCGGCGTCGAGACGCTCGAGGTTGGAGAGGGTGTCGATTACGGCGTCACCATTACCGGCAACGTGTTGGCCAACACGATCATTGGCGGCCAGGGCAACGACAGCCTGAGCGGCGGCGGCGGCAACGACAGCGTCACGGGCGGTGCCGGCAACGACACGCTGCTGGGCGGCGAAGGCGCAGATACCCTCGAGGGCGGCGAAGGCGATGACGTCTATGTCATAGATCTCGACGATACTGTTAAGGATGACTCAGGCGGCAACAACGACCTAGTGATCGCTACGGTTTCGGGGGCCTACACGCTTGCCGGCGGAATCGAGAATGGTGCGGCCGAGATAGATGCCGGGGCTGTTTCTTTGACAGGCAATGAGCTCGATAACGAGCTCATCGGCAACGATTTCTCGAACACCCTGGAGGGCGCGGAAGGCAACGATACGCTCCACGGCGGCAATGCAACCGATACCCTCGATGGCGGCGCGCACAACGACGTCCTCTATGGGTATGACGGAGAGGATAATCTCTACGGCGACGACGGCGATGATTATCTCGATGGTGGTATCGGCGACGACATCATCCAGGGTGGTGCTGGAAACGACACGCTCGTGAGCGGCGGCGGCAACGACTACATGGATGGCGGCGAGGGCAGCGACGTCTACTTCCTGGACGGTGATGCCTTGCGCGTCATCGATACGGGCAGCAGCGAAGACACCGACATCGCCTACCTTCTATCGAAGGACTTCGCGGACGACTTCAAGATCGATGCCTATGCCAACTTCCTCTATGGGGCAGGAATTGAGAATGTCTACGTCGATGGGGAGCTGTGGGGCGGAATCGGCGGTGGAGACAACGATGACGTCTACGACATCACCCCCGAAAGCGAGCCGATCAACGAGCCGGATCCTGATCTCGAAACCGGCGGTCTCGACAGGGCTAATGTCTTCGTTCCTAGCTATGCGTTGAGCGACACGACCTACGTCGAAATCCTCGCTGTTGGCGAGAACGTCGATCATGGTGTCGAGATCATCGGCAACAGCTCCGCCAACACCATCTATGGCGGCGCCAAGGACGACACGCTGAAAGGTGGTGGCGGTAACGACTACATTTCCGATGACGAAGTGGCAGGCAGCGGCGCTGGCAACGACCTCCTCGAGGGAGGCGATGGTGCAGACACCCTCATCGGTGGTATCGGCAACGATACCCTCATTGGCGGAGCGGATGCTCCGAACCGGCTCGAAGGTGGATCAGGCGACGATGTCTACATCATCCGCAACAAAGGTGATGTGGTTATCGAGAATCTCGACTCCATCGCTGGAGGAAACGACACTGCCTACATCTACACGGTCGATTTCGACACTGTGGAGCAGCGCGACGCTTACATGGCTGCGCTTCTGGCGAACGGCATCGAGACGGTGATCGTGGATGATGGAGTATCACAAGATGTAGTCATCTCACTTTCGGATAACTCGATCCGGGAATATCCGGTTGAAGACACGTTCATCGGTGAGCTGTCGACTGATATAGGTGGTGATTACGTCTATATGTTTGTTCTCAAGGATGTCTCTGGGAATGAGATCGGCACGGCAACCTCAGATGGGCGCTTCAAGATCGTTGGAAATCAAATCTTGAGCGACACTCGTATTGGCTTGGACTTCGAACAGAAGCGTGATTACAGCATCACGGTTCGTGTCATGAAGCAGGGCGAAACCGGCGCCAACGATTGGAAAGTCGATAGAGAATTCCCCATAACAATTCGTGATGTCATTGGCGAGAATGTCACTGGCACCGATAGTGCAGAGCGTATCATTGCCAATGCAGGCAACGACACGCTTAAAGGTGGAGGGGGAGATGATACCCTAAGTGGTGGTATCGGACGTGACACTCTGACTGGAGATGGCGGTAAGGATTACTTCCTCTTTGACAAGGCCCCGAGCTTCGCCAGTCGGGACATCATTACCGACTTTATTCAAGGAGATGACCAGATTCAGCTGAAGGCATCAATCTTTGGCCTGGGTGCTCTTCGTGGAGACATGATCGCAACGCGCTTCGTTGTAGGCTCAGAAGCGACCACTGCGGCACATCGTTTCATCTAAGAAAAGACAGCAACGTCAGCAAGGCTCTACTACGATGCTGACGGTTCAGGAACCAATTCTCAGAAGGTTGAGATCTTAAGCTTCACAAACATCAGACCGGATCTTGGTTTGACAGATTTCGATATCATCGCGTGACGACAACGCAGGAATCAAAAGCAGAGCTTTAGGAGTGTAACGTGGCTACCTTTAACCTAAGAATCGAGCCTATTGCCGGGGTTTCGACGCAAGTTGCGGAAAACGATTACATGCTCGAGTTCAATGAGAACATCGAGGCAGGCACAATTATCGGTTACCTGACCGGGTTCTCTAACACCGCTGATCGTGACAGTGCTAATTTTACAGCGCTCAATGGTGATGACGGCGGGCGCTTCGAAATCGTCAAGGCAACCAGTGCTGGCCCTGGTTACAATGTCGGGGACTGGATTGTTCGCATCAAAAATGGCGGTGAGAACTATTTCAATTATGAGAACAACGGAGGATTTGATAATCTCTTCCGTTATACGAGCGTCGGTACAAACACCTATCATGTCTCTATCGATGTCGTTCTCAAGGACATCAATGAGGGTCCTAAGAACATCAATGTAGCCGGTGGCAGCGTTGAAAGCGGCAGAGCTGGCGTCAACGTAGGTGCCTTGAGTGCCTTGGATGAAGACGATATCTTTTGGCACGCATCAGGTGAGACCCAGGTTACCTATTCAATCGACTCGGGCCTGAATGGAGATCTCTTTACGATTCAGGGAGATATTCTCAGGCTCAGAGACGGCGTATCTTTGAATTACGCAAATGCGCCGAAGTCAGATTCGGGAGGCCGGTACTATGAAGTTGTCGTCAGAGCCACCGATGGCGGCGGCTACGATTCGGAAACGGGCGAGCAGCTTCCGGGAACTGCACTTTCATCAACTCAAACAATCAAGGTTTATGTAACGCCGCCGGCCAATCAGGCCCCGCCGGCGCCGTCTGGTGCGTTCGCAATCGATGAGCGCTCGGCTGCCGATACACCTGTGGCAACCCTGGCTGAGCGTGACGGCGACAACCAGCTTATCACCTACACCTTCCAAGGCGGCGGCACGGTCAGCGCGGACGGCCGCTTCAAGATCGTGGGCAACCAGATCCTGGTGAACAACCCGGCCGAGGTGACGTCCAACGACACGGTCAGCTATGCCATTGTTGCCAATGACGGCTCCGGCGCCGCCAATGCCACGTCCACGGGCAATGTCACGATCACGGTCAACAACGTGAACCGGGCTCCCTCGGCGCCGACGATCCCCACCAACACGACAATTCCTGAGACAACGGCCACGAATGGGCTTGTAGCCACGCTGGCCTCGACCGATCCGGACGGGCAGACGGTGACGTACACCTTCCAAAATGCTCAGAGTGGCTCGAGTGGCCTGATCAGCGCCGACGGCCGCTTCAAGATCGTCAACAACCAGATCTTGGTAAACAACAACGCTGAGATCCAGGTTGCAGCCAATAGCGACTACAACTACACCGTGGTGGCCTCCGACGGGGCCGGCGGCACCACGAACGGCAACATCACCATTCGCGTCACCAATGTGAACAAACTCCCGTCAACGCCGACGATCCCGGCCAACACCTCGGTGGCTGAGACAACGGCGACGGACGGGTTGGTTGCCACGCTATCCTCGATCGATCCGGACGGGCAGACGGTGACGTACACCTTCGAGGGTGGCGGTCTAGTCAGCGCCGACGGCCGCTTCAAGATCGTCGGCAACCAGATCCAGGTCAACAGCAACGTTGCCCTCCAGGTTACGCAAGACTCAAACTTCAGCTATACTATCGTGGCCTCCGACGGAGCCGGTGGCACCACGAACGGCAATATCACCATCAGCGTGACTAACGTGAACCGGGCGCCGACGACGCCGACGATCCCGGCCAACACCTCGGTGGCTGAGACGGAGGCAGTCAATGCGCCGGTGGCCACTCTGTCCTCGACCGATCCGGACGGGCAGGGGGTGACGTACACCTTCCAGAATGCTCAGAGTGGCTCGGGTGGCCTGATCAGCTTCGACGGCCGCTTCAAGATCGTCGGGAACCAGATCCTGGTGAGCGATCACACGGCCCTACAGGTCAACGCCGATACTATCTTTAACTATACAATCATGGCTTCGGATGGCTCGGGAGGTGCCACTCCGGGTAACATCTCAATTCGTGTCAACAACGTCGATACTGTGCCGGTAATTACGATCTCAGGTCCGACGGAATTCGACGCCTTCGATACAGGTTCAACCGTAGCGCCATTCGCTGGCGTTACTCTTGCCGACGCAGACACCGATAGGCTGACTGTCCTGATCACCTATGCTCGGGCTGATGGCGAACTCTCCTTCCCGGCTGGCTCCAACGCTACTTTCACGGACGACCTTGGTAACAGGACTTACAGAATAGAAGCATCGAAAGATGCTTTGGCCTTGATATTGAGGAATGTCGTATTCGATCCGACGAACGAGCCTAATGCGACATCGACAAGCATCAAGACCACCGAATTCGTGATGACAGTTCAGGATGGGACCAATACTGTCACGAACCGGCAGATCAAGGTCAACACCACGATCACCGATAAGGATCCTGGGAACCATGCCCCTTACGCACTAGCTTTCGAGGGCAGCGGCGCTACTACGGCGTCGGTTGCTGAGAACGTTGCGGGTCAGGTCTTTGGAGTGCTGAGAGGGCGTGATCAGGATCCTCAGGACACGCTGAGCTATTCGATCGTCAACGATCCGACCGGTAAATTCGAGGTTGTTGCCACGAACAGCGGCTTCGTGTTGAAGCTGAAGGACGGGCAGAGCCTGGATTATGAGAATTCCGGCACCGGCCATGCTCATAAGGTGACGGTGCGGGTGTCAGACGGTCATCCGGACGGCTATCTCGATCAGGAGTTCACGATCAACGTCAGTGATGTCAACGAGCAGTCCCCGAATTCCCTTCCAGTAGGCGTCAATCTGTCGAACGACAGAGTCATCGAACTCCGCGCAGGTTACAACACCACGATTGCGACCCTGGCGGCGGTGGATCCTGACCAAGCTAACGGCTTCACCTACAGCCTCCTTGATAGTGCCGGTGGTCGCTTCAGGATCGAAGGCGACAGCCTCAAGGTTGTTAACGGCGTGATGCTGGACCACGAGCAGGATGCGACGCATAAGGTTGTCATCCAAGTCTCAGATGGTCGAGGAGGTGTGAGAGCCTTCGAGAAGATCATTAATGTTGATGATCTCACTCGCGAGGTCATGACATCGGCGAATGCAAGTCCGCTCAACGACATCATTAAGGGCAGCAAAACCAAGAACTATAAAGACAAGTTCTATGGCGGCGCCGGCGACGACAAGCTTTGGGGCGGCTATGGCAATGACATACTGTATGGTGGTACCGGCAAGGATGCCTTTGTGTTCGATGGAAAGCTGGGCACATCCAAGACGGATCGCAAGGTGAACTTCGATAAGATCATGGATTACAGCGTCAAGGACGACTCCATCTGGCTCGATAACGCCTTGTTCAAGTCCAACAAGAATCTCTTCAAGGCTATCAAGAAGGGCACGGAGAGCAATCCGAAGAAGATGGCGAGCAAGTTCTTCACCGTGGGTGACAAGGCGAAGCAGGCGGACGATTACTTCGTGTATGACTCCAAGAAGCGCGTCCTGTACTATGATGCCGATGGTTCTGGTTCGAAGGCAGCCATCGAGATCGCGAGCTTCACGAAGAACAAGGCCCTGAAAGTCCTCAAGGCCTCCGAATTCTTCTTTATCTAATATCTGCCACGTTATAGCGGCAAGATATGAGCCGGCTGCCTGAAAGGGCAGCCGGCTTTTTCGTTCGGCCTATACTGCGTCAGGACCGGTGTCGAAAAGGAGGGAAGTGCGTCCTAAGGTATGATGCGGGCAGCAAGGGAAGCGACGGGCATACAGTTCATCGCCATTTCCGGGCTCTTCATTCAGGAGCAGGAGTCAGAAACTGGGAAACCTGTATTATCGCACATGAGCGCACACCGTGTCGGGCGCCTGTGGTTTCTCTTTCAGGGGGCTGGCAGGCAACAAAAAACCCGCCTCGGCTTGGCCGAGGCGGGTCGGGATGAACAGGCCTCTCTGGTTGCTTAGACCAGAATGAAGTCCGAAGCCGCCATTTTCAGGTTCTTGTCGAGCGTGGCGAATTTTATAGCGCCGAACGCGGTGCCGGAACCGTCGGCATCGTAGGAGAGGGCGCCGGTCGACTTGTTGTAGATGATCCGGTCGGCGGCATCTTTGGCTTTGCTGCCGATATAGAATGCGGACGCTGCCAGCTTGCCTCCGGATAGGGCGGTGAAAATCTCCGTGTCCAGCGCGATCCTGTCGTCCTTGGTCGAGAAGCCGGTGATCCTGTCGACATTGGATCCCCCAAGATCCGTATCGAAGTAGAAGGTGTCCCGACCTGCACCACCGATGAGCTTATCCTTGCCGAGCCCACCATAGAGCTTGTCGTTGCCGGCACCGCCATCCAGTTGGTCGTTCCCTGCGCGGCCTTCCAGGATGTCGTTGCCGTTCATGCCCTTCATGGAATTCTTGCCGCCGTGACCGAGCAGGAGATTGGCCTTCGCATTGCCTGTGAGGTTGATCGCTTTCGTCAGCGTATCGTCTGCAGCCAAGCCCTCGAACTTGTCTTTTGCGGATAGGGTCGAGTTCTTCGAGACCATCCGGCTGTCGAGGCCGCCGGTATCGATAACAATATCGACCTTCTCATTGAACTTGTAGACGTCGTTGCCGTTGCCACCCTTCAAGATGTTAGGCCCATCACGGCCACGGTCATCGCCCCCTATGAGTGTATCGTTGCCGTCGCCGCCGTCGAGCACGTCGATACCTTCGCCACCATCGAGGTAGTCGTCGCCGGCATTGCCGTAGAGCAGGTCGCGGCCGTTGCCGGCTGTTACGCGCTCGCCCGCTGCACTGCCAACGAAGCGGTCGTCCAAGACTTTCGTGGCGTCGGTGTTGAGGCTCACGGTGATAGTCTGGTTCGCCCGGTCCCATCTCGAGAACACAGTTTTAGAAATATCGAGATCAACCTGTTCCGATGCGCTGGTGAACACAATGGTGTCGACGCCGGCAGTCGATCCGACAACTTGCGAAACGCCGAAGTAGCTGTTGGCGTTGTATGTGAGCGTCGTCGCTGCGTTCGGAGATGCAAACGTCAAGGCATCTATGGCGCGGATATAGTTAAATTGGGCTGACGTCCAAAGCTGAATGACGTCGATGAAATCATTCTCATTCTCTCCAGCGCCATTGGAGCCTGAGATACTGATGTCATAAACATACTGATCGATGATGAACGTGTCGTTGCCGCCCATTCCGTTAAATATGTCATCCGGAAGATCGGGCTGGTTGCGAACAGTGTATATGTCATCAGTGTTTGGAAGTTCTATATAAGCCATAGGTGCCCCTAGCCTAGTCATTGAAGTATTAAACCTTTATAACATTGCACAATTGCCCGAGCTGAGCAATCGGGAGGGCTACCTTCATGAGAAAATTTGTGATGGTTGCTGCCTAAATCGGAACTCCTGCAGTTCTTGAAGCAATTTGCGACGAAGGTTCCGATTGGCTCTAAGCGTAGCTTTTATGTGAAGTCGGCTCGTCGTGTGATGTGTGGTCCTGCCGACGATTGAACTTTACCTAGCAAAACCGCTCCAGCCGGATAATCCGGCAAGGCTGCCCGGCCGTTGCCGCCGGTGCATGGGGCGGCCGGACGAGCAGGGCGTCGGAGCGCTCGAGGATGCTCAGCATGGATGAGTCCTGCATGAGATGCGGGGTCGCGACCGGCAGCATCAGCCGCGCAGGGCCTTGGGCGAGGCTCAGCGGCACGTCCTGCAGCGCAAGCGAAGCGCGCATGTAATCCTGCCGCTCCTTGTTGGCCGGCAGGTCCGCGCCGAGGATGGCGTCCTCGGCCGGGTCCTCGGCGGCCCGCTGGTCTCCAAGGAAGGCACGGATCGCCGGAACCAGGAACAGGACGGCGCAGACAAGCGACGAGACAGGGTTTCCCGGCAGGCCCAGGAGCAGGGTCGACCCGAGGCGTCCGTGCATCAGGGGCTTGCCCGGACGCAAGGCCACGCGCCAGAAGCCGAGATCCATGCCCTGGCGGCTCAGAGCCTTCTGCACGAGGTCGTGCTCGCCTACCGAGGCTCCGCCCAAGGTCACGAGGATGTCGGCGCCCATGTCCCACGCCGCCCGGATACGTTCCTCGAGCGATCCGAGATCGTCGCGGACAATGCCGAGATCCACGGCCTCGGCACCGGCTTTCTCCACCATCAGAAGAGTGGCCGGAAGGCTCGAGGCGGTGATCTGGTCAGGGCCGACGGGCTCGCCCGCCCGCACCAGTTCGTCGCCCGTGGCCAGAATGGCGACCTTCGGCTTCCGGTGAACCGGGAGCAGCCCATGGCCCATGGCTGCAGCAAGAGCGATGTGCCGGGAATCGAGGCGCAGGCCTTTTTGAAGAAGGATGTCGCCGGCACAGAAGTCCATGCCCGCTTGGCGGATGTGACGGTTGGGGCGGGCTGCCTCCTTCACCGTCACCCGATCGCCGGCACGCTCCGCATCCTCCTGCAGCACCACCGCGTCGGCACCGTCGGGAACGGGAGCGCCCGTGAAGATCCTGGCGGCCTCCATGGGGCCGACCGTTCCCGTGAAGCGAGCCCCGGCGGCGCTCGTTCCCACCACTTGGAGCGTTGCTGGAACCTGGGCGCAATCGATGCTGCGCACCGCATAGCCATCCATGGCGGAGGCCGGAAAGGGAGGCTGGTCGCGCAGGGCGCTGAGATCTTCGGCAAGGGTCCTGCCGGCGCAGGAGACGAGGGGGACCTGCTCGGCCTCGAGCGGCTTTTCCACGCTCGCCAGGACCCGAGACAGGGCATCCTCGACCGAGATCAGGCTCATGGCGCCTCGAAATCTCCAGAGCGTCCGCCGCTCTTCCGACGCAGGCGGATGCTCTCGATCCGCATGCCTTTATCGGCGGCCTTCACCATGTCGTAGATCGTCAGGCAGGCGACGGACACCGCCGTCAATGCCTCCATCTCGACGCCTGTCTGGCCCGACACCTTGACCTCGGCACTCACGCGCACGCCGGGAAGACTCTCGTCGAGGGTGCAGTCCACCTTCACTTTCGAAATCAGAAGAGGGTGGCACAGGGGAATGAGCTCGTGGGTGCGCTTGGACGCCATGATGCCAGCGAGCCGTGCGGTCCCAAGCACGTCGCCCTTCTTGGCGTCGCCCTGGCGGATCAGGGCGACCGTCTCCGGCAGCATGACCACGCACCCTTCCGCAACCGCAGTGCGGCTCGTCACGTCCTTGTCCGAGACGTCGACCATGTTGGCCTCGCCCGCAGCATCGAGATGCGTGAGCCCCGTCATGCGACCTCGCCGAACAGGAGCCTGCGGGTGGCCGCCGCCACGTCGGCCTGCCGCATCAGGCTCTCGCCCACTAGAAAGGTGTGAATGTCGACCTTCGTCAGGCGCTCGATGTCCTCAAGCGTGAAGATGCCGCTCTCGCCGACGACGATGCGGTCGGACGGGATCAGGGGCGCCAGCTCCTCGCTGACCCCGAGCGAAACCTCGAAGCTGCGCAGGTTCCGGTTGTTGATGCCAACCAGCTTCGTGCCAAGGGGCAGGGCGCGCTCCAGCTCCGCCCGGTCATGCACCTCGACCAGCACATCCATGCCGAGGCTGTGGGCGGTGTCGATCAGGGCGCGGGCCTCATCGTCGGTGACGCTCGCCATGATCACGAGGATGCAGTCGGCGCCCCAGGCGCGGGCCTCGTAGACCTGATAGGGTTCGAACAAAAAATCCTTGCGAAGGGCTGGGAGCCCGGAGGCCTCTCGGGCCTGGGCCAGGTACTCGGGCCTGCCCTGGAACGAGGGCTTGTCGGTGAGCACGGACAGGCAGGTGGCGCCGCCCTCGGCATAGGCGCGGGCGAGGCTCGGCGGATCGAAGTCGGCGCGGATCAGACCCTTGGAGGGGCTTGCCTTCTTCACCTCCGCAATCAGCGCAGGACGCCCTTCGGCAAGATGGCGCTCGATGGCCTTGGCAAAGCCGCGCGGTTGCGAGGCCTCGCGGGCCAGGCGCTCGATCTCGGCCTGAGGCACGGCGGCCTTGGCGGCGGCAATCTCCTGGCGCTTGTAGGCTTCGATCCGGCTGAGAACGTCGCTCATGGCTCGTCCACTCAGCCGTTCGAGACTTGAACGAGGCGATCCAAGGTGGCCTTGGAGGCGCCGCTGTCGAGAGCCCGCGAGGCGCGCTCGAGGCCGTCGCGCAGGTTGGCCGCCTCATCCGCCACCACAAGGGAGGCGGCGGCATTGAGCAAGGCGACATCGCGATAAGCCGTGCGGGCACCATCGAGAACGGCGCGCAACTGCGCGGCATTGTGCTCCGGATCGCCGCCCCGCAGATCGTCCAGGGATGCGGTCGGCAGGCCGACCTCCTCGGGCGTGACCGTGAACCGGCGGATGGCGCCGTTCTCCAGCGCCGCCACAAAGGTCGGGCCGGTGGTGGTCATCTCGTCGAGGCCGTCGGAGCCGTGCACGGTCCAGACCTTGTGGGAGCCGAGTTCCTTCAGAACCTGAGTCAGCGGCTCGAGCCAGGCCTCGGAGAAAACGCCGAGAAGCTGCCGCTTGGCGCCGGCCGGATTGGCGAGTGGGCCGAGCAGATTGAAGATCGTTCGCGTGCCGATCTCCACACGCGTCGGCGCCACGTGGCGCATGGCGGCGTGGTGGGTCTGGGCGAACATGAAGCAGAGCTTGGTCTCGGACAGGCAGCGCTCCAGGCCTTCGGAGGCGAGGCCGAGCTTCACGCCAAGCGCCGAGAGCACGTCTGCTGTGCCGGATTTGGACGAGGCCGCGCGGTTGCCGTGCTTGGCAACGGGAACGCCGCAGGAGGCCACGATGATCGAGGCCAAGGTGGAGATGTTGTAGCTGCCCTTGTGGTCGCCGCCGGTGCCGACGATGTCGACGGCATTCTCGGGGGCGGTGACCCGCAGCATGCGCCCGCGCATGGCGGTGACGGCGCCGACGATCTCGTCGAGGGCCTCGCCGCGAACCCTGAGCGCCATCAGGAAGGCGCCGCCCTGGGCCGGCGTCACCTCGCCGGAGAGCAGGTCGTCGAAGGCATCCCGCGCCTCGTCGCGCGTCAGCGATGCGCCCGTGGCGACCTTGGCGAGGTATGACTTGAAGGATTCCATCGGTTTCAGTGCCCTGCTGGTGCGGCTGCGCCGCCGGTCGCGCGGTGCCTGGCGTTCCAGTCCGCCGCGAGTTCGAAGAAGTTGCGCATGATCGTCACCCCGTGCTCCGACAGGATGCTCTCGGGGTGGAACTGCACGCCGTGGATCGGCAGGGAGCGGTGCGACAGGCCCATGACGAGGCCGTCGGCCGTTTCCGCCGTGACGAGGAGGTCGTCGGGGCAGGTCTCCCGATCCACGATGAGGGAATGATAGCGGGTGGCCTTGAAGGAGCCGTTGATGCCCCGGAACACCGCCTGTCCGTTGTGCTCCACATCGGACACCTTGCCGTGCATCGGCAAGGGCGCGCGCGAGACGGTGCCGCCGAAGACTTGGCCGATGGTCTGAAGACCCAGGCACACGCCGAAGGTCGGGATCTCGGGTGAGGCGCGCTTCACGAGATCGAGGCAGATCCCCGCGTCGTTCGGCGTGCCCGGGCCCGGCGAAATCACGATCGCGTCCGGCCCGGAGGCGAGCACGTCGTCGGCGGTGATCGCGTCGTTGCGCACCACGTCGACCGAGGTGGCGAGAGGGCCGAGCAGATGCACCAGATTCCAGGTGAAGCTGTCGTAGTTGTCGATGACGAGAACGCGGGTCATGGCGCGCCGACGTTCGCGTATGCGACGCCCCCGGTCAAGGGACGCATTGCGGCGAAGGTCATTGCCCGACCCTCGCCTGGCTGGCGAAGCGCACGGCCTCCTCGGCGGCCCGGAACAGGGCCTTCGACTTGTTGATACATTCCTGCTGCTCGGAGGCCGGGTCGGAATCGTACACGATGCCGGCACCTGCCTGCACGGCCATGCGGCCAGCCTTCACCACGGCCGTGCGCAGCACGATGCAGGTGTCCATCTCGCCATTGGCGCCGAAATAGCCGACGCAGCCGGCGTAAGGCCCGCGCTTGTCCTTCTCCAACTCGTCGATGATCTGCATCGCGCGCACCTTCGGCGCGCCGGAGACCGTGCCGGCCGGAAAGCCCGCGATGAGCGCATCGAGGGCGTCGAAGCTCGGGTCGAGGCGGCCTTCCACGTTCGACACGATGTGCATCACCTGGCTGTAATATTCGAGGAAGAAGGAATCCGTCACCTGCACGGAGCCCATCTCGGCCACGCGTCCCACGTCGTTGCGCCCGAGATCGAGCAGCATCAGGTGCTCGGCCCGTTCCTTCTGGTCGGCCAGCAGGCTTTCCGCATGGGCCCGGTCCTCGGCGACTGTTGCGCCGCGCGGGCGCGTGCCGGCGATGGGCCGGATCGTGACCTTGCCGTCGCGCATCCGCACCAGGATCTCAGGGCTCGAGCAGACGATCTGGAAGTCCTCAAAGTCGAGGTAGCAGAGGAACGGCGCCGGATTGACCCGGCGCAGGGAGCGGTAGAGCGCGAAGGCGGGCAGGGGGAAGGCGGATTCGAAGCGCTGGGACAGCACCACCTGAAAGATGTCGCCGGCGCGGATGTAGTCCTTCGCCCGGGCCACCATGGCCTCGTACTCGTCCGGTGTGGTGTTGGACACCGGCGGCTCGAAGTGGATGTGCGTCGGGTCGGTCCGGTCGTCCATGGGCAGCGGACGCTCAAGCGCCGCCGTCACCTCGTCGAGGCGTGCCAGCGCGGTTTCATGAGCCACCTTGGCGGAGGTGCCCGCCTGGGGACGCACGGGCGTAATGAGCGATATCTCGTCCTTCACCCCGTCGAACACCACCATCACGGTAGGACGGATCAGGATGGCGTCCGGCACCTTCAGTACGTCGGTATTGGGCTCTGGCAGGCGCTCCATGAGCCGCACCATGTCGTAGCCCAGATAGCCGAAGAGACCCGCCGCCATGGGCGGTAGGTCGTCGGAGAGGGGCAGGGCGCTTTCCCTGATCAGGGCGCGAAGGCTCTCGATCGGCGGACGCTCGTCCACCCTGAATTCCTGCATCCGGCTCAAGGCCTGCCGGTCGATGGAAGCAACCCCGTCCTGGCAGCGCCAGACGAGATCCGGATCGAGTCCGATCATGGAGAAGCGGCCGCGGGTCGCGCCGCCTTCGACCGATTCCAGCAGGAAGGCAGAGCCCTTACGCCCGTGTCGCAGCTTCAAAAAGGCTGCGACCGGGGTCAGCAGATCGCCCACCAAGGTGGCGCGCAGGACACCCGCCTCGCCGGCCTCATAGGCCGTGGCGAAGGTGTCGAAGTCGGGCGTGAGCGTCATGGCCTAGAATTCGCCGCCCGTGGCCTGACGCAGCGCCTGCTGGTTGATGGTGACGCCGAGATCCTGCCGGACCTGGGCGATATACTGGCTGATCAGGTCGTCGCCGAGGCCGTTGCGGAGCTGGTTCTCGATTGTCTGCGCCGCCTGTGTCGTGGTGACCAGGGGCGGCACCGTCGCCGAGGTGACCTTGAACACGGCGCGGGCATCCGGGCCGTTGGCCGCATGGCCCGCCTTGCCGACCGGAACGGCGAAGATGCGGTTCACGGCCTCGGCCGTGAGATCGTCCTTGGCGGCGTTCCGGGCGAGATCGGTGGCGGTTTTCACCGGCGCGCCGACCTCCTGGGCCACGGCTTCGATGGCTTCGCCCTTCTCCAGGCGCTCCGTCAGCCCACGGGCACGCTCGGAGAGACGCTGGGCGACCTGATCCTCGCGCCACTGGGCGGCGACCTGATCGCGAACCTCGTCGAGGTTCTTCTCGCGGGAGGGCTCGATGCCGGTCACGTCGTACCAGACATAGCCGGTGCCGGTGCGCAGCGCCTCGTTGTCGACGCCGATATCGGAGGCGAAGGCTGCCCTCACCAGAGCATCCTTCTCGGGGAGGTTGACCGCATTGCCGGTCTTGTCGAGGCCGTTGGCGTCCACCGCCGGAGCCTGAACCAGGGACAGGCCTTTCTCCCGGGCGATGTCCGCCAGGGGCTTGGCGCCGGCGCGCAGGTCCTCGATCTCATCGTGGATCCGCTCGATCTGGCTCTGGGCCCGCTCCACGGCGATCTCCTGGCGAAGCTCGGGGGCGACCTCCTCGAACGGCCGCACGGCCTCCGGCTGGATCTGCGTCACGCGCACGAGCACGGGGCCGAAGCGGCCCGCCACGGGAGCGCTGACGGCTCCCTGCTCCAGACCGAAGGCGGCTTCGGCCACGGCCGGATCGAGCATCTCGGCCTTGGTGAAGGTGCCGAGCTCCAGGTCCTGCGGGGATACGCTGCGCTCGGTCGCGATGGACTCGAAGGTCGCGCCTTCCCTGATCCTGGCGGCGGCGGCCTCGGCCTCCGGCTGGGACGGGAAGGTGATCTGCTGGATCGTCCGGCGTTCCGGGCTGCCGTACTTGGCCTTCTGCTGCTCGTAGCGCTGGCGGGCATCGGCCTCCGACACGGTGTCCGGCTTCGCCAGGGAGGCGGCATCGAGGGCCATCGCTGTCACGGCCCGGTACTCGGGCGCCCGGAAGGCGCTTCTGCGCTCGTTGAAGAAGGTCTCGAGCTGCTCGGCCGTCGGCGCCGGGATGTCGCCCGCCATGGCCGCGGTCAGGAGAAGGTAGGCGCTCGCGCGGCGCTCGCTGCCATAGCGGTGCAGAGCTTCCTTGGCGGCCAGGGGCACGTTGATGTCACCGGCGATGGCCTCGGCAAGGTGAAGGCGCGCCATCGCAGCCCGCTGCTCCTGCACGAATCCGGCCTCGGAAAGGTTGATGCCGCGAAGCGCCTGGTCGAAGAGGGCGCGGTTGAACTGCCCGTCCGCACCCTTGAACGCGGGATTGTTGAGGATCGAGGCGGCGACGAGCTGATCCGAGACCGAAAGACCCATCTCCCTGGCCTTTTCGGCCAGCACGGCTTCGGTCACAAGGTTGTTGATGACCTGCTGGTCGAGGCCGAAGGCGCGGGCCTGCTCGGGGCTGATGACCGTGCGGAACTGGCGTCCGAGCCGCTGCAGCTCGTTGGTATAGGCGCTGCGGGTCTGATCGACCGTGATCGTCGTCTCGCCGACCTCGGCCACTGTGGAAGCGGGGGTTGCACGGAAGATGTCACCGATGCCCCAGATGGCAAAGCTGAGGATGAGAGCGCCGAAAAAGATGGTGGCGATCACCTTGCCGACGATGGTCTGCCCAGCCTTGCGCATATTCCGAAGCATCGTGAACCCGTCTTCAAAAAACTCGTTAAACTGCCGATAAACGATCAGGGGCTCTACGAAAAGGGCAAGTCTGGTTGAAAGAAGGCGCAAGCCTCTGCTAGTGCCAGATTATCAAGCGTGACAGGAGTGCCATAGATGAGCGTCGATAGGCCGCGCCCGCTGGTTGCGGGCAACTGGAAGATGAACGGGTTGAAGACATCGGCCAAGGTCCTGCAAGAGGTCCATGCCGGCTACACCCCAGGACTCAAGGCCAAGGTCGAGCTGGCCGTGTGCCCGCCTGCAACCCTGATCGGCCAGTTTGCGCAAGCCTCCGTCGGCTCGCGGGTCGCCATCGGCGGCCAGGATTGCCACGCTAAGGAATCGGGCGCCTTCACCGGCGATCTTTCGGCCGAGATGCTGGCCGATGCCGGCGCATCTTACGTGATCGTCGGCCATTCCGAGCGCCGCCAGTACCACAAGGAGAAGGACGTAGACGTTTGCGCGAAGGCCGTTGCGGCTCACCGCGCGGGGCTGACCGCCATCGTCTGCGTTGGCGAGACCCGGGAGGAGCGCGAGGGCGGCAAGACGCTCGCCGTCGTCAAGAAGCAGTTGCGCGGCTCGATCCCGGTCGATTCGAACAGCCACAACCTCGTCGTCGCCTACGAGCCCGTCTGGGCCATCGGCACCGGCCTGACGCCGACCACCGCCGATGTCGCGGAGGTGCACGCCCTGATCCGCGACGAGCTGCGCAGGCTCGTCGGCAAGGCCGAAGCCTCCAAGGTCCGAATCCTCTACGGCGGCTCCGTGAAGCCGTCCAACGCCGCAGAGCTCATGGCGGTGGAGAACGTCAACGGTGCCCTGGTCGGCGGGGCGAGCCTCGTGGCGGCCGACTTCCTGGGCATTGCAGGGGCTTATCTGGGGTAAGTTCGAAAAGGCGGCTTGCGGGTCTTTGATCCTGGGCCCACCTATGCTACAGGCCGCCGCAACGGACGGATTGCGAGCGGCTGACGCCTTGTGCGCAGCCGCTTGAGGTTTTTGGAACGATGCAAACAGTTCTTATCATTATCCACCTGATCGTCGTGCTCGCCCTGATCGGCGTGGTTCTCCTGCAGCGCTCCGAGGGCGGCGGCATGGGCCTCGGTGGCGGCGGCGGAGGCGGCGGCGGTGTCTCGGGCTTCATGACCGGGCGCGGCCAGGCCAATGCGCTCACCCGCGCGACGGCCATTCTGGCAGGCCTCTTCTTCCTGACGAGCATCACGCTCACCGTGATGGCGACCACGACCCGTGCTCCGCGCTCGATTCTCGACGGCGCCGCGCCGGCGGGGCCGGGCCAGCAGGCCCCGGCCGGGCAGGGCGGCGGCAACGTGCTCGAGCAGCTTCAGCGTCTCCAGGGCGATCAGCCGGCGGCTCCCGCCCCGGGCGCTCCGGCGCCGGCGCCAGCAGCGCCTCAGCAGTAAACGAAACCAGGGCCGGTGCTTCCGGCCCTCTCTTTTTGTGGATGGCTTTCAGGTGGTCCGGTTCGCGATTGCGAATCGGCGCCTGATGTTTATGGATAGGGGTCCATGACGCGGTACGTATTCATCACCGGCGGCGTGGTGTCT
The DNA here is from genome assembly GCF_016427565.1 of Microvirga splendida. Lineage (GTDB taxonomy): Bacteria > Pseudomonadota > Alphaproteobacteria > Rhizobiales > Beijerinckiaceae > Microvirga > Microvirga splendida. The sequence continues at coordinate 114,902 of NZ_JAELXT010000007.1, forward strand.
TCGCTCGGCAAGGGTCTGGCTTCTGCAGCCCTCGGAGCGCTTCTCCAAGCACGCGGTTACAAGGTTCGGCTTCGCAAGCTCGACCCTTATCTCAACGTCGATCCGGGGACGATGAGTCCCTACCAGCATGGCGAGGTCTTCGTGACCGACGACGGCGCTGAAACCGACCTGGATCTCGGCCATTACGAGCGCTTTACCGGCGTGCCGGCCACCAAGGCCGACAACATCACCACCGGGCGCATCTATCTCGACATCATCACCAAGGAGCGCCGCGGCGATTATCTCGGAGCGACCATCCAGGTGATTCCGCACGTCACCAACGCGATCAAGGACTTCGTGCTCACCGGCAACGAAGGCTTCGACTTCGTTCTGGTCGAGATCGGCGGCACGGTCGGCGACATCGAGGGCCTGCCGTTCTTCGAGGCCATCCGCCAGCTCGGCAACGATCTCCCGAGAGGGCAGGCGATCTACGTTCACCTGACCCTTCTGCCGTTCATCCCCTCCGCCGGCGAGCTGAAGACCAAGCCCACCCAGCACTCCGTGGCGGAGCTGCGCTCCATCGGCATTCAGCCCGACATCCTGCTCTGCCGCACGGATCGCGAGATCCCGAAGGACGAGCGCCGCAAGCTCGCCCTGTTCTGCAACGTGCGCGAGACGGCGGTGATCGAGGCGCGGGATGCCCGCTCCATCTACGACGTGCCGCTGGCCTACCACGAGGCAGGCCTCGACAGCGAGGTTCTGGCGGCTTTCGGACTGGATACGGCCAAATCTCCCAATCTCTCCCGCTGGACCACGATCTCTGATCGCGTTCACAACCCCGAGGGCGAGGTGAACATTGCCGTGGTCGGCAAGTACACCGGCCTCAAGGATGCCTATAAGTCGCTCATAGAGGCCCTTCACCACGGCGGCATCGCCAACCAGGTGAAGGTGAATCTCGAATGGATCGAGAGCGAGGTCTTCGAGAGCGAGGATCCGGCTCCGTTCCTGGAGGGCATCCACGGCATCATGGTGCCCGGCGGCTTCGGCCAGCGCGGCGCCGAGGGCAAGATCCGGGCGGCCCGCTTCGCCCGCGAGCGCAAGGTGCCGTATTTCGGCATCTGCTTCGGCATGCAGATGGCCGTGATCGAGGCGGCGCGCTCCCTTGCCGGCATTCAGGACGCCAGCTCCACCGAGTTCGGCCCCACCGCCCAGCCGGTGGTCGGCCTCATGACCGAGTGGCTGCGCGGCAACGAGCTCGAAAAGCGCAACGCCAGCGGCGATCTCGGCGGCACCATGCGGCTCGGCGCCTATCAGGCCTCGCTCAAGCCCGGCAGCAAGGTATCGGAGATCTATGGCGGTACGGAAATCTCCGAGCGCCACCGGCACCGCTACGAAGTGAACATGTCCTACCGCGACCAGCTGGAGGCGAAGGGCCTGCGCTTCTCGGGCGTTTCCCCGGACGGTATCCTGCCCGAGATCGTGGAATATGAGGACCATCCGTGGTTCATCGGCGTGCAGTACCACCCCGAGCTGAAGTCGCGTCCCTTCGAGCCGCACCCGCTCTTCAAGAGCTTCATCCACGCGGCCGTGGAGCAAAGCCGGCTGGTTTGATGTTAACCTGAACCGTCGCGCCCGCGCTTCTCACGGGCGCGACCAGCAGGAAAGAGCATGATGACCCGCCGGATTGACCATCTCGTTGTTGCCGTCCAGGACCTCGACCAAGCCGGACACTTCTACCAGCGCCTTGGATTCCAGGTCGGTTCCCGCAACCGGCACCCCTGGGGCACCGAGAACCGGATCATTCAGTTTGACGGCTCCTTCATCGAGTTGATCACCGTCGGTGAGGGTGCCGCCATCGCGCCCCACCGGGAGAGCGCCTTCAGCTTCGGCGGCTTCGTGCAGGATTATCTGCGGAACCGGGAAGGCCTGGCCATGCTGGTCCTCGACAGCCAGGATGCCAAGGCCGACGCCGCTCTCTTCGCAGAAAACGGCATCGGAGCCTTCGAGCCGTTCCATTTCGAGCGCACCGGGCGGCGGCCCGACGGCAGCGAGACCAAGGTTGCCTTCACGCTGGCCTTCACCTCGGCCGAACATTCGCCCAGGGCCGGCTTCTTCGTCTGTCAGCAGCACTATCCCGAGAACTTCTGGAATCCGGAATTCCAGCGCCACGACAACCAGGCCAGCCGGATCTCATCCGTCACGCTGACGGCGCCCGAACCGGAGCGGCTGCGGGCCTTTCTCGCGACCTTCACGGGCGTTGAGCCGAGAAGCCCGGATGGGGACGACCTGTCCTTCCGCCTGGCCGAGAGCCACATCGATGTGCTGACCCCGGACGATGCGGCCGAGATCTACGGCTCCATCGAGGCCGAGCTCGACCAGCCGTCCCTGGTGGCCTTCGCCATCCGTGTCGAGGACATCCAGCGGCAGGCGAGGTGGCTCGATGCGGCGGAGATCCCTTATCAGCACATCGGCAGCAGGCTCATCGTCCCGGCCAGTGCCGCCTTCGGCGTCGCGATCGCGTTCGAGCCAACGCAATTTTAACCATGGCCCCTTAAACGGTTGAAAAACATCAACCGGTGGGGGCTTTCCGGTGGCTTCTTCTCTCGCGGGCTTGCCCGATTTCCTGATCTTCTTCGTGCTCGCCGTCGCGCTGGTGGGGCTGTATCTGGCCATCTACACGCTCGCGACCATGCACAACGAGTTCGCCCTGATCCGGGAGAACGTGATCTCGGCGGCGACAGCCCTGGGCTTCAGCCTCGTGGGCTTCGCCCTGCCGATCGCAAGCGCCATCGTGCATGCCCAGACCATCGTCGACTGCCTCGTCTGGGGTCTGGTCGCCCTTTCCGTGCAGATCGTCGTCTACTGGCTCGTGCGGATCGTGATGCCCAACCTCTCGCAGCGCATCGCCGCGGGCGAGATGGCGGCGGCGCTGTTCCTCGGAGCCTCATCCCTGTCGGCTGGCATCATCAATGCCGCGGCAATGACGTTCTGAAGGCCACCCTGACCTGCAGTAGACTGCCGGTCAGGCCTCCATTTCGACAAGTCTGGCGAATTGCAGGGCTTCCGATCGCATGGAGGGCGGCACCATCATCGGGTTCCTGTGGCGGACCGCGTGGAGCATCGCGATACGCTCGATCGCCCTGAGGTAGAGGTCGGGAATTTCGGTCTCGCCCCACTCGAAGGCCTGGTAGTCCCGCAGGTTCATGTCGATCTCATGCGCCATCCTGCTCTGGGTGAAGCCAAGGGCCGTCCGAATCGCGACGAGTTCCTGCATTTTGTCCTGATCTGACATCAGAGCGCCTCCCAAGCGCCGTCCTGTAAAATTTTGACGTTGTTCTTGATCGTCTGCAGGCAATTTTTCTTAGCGGTTATTGTCGCCTCTATATTGTTTAGCCGATTACCTAAAGTAAAGGCGCATCTGCCGGTCAGCGAGGGCGTCTTGTTGTTTTAGTTAAGCGGTCAGCATCTGGCGGCTACCTGTGTCGCTGCCTCACCGGCAGCCAAGCCACATCGCACTTTGCCTTTGGCGCCAAAACGGCTAGTGACGACGCATGACCGATACCAAACAGCACCCTGCCGTCGTCGAGGCCGGCTCCGTCCGCTTCGGGAACCACCTGCCGCTCAGCATCATCGCGGGCCCCTGCGCCATGGAAAGCCGCGATCACGCGCTGGAAATGGCCGCAGCCCTCAGCGAGATAACCGGCAGGCTCGGCATGGGCTTCGTCTACAAGTCCTCCTTCGACAAGGCGAACCGGACGTCGATCTCCAGTGCTCGTGGGATTGGCCTGGACAAGGCACTCGCGATCTTCGCCGAGGTCAAGGAACGGTATGGGGTGCCGGTTCTCACCGACGTTCACGAGAACGATCAGTGCGCCGCCGTCGCCGAGGTCGTGGACATCCTCCAGATCCCCGCCTTCCTCTGCCGCCAGACCGATCTTCTCGTGGCAGCGGCCAAGACCGGTCGCGTGGTCAACGTGAAGAAGGGCCAGTTCCTGGCTCCCTGGGACATGGCGAACGTGGCGGAGAAGGTAAGGGCGGCCGGCAACCCGAACGTCATGCTCACCGAGCGCGGTGCCTCCTTCGGCTACAACACCCTCGTGTCCGACATGCGCAGCCTGCCGGTCATGGCCGAGACGGGCGCGCCGGTGATCTTCGATGCCACCCATTCGGTTCAGCAGCCCGGCGGCAAGGGCTCAACCTCGGGCGGTCAGCGGGAATACGTTCCGGTTCTCGCCCGTGCGGCCGTCGCAGTGGGTGTCGCCGGCGTCTTCATCGAAACGCACCAGGATCCGGACAAGGCGCCGTCCGACGGGCCCAACATGGTGCCGCTGAAGGAATTCGAGGCGCTGCTCGCCCAGCTCAAGGCCTTCGACGCCCTGGCGAAGGGGCGGCAAGCCTAGAGCTTGAACCAGCCCATGTTCCATCGCGGGGGCAGGTCTGCGTTCCTGCCGCTCCCATGACGGTGCGGTCGTGATAGGAAGCATGAGCTTTCTCTGCGGCTCTGCCCATCAGGCGCCTATGTCCTCCCGCAACCTAATCCTGATTCTCGCCACCAGCGGCTTTGCCAGCACCTTTTCCGGGCGCGCCGTCGAGCCGATGGTCGGCGTGATCGCGCGGGACCTGAACTCCACGCCTCAGACCGTTGCGCTTCTCTCGGCCGCCTTTGCGCTGCCCTATGCCTTCATTCAGCCCGTCCTGGGACCGGTCGGCGACGCCCTCGGCAAGGAACGGGTCATAAAGGTCGCGCTGGCGGTCCTCCTGGCTGCCCTGGCCAGTTCAATCTTCGCGCCCAATGCCGAGACGCTTTTCACCTTGCGCATCATTGCCGGGGCCGCTGCCGGAGGATCGATCCCGCTCGCCATCGCGCTGATCGGCGACCGGGTGGCGGTGGCACAGCGTCAGGTGATGCTGAGCCGCTACCTGGTGGCCGTCATCGTCGGACAGCTCGCCGGCTCCTCCTTTGCGGGATTGCTGGCGGAGTTGATCGGCTGGCGCGGCGTCTTCACCCTCTCCACCCTCATGGTCGCGCTCGCCCTTGCCGCCACCGTCATCGGGTTCAGGGGAGCGCTGCCGGGAGGCAGGTTCGACCTGCGGAGCGCGCTCCTGCGCTACCGCGACATCCTCTCCAATCCGCGCGCGCTGACGCTGTTCGGCCTCGTCTTCATCGAGGCCATCGCCATCTTCGGCATCTTTCCCTATATCGCGCCCCTGCTCGAGGAGCGGGGCGGCGGCGGGGCGGCCGAGGCCGGCTTTGCCCTTGGCGGCTTTGCCATCGGCGGGCTCGTCTATTCCGCGCTCGTCGCCTGGATGCTGAGGCGGCTTGGCATCGGAAAGATCCTGATGGGCGGAGGCTTCTTTGCCGGCGCTTCGCTGATGGTTCTCGGGCTGGGCGGCGACTGGAAGCTCGATGCGGTGGCCCTGCTGTTCATGGGGCTCGGCTTCTACATGCTCCACAACACCTTCCAGGCCCAGGTGACGGAAGTCGCCCCGGAGGCCCGTGCCTCGGCCGTGGCGCTCCATGCCTTCTCGTTCTTCTGCGGCCAGGCGCTGGGCGTCGTGCTCATGGGCTTCGGCCTGCGCAATATCGGGTTGACTGGGGCGACATCTGTCGCCGCCCTGGTCATTGCCGGCGTGGGGCTCGCGGCTTCCTTCGCCCTCACGCGGCCGGCCGCTCAGCGCGCCCGGTAGGGCGCAACGCCCTGGTCGGGGAGCCAGAGGTTCTTCGGCAGCTCGCCGGCCTGCCAGAACACGTCGATGGGGATGCCGCCGCGCGGGTACCAGTAGCCGCCGATGCGGAGATACCGAGGCTCCAGCAGGCTCGCGAGGCGCTTGCCGATGGCGACTGTGCAATCCTCATGGAACGCGCCGTGGTTGCGGAAGCTGTGCATGTAGAGCTTCAGCGACTTCGATTCGACCAGCCAGGGGCCCGGCGCATAATCGATCACCAGAATCGCGAAGTCCGGCTGGCCGGTCACTGGGCAGAGCGAGGTGAATTCCGGCACGGTGAAGCGGGCCAGGTAGTCGGTGTCGGGATGCGGGTTCGGCACCCGGTCGAGTTGCGCCGATTCCGGTGAATCGGGCAGGGCGCTCGATTGACCGAGCTGGAGAGGGGTTTCCGTCATGCGATTTCGCCTTGGATCGAGGAAATGGGGCTCTTGTCGTCCTTGCTCACCTGGGTATTTCGGTCAATAAGCCAATCCATGACTTGAGGCCGCACCCGTCCCCGGGCTGTCCCGGCCGCACTCAGCCAGCAGGAGCCTGCTTTATGACAGCGATCATCGACGTCTTCGCCCGCCAGATCCTCGACAGCCGGGGCAACCCCACCGTCGAGGTGGATGTCACCCTCGAGGACGGCTCGATGGGCCGCGCCGCCGTGCCCTCCGGCGCCTCCACGGGCGCCCATGAAGCGGTCGAGCTGCGCGACGGCGACAAGAAGGTCTATCTCGGCAAGGGCGTGCTGAAGGCCGTCGATGCGGTCAACAACGAGATCCTGGACGCCATTGGCGGCATGGATGCGGAAGAGCAGGTTGCCATTGACGAGGCGATGATCGAGCTCGACGGCACCCCGAACAAGGCACGCCTCGGCGCCAACGCGATCCTCGGCGTGTCGCTGGCGGTCGCCAAGGCTGCAGCGGAAGCCTCGACCCTGCCCCTCTACCGCTATGTGGGCGGCACGCAGGCGCGCGTTCTTCCGGTGCCGATGATGAACATCATCAATGGCGGCGCGCATGCGGACAACCCTATCGACTTCCAGGAATTCATGATCATGCCGGTCGGCGCGCCGACCCTGGCCGAGGCCGTGCGCATGGGCGCGGAGGTGTTCCACACCCTTAAAACAGCCCTCAAGGATGCCGGCCACAACACCAATGTGGGCGACGAGGGCGGCTTCGCCCCGAACCTGCCGTCGGCGGAAGCGGCCCTCGACTTCATCATGAAGTCCATCGAGCAGGCCGGCTACAAGCCGGGCAAGGACATGGTGATCGGCCTCGACTGCGCGGCCACCGAGTTCTTCAAGAACGGCGCCTATCATTACGAGGGCACGGGCCAGAAGCTCTCGCCGCAGCAGCAGGCCGAGTATCTCGCCAAGCTCGTCTCCGCCTATCCCATCGCCTCCATCGAGGACGGCATGTCCGAGGACGACTGGGAGGGCTGGAAGGCCGTGACCGACCTCGTCGGCAACAAGTGCCAGCTCGTGGGCGACGACCTCTTCGTCACCAACGTGGAGCGCCTCTCGCAGGGCATCGGGCAGGGCGTGGCCAACTCGCTCCTCGTGAAGGTGAACCAGATCGGCTCGCTCACCGAGACGCTGGCGGCTGTCGACATGGCCCACCGCGCCGGCTACACCGCCGTCATGTCCCACCGCTCGGGCGAGACGGAGGATTCCACCATCGCGGATCTGGCCGTCGCCACCAATTGCGGGCAGATCAAGACCGGTTCGCTGGCCCGCTCGGACAGACTGGCGAAATACAACCAGCTTATCCGCATCGAGGAGGAACTGGGCTCCCAGGCCCGCTATGCAGGCCTTGCGGCGCTCAAGGCTCTGGCCTGATCGGGCGCAGTTCCGAACCAATCTGAGAAGCCGCCTTCGGGCGGCTTTTTATTGAGCGGAGCCCGTTATCGGCGCACGTCGCCCACCGGCGGCTTCAATGCTCGAGGCTTGGTCGGCTCCCTTCCGGGCGCTCCGCTTTCCGGCTTTCCGCCCGAAGAGCCGGGTCAGCGGAGCGCCTGTCACCCCATGGGCAAGGATCGAGCTGCAGATCACCAGGCTGACCACGTGCCAGATGACGGGGTTCCCCAGCTTGTGCTCCATCATCGACGCATAATAGATGGCCGCCACCGCGACGGGTCCGAACCACCCGAGAAACAGCGCATCCGGCACGCCGCGAATGCCGGGCAGGAGAGGGCGCAGGAGCAAAAGCACCGGAGGGCGGCGAAGGAGCAGCACGGCCACGGCCAGGATCACGCCGCTCCAGCCCAGCTCGAACCATCCCTTCCAGGGCAGGGCCGTGCCCAGCAGAACGATGATCGGGATGACGAAGAAGCGGTTGATGGCCTCCTGCCCCTGCTCTTCGTTGTCCCGCTCGGAAGCGCTTACCACCTGTGTGAAGGCAGCCCCGGCCGCGAAGGCGACCAGAACTTCATCGCTGCCGATCAGCCTTCCTGCCCCAATGGCGAAGAGCGCGAGCGCCGCCGTGTAGATGAGACGCCAGTCGCTCTGGATCGCGCCGTGCCGCTCGGAACCCTGCAGGAGTTTCGCGGCCGTGTAGCCGATGAGCGGCCCCAGGGCGGTCGCCATGCCGATATCCCAGAGGAATGTGGGCAGAACCCAGTGTGAGAGGGCCTCGCCTGCGGGTCGGGTCAGCATCAGGAACGGAAGGAAGACGAACAGATATCCGAGCCCGTCGTTGGCGCCGGACTCGAACGAGATGGCATTGCGAAGGCGATCCGGGATGTTCTCCTCCGCGACCGATCCCGTCACGATCGGGCTCGAGGCTACCGGGTCCGTAGGGGTGACGATGGCGCCGATCAGAGCCGCGAGCCAGAAAGGAAGGCCGAGGATTAGGTAGACGAGAACCGTGCTGATGGCCCACATGAGCAACATGCCGAGCCCGATCAGGACGAGCATCTCGCGCCAGTTGCGCCGAATGAAGACCCTGGGAATGCGGAGCGCCACCCCCACGAGGCTGATGCCGAGCGTCAGCCGGGCGGCTTTTTCCAGGATGGACGATTGTTCGCCGAGCTTCTGCAGGTCGATGAGGCCGAACCCTTCGGGGCCCAGCGCGATGCCGATGCCCAGCGCGACCAGGGTTGGCGGAAGCGGACTGGCCGCCAGCCACTTGGACCCGAGTCCCAGCAGGAGGGGAACTGCGCCCACAAGGGCGACCATCATGTTGAAATTGTTCATGCGACAGCCACAACACGCAACGGAACACAACAGCACAAGCCAGGCAGGCGGGATTCAACAACTGGTGTGTTGGATCGTTCCGGCAAGAATGTTGCAGGTTTTGGCCTCAACGCCTCCTTAACCATGTTGCCGTAAGACTCAGCGCCATGGTGATCCGCAGACGCGCACGACGATTCCTCATCCCGCTGGTGCTCTACAGCATTTCGGCAGCTGTGGCCGGCTACTTCGTGCATCATGCCCATAGCGGTGCGCGGGGCATCGAGGCTCGCCAGAAATATGAAGCCCAGGTGGCTGAACTTTCCAGCGAGCTGACGGGTTTGAAGACTCAGCGCTCCGACTGGGAGCGCCGTATCGCCCTGCTGCGCAGCGACCAGATCGACCGGGATCTGCTCGAAGAAAGAGCGCGCGTAATGTTAGGACGTGTGCATAAGAACGATCTCGTCATCATCACGGGCCCATGATTAAGCATAGCCCAAAAGTTCTGCTTAACTGAAATCGAGTTAACTGTTAATTTTATAGCGTAATCAGCGACTTGCACGTTTCATTGTGCAATGCAAAACGGCTTTTAGCCCACTCGATTTCCCCTTCCGTCTGCGCTACAACTTTCGTCGAGGAAACCCTTCGGAGGACCCGATGGCTGTTGCTGCCCGCAAGGCGGGCCGTGCTGGTTCAGGCGCGGCTAACAAGACCACTTCCACAAAAGGCTCCACACGCGGAGCTGCTCCCAATTCACCACAATTCGACAAGAACCAGGACCTGTCCGCCTACAATGAGATGCTTCTGATCCGGCGCTTCGAGGAGAAGTCCGGCCAGATGTACGGCATGGGCCTGATCGGCGGTTTCTGCCATCTCTATATTGGTCAGGAAGCCGTCGTCGTCGGCATGCAGATGGCGACGAAAGAGGGCGACCAGGTGATCACCGGCTATCGGGATCATGGCCACATGCTTGCCTGCGGCATGGACGCGAAGGGCGTCATGGCCGAACTGACGGGACGCCGCGGCGGCCTGTCGAAGGGCAAGGGCGGCTCCATGCACATGTTCTCCAAGGAGAAGCATTTCTATGGCGGCCACGGCATCGTCGGCGCCCAGGTGTCGCTCGGCACCGGCATCGCGTTCGCCAACCATTACCGTGAGAACGGCAATGTCTGCCTGACCTATTTCGGCGACGGCGCCGCCAACCAGGGCCAGGTCTACGAGAGCTTCAACATGGCGCAGCTCTGGAAGCTGCCCGTGGTCTACGTGATCGAGAACAACCGCTACGCCATGGGCACGTCGGTGAGCCGGGCCTCGGCCCAGACCGACTTCTCGAAGCGGGGCGTGTCCTTCGGCATTCCGGGCGAGCAGGTGGACGGCATGGACATCCGGGCGGTCTACGCCGCCGGCCAGCGCGCCATCGAGCATGCCCGCTCCGGCAAGGGGCCGTACATCCTCGAGATGCAGACCTACCGCTATCGCGGCCACTCCATGTCCGACCCGGCGAAGTACCGCACGAAGGACGAGGTGACCCGCATGCGCGAGGAGCACGATCCCATCGAGCAGGTGCGCCGCCGTCTGCTGGAGAGCTGGAAGCTGTCGGAAGACGAGCTGAAGGCCATCGACAGCAAGGTGCGCGAGATCGTCAACGAGGCGGCCGAGTTCGCCACGCACGATCCGGAGCCCGATCCGTCTGAGCTCTACACGGACATTCTGCTTTAAGTGGCGCGCTCGCGCCACTTCTCCCCACATCTCGCCGCTGCGACAATCGAAACAGGTCTATTAATGGCGATCGATATTCTCATGCCTGCCCTCTCGCCCACCATGGAGCAGGGCAAACTGGCCAAGTGGCTGAAAAAAGAGGGCGATCAGGTCAAGCCCGGCGACGTGCTGGCCGAAATCGAGACCGACAAGGCGACCATGGAGGTCGAGGCGATCGACGAGGGCGTCCTGGCCAAGATCCTGGTCTCCGACGGCACCGACAATGTGGCCGTGAACACCCCCATCGCGATCCTCGCGGGCGAGGGCGAGGACGTATCCGCGGCAGCCTCTTCCGCGAAGGCCCCGGCTGCGTCTGCGCCGGCAGCCCAACCTGCACCGACGCCCGACATGCAGGCCGAAGGATTGGCCGACCGGCCCGCTCCGGCGGAGCGTCCGCAGCAGACGGATCTCTCGACTCCGGCAGCTCCGTCGGTGATCACGAACCGCACGAGCTACAACGCCATGGCGGAAATCCCCGAGGGCACGGAACTGGTCAACATGACCGTTCGCGAGGCCCTTCGCGATGCCATGGCCGAGGAAATGCGCAAGGACGAGGGCGTCTTCGTCATGGGCGAAGAGGTGGCCGAGTATCAGGGGGCCTACAAGGTCACGCAGGGCCTGCTGCAGGAATTCGGCGCCAAGCGCGTCATCGACACGCCGATCACCGAGCACGGCTTTGCCGGCGTCGGCGTCGGCGCGGCCTTCACGGGGCTGCGCCCCATCGTCGAGTTCATGACCTTCAACTTCGCCATGCAGGCGATCGACCAGATCATCAACTCGGCGGCCAAGACCCTCTACATGTCGGGCGGCCAGCTCGGCGCCCCCATCGTGTTCCGCGGTCCCAACGGCGCGGCGGCCCGCGTGGGCGCCCAGCACAGCCACGACTATGCCGCCTGGTACTCCAACGTCCCGGGCCTCAAGGTGATCGCGCCCTACACGGCGTCCGACGCGAAGGGCCTCCTCAAGAGCGCCATCCGCGATCCGAACCCCATCGTCTTCCTCGAGAACGAGATCCTCTACGGCCAGTCCTTCCCGGTGCCGAAGCTCGACGACTTCACTGTGCCGATCGGCAAGGCGCGCATCCATCGCGAGGGCAAGGACGTGACCATCGTGTCCTTCTCCATCGGCATGACCTATGCGCTCAAGGCCGCCCAGGAGCTGGAGAAGGAAGGGATCGACGCCGAGGTGATCGACCTGCGCACGATCCGCCCGATGGATACCGATACCATCGTGGCCTCGGTCATGAAGACGGGCCGCTGCGTCACGGTGGAAGAGGGCTTCCCGCAATCGGGCATCGGCGCCGAGATCGCCATGCGCATCATGGAGAACGCATTCGACTACCTCGACGCGCCCGTGGCCCGCGTGACCGGCAAGGACGTACCCATGCCGTATGCTGCCAACCTCGAGAAGCTCGCGCTCCCGTCCGTGGCCGAAGTGGTGCAGGCGGCGAAGGCCGTTTGCTACAGGTGACATCATGACTGAACGGAAATTCGAAGCCCTCAACGTTCCGCCTGACGTCCTCGAAAAGGGCGGCATCGAGATCCTGAGGGCTTCGGTGGTCGAAGGCGAGGTGAGCATCGCGCTGCGCCGCGCCTTCGACGATCCGTTCACCTGGGGCGTGCTCCTGGTGGACCTCGCCCGTCACGCCGCGCGCGTCTATGCCATGGAAACGGAGTTCTCCGAGGAGGAGGCTCTGGCCGAGATCGCGGCCGGCATTCAGGCCGAGCTGGACGATCCGAGCGATCCCGGCTCGACGCAGGCCATCAACTAGATTCTCTCAAGTCAGGATTCCAGAACGCCATGCCCATCAATATCCTGATGCCCGCCCTGTCACCCACGATGGAAAAGGGCAACCTTGCCAAGTGGCTGAAGAAGGAAGGCGATACGGTGAAGTCCGGCGACGTGATCGCCGAGATCGAGACCGACAAGGCCACCATGGAAGTCGAGGCGGTGGATGAAGGCATCCTCGCCAAGATCGTGGTGCCGGAAGGAACCGCCGACGTTCCCGTCAACCAGCTCATCGCGCTGATCGCCGCCGAGGGCGAGGATCCGAAGAGCGTTTCGGCTCCCGCATCCGGCGGTGCCGCAGCGCCTGCCCCGAAGGCGGAAGCCGCTCCGGCTCCGGCGGCTCCCGCAGCCGCGCCCCAGCCTCAGGCCAACACCGTTCAGGGCGATCCCAACGCCCACATGTCCTATGCCCGCGTCGATCAGGCTCCCGAAGGTCCTGCAACGGCCGCGAAGCCCAATGGGGCAGGGCAGCCGCAGGCGTCAGGCAGCCGTGTGTTCGCTTCGCCGCTCGCCAAGCGCATTGCCCGCGAAGCCGGAATCGACATCGCGTCGGTCCAGGGCTCCGGCCCCCATGGCCGTGTGGTCGAGAAGGATGTGCGCGCAGCCCTCCAGGGTGGCGGCACGAAGCCTGCTCCGGCTCCTGCCGCTGCAGCAGCTCCCGCACCGGCTGCGAAGCCGGCGGCTCCCCAGCTCGCCCAGAGCATGGGCGCCGATCAGGTGAAGGCCATGTTCGAGGCCGGCACTTACGAGGAAGTGCCTCTCGACGGCATGCGCAAGACCATCGCCAAGCGCCTCGTCGAATCGAAGCAGACGGTGCCGCATTTCTACCTGTCGCTCGACTGCGAGCTCGATGCGCTCATGGCCCTGCGCGAGCAGATCAACGCGGCAGCCGGAAAGGACAAGGACGGCAAGCCGGCCTACAAGCTCTCGGTGAACGACTTCGTCATCAAGGCACTGGCCATCGCGCTCCAGCGCGTGCCCGCCGCCAACGCGGTCTGGGCCGAGGATCGCATCCTGAAGATGAAGCATTCGGATGTCGGGGTGGCGGTGGCCATTGAAGGCGGCCTGTTCACCCCAGTGGTGCGCAAGGCCGAGCAGAAGACGCTCACCGCCATCTCGGCCGAGGTGAAGGACATGGCGGGCCGCGCCCGCACCCGTCGCCTGAAGCCTGAGGAATACCAGGGCGGCTCCACGGCGGTGTCGAATCTCGGCATGTTCGGCATCAAGAACTTCCAGGCCGTGATCAACCCGCCCCAGGGCACGATCCTGGCGGTCGGCGCCGGCGAGAGCCGGGTCGTTGTGAAGAACGGCGCTCCCGCCGTCGTGCAGGCCATGACCGTGACGCTCTCCTGCGACCACCGCGTGGTCGACGGCGCCCTCGGCGCGGAACTGCTGGCGGCGTTCAAGCAGCTCATCGAAAGCCCGATGGGGATGCTGGTTTAGTTGACATCAGGGCCGGGCGCGTCTCGGCCATTCACTGCTGGCCGATAGGGAGGCTTCATGCCGCTCATCCGCATCTCGCTACGAAAGGGAAAGCCATCCGCCTATCGCAAGGCGCTGGCCGACGGGATCTATCTCGCTCTCCGTGAGACTTTCAACGTTCCAGAGGACGATCTCTTCGTCACCATCAGCGAGTATGAAGAGGATAACTTCTTCTATGGTGCGAACTATCTCGGCATTGAGCGAAGCGACGATCTCATCATCGTTCAGATCACCGTCAGCAACACACGGACGGTCGATCAAAAGAAGGCGCTCTTCCAGCGGATCACTGAAAGATTGGGCACCGAGCCCGGCCTACGCCCCGAAGATGTGTTCATCAACCTGATCGAAGTCGAAAAGGAAAACTGGTCCTTCGGTCACGGCATCGCGCAGTACGCGCAAGGGAATTGACACCATGGCAAACCAATACGACATCATCGTCATCGGCGGCGGGCCGGGGGGCTATGTGGCGGCGATCCGTGCGGCGCAGCTCGGGTTCAAGACTGCGGTCGTGGAGCGCGAGCATCTGGGCGGCATCTGCCTCAACTGGGGCTGCATCCCGACCAAGGCGCTTCTGCGCTCGGCCGAGATCTATCACTACATGGAGCACGCCAAGGATTACGGCCTCTCCGCACAAGGCATCGGTTTCGATGCAGCGGCCATCGTGCAGCGCTCGCGCGGCGTGTCGGGGCGGCTCAACGGCGGCGTCGGCATGCTGCTCAAGAAGAACAAGGTCGACGTGATCTGGGGCGAGGCCGCGATCTCCAAGCCCGGCGAGGTCGTGGTGTCGGCTCCCAAGAAGCCCGCCATGCAGCCGCAGAATCCGGTGCCGAAGGGCGTGCTGGAGCCCGGCACTTACTCCGCCAAGCACATTATCGTGGCCACCGGCGCGCGCCCGCGTGCGCTGCCCGGCATCGAGCCGGACGGCAAGCTGATCTGGACCTATTTCGAGGCCATGGTGCCGCCCGCCATGCCGAAGTCCCTGATCGTCATGGGCTCGGGCGCCATCGGCATCGAGTTCGCCTCCTTCTACCGCACCATGGGCGTGGAGGTGACGGTGGTCGAGGTGATGCCGCAGATCCTGCCCGTCGAAGATGCCGAGATTGCAGGTCTCGCCCGCAAGCGCTTCGAGAAGCAGGGGATGAAGATTCTCACCGGCGCCAAGGTGACGAAGGTGGAGAAGGGCGCGAACTCCATCACGGCCACCATCGACGATGGCAAGACCACGCAGACGATTACGGCGGAGCGGATGATCTCGGCGGTCGGCGTCGTCGGCAACATCGAGAATCTCGGCCTCGAGAAGGTCGGGGTGAAGATCGAGCGCGGCATCGTCGTGACCGACGGCCTGGGGCGCACCAACGTGCCCGGCATCTATGCCATCGGCGACGTGGCCGGCCCGCCCATGCTGGCGCACAAGGCCGAGCACGAGGGCGTGATCTGCGTCGAGACCATCAAGGGCCTGCACACCCATGCCATGGACAAGGCCAAGATCCCGGGCTGCACCTATTGCAACCCGCAGATTGCGTCGGTTGGCCTCACCGAGGCCAAGGCGAAGGAGCAGGGCTTCGACATCCGCGTCGGTCGCTTTCCCTTCATCGGCAACGGCAAGGCGATTGCGCTGGGCGAGCCCGAAGGTCTCGTGAAGACGATCTTCGACAAGAAGACCGGCCAGTTGCTGGGCGCGCATATGATCGGCGCGGAGGTGACCGAGCTGATCCAGGGCTATGTGATCGCCATGAACCTGGAGACCACGGAGGAGGAGCTGATCCACGCCGTGTTCCCCCATCCCACTCTCTCGGAGACCATGCACGAGAGCGTCATGGATGCGTATGGACGGGTGATCCATACCTGAGCAGGCGAGCATGTGGGGCGGTCTCTTCCTTCTCTGCCTCGCTTCGGCCGTTGCGGTATTCCTGATCTCCCGCAGGCTCAGCCGGCCTTCTCGCCGGCTGGGCTTTTCTTTTGCCCTCCTTCTGTCCGCGCTCTGCCTCCCGCTTGGTCTCGTGGCCGCCTTCGATGCTACGATGTGCTCATCGGAGACGACCGCCGAGGGGACGATTCCCGGCCGCGATCTGGTCTGGTCGATCGAACGCCAGGGCTGCGGTGCGACGACCGCGGGTGTCTATACGGTCCGTCTCGGTCCCCGTGCCTGGTGGCGTTATACGATCCTCACGGCCGACGCCTTCCCTGTCCCGCGTTCCGTCGAAGCGGCGGGAGACGATGCCGTGCGCATCGTCATCGATCCCGACAGTGCAGGCGAGGGCGCGCCGGCCGAAGGCCTGATCGTTCCCGTCACCGCGTCAGGGAAGCCGGAAGGGCCCCTGTCGTTCGACAGAGGTGTCAAGCAATAGACCGGCTTGACAGGGGATGTGCCCTGCGGGAGCGTTCGCAGAACCAGCCGCGGAGGATGCGATGGCAGATCGGGATCACGCACATAAAGGCGAATGCCGGTGTGGACGGGTGCGGTTTCAGGTCCGTGGCGCTCCCATTCTCACCATGGCGTGCCATTGCACGGGCTGCCAGCGCATGACCTCCAGCGCCTTTTCGCTGAGTTCCCTCTATCCGAGTTCCCACTTCGAGGTGACGGAGGGAGAGCCCGTGATCGGCGGCCTTCACGGCGCCACCCGGCACTTCTTCTGCCCGCATTGCATGAGCTGGCTGTTCACACGTCCGGAGGGGCTCGACGACTTCGTGAATGTCCGAGCGACGATGCTCGACGATGCGAGGGGCTTCACGCCCTTCATCGAGACCTACACCAGCGAGGCGCTGCCCTGGGCCAAAACGCCGGCGGCCCACAGCTTCGAGAAGTTCCCGCCTATGGAGCGCTACGCCGAGTTCGTCGAGGAGTTTGCGCGCGCTTCGGGCTGAACAAGCGCAGAGGATTAGCGGCCTCAGTTCAGTACTCGGGCACGAGCCGGTGCGAGATCAAAGGCACGTTGATCTCGCATTGAAGCCCTGTCGGGTCGAAGCTTAGATGGGCTCTTGCTTGACACTGGGCCGGCAGAATACGCTCGAGTAGGAACGAACCGAAGCCGCTGCGCTCCGGCTTTCCGACGGGAGGGCCATTCTGCTCCACCCACGTGAGATGGAGCTCCCTCTGGTCCTTCGCGGCAACAAGCTCCCATTGGACCGTGACGCACCCTTTGCGCACGGACAGGGCACCATATTGCGCCGCGTTCGCCGTCAGCTCGTGAAAAGCCATGCTCAGCGGGACCGCCAAGTCCGCCGAGAGACTCACATCGGGTCCCTCCAGCCTGAAGCGCTCATGCTGCTTCCCCCAGAAGGGCTGAAGCTCGCATTGCAGCATCTCCCTTAAGGGGGCCGTCTGCCAGTAATCCTCCGTCAGAAGGGTCTGCGTCTTGGCAAGGGCCGCAATCCGCGACGAGAAGGAACGGTTGAACTCCCGCGTGCTGGTTGTCGTGCGGGCCGTCGCGCCAGCCAGAGCCTGAACGACCGCAAGGGTGTTGCGCACCCGGTGGTGGAGCTCCCGAACCAGCAATGTCTGACGCTGCTCGAACCGTTTCCTCTCGTCGATATCCTGGATGACCCGGACGCTGTATCGAAATCCGCCCTGCTCGTCGAAAACCGCTGTCGACGATACGTTCAGCCAGACGCTCGAGCCATCCTTGCGGATCGAGCGCTTCTCCAGCGAATAGGTTTTCAGTTCGCCCGCGACCTGCCGGTCGTAGAGCGCACGCTCGGTATCGGAATCGTCGGGGTGCACCAGATCGAAGAGGCTCAGGTTCAGAAGCTCGCCTCGGGAGTATCCGGTAATGGCCAAGAGCCCCCTGTTGACGGTCAGAAACTGACCGGACGCATTGGTTTCGGCGATGCCGACGCCGGCATGCTCATGGGTTGCCCAGAGCCGCTCGCGGCTTTCCCGCTCAGCTCTCGTCTGCACGGCGCTTTCGACGGAGACCGACACGATCTGGGCAAGCTGGACAAGGATGGACTCATCGTCGGCGGTGAATTCACCGTTCTGCTTGTCCAGCAGCATGAGCACGCCCAGAGTGCCGCCTTGCGGCCCGGTGATCGGAACGGCAAGCACACCCGGCATTGCCGGGGAGGCAGCATCCCCGAAGTGCATATCCTGCAGCTCCGGATAGGCCCCGAGTTCGGCTTCGGTCAACCGAAGCGGGCGTCCGAGCTGGACCACATGGGAGTATATGCCGGCCCCGCTCTGGGCCAGGAAGGGCGCGGGATGGCCGCGGTACTTGTCCGAGACCGAGACCACCACAGGATCGCTCGGCCACAAGGCATAGGGCAGCGTGTGGGTCGCGGCCCAATGGGCGCCGATGATGAGGCGCGCCTGCTCCGTGATCTCATGAAAGATCGCCTCGGGAGCGTCCGTCGCGGCGATCCTCGTGGAAACCGCCGACAGTGCCTTCAACTGCTCCTGGTAGCGATGGGCCTTTGCCAAAAGGCCTTGCCGCTCCTGCTCGACCAGGATGCGGTCGGTGATGTCGTGGTGAGCCACGATGGCATAGGTATGGGCGTCATAATCGAGACGGGAAGCACGAAGCTGGAACCATCGCTTCTGCGTGGGGGAATGGCAGGGATACTCGAGCGAGAAGGCTGATTGACCCGCCAGCACGGATCGGATGCCGGTTGCCGCGGCCTTGGCGCAAGCCGCCTCGACCCCGACTGCGCGATCACAGATATCGAGGTAGTTCGTTCCCACATGCTGAACGTCCTCGCCGCTGCTGGCCCGGCCGAAATCACGCCAGGCCAGGTTGACGGCAATGATGGTGCCGGAGTGGTCGAGCACAGCCACCGGACCAGCCAAAGCATCCAGGACATGTTCAGCAGGCGGAACCGCCACGAATCCGTTCCGCTTCGACGTCCGGTTCATACGCTTGGGTCCCAATAACTTCATGAACAGGCTGGTAACGGGCATCAGGGGTTTCGGTTCAGGCAGAAGCTCGGAAGTTGCTGGTCGCGATGCTCTCCTGGAGCCCACGCAGACCGGAAGGAGCGCAGGGCGGCGGACGGAAAGCCTGAAAGGAAATCCTGCCCCGCAATCTGAGCATTTGCGATTGAGCCCCGGAAGCCTTAAATCAGGCGCATGTCAGCAAGGGCGAGATCCCTTCGCCCCAAAGGTTTAGCTTCATGGCCGTCGTTCTCGACCTTCTGAACAAGGATCAGCGCCCTCGCCACCCGGAAAAGGCGCATCGGCCGGACCAGCCGGTTCAGCAGCGCAAGCCCGAATGGATCCGCGTGAAGGCGCCCGGCTCGCCGAAATGGGCCGAGACGAACCGGATCGTGCGCGAGAACAAGCTCGTGACCGTCTGCGAGGAGGCCGGCTGCCCGAATATCGGCGAGTGCTGGGAGAAGAAGCACGCCACCTTCATGATCATGGGCGACACCTGCACCCGGGCCTGCGCCTTCTGCAACGTGAAGACCGGCCTGCCGCAGGCGCTCGACCCGAACGAGCCCGAGAGCGTGGCCAAGGCGGTGGAAAAGCTCGGCCTCGAGCACGTGGTCATCACCTCGGTGGATCGCGACGACTTGGCCGACGGCGGCGCGCAGCACTTCGCCGACGTGATCCACGCCATCCGGGCCCGTTCGCCGAAGACCACCATCGAGATCCTCACCCCCGACTTCCTCAGGAAACCGGGCGCGCTGGAGATCGTTGTCGCGGCCAAGCCCGATGTGTTCAACCACAATCTGGAAACGGTGCCGTCGAAGTACCTGAAGGTCCGGCCCGGCGCCCGCTATTTCCACTCCATCCGCCTGCTGCAGCAGGTCAAGGAGATGGACCCGACCATCTTCACCAAGTCCGGCATCATGGTGGGCCTCGGCGAGGAGCGGAACGAAGTGCTCCAGCTCATGGACGACCTGCGCTCGGCGGAGGTGGATTTCATGACCATCGGCCAGTATCTCCAGCCCACGAAGAAGCACCACCCGGTGATCCGCTTCGTGACGCCGGACGAGTTCAAGGCCTATGAAACCACCGCCTACGCCAAGGGTTTCCTCCTCGTCTCCTCGACCCCGCTGACGCGTTCCTCGCATCATGCAGGCGAGGATTTTGCCAAGCTGAAGGCGGCCCGTCTCGCGAAGCTCGGCTAACGAACCGGACGAGGCATGCAGCGCATTCTGGTCATCGGCAGCCCGGGCGCGGGCAAGAGCACCTTGGCGAGCCGCCTTAGCGATCAGCTTGGCTTACCCCTGATCCATCTGGATCGGGAGCATTGGTCCGCGGGCTGGGTCTCTCTGCCGAATGATCAATGGGCCGCCAGGGTTGCGGAACTGGCGGCGCGTCCGAGCTGGATCATCGATGGAAATTACGCCAACACGCTGGATGTTCGGCTCAACCGCGCGACGACCATCATTTGGCTCGACCTGCCGCGCTGGCTCTGCATGGCACGGATCATGAGGCGGGTTCTCACCTACCGGGGGCGGGTCCGCCCTGACATGGCGGAGGGATGTCCAGAGCGCCTGAACCTCGAATTCCTGCGCTATACATGGAATTTCTCCAGCCATAGCAGGCCGAAGAATGAGGGGCTCTTGAAGGGTCTGCGAAGTGATCAGGAACTCGTGGTTCTACGAACCCCGCGTGAGGTCGCAGACTTTCTGAACCGCCACCGTCAACGTGTTCTGGCTGTTTCAGCATGACCGGCTGGAACAGCAGCGAACGTATCTTGGTGATCGGTTCTCCGGGCGCGGGTAAGAGCACCCTGGCGAGCAGCCTTGCCAAGCGTCTAAGTTTGCCGCTGATCCATCTCGACCGGGAATACTTTGGCCCCGGCTGGACCACGCCCACCAAGCCCGAATGGCGCGAGCATGTGAAGGCGCTCGCCGCTCGCCCGGCCTGGGTCATGGAGGGGAACTACGCCAGCACCTTCGACATCCGCGTGCCCCGCGCCACAGCCATCGTCTGGCTCGATCTGCCGCGCTGGCAGTGCCTGGCCAGTGCCCTGTGGCGGGTCGCCAGGAACTATGGGCGCACACGGCCGGACCTGGGGCCCGGCTGCATCGAGCGCTTCGACCTCTCCTTCCTGCGCTGGATCTGGTCCTACCCCGACAAGATGCGACCGAAGACCGCCCGCATGCTGGAGCGCCTGCGTCCGGACCAGCGCGTTTACATCCTGCGTTCCCGATCCGACATTCCGGCCCTGGAGGCCGAGCTTGCAACCTTCAGAGAGGCCGCCTGAGCCATGCCGACCTTCCGCACCACCCGGCCCGTGAAGCATACGCCCGCTCAGATGTTCGCCCTCGTGGCCGATGTGGAGCGCTATCCGGAGTTCCTGCCCCTGTGCGAGGATCTGCGGGTCATGCGCCGGGTCCAGAGCGGGGAGGGCATCGAGATGCTCGTGGCCACCATGGCGGTGGGCTACAAGGCTATCCGGGAGAGCTTCACCACCCGGGTGACCCTGGACGATCCGCGCCGGAAGATCACCGTCGAGTACGTCGACGGGCCGTTCAAGTATCTGGAGAACCGCTGGACCTTCCGCGAAACCCCAGGCGGCTGCGATGTCGAGTTCTACATCAACTACGAGTTCAAGAGCTTCGCCCTCGGGCTCCTCATGGGCAGCGTCTTCGACAAGGCCTTCCGCAAGTTCACGGAGGCCTTCGAGGAGCGGGCGGACGAAATCTACGGCGTGCCCTCCCGGGCCCGCGCCTGATCAGCCGATCGCCCGTTCGAGAAGCGAGAGCGCATCCTCCACCGCCCGGCGGCGCACGCTCTCCCGCCCCAGATCGCCATAGCGGCGCTCCAGATGGATCGTCGGGGCCCCTTTTCGCGCCAGGCCGAAATGGACCAGCCCGACGGGCTTCGTGGCCGTTCCTCCGGTCGGCCCCGCAACGCCGGTAATCCCCACCGCCACATCGGCCTGCGAATGGGTGAGCGCTCCCTCGGCCATGGCCCGGGCCACCGGCTCGCTCACCGCTCCATGGGTGGCGATCAGGTCGGCAGGCACGCCGATCAGCTCCGTCTTGGCCTCGTTCGAATAGGTGACGAACCCGCGTTCAACCACGGCCGAGGAACCGGAGATCTCGGTCAGCAGAGCGGCCACCAGGCCGCCGGTGCAGGATTCGGCCGTGGCGATCTTCAGCCCTTTCTCGCGATAGGCATCGAGAAGGGCGGCAGCTCGGTCTCGCAGGTCCGGAATCATGGGCTCGCCTCCGGCAGGCGGATGGTTGCCGCCGCCTGGGCGGCGATGCCCTCGCTGCGGCCGGTGAACCCGAGCTTCTCAGTAGTGGTCGCCTTGAGCGAGACCTGATCGAGGCGGAGCCCGGCGATCTCGGCGATGCGCTGGCGCATCGCCTCGCGGTGCGGCCCCAATCGCGGCGCCTCGCACAGAAGCGTGGCGTCGAGGTGGTCGACGATGCCGCCGCGCTCCCGCACCAGGCCGACCGCATGGGCCAGGAACCGGTCCGAAGAGGCGCCGCGCCATTGCGGATCGCTCGGCGGGAAATGCGTGCCGATATCGCCGTCGGCGAGGGCGCCCAGAATGGCGTCGGTGAGGGCGTGCAGGATCACGTCGCCGTCCGAGTGGGCGATCACACCGCGGTCATGGGGCACCTTGATGCCGCCGAGCCAGACATGGTCGCCATCCCCGAAGGCATGGACGTCGAAGCCGGTGCCGAGCTTGGTGATATGCGCCATCGATGAACCTCTCAATCGCCGCTCGGCCTCCAGGAAGTCGGCCGGGTGTGTGAGCTTGATGTTGCCGCTCTCTCCCTCGAACACATGAACCGGCAGCCCGGCCCATTCCGCAAGAGCGCCATCGTCGGTGAAGTCATGAAGTCGTGCGGCTGCCGCCTTGCGGTGGGCATCGAGCAGCAAGCGGAAACGGAAGGCCTGCGGCGTCTGCACAGCCCTCAGGCTGCCCCGGTCAGGCGTTGAGACAACTTCCAACCGGCTGCCGATCACCTTGATGGTATCGGTCACCGGGGTTCCGGGAACGGCCGCATCCCGGACTCTCGCTGCCTCAATCGCCCTGTCGATGAGCTCCGGGCTCGCGAAGGGGCGGGCCGCATCGTGGACGAGGACGATCTCGGGCGCCGAAGCGGCCAGAGCCTCTAAGCCGTTCCGCACCGAATCCTGCCGCGTCTCACCGCCATTTACGCATGGCAGAAGTGCCGATTGGAGGGGTGCAAGGGCCGCGATGCTTGCCTCATAGAGGTCCCTGTCATCGGGATGGGTCACCACGAGGACATGGTCGATTCCGGGGTGCGAGAGAAAGCCGGCGAGCGTCCTGGCCAGGACCGGCCGGCCCTGGAGATCGCGGTACTGCTTCGGAATCCCTTCTCCCGCTCGCGATCCACGTCCTGCGGCAACGATGAGGGCGGCAACTGACATATCGGGAAGGCTCTCCGCAACAGGCACTCTCCTTAACGCGACAGGGAGGGAAGGCAAATACCCGCCCGGGAGAGCTTGCGCCTCGACGCGAATTGGCTATTAAATAGGCACAATGAGACTTGATCAAAAAATAGGCTGTTCTGGCTTCAGCATCGGGCCCGTGCAGGTTGAGTGCAATGCCGTGCTCGCCCCGCTGTCGGGTGTGACGGATGTCGCGTTCCGGCGCATCGCCAAGCGCCTGGGCGCCGGCCTCGTTATTTCCGAGATGGTGGCTTCCGACGAGCTGGTTCAAGGGTCCGAGGAGGCGCAGCTGCGGGCCGAGGGCGCGGGAATCGAGCCGCATGTCGTCCAGCTTGCCGGCTGCGAGCCCCGCTGGGTGGCGGAAGCCGCCCGCGTGGCCGAAGGGGCAGGGGCCCGCATCATCGACATCAACATGGGGTGCCCGGCCAAGCGCGTCATCGGTGGCTTTGCCGGGTCCGCGCTCATGCGCGATCTGGATCATGCGGCCCGCCTGATCGAGGCGACGGTGCGGGCGGCCAGCGTTCCCGTGACCGTGAAGATGCGGCTCGGCTGGGACCATCAGAACATCAATGCGCCGGATCTCGCCCGCAGGGCCGAGGCGCTGGGCGTCAAGGCAGTGACGGTCCACGGCCGCACCCGCCAGCAGTTCTACAAGGGACAGGCCGACTGGAGCGCCATCGCGCCCGTCGCGGCGGCGGTGAGCATTCCGGTGATCGCCAACGGCGACATCGGCTCCCTGGAGGAGGCGCGGCGCTGTCTCGCTGATTCCGGAGCCACGGCTGTCATGATCGGGCGCTCGGCCGTGGGACGCCCCTGGCTCGTCGGCCAGATCGGCGCGGCATTGCAAGGGCGCACGATTCCCGATCCGTCACCGGAAGAGATGACCGCCTTCGCCGTCGAGCATTACGAGGGGCTGCTCTCTCTCTACGGTGAGAGGACCGGCATCCGCCACGCGCGCAAGCATCTTGCGGCCTATGCGGATGTGGCGATGGCCTCCGGGTTCCAGGTGGCTCCGGGCGTCCGCATGGGGCTCGTCACCTCTGAGGAGCCGGGAACCGTGATCGCGCTGTTGCGCTCGCTTTACAGCTGCCTGGAGCGAGACGCGGCATGACGGCTCTTCCCATCAACGACCTGATCATGAACGCCCTGCCGATCCCGGTTCTCACGGTGGGGCCGGAACACAGGATCGCGCACGCCAACGCGGCGGCCGAGTCGTTCTTCGAGATGAGCCTGCGCATGATGCAGCGCCAGAAGCTCAGCGACCTGCTACCCTTCGGTTCGCCAGTGATGGCGCTGGTGGAGGACGTTCGCCACAGGGGCTCCAGCGTCAGCGAGCACCGGGTCGATATCGGCAGCCCGCGTCTGGGTGCCGAGCGCATCGTGGATGTCTCGGCCTGCCCCCTCGGAGACGACAGCGACAACGTGATCGTCATACTCCAGGAGCGGACGATCGCCGACAAGATGAACCGTCAGCTCACCCATCGCGGCGCGGCCCGGTCCATCACGGCCCTGGGGGCGCTTCTGGCGCACGAGATCAAGAATCCGCTCTCCGGCATCCGCGGCGCCGCCCAGTTGCTCGAGCAATCGGCGAACGAGGATGACCGGTTGCTGACGCGGCTCATCTGCGACGAGACCGACCGCATCGTGAAGCTCGTGGAGCGCATGGAGGTGTTCGGCGAGGAGCGGCCCGTGGAACGGGGACCCGTCAACATTCATGGCGTGCTCGACCATGTGAAGCGCCTGGCGCAGTCGGGGTTCGCCCGCCACATCCGCTTCGCCGAGAATTACGACCCCTCGCTCCCGCCGGTGCTCGGCAGCCGGGACCAGCTCATCCAGGTCATCCTGAACCTCGTCAAGAACGCCGCCGAGGCCGTCGGCATCGACGCGCCGGACGGGGAAATCGTTCTGTCGACGGCGTTCCGCACCGGTGTCAGGCTCCAGGTCCCCGGCTCGCAGGAGCGGGTGAGCCTACCCATCGAGCTGAGTGTCACGGATAACGGCCCCGGCATTCCGCCCGAGCTGATGAGCGACCTCTTCGACCCCTTCGTGACCACGAAGGTCCAGGGCAGCGGCCTCGGGCTCGCGCTGGTCGCCAAGATCGTGGGCGACCATGGCGGCATCGTCGAATGCGAGCCGGCGCCCCGGCGGACCACCTTTCGAATTCTCCTGCCCATGCACCGCGCCAACGACGGCCGCGGGGCCGATTTATAAGGCTGACCTATGCCGAGCGGACAGATTCTTCTCGCCGATGACGATGCCGCCATCCGGACCGTCCTCAACCAGGCCCTTTCGCGGGCGGGCTACGAGGTCCGTTCGTCGAGCAATGCAGCCACCCTCTGGCGCTGGGTATCTCAAGGGGAAGGCGATCTCGTCATCACCGACGTGATGATGCCTGACGAGAACGCCTTCGATCTCCTGCCGCGCATCAAGAAGATCCGACCGGAGCTGCCGATCATCGTCATGAGCGCGCAGAACACGTTCATGACCGCGATCAAGGCCTCGGAGCGCGGCGCCTACGAGTACCTGCCCAAGCCCTTCGACCTGAAAGAGCTGGTGGCGGTCGTCGGCCGGGCGCTCTCCCGCCCGCGCAGCGCACCCGGCGGCGCCCATGCGGTGCCGGAGAACGAGGACATCCCGCTGGTCGGACGCTCCCAGGCGATGCAGGAAATCTACCGCGCACTGGCCCGCCTCATGCCCACCGATCTTACCGTGATGATCACGGGCGAATCCGGCACGGGCAAGGAACTCGTCGCCAAGGCGCTCCACGATTACGGCAAGCGCCGGCAGGGTCCGTTCGTGGCCGTGAACATGGCCGCGATCCCGCGGGAGCTCATCGAATCCGAACTGTTCGGCCATGAGAAGGGCGCCTTTACCGGGGCGACCGCCCGCAGCACGGGTCGCTTCGAGCAGGCCGAAGGGGGCACGCTCTTCCTCGACGAGATCGGCGACATGCCCATGGAGGCGCAGACCCGTCTCCTGCGGGTTCTCCAACAGGGCGAATACACCACCGTCGGCGGGCGTGTGCCGATCAAGACCAATGTCCGCATCGTGGCGGCCACGAACAAGGACCTGCGCGTCCTCATCCAGCAGGGGCTCTTCCGGGAGGACCTGTATTTCCGCCTGAACGTGGTCCCGCTGCGGCTTCCTCCGCTTCGCGAACGCGTCGAGGACATTCCGGACCTTGTCCGCCACTTCTTCGTGTTGGTGGAGAAGGAGGGGCTCGGCCGCAAGCAGCTTGACGTGGAGGCCATGGACAGGCTGAAGCGCTACCGCTGGCCGGGCAATGTCCGCGAGCTGGAAAACCTGGTGCGGCGCCTCGCGGCACTCTACCCGCAGGACACCATCACCGGCGCCATCGTCGATGCGGAGCTCGATTCCCAGCCGCTCCTGCCGCCGCAGCCCGCCGGAAAGCCCGGTCAGACTGCGCTGCAGACGTCGGAAGGCTTGTCCGATGCCGTCGAGCGGCACCTGAGCGAGTACTTTTCCGGGTTCCGGGATTCGCTTCCGCCCCCCGGGCTCTATCACCGGATTCTGCGTGAGATCGAGGGGCCGCTGATCGGGGCCGCCTTGGCGGCGACACGGGGCAATCAGATCAGGGCGGCGGAACTCCTCGGGGTCAACCGCAATACCCTGCGCAAGAAGGTGCGGGACCTGGACCTCATGGTGGTGCGCTCGAACAGAGCCTGACGGGGCTGAGCTGTAATAATTTGACCACAGTGTTGTGTTGGTGCATCACCCCACGACAGGGTGCCGTTTCCAGGGCGCCCGAACTCGCGGGGCTTCTGTCTTGAACAGCCAGGACACCATTGCACAGCGTCAGGCGGCCGAGCCGTCCCAGACCGGCCTCGGCTGGCTGGGCTACGGAGCCGTTCTGTCGGCTCTGGCGTCGGCTCTCGCCACGTTCCTGATCCTCGCCGGCGCCACGCCCATCCTGCCGACCCACAACGTCGTCGTGTGGGTGTTCACGCTCAACGGCGTTCTTATCGCCGTCCTCCTCGGCATCGTGGCCTGGCAGACGCGCAAGCTCGTGCGGGAGCGCAGGGCAGGGGCAGCGGCCGCGGGCCTGCATGTGCGAATCGTCGGGCTCTTCAGCCTGGTGGCGGTCCTGCCGGCCATTCTCGTCGCCGGCGTTGCGACGGTGACGCTGGAACGCGGGCTGGATCCCTGGTTCACAGGCGCGCTCAAGGACCTCATGAACAACACGGTGTCTATTGCCCGCTCCTATCGGGAGATGCAGTGCCGGACACTCGCGCGCGAAACCCAGCTGATGGCAGCCGACCTCAACCGCGCCAAGGTTCTCTTCGATGCCGACCGCAACCTGTTCCGGGAGTTCATGAACTCCCGCGCGGTGTTCCTCGGTTTCCCGCTGGCCATGATCGTCGATCCGGACGGGACGGTGATCGAGCGGATCGAGGTGAAGAAGGTCAACAACATTCCCCCTCCGTCCGAGGTAGACCTGCAGGAGGCAAGCTCCCAGGAGGCTCTGTGTCTCTTCAACCGGGCGGGCGGCAACATCTTCCGCTCCGCCCTGAAGCTCGACGCCCATGGCGGCAGGGTGCTGTATGTGGCGCGTGAAGTGGATCCGCGCGCCATCGAGTTCCCGCAGGTCGCCGAGACCGGGGTGGCTTTCTACGAAGCGCTCGACCAGAAGAAGGCGGGCATCCAGATCGCCTTCGCGTCCATGTTCACGCTCATTGCTCTGATCGTTCTGCTCTCGGCAGTCTGGTTCGGGCTGAATTTCGCGAACCGCCTCGTGGCGCCGATCCGGCGCCTCATCCATGCGACGGACCAGGTGGCGACCGGCAACTTCTACGTCCAGGTTCCCGTCAAGCGGGGCGAAGGGGATCTCGGCCACCTGGGCGAGACCTTCAACAAGATGACCTCCGAGCTGCGGCGCCAGCATGACGGCCTCACCACGGCCAGCGAGCTGATGGATCGCCGCCGTCGATTCACCGAAGCGGTGCTTGCCGGCGTTTCGGCCGGGGTGATCGGCGTGAATGCCCGGGGGGTGATCACCATCGTCAATCCTTCGACGGAGGCCTTGCTTGGAGCCTCGCGGGAGGAGTTGCTCGGCAAGCCGATCACCTTGATCCTGCCCGAGGTCACGTCGCTCGTGGAAGAGATGAGCCATGGACGCCAGCGGCTGATGCAGCAGCAGATCCATATCGCGCGCCGGGGCAAGGAGCGCACGATCAACGTCCGGGTCACCAGCGAGCAGACGCGCAGCGAGAAGCGGGACCTCGTGATCACCCTCGACGACATCACGGATCTCGTCCTGGCGCAGCGGACCTCCGCCTGGGCGGACGTGGCGCGACGGATTGCGCACGAGATCAAGAACCCTCTGACGCCGATCCAGCTCTCGGCCGAGCGCATCCGCCGGAAATACGGCAAGGTGATCACCACGGACCGGGAGGTGTTCGACCAGTGCACGGACACCATCGTGCGGCAGGTCGACGACATCAAGCGCATGGTCGACGAGTTCGCATCCTTCGCCCGCATGCCCAAGCCGACCATCGGCAGCGAGGATCTGGCTGAGACGATCCGGCAGGTGGTTTTCATGATGAAGATCGCCCACCCCGAGATCGAGTTTGTCGATCAGGTGCCGCAAGGATCGCTTATGGCGCCGTTCGACCGCCGGCTCGTGTCTCAGGCCGTGACCAACATCGTCAAGAATGCGACGGAAGCCATTTCGGCGGTGCCGGAGGAGGAGAGAGGGCAGGGGCGGATCGCCATTCTTCTCGACGACACGCACCCGGAGTATCTGATTTTGGCCGTGACCGACAACGGCAAGGGCTTCCCGGTCGAAGGGCGGCAGCGCCTACTGGAGCCCTACATGACGACCCGCGAGGGTGGAACCGGCCTGGGGTTGCCGATCGTCGCGAAGATCCTGGAAGACCATGGGGGTGGCATGGAGCTGGCCGATAATCCCGCCGGACGGGGAGGGCAGGTCCGCATGTGGATCCCGAAGACGAAGCAGATGGCATCGGAGGAGACATCGGTCGCTTCCAGCCGCAACGACACTCGCAGGGCAAGCCTATGAGCGCTGATATTCTCGTCGTCGACGACGAAGTCGACATTCGCGAACTCGTGGCCGGCATCCTTGAGGATGAAGGGCACCGCACACGGACCGCCGGGACGTCGGACGACGCCCTTGCTGCTATCGAGACGCGGCGGCCCCACCTGGTTTTCCTCGATATTTGGCTGCAGGGAAGCCGCCTCGACGGCCTCCAGGTGCTGGAGATCATCAAGAGCCAGCATCCAGACTTGCCAGTCGTGATGATCTCGGGTCACGGCAACATCGAAACCGCCGTCTCGGCCATCAAGGCCGGCGCCTATGACTTCATCGAAAAGCCGTTCAAGGCGGACCGGCTCGTGCTCGTGGCCGAGCGGGCTCTCGAGGCGTCGAGATTGAAGCGCGAGGTGCGCGATCTGCGCTCGCGTTCGGTTCAAGCCAGCCGCATTGCCGGCAAGTCGATCGTGATCAACCAGCTTCGGCAGGCCGTCGAGCGCGCGGGCCCGACGAATGCCCGGATTCTCATCACCGGCGCGCCCGGGTCCGGTAAGGAGCTCACGGCCCGGACCGTGCACAGCCTCTCCACTCGCGCCAACGGTCCCTTCGTGGTCCTCTCGGCCGCCACCATCACGCCGGACACCATGGAGGCCGAGCTGTTCGGCACGGAAGGCGGGGCGGATGGGGGGCGCCGCGTCGGCGCGCTCGAGGAGGCCCATGGCGGCACCCTCTACATCGATGAGATCGCCGACATGCCGCGGGAGACGCAGAACCGCATCCTGCGCGTTCTCGTCGATCAGAACTTCCAGCGCGTCGGCGGAACGACGCGGGTCCATGTGGATGTCCGTATCGTCTCGTCATCGAGCCGCGACCTGCCGGCCGAAATCGCCGCCGGCCGGTTCCGCGAGGATCTGTTCCACCGCCTCGGCGTCATTCCGATCCGAGTGCCGTCCCTGGCCGAGCGTCGGGAGGATGTGCCGGAACTCATCGAGTTCTTCATGGAGCAGATCTCGTCGACCACGGGCCTGCCGAAGAGGCGGATCGCCGAGGATGCCATGGCGGTGCTGCAGTCGCATGACTGGCCCGGCAACGTGCGCCAGCTGAGGAACAACGTCGAGCGCCTGATGATCCTCGTCTCGGGAGATCCCGATGCAGAGATCACCGCCGACATGCTGCCTTCCGAGATCGGTGCGCTCGTTCCGAGCACGCCGGGCGGGGCAGGGGGCGAAAAGCTCATGAGCCTGCCGCTCCGCGACGCCCGCGAGATCTTTGAGCGGGAATACCTTCTGGCGCAGATCGCCCGGTTCAGCGGCAACATCTCCCGCACGGCGGAGTTCATCGGCATGGAGCGTTCAGCCCTGCACCGGAAGCTGAAATCCCTCGGCATCGGCGGCTGACACCCGCCGCAGATGCTCCTCAATCACCTGGCGCCTTCGCAAAGCCGGAACGAAAACCTACCAATCCACGGGAAAATGCACTCCGACGAGGTAGAACCGTTGCGTCCCCCTTGCCGAACGCGGCTGTTCGCCCTGTAATAAGAACGCCGGTCACCGACCGCACGAAAGCGGACAACCATATCCAGGCGGCCCCATAGCCAAGACCGGCGGCGATGGGCTGGCGAGGCAACTTCCATGGCGGGCGATCGCGCGCAGAATCTTCAGGACACATTCCTCAACTACGTCCGGAAGCAGAAAATACCCCTGACGATCTTTCTTGTGAACGGAGTGAAGCTCCAGGGCGTCGTCACCTGGTTCGACAATTTCTGCGTCCTGCTGCGCAGGGATGGTCACTCCCAGCTGGTTTACAAACACGCTATTTCCACCATCATGCCAGGCCAGCCCGTCCAGTTGTTCGATCAGATCGACGAGGCTGGTGAGAAGGCCTGAGGTGACCGAACCGCGTACTCCGGGGGAAGAACGTCTCGCACAGCTTGCCGAACCTGAGAAAGAGGTTGCGGCAGGGACACGGACGCTCGTTATCGGGCCGTACCTGACGCGCAAGCGGCGCGTTTCGACAGACTCCGAAGGCGAGGGGAGCAACCCTCGCCCGCCCGAGGCGCGTCTCGACGAGATCGCCGGCCTCGCCCTTGCCATCGACCTGACCATCGTTCGCTCGCTCATCGCCCCCCTGTCCTCGCCCCGACCGGCCACCTTCGTCGGAAGCGGCAAGGTCGAGGAGCTCGCCGGGTTCATCCGCGCCGAGGAGATCGGGCTGGTCGTGATGGACTGCGCACTGAGCCCGGTGCAGCAGCGCAATCTCGAAAAGGCCTGGGGTGCCAAGGTCATCGACCGGACGGGCCTGATCCTCGAAATCTTCGGGCGGCGCGCCCGCACGAAGGAGGGCACTCTCCAGGTCGAGCTGGCGCACCTGTCCTACCAGAAGGGCCGGCTGGTGCGTTCCTGGACCCACCTCGAACGTCAGCGCGGCGGCTTCGGCTTCCTCGGCGGCCCCGGCGAGACGCAGATCGAAGCCGACCGGCGCATGATCCAGGAGCGGATGAACCGGATCGAGCGGGATCTTGAGGGCGTCGTGAAGACCCGGTCCCTGCACCGGACGAGCCGCCGCCGCGTGCCCTATCCGATCATCGCGCTCGTCGGCTACACCAACGCCGGCAAGTCCACGCTCTTCAACCGCATGACGCAGGCCGACGTTCTGGCCGAGAACATGCTGTTCGCCACCCTCGATCCCACATCCCGGGCCATCGAGCTGCCTCACGGCGAGAAAGCCATCCTGTCCGACACCGTCGGGTTCATCTCGGATCTGCCGACCATGCTGGTGGCGGCCTTCCGGGCCACCCTGGAGGACGTTGTCGAGGCCGACGTGCTGCTTCACGTGCGCGACGTCTCGCACGGCGAGACCGAGGCTCAGGCGGGCGACGTGGCCATCGTTCTGCGCGAGCTCGGGATCGATCCGGACGACACGCGGCGCATCGTCGAGGTCTGGAACAAGGCTGATCTGCTCTCGGCGGAAGACCGGGAGCGGCTTGCCGCGACCTCGCAGCGGACCGGCGAGGAGAGGCGGCCGATCCTCATCTCCGCCCTGACCGGAGACGGCATTCCCGAACTGCTCGCCACCATCGAGCAGCATTTGGCCTTGGGGCGTATGACCTATGAGGTCGATGTCGCGCCCGAGGACGGGCAGGGGCTTGCCTGGCTCCACGAGAACACGGAAATCCTGGACCGCCAGTCGAAGGACAACGGGCATACCATCCTTCAGGTGCGCCTGGTCGCCGGCAAGGAACCCCGGTTCCTGAACCGCTTTCCCGACGCCCGCGTGCTATGAGGACGGGCCGGGCTCGCGCTCGGCCGTCTTCGCTGCAACCCAAAGGCGCTCCATCTCTTCCAGGGACGCTTCGTCGAGGCTCCGCTCCTGTGCGGCAAGCGCCCCTTCGACGGCCCCGAAACGGCGCTCGAACTTGGCATTCGTACGCCGCAGCGCCTGCTCGGGATCGATTCCGAAATGCCGGGCGAGATTGGTGACGGAAAAGAGAAGATCCCCGATCTCGTCTTCGATCTTATCTCGCTCACCGGTTGAGGAAGCTTCCTTAACCTCCTCCAGCTCCTCGTGAATCTTGTCGATGACCTGGGCGGCGTCGGGCCAGTCGAAGCCGACCTTCGCGGCCTTGGCCGTCAGCTTCTGGGCTCGGGTCAAGGCGGGTAGGGCCGTCGGAATGCCACCGAGGAAACCGGCCTCGTGAGCCTCCGGGGCCAGGCCCAGCCTTTCGCGCTCCGCTCTGCGTTCAGTCTTCTCGTCGGCCTTGATCGAATCCCAGAGGCGCTTCACCTCCTCGGGCGAGAGATCCTTGATGCTGCCGAACACATGCGGATGGCGCCGGATGAGCTTTTTCGTGATCGCCCCGACCACGTCCCCGAAGGCGAAGGCACCCTGCTCCTCGGCCATTCGGGCGTGGAAAACGACCTGAAGCAGCAGATCGCCGAGCTCGTCCCGGAGATCCGCCAGATCGCCGCGCTCGATGGCGTCCACCACCTCGTAAGCCTCCTCGATCGTATACGGCGTAATCGATGCGAAATCCTGCTCCAGATCCCAAGGGCACCCGGTTCCGGGCGTGCGCAGGGCCGCCATGATCTCCAGGAGGCGTGCGATGTCGGTGGAAGGCTTCATGGTTAATGTCCGCTCGTTCACTGTCTCATAGCCTGAGGACAAAACCGCGGGCTAGCTGGATTTGCGCCATTTCTCCCGAGTAGCGGTGTATGACGTGAGTGGAATCTTTTGAGGCGACTGAGGAAGAGAACGATGAAAGCGCGGGTCAAACTGGTCGACGGCATGATGTTTGTGGGCGAATCCGGCAGCGGCCATGCCGTCGTGATGGACGGCGCGCCTGAATACGGCGGACGCAATCTCGGGATTCGCCCCATGGAAATGCTGCTGCTGGGCCTGGGCGGCTGCACGGCGTTCGACGTGGTGCAAATCCTCAGAAAGGGCCGCGAGCAGGTCTCGGACTGCGAGGTCGATGTCACGGCCGAGCGGGCGGAGACCGATCCCAAGGTCTTCACCAGGATCCATCTCGAGTACCGCGTGGCAGGCAAGGATCTGGCGCCGGCCAAGGTGGAGCGGGCGATCCAGCTCTCCAAGGAGAAGTACTGCTCGGCCTCGATCATGCTCGGCGCCGTGGCCGAGATCACCCACAGCTGGACGTCCGTGGACGAAGCGGCGGAACCTGCAGCGGCTGCTTCCTGAGCGACGCTGTATGGTCTTGGCGCGGCCCTGAACCTGCGCTGCACAGAACCTCAGAGATGGCGGCGATACCGTCGCCATCGCCACGTGCTCTTAAGTGAAAACACCGGCGAGCACAGGCCGGGATGAGCGGGGAGAGGTCTGAAACTCTCAAGATCTAATTCGCATAAGATATATTATGGAACTTAAATTCCAGGGTGCTAGAGGGTTCTCATAGCTGTCTGTCGGATTATGGCTTAGAGCCGAGTGAGCGGTACCACTCGGCATATGGCGTATCTCCTACCATGCGCCGGTTGTAATCCGGTGCGCCATCGTTCCACCAGCCTGGACCGCGTTCACCCAGGGCTCGCTTGACAGCATCGATCCGAGCGCGGGTTTTTCTCAGAGCCTCTGGATCGTCCTTGGCGTTGCGAACGGCCCGCCGGGCGGCCATCAACTCCTTGACGAGACGCTCGCGCTCAACCGGATCGAGAGCCGGGTTGCTCAGGCGCCACAAGCGACCGCGGACGACGAAATAACGGCCGTCCGGGGTGTGCGGATACGGATCGGTTGATGGCGCGCGGCTCATTGGCTCCTCTGGCAAGCCAGCCCTCTAAGGGCGGCCGGTCCCCATCACCTTGCCTGACCGCACCGTCAGTGGGCTTCGACCTGCATCCCGTCGAACGCCGGCTCGATATGCGGCGGCAACTCGCTCCGCAGCGCCTCGTAATCGAGATCGGTGTGGAGGTTCGTCAGGATGGCGCGCTTCGGCTTGACCTTGGCAATGAAGTCCAGGGCCTCGGACACGGAGAAATGGGTCGGATGCGGCGTGTAGCGCAAGGCATCGAGGATCAGGATGTCCAGGCCTTCCAGATACCGGAGGCTCTCGTCGGGCATCTCGCTCACGTCGGGAGCATAGGCAATGTTCCCAAACCGAAACCCCAGGGTGTCGATATCCCCATGGACCATCCTGAACGGCATGGCCTCTATGGCTCCGCCCGACCCGGGAACGGAGGTCATCACGCCGGGCTGCAGGTGATGCATCTTCAGAATGGGCGGATAGCTGCTCCCGGCCGGCGTCTCGAAGCAATAGCCGAACCGCATCATCAACAGTTCGCTCGTCATCCGGTCCGCATAGACCGGGATGCGCTGGCGCTGGACGATGGCGAGCGGGCGCAGGTCGTCGATCCCATGGATGTGGTCGGCATGCTCATGGGTGTAGAGAACCGCATCCAGGCGCCGGACATCGGCCCCGAGCAGCTGATCGCGCACATCGGGACCCGTATCGACCAGCACGGTCGTGACGGCTCCGTCCGGGCCGAAGCGCTCCACCAGCACGGAGCAGCGCCGGCGCCGGTTCTTCGGGTTGGTGGGATCGCAGGCACCCCAGCCGACGCCCACGCGCGGCACGCCGGCGGATGATCCGCAGCCCAGGATCGTCAGGCGCAGCGTCATGATGCGAGCGCCTGCCTGTATTCGGCATCGGCAGCCGCTGCCTTGGCGAAGAGTCGGTAGAAATTGGCCGTGGTGAGCCCGGCAATCGTCTCGTCCGTCACGCCGATGACCTCGGAGAGCACATGGGCGGTGTGGGCCACGAAGGCGGGCTCGTTCGTCTTGCCGCGATACGGCACGGGGGCCAGGTAGGGCGCGTCCGTTTCGACCAGCAGCCGGTCATGGGGAACGGCGGTCGCGATCCGGCGGATCTCCTCCGAGTTCCGGAAGGTCAGGATCCCGGAAAACGAGACGTAAAGCCCCAGCTCGACGCCGACCTGGGCGAGCTTCTCGCCGGAGGAGAAGCAGTGGAGAACCGCATCGAAGCGCCCTCGCCCCATCTCCTCGGACAGGATCCGGATCATGTCCTCGTCGGCATTGCGCGCATGGATGACCAGCGGCAGCCCGGTTTCGCGAGCGGCTTCGATATGAGTGCGAAAGACCCGCTGCTGCACGCCGCGCGGGCTCTTGTCGTAGTGATAATCGAGGCCTGCCTCGCCAATGGCGACGCAGCGCGGATGATGCGACAGCTCGATGAGCCGCCCCGACGGGACATCCGGCTCCACGGCGGCATTGTGGGGATGAGTGCCGATTGTGCAGAAGATGCTCTCATGCGCCTCGGCCAGGGCACGATAGGTGTCGAAGCGGGCCACATGGGTCGAGATAGTCACCATCCGGCCGACGCCGGCCGCTGCGGCGGCAGACAGCACCTCGGGGAGGCGGCTCTGAAAGTCCGGAAAATCCAGGTGGCAATGGCTGTCGACCAACATGGGTGAAGGCGCCCTCCTCTGCGACGGCAACGGCATCGGGCCCAAAAGTAAGATCCACTTTTCCGCACGATGCGCTAGCGGCACGGTTGCATAGATCGGATCGGCGCCCTCGTCTACCGATGCCCGCCCTGGGCTGTCGCCTTGGGCTCGTCGTCCTCCTTCGACTCCTTGCGCCGCATCGTGCGCAGGCGCTCCTGGTGTCGGCGCACGGCAACCTCGTCGTGCTCCTGCGGCCGCACCACCGGGACCGTCAGGCAGACGCTCTGGGCCGGCAGGACATCGCACCAGTCCTGGATCAGCTGCTTGTAGCAGCGGCCCACGGGGCGGATATTGCGGTCGAGGTCGTAGAGACCCACGGGCGTCACCCGGTTGTTCTCCTCCCGCAATGCCACGTCCCAGTCCATCTGGTCGGTCAGCGAGTACCAGGTGAAGCCGACGATCGGCACCCCGGTGTTGCGGACCCGGAGCACGTTGGCCCATTGCTTCCAGAGCCAGTCCACGGCCTCCTGGCCTGTGGGACCCTCCATGAGGTTCGTCTCGGTGTGCATTACCGGCAGCTTGTAGCGGTCGTAATATTGCCGGGTGATCTCGTCGTAGCCGAAGACGTCCCCGGCGGCTCGCGTCATCCCGTCCGCCCTCACCCGGTGCTCGTTGGTGACGTAATAGTCATTCCCCATGATGCAGTGGTGGCGCAGGGACGAGCGGTTCAGGAAGAAGCGGTATTCGTCCCGGGTCATCCCGTTATCCATCAGAAACTCGTACATCTCCGAGTCCACCCGCCGACCATAGTTCAGGTCGAGGGACAGGAACCGCCGGGCATTCATGATCTCGGCCGGTTTGATGGCCGCCGGGTTCTCGGCATGGAAATACTCGGAGGACTCGCTCTGGATGAACAGCGCATCCGGGCGGACCTTCAGGATTCGCTCCATCGCCAGCACATTGGCCTTCACGATGTGCTTGAGGGCCGTGACGAAGGCCCGGTCGCTGCTCAACTGCTCGTTCCACCAGCCATAGGCGGCCGAGAACTGGGCGCAGATGAACATCTCGTTGATGGGCGTGTAGAGCTGAACCCAGGGAAAGCGGCGTGCGAAGTTTTCGGCGTAAACCGCGAACAGTTCAGGGAAATCCGGATTCTGGAAGTTCCCGATCCAGTCGGGGACGCCGAAATGGCAGAGGTCCACGATCGGGATGAGGTTGCGGCGCTGGATCTCGCCGAAGGTCATGTCTGCGAAGGACCAGTCGTAGCGGCCCGGCCCGAGAAAGGCCGTGTGGAGCGGCGGCCCGTAGCGCAGAACCTGGATGTCGAGATCCTCGAGGAGGTCGAAATCGGTGCGCCAGTGCTCGTAATGGCCGCACTTCTCCATCTGGTCGATGCGGGTGCGGCCGTTGTTGATCGTCGGGATGCTGTTCTCGATCCCGGTGGCGAACATGAAGCTTGTGTACATCGAACGCTTCCGCTGAGGGCCCTCCCGGGCCGACCAAGCGGATGCGTCAGGACGCCTCCGCTTCGAGATAACGCGGGAAAATCGGGGCCGGTTGCGGCAGGGCCGTCCCGGCCGTCAGGCGATGCTCCGGCCCGACCGCGGCAAGCCCCCTGCCCTCCGGCGCGACCGCCAGCAGGTCGAGGAGCTTCGCGGCCGCCTCGGGCACGAAGGGCTGTGCCAGGATGCCGACTGCGCGCAGAACCTCGGCCGTCACGTACAGCACCGTGTTCATACGCGCCGGATCCGTCTTGCGCAGCAGCCAGGGCTCCTGGGAAGCGAAATACCGGTTCGCCTCGGCCACCACGGCCCAGATCTCGGCCAGCGTGGTATGGAGCGCGAAGTCCTTCATGGCCGCCCGTGTCTTGGCCGGCAGGGCATCGGCGAGCCAGAGCATGTCCTGGTCGGCCTGGGTGAACGCGCCCGGCTGCGGCACAGCGGCATCGCAGTTCTTGGCGATCATGGAGAGCGAACGCTGCGCCAGGTTGCCGAGATCGTTCGCGAGATCGGCGTTGATGCGGTTGACGATGGCCTCGTGGGAGTAGTTGCCGTCCTGCCCGAACGGGACCTCGCGCATGAAGAAATAGCGGATCTGATCGACCCCGTAGGTGTCGGCAAGGCCGAAGGGATCGACGACGTTGCCGACCGACTTCGACATCTTCTCGCCCTTGTTGAGCAGGAAGCCGTGGCCGAACACGCGCTTGGGCAGCGGCAGCTCGGCGGACATCAGGAAGGCAGGCCAGTAGA
The DNA here is from genome assembly GCF_016427565.1 of Microvirga splendida. Taxonomy (GTDB): domain Bacteria; phylum Pseudomonadota; class Alphaproteobacteria; order Rhizobiales; family Beijerinckiaceae; genus Microvirga; species Microvirga splendida. The sequence continues at coordinate 153,285 of NZ_JAELXT010000007.1, forward strand.
CCGTGTGGAAGCGCACGATGTCCTTGCCGATGATGTGCACATCCGCCGGCCAGTAGTTCCAGCGCGGATCGCTCTCGTTCGGGAAGCCGCAGCCCGTCACGTAGTTGTTCAGCGCGTCGATCCACACATACATGACGTGCTTCGGATCGCCCGGCACCGGCAGGCCCCAGTTGAAGGTGGTGCGGCTGATCGAGAGATCCTGCAGGCCCGAACGGACGAAGCTGGTGATCTCGTTGCGGCGGGTTTCTGGGCTGATGAAGTCCGGATGATCCTTGTAATGGGCGAGCAGCCGGTCCTGATAGGCCGAGAGCCTGAAGAAGTAGCTCTCCTCCTCGATCCACTCGACCGGCGTACCCGTGGGCGCGCGCCAGCTTCCGTCGGGCTGTTTGGTCAGCTCGGCCTCGTCGTAATAGGCCTCGTCGCGAACCGAGTACCAGCCGGAATATTTCGAGAGATAGATGTCCCCCTTCTCCTGCATCCGGCGCCAGAGTTCCTGGGTCGAGGGCAGGTGATCCGCATCGGTGGTGCGGATGAACCGGTCGTAGGAGCAGTTCAGGCGGTCGGCCATGGCCTGGAACTTGGCCGCCATGTCGTCGACGAAGGCCTTGGGCGACGTGCCGCTCTTGTCGGCGGTCTGCTGGATCTTGAGGCCGTGCTCGTCCGTGCCGGTCATGAAGAACACGTCATAGCCGTCGATGCGCTTGAACCGCGCAATCGCGTCGGAGGCGACAACCTCGTAGGCATGGCCGATATGGGGAGCCCCATTCGGGTACGAGATAGCCGTGGTGATGTAGAATTTCTGCTTGTCGGCCATGTCGAATCCCTGATCCTGAACTTCTAGAACCCTTCGGCTCCTGCGGACGGCGGAGGCTTCAGGCCGCTCGCCGAACAGCGTCGGCAAGATCGTCGAACATCGTCAGGATGAAGGGCCGGCGGTCGAGGTTGAACACGTCGATCTCGCGCGCCGAACGGCCGATCTTCTCACACACCTCCACCAAAGGTGCAAGGCGGGAGGCGCCGAGCCCTGCCCGTTCGTGAAGCCGCTCGGAAACCCAGCGCTGCACCGTCTCGAGAGCCAGTTCGTATGTGTCGTCCGCATCCCGCCGCGCCAAGGCCTCGGCCAGGGCGAGAACCTGCTTCGTGTCGGTCCGTGGCAAGCCGTTCAGCAGCTTCGTGACCTGATCGATGAAGGCGACCTTTTCGGCATCCAGCAGTTCGAGCGTTCGGCGGACCGAACCTTCGCCGTATCGGAGAGCCTGGTCGAGCACATCTCCAGGCGTGTCGGACCAGGGGGAGCCGAGCGAGGCAATGGCCGCCCGGATCTCCTGGTCTTCCAGAGGCCGCAGCAGCAGGCGCCGGCACCGGGAGCGGATGGTCGGGAGGACCCGCTGGGGCGCATGGCTCACGATGAGGAACAGCGAGCGCGGCGGCGGCTCCTCGATCACTTTCAGCAGGGCATTGGCGCTCGAGATGGTGAGATCCTCGGCGCTGTCAACGATGCAGACCCGGTAGCCCCCATTGGCGGCCGTGGAGCCGAACATGGTGAGCGCCCGGCGCACCGCATCCACGGGAATGGTCGTCGAGGCCGCCTTCTTGTCCGTGGGCGGGGACCGCCTCAGCACGGCCAGATTAGGGTGGGACAGGGCCGCGACCTGGCGAGCGACCTGGGAATCCTCCGGCACGTCCAGGCTGGACAGGGACCGGTCGCCTGCTGTTCGAGGATCGAGGACGGCACGGGCAACCCGGTAGGCCAGGGTCGCCTTGCCGATGCCCTGCGCCCCGCCGATCAGCCAGGCATGATGCAGGCGGCCGCTCCGGAGCCCCTCCAGAAAGGCGTCCTCGCCCTCCCGGTGGCCGAAGAAAGCGAACTGCTCCCGCGGATGAGGCGCTCCCTCGAACCCGTCCGGTTCGATCACGTCCTGAGCGTCACGCGACATCGAGCGGCCTCAAGGCTTCGTCCGGTGCGCGGCTCTGGGCGAGCTGGGGCAGCCTTTCGCGCAACGAAGCCCATATCGCGGCCTCGACCTCGTCGGGCTCCTGGTCGGCGTTGATGACCACGCACCGTTTCGGCTCGTCGCGGGCAATGGAGAGGAATGCCCGACGCAGGGAGTGATGGAAGGAGGCCGCCTCCCCTTCGAACCGGTCCGCACTTTCTCCCCTGCCGGCCTGGCGTTCACGGGCTCTGGCAAGGCCGGTTTCAGCCGGCAGGTCGAGGATGAAGGTCAGGTCGGGCTTGGAACCCCGCAGCGTCACCCGCTCGAGCTGGTCGATGAGCGCCTTGTCGATGTTCCCGGCGGAGCCCTGGTAAGCCCTGGTCGAATCCGCGAACCGGTCGCAGAGAACGTGGGTGCCGCGCTCGAGGGCCGGCACGATCGTCTTGTCCAGATGGTCGATACGGGCAGCGGCGAAGAGAAGGGCCTCCGCAAAGGGCCCGAGATGCTTCGCGTGCCCGCCCAGGATGAACGCACGGATCTCCTCCGCACGAGTGGACCCGCCCGGTTCCCGGGTCACGAGGACCGGCTGGTCCAATGCCTCCAGCCGCCGCTTGAGCCTCTCGATCTGGGTCGACTTGCCGGCGCCCTCCCCGCCTTCGAAGGTGATGAAGCAGCCTGCCATCAAATGCTTTCGACGAGGCTCGTGAAGGCGCGGCGGACCCAGCCGGTGCTGAACTCCAGCAGGCCGTCGAAGGCCCGCTGGCTCAGCGTGCCCTGCTGGACATCCTCATTGGCGTAGAGCGGGATATCGAGAGCCTGCATGTCACCCCGGTTGACCTGAAGCCGGGCCACCTCGGCCCCCTTCTGGATGGGAGCCTTTAGAGGGCCGGTATAGACGATGCGCGCGGTCACCCGCTCACCGTCGCCACGGGGCACAAGTACACGAACAGGCTTCTTCGCCACAAGTGGCAGCGACCGCATGTTCCCACCGAAAACCTGGGCCTCGCCGACGACCTGCCCCTCTGCAAAGAGCTGCTGGGACTCGAAAGCCCGGAAGCCCCAGTCCAGGAGCTTCCTGGACTCGTTTGCCCGGTCCCTGGCCGTCTTCAGGCCGTTCACGACCACGATCAGGCGCTGGTCGTTCTGCACGGCGGAGCCGATGAGCCCGTAGCCGGATTCGTCGATGTTGCCGGTCTTCAACCCGTCCGCGCCGATATCGGCGAACAGGAGTGGGTTGCGGTTCTGCTGGCGGATCTTGTTCCAGGTGAATTCGCGCTCGCCGAAAATCTTGTAAAGATCCGGGTAGGTCTCGATCATGTGCAGGGCGAGCTTGGCAAGGTCACGGACCGTCACCTTCTGGTCGGGATGTCCATAGCCCGTCGAATTGGCGAAGGTGGACTGGGTGAGGCCGATCTGCTTGGCCCGCTCGTTCATCATGCGAGCGAAGTTTTCCTCGGTGCCGGCAATGCCTTCCGCAAGGGCAATGGCGGCATCGTTGCCCGACTGCACGATCAGGCCGCGCAGCAGGTCCTCAAGACGGACGGAGGTGTTCACCTTGGCGAACATGGAAGAGCCGCCCGAGCCGCCTCCACCCTTCCGCCAGGCGTTCTCCGAGATCGTGAACTCGCTGTCGAAATTCAGGCGGCCGTTCTTGATCTCGTTGAAGACGACCTCTGCCGTCATGACCTTCGCCATGCTGGCCGGTGCCGTTGGCTCATCCGCGTTCTTCTCGAAGAGAACCGCGTGGCTGCCGGCATCCATCAGAATGGCCGTGGGGGCCGTAGTCTGAAACTCCTGGGCTCGCGCCTCCTGCGTCCCTGCAGGCGCAAGGAATAAAGCACTGGCCAAAAAAGCAAGGGCCGCAAGAATTCGGGCGGCTTGACGCTGACGCATAGCTGGCAATCTCCGGGCTCTTCCCCTAGGAGACCCGAATCTGTGGCGCGTCAACAGCAAATCAACATTCGGTCACGCTGGAGTGTACGCGGAAGCACACAGCTTGAAAGGCGCCTTAGCGGAGCACGAACCTCTGCGCCGCGGGAGCAACGGCTGAGCCGCTCCTCTGGAACCCGGACGAATCCGTGCTCGCAGGTGTCTCGTAGAGGCTGGCGACGACCGGGCGAGAGGCCGGCGCCTTGCCCGGATCAAACGAGCTGATTCTCGCCACCGGGCTTGCCGCACCGGGAATCGTGCCGAGGTCGAAGGGACGCTCGGGAGGAAGCGGCACATTGTCGGCCACGGCCCGCGGCATCGCCGCAGGCTGGGAGGCCGGCGCAGAAGCCTGATAAGTCTGGCCGGCAGGCTGGTAGCTGCGCAGGGCAATCGCCTGGCGCGGGGCACTCGGCTGCGGATCGGCCTGTGCAATCATGGTCGGAGCCGTGTTGGTGAGGCTGGCGGGCTGGCCGTCCGTCCGGAGGCTCGCCATCAGGATACGGTCGTCGCTTCCGTTGGTGGAGGCGCGGCCCACATACTCCACCCTCACCCGGGCGGTCCCCTGCTGCTTGAAGCCGAGAGCCATGGCTGCGCGCTCGGAGACGTCGATTACCCGGTTGCCATGGAACGGCCCGCGGTCGTTGACGCGAACGATCATCGAATGGCCGTTCTGGAGATTCGTGACCCGGGCATAGCTCGGCAGCGGCATCGTCGTATGGGCAGCTGCGATCGAGGCACGGTCGAACACCTCGCCATTGGCCGTCATGCGCCCATGGAAGCTCGGCCCATACCAGGAAGCCAGTCCTTCGGTCGGCCGCTGGGCGGCACTGGGAACGTAGGTGCGGCCGGCAACCGTGTAGGGCTTGCCGACCATCTCCCGCCCGCCGCCCTTCGGAACAGGCTGGCCGTCGGCGACCACCTTCGGGCTCGGAGCAACGCCATACTTGGGATCGATCCCGCCCCTGACGTTCGAGGAGCAGTTGGCAGCCATCAGGGCGATGGCCGTGACGCCTGCAACGCGGAGCAGAGTTCGTTGATTGAGGGACAGGGTCGCTCCCCTCAGCCTCGTGTGCCCTTCAGCGCGGTTGCAACGCATGTCTTCTCTAATCCTGTTGTCGGCACATAGCATGGCTCAGTCCATGCCGGCCCCGGACATTAAGCCAAAGTGCTTTTTCAGCCCTTAAGGGAAGGTTAAACGGCCGCGCTTGTCAATGGCAAAGCTGACATTTCTGATACTAAGTATCAATCCGATGGTTAATGGCAACAGTTTCGACATGCTGCAGAATTCGACGGCCCTGGATTGCGAGTTTCGCCATCCGCGCGACTGAGAGGCTTTCGAGGTGAAGTACGTCCTCATTTGAAGAGAAATCCTGGTATCGCAATCTCTTACGTCGGTCCTATGCTCTCAGGCGTCACCTGGCCTTAGGGTCGCCGGTGATCATCCGTGCCAGCCCTGCGACCCTGGGTTCTCATCGGGCGATACAGTTAAGCAGGCGGGTGTGGCGCCTGTCCCGTGCGTGAACCCTGCGCCACCCCAAAAAGCATGCTATTCGAGTTGACGACCTCGGGTCCGCAGCCTTAGACATTGGCTCGCTTCCGAGCCTGCCTCGGGCGATCTGGAGGGGTGGCCGAGTGGTTTAAGGCAGCGGTCTTGAAAACCGCCGTGGGTGCAAGCCCACCGTGGGTTCGAATCCCACCCCCTCCGCCAAGAGCTTCCGTCAGACGGAATAGGTCCTTTCGTTCGGTATTGCCTCGTCCTGGAACCGAAGGCCATTCGATGAATTCGCCCACTGACGCCTCTTCCGGTGATCGCGATTCAGCAGCGGAGCGACCTTCATGCCTGAGACCACGTGGTGGAAACGCGGCATCGTCTACCAGATCTATCCCCGCTCCTTCCAGGACAGCAACGGGGATGGCATCGGCGATCTGAACGGCATCCGCCGGCGGCTCGACTATCTGGCATCGCTCGGCGTGGATGCGATCTGGATCTCGCCGATCTATCCCTCGCCCATGGCCGATTTCGGCTACGACGTGGCCGACTACTGCGGCGTCGACCCGATCTTCGGCACGCTGGAGGATTTCGACCGCCTGGTCGAGGAGACGCACGCCGAGGGCCTCAAGCTCATCCTCGACTTCGTGCCCAACCACACCTCGGACCAGCACCCTTGGTTCAAGGAAAGCCGCTCGTCGCGCACCAATTCCAAGCGCGACTGGTACATCTGGCGCGACCCCGGTCCCAATGGCGGGCCGCCCAACAACTGGATCAGCAATTTCGGCGGATCGGCCTGGGAATGGGACGAGGCCACGGGCCAGTACTACTACCACGCCTTCCTGAGGGAGCAGCCGGATCTCAACTGGCGCAATCCGGACGTGCGCAAGGCCATGTACGACGCCCTGCGGTTCTGGCTCGACCGCGGCGTCGACGGCTTCAGGGTCGATGTGATCTGGCACCTGATCAAGGATGCGGAATTCCGCGACAACCCGCCCAACCCCGCCTATCAGCCCGGCCAACCGGAGATCAACCGCTTCCTCCAGGTCTACTCCGCCGACCAGCCCGAGGTGCACGAGGTGGTGAGCGAGATGCGCGACGTGCTGGAGGAGTACCGGGAGCGGGTGCTCATCGGGGAAATCTACCTGCCGCTGGAGCGCCTCGTCACCTATTACGGCAAGGATTTGTCCGGCGCCCACCTGCCCTTCAACTTCCAGCTCATTCAGACGGCCTGGGACGCCCAGAAGATTGCAGCCCTCATCAAGGAATACGAGTCCGCCCTTCCCGAAGGCGGATGGCCCAACTGGGTGCTCGGCAACCACGATCAGCCGCGGATCGGCGCGCGGGTCGGCGCGGCGCAGGCCCGGGTGGCCGCCATGCTGCTCCTGACGCTCAGGGGCACGCCGACCATGTATTACGGCGACGAGCTCGGGATCGGCAAGGTCGAGATCCCGCCGGAGGCGGTGCAGGATCCCTGGGAGAAGAACGAGCCGGGCCTGAGCCTCGGCCGCGACCCCGCGCGGACTCCCATGCAATGGGACAGCTCGGCCCACGGGGGCTTCACCGACGGCAGCCCGTGGCTGCCGCTCGATCCGGGGTTCCGGTCGCGCGACGTGGAGGGCCTGTCCAAGGATCCGGACTCCATCCTGATGCTCTACCGGCGCCTGATCGAGCTGCGGCGGCGTCACCTGCCCCTGAGCGTCGGCCCCTACGAGCCTTTCACCGCGGAAGGCAGCGTCCTGGCCTATGAGCGGCGGCATGGAGCGGAGCGCCTTCTGGTCGCGCTGAACCTGGGGCACCAGCCGCATTCCCTGCCGCTTCCCGACGGCACGAGCGGCCGGGTGCTGCTGTCGACCCACCTGGATCGCGAGGGCGACCTGCTGGAGACGAAAATCAGCCTCAGGCCCGACGAGGGGCTCATCATCGCATTGCGCGATTGACGAGAGGCCGCGCCGTTACCGGCGCTCGCCCTTGCCCCGGAACCAGCGGAACCCGTATGGATCCAGCAGCACCGGAGCGGATGAATCCTGCATGGTCCTGTCGTCGCGGTTGCAGAACAGCGGGCGCAGTTGCCCGATGCCTTCGAGATCCACCTGCACTTCCACGGCATGATCGGCAAGGTTGTGGAAGGCCAGCACCGTTCCCTCGCGCCAGTCGTAGCGCAGCGCAAGAACGGTCGTCTCGCCGGTGTCCAGGATCCGGCACTCCCCCCAGCCGATCTCGGGACAGGCCCGGCGCGTGCGAATGAGCCGCTGCAGGTCGTTCATCAGCGAGCCGTCGCGGTCGCGCTGCGCCGCGACGTTCACGCGCCGGAAATCGAACGGACCCTCGGCGACGACCGGGCGGACGAGACACTCCGCGGGAGCGGTCGAGAAGCCTGCATTGGGCTCGTCGGCCCATTGCATGGGCGTTCGCACGGAGTTGCGCTCCCGCAGGGAAAGATCCTCGCCCATGCCGATCTCGTCGCCATACCAGAGCACCGGCGTTCCCGGCAGGGCGAACATCAGGCTGAAGGCGAGCTTAAGCCGCCGGTCGTCTCCGTCGAGCATGGGCGCGAGGCGCCGCCGGATGCCGCGCTCATAGAGCTGCATGTTGGGCTCGGGGCCGAAGGCTGCGAAGACCTCGCTTCTCTCTTCATCCGACAGGCGGCCGAGATCGAGCTCGTCGTGGTTGCGCAGGAAGCTCGCCCACTGGGACTTGTCGGGAATGGCCGGCGTCTTCTCCATGATGCGCCGGATCGGCTCCGCATCGTTGCGCGCCAGCGCCAGGAACGCATGCTGGTTCAGCATGAAGTTGAAGATCATGTGCAGCCGGTCGCCCGTGGCCCCGAAATATTCGTCCACCTTGTCCATGGCGATATTGGCTTCCGCCAGCAGCGTCGCCTCCGCCCGGCGCCAGGAGGCGAACGTGCGCAGCTCCGTGAGATAGCGATGCGGATCGGCCTTGGGCCGCTCGTTCTCCGGCAGGCCCCGGTACTCGATCAGGAAGGGAACGGCATCGAGCCGGAACCCGGAGACCCCGAGCTGCAGCCAGAAGCCCATGATCTTTTCCAGCTCCTCCCGCACTTGGGGGTTTGCAATGTTGAGATCGGCCTGGTGCTTGTAGAAGCGGTGCATGTACCAGGCCTGCGCAACCTCGTCGTAAGTCCAGGTCGCATCCTGCACGCCGGGAAAGATGACGCCTTCGTGGATGTTGTCCGGCTTCTCCTTCGACCAGACATACCAGTCGCGATAGCGCGAGTCCGGATCGCGCCGGGCCTCCTGGAACCATGGATGATCGATGGAGGTGTGGTTGGCCACGAGATCGACGATGACGCGCAATCCCCGATCATGGGCGGCGCGGGTGAAGGCCACGAAGTCGCCCAGGGTGCCAAGACGCGGATCGACGGCATAGAAGTCCGTCACGTCATAGCCGTTGTCGCGGTTCGGAGTCGGATAGAACGGCAGGAGCCAGATGCAGGTTGCGCCGAGCGCTTCGATGTGATCGAGCCGGTCCGTCAGCCCGCCGAAATCGCCGACGCCGTCACCGTTCGAATCCATGAAGGTTTCAACGTCGGTGCAGTAGATGACGGCGTTCTTGTACCACAAATCAAGCATGTCGATCCAATCTAGCTGACCATGCGGGCGGCGCGTTCCCTGTCCGACAGGCGGCGGCGATCCGGTTCGTTGCCTTTCGCCCCCAGGTGCCATGCTGCCGTCACCGCGCCGGCGACGCAGCCGAGTGCGACGGCCGCCAGGATGCCCCGGGCCGTCGTGCCGGAGACCGACATCACACGCTCGCGGGCGCGTGAGCCGAACCGTCCGTCGGCTCCGGGGTCGCCGGGCGGCGGCTCGAAGAGGTTGCCGTCGCGCGGCTGCGCGGGCCTTCCCGTCATCTGGCCTTCCCAGGCCTGGCGCGCCATCATGCGGTCGAGGAGACCCGGAGCCACCATGGTGCCGAGGATCGCCTGGATCGTGGGGCTGCCGATCCACATTTCGCGGGGCGCCGTGCGGACGGCCTGCACGATGGCCTCGGCCACGGCCTCCGGCGCGTGGATCGGCGGAACCGGCTGCAATTGCTGCGGCAGATGACTGCGCACCCAATCGAATTGCGGAGTGTCGACGGCGGGCAGCTGCAGCATCGTGATCCTGATGCGGCTGCCCTCATGATGCAGCTCGCTGCGAAGCGAATCCGTGAAGCCGCGCACGGCGAACTTCGCGGCGCAATAGGCTGATTGCAGCGGAATGGACCGGTAGCTCAGGGCCGAGCCGATCTGCACGATGGTTCCTTCGTCCCGCTTGCGCATGTGGTGCAGGGCCGCCAGCGTTCCATGGACCTGTCCGAGATAGGTGACCTCGGTGACCCGGCGCACCTCGTCGGGGCTCAAGGACGTGACGGGCCCGAAGACCGACGCCATGGCGTTGTTGATCCAGACGTCGATGCGTCCCCAGGCGGCGACCACCTGCGCGGCCGCGGCGTCGATTGCGCCCGCATCGGCAACGTCGGCCGGAATCGCAAGGGCGGTGCCGCCCGCCTCCTCCACCTCACGGGCGGCGCTTTCGAGCCGCTCGCGGCCGCGGGCGATCAGGGCTACGCGCCAGCCTTCCCGCCCGAAGGCCACGGCCACCGCGCGGCCGACGCCGGCCGATGCTCCCGTGACCACCACGACCTGGGACTCGAACCGCCTGTTCCGGGCTTTGGCGCCGACCCGACGCTCGTCGTTACGATTTCCAATCACATCGGGCCCTTGGCTAAGGTTAGAGAACAATTCCTAGATATAAGAGCCGCTCAACGGGCGGGTTCCATGCGCAAAGGAGCAGCCTCCCGGATCGGCGCAGCACCGGAACGAAGAAATTCTTCCAATAGTTGGCCCTGAAGCATCGGACCCAAAAGTGGATTTGCACTTTTGGGGTCAATCCGATGCTTCCTCCATCAGTGAGAGCATCGTTTAGCGAAAAACCGGGCCCACTTTTTTCGCACGATGCTCTAGGCGCAGGCCGGAAGGATGAAGGCCGGGACGCCGTTCCAGAGGATGGCCACGAGCGAGAGACCGTTGATCAGCATGCCCGCGTGGCTCAGGAATCTGTCCGTGGCCGAGGCCGGCCGATCCCGCGATTGCCGCTCCGCGCGAACGCACACGACCAGCAGGATGGCAGCCGCCGCCAGGGCTGCAAGGGTGGTCGTGAGGATGGTGAAGGGAACGACGCCGAGGCCGAAAAGCGTCGCGTCCGCCCAGCCGCGGGCGCACAGGGTCGATGTCGCTCCATAGACGACCGTGAACTGCACCGCCCAGGCCAGCATGCCGCCGAGCGTCAGCAGAACCTGAAGGGTCCGAGTTCCGCTCATCAGACGCCTCCGGTCAGGCGCGGGAAGCCATGGACCACGAGAAGGGCGACGAGCCCCTGGCCTGCCGTGTAGTACCAGAACAGCATGGTGTTATCGAACGTCGTCCGGCGCACCGTGTCGAGCTTGCCGGCGAGCCAGCGGGCGATGGTGTAGAGGCCCATGACGAGCGTGGTCAGGACAAGGAAGATCTGCAGGGACATGATGGCATAGACCGCTGCCCCGTAGGCATGGGCCGACGGGCTCAAGGCCGTCTGCCACTGTGCCCAGAGATCCACGGCCGCCGCGCCGCCCACGAGCAGGAGCGCGACGCCGATCAGGATCGGCACCGAGCGCGGCTTGCGCCGATCCTCGCCGCGCAGTTGGCGGCTGGCCACGGCAACGAGCGCCACGCTGGCGCAGTAAAGGAATGCCGAGAGAGCGGGCCAGATCCAGTCCGGGATCCGAACGCCCTGCGGCGGCCATGCGCCCGGGTTCACGAGCCAGAGGAAGAGATAGGAGAAGATCAGGCAGGTGAAGACCATGCCCATCACCACCATGAGGACGATCATCGCCCACCAGGAATGGTTCATCGGACCCGTGGCGTAGACCGGAAGCACGATGCCGCCGCCGATATCGGCAGGCGGGCGGATCGGGCCGGGATCGGTTTCCCACAGCCACCAGATCACGCATCCGAGGGCAAGAACGCCGCAGATCGCCGCGGGGAAGACGAACTTCACCGTCAGAAGCAGAAAGAAAGCGGCCGTGAACACGGCAGCCAGGAGAGGCTGCCACCCCGGTCCCGGGATCTGGAGGATGTACTGGGGCCGGGCGTCGAAGGGGCTCGTGACCAGTGCTTCGCGCCCGCCGGTCACCGTTCCGGGCATGTAGTAGCGGCCGTCCTCGACGTCCTTCGACAGGTTGGGCTGATCCCACAGGGGTTCGCGGCTCACGACGGCCGGAATGCTGCGGGTGGCATAGTTGCCGTTCGGCAGCCATTCCAGCGTGCCCGCGTTCCAGACGTTGCCGGCATTGTCCTCCGACGCAAGACGGAAGTTGCGCGCCATGTCGAACACGAAGAGCGCAACGCCCGCCGCCAGCATGAAGGCCCCGATCGTGGACACCAAGTTCAGCTCGTCCCATCCCATGCCGACCGGATAGGTGTAGACGCGCCGGGGCATTCCGATCAGGCCGGTGATGTGCATGGGCAGGAACGTCACGTTCATGCCGAGGAACATGAGGCCGAAGACCCAGCGCCCGAGCCGCTCCGAGAGCGCCCGCTTGCTCGCCACCGGAACCCAGTAGTAGATGGCAGCAAAAAGCGGAAACACCATGCCGCCGATGAGCACGTAGTGCAGGTGCGCGACCACGAAGTAGCTGTCATGCGCCTGCCAGTCGAACGGCGCCATGGCGACCATCACGCCGGTCAGGCCGCCGAGGGTGAAGACGAACAGGAAGCCGATGATGAAGAGCGACGGCGTCGTGAGCTTCATGCGGCCGGACGCGATAGTGGCGATCCAGGCAAAGACCTGGATGCCGCTCGGCACCGCCACGGCCGTGCTGGCCGCCGAGAAGAAGCCCAGCGACATCTTCGGCAGGCCCGTGGCGAACATGTGGTGCACCCACAGGCCGAAGGAGAGGAAGCCCGTGGCGATGAGGGCGAGCACCACGAGGCGGTAGCCCACCAGCGGCGTCTGCGCCATGGTCGGCACGATCATCGACACCATGCCGGTGGCCGGCAGGAAGATGATGTAGACCTCCGGGTGGCCGAAGAACCAGAACAGGTGCTGCCACAGCAGCGGGTCCCCGCCCCTCTCGGCGATGAAGAACGGCCAGTCGAAGGCGCGCTCCATCTCCAGCAGCAGCGTGCCCAGGATGATCGCCGGAAAGCCGATGACGATCATGACGGCGAAGACCAGCATGGCCCAGGAATAGACCGGCAGCTTGTCGAGGCTCATGCCGACCGCGCGGGTCTTCATGACGCCCACGATGATCTCGATGGCACCCGCGATGGCGGAGATCTCGATGAAGCCGATGCCGAGGAGCCACCAGTCGGCGTTCTCGGCGGGCGAGTATTTGGTGCTGGTGAGCGGCGGATACATGAACCAGCCGCCGTTGGGCGCCAGCCCGAAGAAGATCGTGCCGAAGAACACGAGGCCGCCGACGAAGTAGGCCCAGAAGGCATAGGCCGACAGGCGCGGGAACGGCAGGTCGCGCGCCGCCTGCATGTTGGGCAGCAGATAGACGCTCGCCGCCTCCACGGCCGGCACGGCGAAGAGGAACATCATCACCGTGCCGTGCATGGTGAAGAGCTGGTTGTAGAGATCGTGGCTGACGAAATCGCTTTCCGGCGACGCGAGCTGGACGCGCATGATCAGCGCGAGGATTCCGGCCAGGACGAAGAACAGGAGGGCCGTGCCCACATACCACAGGCCCACATAGGTGTTGTTCACCGCCGTGATGAAGCTCAAGCCCCGCGGCGCCTTCCATGGCCTCTTGAGCGCCTCGAGCTCGCCCTCGGGACGAGGCACCGGGTTGGGGAACTCCGCGTCCGGGCGCTCGAAGGATTTCGGGAGCTCGGGGACGTTCATTTCAAGCTCTCCAGGTAGCCGGCCAGCGCCCGCAGGTCCTCGCCGGTGAGCGAACCGTAGGAAGGCATCCTGGCTCCCGGCTTGATGTGCTGCACGTTGGCGATCCAGCCGGCCAGCGTGCCGATGTTGTTCGGGAACTGGCCCGCCCCGATGGTCCGCCGGCTGCCCACATGGGTGAGATCGGGACCGACCCGGCCGTCGGCATCGGTGCCCCGCACCACGTGGCAGGAGCCGCATCCGCCGCTGCGGAACAGCTGACGGCCTCGCTCCAGGAACGGGGTCGCCGGCTCCCGGGCGGGTTGGGCCTGTGCCCTGCGCCAGGCCTCGAACGCGGCGGGTTCGAGCGCCATCACGTCGAAGGCCATGCGGGCATGCTGGGCGCCGCAGAACTCGGCGCACACGCCGCGATAGATGCCGGGCCGATCCGCGGTGAAGTTGAAGGTGTTGATCCGCCCCGGGATCATGTCGATCTTGCCGCCGAAGTTGGGAATCCAGAAGCTGTGGATCACGTCGAATGACGTGACGGTCACTGCGATCGGCCGGCCGATGGGAACCACGAGCTCGTTTGCGGTCGAGAACTCGCCCTGTTCGCCCTCGGCCGGGTAGCGCACGCGCCACCAGTACTGCTCGCCGACCGCCTCGATCTGCAGCGCACCGGCTTGCGGCACATCGGTATTGCGCATGACCACGAGGCCGTAGGGAAGAAGCAGGGAGAGGGTCACGATGGGAAAGGCCAGTCCGCCATACACGATGGTCCTGCGGGTTCCGAGCCACGCGCGGCTCTCAGGCGGGGCGAAGATCGCGTAGAGCAGCAGCGCGGTCACGAAGATGAAGATGACGGTGGCCCCCACGGTCATGACGATGGTGAGCCAATAGAGGTCCCAGGCGTCGCCCCCGGCCGGATCCAGGGCCGACTGCACGCCGCTGCATCCTGCGAGCGGAACAGCCCACACAAGCCCGCCTGCGCACCTCGCAGCGGGGTTCAGCCGCCCTCGGAGGCGCTTCAGGGTCGTTTCGTGGTCCATCCGCCCTAGGTCATTTCTTCGTGCATTGAACGGAAAAGCTTGGCCGTGAGAGTTGGTTCCCGAAAGGCATCTCCGAACAGGTCCCTCAGGACCGAACTAGGACTCGCGGCCGGTTTTGCCACCGTGCCGTTCGGGCAGCCTGCGTTTGCCCATGGGGCGGCACCTCACGGCGAGGGCGATCTCTGGCACGCGTGGCATGCGGACCCGCTGATCACGGTTCCCCTACTGGCCTCGTGCCTGCTCTTCACGCGGGGCGTCCTGCATCTGCGGCGGGACCTCGGGCGGTTCCCTCCCGGCTTCGGCCGGCGGCAGATCGCCTGCTTCGTCCTGGGAGCGGCGCTTCTCGTCGTCGCCCTCCTGTCGCCGCTCGAGGCGCTGTCCGCGACCCTGCTCTCGGCCCACATGGTGCAGCACATCCTGCTGATCGCCCTCGCCCCGCCGCTTCTCGTCCTCGGCAAGCCCGAGGTCGCATGGGTGTGGGCGCTCCCGGTGCATTGGCGGCGCGGCATGGCCCGCCACGGTCCGCTGCGATCCGGGCTCGCGCTCCTGTCGCCCTGCGCGAGACCCGTCCCGGCAGCCCTGATCCACATGGCCACCCTGTGGATCTGGCACAGCCCGATGCTGTTCGACGCCGCGGTCGCCTCGGACACGCTGCACTGGCTCGAGCACGTCCTGTTCTTCGGCACGGCGCTGCTGTTCTGGCGGGCCGTGATCAAGGCTCATTCCGGCCGGGAGGCTGCGGCGGCCGCCCTCATCGCCTCCTTCATCACCCTGCTTCAGAGCGGCCTGCTCAGCGCCCTCCTCAGCTTCGCGCGCGAGGCCCTGTATCATGCGCCCGACACGATGGACTGGGGTCTGACAGCTCTGGAAGATCAGCAACTGGCAGGAGCTATCATGTCCCTACCGATGTGCGCGATCTATCTTGCGGCCGGGCTCGTCATGGCGTTTCGCCTCCTGACGCCACGCGGATCGGAACGGGCGCGGCCCTCGCCGGTTGCCACACCAGATGTCCTGAAGCCGAGCCGATGATCCTCAGTCCTTTCCGCCTGATCCTGATACCCACTATCCTGATGGGGCTTGCCGCCTGCAGCGACAGCGAAGGCCAATCCTCGCGCCTGACGATTGCGGGCGGCGAGCCGGAGCAGGGACGCGCGCTGATTCAGGCCTATGGCTGCGGCACCTGCCACACCATCGAGGATGTGCGCGGCGCGAGGGGCAAGGTGGGGCCGCGCCTGGAAAACTACGCCCAGCAGCACCTCCTCGCCGGCTTCCTGCCGAACACGCCGCTGAACCTGATCGCCTGGCTGATGGATCCCCCAGCCCTGAAGCCCAACACCGGCATGCCCGCGCAAGGGGTGAGCGAGGCGGAAGCCCGGCACATCGCCGCCTATCTCTATTCCCTGGGGCGAGAAGGGATGCGCGTCTATCCGCAGGGCCCCCCGCTCCAGCTCCGCGCCGAGGAGGAAGTGACCGCCGACATCCCGAACCCGCCTGCGGTTCCCGAGGGAACCGACGTCCGCACCCGCCGCATCGTGCCCAATCCCGATGGGAGCGCACCGAAGAGCTAAGGCTCCTCCGTCGCCTCCTCGACATAGGTCGGACGCACGCGCATGACTGCCACATAGACGCCGGTCCAGAGAGCGACAACCGCAAGGATCAGCCCGAGAGCGAACCAGGAAAAGTCGCCGCGCGGCTGCAGAACCCAGATCATGTGCGTGCCATGATGCAGAAGAGCGAGCGCACTGCCCACGAGCATCCCCTTGCGGCTCACGCCGGAGGGCACGAGGAGGACGATGGCCGTGAGCATCAGGGCATAGGACGCCCCGAGAAGCGCAAGGTTTCCGTCATCCGAGCGATCCAGATACCACGCGACCTCGTGCGGCAGGTTCGCCAGCCATACGATCAGGAACTGCGCGAACCATGTCCACGCCGTCAGCAGCAGCAGGATCAGCAGCGCACGCTCCAGGCTCGCCATCCGTTTGGGCGATGCGGGCTCCGTCTTGAGAAGGGTGATCAGGATCGCGCTCGCAAGGGCCGCGAGAACCTGCCCCAATGCGAAGGCGAACCCGAACAGGCTCGACCACCAATACGGCTCCCGCGACAGCACCCAATCATAGGCCGAGAAGGTCATGACCGGGGTCAGCAGCGCGAGACCGATGGCGCTGGCGCGCCGCAGATGACGGGTATGCGTCAGCCAATAGGCCAACCCTATGCAGATCAGAAGATAGGCGGCGCTGCGGACCATAAAAAAGCCCGGGCTCAGATAGCTCGCCCGTGCCGGCGGAAGATCGGCCCGACTGCCGACCCAGGGGAAAAGTTCGCCGAGACCGAAGGCCAGCACGAGGCCCAAAAGCAGGAGCAGAGGCAGCGTCAGGGCAGCCGCCTCCACCTCGGCCCGCACCGGCGCGAGCCAATGCTCGTTCATGAGATGGCCGATCATCAGCACGACCAGACTGCCCATCGCAACTCCTGCCAGGAGGACGAAGACGATGTAGAGGGCCTCCATGGCACTCATGGGGTTGCGCTCCCCTGCCCTGACGCAGCTCCGGCGCCACGGGCCTGCAGTTCCTTCACGTAGTGGGCAATCGCCCAACGATCCTCCGGCGGGACACGGTCGGCATAGGGGAACATCCGCCCTTTGCCATGGGTGATGACCTGCACGATCTGCGCGGGCTCCAGGGCCCGCACACGCTCCTCGTAATACGAAGGTGGCGGGGCAAAGCCCCGCGAGACGACGGGGCCGTCCCCGCGCCCGCTCACGCCGTGGCAGGGGCTGCAGAAGGCGTTGAACCGCTCCTGTCCACGGGCGAGCAGAGCCGGCGTAAGCTCGGGCCCCGGAGGCGCCAGTGCTGCGGCGTATGCAGACGCTCCCCTCGGGACCGCGCCGGGAGGCACGGGCACGTAGGCCCGCTGCACGGCGCGGGTCGAAGCGACGGGATCCCGCTCCTCCGTCCCGCTGTCGCAGGCGGCAAGCAGGGCGAGGCTGGCGATGGCTGCGGCTAGTCGCACGCCGGAACCTCCTGTACGGCCAGGGGCGAGAGCGCTCCGAAGAACGCGTGGACGGCTGCATCGTCGTAGAGGGGATCGTCCTGCAGGATGCAGAGGAAGAACCGATCCTCGGATGCACGTGCGAAACCCGGCGTGGCGAAGACCGGATGGTGCAGGCGCGGCAGCCGCAGGATCAGGAGCAGACCGATCAGGGTTGCCGCGCCCGCCCAGAGGATCGCGACGATCAACGAGGCAGGAATGAAGGCCGGCCAGCTGTGAAGGGGCCGTCCGCCGACATTGAGCGGATAATCGATGGCATTCATCCAATACTGCGAGGCGTATTGAATGACCCCTCCCGTGAGTCCGGCGACGAGCGCGATCCAGGGGATCACCGACGTGCGAACGCCGAGTTCCTTGGCGAGGTCGGAGAGAGGGAAAGGACTGAACGCATCGAGCCTCGTGTAGCCGGCGCGCTTGGCCGCCCTGACAGCCTCCATGAGGGCCTCAGGGGTCTTGAACTCCGCCATGATGCCATAGGAGTGCTGCGTCATGAGGATTTCTCCTCGTGCTCGTCATGGCGGGTTTCGAACATGGAGACAACGGGAAGGAAGCGGACGAAGAGCAGCAGCAGAGCCACGAACAGCCCGACGGTTCCCAGGAACAGACCCGTTTCCGGCAGCGTCGGGCTGTAGGTGCGACCGACGGAGGGAAGGTAATCGGTCTGCAGACCGCCGACGATGATGGAGAAGCGGTCGAACCAGATGCCGACGCCGATGGAAAAGCCGACGAAGACTCCACCCACGGTGCTCAGCCGGGCGACTCTGAACCAGAACAGCTGCGGGATCAGGACCGAGTAGACGATCGCAGTCCAATAGAGCCCCGCATACTGGCCAGTCATGCGGGTAAAGGTTGCCTCCTGCGCCAGTCCTCCCGACAGGAGGGCTGCGGCGATCTCGTCGATGTAGAGATAGCCGGAGACCAGCGCGCTTGTGAGAACCAGCTTGCCCAGCAGGTCGATATCGCCCTCGTCGATGTAACGCCCGAGCCGCAGGCTCCAACGGAGGAGCACCGCCACGAGGAGCACGATGGACAGGCCCTGCGCCAGGCCCGTCGCCACGAAATGAAGCGGCTGGCGCGTTTCATGCCAGTCGGGCACCAGGGTCACGGCGAACTCGAAGGCAACCGTGCTCTGCATGATGAGGATCAGGGGCAGAACCAGGATGGCGACGAGGCGATAGGCGCGCTGATGATAAGCCCAATGGCGCACGGAGCCGCGCCAGCCGAGGGCCAGGACTCCATAGACCTGCTGTACGACCTTCCGCCGGGCGCGGTCGCGCAGGGTCGCCAGATCGGGGATCAGGCCTACGTACCAGAGCAGGCTCGTGACGATGACGTGGGTGCTGATGGCCCAGAAATCCCAGGTCAGGGTGCTGCGGAACTGCGGCCAGACCTCGAAGGTCGCCGGATAGGGAAAGGTCCAGTAGAACAGCCAGGGACGCCCGAGGTGAAAGATCGGGAAGATGCCTGCGCAGATGACAGCGAAGAGCGCGACACCCTCCGCGAAGCGGTTGACCGCCGTGCGCAGATCGTGCCGGCGCAGGACCAGGATGGCGGCAAAGAGGCTCGCGCCGTTGGCGATGCCGATCCACCACGCATAGTTGATGAGATCGAAGCCCCACACATACGGGATGTTCACGCCCCAGACGCCGACGCCGATGATCGTGACGGAGATCAGCGTGTAGCCGAGGAGCGCGACAAGCCCGCCGGAGGCCAGGAGCGCGAGCCACCACACCCAGCCGAAATGCGGGGAGAGTGGGACATCGGCGACCCGGCTCGTCGCTGCGTGGGCGTCGCTGCTCATGGGCCTATCCGTTCTCCTTCGGGTCCTCGACGCGGGCGAGATAGGTGGTGCGCGGCTGCGTGTTCAGCGATCCCAGGAGGGCGTAGTTGCGCGGGCTCCGCTTGAGGCGGCTGACGGCGCTGTCGGAATCATTGGTGTCGCCGAACACGATGGCCCTGGTCGGGCAGACCTGCTGGCAGGCGGTCATCACCTCGCCGTCGTTCACAGGCCGCTCCTCGACGCGCGCATTCGCGCGGGCCGTCGCGATCCGCTGGACGCAGAAGGTGCACTTTTCCATCACGCCGCGGTCGCGGACCGTCACCTGCGGGTTCGTGGCTTCGAACGGGGCCGAGACGTTCGTGTCCTGATAATCGAGGAAGTTGAAGCGGCGCACCTTGTAGGGGCAGTTGTTCGAGCAGGTCCGCGTGCCGACGCAGCGGTTGTAGACCATGTCGTTGAGCCCCTCCGAGGAATGCACCGTCGCATTGACGGGGCACACGACCTCGCAGGGCGCCTTCTCGCAATGCATGCAGAGGACCGGCTGGAAATAGGTCTCGGGCGCGGCCGGATCGCCCGCATAATACCGGTCCACGCGGAGCCAGTGCATCTCGCGCCCGCGCGCGACCTCCTCGGGACCGACGACCGCGATGTTGTTCTCAGCCTGGCAGGCGATCACGCAGGCATTGCAGCCGATGCAGGCGTCGAGATCGATGGCCATGCCCCAGGCATGATCCCGGTAGGGCCATTCGGGATAGATGGATGGGTGAACCGGCTCGGGAGGCACGGCCTCTCCGGGCGCCACCACGCGCACGATGTCGCGCCCCTGCAGCGAATGGTGCTGCTGCGTGGAGATGACGGGGATTTTTTCGCCGACGCGCCGCATCTCGCCGGCGGCCATCCATCGGGAATCCGAGGGGCGGACGGAATAGGCGTCGAAGCCGATCCCGGTGCCGATCCGGCCGGCCGAGCGGCGGCCGTAGCCGAGGGGCAGGGTCACGGCCCCAGGGGCATGGCCGGGCAGCAGCCATACGGGCGCCCGCACGACGCGTCCATTGACGGACAGGTCGACGGCATCGCCCGAAGCGAGGCCGAACACCTCCGCGGTTTCCGGCGCGATCAGGGCGGCATTGCCCCAGACCTGCTTCGTGAGAGGCTTGGGCAGCTCCTGCAGCCAGCCGTTGTTGGCGTAGGAGCCGTCCCACACGGACGGATCGGGGGAGAACTGAACATCGATCCCGGCAGACGGAGCTGGCGCTGCGGGCTCGGGGCTCCAACCGGACTGGAGGGCAATATCGACTGCGGGGGCCGCAGAGTCCTCGATCACGCCGTCCTCGAGGGCTCGCACCCAGCGCTCTTCGAAGGCATCGCCCCAGGCCTCGCGCCATGTGGCCTGGACTAATCCGCGGCCATCCGCGTTCTGGCCCGCCATGAGGCCGAGGAACTCCTCGGCGCTCAGGCCCGACTTCAGCCGCACCGTGGTCGGCTGACGCAAGCCGACCGTGCCGTTGAAGGCCCTCAGGTCGCCCCAGCTTTCGAGCGGGTGGCTCTCGGGGATGTGCCAGTGGCAGACAGCGCCCGTCTCGTCCCGGTGCTGGCCGATATGCAGGGAGAGCGGCACGCGCGGCACGAGCGCGGCCAGTTCAATGTCGGCCGGGGCCGTGTAGACGGGGTTGCCGCCGAGGATGACAAGGCGCGAGACCTGTCCGGCCCGAATGGCTTCCGCCAAGTCGGCGAGGGTCCGAACCTCACCCGGCAGAGCCCGCAGCGGCTCGATGGCGCGCATCGTCGTGCCGAAGGCGCCGAGGCGGGCATTGATGGCGAGGGCTAGCGCATGGACGCGGGCGGATTGCTCGAGGCCCGCCGCGACGAGGGCCCGGGTTCCGGCGCCGCGCAGCGCATCGGCCAGGCGGGGGACAGCGGGATGGGAACCGGGTGGCACGGTGCCTGTCTCGACAGCCGCCGCGAGCGCCTCCGCGAAGGTCTCGAACTCCCTCGGACGGAGCGGGATCCGCTCATCCGCGCGGGCCCCCACGAGACTCGTGCGCGTTTCGACGGCAACAAGCTGGGGAAGCTCCCGGTCCGGTGCGCGGCGTCGCGCCTGGTAATCGGCCGCGTAGCGGATGTGGCCCGGCTCTTCGGCAAAGAGGTCGCCGCCCAGGGTCACAATGGTGTCGGCCTGGGTCAGATCGTAGACCAGATCCACGTCGCGCCCGAACGCCGCCCTGGCTGCCGTCTGGCGATTGACGTCGTCGACGGGCGAGAACACATGCCATTGCGCATGCGGGAAAAGTTGCCGCGCCTGCCCGATCAGCCGATGCAGCGTCGGCGAGGAGGTCGGCGGCATCAGGACATGGAGCCCCCGGCCCTCATCGAAAACGAGTTCGTTGCGCACGGGGCGGATGAACGCCGTGAGTTCCTCCCACGACCTCGGCTCGCCATTCTGGAGGGGAGCCTCGGACCGGTCCGGATCATAGAGCGAGAGGATCTCGGCCTGTGCGAACACGTCCGTCGCGCCGAGACTCGCCGGATGAAGCGGGTTTCCCTCGATCTTGATCGGGCGCCCTTCCTGCACCTTGGCGAGCACGCCCCTGCCATAGCCGTTCAGCGGCAGGGAGGTGGCGATCAACACCGGCACGCCAGGCACATAGCCCGGCATGTTGTGGCTCTGCGACAGGAGCGGCTCTCCGGCATCGCTGCCGTTGCAGGCCGCCAGGCCCCCCAATGCCAGCGAGGCGCCCATCAGCCGAAGCAAGGTGCGCCGGTCGATCTGGGAGGCCTGCGCGATGTCGGGGAACTCGGCCTCGATGTGCCGGCGCACCTCCGGCAGATCGGCGAGCTCCTCCAGGCTGCGCCAGAGACGCAGCCCCTCCTCCGTCGCGAGACGGGCCCTCAGGGCTTCGAGATCGATTGTCGTTCCCTCACCCATCGGACCTACCTGTGACACGTGTTGCAGCTGGTGAGACGCCGCGAAGCCTCCCGGTAGAACTCGCGGACATCCTCCGGCAGCTCATCGCCATGAGGCTCGTAGCCCATGGCGAACACCGCCTCGCGGGGACGAAGGTTCGGCACCGGATCGCGGTGGCAGTCCAGGCACCAGCCCATGGAGAGAGTCTCGGTCTTCACCGTCTCCGCCATCTGGTCCACACGGCCGTGGCAGGTTTCGCAGGCGACGCCCTTCGTCACATGGGCCGCGTGATGGAAATAGGCGTATTCCGGCAGGCGGTGAACGGAGGTCCACCGGATCGGCTGGCCGAGCGTGAAGCTCGATCGGACGGGGTCGAGAACGCTTGCGCCCACCCAGACCTGGGAGTGGCAGGACATGCAGGTCTGTGCCGAGGGCATGCCCGCATCGGCCGCTCGCTCGACGGTCGAATGGCAGTAGCGGCAATCGATGCTGAGCTGGCCCGCGTGAAGATCGTGCCGGAACGGCACCGGCTGCGGCGCGGGCTTGCCGACGTTCCAGGTGCTGTCCGCGCGGGCCCACAGATAGGCGGTCACGCCTGCGCCCACGAGCCCAAGGCCCGTGAGCACGATAACCACCCGGAACAGGGTGGTTGCTGCCGGTGTGAAAAGCTGCGCCATCGCCTGTGCCGCGCACCCTTCTTTGTTTTGTGTCAGGCTCGGCGCCCGAAGTGAAGCTTCGCTATTGGACAATCGCCTCGACGCCCGATCGTTCCCTGGTGCCGCGCGTCTCCTTCCAGCCAAGATCAGGGGCGCTGAGTGCACCTAAGGACGGGCGAAGACCTGACCACTAGCCCCTCGGGCGCGCATTTTGCTCCCCGGCCAGGCTGTAAAATGCTCTGAGCGCTTGCGGGAACCCTCCGGCCGCTAGCCCGGGTGGCGACCGGTGAATAGGACACTACCGGAATGTCGATAGACGGGGTGCTGATGTCGCGTTCTGGCAATCCGGCTCTTGGCCGCAGCAACAGCCTTCGTCCTAGCTTCCGGCGGTCGCGATGTTTGCTGGTGGTGAAGGGCAGATGCTTCCGCAGCAGGCAACGCCGGGCAGAAGATACCGAAGGCAGCAGAGCTTTCGCTGCCTGACCGTTCCATCGCCCTGATCCACGTGCCGGACCAAACCGTACATGGGGTTCGGCTGGCCATTTCTGGCGAGGCGGCTGCACAGAAGCGAACGACCCTCTTGGAGGGCGTCCGGACGGACAGCCCCTATCGCTTCAGCCTGATCCAGGGCCCACTCGAAGATGTCGGCGGCGTTGTTCCAGAGGAGGCGGGGCGAAACTCTGAACTGTCCGGCGAAGCTTCGGATCAGAGGCTCCACATGGTTCTGAAAAAGACCCGAGAAGCAGCCTTCAGGGTCAGAACCTTCAGAGGGCTCTGCATCGGGAAGAATGATGGCCGCCGTCTTGCCGCTGCCATCGATTGCGAGGTCGATTCGTTCCAGTTGAACCTGCAGCTCGCGCCCGAGCAACAGCAGCGCGGCCGTGGTCGGAATGATGAGAGCGCCAAAATGCCATTGCGTCCACATGGAAACCACCGCTCTGCGGTCGCCTCCGGCGTGAACTTCAGCAAAACGGGCCAAAAGGGTTTCGGAGATCCCCCTGTCGAGCAGGTCGCAGCCTGCGATGACAGGGTCGTGCTCCCCTGGAAGAGCCAAGGCATCCTTGTAATGGGCGAAGATCCCGGTGAAGCAAGGCGCGAGCGAGGGAATCATGCCTGCTGCACCGCAGCACTCGGGGAGAGGGTCTTCCCAGTTCCCGTGACAAGAGAAGGAGAGCGCCGGCACAGAAGAGCAACAATCGGCAGCGCCAGCGCCGTAAAGGCTGCGGCGGTTCCAAAGCAGGCGCCATAGCCAAAATGCTGGGCGATCCACCCCGATCCCAAGCCGCCGATCATGCTGACGAGCGCATCCGTACATTGCAGGAGCGTAAAGTCGATACCTGCCTGGCGTGGGTCGGAGAGTTCCATGAACTTGGCGTAGAGCGCCACGAAGCCGAGCGCCATGATCCCCGATGAACTCGCCAGGGCCAGCGGAACCAGCAGCGAGGGCGCCGTGCCGCCGGTCCAGGCGGCCAAACCCAGCCCCGCCAATGCGGCGGTCTGTAGGACCAGGGCCAGGATCATGATCGGCCGGGAACCCCACGCCCGCACGCAGGCGCCTCCCAGGAGCGCACAAGCGAAGCCGACAATCACTCCCCCTGCCCCGTTGAGCATCCCAAGCGATGCCAGGTCGAGCCCCGCATCGACCAGGAAGGGACCGAGCATGGCGAGGCCCCATTTCTGGGATGCGGCATAGAAGGCGGCAAGGACGAGACCTTTGCGCATCTCTGCACGCCCGAGGGCCTGCCGAATCGAAGGTCGGTGCAGGCGCACGGCGTTCGACTTCGATGCCGGCACGAGCAGGAATGGCACGCCGAGCAGGCAGAGGAGCAGCGCCATGGCGGTCGTCGCCCAGGTCCAGTCCACCTGAGCGACGAGCAGGAGGAACAATCCCGATCCGATCGCCGCACCCAGATAGGCGCCTCCAACCTGTGCGGCATTGCCCCACCCCTGGTGCTCCTGACGGAGGCTTTCGACGGCATGCCCGTCACAGGCGATGTCGACCGTGGCTGCCGCGAAGGCGATGACCATGAAGGCCGCCAGGATGGGCCAGAAATCCGTCGGACCGACCCAACCGGCCAGGATCAGGCCAAAGGCGGAGATCAGGCCGCCGGTCACCACAATCGGCCGCGAACGGCTCGGGCCGGTTTGCGGCAGCCGGAACCGTTCAAGAGCCGGGGCCCAGAGAAATTTCAGAACCCAGGGCAGGACCGCTAGATAGGTCAGGCCGATGTAGTCGAGGGAGAGGCCGCGGTCACGAAGAACGCTAGGGAGAGCGCTGAACGTGATTCCACTAATGACGCTCTGCCCTACATACAGGCCACCGATAGCCAGGATGAGTGCCGCGGGCGATCCGAGGCCCCATCCCGTTATCTCCCGAGATGTCACAGCGCTCACCACCGGTAACGCAGGCTTGCAAGGATCTTCCGGCCTTCATCGAAGTAGCAGTAGTTCGATGTGCAGACCTGTCCGTCCTCATCGAGAAGGTTGGTGGCATTGACCTGGAAACGGAGGCCTTTGAGGCTCGGGTTGATGTTCTCCAGATCGTAGCGGATTGCCGCATCGAGATAGGCGCGGGGATCGTTCTCGATCACGGGGCGGTTGAGATTGTCGCCGAAGCTTGCACCGACATAACGGACGCCGCCGGCGACACCGAGGCCCCTCGCAGGTCCGGACTGGACCGTGTAGTCGAGCCAGAGCGAGGCCATGTGGTAAGGCACGCTCGTCAGCTGTTTGCCTTCCGTTTCAGGGGTCAGCTTCAGGATGCGCGCATCCGTATAGGAATACGAGGCTTGGACGCTCAGGCCTTCTGCAAGAGAGGCAACGCCTTCCAGTTCGAAGCCGCGCGAACGCAGATCGAGCTGGACCTGCTGGTTGGTCGCATCGACGACCTGGTAGATCACCGCATTATCCTGGCGCAGATCGAAGACCGCAGCGCGAAGGGATGCGTTCATGCCTGGGATATCGTATTTCACGCCGGCTTCGATCTGCTCGCCCGATGTGGGCTCGGCAACGCCGCCGTTGAGAACGGTGCCGGGATTGGGCGTGAACGAGGTGCCATAGCTCACGTAGGGAGCAAGGCCGAAATCGGTCACGTAGCCAAGGGCTGCACGGCCGGTGAATTTCGTGTCGCTGCGGTCGAACGTGAAGCCGGCGGTGTCATACTCGCTCGTCAGCCAATCGTGGCGACCGCCGAGGGTCAGGCGCCAGTTCCGCCATTTGAGCTGATCCTGAAGGTAGATCCCTGTCAGGGTTTGAGTCTGCTCCTCCCGGTAGGAGAGAGCCGGATCCGTTCCGATCGGTATGGCGGCATCGAAGCCCTGCTTCGAGACATAGTTCAGGCGGCTGATGTCCAGGCCGGTCAGGATCGTGTGCCCGACCTCCCCTGTGGAGAGACGGCTTTCGAGATGGGTGTCGCTCGCAATTCCCCAGTTGTTCTCGCGGGTCAGGCCCGAGCCCGCATAGACGTATTCCTGGTTGGTGCCGAGCGCAGAAAACCGGGTGCGCTGGCGCAGGGTGAACATGTCGTTGAAGCGGTGCTCGAACTCATAGCCGATCCGCCCCTGCTGCTGCCTGTAGTCGTTATAGCGCGGGTCGCCGGCATAAACTCTGGTCGCCCCGATGGAGAGACTGGTGGGATTGCCGGCCGCATCCGTCGCATAGTTGTTGATGTAGGCTGCCGTTCCGCCCGTGGTCGAGTCCATGTACTCGCCGAGGATGGTCAGGGTCGTCGCGTCCGTCGGCCTCCAGGTAAAGGCCGGAGCGATGAAAATGCGGTCATCGGGAACAGCGTCGATGTCAGTTCCTGCCTGCCGAACGAGGCCGGTCAGCCGGTATAGAAGGGTATTGTCGGGAGTGACCGGGCCGGAAAAATCGAAGTTTCCCTGCAGGCGTCCATAGGATCCGGTCTGAACCTCGACTTCCCGGAACGGCAGGAAGGTCGGTCGCTTCGAGATCAGATCGACAAAACCGCCCGTGCTGCTCGCTCCATAGATCGAAGCGGCGGGACCTCTCAGAATCGAGATCCCTTCCAGGCCGTAGGGCTCGAGGCGGAACAGGCCGTTGGGGCTGTTGACCTGCCGCAGGCCATCGCGAAACACGCCCGTATAGGTGACATCGATTCCGCGGATGGAGAAAGCATCGTAGCGCGGATCGAAGCCGTAACCGCCGACGCGAGCCCCTGGCGTGTAGGATACGGCATCCAGCAGCGCCTGCGGCTTCCGATCCTCGATCTGCTGCCGGGTGACGGTCGAGATGGATTGGGGGGTCTCCAGAAGGGCGGTATCGGTTTTCGTCGCGCTGCGGGATGAAGTGGCGACGTAGCCGCTGGCCGTAATGGGGCCACTCTGCCCTTCCCGCGTTGCGTCGACCGTGACCTCATCGAGTTGGACGACACCCTGCTCCCTGACCTGGGCGAAGGTTTTTCCGGGAATGAAAGCAAGAGCAGTCGATGCAAGGAGCACAAAGGGGAACTTCACAGCGGAGACCTTCATTAAACAACGATGGTTTTCCGCCTATCAGAGGCCTCGCTAACGAGTCAAATACTATAGTTTTTAATTATTTTAACTTAAAATCTCAATGGGTGTCTTCTAAACATTTTAATTAGAACAATTCTATATTTTATGAATTCTAATTACGCTCTCAAATGGTGGGATGCCAAAGGCATTCAGATTGGAAGTCCGGTGTAGTTCTCGGCCAGCGAGCGTGCCGCGGCGGTGGAGCTTTTCAGATATTCGAATTCCGCCCGTTGGATGCGCCTGCCGAAGGAATCCGTGTCCGGGAAGGTGTGGAGGATCGACGTCATCCACCAGGAAAAACGCTCGGCCTTCCAGATTCGCGACAGGACACGGGCAGAATAGCCATCGATCCCGGCGGAGGATTGCTCGGCGTAGAACTCGATGAGGGCCTCGGCCAGAACCGCGACATCGCTGGCGGCGAGGTTCAGACCCTTGGCCCCGGTCGGCGGCACGATATGGGCCGCGTCGCCAGCAAGGAACAGGCGGCCGAAACGCAGAGGCTCGGCCACGAAGCTTCTCAAAGGAGCAACGGATTTCTCGATCGAGGGGCCTGTCACCAAGCTGTCGGCCGCCTCCTCATCGACGCGCCGCCGAAGCTCGTCCCAGAAGCGCTGATCCGACCACTCCTCCACCCTGTCGCTGGAAGACACCTGAACGTAGTAGCGGCTGCGGGTCGGCGACCTCATGGAACAGAGAGCGAAGCCGCGCTCGTGATGCGCATAGATCAGTTCGTCGGCAACAGGCGGCCTGTCGACGAGGATCCCCAGCCAGCCGAAGGGATAGACCCGCTCGAAGGTTCTCAAGGAATTCTCGGGCACGCTCGCGCGCGACACCCCATGGTAGCCGTCGCAGCCCGCGATGAAATCGCAGGCAAGCTCGTGCTCGACGCCATCCTTGACGTAGCGCACCTTCGGCGAGGTGCCATCGAAGTCATGCAGGGAGACATTCTCCGCCTCATACACGGTTGTCAGACCCGATCGGTCGCGGGCCTGCATGAGATCGCGCGTGACCTCAGTCTGTCCGTAGACGGTCACCGTGCGGCCGATCAGCTCCCGGAAATTGAAGCGGTGCCGGTCGCCACCGAAGCAGAACTCGACGCCGTCGTGGACGAGACCTTCCGCATGCATCTTCTCGCCGATTCCTGCCCTGTCCAGAAGTTCGACCGTGCCTTGCTCCAGGACACCGGCCCGGATGCGCCCCAGCACATACTCCCGGCTGCGGCGTTCCAGGATGACGGTTTCGATGCCGGCATTCTCCAACAGCCGCCCCAGCAGAAGCCCGGCCGGACCCGCGCCGATGATGGCGACCTTCGTACGCATGGCTGTCTCCTCCCGAGGGTGCCGCAACATTCCGCATTTTGGGACAGGATGAACCTGGATTTCGCATCGGCCAATAGACGAAGCGACCATCGCTATGGACAATTCGAGCACCCTAATGATCCGACCGCAAACAGAAACCTGCTTCCCTGCGTGACGTTACACTCCTGAGGAGGCGCCTATGTCGGACACAGATCGAAAGAACCCAGGTGATGAAGATGCGCCGGGCACGAAGCAGACCGGCGAGAACACCTGCCCGACCTGCAGCGGATCCGGACGCCTCGGCGAGAAGCCCTGCCCGGATTGCGGCGGCACGGGCCTGATCACGGCCATTGTGGGAGATGCATGAAGGGGAGTATCTTACGTTCTCAAGGGCGAGAAGGTCATGCTGCCGATCAGCGCCTGAGCGCTTCTCAGGCCTGCCGCTGTCGCGACAACCATCTGCGGCAGTACCATCCACTCGAGGGTCCAAGCCGCGCCGGATCGCTCATTCTCATGCACCAGGGCATGATGGAGGGTGCCGAGAAGGCCGGCGTTGAACCGGGCCAGGGTCACCAGGATCTCGGCAGGCACGGGGTTCGACTTGTGCGGCATGGCCGAGGAGCCGCCGCCCTTCGCGAGCTTTACCTCGCCCACTTCGTTCTGCGCCATCAGGGCGATATCCTGGCCCATCTTCCCCAAGGTTCCGGAAAGAAGCGAGAGAAAGGCGGCGAACTCACCGATCCGGTCCCGTTGAGAGTGCCAGGACGGCGCATAACCAAGGCCCAGGATCTCTGCCATGGCGCCGGCAACGGCATCGCCCTGTCCCTTCAGCTCTCCCCGCGTTCCAATGGGGCCGCCGAGTTGCACCACGAGCAGGCGCGCGGCGAGTGCCGCTAGGGCCTCCCTATGCCGCTCCAGCGGCTGAATCCAGGTGTCGATCTTGTCGGCGGCCGTGAAGGGGAGCGCCTGCTGCATCCGGGTATGCGCCATCAGGGGCGTCGATCCCTCGCGCTCCCTCATAAGACGGAGGGCGTGGGTCAGTGCATCGAGCCGCCGCCCATAGATCCCGACCACGTCCTTCAACCGCAACACGAGAGCCGTGTCGGTGATGTCCTGGCTCGTAGCTCCCAAATGCACGGACTTGCCGTGAGCTTCGCCGACGGCAGCACGCAACTGCTTCACGAGTTCAGGGACGATCACGCCGTCCTGGGCAAGCCCTGAGGCCAGCCTGCCCCAATCGGCCTGGAACGAGGCGCAGGCCTCGCCGATCCGGGTCGCCGCCTCGTCGCCGATCAACCCGACCCGAGCCTCGGCCTGAGCCAGGGCGGACTCGATGCGCAGCAGGGCCGACAGCTCGGCCTCGTTGGAAAAGAACGCCCCCACCTCCTCGTCGCCGACGAGGGCCTGCAGCAGGGGATTTGGGGGCGTCTGGGTCATCATGCCTAAGCAGCTTAGACAGCCTCGAGGGCGATGGAAATGCCCTGCCCCACGCCGACGCACATGGTCGCCAGGGCACGATTCCCACCCGTGAGCTTCAGCTGCAGAGCGGCGGTGCCGGTGATGCGGGCGCCGGACATGCCGAGCGGGTGTCCGAGGGCAATGGCGCCGCCGTTCGGGTTCACGTGCTCGGCATCCTCCGGGATTCCGAGTTCGCGCAGAACGGCGATGCCCTGGCTTGCAAAGGCCTCGTTCAGTTCAATCACGTCGAAATCCGCTGGCTTGAGGCCGAGGCGGGCACAGAGCTTCTTCGTGGACGGCGCCGGGCCGATGCCCATGATCCGCGGCGGCACGCCGGCCGTCGCCCCGCCGACAACACGGGCAATCGGCTCGAGGCCATATTTCCTGACCGCGTCCTCGGAGGCGATGATCAGGGCAGCCGAGCCGTCATTGACGCCGGAGGCGTTGCCGGCCGTCACCGTACCCCCTTCCTTTCGGAACGGCGTGGGGAGCTTCGCCAACTGCTCCAGGGTAGTGTCGCCGCGGGGGTGCTCGTCCTTGTCGACCACGACCGGGTCGCCCTTGCGCTTCGGGATCGTGACCGCCACGATCTCCTGTGCCAGGCGCCCATTGGCCTGAGCGGCGGCGGCCTTCTTCTGCGAGCGCAGGGCGAAGGCATCCTGATCCTCACGGGAGACGCCGAAATCGGCTGCCACGTTCTCGCCGGTCTCGGGCATGGAATCGATGCCGTACTGGCTCTTCATCAGCGGGTTGACGAAGCGCCAGCCGATGGTGGTGTCGAAGATCTCGGCATTGCGGGAAAAGGCCGTATCCGCCTTGGGCATGACGAACGGCGCCCGCGACATGGACTCGACGCCGCCGGCAATCATGATCTCCGCCTCTCCCGCCTTGATGGCGCGGGCCGCGGCAATGACGGCATCCATGCCGGAGCCGCACAGGCGGTTCATGGTCGTTCCGCCGATGGAGCCGGGCAGGCCTGCCAGCAGCACCGCCATGCGGGCGACGTTGCGGTTGTCCTCACCGGCCTGGTTGGCGCAGCCGTAGATCACATCATCGACAGCCTCGAAGTCGATGTTCGGATGACGCTCCAGGAGAGCCTTCAGCGGCACCGCGGCGAGATCGTCGGTGCGTACGCCCGACAGGGAGCCGCCGTAGCGGCCGATGGGAGTCCGCACATAGGAGCAGATATAAGCTTCACGCATCTTAAGTTCCCTTCTTGCCGCCATGCGCCCGCTCGGTTCTGGCCTGGAGCTCGCGCAGGGTGGTGAGTTCGAGTTCGGACGGCGGAGGCGTTTCCTCCAGCCGGTCGGAGAAGCGCACCTTCCAGCCGCAGGTGTCCTGGATCCTGTCTCTTGTCACGCCGCAGTGCATGGAGACAACCGTGAACTCCTTCGTCTCCGGGTCCGGCTTCCAGATGGCAAGATCGGTGATCAGGAGCGTCGGTCCCTTGGTGGTGATGCCGAGGCGCTCGCGGTGATTGCCGCCCTCGCCGTGACCGAAGGAGGTGTAGAAGTCGATCTTGTCGACCATGCCGCGGGTCGTCTGCTTCATGGTGATGAACACTTGCCTGCAGGAGGTGGCGATCTCCGGCGCGCCGCCGCCGCCTGGCAGGCGCACCTTCGGCTTGTGGTAGTCGCCAATCACCGTGGTGTTGATGTTGCCGAAGCGGTCGAGCTGGGCGGCCCCCAGGAAGCCGATGGAAATCCGCCCGCCCTGGAGCCAGTACCGGAACATCTCGGGCACCGACACGGTGGTGACCGCCGTCTCGCACAGTTCGCCGTCGCCGATGGAGAGCGGCAGCACGCTCGGGGCTGTGCCGATGGTGCCGCTTTCATAGATCAGCGTGATGTCAGGAGCGTGGGTCAGGCGGGCCACATTGCAGGCGGCCGAGGGAGCCCCGATGCCGACGAAGCAGACATCGTCGTTGGACAGGGCGCGCGCCGCCGCGATCGTCATCATGTCGCTCGGAGTGAAGTCGGAGAGGTCCGTCATTCTTACAATCCCTTCACCCGGCCGGCGAAGGCCTCGGGCCCTGCCTCCAGCACGTTCTCCCTCATCCAGGCCGTGAAGAGGTCACGGTCGGCGGAGATCTTGTCCCATTCGAGATAGGCCGCGTTGTCGCGGTCGTAATAGCCGTGCGTGTAGGACGGGTGAGCCCCGCCCGGAACATGGGCGATGGACGTGACGGTCCAGTGCGGCAGCACGCAGAGGTTCGGGTGGAGGTCGTCGAAATCCTCGACGATCTCCTCGACCGTGACCACCGAGCGTTTGGAGGCGAGCACGGCCTCCTTCTGCACGCCGATGATGCCCTCGACCAGCACGTCGCCGCGCCGGTTGGCCTTCTGGGCGTGGATGACGGCGACGTCCGGGCGATGGGCGGGCACCGCCGCGAGTTCCTCGCCTGTGAACGGGCAGGTGATGGTCTTTATCGACGGGTTGACCTCCTTCAGGCCCGCACCGCGATAGCCGCGGAAGATGGCGCAAGGCAATCCAGCCGCGCCAGCCTCATAGGCGTTGGCCATAGCGGCGTGGCTGTGTTCCTCGGTTTCGATGGCGCGGGGCCAGTCGTTCTCGATGGCATCGCGCATGCGGCGCAGGAGGCCGACGCCCGGATTGCCCGCATAGGAGAAGATCACCTTCTTCACCAGACCCATGCCGATCAGCTGGTCATAGATGATGTCAGGGGTCATGCGGATCAGGGTGAGATCCTTGATCCCTTGGCGGATCACCTCATGGGCGGCCGCATGGGGGATGAGATGGGTGAAACCTTCGAACGCGACGGTGTCGCCGTCGCGCAGGTTGTCTGCAACAGCCTCCTTGAGGCTCTGGAACTTGGCCATGATGCGCTTTCAGGTCGATGATCAGATATCGAAGAACACGGTTTCCTTCTCACCCTGGATATGGATGTCGAAGGTGTAGGTCGGCAGCCCGTTCTCCTCAGCCCTGGTGGCGATCAGGGTCGGAACCCGCGCCTTGTGGGCGATCCGGGCGAGAACCGGGCACTCGGCGTTGGCTGCCTCCTCGTCGCTGAAGTACAGGCGGGTGTGCAGGCCGGTATTGATGCCGCGGGCCACGATCCAGACCGTGATGTGCGGCGCCATCAGGCGGCCGTCCTTGTAGGGCACGCGGCCGGGCTTGATGGTCTCGAACCGATACTCTCCGGTCGTGCCATCGGCGGGCTGGCGCCCCCAGCCGACGAAGTTCGGATCGGCCTTGCCGCGCTTCTCCTGCGGGCTGTTGTAGAGCCCCTCGGCGTCCGCCTGCCAGATCTCGAGCAGGGCATCCTTCAGCGGATCGCCCGCGCCGTCGAAGACGCGGCCCTTGATGACGATGCGCTCGCCCTTGGTCTCGGGGCCGACCAGGACAAGCCCGAGATCCTCTTTCCAGACGCCGGTGATCTCGACCCAGTTCGGGTTCGTGCCGATATGGACATAGGGACCCGCCGTCTGGGACGGGGATTCCTTCAGGAACGGCAGCTTCTGGACCATCAATTCCCCTCCATGCGGTTCTCGAACATGGTCGAGCGGCGGCCGCGCAGCACGATGTCGAACTTGTAGGCGAGCGCATCCATCGGCAGGGTGTTCTGCCGGTCGAGGGCGGCGACAAGCTGCTCGATGGCAGACTTGTCGGGAATCGTCGCCACGATGGGATCCTGCCAGATCATCGGATCGCCCTCGAAATACATCTGCGTGATCAGCCGCTGCGCGAAGGCATGGCCGAACACCGAGAAGTGGATATGGGCGGGACGCCAGTCGTTGACGCCGTTCGGCCAGGGGTATGCGCCGGGCTTGATGGTCCGGAACCAGTAGCGCCCTTCCTCGTCGGTGATCGCGCGTCCGCAGCCGCCGAAGTTCGGGTCGATGGCCGCGAGATAGGTTTCCTTCTTGTGGCGGTAGCGCCCGCCCGCATTAGCCTGCCAGAACTCCAGGAGAGCGCCGGGCACGGGTCTGGCGTTCTCGTCGAGGACGCGACCGTAGACGACGATCCTCTGGCCGATGGGGTCGCCGGTCTTGGCGAAGTTGCGGAGCAGGTCGTTGTCGAGCGGCCCGAGCTTGTCATGGCCGAAGACCGGGCCGGTCAGTTCCGAGATCGTGTTCTCCAGGGACAGGAGCGGCTGCTGCGGGGAACGCAGGACCGAGGTCTTATAGGAGGGCGTGAAGGCCGGCGGGTGCCAGCTCCGATCCCGCTGATAGAATGATCCCTGATCCGACATCTTGTCTCTCCCTGGCAGCCCCTGTCAGGAGCTGCGCCAGCAATCCACCCTGCTACTTCTGAGGCTCGGGGTTGGCGTCCATTTCGGCAAAAGTCTTCTTGACGATCTTGATGGCGTGGTTGGCCGCAGGCACGCCCGCATA
Organism: Microvirga splendida; assembly: GCF_016427565.1. Lineage (GTDB taxonomy): Bacteria > Pseudomonadota > Alphaproteobacteria > Rhizobiales > Beijerinckiaceae > Microvirga > Microvirga splendida. Next base: position 187,568 of record NZ_JAELXT010000007.1, read on the forward strand.
GACGGCGACATGCATCAGCGCTTCCCGGATGTCTTCCTTCGTGGCGCCCGTATTGCGCGTGGCGCGCACGTGCATCGCCACCTCGTCGTCCTGGCCCAAGGCGGCGAGGAGCGCGATGGTCACGATGGAGCGCTCCCGCTTGGTGAAATGCGGCCGCGACCATACCGAACCCCAGGCTCCCTCGGTGATGAAGGTCTGGAAGTCGGCGTCGAACTCCGTCATCTGGGCGGTCGCCCGGTCCACATGGGCGTCGCCCAGCACCTGGCGGCGAACCGCCATGCCCGCCTTGTAGCGCTCGCTCTCGTTCTCGTCAGACAAGTCCCGCCTCCTTGAGATGCCGCTTGATGAGCCCCGACAGTTCGGCGGGCTTCTCGACACAGGGAATGTGCCCTGCCCCTTCGATGAGTTCAAACCGGGCGCCCGGGATGAGGTCGGCGGTTCCCTTGACCACATCGGCCGGGGTCGAGCCGTCCTGATCGCCCGCCACGCAGAGGGTCGGCACCGCGATCCGCCCGGCATCCGGCCTGAGATCCGCGTCGCGGATGGCCGCGCAGGTTCCCGCATAACCATGTGCAGGCTGGCGGACCAGCATGTTGCGCCAGCCTGCGAGTTCGTCGGCCCGCGTCTCGCGGAAAAGGGGCGTGACCCAGCGCTGGAGGACGTTGTCGGCAAGCGGTTCGATGCCGCCCGTCTCGACAGCGCCGATCCGCTCCGCCCAGAGTTCGGGTGTGCCGATCTTGGCCGCCGTGCAGCAGAGGGTCAGGGACTGCACGCGGTCCGGTGCCCGAACAGCCATGCGCTGCGCGATCATGCCGCCGACCGAAAGGCCGATGAGGGAGGTCTTGCCGATCTGAAGGTGATCGAGAAGGGCGAGAAGATCGTCCGTGTGGCCGTCGATGGTGTAGGGCGCTGGCGGCGCATCGGAGAGGCCGTGTCCCCGCTTGTCGTAGAGGACGACACGATAGCGGTCGCTGAAGGATGAAACGACATCCTGCCAGATCCGCAGATCGCTTCCGAGGGAGTTGATGAACACGAGAGCCGGCCCGTCGGAGAGCCCGAGCACCTGATAGTGAAGAACGATGCCGCTGACTCGTGCGAATGCCATCTCTCACCTCGACATGGTTCATCCCATCAGGGACTGGAGCCTCACTCCGAAGTTTAGACGATTGTTCGCAATGCGAACATTGAATCTCATATCGCACATGTAGTACGGTTCTGGGACAGGGTGTCAAGGCTACCAAAGTCCACCGAACGGCCCGGAGCACAGATGCAGGATCAGTCAGCCGAGGATCAGGGAACGGGAGACCGTGACTTCGTTGCGAGCCTCGAAAAGGGCCTGCTCGTCATCGAAGCTTTCGATGCGAGCCGGCCTCGGCTCACCCTGTCCGATGTGGCAAAGCTCACCGGCATCACCCGCGCGGCCGCCCGGCGGTATCTGCTGACGCTGACCAGGTTGGGCTATGCGGAGTTCGACGGACGCTTCTTCAGCCTCACTCCCCGGATCCTGCGCCTCGGCTACGCCTATCTGTCCTCAGCGTCCCTCTCGGCTCAGGTCCAGCCTTTCCTGGAGCGAATTTCCGAGGAGACGGGAGAGTCGAGTTCAGCCGCGATCCTCGACGGCGACGACATCGTCTACATCGCCCGTTCCGCCACGCGCCGGATCATGTCGATCGGCCTGGGCGTCGGGAGCCGCCTCCCCGCCCATTGCACCGCTCTCGGCCGCGCGATCCTGGCCTACCAACCGGAGGACGGGCTCAGGGCCTATCTCGAGCGGGTGCGGCTGGAGGCCAGAACGCCCAAGACCATCACGGACAAGGCTGCCTTTCGCGCCGCTCTCGAAGCGACCCGGACCCGGGGATATGCCATCGTGAACGAGGAGCTCGAGTACGGTCTGCGTTCCATCGCCGTGCCGGTCGTGCAGAAGACCGGCAGGGTGACCATCGCACTGAACCTCAGCGCCCAGGCCGGGCGCATCTCGGCCGAGGAGATGGAGGAGCGGTTCCTGCCCCTTCTGAGATCGGCAAGCGAGACGCTTCGCTATATGCTCTGAGCTGCTGCTATCGGGGACATCCGAGGAGGACGCGCGCCTCTTCTGTCGTGGCGATGCGGTGCCCATGCCTCTCGACCGCGAGCACCGCATGCTCCACCAGCTCGGCATTGCCGACCGCAAGGCGGTCCTTCGCGATGCGAATATTATCCTCGAGGCCGGTGCGCACCGCATCGGCCCCTCGATTGAGTGCCCAATCCATCACCTTGGCCTGGTGCCGGCCGATGCCAGCGGCCGTCCACGTGCAGGTCGGGAACAGATGTTTGGCTTCCTTGAGCAGGATATCGAGCAGGCGTTCCTCGGCAGGCAGCGCGTTCTGCACCCCCATGACGAACTGGATGTGCGGCTGCTCGTCCATGAGGCCCTTGTCGGCCAGCCGCCTTGCCCCGTGAAGGTGGGACAGGTCGAAGATCTCGATTTCCGGCCGGATCCCGAACTCCTTCATCTTTCCGGCCATGTCCTCGACGAGGCTCGTGTGGTTCTCGTAGACGATGGTCGGGAAGTTGACGGAGCCGGTGGATAAGGATGCCATGTCCGGGCGCAGATGGAGGGCGCTGCTGCGCTGGCCAGGATCCCGCCCCCGCCCTCCGGTGGAGAACTGGATGATCATGCCGGGGCATTGTTCGGCAATTCCCGCCTGGACGGCCGCGAAGCGCTCCGGGTCCGACGAGGGCGTCTCATCGTCGTTGCGCACATGGATGTGCACGAGGGTGGCACCCACCTCATAGGCTTGGCGCGTCGACACGATCTGCTCGGCCGGCGTGATCGGCACGGCCGGGTTATCCTTCTTGCGCGGAACTGATCCGGTGATCGCGACGGCAATGACGACAGGTTTCACGCCTTTCCTCCCGGCTCACGGACCAATGCTCCCTCGGGAGACATAGAGCGGGGACCGCTCGAGGAGTACCGGCCCGGCAAGGCGATATCTCACGAACGGGCGGAGGCCTGCTCACGGCTGCAGGGCCTTTCCTGAGGGCGCTCTCCGAGACCGGCAGGCAGGTTTGATCTGCATCAATGCCCCTTTCCACCCCTCCCCCTAAAGGATTCTGCTGACGGTGAAGCTCCAGGCTTTGCCGGTATTTTCAAAAGGTCGAAGCCTATGGCTCAAGCGGTTGCACCCTCAAAGGGAATGACCTTCGGCGAAGCGGGATCAGCCCTTGCCTTCGCCGGACTGGCACTCCTCAGCATTATCATCGCGGCGAAGGCCTATACGCCTGAATACGCCTTCCACGCCTATCTTTTCGCGGCCGCCAGTGTCGCCGCCACGTTCGCGATCGTGAACCGGTACTATGAGCGCCCGGTTCAACTGCCTCCGCAGACCATCGCCGGCAAGCCGAACTACAACATGGGGCCGGTCAAGTTCGCGACCATCGCGTCCGTGATCTGGGGGATCGCCGGCTTCACCATCGGCCTCCTGATCGCCCTCCAGCTGGCATTCCCGGCGCTCAACTTCGACACCTCCTGGCTGTCCTTCGGCCGGATGCGTCCGCTGCACACCTCGGCGGTGATCTTCGCCTTCGGCGGCAACGTGCTGATCGCGAGTTCCTTCTATGTGGTCCAGCGCACCTGCCGCGCCCGCCTCGTCGGCGACATCACGCCCTGGTTCGTGGTGCTGGGCTACAACTTCTTCATCGTGATCGCCGGAACGGGCTACCTGCTCGGCATCACCCAGGGCAAGGAATATGCCGAACCCGAGTGGTATGCCGATCTGTGGCTGACCATCGTGTGGGTCGCCTATCTCCTGGTCTTCCTCGGCACGGTTATGCGCCGCAAGGAGCCCCACATCTATGTGGCGAACTGGTTCTATCTCGCCTTCATCCTGACGATCGCGGTCCTGCACCTGGGCAACAACGCGACCATTCCGGTCTCGCTCTTCTCGCCCAAGAGCTACATCGTGTGGTCGGGCGTGCAGGATGCCCTCGTGCAGTGGTGGTACGGCCATAACGCGGTCGGCTTCTTCCTCACCGCCGGCTTCCTGGCCATCATGTACTACTTCATCCCGAAGCGGGCCGAGCGGCCGGTCTATTCCTACCGCCTCTCCATCATCCACTTCTGGTCGCTGATCTTCATGTACATCTGGGCAGGTCCGCACCACCTGCACTACACCGCCCTGCCCGATTGGGCGCAGACGCTCGGCATGGTGTTCTCGATCATGCTGTGGATGCCCTCCTGGGGCGGCATGATCAACGGCCTCATGACCCTCTCGGGTGCCTGGGACAAGCTCCGCACCGATCCCGTGCTGCGCCTGATGGTCGTGTCGGTCGCCTTCTACGGCATGTCGACCTTCGAAGGGCCGCTCATGTCCGTGAAGGCCGTGAACTCCCTGTCGCACTACACCGACTGGACCATCGGCCACGTTCATTCCGGCGCTCTCGGCTGGGTGGCCTACGTGTCCTTCGGGGCGATCTACTGCCTTGTTCCGTGGCTGTGGAACAAGAAGGAGCTCTATTCCATGAAGGCCGTCTCCTGGCACTTCTGGATCTCGACCCTCGGCATCGTCCTGTACATCTCGTCGATGTGGGTTGCTGGCATCCTCCAGGGCCTCATGTGGCGCGCTTATACCGGCCTCGGCTTCCTTGAGTACTCGTTCATCGAGACGGTCGAGGCGATGCATCCCTTCTATGTCATCCGTGCACTCGGCGGCGCGCTCTTCGTGGCCGGCTCCCTGATCATGGCCTGGAACGTCTGGAAGACGATCTCCGTCGGCCAGGAAGTCGAAGAAGTCCCGCAAGCCACCCAGCCCGCGCTGATCGCTGCGGAGTAAAGGAAACGACCATGTCATTCTGGTCCCGTCACAAAATCTTCGAGACCAACTCGATCATCCTCGTCCTCGGCGTGCTGATCGTGATCTCGATCGGCGGTCTCGTGGAGATCGTGCCCCTCTTCTACCTGAAGAGCACCATCGAGAAGGTGGAGGGCATCCGGCCCTACACCCCCCTCGAGCTGGCCGGCCGCAACATCTACGTGCGCGAAGGCTGCTATAACTGCCACAGCCAGATGGTTCGTCCGCTTCGGGACGAGGTCGAGCGTTACGGCCACTACTCCCTGGCGGCCGAGAGCATGTACGACCGGCCGTTCCAGTGGGGTTCCAAGCGTACGGGCCCGGATCTCGCCCGCCTCGGGAACAAGTATTCCGACGACTGGCACCGGGACCACCTGAAGGACCCGCGCGCCGTGGTGCCCGGCTCGATCATGCCGAGCTACCCCTGGCTCGAGCAGAACGAGCTCGATGCAAAGGCCATCGCTCAGGATCTGAAGGTGCAGGCGACCCTTGGGGTGCCCTACTCCGAGGAGATGCTGAAGAAGGCCGAGAGCGACATCCGCACCCAGGCCAACGCGGACGATCCGAACACGACCGATCTCGCCCAGCGCTACCCGAACGCTCAGTCGCGCAATTTCGACGGCAACCCGCAGAAGGTCACCGAAGCGGACGCCCTGATTGCCTATCTGCAGATGCTCGGCACGCAGGTCGACTTCAAGCTCTACGACAACAAGGCCAACGTGCGCTGAGGACCGACGATCATGCCAGCCGCATATAAATTCTTTGCCGAATTCGCCCAGACCTGGGGGCTCCTGTACTTCGTCGGGGTCTTCCTGACGGTGCTGGTTTATGCCCTCGCCCCTTCGCGGAAGGACCGCTTCGACGCCGCCTCCCGCATGCCTCTCCAGGAGGATTGATCCCATGGCCCAAGAAACCCACAATGGGGCTCACGAACAGGTCGACGCCGTTACAGGCGTCACCACAACCGGGCACACCTGGGACGATATCCAGGAGCTCAACAACCCGTTGCCGCGCTGGTGGCTGTGGACCTTCTACCTGACCATTGCCTGGTCCGTGCTCTACGCCATCGCTTACCCGGCCATTCCGATGGTGTCCTCCTACACCAAAGGTGTCCTCGGGTGGCAGTCGCGCGAGGCGGTCGAGGTTGATCTCGCGGAACTCAAGCAGCAGCGGTCCGGCATGACGGCCAAGCTCGCCGCCAGCTCGCTCGACGAGATCAAGCAGGACCCCGAGATGTTCGCCTTCGCGCGGGCCCAGGGCAAGGCTTCCTTCGGCGACAACTGCGCGCCCTGCCACGGCGCAGGCGGCGCGGGCGCCAAGGGCTACCCGAACCTGAACGACGATGACTGGCTCTGGGGCGGCTCGCTGGCCCAGGTCGAGCACACGATCCGCTACGGCGCTCGTTCCACGAGCGACAAGGGCCATTCCGGCACCATGCCGGCCTTCGGCCGCGACGGGATGCTCAAGCGTGAGGAGATCTCCCATGTGGCGGATTACGTCCGCTCCCTGTCGGGCCTTCCCACGGACAAGACTGCCGACCTGAACGCCGGCGCCAATGTCTATGCCGACAACTGCGCCGCCTGCCATGGCGACAAGGGTCAGGGCATGCAGGACCTCGGCGCCCCGAACCTGTCGGACAAGATCTGGCTGTTCGGCTCCGACAAGGCCACCATCGTGGAAGGCCTGAACAACGGCCGCGGCGGCGTGATGCCGACCTGGCACGGGCGCTTGGACGACACGACCATCAAGGCTCTCACCCTCTACGTCCATTCGCTGGGGGGAGATCAGCGGCCCTGAAAAATCCGGGCTCTGATGAGTGGACAAGCGGCTGGAGGGCAACCTCCGGCCGCAGCTTGATTTGAATCAAGGCGCTGCTGGCGCCTGCGTCGTATTCCATAGTCATCGGTTTTCTGGTGATCTCGACGGATTCGATGGCTGACGCCCCCCTCTCCCATCCTCTTGGAGCTGCCGCCTCGGACGAGGATGCGCCGCTCTATGCCCCTCGCAAGCAGATCTATCCGCAGGCCGTGAAGGGCCGCTACCGCACGATCAAGTGGGTCGTGCTCGCTATAACGCTCGGCATTTACTACTTCCTGCCCTTCATTCGTTGGGACCGTGGTCCTAATGCGCCGGACCAAGCCATCCTGGTCGACTTGGCCAATGGCCGCTTCTATTTCTTCTTCATCGAGATCTGGCCGCAGGAGGTCTATTACCTCACGGGGCTTCTGGTTCTGGCTGCGCTCGCGCTCTTCCTGATGAACGCCGTGGCAGGCCGGGTCTGGTGCGGCTATCTCTGCCCCCAGACGGTCTGGACCGACCTGTTTTATGCGGTGGAGCGCTGGATCGAGGGCGACCGCCGCGACCGGATGCGCAAGGACCAGCAGAAGCTCACCCTCAAGACGGCCGGCCAGAAGGGCCTGAAGCACTTCATCTGGCTCATGATCGCATGGTGGACCGGCGGAGCCTGGGTTCTCTACTTTGCGGACGCACCGACCCTCGTCTATGACCTGGCAACCCTCCAGGCCCCGCTCGTCGCCTATGTCTGGATCGGCATTCTCACCTTCACGACCTATACGCTGGCCGGCTTCATGCGCGAGCAGGTCTGCACCTATATGTGCCCCTGGCCCCGCATCCAGGCCGCGCTCACGGACGAATATGCCCTGAACGTCACCTATCGCTACGACCGGGGCGAGCCGCGTGGCTCTGTGAAGAAGAACGAGGTCCTGAAGCTGCAGGGCCTTCCGGCTGGCGACTGCATCGATTGCAATCAATGCGTCAATGTCTGCCCCACCGGCGTCGATATCCGCAAGGGTCTCCAGCTCGACTGCATCCAGTGCGGCCTGTGCATGGATGCGTGCGACAACGTCATGGACAAGATCGGGCGTCCGCAGGGCCTGATCGCCTACGACACGGACATGAACGTCCAAGCCCGTATGGAGGGCCGGCCGGAGGTGCGCCGCATCGTGCGCCCCCGCACCCTCTTCTATGCCGGCATCATCGCTCTGGTCGGTGCCATCATGATCACATCGCTTGCCCTGCGCCAGAACATCTATCTGACCGTGATGCATGACCGGAACCCGCTCTTCGTGCGCCTCTCGGACGGATCGATCCGCAACGGCTTCACGATCCGGGTCGCCAACAAGCATCTCGACGAACGCCGCTATGCCCTTGTGATCGAGGGCCTGCCCGAGGCCAAGATCGATATCGTCGGCGGAGAGGTCGACCAGCAGGGCCGCGCCATCGTCACGGTCGGCCCGGATCAGACCCTGGAAGCCCGCGTGCTCGTCACCGATACGGCTTCGGCCGCGTCTCCCTCGACCGATCTCGAATTCATCCTGACGGATCTCTCCAGCGGCGACACAGCCGCTACGAGCGATCATTTCAGGGCTCCTTAAGGAAGAATGACCATGTCCGCTATCACCGCCAAAGGCCTCACATCCCGGCCGATCACCGGCCGCACGGTGCTGATCTACTTCCTCGGCTTCTTCGGCATCGTCTTCGCCATGAACTTCTACATGGTGCGCGTTGCCCTCTCGAGCTTCAGCGGCGTCGAGACGGAAAGCTCCTACAAGGCGGGGCTTTCCTTCAAGAACGACATCGCGGCCGCGCACGCCCAGGATGCGCGCCACTGGTCCGTCGAGGCCACTCTTCAGCGCGGCGACAATCCCGGCATGATCATCACCGCCCGTGACGCTCAGGGACAGACGCTTTCGGGGCTGACCGCCGAGGTGCGCCTCGCCCATCCCACGGACAAGCGCCGGGATGTGGTGCTGGAGTTTGTCGAGTTGACACCGGGCCAGTTCAAGAACCTCACCGCCATGCCCGAGGGCCGTTGGGATCTCGTCATCGGCCTGAAACGCGAGACGGAAACCGTCTTCCGCTCCAAGAGCCGCGTCTCGCTCTAAGGATCCTGCCCGATGGCCGAAACCCTCGACCTGTCCATCTACGTCAAACGCCAGGATGACGGCACGGCCCATCTCGATCTCGCCATCGAGGGGATCGACTGCGCCGCCTGCATCGACGAGATCGAGGGCGGGCTGTGCCAGCTGCCGGGCGTGGTCGAAGCGCGGCTGAACTACACCAATCACCGGCTCGCGGTGGAATGGCGGGACGGGGAGCTGTCCCCTGCCGCCGTTGTCGAGGAACTGCAGCGGCTCGGCTATCGGGCTCACCCCTTCCAGTCCCGCCTCCTGGAGGAAGAGGAGACCCGCCGCGCCAAGTGGCTGCTGAAGTGCCTGGCTGTGGCGGGCTTTGCCTCCATGAACATCATGCTGCTGGCAGTGTCCGTGTGGTCCGGCAACGTCACCGACATCACGCCGGAGACCCGTGACTTCTTCCATTGGCTGGCGGCCCTCATCGCCCTGCCGGCCGTGGCGTATGCCGGTCAGCCGTTCTTTCAGAGCGCCATGGGCGCCCTGCGGAACGGTCGCACCAACATGGACGTGCCGATCGTCATCGGCATCCTGCTGGCGCTCGGCATGTCCGTCGTCGAGACCATCAATTCCGCCGAGCACACCTATTTCGACTCGGTGATCATGCTCCTCTTCTTCCTGCTCTGCGGCCGCTATCTCGACCAGGCCATGCGCCGGAAGACCCGCACGGTGGCGGGCAACCTCGCCTCATACCGGGCCGAGGTCGCGCACAAGATCGAAGGCAACGGCGAGGTCGTTCTGGTTCCTACCGCTGCCTTGAAGGCAGGCGACCGGGTTCTCGTCCGCCCCGGCGAGCGCGTGGCGGTGGACGGGGTCGTCGTTTCCGGCTCTTCGGAGATCGACGAGAGTCTCGTGACCGGCGAGACGGCCCATCGCGCCGTCAGGGCCGAGAGCCAGGTCTATGCCGGAAGCATGAACTACAACGGCACCCTGACCCTGCGCGTGACCGCCGCGGGCAAGGGAACGCTCCTTGATGAAGTCGAACGCCTGCTCGAGAATGCGGCCGCCGCGAAGTCCCGCTATGTGCAACTCGCGGACCGCGTCGCCAGGATCTATGCCCCTATCGTGCATACGGCGGCGGCCCTCACGGCCATGGCCTGGATTGCGGTCGGCGCTTCGGTTCACGATGCGCTCATCACCGCCATCTCGGTGCTCATCATCACCTGCCCCTGCGCCCTGGCCCTCGCCGTGCCGGTTGTTCAGGTGGTTGCCTCCGGGGCCCTCTTCCGCGCCGGCGTGTTCCTCAATGCGGGCGATGCCTTCGAGCGGCTGGCCAAGGTGGACACCATCGTATTCGACAAGACCGGGACCCTGACCCTGCCCACCATGAGCGTGGTCAATGCGGCAGATCTGGAACCCGCCCTCCTGCAGGCAGCGAGCCGCCTGGCCCTGTCGAGCCATCATCCGCTTGCCGCGGCCGTGGCGAAGATGGCCCAGGACCGGCGCCCCTACGACGATGTCGTCGAGGAGCCCGGACAGGGCGTGAGAGCTATCGTAGACAGCATCGAAATGCGCCTCGGCAGCCCTGTCTTCTGCTGCGCAGAGGGTATGGCGAAGGAAGCGGCCGCGAGCGATCCGACGGCTTCCGTCATCGCCTTCTCCTGGGGAGACAGGCGCATCATCCTGCTCGTTCGGCAAGCCCTGCGTCCCGATGCTGTTGCGGTCGTGACGGATCTGCGCCGGCGCGGCTTCGATTGCCGCATACTCTCGGGCGACCGTCCCGAGGCCGTTGCTCCCATCGCGGCAGCCCTCGGCATCGAGATGTGGCGGGGTGGCTGCAAGCCCGCCGAGAAAATCGAAGCACTCGAAGCACTGAAGGCGGACGGCCACAAGGTGCTGATGGTCGGCGACGGCCTCAACGACGCCCCGGCTCTCGCCGCCGCCCACGTGTCGCTCTCCCCGATCAGCGCCGCCGACCTGACCCAGGCTCAGGCCGATGCGGTCTTCCTCGGCGACAGGCTCAAGCCCGTGCAGGAGACCATCGAAATCTCCCGCCGGGCCCACAGCCTGATGCGCCAGAACTTAGGCGTAGCCCTCGTTTACAACGTCATCGCGGTGCCGCTGGCCTTCTTTGGCTACGTGACACCGCTCGTCGCAGCGCTTGCCATGTCCGGGTCTTCGACCCTCGTGACCCTCAATGCCCTTCGGGCCCGGGGCCGCTCACCCGTCCTAGCCCCGGCTGAGCCGGCCACCCCTGCCGATCCTCTGCCTGCGTCCCAAGGAGCCTGAGCCCATGGAAGTTCTGATCTACCTCGTTCCCATGGCCCTCCTGCTCGGATTGACCGGACTCGCGGCCTTCATGTGGTCGCTCAAGGACGGCCAGTATGACGACGTGCAGGGCGCAGCCGTGCGCGTCCTATCCGATGACGATATCCGGAAATGACCTCCCTGGCCGCCATGCCCCGAGCGGGGCAACTCGAATGCATCTGCGAACCCGGAGCCTTGGGTGAGAGGGTTGTCGACCGCCGGGGCACGGCGCTTCTGGCGACCGGCTTTGCCTTCTCCGTTCTCGCCCAGGTTCTGACCCTCAGCGTTCTGCCGCTCGCAGGCCTCTCGCTTGCTCCCAGCCAGGGTTTGGCGAGCTTGCCCTACGCCGCCTTCTATGTCGGCGCCGCCCTGGCCAGCCTTCCCGCCTCGCTCCTGCTGGACTCTTTCGGACGCCGGGCCGCCTTCTCACTGGGCGCAAGCCTCGGCGCCGCAGGCGGCCTGGTGCTCGTCTGGGCCCTCGTTTCCATGCATTTCGGCGCCCTGGTGCTGGGCGCTTTCTGGCTTGGCATCGCGAGCGGTTTCAGTCTCTTCTACCGCCATGCCGCAGTGCCGGTCGGCGGTCGGGGAGCCTCGGCGCTCCTCGTTGTGTTCGGAGCAGCGACCCTGGCCGGCCTCGTCGCCCCCAGCGTCGCGGGTCTGGCCGAAGCTGCGGCACTTCCCCGGGTCTTTGCCGGCACAGCGGCGGCGGCGGCGCTCGCGCATGTTGCGTCCCTCGCGGCGACCGCAGCCCTTCCTTATCAGGGACGCCGGGAGCGCAAGAGCGAGGCTGGTGGCCTGCAGGGGTGGCGCTCGATCCTTCTTCCCACGGCAATCGGCACCGGAGGGTGGTTTGCCATGACGGCTCTGATGGGGGCGACCCCCGTCGCGGTCATCGGGTGCGCGCCATCGGAGGCCGTCGTCGGAGCCGTGGCATGGCACGTCATGGCCATGTACGCGCCATCCCTGATCCTGACCGTTCTTCCCCAGGCGGCCCGCCCTCGCCCCCTTTCGGCTATCGGCTGCCTTCTGCTGACAACCGGCGCCATCGCCTTCGCGCTGTCGAATTCTGCCGGGAGCTTCTCGGCCTCTGCGGCGATGGTGGGAGCAGGATGGTCGCTGATCATGCTCGGCACCACGCTGTGGGTGAGCGGCAATGGCCCGGTCTCCCGCTGGCTCCTCGGCATCCATGACGGTACCCTTCTGTCCGGGGCAGTGCTAGGGGCTTTCGCCGCCAGTGCTTTGGCGTGATCGTTCGAGTTCGATGGCCCGCAATGGTCTCGGGAACTCACCTACGGAAAACCCCTTAGGTATCAGACCTGAATTTTAGCCCAGCCTGTTCGGCAGTACCCATGATCCAACGTCATTTCACGGGATCACGAGGGTTCGATGCAGACTGCGCTCCTCACCAAGGCTTCCTCTTCGACCCTTCCGCTCTTCACCCTGGAGGCTCCGCAGTTCCGCAAGTCGGGCGATAATGCGGTTCCGGCCGTCGGCTCCGTCCACTCCTATGCCAAGGACGAAGAAATCTTCGCTGAAGGTGACCGCGCTGCCTATGTCTACAAGGTGCTCTCAGGCGTCGTCCGCACGTCGAAGCTCCTGAGCGACGGCCGCCGCCAGATCGACGCGTTCCATCTGGCCGGCGACATCTTCGGCATCGAGGCTGGTGACGAGTATCGCTTCTGCGCCGAGTCGGTGGGAGACTGCATCGTGGTTGCCTACCGCCGCAGCAATCTCGGTGCTCTGATGGGAAGCGACACCCAGCTTGCCCAGGACATCACGATGGGCATGATGCGCTCCCTCGTCCGGGCCCAGAACCATATGCTGCTGCTGGGCCGCAAATCGGCTCTCGAGAAGATCGCGACCTTCCTTCTCGACATGGCGGAGCGCACCTCGGGTGACGACGCCCTCGACTTGCCCATGTCCCGCACGGACATCGCCGACCACCTCGGCCTCACCATTGAGACCGTCTCCCGCTCGTTCACGCAGCTCGAGCGCCAGGGCGTCATCGAGCTTCCCTCGGCTCGCCACGTTGTGCTGAGCAACAAGGCAGCCCTGGAGCGCCTGAACGCATAAAATTGGGAGGAGTCCCCCTCCTCCGTGCAACCTATCGGCACGACCAAGCCCGCTAGCCCTGCAGCTGTGAACGACTGCAGGGCTAGCGGGCTTCTTTAATGTCGGATCTCGCGCGAAAAGCCACACCTCGCTCCGGTGAGCAAGGTGGCGAACGGTCAGACCTGTTTCTATGAGTTACGCCAGAGCGGCATGAATGCTGTCGAGCAGGTCGCTATCGTGGAGAGGCTTCTCGAGGACCCTGCGAAAGCCGGACTGGGCCGCCCGACCGTTGAGGTCGTCGCTGACCTGGGACGCGATGAGGATCGCGGGGCTGTCGATGTGACGCTGCCGCAGCTTCGTGACGAGTTCGATCCCCGTCATTCCCGGCATGTTGTAATCGATCACGAAGCATCCATTCTGCGGCAGATCGGTCGCGGCCAGGAGTTCGGCGCCGTCCTTGAACAGGCGCACGGACAGGCCCTCTAGCTCCAGGGCAAACTTCAATGAGTTGCGGACCGCGGCATCGTCGTCCACGACGATGACCGGTCCCGTGAGCTGAGACATCGCTAAGGGCCTGCTTGATCCTCGAAAGCGGCCGGAGCCGGATGCACTCGGCCGCATCGGGATTATGCACAAAGCAGGCCTGTTCCCTACTCAGGAATATTCCTTAAGGAGCTAGCCGGCATGGATCAGCAGAGCCAGGCGAACAAGTTCCGAGAGGCTTCTGGCCTGCATCTTGGCCATGACATTGGCCCGGTAGATTTCGACCGTCCGGGGGCTGATGCCGAGATCGTAGGCTATGACCTTGTTGGCTTTTCCCGCCACAAGGCCGTCGAGAACCTGTCGTTCCCGTTCCGACAGAGCTTCGAAGCGGCCTTGGATCTGGGCGACCTGGGCGTCCTGGTGGCTGCTCTTCTCGTGCCGGGAGAGAGCCTCGCGCACCGTCGCGAGAAACGCGTCGTCCCCGAACGGCTTCTCGAGAAAGTCGATGGCCCCCTCCTTCATGGCTTCGACCGCCATGGGAACGTCGGCATGACCGGTGATCACGATGACCGGCAGCGTGATGCCCCGTTCCTTCAGGCGCCGGATGAGCTCGATGCCGTCGATGCCGGGCATCCGGACATCTGTGACGATGCAGCCCGCCTCCGCGCTCACCACCTCGTCGAGGAAGGCAGAGGCCGACTCATGCAGGCGCACGGGAATGCCTTCCGATGCCAACAGGAAGGCCAGTGACTTGCGTACCGCAACGTCATCATCAACCACGTGCACGGCCACATCACTCGGCATTCGCCATCTCCTCTCGCTTGATCGTCCTGAGGGTGAAATGGAACGTCGTGCCCTCACCCTGCTTCGACTCCGCCCAGATCTTCCCGCCGTGCGACTCCACGATGGTCCGGCAGATCGATAGCCCCACACCCATTCCGTGCTTCTTGGTGGTCACGAAGGGCTGGAACAGCTGCGCGGCGACCTCGGGGGCAAGCCCCGGACCGGTATCCTCCACCCTCAGCTCGACATGGCTGTCATCCACCAGAGAGGTGCCGATCCTGAGCTCCCGGCGCTGGCTCTCCTGCATGGCTTCGATGGCATTGCGGATCAGGTTGAGCAGAACCTGCTGAACCTGGATCCGGTCAGCCAAAACGTAGGGAGCATCTTGATCGAGCTGGAAGAGAACACGCACGCCCTGCTCCTTCGCCCCGACAAGGGCGAGAGCGCTTGCCTCCTCGATGAGCTTAGGCAGGTTCTCCACATGGCGCTCGCTCTCGCCGCGGGCCACGAACTCGCGCAGGTGGCGGATCACCTGTCCGGCCCTCAGCGCCTGCTCGCCGGCCTCGTTGACCGCATCCCGCAGCATGGGAACCGCGTCTCCTTCCATGCGCTCCAGGATCCGGCGGCAGCCTTTGAGGTAATTGGTGATCGCCGTCAGCGGCTGGTTGATCTCGTGCGCCAGCGTCGAAGCCATCTCGCCGAGCGCCGTGAAGCGTGACATGTGGACAAGTTCGGATTGAAGCTCCTGCAGGCGCGTTTCCGTCTGCTGTCGCTCGGTCAGGTCACGGATGAAGCCGGTGAAATACCGGATGCCCCCGGAGCGCATCTCACCGACGGCCAGCTCCATGGGGAAGGTGGAACCATCCTTGCGCTGGCCCACGACCACGCGCCCAATCCCGATGATCCGTCTCTCTCCCGTGTTCTGATAACGCTGCATGTAGCCGTCATGCTGCTCACGATAGGGAGCCGGCATGAGAAGCTTGACGTTTTCCCCGATGACCTCGTCGGGCAGGTAGCCGAAGAGCCGAACGGCCGTCGCGCTGAACGATTGGATCCGCGCCTGCTCGTCGATGACGACCATGGCGTCCGGAACCGTCTCCAGGATGGAACGCAGATGGGCTTCGCGTGTCCTGAGAGCCTCCTCTGCCGTGACCCACTCCGTGATGTCGCGGGTGATCATGGCAAAGCTGCCCTCGCCGGCGTCAACGCCCGCCACGGGGGTGACGGTCACCCGGGCCATGAAGGTCGAACCGTCCTTGCGGGATCTTAGGCCCTGAGCCTCGTAGCGCCCGCTCTCGCGGACCGATTGGAGTTCCTGTGACAACCTATCCGGCGAGGCTTGATCCGCAACATGGAGGAACGAGGCCGGTCTGCCCAGCACCTCGTCCTTGCTCCATCCATAGATGAGTTCGGCTCCCTTGTTCCAGCCGACGATATCTCCGGTGGGGCCAAGTACGATGAGGGCGATATCCGTTACCGCGTCGATGAGAAGCTCGGCAGTTACTCCCCGCAGAGGAAGCTGATCGGCCGGTGTCACTGTATCTGTCAACGAAACTCCATCCCGTATCCTGCACATCCTAGCCGCCGGACCGTGCTCCGACGGCGACCAGCGGGCCGCTTCTATAGCACATCCCTGCGAGGCGCCTGTCCCAGGAGAGCGAGTGCTACGCTCCTGTGAGATCAGGTGCCAGAAGATATCACGCGTCGAACGCTGCCTTGCAAGCACTGAAGGAAATACCATATCTCTTTGGAAGCTCATTTTGGCTTCCCATCCCACATCAAACACTCTCCTTCCCTCTGTTAAGCGTTTCGTTCCGAATTGTCTTGCAAAGTGGTTTGAGGTGTTTATATGGGCGCTTCCTTTGGGCTGGTTGGGCCTGAGGGTGTTTTTCTGACAGGGCGGGTCTGGTGGCCTGGAGCTTTTGCTTCGGGCTCTGGCGGTCTTGTGGGCCTGGAGGGTTTCTCCGGCTGTTCCAAGAGCTTCGGCGGTTCGATGGTATCGGGCGCGCCTTTCGGCTCCTCTGGTGTTCTTGTCCAGCATGGGCTGGCGGGCTTATGGCTCGCCGGCAAGGTCAACGCAGCAACGGCATCGTTTCTGTGAACGGGATGACTGTGCCTGTACTTGTGCAGATGCAGCAATTCTTCGAGAAGAACTTCGAATTTCTTCTCGATTGTTGTTGACACCGGTTCGGACCTGAACTAAATAAGCCTCATCGACGGCGGCCACCTGGTGGTTTGCCTGACGGGACCTCTTCGATCCTGGCGCTTTGAGCGGACGGGATTGAGTTGAGGTTCTTTTTCTGTCCTCTGTGTGGGGGTGGAATTTTGCTCTTTGACATTGTTGAGAGGGGAAGAGAAGCGTAGGCGGCGGTGTCCTTGCGGGCAGTTCATTGGACTGCTGTA
>NZ_JAELXT010000008.1 GCF_016427565.1 Microvirga splendida
TCTGCAAAACCTGGCTCAAGGAGCCCAAACGCTTCAAACTTGATCCGGTCCATCAAATGCCGGGACTGAACATCTAGTCTGACCACGCAGGTGGCTGGGAGCGGGCAATGGGAAAGCGCGAGGGCGGCGGAGCAGGACACATCGCGGCCTTTGCCGCGATGGCGTTGATCTGGGGCCTCACTTGGCTGCCTATGAAGATCGCCTCCGAGGCGGTGCCGCCGATCTTTCTGGCGATGATCCGCTTCCTGCTCGCCGGGCTCTTCTTTCTCGCGTTCATTCTCGTGAAGGGGCTGCCGCTCAAGGCAGAGCAGCCGTGGCGTGTCATCGTCGCGTCGCTTCTCATCACGACCGGCTGCTACAGCCTGCTGTTCTGGGGCGTGGCCCGCGCCCCCACCGGGCTGTCGTCGATCGTCAATCTCTCCCTCATGCCGATCTTCCTGATTCTGGTCGGCGCCTTCTACGGCCAGGAGCGCATCACCGCCCGCAGGCTGGGAGCCATCGCGCTCGGCGTCCTGGGTCTCGTGATGCTTTTCTCCGGACGAACAGGCACGGCGCAGGATGGCGCCTTGGTCGGCCTTGCCGCAGTGGCCGTGGCGACCTTGAGCTATGCCTGGGGCGCGGTGGTCAGCCGCCCGCTGATGCAGGCGATGCCCCCGATCACCCTCGCCTTCTGGGAGACGAGCATCGGCGCCCTCGGCCTTGTCCCCGTGTCGCTCCTGGTGGAGGGCTACGATCCCGCCTATTTCGTCGGGCTCACGGACGAGCGCGCGCTCATCGGCCTCGCCATCCTCGTCCTCGGCGGCTCCCTCGGAGGGTTCTCGATCTATCTCTGGCTCGTGCGCGATTGGGGCGCCTTCCGGGCCGGGCTCTACTCCTTCGTCAGCCCCGTCGTGGCGGTCGCCGTGGGCGTCGCCTTCGCCAACGAGGCCTTCGGCTGGCCGGAGGCCATCGGCATGGGCGTGATGCTCTCCGCCACGGCGCTGGCGCTCACCGAGGGCAGGCGTGCCGCAGCGGTCGCCTAGAGCTGTTTCCACTTGCGTGGAATCATCTCTCTTCTTTGGTTTGCCGCATTTTCTGACGGCGAACCGGAGCCACTTCGCCGAGAAATGCTTTAGTGATCGGTCCGGAACGCCTCGGCGACCCGCTCCTTGAGCACGTCCGGCTGGCGCAGGATTAGGGCACCGCGCGTCCGTTCGATCAGCCCCTCCTGGGTCAGCATGGTGAACTCCCGGGTGATCTGCTCGCGGCGGCAGCCGATGCGGGCGGCCACGATATGGTGGAAGGGCGGCGGCGTGATCACCCGCTCGCCCGACTTGTCCTGCCGGGGCGTCGACAGCCGCAGGAGCTCCGAATAGAGCCGGTGCCGCAGGTCGAGCACCGTCTGCTCCATGAAGCGGGCGTTCAGCTCGCGGATGCGCGAGGCCATGAGGCAGAACAGGCGCTCGGCCACGGGCTGGTGGGAGAAGAGCATCTCCTTGAAGACGGAGGCCGGCATCACGCAGGCTTCGCCCCGGGTGAGCGCCGTGACGTTGGCTGAGCGGGGCACGCCGTCCAGAGCGGCCAGCTCGCCGAACAGGTCGCCGGGCTTCATTTCGTGCAGGATGACCTCCTTGCCGGAGGCGGTGCGCATGAGGACCCGCACCTCGCCGGACAGGAGAAAATAGACGTCCGTGGAGGGCTCGTCGAAGTCGACCACGACTTCTTCGGGATCGAAACGGCGCCAGTTGGCCCGCGTCTCGAACGGGGCGAGGTCAATCTCCAGCCCCTTGAACAACTTGATCCCAGTGAGCCGCCCCATCGGTTTCCTCCCTGCACGACATCTTGGCTATACCATAGATCCCGTACTTTCGGTACGGAAGAGATGCCGTATCCCTTTGTCAAGCCTCCAGGTTCCCGTCACTGGCAATTCCGTCTATCGCCCAGGTTTTCTGCCGGGCAGCGGCAGGGCCGGGATTCTGCCCGGCGGCCACCCAAACACCTTGCCAGCGCGGCCCTCCCGCGCCAAAAGGCGGCATGCTCCACGTCAACGACCTGACCTACCGCATCGGCGACCGGCTTATCCTCGACCGCGCCTCCTTCAACCTGCCTGACGGCGCGAAGGTGGGCCTCGTCGGGCGCAACGGTGCGGGCAAGACCACCCTGTTCAAAATCATCCAGGGCGACCTCACCTCCGAGAGCGGCTCCGTCACCCTGCCCCGCGGCATGAAGATCGGCGCCGTGGCCCAGGAGGCGCCGGGCGGGCCCGAAACCCTGATCGACGTGGTGCTCGCCGCCGACAAGGAGCGTGCCGCCCTGCTCGCCGAGGCCGAGACGGCGGACGGCCTGCGCCGGGCCGAGATCGAGACGCGGCTCACCGATATCGGCGCCCATTCCGCGCCGGCCCGCGCGGCCGCCATCCTGCACGGCCTCGGCTTCGACGCGGAGGCGCAGAACCGGCCCTGCTCGGACTTTTCCGGCGGCTGGCGCATGCGCGTGGCACTGGCCGCCGTGCTCTTCACCGAGCCCGACCTGCTGCTCCTCGACGAGCCGACCAACTATCTCGACCTCGAGGGCACCCTCTGGCTCTACGACTATCTCGGGCGCTATCCGCATACGGTGCTGATCATCAGCCACGACCGCGAGCTGCTCGACACCTGCGTGAACCACATCCTCCACCTCGACCGGGGCAAGCTCGCCATCTATCGCGGCGGCTACACGTCGTTTGCAAAGCAATATGCGGAAAAGCGCGAGCTCACCGCAAAGGCGGCCGCCAAGCAGGAGGCGGAGCGCAAGCACCTGCAGGCCTTCGTCGACCGCTTCAAGGCCAAGGCCTCCAAGGCCCGGCAGGCGCAGTCCCGCGTGAAGCGGCTGGAGAAGATGGAGGCGATCACGACCATCGTGGAAGACGACGTGCTGCCATTCAACCTGCCGGGACCGGAGCGTCCCGCCGCGCCGCCGCTGATCACGGTGGAAGGCGCCGCCGTCGGCTACGGCCAGCGCATCGTCCTCGACCGCCTCAACCTCACGATCTCGCCGGACGACCGGATCGCGCTGCTGGGCTCCAACGGCAACGGCAAATCCACCTTCTGCAAGCTCATCGGCGGCAAGCTCGCTCCCATGAAGGGCGAGATGCGCACGCCCACGCGCATGGATGTCGCCTATTTCGCCCAGCACCAGCTCGACGAGCTGAACCCGAAGGCCACGGCCTACGACCATGTGGCGGAGCGCATGCCGGATACCCCCGTCGCCAGGATCCGCGCCCGCACGGCGCAGATCGGCTTCCCGGGCGCGAAGGCCGACACGCCGGTCTCGGCGCTGTCCGGCGGCGAGAAGGCGCGCCTGCTCATGGGGCTTGCGGCCTTCAACGGCCCTCACCTGCTCATCCTCGACGAGCCGACGAACCACCTCGACATCGACAGCCGCACGGCCCTGATGGAGGCGATCAACGACTATACGGGCGCGGTGATCCTGGTCAGCCACGACCGCTTCCTGATAGAGGCCTGCGCCGACCGGCTCTGGATCGTCGGCAACGGCGGCGTGAAGCCCTTCGACGGCGACATGGACGATTACCGCCAGCTCGTCCTGTCG
Organism: Microvirga splendida; assembly: GCF_016427565.1. GTDB lineage: Bacteria > Pseudomonadota > Alphaproteobacteria > Rhizobiales > Beijerinckiaceae > Microvirga > Microvirga splendida. The sequence goes on from NZ_JAELXT010000008.1 coordinate 3,568, forward strand.
GGCGAACTCGATCCGCAGAAGCGCCCCGACAAGCCGCTGGCGCCCGGCGCCTCCAAGGTCGACGAGCGCCGGGCCGCCGCCGAGCGTCGGGCAAGCCTCGCCCCCCTCCGCAAGAAGCTCGAGGCGCTCGAGGCCCGGATGGCGAAACTCACAGAGGTCATCGGCAAGGTCGATGCGGCGCTGGCCGACGGCACAGCGTTCCAGAAGGATCCGGCCAAGGCGTCCGAGCTTTCCCGAATGCGCGCCGAGGCTGCTTCCACCCTGGAAACGGTCGAGGAGGAATGGCTGGCGCTGAGCAGCGAGATCGAGGAGGCGGGCGCTTAGAAGGCCCGCCTGCCCGCCTCTACTCCCCCAGAGCAGGGGAGCTACCCCCTCGGAGCACACTCCGAATCGAAGCGTGGTCGTAAGCTGACCACAGCCTTATGGGGGGCTGACGATGAAAATCCTGATTTCCGCCTGCACCGACAGGGCGTTCGAGGAAGGGCTCATGCCGATGGCCCATCTGACGATGGCAACGGCATCGGCCGTGAACGACAACGCGCCTCATGCTCCGTCCCGTTGGAGGCTTCGTCTGCATCGCAGGCACCCTGCCGACCTGACGCACCGGGCCGCCTCGTAGGGAGGGTGCGGCGGAGCACATCGAACCGTCCCGGGCAGGTCTACCTTCCGGCGATCCTCAATGGAGGTTTCAATGGCCCAAGCCCTGTCCTACTGCACGGCGAAACTGTTTTCACACGCCATCCTGCCGCTGGCGATGATGAAGCCGCAGCCGGTCGCGAGCGCCAACGACGACGATCCCCCGGCGTCAATGGGACGGCAGGAAGCCCCCAGGTTCGCCGCTGCATCGCTACGGTCGTGAACACCGGCCATTCCGGCTGCGTTCATCATGAGAGGCGCACATTGGTGCGCATTGAATGGAGAACGGACCATGTTTCCTGCAGTTTTGGCCACGGCAATGCTCATCGGCGGCGCCCTGATCGGGATGCCCTCGCAGGCACAGGCGCAAGGGCTGGTGCAGTGCGCACGGGAGAATGGCTTCTGCCGCGTTCCCTATCCGACCCGCGTGATCTACGGCATTCGCGGCCAGGGCGTCGAGGTTTTCGTCCGCGGGGGCGGTGTCCCCTGCACCAACAGGGTGTTCGGCGATCCCGCTCCGGGAGTCGCGAAGCGCTGCTTCTATATCGCCCGCGGATCGGAAAGGGGCCCAAGGCGATACGAGGAGCGGCCCAGACGATACGATGACGGATACCGCAGGTCCTTCCGCGAGTACGATCGCGGTTATGAGGACTATGAGGACGACGGATACGACCGCCCCTTCCGTTCCTACGAGGTCTACTGATCCCGGCAGCAGTCGGCCGGCCCTTGGCCGGGACACAGGAGCGATGAGCGCGCCGGTGTTGCGCGCTCATCGCCGTTTCAAGCGGATCGCGGAGAGGCTCGAGCAGGCCGTCCGGCACGAACCGCTCCCGACCGGCCCATGCCCGGTCACGGACCCTCCCCTGCCGCCTCGTTCCGGATCGGTCTTCACCCTTCGTTAGCCATGATCTCAGTTTGCCACCGGGCCGGCGGTTATACGGCAGATGAACGGGCCGCCTTGCCACCATTCAGCCATGCTGTCCGATGATGCAGTCACGAGGGGTTAACCGCCCTATGGCACAACTCGGACCAGAAACCTTCGACGGGTCTCGCACTCAAAGCAGCCCGGCAACAGAAGACTGCGGAGACAACGATGGCGACCATCTACGGGGATGACTTCGACGACGATATCGAAGCTTTCGACACTTCGGATATCATCTACGGCTATGACGGGGACGATCTGATCTACGGCTTTGACGGCGATGACGACATCTATGGCGGCTACGATCACGACACGATCTACGGCGGCTACGGGGATGATTACCTGATCGGCGGCGCCGGCCATGACGACCTTTACGGCGACTCCGGGTTCGACGACCTCTACGGCGGCTCGGGTCTCGACTACCTTTTCGGAGGCTCGGGGGAGGATCTCCTGGTCGGCGGGACAGGGCGCGACACCCTCGCCGGCGGAACGGGAGAAGACTACTTCACCTTCAAGAGGGGCGATTCCGGTCTGAAGACGAGCACGGCCGACACGATCCTCGATTGGAACAGGTCCTTCGACTTCATCGACATGACGATCAAGGGAACCAGGAGCAACTACCGCGAGTTCGAGACGGATGCCGCCTCCATCGCAACGGCCGCTTCCGACGCCGACTATTTCTACGGCGATACGAACGTCAGGCACGTGTTCCTGTTCAATCCCGACATCGACACGGGATTCCTCGTGTCGGACCTCAACGCCGATGGTCTGTTCGAGACGGGTGTGGTGCTCAAGAAAGCCGGCCTCGCATCGGACATGAGGTTCGACTACATCATCTGAGAGAACGTCCCGCAGAACTGGAAATGGCCGCACTCGGTGCGGCCATTTTCGTTGGAAGGGTCGGAGACGTCGCCCCCGAAAAGGCTCCAGCCCTGTAGGCGAAGTTTAAGGCTTCACCACCCGGTCGAGGCTGTTGTTCACGAAGAAATACAGCTCGCGGCCGCCGGGCTCGGAATAAAGCACCTGCACCTCGCGCTGGCCTTTGCCGCTTTCGCCCACGAGCACGTCGGTGGCGGGCTTGCCCTTCAGGCGCACGAGATCGCATTCGGTGATGCCGGGCTCGATGGCGGCGGCCGTGCCAGCGGGCGTGCCGGTGCAGCGGCCATCGGGCCCGAGAACCGGACCGTCGATTACAGGACCCAACGCTGCGGAAGGTGCAGGAGCGGCGGCCATAGGTGCCACCGCGGAAGGCGGCTCGCTGCGCGTGCTGATGCACGCAGACAGAACCAGCGCCACGAGGGCGACACCCGGCAGAACTCTTGCATCCATTCCGATCAATCCTTCTTGTCGACCGCCCTCGCCTGCAGGGCCTCGTCGAAGAGCCGCTCCGCATCGGCCTTGAAAGCCTGCCGCGATGCCTGCCGCGAATAGAACATGTGGCCGCCTTCGTAAACAGCGAGCCCCACGCGCTTCTGCGGCCCGAGGTCGGGCAGTTGGTTCAGGAGCAGCTGGGACGCGAAGTAAGGGGTCACCAGATCGGTGAAGCCGTGGGTGACGAGGACGCGCAGCTTGCCGTCGAGCGCCAGAGCCTGCCGCAGTTCTTCCAGGTTTTCGGGGCCGCTGCGCCCGCCGCCCCAGCGCCATGCGCCGTTGACGGAACCGTTGAGCAGGTTGTAGCGCCCCTCCGCCTTGTAGTTCAGATTATGGGTCAGGTGGTGGACGATGGCGCTCGTCAGGGGCGCGGTCATGCCGTCGAGCACCGGATCCTCGAATCGGGAAACCTGCGCATTCGGGTTCGGATCGGCGATGGCCACATTGGCGTCGTAGGCGCTGACGATCTCGGACGAGCCGCGCCGCAGCTCCCGTTGAGCGGCCCGCATGTCGATGCGCCCGGCAAGACGGCGCGAGACTTCGGGGCTGAGCCCGCTCAACTCCGCCACGCGCCGGCTGACCCGCTCGACCGCCTCCTTGTCCTGGAGACCGCGCATCAGGTCCACGAGGTACTCGCCCGAGGCATAGGCTTCCGCCTCCTTCAGCGCCTCACGCGAGACGGAGCCATCGCGTGAGAGGTGTGTCGCGGCAAGCGATGGCAGAACGGCCGCATTGATCCAGGGCGCGCCGGCGCCCTGGTCGAGCCAGTCGAAGTCGAAGACGGGCGAGACGAGAACCAGCCCGCTGAAGCCGATGCCCTGATCGCTCTGGAGCTTCTGGGCCAGGAGCGGCCCACGGAATCCGCCATAGCTCTCACCGACAAAGAATTTCGGCGATATGAGCCGGTTCTTTTCCTTCAGCCACCGCATGACGAAGGCGGCCAGTCCGTCGATGTCGCCCTGGACGGAATAGAACCGCTCCCGCACCGGATCACCGCCGACCACGCGGCTGTAGCCGGTTCCTGGCGGGTCGATGAAGACGAGGTCGGTGAAATCGAGCCAGGTCTCGGCATTGGGCACGAGCGCCGGAGGAGCCGAGGGGCTGATCGTGGGGCCGTCGAGCGGCAGGAGCCACGGCCCGATGGCGAGAAGATGCAGATAGGCCGAGGACGCTCCCGGGCCGCCGTTCACCACGAAGGTCACGGGCCGCGTCGCCGGATCGGCATCGTCCCGCGTATAGGCAACGAACCCGATCTCCGCCTGCGGGTCGGCGAGGGTCAGGTGCCCGGCCGTTGCCGTGAAGGACAGGGTCCGGCCGGGAAGCTGGAGCGTATGCCGCGTCACCGATTCCGGCGGCAGCGCCTGCGCTTCCCGGGCCTCGGGCCTGGGCCGGCGCTGCTCCTGCTGCTGCTGCTGTCCCTGAGCCTGCTGCTCCTGGGCTCCGGCAAAAGGGACAATGATGAAGAGGCTGAGAGCAGCAGCGAGCAGACGGAAGACGCGAAGCATAGCTATGATCCTTATGGCCTCCAAGAAACTGGAAAGGTGATACCCCGTTCCAAGGTATAAGGGTCTAATTCACAATCACATCTGCTTCAGGTCCTTCACAGAATACCGAAACTATGTTTCATGGCTTGGAACTATTCTGAAGCCGGCAGTAGAACATGCATTCATCAAGTCATATTACCTTGAGACTTTATCCGATTTGGATGATCTGGACTGGCCGCATTTTCCTTTACATCGCGCTGATTTTCGCTCCTGTAGCGGTAGTGGAATGGACCCTGCCTCTTCTTCCTGCCGCGCTCAAGGAAAACGGGAAAGCTCTTCTCAATGGTTTTGCCGTTCCGCTGCTCTACGCCCTGCTTTATGCCTTTTTGCACAAGATGAGAGCGCGCTCTCAGAACTTCATCATTGTCGTTTCTATCTTGTATGGCGCCATTGGGATCGCCGAGGCGCAACGGGCATTCACGATTGGGGGGCTCTACCATTGGTTCGGGGCAGTCTTATGCCCGCTTTATGCATTGAGCTTCGCCTGGTTGTGGCACAAGGGACGGATCGCCAACCAGACCGCGCTTGCAGCAAGCTACTTGGCGGAACGCGAAGCTCAAATTGAGATCCAGGCAGAAGCAATTTTGCGTGCGCAACGCCTTCAACGAGGGCCGGAAGCCGACGACAGGGTTCCGTAAATCTGCGTAGCTCACGCCTTCCGTTGCCAGCGCCCGCCCTCGTCCTGCTGCCAGTAAGTCGCGTCGTGGCCGCCCTCCTTCACGGCCCGCCACTGGTCGCGGGCGAAGGCCAGCGCCTGGAGATCGTTGCCGTCGAAAAGGATCACCAGGCGCTGGTAGGCCGTCATGTCGGCCGGCAGGTCGGCGCCTTCCACCAGGAATCGGATGGAGGCGCCGTTGGGATTGTCGCCCGACAGGGTGATGAGGATCGGCTGATCCGCCGCATGGGCCTCCCGGTCCGTTCCGTGCGGCAGGAAGCTTTCGTCGGTGAAGGTCCACAGGTGATCGTCGAGGGCGGACATCCGCTCCTCGGTCGTCACCTGGATCACAGCGCGCCACCCGCGCTCCAGCGTCTTCTGCAGGAGCGTGGGCAGCACGGCCTCGAGCGGCTGATGCTGGAGATGATAGAAAAGGACCTCGGTCATGGGAGGTTACTAGCCCTGCGGCCGCGAAGGGTTGCGGCCGCTCCTCGGTCCCTTTCCGATGTCATCACCGGGCCTCGTAATGATCGCGCACGAGGCGGTCGAGGAGGCGCACGCCCCAGCCGGAGCTCCAGCCCTTGTTGATCTCCGTCGCCGGCGAGCCCATGGCGGTTCCGGCAATGTCGAGATGAGCCCAGGGCACATCGTTGACGAAGCGCTGGAGCAGCGACGCCGCCGTGCTCGATCCGCCGAAACGCCCGGCCGAGTTCTTCATGTCGGCGAACTTGGATTCGATCATCTTGTCGAACTCGGGCCCCAGCGGCATGCGCCAGACCCGCTCGCCGGTTGCCTTGCCGGCGGCGGTCAGGCGCTCGGCCAGTTCGTCGTTGTTGGAGAACAGGCCGGCATATTCCTGCGCGAGCGCCACCATGATCGCGCCCGTGAGGGTCGCCAGGTCAATCATGAACTTGGGCTTGAAGCGGTCCTGCACGTACCAGAGCACGTCGGCCAGCACGAGGCGGCCTTCGGCATCCGTATTGATGATCTCGATGGTCTGGCCCGACATGGTGGTGACGATGTCGCCGGGGCGCTGGGCATTGCCGTCGGGCATGTTCTCCACGAGGCCGATGGCGCCGACCACGTTGGCCTTGGCCTTGCGGCTCGCCAGGGCATGCATGAGGCCGACCACGCAGGCGGCGCCCGCCATGTCGCCCTTCATGTCCTCCATGCCGGCGCCCGGCTTGATCGAGATGCCGCCGGTGTCGAAGACGACGCCCTTGCCGACGAACGCGATGGGCTTGTCGTTCGCCTTGCCGCCGTTCCAGCGCATGATGGCCACCCGGCCGCCGCGCACCGAGCCCTGGGCCACGCCGAGCAGCGCCCCCATGCCGAGCTTCTTCATGGCCTTGTCGTCCAGGATCTCGACCTCGACGCCGAGCTTGGTCAGCGCCTGCGCGCGGGCGGCGAATTCCTGGGGTCCCAGCACGTTCGGCGGCTCGTTGACGAGGTCGCGGGCGAGGATCACGCCCTGCTGAACGGCCTCGCGGGCCTTGTAGGCCTTCTTCACCGCCGCGGGATCCGCCACGCTGAAGACCAGCCGTCCGCCGCCCTTGCCGTCGTCCTCGTCCTTCTTCTTGGTCTTGTAGCGGTCGAAGCTGTAGCGGCGCAGCTGGGCGCCGAGGGCCATGTCCGCCGCCGCCTCAGGGGAGACCTCGGTTTCGGGCAGGTCCAGGACCACCGTCGCCAGCTTGCCGTTCACCTTGCCGGCGATCAGGCCGCCCAGCTGGGCGAAATCGACATTGGCCCGGTCCTTCTCGCCGCCGGTGCCGATCACGATCAGACGGTCGACGGAGAGGCCCGTGGGGACCACGATCGACATGGCGGACTTCGCCTTGCCCTTGAAGCTCTCGGCGGCGGCCGCCTTGGCGATCAGATCGACGGCCTTCGGCCCGAGCTGCTTGGCCACGGCCGCGGTGGGCTTGAGATTCTCCCCGACGAAGACGATGAGATCGCCGGATTCGACCTTGCCGTGGGCCTGGAAGTCGATCTTGAAGCTGTCGGCCATGAAATCCTCTTTGTTCTGGTGCATGTCCGGTCTTGAGGCCGGCTGCGGCGCTGACGCGCGATGCTGACGGTTGGGACATATATCATATTGCGCGCTCGGGAACGGGGAAGTCGCCGCGAAATCGGCGCAATTTCTGGCTGTTGAAAACGCCCGTCTTGCCTGAGACCGTGCGACACGATACCCAGGGCGCCACCGCCCGGGGGCGAAGGGCCTTATGACACTTCTCGAACGCTACATCCTGAAAATCACCTTCAGCGCCTTCGCCGCCTGCCTGGTCGCCCTGACGGGGGTCATCTGGATCACCCAGGCCCTGCGGGAACTCGACCTGCTGACCGGCAAGGGCCAGACCCTTCTGATCTTCCTGACCGTCACGGGGCTCTCGCTGCCGGCCTTGATCAGCGTCATCGCGCCCGTCGCCCTGTTCCTGGCCACCCTCTACACGCTGAACAAGCTGAACGGCGATTCCGAGCTGATCGTCATGAGCGCCGGGGGCATGCCTCCGGGGCGATTGCTGCGCCCCTTCCTGGCGCTGGCGGCCTTCATCTGCCTCATCGTCGGGATCATCTCGATCCACATCATGCCCGCGAGCTTCCAGGAGATGCGGCAGCTGTTCACGAAGATCAGGGCCGACTTCGTGGGTACCATGGCCAAGGAAGGCCAATTCATCAGCCTGGAGAACGGAATCACCTTCCATTACCGGGAACGTCAGGGCGATTCCCTGCTCGGGATCTTCATGGAGGACCTGCGGGAGAAGAACAAAGGCATCGTGTATCTGGCCGAGCGCGGCCAGACCGTCGAGCAGAACGGAACGGCCTATCTCGTTCTCCAGAAGGGCAGCGTTCAGCGCAAGGAGCCGAACAGCCGCGATTCCTCCATCGTGGCCTTCGAGCGCTATGCGGTCGATCTCTCGGCGTTCAACAACGAGGGCGGAGAGGTGGTCTACAAGCCGCGGGAGCGAAGCACCACCCAGCTGCTGTTCCCCGACAAGAGCGACCCCCTCTACCAGGCACAGCCGGAGCGTTTCCGGGCCGAGCTGCACGAGCGCCTGTCCTCCTGGCTCTACCCGCTCGCCATGATGATGATCGCCTTCGCGGCTCTCGGCGAGGCCCGCACGACGCGCCAAGGCCGTAGCCTGGCGATCGCCGGCGCGGTGGTGGCGATCGTGCTGATGCGAATCCTCGGTTTTGCCGCCAACAGCGCCGTGGCCCGGACCCCGGTCGCGGTCGTTGCGATCTATGCCGTACCCTTGGCGAGCATCCTGATCAGCCTGCTGCTCATCCTGCAAGGACCGGCCATGCGGTCGGCCCAGGCCAGGGTTCTGAAAGCGATCAACAATCTCCTGCCGGCCCGTTCCCCTGCGGCCCAGAAAGCCTGACCATGCTGATCGGCCGGACCCTTGGCTTCTATTTCTCACGGCAGTTCCTCAAGACCATCGTCATGGTCTTTGCGACGGTCTTCACCCTCGTCTACACCCTGGATTTCGTGGAGCTCATGCGCCGGGCGGGCGACGCGCCGGAGGCGACGACGGCGGCGATTGCCCAGCTGGCCCTGTTCCGCACTCCGTCCATTGCCGAGCAGGTGATGCCCTTCGCCGTACTGTTCGGCAGCATGGCGGCCCTCCTGCAGCTGAGCCGCAAGCTCGAGCTGGTGGTGGCGCGCGCGGCAGGCATCTCCGCCTGGCAGTTCCTCCAGCCGGGGCTCCTCATCGCAATCCTGATCGGCGTGCTCTCCGTCACCGTCTACAACCCCCTCTCGGCCGTCCTCAAGCAGCGCGCCTCTGCCCTGGAGACGAGCATCTTCTCCAGGAATGTCCAGACCCGCGACAAGCCGATCTGGCTTCGCCAGAGGAGCCTCGACGGGCAGGCCATTTTCCGGGCGACAGGCTCTGCGACGGACACCGCGACCCTCTATGACGTCACGGTCTATGCCTTCGACCACGACGGCACTTTCAGCCATCGCGTCGAGGCCCGCGAAGCGAACCTGCACGAGGGCTTCTGGGAGCTGAAGGACGCCAGGGTTCTGTCCGCCACCGAGGAGCCCCGGTCCCATGACCGTTACCTGATTGCCTCGAGCCTGCAGCCCTCGCAGGTTCGACAGAGCTTCATCGACCCCGATGCGGTCCCGTTCTGGGACCTGAAGGAGACGATCGACAGGATGGAGCAGGCAGACATCAACGCCACCACCTACCAGCTCCATTACGACCTGCTTCTGGCCCGTCCTCTGCTCTTCATCGCCATGGTTTTCGTGGCCGCTTCCGTGTCGTTAAGATTCTTTCGATTTGGCGGTGTAGCCATGATGGTTCTGGGTGGCGTCGCAGCCGGGTTCATGCTTTATGTCGCCACTGAGCTTATGGCGGAGCTTGGAGCCTCCGGAATCATCAGTTCCCTTGTTGCGGCTTGGTTCCCTGCTGTAGTAGGCAGTCTCTTAGGGACCTTGGCGTTATTGTACCAAGAGGACGGCTGACCGTTCTCGAGAAGAAGTATTGCGAAGGAGTGGGGATGCGGCGGCTTAAGGCAACGATCGCAACGTCTGCGGTCGCAGCGGCACTGGTTTGTGCTGCTGGGTCAATGCCTGCGCTTGCCCAAGCCACGCTCAACGAGGCTATCGGCGCCCGCGCCCAATCGGGATCCGGGGAGGACCGCCTCCTCGTGGACGCTAAGGAAATCGTCTACGACAAGGACCGGAACACGATTGCCGCCTCCGGCGACGTGCAGATGAACTACCAGGGCCGGACGCTCCAGGCCGACCGTGTCACCTATGACCGGAACACCGGCCGGGTCTTCGCCGAGGGCAATGCCCGTCTGACGGATGCCAACGGCACCGTCGCGACGGGCGACCGTTTCGAACTCACGGACGACTTCAGAAGCGGCTTCATCGATTCCCTGAGGGTGGTGCAGACCACCGTGGAGCAGGGCCGTCCCCTCACGACCCGCTTCTCCGCCCCGAGGGCCGAGCGCGCCGAGGGCGAGACCACGATTTTCGAGCGCGGCACCTATACGGCCTGCGAACCCTGCAAGGACAATCCGGAACGCCCCCCGCTCTGGCAGGTGAAGGCGGCCAAGATCATCCACAACAACAGCGAACGTACGATCTATTACGAGGATGCGACCCTTGAGCTCCTCGGCATCCCGGTCGCGTATCTGCCCTATTTCTGGACGCCGGATCCGACCGTCAAGCGCAAGACGGGCTTTTTGGCACCCCGTTACATCTATTCGAACACCCTGGGCTATGGCGGCTCGATTCCGTTCTTCTGGGCCATCGCTCCCAATTACGACCTGACGATCAGCCCGACCATCCTGAGCCGCCAGGGCCTCCTCGGGCAGGTCGAGTGGCGCCATCGCCTGGAGACCGGCGCCTACAACATCCGCGCGGCCGGCATCAACCAGCTCGACCCTGAGGCTTTCCTTCCCTCACCGTACGGAGCACGCGACCGCGACTTCCGCGGCTCCCTGGAGACGACGGGCGAGTTCTTCATCAACGACAACTGGCGCTGGGGCTGGGACATCGCCCTCGTGTCCGACAAGTGGTTCCTCACGAATTATCGCATCCGCAGCGAGAGCCTGAGCAACTATTACGTTAAGGAATCGATCTCGACCGTCTATCTCCAGGGACAGGGCGACCGCTCGTTCTTCGATGCGCGGGGCTATTATTTCAAGACCCTCTCCACCTACGATTGGCAGAAGCAGCAGCCGGTCGTGGCCCCGGTGATCGACTATAACAGGCGCTTCACGCCCTCTACCATCGGCGGCGAATTCGCCATCGACGTGAACGTCACTAGCCTCTCCCGCGAGGCTGCCCAATTCGATCCGTTGTCCCCAAGCAATGCCTCCTACTTCGGCATTGCCCGGACCTGCACTGTTTTTGACCCGGAACGATGCCTTGTTCGCGGCATCAGCGGCTCCACGTCGCGGGCTTCGGTCACGGCTTCCTGGCGGCGCGAGTTCATCGACCCCATCGGCCAGGTCTGGACGCCGTTCGCCTATCTGCGAGCTGACAATTTCTGGATCGCTCCCGACTTCCACGGCTACCAGAACCCGCAGCTCGCCAACTTCATCGATGCGGATGACGATTATCTCTTCCGCGCCACCCCGGCGATCGGGCTCGAATACCGCTATCCCTTCATCGCCAGCTTGGGCACCTCGGGCCAGCAGATCCTGGAGCCGATTGCCCAGATCATCGCTCGCCCGAACGAGACCCGGATCGGCACCCTTCCCAACGAGGATGCCCAGAGCCTGGTGTTCGACGACACGTCGCTCTTCGATTGGGACAAGTTCTCCGGCTACGACCGGGTCGAGGGCGGGGTGCGCGCCAACGTTGGCCTGCAGTACACGGTCACCGGCGCGGACGACTTCTATGCCAATGTGCTGTTCGGCCAGTCCTATCAGATCGCGGGGCGAAACTCCTTCCGGCAGGGCGACCTGGCCAATGTGGGCCTGGATTCGGGCTTGGATTCGCGGGCATCCGACTATGTCGGTCGCTTCCAGATCTCACCGAATGCCAATTTCGCCTTCGTGTCGCGTGGACGCTTCGATCAAGAGGATTTCAGCCTGAACCGGTTCGAGGCCGGCATCCGGGCGAACTTCAATCCCTACCTGCCGGTCTCGACTTCGCTGACCTATGCCCGGTACGAGGCTCAGCCCGCCATCGGCTACCCGACCCGCCGCGAGGGCCTGCTGGCCTCCGCCCGCTGGGACATGACGCCGAATTGGTTCGTCACGGGTTCGGTCCTCCTTGACTTGGACCGCTATCTCGTGGCGCGCGAAGAGATAGTTGCTCCGGGAGCAGCGGTGTTCGGGCGTGAGAACGTCGCTTATGTTGCCGGCATGTCCCTGGGACTGGGCTATATCGACGAGTGCACGACCTTCTCGGTGAGCTACAGCATCACCCCGCGCGACGTGACCCTGACCTCGGGCGAGAGGGAGCAGAACCACACGGTCGCGTTCAGCCTTGAGCTCCGCTCTCTCGGTGAGGTGGGCTATACTCAAAGGCTCAGCGGTTCCGCAGATGAGTGACGGCGAAAGACACGGGTGCCGAACTTGAACCTGCCCTCACTCCTGCTGACGCAGGGTGATCCTGCCGGGATCGGGCCGGAACTGGCCCTGAGGGCCTGGCTGCTGCGGAAGGAACACGCCCTGCCCCCCTTCGCGGTGTTGAGCGACCCTGCCTTCCTTGAGCGGGTTGCGCAGAGCCAGGGCTGGGATGTGCCGATCATCGCCGTCGAGACAGCGCAGATCCCGAAGGTGTTTCCGAAGGCCCTCCCGGTTCTCCCCTTGAGCGTTTCGGTCGCCGCGCAGCCCGGCCGGCCCGATGCAGGCGCTGCGGCATCGGTGGTCGAATCCATCGAGAGAGCCGTGCAACTGGTCCGGCAGGGAGCGGCTTCGGCGCTGGTCACCAATCCCATCGCCAAGCACGTCCTCTACGAGGCCGGGTTCCGGCATCCAGGCCATACGGAATATCTCGCTGCCCTGGCTTCAGAGGGCACGAATGAGACGTTCCATCCCGTGATGATGCTCTGGAGCGAGCAACTGGCGGTGGTGCCTGTGACCGTGCACATTCCGCTTGCGAACGTGCCCTCGGCCCTCACCACGGACCTGATCGTTCTGACCGGGCGGATCGTGGCCCGGGAGCTGCGGGAGCGTTTCGGCATCGCGAATCCGAGGCTGGCGCTCGCGGGCCTCAATCCGCACGCAGGCGAGAACGGAGCGATGGGGGCGGAGGATGGCGGCGTCATCGCCCCGGCCATCGACATCCTGCGCCAGGAGGGTATCGAGGCGGCAGGCCCCCTGCCCGCCGACACCATGTTCCACGCCCGCGCCCGCAGCCGCTACGATGCGGCGCTCGCCATGTATCACGATCAGGCCCTCATCCCGATCAAGACCATCGCGTTCGACGAGGCGGTCAACGTCACCCTCGGGCTTCCCTTCGTGCGCACCTCCCCGGATCACGGCCCCGCCTTCGACATCGCAGGCCAGGGGATTGCCCGACCCGACAGCCTCATCGCCGCCATCAAGCTCGCAGCCCGGTTGGGCAGCCCATGAGCCAGATCGACGACCTCCCCCCCTTGCGCGAGGTGGTTCGGACTCACGGCCTCATGGCCAAGAAGTCGCTGGGCCAGAACTTCCTGTTCGACCTCAATCTCACCAGCCGCATCGCCCGCTCGGCGGGACCGCTGGAGGATGCCACCGTCATTGAGGTCGGCCCCGGCCCAGGCGGCCTGACCCGAGCGATCCTCGCGGCCGGCGCCAGGAGGGTGGTCGCCATCGAGCGCGACACCCGCTGTCTGCCTGCGCTCGCCGAGATCGCTGAGCGCTATCCGGGCCGGCTTCAGGTGGTCGAGGCCGATGCCCTGGAGTTCGACCCGCGCCCGCTCGTGGGCGAAGGGCTCGTGCGGATCATCGCCAACCTGCCCTACAATGTCGGCACGGCTCTCCTGACCGGATGGCTCACCACCGAAGTCTGGCCGCCCTGGTGGGCCTCGCTCACCCTCATGTTCCAGCGTGAGGTGGCCGAGCGCATCGTGGCCGACGAGAGCGATCCGAAAAATTACGGGCGCCTGGGCGTCCTCTGCGGCTGGCGCTCGGAGTCGCGCATCCTCTTCGATGTGCCGCCATCGGCCTTCGTGCCGCCGCCGAAGATCACCTCAAGCGTCGTCCACCTGACGCCGCGAGCGAACCCGCTGCCCTGCCGGCTCGAAGCGCTGGAGGCGGTCACGCGGGCGGCCTTCGGGCAGCGCCGCAAGATGCTGCGCCAGAGCCTTAAATCCCTCACGCCCGATCCGGCCGAGATCATTCGGGCGGCCGGGCTCGAAGAGACGACCCGGGCCGAGAACATCCCCGTCGAGGGCTACGTGGCGCTGGCCAATGCCCTGGACGCAACGCGCGGCTCACGGGTCTAAAGCGGCTCGGCCGCTCGCCTCGCCCCCGATCCAGCCTATATGCAGCCGCTCGACGGGAGTGGAGCGGGCTCTTCATGGGACCTTAACCGCCCTCTCCCATGATTGCTCAGGCAAACGGCCCCACACGGCCGCGAGAGGAGGAAGCGGGCATGTCGCAGCCGCGCAAGAGGATCGGGCTTCTGTTCGGAGGCCGCTCGGCCGAGCATGAGGTCTCCAGGCTTTCGGCCGCCAATGTGCTGCGCGCCCTCGATCCGGACCGCTACGACATCGTCCCCATCGGCATCGGCCGGGACGGGCGCTGGCTCCTCTGCGACAGCGGCAATGGTGGCGGACGGGGGGCGAAATCCCTGGAGATTCCCGAGGGAGCGCCGCAGGTCGCCCTGCTGCCGGGCGGTGCGGGCGAGATGATGGTCCTGAACGGCGGCTCGGGCTCAAGCACCCTGCGCCTCGATGCCGTCGTGCCAGTGCTCCACGGCCCGAACGGAGAGGATGGCACCGTCCAGGGCTTCCTGGAACTCGCCAACATCCCCTATGTGGGCTCGGGCGTGATGGGTTCCGCCGCTGCCATGGACAAGGACGTGGCCAAGCGGCTGCTGCGCGACAGCGGCCTGCCTGTCGTTCCCTTCCTCACCCTGACGCCCGGCACCCGCGCCGACTACCGGGCGGCGATGGATGCCCTTGGGACGCCCGATCTTTTCGTGAAGCCTGCCAATATGGGCTCCTCGGTCGGCGTCTCCCGCGCCTCATCGCCTGAGGAGTTCGCCAAGGCCTGCGAGAAAGCCTTCCGCTATGACGCCAAAGTGCTGGTGGAACGCAGCGTTACGGGAGCGCGGGAGATCGAGTGCTCCGTGCTGGAGAACGCGGCGGGCGATATCAAGGCCTCCCCGCTTGGCGAGATCGTGCCGGCCGGCAGCCATGGCTTCTACAGCTACGACGCGAAGTACATCGATGCGGACGGCGCCCTCCTGCGCATCCCGGCCGAACTCACCGCAGACCAGGCGCGGCGCATCCAGGAGCTTGCGGTCGAGACCTTCAAGGTTCTGGGATGCGAGGCCCTGGCCCGCGTCGATTTCTTCGTCGACCCGAAGAGCGAGGACAGCCTGTTCATCAACGAGGTGAACACCCTGCCGGGCTTCACCGCCATCAGCATGTATCCCAAGCTCTGGGAGGCCGGAGGCCTGCCGCAGAGCGAGCTGATGGAAGTGCTGATCGGGCATGCCATCGCCCGCCATGAGCGCCGGAACGAGTTGGCGCTGGTCTGACCGGGAATGCCGAGCTAGTCGAGCTTCTCGGCCAAGAGCCCTTCGACGAAATCCGAGAGGCCGACGAGGCGGTCGCGCTTGAGGCGCTCGGCGGCCTGAATGGCCTTCAGGCTCTGGAAGGAGCGGTCGAGGTCCTCGTTGACGATGACGTAATCGTACTCGACCCAGCGTTCCATCTCGACGCGGGCATTGGCAAGGCGCTTGGCGATGACCTCGGGCGCGTCCTCCGCCCGGCGCTCGAGGCGCGCCTTCAGCTCCCTGAAGCTCGGAGGCAGCACAAAGACGGTCACCACGTCGTCGGGAAGCTTCTGCCGCACCTGACGGGTGCCCTGGTAGTCGATGTCGAAAACCATGTCCTGGCCGGCTGCCAGGGTCTTCTCCACGGGCTTGCGCGGCGTGCCGTAGAAATTGCCATGCACCTCGGCCCATTCCAGGAGTTCGTCGCGATCACGCATCGCCTTGAACTCTTCCACGTCGATGAAGTGATAGTGCTTGCCCTCGATTTCGGAGGGGCGCTTGGGACGTGTGGTGACGGAGACCGACAGGACGCCGGCCCGCTCCTCGACAAGGCTGCGGGTGAGCGTGGTTTTGCCGGCACCCGATGGCGACGACAGGATGAGGATCAGGCCGCGACGGCCGACCGGCGACTTCGGATCTTGGCTCACCGCATCACTCCACGTTCTGAACCTGCTCGCGGAATTGCTCGATCACGGCCTTCAGTTCAAGGCCGATCCGCGACAGGGAGACATCATTGGCTTTCGCGCACAGGGTATTCGCCTCACGGCCGAATTCCTGCGCCAGGAAATCAAGACGCCGGCCGACCGGACCGCCCTCCTGCAACAGGCCGCGCGCGGCATCCACATGGGCGCGCAGGCGGTCAAGCTCCTCGCGGATATCCGCGCGGGCTGCGATCAGCACCGCCTCCTGATGCAGGCGTGCCGGATCGAGGGCGTGCTTGCCCTCGAACAGTTCCGCGATCTGAGCCTCCAGCCGGGCGCGGATCGCCTCCGGCTGGCGGGCGGGCGCGGCCTCGGCCTCGTCGACGAGCCGCGAGATCAGATCGAGCTGCTGCCCGAGGACGGCGGAGAGCGCCTGCCCCTCCTTCAGCCGGGCCGCCTTGAGCGATTCGATCAGCGCGCCGATACCGGCGCGCAATGCGGCACCAAGCGCCTCATTCTGCCCCGGATCGTCGGCGTCGTCGTCGAGCTCCACCACGCCGCGAACGGCAAGGAGGCCGTCGAGGGAGGCCGGCTTCACGTTGTCCGGAAGCGACAGGCCATTCAGGGCGGAGAGCAGCGATTGCAGCACATCCTGGTTGACACGCAGCTTAGGGGCGGACGAGGCCTTGTTCAGGGAGAGGTTGAGCTGGCCCTGGCCGCGGGTGAGCGCCTTGATGATCTGCCCGCGGGCTTCCTCGCCCATGGCGTCGAGCCCGGAGGGTGTCCGAACCCGCACTTCGAGCCCGCGCCCGTTCACGGTCTTGAGTTCCCAGGCCCATTGATAGGCGCCGGTGACGCCGGCCTCGCGGGCAAAGCCGGTCATGCTCGCAATGGACATGCGTGAAACCTCGAACGGAATGAAAAATCGGCGCGACCATAATGCGCGCCGATCCAAGAGTCGATTGCACGGAACGGGGATTTCTCCCCGTCCCTCATGGCTGCTGGAGGGCCGGAACGTTCTTCGGGTTGCTCAGGTCGAAGCTCTTGTTCTTGAGCGGATCCTTGTCGGTTCCCTCGCTGGCATCGAAGCCGCGTCCCGGGCGTCCGCCTGCAGCCGGCAGGGCGCTCGCCGTGCCGCGCAGCGCGGGTGCCGCGCCGGGCTGCAGGCTCGTCTGGTCGCCGTCGGGGGCCACGCGATCCACATCGGCGTCAGGCGCCGGGCGGCTCTTCTCGATCTGCCGCCAGCGGGCCACGTTGCGCTGATGCTGCTCATAGGTCTCGGCGAAGGCGTGACCGCCGGAGCCGTCGGCCACGAAGTAGAGGTCCTTGGTCCTGGACGGATTGGCCACCGCTTCGAGCGCAGCCCGGCCCGGGTTGGCGATGGGCCCCGGGGGCAGGCCTTCGATCACATAGGTGTTGTAGGGCGTCGCAGCCTGGATCTCGCTGCGCAGGATGCCGCGGCCCAGGGTGCCCTTTCCGCCCACGAGCCCGTAGACGATGGTAGGATCGGACTGGAGCTTCATGCGCTTCATCAGGCGATTGATGAAGACGCCTGCGACCCGCGTGCGCTCGTCGGCCCGGCCCGTCTCCTTCTCCACGATGGAGGCAAGGATCACGAGTTCCTGCGGCGACTTGATCGGCAGTTCGGGCGAGCGGCGCTGCCAGATCTGCTCGATCGCCTGGCGCTGGGCCGTCTGCATGGTGTTGATGATCTGTTGGCGCGTGGTGCCGCGCTCGAACTTGTAGGTATCGGGCAGGAGCGAGCCTTCCCGCGGGGTCTCGGCGACGTCGCCGGCAAGGATCTCGTGCTCATAGAGGCGGGACAGGATCTGCTCGCTGGTGAGCCCCTCCGGAATCGTGACGGAGTGCAGGATGGCCCGGCCCTGGATCAGGGTGTCGATGGCCTCCTCGACGCTGGTCCCCGCCTTGAACTGGAACTCGCCGGCCTTGAGCTGCCCGCGCTGGCGATTCATGTAGGCATAGGTCTGGAACAGCAGAGGCTGCTCGATCACACCCTCCTGCTTGAGGATCTGGGCGATCTCGCCCGTGCCGGTGTTGCGGGGGATCACCACGACCTTGTCGCTCTGCAGCGGCCCGTCGGCGGTCACCTCCTGCTGCAGCATGGAGAAGCCGAAGATGCCGGCAATCGCCACGGCCACGAGCAGGGTCAGCAGCCCGCTGAGCAGGGACAGCATGCCCCTGCGGCGGCGGCGGAGCCTCGGCGGCGGCGGGGGAGCCATCGACGGCTTGATGGCCTCGCTCGGGGACCGGGGCGCCAGGCGGGGCTGTGACGATCCGTTCTCGGAATCGTCCACGGGAGCAAGAAGGATCTTTTTCTTTCGTCCGAACATCACGCCGCTTTTCTGGTATCGGCCGGCGGTCCTGCCGGTCCGCCGACACCCTAGCAGGGATTATGGCGAAAAGCCGTAACAGGCCCGCCGTTATCAGGATACGCGACGAAGAATGAGCGAAGCGTTTGTTCCGCCAAACCCGAAGGAGTTCGACAGGGCCACATTGACCTCTTTGCGCTTGGCCTGCTTCGGCACGAGGTCGATGGCCGTCTCCACCGACGGATTGTCGAGATTGATGGTCGGCGGAATGATGCCGTCCCGGATGGCCAGGATCGAGAAGATCGCCTCGGCGGCGCCGGCGGCGCCGAGAAGGTGACCGATCGCCGACTTGGTGGAGGACATGGAGAGCTTGCCCGCCGCATTGCCCATGATCCGCTCGACCGCCTTCAGCTCCAGCTCGTCGCCCAGCGGCGTCGAGGTGCCGTGGGCGTTGACGTAGTCGATCTCGGACACGTCGATGGCAGCCCGCTTGAGGGCGGCCGCCATGCAGCGATAGGCGCCGTCGCCGTCTTCCGAGGGCGAGGTGATGTGATAGGCATCGCCCGACAGGCCGTAGCCGATGACCTCGGCATAGATCTTGGCGCCGCGCGCCTTGGCGTGCTCGTATTCCTCCAGCACCACGATGCCGGCGCCCTCGCCCATGACGAAGCCGTCACGGTCCTTGTCGTAGGGGCGCGAGGCGCGGGTCGGGTCGTCGTTGAAATTGGTGGACAGGGCCCGGCAGGCGGCGAAGCCTGCGATGGACAGGCGGTTGATCGGCGATTCCGCGCCGCCGGCCACCATCACGTCCGCATCGCCCAGGGCGATGAGCCGCGCGGCGTCGCCGATGGCATGGGAGCCCGTGGAGCAGGCGGTCACCACCGCATGGTTGGGGCCCTTCAGGCCGTGCTCGATGGACACGTAGCCGCCGGCGAGGTTGATGAGGCGTCCCGGAATGAAGAAGGGCGAGATGCGGCGCGGGCCGCGCTCGATCAGGGTGGCGGAGGCCTCATAGATGCCCCCGATGCCGCCGATGCCGGAGCCGATCAGCACGCCGGTCGCGCACTGCTCCTCGTAGGTCTTGGGCTCCCAGCCGGAATCGCGCAGGGCCATCGTGGATGCCGCCATGGCATAGACGATGAAGGGGTCGACCTTGCGCTGCTCCTTCGGCTCCATCCACTCGTCGGCGTTGAAGGTGCCGTCGGTGCCGTCGCCGCGCGGGATCTGGCAGGCGATCTGGCAGGCCAGGTCGTCGACCTGGAAATCCGTGATCCTGCCGGCGCCGCTCTGCCCCTCGACGAGGCGTGACCATGTGGCATCGACCCCGCTTCCCAGCGGAGTGACCATGCCAAGACCTGTAACAACTACCCGGCGCATGAATTCCTGCCCTATCGATTGATAAAATTAGGGCGTCGGATGAATCACCCGACGCCCCTTCAGCGCTTAGGCTGCGTTCTTCTCGAGGAAGCGGATGGCGTCGCCGACCGTCACGATGGTCTCAGCCGCGTCGTCCGGGATCTCGACGTTGAATTCTTCCTCGAACGCCATCACCAGCTCGACCGTATCAAGGCTGTCGGCGCCCAGGTCGTCGATGAAGTTCGCGTTCTCGACCACCTTGTCGGCTTCGACGCCGAGGTGCTCGACAACAATCTTCTTCACGCGATCAGCGACGTCACTCATCGTTTTTTCCTCAGTGGCTGCCGCCTCAGGAATCGGGCGGATTAAGAAATCAATTTTTAGATCAGCTGCTCAGCTGACAACGCTGAAACGGCTACCCTGCGCCGTGCAAAGCCGCATTTTTGAGCGCCGGTCAACCCCTTTGACCTGATCGGGATCATGCTTAACACAAGCTTATCCTGTCTGGCGAGAGGGTGCCGGCACCTGCAAACAGATTCCGGAAACGGGCATAAGTTCCTTTAGAACATAGCCATTCCGCCGTTCACGTGCAGGGTCTGACCCGTCACGTAGGCGGCTTCCTGGGATGCGAGATAAACCACGGAGGACGCGATTTCGTCTCCCTGGCCCAGGCGCCCCATGGGGATCGTGCCCAGGATTCCCTCACGCTGCTTCTCGTTGAGCACGTCGGTCATGGGCGACTCGATGAAGCCCGGAGCAACGCAGTTCACCGTGATGTTGCGGCTGGCGACCTCGGCGGCAAGCGCCTTGGTCATGCCGATGAGGCCGGCCTTGGAGGCGGCATAGTTGCCCTGCCCCGGATTGCCCGTGGAGCCCACCACGGAGCCGATATTGACGATACGGCCGTAGCGGCGGCGCATCATGTTCTTCACGGCGGCCCGGGAAAGGCGGAAGGAGGCGGTCAGGTTCACGGCGATCACCGTGTCCCACTCCTCGTCCTTCATGCGCATGAACAGGTTGTCCTTGGTCACCCCGGCGTTGTTGACCAGGATGTCGAGCCCTTCCATGGCAGCCTCAGCTGCCGGAACGAGAGCCTCCACCGAATCCTTGTCGGACAGGTTCGCCTCGACCACATGGACCCGCTCGCCCAGGGAGGAGGCCAGTTCGTCGAGAGCGGCGCGGCGGGTTCCCGACAGGGTCACGGTGGCGCCCTGCGCATGAAGGGCGCGGGCGATGGCGCCGCCGATGCCGCCCGTGGCGCCGGTGACGAGAGCCTTGCGGCCGGTGAGATCGAACATGCGGGGTTCCTCTTATCCGTTCAGGGATGCCTTGAAGGCGGCGATATCCTCAGGTCCGCCGATGGCGGCGGACGAAGCCCCCGAGGCGATGCGCTTCACGAGGCCGGTCAGCACCTTGCCGGAGCCGACCTCATAGAAGGCATCGACGCCCTGGGAGGCCATGAAGGCCACGCTTTCGCGCCAGCGCACGGTGCCGGTGACCTGACGGACCAGGGCATCGCGGATGGCCGCCGGGTCCGTGATGGGAGCAGCCTCCACGTTGGCCACGACGGGAACGACGGGGGCATTCACGGTCACCCGGTCCAGGGCCTCCCGCATGGCATCGGCCGCCGGCTGCATGAGGGCACAATGGAAGGGGGCGGACACGGCCAGCATCACGGCGCGCTTGGCGCCCTTGGTCTGGGCAATGGTCACGGCCCGCTCGACGGCCGCCTTATGGCCGGAGACCACCACCTGGGCGCCGCCATTGTCGTTGGCCGCATCGCAGACCTCGCCTTGCGCCGCCTCGCGGGCAACCTCGAGGGCTGCGTCGTATTCCAGGCCCAGAAGCGCCGCCATGGCGCCCTGCCCCACGGGAACGGCATTCTGCATGGCGTTGCCGCGGATCCTGAGAAGCCGGGCCGTATCGGAAATGGAGAGGCTGCCGGCAGCCGCGAGAGCCGAATATTCGCCCAGCGAATGACCGGCCACGAAGGCGGCATGCCGCTTCAGATCGAGACCGGCCTCGGCCTCCAGCACCCGGATCGCCGCCAAGCTCACGGCCATGAGGGCCGGCTGGGTGTTGGCCGTGAGGGTCAGTTCCTCGGCAGGCCCCTCCCACATGAGGGTGGAGAGCTTCTGGGACAGAGCCTCATCCACCTCGTCGAAGACAGCCTTGGCTTGCGGGAAGGCCTCGGCCAGGGCCTTGCCCATTCCGACCGTCTGGCTTCCCTGTCCGGGAAAAATGAATGCGCGCGTCATCAGGAACGGAACCCTCAGTTCAACGAATCCGCGCGGGACTCGCACCCGCAAGGCAAGGAGTCAAGGCGAAGCGCGCGCTGCCCCGCACTTGAGCTGTGATCAGATGAGGCGCCTCCAGCCCCGCAGCATCTGCCGGTTGACCGGAGGCCGTTGCAGGCTGAAACGCCTCAGGACGGCGTCCAGGGCGTGACCGAAACTTCGAAGAACGGATCTCAAGGCTCCCAAAGACCGACCCTCCCCAGGCTTGCCCTCCTCAGGCTTGGCCTTGGGAAACACTACCTAGGCCGGGGTACCTCCGCCGTGCGCCCTCGCACCTGCCCCCTCGGCTTGGACACAGGCCCGCCGCGGAACCCATCCCCTTGTTTTCTTGAGACAACCGGTGTATCCGGTCCCCCTTCCGATATTTCTTGAACCTGAAGAAGGAGCCCCGCATGGCTCGCGTGACCGTCGAAGACTGCATCGACAAGGTCGACAACCGGTTTGAGCTCGTGCTGCTGGCCAGCCACCGGGCCCGCCTCATCTCGTCGGGCTCGCCGCTGACGATCGATCGCGACCGCGACAAGAACCCGGTCGTGGCTCTTCGTGAGATCGCCGACGAGACCATCGCTCCGGACGACCTAAAGGAGCAGCTCATCCACTCCATGCAGAAGTATGTCGAGGTGGACGAGCCGGAGGCCGAGGCCGTGCCGATGCTCAGCAACACCGCCGCAGCCCCCTCCACGGGCAGCGACAACGACGCGGACGTGCAGTTCGACCGCATGAGCGAGGACGACCTGCTGCGCGGCTTGGAGGGCCTCGTGCCCCCGAGCAACAGCGCGGACGACGACGAGCGCGAGTAAGCGTCACCAAGCCTTTCGAGAAGCCCGGCCCTGCGCCGGGCTTTTTCGTTGGAGGGCTTAACCACGACCCGGCTAGCCTGCCCTGTGGCGAGGTATTCAGCTTGCGGTCAGAAGACGTTGTACAATATCCTCAATACCTTCCCGATTTTAAGCCAGAGAGACCGGGCCCAAAGGAGATGTCGGCCGCATGATGCGCCAGTATGAACTCGTCGAGCGGGTCAAGCGCTACAACCCCTCGGCCGACGAGGCGCTTCTCAACCGCGCTTACGTGTATGCCATGATGGCCCACGGCACCCAGAAGCGCGCTTCCGGCGACCTGTTCTTCGGCCACCCCCTCGAGGTGGCCGCCATCCTGACCGACCTCAAGCTCGACGACGCGACCATCGCGGCGGCGGTCCTGCACGACACCGTGGAGGACACGCAGGCGACCCTGGAGGAGATCAACAAGACCTTCGGGCCTCAGATCGGCGCCCTCGTCGACGGCCTCACCAAGATCAAGCGGCTCGACCTCGTCTCGAAGCGGGCCGCTCAAGGGGAGAACTTCCGCAAGCTCCTGCTGGCCGTGGCCGACGACGTGCGCGTGCTTCTGGTCAAGCTCGCCGACCGCCTGCACAACATGCGGACCCTCCAGTTCATGCCGCCGGAAAAGCGCAAGCGCATCGCCGAGGAGACCCTCGACATCTATGCGCCGCTCGCCGGGCGCATGGGCATCCAGGAAATGCGCGAGGAACTGGAGGAGCTGTCCTTCCAGAACCTCGACCCGGAAGCCTACGAGGCCATCCGCCGCCACCTGCACGAGCTCTCGGCCAAGAGCGAGAAGCTGGTCGACGAGATCGAGCGGACCCTGACCACCAAGCTGCGCGCCCAGGGGATCGAGGCGGTGGTGACCGGACGCCAGAAGCGGCCCTATTCCATCTGGCGCAAGATGGAGCGGAAATCCGTCTCCTTCGAACAGCTCTCCGACATCTTCGCCTTCCGGATCATCGTGAACACCCTCGACGAGTGCTACCGGGCGCTCGGCGTGGTCCACACCAGCTGGCCCATGGTGCCGGGCCGCTACAAGGACTACATCTCGACCCCGAAGCAGAACGATTACCGCTCGATCCACACCACCGTGATCGGCCCCGGCAGCCAGCGCGTGGAACTCCAGATCCGCACCGACGACATGGACGAGGTGGCGGAATACGGCATCGCGGCGCATGCGCTCTACAAGGAAGGCGTGAACGACAATTCGCGCCTCGCTACGGAGAGCCGCGCCTATCAATGGCTGCGGCGGACCATCGACCTGCTGGCGGAAGGCGACAACCCGGAGGAGTTTCTGGAGCACACCAAGCTCGAACTCTTCCATGACCAGGTCTTCTGCTTCACCCCGAAGGGCCGCCTCATTGCCCTCCCCCGGGGCGCGACGCCCATCGACTTCGCCTATGCGGTCCATACGGATGTCGGCAACACGGCGGTCGGCTGCAAGATCAACGGCCGCATGTCGCCGCTGCTGACCGAGCTGCAGAACGGCGACGAGGTGGAGATCGTGCGCGCCGAAGGGCAGACGCCTCCGGCCGCCTGGGAATCCCTCGTGGTCACCGGCAAGGCCCGCGCCTCGATTCGCCGCGCCACCCGCGCGGCCGTGCGCCGGCAATATACCGGCCTCGGCCATCAGATCCTGGAGCGCGCCTTCGAGCGGGCCGGCCGCCCCTTCTCCGACGAGAAGCTGAAAGGCGCCCTTCCCCGCCTGGCGCGAGCCTCCGTCGAGGATGTTCTGGCAGCTGTGGGCCGCGGCGAGATGTTCTCCGGCGACGTGGTGCGCGCCGTCTACCCCGATTATTTCGAGGAGCGGCGCGACGGCAGGGGCGGACATCCCGACGGCACCGGCAAGAAGAGCCCCGGCGAGCACACGAGCGGCATTCCGATCCGCGGCCTCAGCACCGACATGCCGATCCACTTCGCACCGGAAGGCGGCGCCGTGCCGGGCGACCGCATCGTCGGCATCATGACCGCCGGCGAAGGCGTGACGATCTACCCGATCCAGTCTCCCTCCCTGGCGGCCTACGACAATGAGCCTGACCGCTGGATCGACGTGCGCTGGGATCTCGAAGCGGGTTCGACCCAGCGCTTCCCGGCGCGCATCAAGCTGCAGTCGATCAACGAGCCCGGATCGCTCGCCCAGATCACGCAGGTGATCGCCGATCACGACGGCAACATCGACAATGTCTCCATGAAGCGCCGCACGCAGGACTTCACCGACATCACCATCGACCTGACGGTCTGGGACCTGAAGCATCTCAATGCTATCATCGCGGAACTGCGCGCCAAGCGCGTGGTGAGCCGCGTCGATCGCGTAACCGGATAAGACCCCATGTCACGCAAACCTCGCATCGCCGTCATCATGGACGAGAACACCAGCAGCGGCGGAACGCTTTACGAAACGACGAAGGCGTATTTCGTCGCCGTCCAGCGCGCCGGCGGCCTGCCCTTCGGCATTCCCTATCTGGCAGAAATGATCGAGCCGGTCGTGGAGGAATTCGACGGCTTCGTGAGCGTCGGCGGCCGCATCCGGTTTCCTCGCGACTGGTACGTTGCCGGCGACGAGTCCCGCTACCCGTCATCGGAACGGCTCGAGATCGAGCAGGCGCTCATGCGGGGATTTCTCGAACGCGACAAGCCGGTGCTCGGCATCTGCAACGGCATGCAGATGCTCGCCTGTCTCCACGGAGCGCGCATGGTGCATGAGGTGCGCAAAACCGGCCCGGATATTCTCACCCACGATGACCGGACGGCCATGCACTCCGTCGAGATCGTCCCGGGCACGATGCTCTCGCGCATCCTGGGCACGGCGCGCCTCGATGTGAACAGCCGCCATCAGGAGGCGGTCGTTGCCGTATCTGATCGCGCCGTCATTGCCGCCAGGGCGGATGATGGGGTGATCGAGGCTGTCGAGATCCCGTCCCGGCGTTTCGCCATCGGCGTCCAGTGGCACCCGGAGGCCTTCGCGACCCAGGACCATCCCGGCAACAGCTTGTTCAGCGCCTTCGTGCAGGCGACGCAGCACCGCTCCTGAAACACTACTGCGGGGATTGCCGATGCCGATTGAAGTTCTCGGTCTCGATGCCGACGATACGCTCTGGCACAACGAGACGTTCTACCAATCAACGCGCCAGCGCTTCAACGAGCTGCTCGCCGATTTCGTCGATGTCGAGCGGCTCGAAGCGGAGATCGCGGCGACGGAGCATCGCAATCTCGGCCTCTACGGCTATGGGGCGAAAGGCTTCACGCTCTCGATGATGGAGACTGCCATCCAGGTGAGCGACGGGGCAATATCGAGCCGAGCCCTCAGCGAAATCCTCGCCATCGGCCGTGAGCTGATGAACCATCCCGTGGAACCCCTCCCCGGCGTTCACGAGGCGCTGGAAGCGCTCTCGGAGCAATACAGGCTCGTGCTGATCACCAAGGGCGATCTGTTCCACCAGGAGTCGAAGCTCGCGGCCTCCGGCCTCGGCAGCTTCTTCTCAGGGATCGAGATCGTCAGCGAGAAGAAGGCCGAGACCTATACCCGCATCTTCTCACGCCACGGCGCCGGCCCGGAACACGCTGCCATGGCCGGCAATTCCGTTCGCTCCGACGTGCTGCCGGCGCTCGAAGCAGGCAGCTACGCGGCGCTCATCCCGTTCCATCTGGTCTGGGCGCACGAGGACGCCCCGCTTCCCACCGCTCACCCGCGGTTTGCGGAACTGGCGGCGCTCGCGGAGTTGCCGCGTTGGCTGGCGGATGTTTCAGGAAATGGCGCAGGCTGACCTCGAAGGCAGATAACCGCCGACACCTCACGCAGAGGAACTGTCTTTCCGGAGGATCTTGCCTCATTCCCGAGAGCCTGCCAAAAGCGGTCGATCAGGAGACGCATAGCCATGACCCAGAACGAGGTTCTCGAAGAATTCCGCTCCGCAGGTGCGTTGCTGGAGGGGCACTTCATTCTCTCGTCGGGACTGCACAGCCCGGTCTTCCTGCAGAAGATGTTCGTGTTCCAGGATCCAGCGCGCACGGAGCGGGTCTGCCGAGCGCTGGCGGACAGGATCAGGGAGAAGTTCGGAGCCGTCGACTACGTGGTCTCGCCTGCCGTCGGCGGCATCGTGCCGGGTTACGAGACGGCCCGGCATCTGGGGGCCAAGGCGATCTTCGTCGAACGGGAGAACGGAGCCTTCGCGCTGCGGCGCGGGTTCACGATTCCGGAGGGCGCCCGTGTCGTCATGGTGGAAGACATCGTCACGACTGGCCTTTCCTCTCGGGAATGCCTGGCGTCCCTTCGGGAACATCCCGGAACGATTCTGGGAGCCGCCTGCCTAATCGACCGCTCCGGCGGCAAGGCCGATCTCGGCGTTCCCCTCGTGTCCCTCGTCCAGCTCGACATTCCGGCCTACGCGGCGGACCAGCTGCCACCCGATTTGGCTGCAATTCCGGCCATCAAGCCGGGCAGTCGCGACCTGAAATCAAAATAGCTGTTCATTTGTCACGCACAGGGTTGACTGCCTTGGTTCTGACAACTTGACTCTTGGAATTTACACGCCATTAAGTATTTTCTATTGTCAGGATTACTGGTCCGAAGGGTTAATAGCAGCCTGTTCTGGGGCACGTCGAATATTTTTCGCGCAGTTATATTGTCTGCGTAAATAATAGATGTCGCTTGAATAATGAAGGTTGTTAGGCCGCTCCGGCAGACACGGATAGAGAATACTTATGTCAGGCCAGCAGCGGATCGCTCTCTTCATTGATGGCGCCAACCTATACGCTACCACGAAAACTCTGGGCTTCGATATCGATTACAAGCGCCTCCTGAAGGAATTCCAGGGACGTGGAACGCTCGTGCGGGCCTTTTACTATACGGCGCTTGTAGAAGATCAGGAATATTCTTCCATCCGCCCGCTGATCGACTGGCTCGATTACAACGGCTACCGCGTGGTCACGAAGCCGACGAAGGAGTTCGTCGATTCCGCCGGCCGCCGCAAGGTGAAGGGCAACATGGACATCGAGCTCGCCATCGATGCGCTGGAGCTCGCGCCCTACATCGACCACATGATCCTGTTCTCCGGCGATGGCGACTTCCGCTCCCTCGTCGAGGCATTGCAGCGCCGTGGCGTTCGGGTCTCGGTGGTGTCCACCGTCACCACGCAGCCGCCAATGGTGGCCGACGAGCTGCGCCGGCAGGCCGACGAGTTCCTCGACCTGTCGCAGCTCGCCTCCCGAATCGGCCGCGATCCCTCGGATCGGCCGCAACGCCCCATGAACGAGAACGGGGATCGCCCCCGTCCGCAGCCGCGTAGCCCCGCGCTCGAGAGCCGCTACGGCATCCGCCAGCCGCAGGACGACGAGTTCGACGTCTGACATAATCGAACGAAATGCATCATGGCCGGGTCCGCCCCGGCCATTTTCATTTGCGCTAAAGCATCGGACCCACAAGTGGACTTGCACTTTTGGGATCGGATCCGATGCTTTCTTCTTGGATGAGAGCATCGTTCGGGCGGACCCAGCGGGCCGCGCCAGCGAAAACCGGGTCCACTTTTCGCTAGCGCGGCCCGCTGAGTCCGCACGATGCTCTAGAGCGAGCTCTCTTCAACCTGACAGCTCAACCCCAACGCTCCGGCGGTGTTGCTGACGGTGGCGAGACACAGATCGGTCCGCTCCGGCGGGATTGAGACTGCAAAGCGCGTCACGTAAAGCCCGCCCTCCGCGTCCGGCAGCTTGCGCGCCTCGAGCCGCACGATATTGGACTCGTACTGCCTGAAGACCTCGGCCAGCCGGGCCACGAGGCCGAGCTGATCGCCGCCGCTGATGGCGATGCGATGGGTGACGCTTCCCGCAGGGCCGGGGCTCGGGTCGAACGCATAAGGGACTGCCCGGATCTCGGCGCCTTCGAGTTCCGGGAGTTCCTTGAGGCCGGCCTCCACGTCGCCGGCCGTCACCTCCGGCGGAAGTTCGCACAACGCCACGAACTCGGCCCCGGAGCCGAGGGACGCAAAGGTCGTGTCCCGCAGGTTCACACCGATGTTGAACAGGTGCTCGGCTATGGCCGCGACGAGCCCGACCCGATCGGGCCCGAGAACCGACACCAGAGCTACGGACGCCATATTTCACCTCCCGATTGGACGCACCTGAGGGAGGCTAGCACAAAGTGCCCTTGCGTCAGCCCTTCTCGCGCATGAGACGGGCCTTCTCCCGGTTCCAGGAGCGCTCCTTCTCCGTCTCACGCTTGTCGTGCAGCTTCTTGCCCCGGCCGAGGCCGAGTTCCACCTTTGCGCGCCCGCGATCGTTGAAATAGATCTTGAGCGGGATCACCGTGAACCCTTCCCGCTGCGTGGCGCCGATCAGCTTGTTGATCTGGTGCTTGTGCAACAGCAGGCGCCGGGGGCGCTTGGTTTCGTGGTTGAAGCGGTTGGCCTGCAGGTACTCGGGGATGTAGGCGTTGAAGAGATAGAACTCCTCCCCCGACGGCCCGGCATGGGCCTCGCCGATTGTCGCCTTTCCCTGGCGCAGGGATTTCACCTCCGTGCCGGTGAGCGCGATCCCAGCCTCGTAGGTATCGATGATCTCGTAGTTGAACCGCGCCTTCCTGTTGTCGGCGACGACGCGGTTGGGAGTCTTGGTGTCTTTTGCCATAAGCTTTCTAAGCGTTGATCAGGCCCGCATGGACCATGGCCGAGCGAACGGCCTGCTTCGCGTTGTCGGAGGCGGGCACCAGAGGCAGGCGCACATCGTCTCCCATCAGGCCCAGCAGCGATGCCGCATATTTCACCGGCGTCGGATTGGTCTCGATGAAGAGGTTCGTGTGCAGGGGCATGAGGCGGTCCTGCACCTTCAGGGCCGAGGCGTAATCCCCGTTCAGGCAGGCGCTCTGCATCTCGGCGCAGAGGCGCGGCGCCACGTTCGAGGTGACGGAGATGCAGCCATGGCCACCGTGGGCCATGAACCCCAGAGCCGTGGCATCCTCGCCGGAAAGCTGGATGAAGTCCGGCCCCATCACCTGCCGCTGCTGGCTCACCCGCGCCATGTTGGCAGTGGCGTCCTTCACGCCGGCGATGTTCTTCAGCTCAAAGAGCCGCGCCATCGTCTCCACCGACATGTCGATCACGGAGCGGCCGGGAATGTTGTAGATGATGATCGGAATGCCGATGGCGTCGTTGATCGCCTTGTAATGCTGATAGAGGCCTTCCTGCGTCGGCTTGTTGTAGTAAGGCGTGACGATCAGCACCGCGTCGGCGCCCACCTTTTCCGCGTGCCTGGAGAACGCCACAGCCTCGGCGGTGCTGTTGGAGCCGGCGCCGGCGATCACCGGCACCCTGCCCTTCGTCTCCTCGACGCAGATCTCGACGACCCGGTCATGCTCCTTGTGGCTCAGCGTCGGTGTCTCGCCGGTCGTGCCAACGGGAACGAGGCCGCTGGTGCCCTCCTGGATCTGCCAGTTGATGAAGGACCGGAACGCAGCCTCATCCACGGCGCCATCCCTGAAGGGGGTCACCAGGGCCGTGATGGAGCCTTTGAATTGGGTCATGAATCTTCCTCGGGTAAAGCGCGCCGGATCCTAGAGGCCACAAGGGTTTAACACATAGGGGGTGCGGCGCATGGGCGCAAACGTTCCTTCGGGGAGTTGTCCTAGCTCGGCACTTGGTGTTTCCTCAAGAGAAACGTCGTCACAATCACATACGGGCGACAGGAAAGGGGTGAGCGGGTGAGCCTCAACATGCGTCTTCTCATTGGTCTTGTGACATCCGTCGCGCTTGTCCAACTCTCCACCCTCACGGTCCAGGCCAACGAAACGCTCCCCTTGAAGCCCGAGGCATCCCAGGCCAGCCCCCTGGAGACCTTCGTTCCGGCCAATCCGGTGCCGGGAGACCTGGAACACTTGGCCGGGATCTTCAAGGCTTACCGGGACAACGATCTGACCGAGGCCGAGATCCTCAAGACCAAGCTCGCTCAGCCGGCAGCCCGCGCGCTCGCAGAGTGGTACGCGATCCGCAGCGGCGCGCCCGCTACCTTCGACCGCATCATGGCCTTTCGGAAGGATTACCCGGACTGGCCCCTGACCAGCCAGATCCGGCGCAGAAGCGAGGATGCCCTGCTGGCCGAGCGCCGCTCGCCGCCCCAGGTTCGCTTCTTCTTCGCCAATCAGGCCCCCGTCACAGTGGGCGGACGCATCGCGCTCGCCTCGGCCCTGAAGGCGGACGGCCTCGAGCAGGAGGCCCACGAGAAGATCCGCCATGTCTGGCGCGAGGACAATTTCGGCCCCGACCTGGAGCGCCGCATCCTCGACCAGTTCCCAGGCGTGCTCTCCCAGGCCGATCACCGCTTCCGCATGGAGCGGCTGCTCCTGAAGGAGAACTGGGGCGGAGCCCAGCGGGCCGCGGGCCACGCGGGCAAGGATTACGGGCTTCTCGTCAAGGCACGCATGGCCGTGTTCCAGGGCAAGAAGAAAGCCCAGAAGGCTTTCGCGGCCGTCCCGGCCTCCCTGCGCAGCGACCCGTCCTATCTCTTCTCCCGCGCCCTGCTCCAGCGCCGCAGCAACAACCTGGTCGAAGCCGCTGGCATCATCATGCAGGCCCCGCGCGATCCGGAGCTGCGGGTCGATGGGGACGAATGGTGGGCCGAGCAGCGCCTGATCACCCGGGAGCTTCTCGACAAGGGCGATGCCAAGACGGCCTACGAGGTGGCCAGCCATCACGCGGCCGAATCTCCGGCGCAGCAGATCGAGGCGGAGTTCCATGCAGGCTGGATCGCCCTGCGCTTCCTGAACGAGCCTGCGAAGGCCTCGGGGCACTTCGCAGCCGTCGCCAAGACGGCCACGACCCCCATCTCCCTGTCTCGCGTTGCATATTGGCAGGGCCGTGCGGCGGAGGCGGCTGGCGAGGCTCAGAATGCCCGCCTGTTCTATGAGCGCGCCGCCGACCACCCCACAACCTATTATGGGCAACTCGCTCAGGAGAAGCTCGGTCGGACCATTGCGCTGCGGACGGTCGATCCCCTCACGGAGGAGGAGCGCAAGGCTTTCAACGCCCTCGCCCCGGTCCAGGCATTGCAGCTGCTGCAGCAGATGGGCGAGCAGGATCTGACGATCGGCCTCTATATCGATCTGGCCCAGACCCTGACCGATCCTGGTCAGCTCGATGCTCTTGCGGACCTCGCCACGTTGCAACAGAACCCCCGGGCGGTTCTTGCCGTCGGCAAGATCGCCCTGCAGAGGGGCTTCCCTCTCGACCAGCACGCCTATCCCTTGGCGGCCATTCCGGACTTCCAGTCCGTCGGGGACGAGGTGGAGCCCGCCATGGTCTATGCCATCGCCCGGCAGGAAAGCGCCTTCAATCCGCGTGCCATCTCCAGCGCCGGGGCGCGGGGCCTCATGCAGCTCATGCCGGCGACCGCCAAAAGAACAGCGCAGCGCTTCGGCGTCGGCTTCGACCTGAAGCGCCTGATCGAAGATCCCTCCTACAATGCAAAGATCGGCTCCGCCCATCTCGGCGAACTGATGGAGGATTGGAAGGGCTCCCATATCCTCGCCTTCGCGTCCTACAATGCGGGCGGCGGCAACGTAATCAAATGGGTCCGGTCCTACGGCGATCCGCGCAAGCCGGACGTGGACGAAGTCGACTGGGTCGAGCGCATCCCCTTCTACGAGACCCGCAATTACGTGCAGCGCGTTCTCGAGAATCTGAGGGTCTATCGGCAGCGTCTGAATGAGAAGCCTGCACCGGTGGCTCCAGCAACAGCGGACGCGACAGGCACCAACTAGTCATGCAAGATGCGGCTCATCGACAGCCAATGACCATGGATTGAGATGAGCGACACCTACCGGGATCTTTTCGTGTCCGCAGCCGACGGGCTGCGCCTCTATGCTCGAGACTACGGAACCGACACGGGCGACGCCCTGCCGGTCGTGTGCCTCTCGGGGCTGACGCGCTCATCCGAGGACTTTCACGAACTCGCCCTGGGCTTGAGCCATGATGCGTCACGCCCTCGCCGCATCCTGTCCCTGGATTATCGCGGCCGTGGCCGTTCCGACTGGGACGAGAACTGGCGTAACTACGACGTCAAGGTCGAGCTGAACGATGTGCTGCAGGTGCTGACAGCCGCAGGCATCGCCAGGGCAATCTTCGTCGGCACGTCCCGAGGCGGGTTGATCACCATGGCCATGAGTGCTGGCCGCCCCACATTGATCGCCGGCGCGGTCCTCAACGATATCGGCCCTGTTCTTGAAGCCAAAGGTCTTGCGCGGATCAGGGGCTATGTCGGCAAGCTGCCGACGCCCCGCACCATGGATGAAGCCGTACAGATCCTGCAACAGGCGTCGGGATCCGAGTTTCCGGCCTTTACGGATGAGCAATGGCGGGCCCTGGCGCGCGTCACATGGCGTGAGAGCGACGGCAAGCTGGTCCTCAACTACGACCCGAATCTCATGAAGACCCTTGAGACTGCCGATCCGGAGGCTCCGCTGCCCAATCTCTGGCCGCTTTTCGAGGGGTTGAAGCCGTTCCCCGTCCTCGTCATCCGCGGCGAGCATTCGGACCTGCTGTCATCTGAGACGGTGCAGGCCATGCAGGAAAGGCATCCGCGGCTCACGGCGATCACCGTCCCCGGTCAGGGACACGCCCCTGCCCTCGATGGCGATCTCGTTCATACGATCAAACAATTTGCCAGCACGGTCGAGGCGGCCGGCTGAGGCGCTGACAGATCCGGCCTAGCCCGCATCGACCCAGGCGCTTGATGCTTCCCACCGCGAGAGGCGCCCGCCTGCCGATGCACCAAAAGAAAAACCCCGGTGTTGCCACCGGGGTTTTCCTGTCCAATCAGACGAGCCGATTAGAAGTCGCGCTGAACGCGCAGACGAGCTTCCCAGCGGTCGTCGTTGTCGAGGGCGATGCCGTCAACGTCGATGTTGGCGTAGATGGCCTCAACACCGATATCCAGGCCCGCAACCGGGGTCCAGAAGAGGTTGGCACCAGCGCGCCACTCGGTGAACTCGTCGAACAGCTCGCCGCCGTACTCGACGGTCGCATACGAACCGTGGATGTTCGAACGCAGGGTGGGCGTCCAGTAGTGACGCAGACCACCGGCAACCTGCCAGCCGCGGCCGGTCTCGACGTCGCCATCGACATCGACGTAAGCGTCGACGACGGGGAAGCCGCGAACGGTGCCGGAAGCGCCGACGCCGGTCACGTTCGAGCCGAAGCCGAGGTAGCCGAGAGCGCCGTCAGCGTACGCGGCAGCAATCCAGAGGGCATCGCCTGCACCGAGAGCCGGCAGGTTGAAGCCGGCCTGAATGCCGACGGCCCAGCCGAGTTCGCTGTCGAGGAAGTCGGCATCAACCACATCGAACGCGTTGGAGCGGGTCTGGTGGAGAGCACCGGAGAGCTGGACCGAACCCCAGGTGCCGGCGTACTTCACGTTACCGACGAGGTCGGGCCACTGCTGGCCAGCGACGACACCATCGATGTCCGTCAGACGGTTACCGGCGAAGGCGCCTTCTTCAAGCGAGATGCTGGCCGAGAAGCCGTTGCCGAAGGAGAAGGTGTAGGCCAGCAGGTTCACGTCCGGATAGTCGTAGAAGCGGATCGTGGTGATGTTGCCGGAGGGCAGGTCGCCGTTGGCGAAGAACGAGGTCGTGCGACCAGCGGTCAGGCCACCGAACTGGATGTAGGCCTGAGCGATGTTCGGCGAAGTGGCGTTCGAGACGCCGCCGAGCTGACCAGCGTACACGCCGGTGTTGCGGTCCATCTCCATG
Organism: Microvirga splendida; assembly: GCF_016427565.1. Classification (GTDB taxonomy): domain Bacteria; phylum Pseudomonadota; class Alphaproteobacteria; order Rhizobiales; family Beijerinckiaceae; genus Microvirga; species Microvirga splendida. The sequence goes on from NZ_JAELXT010000008.1 coordinate 38,058, forward strand.
CGGACGTAAGCGCGGAGCAGGCCGTAAGCGGTGGCGGTGCGGGCGTCGAGAGCGACGCGGCCACGAGCGCGGAAGCCGATCGAGTTGTCTTCGCGGAACTGCGGCTCGAGGTACTGATACTCAGCGCGAACGCGGCCGGAGACGCGCAGGCAGGTTTCAGTGCCCGGGATGTAGAAGAAGCCTGCGCCGTAGGTGGAGCAGACGCGGACGTATTCGACAGCAGCGGCCTTCCGGACGGGAAGATCGGCAGCTTGAGCTCCGGCAACAGCCGCGAGACCCGCGACCGATCCGAGGAAGAGGCTCTTAACGAGCTTCATGGTTAAACCTCCAAAGTTTCGAGACCCTGGGGGGCCGGGTTTTTGTGCCTCGGTGACTTCATCGAAGCCCTAAACACGTCCCTTTTCCCCTAAGTATCCGGCGGTTCGCCATTATGGTCGAACCCACCAGGATCACGACTGGGGTGCCCCCGTCGCTGGAGCCACATTATCCATCGCCGCCCCGCAAGCAACCGAATGAAGGCGCAAAATGGGCGGCAGGGGGGGCTTTTCAGGGGCATGTTGCACAAACGCAACGCTTGGGGCCGACTTCTTTACTTTTCGTTAAGACTTCAGCTCGTTTCTTCACAAATCCTTAAGAGACAAGGGTTTCGTCGAGGTTTCAAAGTCGCGTGATCGCCCGATGAGGCGCTCTCCCCAGCGGCAGGTCACCGGTTCGCGCTTGTGAATAACGCCACCCGCAGTGGCCAGCCCTCGACCCCGGCCCCAACAGAAAAGAGGCCGGAACGGGTCCGGCCTCGGGTCGAATCGACGGGTCAGCGGCTTCAGGCGACCTTCGGGCCGATCACCCCCCGGCGAATCTGATCCTCCTCGATCGATTCGAAGAGGGCCTTGAAGTTGCCTTCGCCGAAACCGTCATCGCCCTTGCGCTGGATGTACTCGAAGAAGATCGGTCCGATGGCCGTCTTGCCGAAGCGCTGAAGCAGCACCTTCGTGAAGCCGCCCTCGACCACGCCCTCCCCGTCGATGAGGATGCCGTTCTTCTTGAGACGGTCGAGAGGCTCCTCGTGCTTGGGAAGCCGCTTGTCGATGCGCGAATAATAGATCTCGTTCGGTGCCGGCATGAACTCGAGGCCTGCATCGATCAGCGATTCAATGGATTCGTAGAGGTCGTGAGAGCCGAGCGCCACGTGCTGGATGCCCTCGCCCTTATATTCCTGCAGATATTCCTCGATCTGCCCGGTCTCGCCCGCATCCTCGTTGATCGGAATACGGATCTTTCCGTCCGGGCTCGTCATGGCGCGGGAGTGAAGGCCCGTCAGCTTGCCCTCGATGTCGAAGTAGCGGATCTGCCGGAAGTTGAAGAGACGCTCGTAGAAGCCGGCCCATTCGTTCAACCGTCCGCGATAGACGTTGTGGGTCAGGTGGTCGATGTAGTGGAGACCGACGCCTCTCGGCTTGGGATCCTTCTCGTCGAGCCACTCGAAATCGACGTCATAGATCGAGCCCTTGGCTCCGTAGCGATCCACGAAATAGATATGCAGCCCGCCGATGCCTTCGATGGCCGGGATCTCCAGTTCGTTGGGTCCGACCTGCGTCTGCACCGGCTTGGCGCCCATGGACAGAGCCCGTTCATAGGCATACTTCGCGTCGGCGACGCGGAAGGCCATGGCCGGGGCGGACGGGCCGTGCTGGGCGGCAAACTGCTCGGCGAAGGAGCCCGGCTGCGCATTCACGATGAAGTTGATGTCGCCCTGCCGGTAGAGCAGCACGTTCTTCGAACGGTGCTTGGCCACGACGCTGAAGCCCATGGTCTTGAAGAGACGGTCCAGAGCTTGCGGATCGGGGTGGCAGTACTCCACGAACTCGAAGCCGTCCGTCCCCATCGGGTTCTCTTCGGAAATGGCGGCCGGGGGCGCATCGTGCGGGAACGGTCCCATGGTCTTTCTCCTGTCATGCCTCCGGTGAGGGAAGCCTTTGCGTGTGAAACCAACGCATTCGCTCGTCGGCGGATGCAGTTCTTCGTCAGGCCGCGTCGGGCTGGTTGGCCGGGGCGGCATCCTGAAAAGCCTTGAGGTCGGCACAAGCCGCATCCACCGCGACGATCTTCGGATAGGCATCGAGCGGGACGTTGAAACGCCGGGCATTGAAGACCTGCGGCACGAGATAGACATCGGCCATCGTGACCTTGGACCCGAAGGCGTAAGGTCCTGGGCCGAGCATCGACTCGATGGCCTCGAAGCCCTCGCGCACCCAATGGGCATACCACTCGTCCGCCGCGGCCTGATCGTGCCCGAGGCGGTTCTTGAGGTAGGCCAGCGTTCCTGAATTGTTGAGCGGGTGGATATCGCAGGCGATCAGGCTGGCGATGGCCCGGACCGTGGCCCGGTTGAGGGCGCCCATCGGCAGAAGCGGCGGATCCGGATAAGCCTCGTCGAGATATTCGAGAATGGCGGGCGACTGAGTCAGGGGCGTGCCGCCGATGTCCAGTGAAGGCACGCGCATCTGGGGATTGAGCGCCTTGTATCCCGCCTCGCGCTGCTCCCCCTTCACAAGGTTCACGGGCAGGGATTCGTAGGAGACGCCCTTGAGGTTGAGCGCGATCCTGACGCGGTAGGCGGCGGATGAACGGAAATACGTGTAGAGCTTCACGCCTCGTCCCCCTCTGCCTCAACTGGTGCCAGCAGTCGCGCCTGTCGGGTGAGCTTGTCGATCAAGGCGGAAAGCGTCTTCTGCTCCTGAGCGGTCAGCACCGACAGCAGGCGCTCGCCGACCGCGAGGGCTTCCGGAGCCACCGCTTCGTAGATCGCCCGTCCCTCCGGCGTCAGGGCGAGCCATTCCTCGCGGCGATCATCCAGGTTCGGGCGGCGCTTGACGAGCCCGCGCTTCTCAAGTGCCGAAACCGCCCGCGACACGGTCGATTTGTGCATGACGCCATCGGGCGCCATGTCCCTGGCCGTCCGGCATTCATACTGGCCGAGGGTCACGATCACGCGCCATGCCGGGATCGAGAGACCGAACCGCTCGGCATAGATCTGGGCGAGCGCGCTCGACGTCAGCCCGGCCAGCACATTGAGCCGGTAAGGCAGAAACTCCTCCAGAACCACCAAGGGTTCGGGGGCCGGCTTCCTCGCTGCAGATCCGCTCGCCATAACCATTCCGTTCGTTGCTGCCGCAACCAATACCAAGAACCGTTGCATGAGCAACTAGATTTATATGCCGCAACGTCAATATTCGTGTCGGGCTTTTCCCAACAGCAGGTCCAGAAGCAAAACAGCGCGTCCGGCAAAACCGGACGCGCTGTTTGATCACTCGCACAATTCAGAAGCGGCTTGCTAACGGCTTTCAGCAGCCTGCTTCAGCCCCAAGGCTTACACCCGGCCGCGGGTGCGGATCATGAAGGTGTCGAAGGCGTATTCGTTGAGCTGCCACCAGGGCAGGACCTCGCTGCGATAGGCCACCATCGAATCGTAGACCTTCTTGAAGTTCGCATCCTTGGCGGAGAGCTCCGCATAGAGCTCGTTGGCCGCTTTCAGCGAGGCCTCCATGATGGCCGGGGAGAAGGTGCGCAGCTCCGCGCCGGCGCCGACCATGCGGCGCAGGGCCTGACCGTTCACCGCGTCGTACTTGGCCAGCATCCAGTTGTTCGCAGCCTCGCAGGCATTGGACATGATGGCCTGGTAATGCTTTGGCAGCTCGTTCCACTTCTGCTGGTTGACGACGAGGTGCAGCATGGCGCCGCCCTCCCACCAGCCGGGAGCGTAGTAGTATTTGGCCACTTTCAGGAACCCGAGCTTCTCATCGTCATAGGGGCCGACGAACTCGGCCGCATCGAGGGTGCCGCGCTCCAGGGCCGGGTAGACATCGCCGGGCGCGATCTGCTGCGGCACGACGCCGAGCTTGGCCAGCACCATGCCGCCGAGGCCTCCGATGCGGAACTTGAGGCCGCTCAGGTCCTCGACCGTGTTGATCTCCTTGCGGAAGAAGCCGCCCATCTGGGCGCCGGAGTTGCCGCAGACCAGGGAGGTGCAGTTGTACTTGGCCAAGACGTCGTTGATGATCTCCTTGCCGCCGGCAAAGTGCCACCAGGAGTGGAGCTGGCGGGCATTGAGGCTGAAGGGCAGGCCCGTGCCCATGCCGAGCGCCGGTTCCTTGCCGACCCAGTAATAGGTCGGCGTGTGAGCGCATTCCACCGAGCCGTTCTGCACCGCGTCCATGGCCTGGAGACCGCCGACGATCTCGCCCGGCGCGAAGACCTGGATCTGGAATTTTCCGTCGGTGGCGTCCGCCATGTACTTGGCGAAGGTCTGGGCGGTGCCGAAGATGGTGTCGAGGGATTTCGGGAAGCTCGAGGTCAGGCGCCAGCGGACTTCCGGCATGCTTTGGGCGATCGCGGGAGCCGCCACCGTGCCGGCCGCAGCGGCGAGGCCGGCACCCTTCAGAAAGTTTCTTCTCTTCATCGTCGTCATTGGCGTTTCCCCGGAAAGCAATTCGTTGCAAGCTGAGTGGACCATAACAACCCGGTCGGTGGCAATGAAGCTTTCTTCCCTGAATCAAGGCCGTGATGGCCGCCTCGTCGTCGTCTCGAAGGACCTGACCCACGCGACGGATGCATTTTTCATTGTCCCCACGCTCCAGCAAGCCCTGGACGATTGGGAAAAAGTCGAACCCCGCCTGCGCGACCTCGCCGAGCAGCTCGAGCACGGCTCCGTCCCGGCCTTCCGCTTTCACGAGCACGACTGCGCCTCCCCCCTGCCCCGCGCCTACCAATGGGCCGACGGCTCGGCCTACGTGAACCACGTGGAGCTGGTGCGCAAAGCCAGGGGCGCCGAGATGCCGGCCTCGTTCTGGACCGACCCGCTCATGTACCAGGGCGGCTCCGATTCCTTCCTCGGCCCGCGCGACCCGATTCTGGCCGCCGACGAGGCTCACGGCATCGACTTCGAGGCCGAGGTCGCGGTGATCACCGGCGACGTTCCCATGGGGGCCACCCGCGAGGAGGCTGCCGCCGCCATCAAGCTCGTCGTCCTCGTCAACGACGTGTCCCTGCGCAACCTGATCCCGGGGGAGCTCGCCAAGGGCTTCGGCTTCTTCCAGGCCAAGCCCTCCTCGGCCCTGTCGCCGGTGGCGGTCACGCCGGACGAACTGGGCGAGGCCTGGGACGGCGGCAAGCTGCACCTACCCCTGCTCTCCAGCCTCAACGGCAAGCCCTTCGGCCGGCCCAATGCGGGCGTGGACATGACCTTCGATTTACCGACCCTGATCGCGCACGCGGCCAAGACCCGGCCGCTCGGCGCCGGCACGGTGATCGGCTCCGGCACGGTCTCGAACAAGGACGAGAGCGGCGGACCGGGCAAGCCCATCGATCAAGGAGGCCTCGGCTATTCCTGCCTGGCGGAGCTGCGCACGGTGGAGACGATCGTGCAGGGCGAGGCCCGGACGCCGTTCATGCGCTTCGGCGACACGATTCGCATCGAGATGAAGGACAAGGCGGGCCACTCGATCTTCGGAGCCATCGAGCAGGAGGTCCAGGCCTACCGCAAGGAGGCGTGATGCTGCGCCTGGACCATGTTCAGCTCGCCATTCCCGCCGGCGCGGAGGAGCTGTGCCGGCCCTTCTATGCCGGCATGCTCGGCATGAGGGAGGTGCCGAAGCCCGCGGCGCTTGCCGGACGCGGCGGGCTCTGGCTGGAGAGCGGGTCCGTTCGCATCCATCTCGGTGTCGAAGAGAATTTCCGCCCGGCCCGCAAGGCACACCCGGCCATTGCCGTCGCGGATCTCGATGCGCTGGCGCGGCTCCTGTCCGAGGCCGGTCACGAGCCGGCTTGGGACGATGCCATCCCGGATCTCCGGCGGTTCTACGTCGAGGATCCGGTCGGCAACCGGATCGAGTTCATGGAGGGCTGACGGCCCCAACGAAAAAGGCCGCCGGAAACTCCGGCGGCCTTTTCGATAGGCATCGGCGGTTTACATGACGCGGGCGCCGCCACCGGCAATGCCCTGCGCGTGCTGCAGATGCATCTGCAGGGTCGGCAGGGTCTGGCGGGCGAAGGCTGCCAGCGGAGGAACGTCGCCGTTCGAGCCATAGGACGAGAACAGGGCGACGGATTCCTGATGCGCCATGACCTGGGCGCCCATATAGGCCGAGTCGAAATCGGAGGCCGTCTGGAGAGAGGCCACCATCGCCTGATGGCGCGGGATCATGGTGGGAGCCGGCATCGGCAGGCCGGAGCGGCGCAGAACGGCCATCATCCGGCGGGTCGCCAGGTTGTGATCGCGGATCATCTGACGGGCGAAGCGGCGGACCTCGGGACTGCGCGCGCGCTGCAGGGCCAGCCGGCTCGACTCGATCTCGAGGAGATTGGACGAGACCGCCGCCGGAACGAAGACCGATGCGGTGGTGACGGCCATCGGGGCTGGAGCCGACGCCATCGGCGTCATGCAGCCGGCAACGCCAAGTGCCATCGCACCGGCGACAAGAGCGATCTTGAGATTCATTGCGGGAGTTCCCTTCCTGCGCCCGGTCCGAACGGTCGAGCTGACGGCTCTCCAACCATGGAACACCCCTGCAGGTTCCGGCCGGCTGCCTGAATTCCTAACCGACAGGTGAACGCGGCCCGCGGAACTCTTGGAAATGCCCTGTCTTTTCCTGGTGCACATCCTCAAGCACAGGGAGAATACACATGAATCTCGGCAGCATCATCGACGGCCTGATGCGCAGTCAGGGCTCCCACAAGGGCCACCGGCCGCAGCAGGGCGGCCTCGGCGGCATGCTCGGCGGCTCCGGCGGGTTCGGCTCGCAGATCCCGGGCGGCATGGGCGGCCTTGCGGCAGGAAGCCTCCTGTCCCTGATCCTCGGCTCCCGCGGCGGACGCTCCGCCGGCGGCTCCCTGATGAAGGCCGGCGGCCTTGCGGTGCTCGCGAGCGTCGCCTTCAAAGCCTATCAGGACTGGCAGGCCAACCAGGCCCCCGGCGCCGGGCAGCCCGGAAGCGTGCCCGCGCAGCCGCCGGCCGGCAGCGGGTTCCGCCTCGAGGAGGAGAAGGACAAGAACGGCCACGAGATGGGCCTCGCCCTCGTGCAGGCCATGATCTCGGCGGCGAAGTCCGACGGGCATCTCGACGGAGAGGAAAGCACCCGCATCCAGGAGCAGATCCAGCAGCTCGGCCTCGGCAACGAGGAGAAGGGTTTCCTGCTCGACATGATGGCCAAGCCCGCCGATGCCGCCGCCATCGCCCGCCTGCCCAAGAGCAAGGAGCAAGCCGCCGAGCTCTACGTGGCCTCGCGGGTCGCCATCGGCGACGCGGACACCCCGGAGGAGAAGGCCTATCTCGACCGCCTCGTGGCGCTTCTCGACCTTCCGCCCGCTCTGGTCACCCATCTCGATGCGCAGATCGGCGCCGTCCGCCAGACGGTTGCCGGCGGCACGGGAGCCTGACCCCGCCAGGAGGCTCCATGGGACAGCCATGGAGCCTCGCCTCTCCAGCACAACGGAGTCCTTCATGAACGACCACGTCTACAAGATCGTCGAGCTCGTCGGCTCGTCCGAGACCAGCATCGAGGATGCCATCCAGACCGCGATCCGGCGGGCCAATGCGAGCTTGAGAAACCTGCGCTGGTTCGAGGTCATCCAGACCCGCGGCCATGTGGAGGACGGCGAGGTGCGCCACTACCAGGTGGTGCTGAAGGCCGGGTTCACGCTGGAGGACGGCCAGTAGGCCGTTCTCTGTGTCATTCCCGGCCGGAGCGCAGCGGAGGGGAAGGGAATCCACCCGCATGCGCAAAGCCATGGATCCCCTTCCCGCACTTCGTGCGCCGGGGATGACACAGAGGGGTAGGCACGGCTTCAAACACGCCCGTCCCATCCCTCAAGGCAGTTCCTGCTTGCTCAGATGACGAAGAAGTCGGAGTACTTGAGAAGGGCCTTGTTGGTCAGCGTCGCGATCTGGATCTGCGCCTTCGATCCTGTTCCGTCCTGATCGTAGTACAGCTTGCCGGATCTCTTGTCATACACGATCCGGTCCTCCGCATCCTGAGCCTTCGTGTTCTGCACGAACATGTCCGACTTGAACTTCTTCGGCTTGGAGAAGGTCCCGGATCCCAGCTTGGTGAAGACCTTGTTGTCCAGGTAGATGCCGTCGTCCTGGGTGCGGAAGTCGGCGATCTGATCCACGTTCGTGCGCTTGTTCAGGCGCATGTCGAACACGAACACGTCCTTGCCTGCGCCTCCCGTGAGCACATCGTTGCCCAGCCCGCCATAGAGCGTGTCGCCGCCGGCCTCGCCCGCGAGCACATCGGCGCCCGATCCGCCGCGCAGGGTGAAGGGCGTGGCCTCCACGGCGTTCGTCACTGTGATCGCGAAGGTCTGGCTGGTCACGCCGCCGTAGTCGTCCCGTGCGTGCACCGTCACGCTGTGCTGCCGGGCGGCCTCGAAGTCGAGGGCATTGGCCACCACCAGGCTGTTGCCCACGAGGGCAAAGGGGCTGCCGGCGTCGAGGCTGTAGCGCAGCCCATCCCCGTCCGCATCCGTGGCCGACAGGATGGCCACCACGGAGTTGATCGGGGCGTTCTCCACCACGTTCTGCGCCGACAGGCCAAGGCCTGCGGGAGCCGTGTTGATGACCTCGATTCCGTCATCGAACTGCAGCAGGCGGATGTTGTAGAGCCGGTCGGTGCCGTCAGATCCTGCGACGGTGAGGCTGCCGTCGCCGTTACGGGTGATCGTGGTCTGCGCCCGCTGGCCCGAGAACACGGCCGTGTTGACGCCGCTGCCGCCGCTCAGCGTGTCGTCGCCGCCCCCGCCCTGCAGCGTGTCGTTGCCGACGCCGCCGAGGAGCCGGTTGGCCACTCCGTCGCCGGTGAAGCGGTCGTTGCCCGAACCGCCGATGAGGTTCTCGATGGAATACAGCGTGTCCCAGCCATAACCGGTGTTCTGCGGCTCGCCCTCAAGTGACAGATCGACGGTTGCACCCGCGGCACCTGAGAAGGCGACCGTGTCGATGTCGAATCCGCCATCGAGCACGTCGTCCCCCAATCCGCCTTCGAGAGTGTCGATGCCGTCGAAGGCCAGAAAGACATTATCAGCGTTGCTGCCGACAATACTATCGTTCCCGGCTCCTGTCTGAACATTTTCTATGCTTCGATAAACGCTCCTGCCTGCACCCGTAGACTGCACATCGGTTCGCTGAAGATTTAACGTGATATCCGTCGTGCCATTGAGGATGATCAAGTGATCATTGCCATCGCCGCCGTCGATAGTATCATTCCCAGAACTGCCTCTAAACCGGTCGTTCCCTGCACTTCCAAACGCTCGATTGTTCCCAGAACCCAGATCGATGATTCCGTTGATGATCGTGCCTGAGCGGCTGTCGAAGATGTCATTTCCACCATAAAGATTTACGTTTCCTTGGATCAATCCAGTGTTGGTAACTTGATCAACATCCTCACTTCCGAAAAGAGCGAGATATTCTTTGTTGCTATACCCTCCCTGTATAAATCCGGAATTCAGCAGAGATGAGCCAAAATCAGTGGAAATCCTGATAGCTACGTCTGAATACGATGCGATAGTACCTGCATTGATCAGGTTGCCCGATCCACCCGTCAGGAGTACGCCAGTTCCAATTCGCCCAACGATCTGTCCTTCATTGTGAAGGATCTGATGACTTAACCCACCGCTCAGCAAGACACCGAACGACCCTCCAACGATCGAGCCCGTTGAACCTACGAAGACTGTATTGTGACCTGTCCCGGAGTTCACGCCAGCGCCATGCGCTGAAATAGTCCCCATAATTGTTGCTGTCAGCCTCCCACTGAACGCGAGAACACCATCACCCCCGGAAGTGGATACTGAACCTGCCCTTTCGACAATCAAATGATCGCCAGGTCCAATTTGAATTCCAGACGCTTCCCGGGTCGGAAGAACAGTATTCACGATAACTGTAGCCATTAGTTGTCCCAACGTTCCTTCAACAAGTTTCGCCAGACAAACTGCCACAGAACTCATATCACTTGCCCCCTCCGTTCAGGGAGGGCAGATAGCTTTCTCCTTGGCACTCCCCCAACTCATGTTCGAATTGAAGCCGCAGGCTCATGCGAAGAATATCGTCCTTCCGCAGCTTGCCAGACCGATCAAACCACCGTGAAGGCGGACGATCCAGTCTGCGAGGCTCAAGCTCGAATCCAGATCTCGCACGGCAGCGTTTCGCTAGCGGCAGAATGGTTAGAATAGGAAGAGCAAATCCGCCGGAATGCTTATGCCTAATCGGCGGCAACGGTACGAATGAGGCAATCGTCAATGCTGTGCAGGAGAAGATTTTGTGCCAAGGGGCAAGCCTTCACCAGCTCACCCCTCCAGCTCCTCGCGCAGCATCTCCAGCTCCAGCCAGCGCTCCTCGGCCGCGTGCAGTTCTGACTGCAACTGCGTCAGCGCATCCATGGCCTTCTGGAAGCGGGCCGGGTCGCGTGCATAAAGCTCGGGATCGGCGAGGATCTCCTGCACCTTGGCGATCTTCGCCTCGATCTCACCCATGCGCTTCGGCAGCGTCTTGAGGTCGTGCTGCTCGTTGAAGGAGAGCTTGCGCTTGTTCTGCACTTGGGGCGCGGCGGCGGGCTTGTCGGCGCTCTTCGCCTTCGCTTCCTTCTCGACGACGCGGGCCTGCACGCCGCGCCCGCGCTGGGCCACCATGTCGGTGTAGCCGCCTGCATATTCGAGCCAGCGCCCCTCGCCTTCCGACACAAGAACGGAGCTCACCGTGCGGTCGAGGAAGTCGCGGTCGTGGCTCACCAGAATGACCGTGCCGGAGTAATCCTGGATCATCTCCTCGAGCAGATCGAGGGTCTCGAGGTCGAGGTCGTTGGTGGGCTCGTCGAGCACCAGGAGGTTGGAGGGCTGCGCCAGGGCGCGGGCCAGCATGAGGCGGTTGCGCTCGCCGCCGGAGAGCACGCCCACGGGGGTGCGCGCCTGCTCGGGCGCGAACAGGAAGTCCTTCATGTAGCCGATCACGTGCTTGGTCTGGCCGCCGATGGTGACGGTGTCGCCGCGCCCGCCGGTGAGCGTCTCGGACACGGTGGCGTTGGGATCGAGGCTCGCGCGGCGCTGGTCGAGGGTGACCATCTGCAGGTTGGAGCCCAGGCGCACCCGTCCCTCGTCCGGCGCGAGAACGCCGGTCAGCATGTTGATGAGGGTGGTCTTGCCGGCGCCGTTCGGCCCGATGATGCCGAGCCGGTCGCCGCGCAGCACCCGCAGGGACAGGTTCGACACGATGGGCCGGTCATAGGATTTCGAGATGCCCTCCGCCTCGACCACGAGGGTGCCGGACTGTTCGGCCTCGGCGAGGCTCATGGTAACCGTGCCGACGGCGCGGTTGCGGTCGCGGTATTGCTGGCGCATGGCGTGGAGGTTGCCGAGGCGGCGCACGTTGCGCTTGCGCCGGGCGGTCACGCCGTAGCGCAGCCAGTCGGCCTCGGCCACGAGCTTGCGCCCGAGCTTGTGGTGCTCGGCCTCCTCCTGCTCCAGCACCTGGTCGCGCCATTCCTCGAAATGAGCAAAGCCCCGGTCCATGCGGCGGGTCTTGCCCCGGTCGAGCCAGACCGTGGCCTGGGACAGGCTCTCCAGGAAGCGGCGGTCGTGGCTGATGAGAACGAGCGCCGAGCGCAGGCTTTTCAGCTCGCCCTCGAGCCATTCGATGACCGGCAGGTCCAGGTGGTTCGTCGGCTCGTCGAGCAGAAGGATGTCGGGCTCCGGCGCCAGCACGTGGGCGAGCGCCGCGCGGCGGGCCTCGCCGCCCGAGAGGTCGGCGGGTCTTTCCTCCCCAGTCAGGCCGAGCTGCTCCAGCAGATAGCGCGCCCGGTACGGATCGTCCCCCGGCCCGAGCCCCGCCTCCACATAGGCGAGCGTCGAGGGATAGGCGGTGAGGTCCGGCTCCTGGGCGAGATAGCGCACGGTGGCGCCCGGCTGCACGAACCGCTTGCCGCGGTCGGCCTCGATCTGCCCTGCGGCGATCTTGAGCAGGGTGGACTTGCCCGAGCCGTTGCGGCCCACGAGGCAGGCGCGCTCGCCGGGGGAAACGGAGAGGTCCGCGCCCACGATGAGCGGCGTGCCGCCGAAGGTGAGAGCCGTGTCCTGGAGGGAAAGAAGAGGAGGAAGTGCCATTCCCGGTCACCTGACACCTCTTCGCCGCAGATGCAAGGCCGCTCCGGGATGTTACGGGGTGGACGGTCTTTGATCTTTGTGCTCCCCTGCTGAGGTTAAGCTGAGCGTGTGAATGACACTGACGAGGCGTCTGCTCCTTCTGGCATTGATCTCGGTTCTGCCGGCGATCGTCATCTGGACGTACACGGAAGTCTCGCTGCGCCGGGCTCGCGAAGCGGAGGTGAACGATCTCGCCATCCGGCAGGCGCAGCTGGTGGGCGCGGAGATCGACAGGATCCTCGATGGGGTCCAGGGTCTCCTGCTCGCCATCGACGAGACCCGATCCATCCGCACCTTCGACACCGACGTCTGCAGTCCCTATCTGAAGGCCGTCCAGGAAAAGGTGCCCTATATCCTGTCCATCGTGGCCATGGACATCAGCGGACACATCCGCTGCCGGCCGTCCGGCACCGTCGACACGCGGCACTACTATGCGGACAGGGCCTACTTCCACAATGCCCTGGACAAGAAGGGTTTCGTCGTCGGCGAGTATACCCCGGCCTTCGAGGAAGGCGGGCTCGGGCCGCATCCGGTGCTGCCGCTCGCCCTGCCGATCTGGAACGACAGGGGCGACGTGGTGGGCGTGCTGGCCGCGGCTCTCGATCTGCGGTGGCTCAGCCAGAAGCTGAAGGAGCGCACCGTTCCGGCAAACGGCTCGATCACCGTCGCCGACCGGAACGGCATCGTCCTCGTGCAGGAGCCGCAACCCGAGCGGTTCCTGGGCAAGCTGCTGCCGCCGGAATTTCGGGCTCAGTCCAAGGCCGCGGACGTCGTCACCGCTCAAAGCACCCTTCCCGACGGGGTCAGGCGCGTTCTCGCCCACGTGCCGCTGCAGCTCCCGCCGCGGGACATCTACACCAATGTCGGGTTGTCGACAAAAGCCGCCTTCGCAGGTATCAACCAGGCCGCTCAACGCGGCTTCATGCTGATCGCGGCGGCGCTCATCCTGGCCCTGTCACTGTCGGCCCTGCTCAGCCGCGCCTTCATCACCAAGCCGTTCGAGACAATCATAGGCGGCATCCAGGCATGGCGGCGGGGCGATTACGGGGCGCGGATCGCGCTGCCGCGCAAATCCGGCGAGTTCAGCATCCTGGCCAAGGCCTTCAACGACCTCATGGACGACGTGGCCGAGCGCCAGCAGGCCCTTCAGGTGAGCGAGGAGCGCGCACGTCTCGCGCTCGAAGCCGGCCACATGGGAACCTGGTGGTACGATCCCGGCAAGAACGTCGGCGGATGGTCCCCTCAGGCGGCGGCCATGATCGGGCTTCCCGAGACCATGTCGTCGATGGACCCGAACGATTGGATCGGCATCCTTCATCCCGAGGACGTGAATCGCGTCGTCGAGAAATGGCGGACGGCCGTCAAGAATCGCGGCGACTACGAGGACGAGTACCGCATCCGCATGTCCAACGGGGACATCCGCTGGATCGGCTCCAAGGGCCGCGTCTTCCTCGACACCCGCAAGAGGCCCGTTCACTTCGTCGGCATCCTGCACGACATCACCGAGCAGAAGCACGCGGAGGAGCAGCAGCGCTTCTTCCTGAACGAGCTGAACCACCGGGTGAAGAACACGCTGGCGACGGTGCAGTCCATCGCGTCCCAGACGCTTCGCACGACGGAGACGCCGGCGCAATTCAGGGAAGCCTTCGAGGGCCGGCTCCTGGCCCTGTCGAAGACGCACAACCTGCTGACGCGGCAATCCTGGCGCGAGGCCGAACTGCGCGACGTGGCGGAGCAGGAACTGGCACCCTACCGCAAGGCCGGCGACGAGCGGGTCGTGCTGGACGGCCCGGACGTGAAGCTGCCGGCGCGCTATGCCATCAATCTCGGCCTCGTGCTGCACGAGCTGGTGACGAACGCCGCCAAGTACGGCGCGCTCTCGACCAGTGCGGGCCATCTGGAAGTGGCGTGGTCGGTCGTCGAGGGCGGCGACCGGCCGAAGCAGCTGCGCATCCACTGGTCCGAGAGCGGCGGGCCGCCGGTCGCGCCGCCCAAGCGCCAGGGCTTCGGCTCCCGCCTCATCCGCCGCAGCATCGAGGGCGAGCTCGGCGGCTACATGGTGCTGAACTTCGCCGAAAGCGGAGTCGCCTACGACATTTCCATTCCGCTGACCCAGCCGACTAGCGCAGCAGCATAGACAAAAGGCGGTTCATGCGGCCGCCATAGGGCGCCTTGGTCATGCCGGCCCCGTTGAACCGCGCCTGGCGGAACACGGACCGGGCATGGCTGAAGGTGCGAAAGCCCGCCTCGCCGTGATAGGCGCCCATTCCGCTCGGCCCCACGCCGCCGAAGGGCAGCTCCTCCTGCACGCAGTGGAGCAGCGTATCGTTGATCGCGACGCCGCCGGATTGCGTCCGCGCCAGAACGTGCTCGGCGATCGCCTTGTCATGGCTGAACAGGTAGAGCGCCAGAGGGTGCGGACGCGCGCCGATGAAGCGGCAGGCCTCCTCGATGTCGTCATAGGGCACGACGGGAAGCACGGGGCCGAAGATCTCCTCCTGCATCGCCTGCGCGTGATCGGGCACGCCGGTCAGCACGACGGGCGCGAGCTTGCGGTGCGTCTCGCCCAGGGCTTCATCGGCCGGGTTGATCTCGTGCACGCGGGCGCCGCGCTCGCGTGCATCGGCGATCAGGCCGCGCAGGCGTTCGTAGTGCCGCTCGCTGACGATCGCCGTGTAGTCGGGGTTCGAGGCAAGGGTCGGGTACAGCGTCGAGACCGCATCCCGATACGCGGCGACGAAGGCACCTGTCTTCTCGCGCGGGACGAGCGCGTAATCGGGCGCAATGCAGGTCTGGCCGGCATTGAACAGCTTGCCGACAGCAATCCGTTCGGCGGCTTTCTCGACAGGATGATCCGGTGCAACGAGGGCCGGGGATTTTCCGCCGAGCTCAAGCGTCAGCGGCACGAGGTTCTCGGCGGCCGCCTGCATGACCTGGCGACCGACAGCGGTCGAGCCGGTAAAGAGCAGGTGGTCGAATCTCAAGTGCGTGAAGGCCCGCGCCACATCGGTCCCGCCCTGCACCACGACCACCTCGGCGGGATCGAAGATCTCGGCGATCACCGTTTCCAGCAGCGCAGAGGTGCGCGGCGTGATCTCGGACGGCTTGACCATGATCCGGTTGCCCGCCGCCAGCGCTCCCGCGAGCGGCGAGAGCGCGAGCTGGACCGGATAGTTCCAGGGACTGACGATGCCCACGACTCCGAGCGGCTGATAGAGGACGCGTCCGGAGCCCGGCTTGAACATCCATTGGATCGGCCGCCGCCGCGGCTTCATCCATCGGCGGAAGTTCTTGCGCGCATGGCGCAAGGCGGCGACGACCGGGTAGAGATCGGCGAGCTTCGTCTCGTGCGGCGAGCGATGCCCGAAATCGGCCGCGATGGCCGCCGCGAAGTCGTCGGCATGGCGCACGATCCCGTCGGCCAGCGCCCCGAGAGCCTCGGCGCGCCGCTCGGGCGACAGGGGGCCCTGCTCCATCAGGGCACGCCGCTGCGCGTTGAAACAGGCTTGCAGCCTGTCTCTCACCGGATTGGGAATCGCGTCGTGCACGGGTCGAGGGCTCCTCTGGGTCCACGCCATGATATGGCGGAGGAAACATCATTCTCAACACGGCATCGGCCTTCATGATTTCGATGCGCCGGTGTCATCCCCGGCGAGCGCAGCGAGGGAAGGGGATCCATGGTGCTGAGCGTGCGGGTGGATTCCCTTCCCCTCCGCTGCGCTTCGGCCGGGAATGACACTCAATCTGCTCGTGCGGGAACGATTTACGTGGGAGGCCTGCCGATAAGGTGGATTGACGGAGCGCCTGGGATCGCAAGGATAGCGGTCCGACCCCTCCCGCAGGAGAACCCTGGTGAGCAGCCCCTCCCCCGTGCTGTCGATCGAGAACCTCTCCATCGGCCTGCCCGCCCTGGCCGACCGGCAGCATGCGATCAGGAGCCTGTCGCTCTCCATCAACCCGGGCGAGACCCTCTGCGTGGTGGGTGAGTCCGGCTCGGGCAAGTCGATGACCGCCATGGCGACCATCGGCCTGCTGCCCCAGGGCGTGGAGGTGCTGTCGGGCAGGATCGAACTCGGCGGCCGCAATCTCCTCACCCTGGACGAGCCGGGCTGGTGCGACCTGCGGGGACGCGAGGTCGGCACGGTGTTCCAGGAACCGATGACCTCGCTCAACCCGGTCATGCGGGTGGCCGACCAGATCGCCGAGACCTTCCGGGCCCATGGGCTGCTCACGCCCGCCGAACGCGCCAGGCGCGTGCTCGACCTGCTGACGGAGGTGCACCTACCCCACCCCGAGCTGATCGCCAAAGCCTATCCGCACGAGCTTTCCGGCGGCCAGCGCCAGCGGGTCATGATCGCCATGGCGCTCGCGCTCGAGCCGAAGCTGCTCATCGCCGATGAGCCGACGACCGCGCTCGACGTGACCACGCAGGCCCAGGTGCTCAAGCTCATCGACAACCTGCGCCGCAAGCACGGAACGGCGGTTCTGTTCATCACCCACGATTTCGGCGTGGTGGCTGAGATCGCCGACCGGGTCGCTGTGCTGCAGCAGGGCGAGCTTGTCGAAGAAGGCCCGGCCGAACAGGTGCTGACCCGTCCGCAGCACCCCTACACCAAGCGGCTCCTCGCGGCGGTGCCCTCTTTGACGCCGCCCGCCCCCAAGCAGCTGGCCGGCGAGCCCATCGCGCTCAAGGTCAGTGCCCTCACGAAAACCTATGGCGGCCGCGGCTTCTTCCGCAAAAGCCGCGAGGTTCAGGCGGCCGATGCGGTGAGCTTCGACATCCGGCGCGGGGAGACGCTCGGGCTCGTGGGCGAATCCGGCTCCGGCAAGTCGACGGTGGGGCGCTGCGTGCTGCGGCTGATCGAGCCCGACGGGGGCGCCATCGCCATCGGGGACCTGGACTTCGGCGCGCTCTCCCAACGCGACCTGCGGCCTCACCGGCGCAAGATCCAGATGGTGTTTCAGGACCCCTTCGCCTCCCTCAACCCGCGCCGCACCGTCGGGCGCATCATCGCCGAGGGGCCGATCACGCAAGGTACGGCTCAGGCCAAGGCTCTCGATGATGCGCGCATCCTGCTGGAGAAGGTCGGGCTCCCGGCCCAGGCCATCGAGCGCTATCCGCACGAGTTCTCCGGCGGCCAGCGCCAGCGCATCGGCATCGCCCGCGCTCTCGCCATGCGGCCCGACGTGCTGGTGGCTGACGAGGCCGTGTCGGCCCTCGACGTGTCGGTCCAGGCCGAGATTCTGAAGCTGCTGAAGGGCCTGCAAGCAGAGTTCGGCCTTGCCATCCTGTTCATCACCCACGACCTGAGGGTTGCCGCCCAGATCTGCGACCGCGTGGCTGTCATGCAAAAAGGGCGGATTGTGGAAATGGCCGAAACCGCGCAACTCTTTGCCGATCCGCGGGATGCCTATACCCGCCAGCTCCTGGCCGCCGTGCCGGGCATGCACACAATGATCTAGGGAGATGACATCCGTGAACGATCAGGTCAGCGCGACGGTTGCGCCCAACATGGTGTTCCAGAATTTCATCGGCGGGCGCGACCGCCCCGCCTCCGACGGCATGACGCTCGATGTGTTCTCGCCCGTCGACGGCTCGCTCTTCGCCCGCATTGCCTCCGGCACGGCGCAGGACATCGACGAGGCCGTGAAGGCGGCCCGTGATGCGCTCGACGGCGCCTGGGGCAAGCTGACGGCGACCGAGCGCGGACGCCTGCTTATGAAGCTCGCCACGGTGGTCGAGGCGCATGCGGACGAACTCGCGCTTCTGGAAAGCCGCGATAACGGCAAGCCCCTGCGCCAGTCGCGCGCCGATGCCATTGCGCTTGCCCGCTATTTCGAATTCTACGGCAGCGCCGCCGACAAGCTGCACGGCGACGTGATCCCCTATCTCAATACGCATTTCATCGGCGTCGAGCGGGTGCCGCACGGGGTGACGGGGCATATCGTGCCCTGGAACTACCCGATGCAGATCTTCGGGCGCTCGGTGGGTGCGGCGCTGGCCGCCGGCAACGCCACCGTGGTCAAGCCCGCGGAGGACGCGTCGCTCACGATCCTGCGCGTCTGCGCGCTCGCCCGCGAGGTCGGCTTCCCCGATGGATCGCTCAATGTGGTGACGGGCCTCGGCCGCACGGCCGGCGCGGCGCTCGCGGGTCATCCGGGCATCGACTTCCTGTCCTTCACCGGCAGCCCCGAGACGGGCACGGCCGTCCAGGTTGCGGCGGCGCAGAACCATGTGGGCGTGACGCTCGAACTCGGCGGCAAGTCGGCCCAGGTGGTGTTCGACGATGCCGATCTCGAGCGAGCCCTGCCCACCCTCGTCAATGCGATCATCCAGAACGGCGGCCAGACCTGCTCGGCCGGCAGCCGCCTGCTGATCCAGCGCGGCATCTTCCAGGATGTGGTCGACGCGGTGGCCGAGCGTTTCCGTGCCCTTCGCGCCGGGCACCCGGAGCACGAGCCCGATCTCGGCCCCATGATCAACCAGGCGCAGCAGCGCCGCGTCCTCGGCTACCTGGAGCGCGGCCGCAACGAAGGCCTGTCCATCGTGGGCGAAGGCGTGGTGGCGCTCGATGCGCCTCCCGGCGGCTATTACGTGGCGCCGACCTTCCTTGCCCCTGTTCCGCACGGGAGCCTCCTGTCCCAGGAAGAGGTCTTCGGCCCGGTTCTGGTGGCAACGCCCTTCGAGGACGAGGCGGAGGCGATCCGTCTCGCGAATGGCACGCAATACGGCCTTGTGGCGGGCGTCTGGAGCCGGGACGGGATGCGCTCCACCCGGGTCGGCCGCGCCATGCGCGCGGGCCAGGTCTTCGTGAACTGCTACGGCGCCGGCGGCGGCATCGAGCTGCCCTTCGGCGGCTTCGGCCGCTCGGGCCACGGCCGCGAGAAGGGCTTCGAGGGCCTGATCGAGTTCACCACGACCCGAACGCTCGTCATCGCGCACGGATAATTCAATACGTCTCACATCAGGGGAAGAAGCATGAATCGCCTTGAAGGCAAGGTGGCGCTCGTCACGGGTGCCGGATCCGGTTTCGGTCTGGGCATTGCGCAGACCTTCGCGCGCGAAGGCGCCAAGGTCGCCATCCTCGACATCAACGAGGCGGCCGCCAAGAGCGCCGCCGAGGGAATCGGCGCCAATGCCATCGGTCTGGCTGCCGACGTGGCGAAAGCCGCCGACGTGAACGCCGCCGTGGAGAAGACGGTCGCGGCCTTCGGCAGGCTCGACATCGTGGTCAACAACGCGGGCATCAGCCACCGCAACCGACCAATGCTGGAGGTCGAGGAGGACGAGTTCGACCGCGTCTTCGCGGTGAACGTGAAGTCGATCTATCTCTTCGCCAAGGCGGCCGTGCCGCTGATGCAGAAGCAGAACAGCGGCGTGTTCATCAATGTGGGCTCGACGGCGGGCCTGCGCCCGCGCCCCGGCCTCACCTGGTACAACAGCACCAAGGGCGCCGTGCACACCATGACCAAGTCCATGGCCGTGGAGCTCGCGCCCAGCCGGATCCGCGTCTGCGCGCTGGCCCCCGTGGCCGGCGAGACGCCGCTGCTCGCCACCTTCATGGGCGAGGACACGCCCCAGAAGCGCGAGCAGTTCGTGAATTCCATCCCGCTCGGCCGCTTCTCCACCCCGCAGGACATCGCCAATGCGGCGCTCTACCTCGCCTCGGACGAAGCGAGCATGATCACCGGCGTGGTGCTGGAGGTCGATGGGGGACGGTGCATCTAGCGCAACCTGTTGCCCTCCCCTTACGGGAGGGCACAAGCGCATCACGCCTTCGACCACGCGAACGGCAGCGGCGCCTCCTTGAAGGCGAAGCGGTCGAGATGCGAGGCGACAACGCCCTTCATCCGCTGCAGGGTCTCGTCGTCGGGCGCCTCGACCGCGACCGTCAGGGCGTCGGATTCGGCCGTCATGGTGGCGACGGCGTTCGGGAAGCGCACGACGCCTTCGTTCCCGGAGAGCTGAACGTCGAGCTTGTGGCTCCAGTGCTTGCAGAGCTGCTGGAGATATCTGGCGCCGTTCGCGGTGGGCACCCGTGCCGTTTCAACAGCCATTTTAAACCCTTTCCCTGCCGCCGGAGCCGTCTGGACGTGCCGGCCTCGCGGCTTTGCCGACGAGGCTGCTTAAGCCCCGCCGAGGCCGAAGTTAAGTGAACAATCGGTCATGATGCTCTTCCATCCGGCGCCATCCTGCGTAAGCTGAAGCGACCGCGACCTGTCGCAGCCCTACCGGATGGAGTTCACGCCCGATGACGAAGCGCCTTCTGACCGCCGCCCTTCTCCTCTCCGTCAGCGTCATCCCGGCCTTTGCCGCCAAGACCTCCCTGGTGGTGGGCATGCCCATCGAGCCCCCGGGCCTCGATCCGACGGTGGCAGCCCCCGTGGCCATCCGCGAGGTCACCCTGGCCAACCTCTACGAGGGCCTCGTGCGCATCGACCGGACCGGCAAGGTGCAGCCGCTGCTCGCCAAGAGCTGGGAGGTCTCGCCCGACGGGCTGACCTACACCTTCCGCCTCCAGGAAGGCGTGAAGTTCCACGACGGCACGACCTTCGATTCGGCCGATGTGAAGTTTGCCTTCGACCGCGCCCGCGACCCGAAATCGACCAATGCCCAGAAGCAGATCTTCGCGCCCATCGAGTCCATCGAGACGCCCGATCCGCAGACGGTGGTGATCAAGCTCAAGAACCCGTCGGGCAACTTCCTCACCTATCTCGGCTGGGGCGATGCGGTGATCGTCGCGCCGGAGACGGCCGCGACCAACGCGTCGAATCCGGTCGGCACCGGGCCGTTCAAGTTCAAGACCTGGACGCGCGGCGACAGGGTCGAGCTGACCAAGAACCCCGATTACTGGCAGAAGGACAAGGTGAAGCTGGAGAACGTCACCTTCCGCTTCATCAGCGACGCGCAGGCGCAGGTCGCGGCCCTGCGCGCCGGCGACGTGGATGCCTTCCCCAACCTCGGCGCGCCCGAGCTCTTCGCCGAGTTCCAGAAGGATAACCGCTTCAAGGCGGTGGCCGGCAACACCGAGGGCGAGACAGTCGCCGGCATGAACAACACCAAGAAGCCCTTCGACGACGTGCGCGTGCGCCGCGCGCTGATGCATGCCATCGACCGCAAGACGCTGATCGAGGGCGCCTATTCCGGCTTCGGCACCCCCATCGGCAGCTTCTTCTCGCCGAACCATCCCGCTTATGTGGATATGACCGGTGCCGTTCCCTACGACCCCGCCAAGGCGAAGGCGCTGCTGAAGGAAGCTGGTTACGGCGACGGTCTCTCCATCACCATCAAGGCGCCGCAGATGGCCTATGCCAGCCGCTCGGCCGAGCTGATCGCGGCCATGCTCTCCGAGGTGGGCGTGGAGCTGAAGATCATCCCGACCGAGTTCCCGGCCAAGTGGATCGAGGAGGTCTTCAAGAACAAGGATTACGATGTCACCATCGTGTCCCACACGGAGCCGCTGGACATCGATATCTTCGCCCGCGACAACTACTACTTCAATTACAAGAATGATAAGTTCAAGCAGCTGATTGCGGATGCCGCCAAGACCACGGACGAGAAGGCGCGCTTCGCCAAATATGCGGAAGCGCAGAAGATCCTCGCCGAGGACGTGCCGGCCCTCTTCCTGTTCCAGCTGCCGAAGCTCGGCGTGTGGAACGCGAAGCTGCAGGGCCTATGGGAGAACTCCCCGATCCCGGTGAACGACGTGACGGAAGTGTCGTGGACGGAGTGAGGCATCCGCATCGTCTCACGCCGTCTCCTGCGGCAACCCCCCACGTCATCACCGGCCTTGTGCCGGTGATCCCGACCCGAAAAGCAAGACGCTCTTCTGATCGAGATGGCCGGGACAAGCCCGGCCATGACGGTGAAGGATGTCATTCCCGGCCGGAGCGCAGCGGAGCGGAAGGGAGTCCACTCACACACGCTGCGCTATGGATCCCCTTCCCTCGCCTGCGGCTCGCCGGGGATGACACAACCCCTCCCCGCAAGGGGGAGGGAAAAGGCTTGGCCTAAACACATGCTGCGTCTCGTCCTCTCCCGCCTCGTCTCGCTCGTCGTGACGCTGCTGTTCGTGTCGCTGGCGATCTTCCTGATCCTGGAGGTTCTTCCGGGGGATCCGGCGGCCATCATGCTCGGCACCTCCGCGCGGGAGGATACGCTGGCTGCGCTGCGCCAGGAGCTCGGGCTCGATCAGCCGGCGCTCCTGCGCTACCTGTACTGGGTCGGTGGAATTCTCCAGGGCGATCTCGGCACGTCGATCACCTACAAGATGCCGGTCTCGACGCTGGTGGCCGAGCGCATGAACGTGACGCTGCCCTTGAGCCTGCTCGCGATCCTGATCTCGACCGCGCTCGCGCTTCCGCTCGGCGTCGCGGCGGCTGCCCGGCGTGACGGGCCGGTGGACCGCGCCGTGCTGGTCTTCAGCCAGCTCGGCGTTGCGGTGCCGAATTTCTGGATCGGCCTCTTGTTCATCCTGTTCTTCTCCACCTGGCTCGGCTGGTTTCCGGCCGGCGGCTTTCCCGGCTGGAGCGCCGGCATCGGCCCTGCCCTCCAGGCGCTCCTCCTGCCGGCGGTGGCGCTCGCCCTGCCCCAGGCCGCCGTGCTCACCCGCGTCACGCGCTCGGCAACCCTCGAGGTGATCGGCGCCGATTTCGTGCGCACGGCCCGCGCCAAGGGCGTCGACAAGGGATCGACCCTGCGCCGTCACGTGGTGCCGAACGCGCTCATTCCCGTCACGACGATCCTCGGGTTGCAGCTCTCGTTCTTCTTCGGCGGCGCAATCCTGGTGGAGAACGTGTTCAACCTGCCCGGCCTCGGGCGCCTCGCCTATCAGGCACTCAACCAGCGCGACCTCGTGGTGATCAAGGACATCGTGCTGATCTTTTCCGGGCTCGTGATCGTTGTGAACTTCCTCGTCGATATCGGCTACGCCATCCTCGATCCGCGCCTGAGGGGCCGGTCGTGACGAAGCGCTCCCGCATTCCGCTGAACTCCGCCCTGGTCGTCGGCGGCATTCTCACCGCGCTGCTCATCGTCACCGCTCTCGTATCCCTCGTCTGGACGCCGGAGGTGCCCACCCGCGTGCGCGTGGTCATGCGCCTCAAGGGACCTGGAGAGGTCGGGCTTCTCGGCACGGATCATTTCGGCCGCGACGTCGCCTCACTGCTCATGGTCGGCGCCTGGAACTCGCTCGCCATTGCATGGCCGGCAGTTTTGCTGGGGGCTGCCATCGGCACCGCCATCGGCTGCGCGGCGGCGGCGTGGAAGGGCATCGCCGACGAGATCGCCATGCGCGTCTCCGACGTGGTGTTCGCCTTCCCGGCGGTGCTCTCCGCCATCATGATCGGCGCGCTCGTGGGCTCGGGGCCGCTCGCGGCCATCCTGGCGATTGCGGTGTTCAACGTGCCCGTTTTCGCCCGCGTCACCCGCGGCGTTGCGCTCCAGGTCTGGACCCTGGACTACATCGCGGCGGCGCGCGCCATCGGCAAGCATCCGCTGCGCATCACCTGGGAAGACGTGATGCCCAACATCGCCGGTGCCCTGATCGTGCAGGTCACGATCCAGCTCGCGCTCGCGATCCTCACGGAGGCTGGCCTGAGCTATCTTGGCCTCGGCGTACGCCCGCCCAATCCGAGCTGGGGCCGGATGCTCAGCGATGCGCAGACCTATCTCTCGCAGGCCCCGCATCTCGCCATCGCGCCCGGCATCGCCATCGCGCTGTCGGTGCTGGGGTTGAACCTCCTCGGCGACGGCTTGCGCGATGCGCTCGATCCGACGCTGAAGGGTCGGGGTGCTACGGCTTAGAAGCATGATGTCTTCTACGCACACACGTCATCACCGGCCTTGTGCCGGTGATCCCGATTGCATGAGGCGCTGCGCTCTTCGGATCGGGATGGCCGGGACAAGCCCGGCCATGACGGGGCGGTTTATCGAACCCTCTAAGCCGCCTTGCTCATACCCTGGTGCACATCCGCAAGGATCTCATACGAACGCAACCGCTTGCCGTGATCGTAGATCGCCGAAGCGACGATGAGCTCGTCCGCGCCGGTCTCGGCGATGAAGCGTTCCAGCCCCTCCCGCACGGTATTGGCGGAGCCGACGAAGGAGCAGGAGAGCATGCTCGTGGCCTGCGCCTTCTCGTGCGGCGCCCAGTAGCTCTCGATGTCGTCGATGGGCGGCTGGAGCTTGCCGCGCGCTCCGCGGAACATGTTGGTGAAGGCCTGCTGCGCGGAGGTGAAGAGACGTTTCGCCTCCTCGTCCGTGTCGGCGGCGATCACGTTCACGCCCACCATGGCATGGGGCCGGTCGAGCTGGGCTGAAGGCTGGAAGCGCTCGCGATAGACCTGCAACGCCTGCACCAGGGCGCCAGGAGCGAAATGCGACGCGAAGGCATAGGGCAGGCCCAGCATGGCAGCCAACTGCGCGCCGAACAGGCTCGAGCCCAGGATCCAGATCGGCACGTTGGAGCCCGCCCCCGGCACGGCCTGGATCGCCTGGTCCGGCTGCACGGGTCCGAGCAGCGCCTGCAGTTCCAGCACGTCCTGCGGGAAGGTGTCGGCGGCGGCGGGATCACGGCGCAGCGCCCGCAGGGTCCGCTGGTCCGTGCCGGGTGCCCGGCCGACCCCGAGATCGATGCGGCCCGGATAGAGCGCATCGAGGGTGCCGAACTGCTCGGCGATCACCAGCGGCGAATGGTTCGGCAGCATGATGCCGCCCGCGCCGACGCGGATCGTCTTCGTGCCGCCGGCCACATGGCCGATGGCCACGCTCGTCGCCGCGCTGGCGATGCCCACCATGTTGTGGTGCTCGGCGAGCCAGAACCGGGTGTAGCCCCAGTTCTCCGCATGCTGCGCCAGATCGAGGGAATTGCGCAGAGCGTCGGAGGGTGTGAAACCCTCGGGAACATGCGCGAGATCGAGGATGGAAAAGGGAGGCATCGGCGTCTTCCGGCTGTCTGGGCGGTAACCTGACAGATCAGGTCTGCACGCGCGGTCTGCAAGCCATCGCTCGCCCGGTGGCGACAACTGAGCCATGCGCCGGGCGCAGGCTCTGCCGGTTCAGCTTGTGCCGCCCCCTGAATTCGGAGCGTCAGGGGTGGGGCGGCCTCACCCCGGGTTCCTGAACCGTCAGGCGCGAGTGCGCGCAGTCGATCTCGGCCACGACCCCGTAGGGCAGCGTGGCAATCGGGTCCGTGTGCCCGAAGTCGAGTTCCGCCAGCACCGGCAGATGCGGCAGGCCCGCCTCGTCCAGGGCACGCAGGACCGCCCTGTCCTGCTCCCGGCGGTAAGCCTCGTCCGTCTGCCCGCCCGGCCGCCCGAGCACGATGCCGGACAGGCGGGACAGGATGCCCTGCGCCGCGAAGTTGCGCAGCCAGCGGAGCACCTGTGCGGCTGCCGGCGCCTCCTCGGAGGTCTCGTAGAACAGGATGGCCCCGTCCCAATAATCCAGCGGCGGCCACCATGCGGAGCCTTTCAGCATCTCCAGAACCTCGGCACAGCCGCCGATCAGATGTCCTTGGACAATCCCGGTGCCCTGCAACGTGCGTGGACCCGTCGAGGGCGTGAGCTTCCGGCGCCGGCTCTGGTTTTCCGGGTCTTTCCACGGCAGGTGCTCGACGGTCCACCCTTCGCTGTTCGGCTCGACTTCGCCGACAGGTGCCGTTTGGAAGAGGGCCTTGCGCAGAGCGTTCTCGGCATAAGCGTGCATGCCGCCGTTCTCGGCAAAGCCCGACATGATCGTCGGGCCGTAGAAGGAGCAGAGACCGGCCTTGAGGCAACCGAAATGCAGAATGGTCGGGTCCGAATAGCCGAGAAACACCTTGGGATTGCGCGCGATCACGTCCAGGTCGATATGCGGGATCAGCCTGATCGCATCATCGCCGCCGATGCTGGCGACGACGCCACGAATCGAAGGATCGGCGAAAGCGGCATTGATATCGTCGGCGCGTGCCTTCGGGTTTCGGTCCAGCCAATCCGCCTCGCGCAGGGCGTGAGGCATCTCGACCGGCACAAGCTCGAAGGCCTCAACCAGATAACGTTTTCCGGCCTCGTAGCGCTGCGGGAAAACCGCCGGGCCGCCCCAGCTCATCGACACGATGGCGACGCGATCGCCCGGCCGAAGAACTTGGGGTTTGACGAGAGGTCTTCTCCACCAGCGATCCGCCATGACGTCTCCTGCGAACGAGCGATCCTTCTTCGCAGATTGCGGGCATAAAGAAAACGGCGCCGCTTGCACGGCGCCGTCCTGTTCATCGGATGAAGGCTTGAGACTTAGAAGTCCATGCCGCCGGCGGGCATGGCCGGAGCCGCTTCCTTCTTCGGCTTCTCGGCGATCATCGCCTCGGTGGTGATGAGCAGGCCTGCTACGGAGGCGGCGTCCTCAAGGGCGACACGCACGACCTTCGCCGGGTCGATGATGCCGAACTTGTAGAGGTCGCCGTACTCGCCGGTTTGGGCGTTCCAACCGGCCGCGTAGTCCCCGGCCTCAGCCACCTTGCCGACGATAACGGAGCCGTCCTCACCCGCGTTGATGGCGATCTGGCGCGCCGGAGCCTGAAGCGCGCGGCGGACGATCTCGACGCCGGTCTTCTGGTCGTCGTTGGCGGGCTTCACGCCGTCGAGCGCCTTGAGGGCGCGCAGCAGGGCCACGCCACCGCCGGGCAGGATGCCCTCCTCGACCGCTGCCTTGGTGGCGTGCATGGCGTCGTCCACGCGGTCCTTCTTCTCCTTCACCTCGATTTCGGTCGCGCCGCCGACGCGGATCACCGCAACGCCGCCCGCGAGCTTGGCGAGGCGCTCCTGGAGCTTCTCGCGGTCGTAGTCCGAGGTGGTCTCCTCGATCTGAGCCTTGATCTGGCCGACGCGGGCCTCGATGTCGCGCTTGTCGCCGGCGCCATCGACGATGGTGGTGTTCTCCTTCTCGATCACCACCTTCTTGGCGCGGCCGAGCATGTTGAGCATGACGTTCTCGAGCTTGATGCCGAGATCCTCGGAGACGACCTGCCCCTTGGTGAGAACCGCGATGTCTTCCAGCATGGCCTTGCGGCGATCGCCGAAGCCCGGAGCCTTCACGGCGGCGATCTTGAGGCCGCCGCGGAGCTTGTTCACGACGAGCGTCGCAAGAGCCTCTCCCTCGACGTCCTCGGCGATGATCAGCAGCGGCTTGCCGGTCTGAACCACGGCCTCCAACACGGGCAGCATGGCTTGCAGGCCGGAGAGCTTCTTCTCGTGGATGAGGATGTAGGGATCCTCCAGTTCCACGCGCATCTTCTCGGCATTGGTGATGAAGTACGGCGAGAGATAGCCGCGGTCGAACTGCATGCCCTCGACGACCTCAAGCTCGGTCTCGAGCGACTTCGCCTCCTCGACGGTGATCACGCCCTCGTTGCCGACCTTCTGCATGGCCTCCGCCAGCATGCGGCCGACATCCGCGTCGCCGTTCGCCGAGATGGTGCCGACCTGGGCGATCTCGTCGTTGGACGTGACCTTCTTGGCGTTGTTCTTCAGATCGGCCACCACGGCCTCGACGGCGAGATCGATGCCGCGCTTGAGGTCCATGGGGTTCATGCCGGCGGCCACAGCCTTGGCGCCCTCGCGGACGATGGCCTGGGCCAGAACCGTCGCGGTGGTGGTGCCGTCACCGGCGATGTCGTTGGTCTTCGAGGCCACTTCGCGCACCATCTGGGCGCCCATGTTCTCGAACTTGTCGGCGAGCTCGATCTCCTTGGCGACGGTGACGCCGTCCTTGGTGATGCGCGGAGCGCCGAAGCTCTTCTCGATCACCACGTTGCGGCCCTTGGGACCGAGGGTGACCTTCACCGCGTCGGCGAGAATGTCGACGCCGCGCAGCATCTTGTCGCGAGCGTCGAGGGCGAATTTGACTTCCTTAGCAGCCATGGTTCGTCACTCCTGATGAGACGTAACGATGTGTGACTCTGATTGCGGGATTGGCCTTAGGCGGCCTTCTTCTGGGCGGCGGTTTCTTCCAGCACGCCCATGATGTCGCTCTCCTTCATGATCAGGAGATCCTCGCCATCGATCTTGACCTCGGTGCCGGACCACTTGCCGAACAGCACGGTGTCGCCGACCTGAACGTCGAGGGGCACGAGCTGGCCCTGCTCGTTGCGGGCGCCCGGCCCGACGGCGATCACCTCGCCCTGCTGGGGCTTTTCCTTGGCGGTGTCGGGAATGATGATGCCGCCGGCGGTCTTCTCTTCCGCGTCGATGCGGCGGACCACGATCCGGTCATGCAAAGGACGGAACTTCATGAAGCTTCCTCCAATGATATCAGTCTGTTAACTGCCTTCAAGCGGAGCCGTTCGGGCCTCCGCGGTCGATGATTTGGTTGAAGGAACTTCATCGTTCAAGAGGAGTGTGAAAAAATTTTTGGCACTCTTGCTCGGGAGTGCCAGACGGCTCCGTAACAGCCCTGATTAGACAATGCCTCGCCTCGGAGGCTAAGCCTCCCTCAGCCGGCGCAAGGGGCGCCCCTGGAGAACGATATGAGCGACAAGATTGTGAGGGACAGCAACGGCGCCCAGCTGAACGAGGGCGATTCCATCCAGGTCATCAAGGATCTCAAGGTAAAGGGCTCGTCGACCACCCTGAAGCGGGGCACGGTCTTCAAGAACATCCACCTGACGGACGACGAGGGCGAGATCGAATGCCGCTCGGCCCAGATCAAGGGTCTGGTGCTCAAGACCGAGTTCGTGAAGAAGGTTTATGGCGAGCGCCCCGCCGGGTCGGCTCAGTAATGCGGCGGCGGAGGCTCAGGCGGGCGCGGCCCGCCGGCGCTGTCCTCGACCACCTCGACGCGGTCCTGCACCTCGGCGAGCTGTCGCCTGAGGGCGTCGATCTTCTTCCACTGGTCGATGACGGCCTGGTTCAGGTCCTCGATCACCTTGTCCTGGTAGGCGACGCGCACCTCCAGGGCCTCGATGCGGGCATTGACGGCATCAGGATCGGTCATCGTTAGCCTCCCCTGCCTCTACAAGGCCGTGGCCGAGGGCGACGCGCTCGTCGAACACGAAGCAATCGCCCTTCCAGCGGCTCTCGGCCTCCGGCACATCTTCGAGGTATTTGAGGATACCGCCCTTCAGGTGGAAGACCTCCTCGAAACCCTGGTTCAGCATGTAGGAGCTGGCCTTCTCGCACCGGATGCCGCCGGTGCAGAACATGGCGACCTTGCGGTGCTTGGCCGGGTCGAGCTCCTTCTCGACGAACTCCTTGAACTCGCTGAAGCGCTTGATCCGGGGATCGACCGCGCCCTCGAAGGTGCCCAGCTCGACCTCGAAGTCGTTGCGCGTGTCGAGGAGCACGATGCCGGGCTCCTCCAGCAGGCGGTTCCACTCGGCCGGCGATACATAGGTGCCGACCCGGCGCAGGGGATCGGTCTGCGGGTCGCCGAGGGTCACGATCTCCTTCTTCAGCCGCACCTTCATGCGCTTGAACGGCATCTCGGCGGCTGAGGAGAACTTGAGTTCAAGTTTGTCGAGGCGGCCACGGAACAGCGGCCCGTCCCGCAGTTCCGCCATCAGGGCGTCGATGCCCTCCTCCGTTCCGGCCACGGTGCCGTTGATGCCTTCATGGGCGAGCAGGAGCGTGCCCTTGATCCCGAGGTCGAGGCAGAGCGCATGAAGCGGGTCCTTGATCTCGCGGAAATCCGGCAGCGGGACGAACTGATAGAGAGCGGCAACCTTGTACGTCATGGCGGCTGTTTATCAGGAGGAGGCCAGCCGGGGAACCCGGTGTCCTCGTTGCTGATGTCGCTCTGGATCCCCTTCCCGGTCCTGCGGACCGCCGGGGATGACAGTGAGGGTGTCATTCCCGGCCGGAGCGTCAGCGGAGGGGAAGGGAATCCAGAACCGCGTATCGACCACTTCTGAGGCAGCTAAACCTTCGGCCAGGGCCGCCTGTCCGGGCACATCTCCTCCCAGGCCTGGGAGAGCCGCAGCACGCCCACGTCGTCGAAGCGGCGGCCGACGATCTGGAGGCCGATGGGTAGGCCCGCACTTGTGTAACCGGCATTCACGGAGGATGCCGGCTGGTCCGACATGTTGAACGCGACCGTGTAGCCGATATGCTCGAAGGGCTCCTCCGGATCGTGGATAGGGGATGCGAGCTCCGCCGGATAGGCCACGCAAGGCGCGACGGGCGAGATCACGAAATCGAAGCGTTGCGTAGCGGCTACCGCCGCATGGCGCATCACCATCATCTGGTTCATGCCGCTATAGACCTCCGCGCCGGTCAGGTCCTTTCCGCCCTCGGCCCATTGCCGGATGTAGGGCAGGATTCTGCCGCGCTCCTCCTCGCTCAAGGGCGCCATGTCGGTCCAGGCGCGCTGGCGCCAGAAATCGTCGAGACCGTCGAGCATCTCGCGGGTGACGAAGGCCGGCATCGCCTCGATCACAGCGCCGGCGTCACTGAGGAGTTGCGCAGCCCGCTCGACTGCGGCGCGGATCTCCGGATCGAGCGCCATGCCGATGCCGGCTTCCATCATCACGCCGATCCTCAAGCCCTTGAGGTCGATGTTCAGATCGAGCCAGGGCAGATCCTGATAGGGCAGGCTCATGGGATCGCGCACGTCCGGCCGCGTCAGGCTCGTCATCATGAGGGCGGCATCGCGCACCGTTCGCGTCATCGGACCGGCCACACGTCCGTAATAGGTCGGGTCGATGGGGATGCGCCCGAAGCTGGGTTTGAGGCCGAACACGCCGCACCAGGACGCCGGTAGCCGGATCGAGCCGCCAATGTCGGTGCCGATATGGAACGGCCCGTAGCCCGCTGCCGCAGCCGCGCCCGCGCCGGCCGAGCTGCCGCCTGGGTTCTTCGAGAGATCCCATGGGTTGCGCGTGAGCGGATGGAAGCTGGAGAGTCCGGAGGAGAGCATGCCGTAATCCGGCATGGTGGTCTTGGCCAGGATGATCACGCCGTCCTCGCGCAGGCGCGCCGCTGAAGGCGCATCGTCGGCGGCAGGAACGAGCGGGCGGGCGGCGGTGCCGAGCGGCACCGGCGTGCCCCTGGTGGCGATGTTCTCCTTGATCGTCGCCGGTATCCCGTCGAGCGCCCTCGCCTCGCCGCGCATCCAGCGCTGCTCCGATTCCCTCGCAGCGCTAAAGGAGGCATCCGGATCGAAGGCATAGAGCGCCTTAAGTTGCGACTCGTAAGCCTCGATGCGGGCAATGACCGCCTTCGTCACATCGACGGGCGATACCGCCTTGCGGGCATAGGCATCGAGAAGCTGAGAACCCGACCAGTCGGCGAGGTCCGCAGAGGAATCCCGAGAAGGTAGGTGTGCCGACGATTGCGTGCTCAATGCAGAATTCTCCCCTGGCCGGATTTGCGTTCAGCCATGCTGCAACCTTCCTTGCCGGGGGTAAACCGCTTTTGCAGGCGCGCGGCGCATGGGGCCATGAAGCAGACGCAGGGAGAGGCTTGCGGGTTATACGGCAGGATTGCTGCCCTGCTCTTTCGAGGCATGCCCGCCCACGTGTCGGCACAAAGGCGAAAAAGAATCGGTTGTCGTCTATGGACCGCTCCGTCGGGCGCTTCACGGATAACATCTTTGAGAGGAGGCGGAATAACCGGACCAAATGCTTGTTCATAAGCTTGAGTGGCGCAGACTCATCCTCAAGTTGTGTTACTATAATCCTGCTTCGATGCTCGACTTCCTATCCCGGAGATCGGCACAACACGGTGATACCTTGCCATGAAGAATGGTCCCAAGGCTGACATTCACCGAAAGAACCGGCTCCTCGCCGCTTTGGAGCCAGAAGACTTCTCTTGGCTGGAGCCCCATCTCGAGATTGTGGATTTGCCGCGCGGCAAGGTGCTCTTCGAGATGGGAGAGCCCATCAGGCACACCTACTTCCCCCATGACGCAATCGTTTCTCTCCTGACGGTCCTTCAGAGCGGCGGATCGGTCGAAATGGCCGTGTTCGGCCGGGAGGGCGCCCTCGGATTCGTCAGCGCGCTCGTCACGCGCCAGTCGTTCGGACGCTACATCACCCAAGTCGCAGGAACGGCATCGCGCGTTGCCTTGGAGTGGCTGAACGAAGGTGTGGCGGAACGGCCGAAGCTGCGGCACGCCATGTTCCGCTTCACTGAAGCCTTCTTGGCGCAAACGCTGCAGACGGTTGCCTGCAATGCCGTTCACAGCGTGGAGGCCAGATGTTGCCGCTCCATCCTGACGACGCGCGATCGCACGGATCGGGACGATGTCCCTCTCACCCATGAGACACTGGCCGAGATGCTGGGCGTTCAGCGCTCCACAGTCAGCAGCGTCACGAGCGCCCTGCAGAGGTCCGGCCTTATCCTTCAGGGACGAGGCACGATCCGAATCACCAACCGGGAAGGCCTCGAGGCCACGGCCTGTGAATGCTACCGCGCCATCTGCGAAAGCTACGACAGGCTCCTGCCGGGCGCGCTCAGATGCGATTGACGGCATAAGCTGGGCGGTTCGGTACGGAAGAGCACACAAGTTTTCAATGAAATCGATTTCTTCGAATCTTGTGTCGGGTTCCCAACAGACGGGGTAACTCTAGCTTAGTACCTTCAAACTCTATTAACGCAAAGTTAATGTGAGGACGAAGATGGATGATATTAAGTTTCATCAAGATAAACCCGATAACGGGCCTCACCATCCAAGAATCTACTCACCCGCCTTCCAACCTTTACTGCAATCCCTCCTTGCAACCTTGGCCGATCTCGATTTCGACTACGAGAAGGAGAGAGAGAAGCTCAGCAACGCATCACCCGACACCAGCATCAGGATCCGTGCTCTCGAGAAGCTCAAGACCCGGCATCGCGAGCGCCGCGAACCTTACATTCAGCAGCTCGCCATCCTGCAGAAGCGCATGATGGAAATGAGGTCCTGATCACATCACACCAGCCTGCACATTTTCGGTGCGCCGGAAAGCCGGCACCGAGCATGGAAAAACAAGAATTCTTACGGGGGCAAGCACTCGATGAACAGGTCAGACAAGTGCCGTCAGAAGACCTGAGCACATCATCCATGTTCACGCGGGAACGCAGCCAATGACAGAGGAAGAGATTGAGGTCGTTGCGGAAGAACTGGCCAAGGTCGGTGGCGTGACCTGGTATCCGGGCCGGGAAAGGGGAACCCTGATGAGGGTCGTCTGCGATCGCTATCGCGATCGCGCCAGGATGGCCATCGCGGCTCTGGAGCGCCACCGGGCTGCGCGCGAGGCGACCGAGGCGACATTGTCCCAGGACAACGAGAAGCCGGCAGCACATTCGACGATCAGCGCGCCGACCTCCCTCGCCAGCGATGAGATCAGGCCGGGAGCAACCGTGATCTACCGCCCTCCCGGAGACCGCAGGGCCTATCCGTGCCGCGTGGTCGAGATCGAGGGCAACCGCGCCTATCTCGCCCCCATCCTCCGCGCCTGCACGGAGTGGGTCTCCATCGAGCACCTCATGCCCTCCAGGACGACGGACGGCGTCGTGTCTCAGGACTAGCGCATTGTGCGGACCCGGCGGGCCGCGAAGAACGATGCTCTTGTTCGAAGAGGACGCATCGGATGGATCCCAAAAGTGGATTCCACTTTTGGGTCCGATGCTCTAGGCGGCGAAGCGGCGGATCTGGAACCGGGAGATGTCGCTCGCCGATGTCTTTCCGACGGCGAGGTCGGCCAGCACCTCGCCGATCACGCTCGCGAACTTGAAGCCATGTCCGGAGCATGGCGACGCCAGGACGATCCGCGGGTCGACGGGCGAGAGATCGACCACGAAATCCTCGTCCGGCGTGCGGGTGTACATGCAGGCGCGCATCTGCCGGAGAGGGCCGTTCGCATCGGGTATGGCCAGCTTGAGCATCCGCCGGATCTGCGCCTCGTCGGCAGGGCCGCCATCCTGCGCCAGGTCGTGTGCCGCAGGCAGAACGGCCCCTTCGCGATGGGAGGCCGTCTTGACGCCGGTACCGGCGAAATCCGGAAAGCCGTAGCAGGCGTCGTCCTCCGATTCGAGCAGGAAGACCGGGCAGCGATCCGGCGTGAAGAGCGACGGCTCGAGCGGCGAGAACCAGCCGAGCACCTGACGGGTGATCCTGAGATGCGGTTTCAGCGCGGGCGCGAAATCGCCGATCCAGGCGCCGGTCGCGACGATCACCGAGCCGGCCTCGATCACCTCCGCGTCCGTTCGCACGCGGATCGCCGCACCGAGGGGCTCGATGGCCACGACGCGCGTGTTCATGCGCGTTTCCGCCCCGCGTTTCTCCGCCAGCTGCACGAAGGACCGGATCGCCAGCTCCGGCCGCAGGAATCCACCCTCGGGCTGGAACAGGCCGGTCCAGTTCAGCGGCACCTTGAAGCCGGGAAAACGCCGGGCGATGTCGGCAGCGTTCAGCACGTCATGGGTCAGGCCGTGCTGCCTTGAGGCATCGAGGGAGCCGCTCACGATGGGAGATCCGGGATAGCCCGCCTCGAGAACACCCGTCACGGTCAGGATCGTCTCGCCGGACAGGTCCTCCAACTCGCGCCACTTCTCCAAGGCCCGCTGCACCAGAGGCACGTAGGACGGATGCTCGAAATAGGACAGGCGGATGATCCGGCTCTCGCCATGTGACGATCCCCTGTCATGGCCCGGCTCGAACTGCTCGATGCCGATGACGCGCTGTCCCTGTCGAGCCAGGTTGAACAAGGCGGCGCTGCCCATGGCCCCGAGGCCGATCACCGCCACATCGCACGTTTTCATGGGATCACCCTCACCGACCTTTCGCGAGGAACCGCCGGCCTCACGAACCGAATGTCATCGGGCACCGTAAAGCCTTCTACGCTCCTGCCAATCCATATCACGCCCTCGACCCCAGTGGTCCGCAGGAAAGAGCAGCCCGAAGGCGGGGCCAGAGAGCTCCCGCGATGGCCCTCGTGCAGTATCGAAACCGGCCTGCTGCTCCCGGAGATTCCACCCATTTTTGCCGGAACTCTTTCGACCCGGCGGCAATTCCTGTCCATCCAATCAGGAGAAGTAAAATGAGCCGCGGCTTTCCATCCATGACAGCACTTCTGGGCCTTCTGGCCGTTGCCGGTTTCCAGAACCGGGACAAACTCGCCGAGATGTTCGGCAACGCCTCGGGCAACCGAGGGGGGCTCCCAGGCGGAGCCGGTCAGCAGCCGGGCGGCATGGGAGGCCTCGGCACTCCCGGCGGGCTTGGGGGCCTCGGCGGGCTTCTGGGCGGCCTGGGCGGCAATGCGAGCCCCGGAGGCGTCGTCAGCGGCGGCCTGGGTGAGCTGGTCGAACGCTTCCGCCAGAACGGTCAGGGCGACACGGTCGATTCCTGGGTGGGCACCGGCGCCAACAAGGAGGTTGCTCCGGACCAGCTGGAGCGCGCCATCGGCCCCGACGTGCTCGCAACGCTCACGCAGCAAACCGGTCTGTCCCGCGAGGAGATCCTGTCCCGTCTGTCGCGCGACCTTCCCCAGGCGGTGGACCAGTACACGCCGCAGGGGCGCATTCCGAGCCATCAGGAGTTCTAGTCCGCGGCACACGCATCGCGCAGCGTTCAGGCCTGCGCTCCGGGATCGAAGCCCGGAGCGCAGGCTTTTCTGCGTTGTGCGGACCCGACCCGCTCACCATCCGAGCGGCGCACTTCGGCCCCTGCGCAACTCTACCCTTTTGTCCCGGCCGCTACCCCTATCGTTTCCTTCCCCGGACCCGCCGATGCGGTAGGCTGTCCCGACTTCGCCCGACGGCGAAGCGAGGGAGACGCTGATGCACACGGATCGGTTTGTCGTCTTCAAGTTCCAAGGCGAGTGGCTGGTCACCTACGCGGACCGATTGCAGACGGCATTCGCAACCCGCGAGGATGCGGAGCGCTCCGCATTCGATGCCGCCGGCATGCTCGCATCCAGCGGCCATGCGGTTTCCGTTCTCATCATTCCCGATGGAGCCGACGGTGCGATCCCCCTCCCCGACAGGAGCGAGCCGAGAACGAACCTGAACTGACCCGAGGCCCCCGACCGGGGCGTCTCGCCATCAACCCTGGGGATAAGGGAAGCCTTGGCTACGTACCTTCCAGGCAAATCCAGCCTGCCGCAAGCTTGGGCATTCAGTTGCCACAATTGGAAGGTCCATTAGCCAAGATTGCTCGATTGTTCATTGGAGAGGATTGTGATCGCAGCCTACGATCTCGACGAGATGGTCGATCTTCTAGCCCTCAATCGACCGCTTCACGGCCCCGCCGGCCGGGGCATGACCGGCAAGGTCGCGACGCTGCCTCTCCGCGAAGCCGTTGCCGTCGTTGTCGAGGAATGGGCCGACGACAAGTTCCGGCAGCTCAGTGCCGTCATCGTCAGGCCTTCAGGCCCTGCCATCCGCGGCTTCGAAGAAATCAGAGATCTTTACGCAAAGGCCGAGGCCGCCCCGGCCTCCTGACCGGCCGCGCCGTCGCCCGCGGACGGCGATTTTGGACCTTGACGAAAGGACCCTGTTCGCGTCTATTGCGCCACCTGCGAAGCAGGATCCTGGATCCTGCCTTTTTCGCCTGGAGACGTGGCCGAGCGGCTGAAGGCACTCGTTTGCTAAATGAGCATACCCCAAAAGGGTATCGAGGGTTCGAATCCCTCCGTCTCCGCCATCCCTTCCGTCACGGTCCGCGATATCCCGTTCAAGCCGAGGCTTTGACGAAGCCTGCGGTCGACCTTCAAGGCTGAACGAGAGCGAAGGGTGAGATCAGCCCTTCACGCTCACCACGCCGGTGGCCACGGCCGGGCAGGCCAGAACGAATTCCGAATGCAGTTGGGTGAGCTCGAGTCCGCTCACGACCGTGCAGCCCTTCAGGTGCGGCCTCGTAGCGATGTACTCGACTGCGGCTTCCTCATGCCTGACGCCGGTGCGCGCCGGCACCGGCACGATCCCGCGGCGCTGCTCGCAAAGGGTCTGGACGGCCTCGGACACCGCGTAGGCAGCGACCAGGATCGTCGGCTCTCCCGGCCTCTGATAGACCTGATACCCGCCGCCGCATCTCGTCTCGACCAGGGCCACAGGGGTCGCCACGTAGTACGAGATCGATCCGGGAACCGTGCCTCGGGCGCAACCTGAAACGGATGCGGCGATGGCCGCAGCGAGAGCCAAGGGCAAGGTCCGGGTGAGCATCGGTTCCTCGGAATGAGAGCAGGTTCAGCCCTCCTAGCAGCAAATGCCGAGCTTGTCTTGAGGCTCCTGCGCTCCGTCCACTCCCTGCCGCCGAGGGTCTGTGCTAATCCGGCCAGCCAGATGCAATGCAGGAGCAGGATAAGAGCATGACGGATATTCGGCGTGTCGGGGTGGCCGCGCGGTACAGCGATCTCGTGATCCTTGGCGATACAGCGTATTTCTCGGGCTACGTCCCCGAGACGACCCTCGACGGGTCCGTCGCCGAGCAGACCCGGGACATTCTCGGGCAGATCGAGCTGTCCCTGGGCGAAATCGGCAGCGGCAAGTCGAGGCTGCTGCAGGCGACCATCTGGCTTGCCGATATCGCGTTCTACGACGAGATGAATGCCGTCTGGGATGCCTGGGTCGTACCAGAGCAGGCTCCGGCGCGGGTCTGCGTCGAATCCAGGCTGGCGAATCCCGCCTACAAGCTCGAGATCCAGGTCACGGCTGCCCTTTGAGGCTGCTTCAGCCCTACGCCCGCTCGGCCCTGGAATTGGCCTTGGCCAGGGCATTCATGCGCTTGCGCTCGAAGTGCTTGGCCACGCGCAGGTGGCGCCAGGTGGCGTAGTTCATGGCGATGAGGAAGCCGTAGGTGCCGCGCAGGATGTGCAGGCGCCCGAAATAGGCCTTCAGGAACGCGGCGGGAAACTCGAAGTAGACCCGCCAGGTTGGGATGGAGATGCCCCTCACCTCAAGGTCGATGGCCTGCTGGTCGGTATAGCTGTTGAGCTTGGCCAGCTGGTCCCCGAGGGACCGCACGGACCGGTGGTGAACGAGGCCCTTCAGCTTGCCGGTCTTCGTGCCCGGGTTCAGGTCGACCCGGTCGTGAACGAGCGAGGCGGAATACCGGCCGGCATCCCGGCGATAGAGCCGGACCGGCGCGACCCGGTACGCCAGGGCATGCGGCGCAGCCTCCCCCGGGAAAGTCTCGGCGATGCGCAGGCAGTAGGCCTGGCAGGGCGGCTCCCCATGGGCGAAGAGGCCGCGGATTTCGGCCAGAAGCTCCGGCGAGACCTCCTCGTCGGCGTCGAGGTTCAGGAGCCACTCGTGCCGGCACTGATCTTCGGCAAAGCGCTTCTGGAGCCCGTAGCCGGGCCAGGGATTGTGGATGACGCGGGCGCCGAGTTCCTCGGCCACCGCCTGCGTCCCGTCGGTCGAGCCGGAATCGACGACGATCAGATCGTCCGTCAGCCCCCGGAGCGCGCGGATGGTCGCGCCGATCCGGTCAGCCTCATTCTTGGCAATGATGAAGACGGAAACAGGAAGCATGGCAACGGGTGCTAGCCGCCCTGTCGATCCGTGGCAAGGGCCTTGCACCTCCCGGGGAGATGCGCCCGTTGCAATCTGTCACGGCTGTGTCGCCAATCCCTCAGCCTGCAGGGCGTGCTTCACCATCGGGCGGGTGGAAACCCGCGTCATGTACTCGATGACCGCCGGATGGGCCGAGAGGTCGATCCGGTGAAAGCGGGTCCAGCTGAGCACGGTGAAGCAATAGGCATCCGCCACGGTGAAATGCTCACCCGCAAGGTAGGAACGCTCTCGGAGGCAATGGTCGAGATAGGCGAAACGGCGCTGGAGCTGGCTGACGGCCAGTTGCCGTGCCTTGGGCGGCATCGGAGCCGTCCAGAGGGGATCGAAGCCCTTGTGCAGCTCCGCGCCGGTGAAATCCAGCCATTCCTTGACCCGGTAGCGGTCCAGGGATCCCAGCTTCGGCAGGAGACGGGCGCCAGGGGCCTGATCCGCCATGTATTCCAGGATCACCGGCACTTCGGCCAGGATGTCCCCGGTCTGGAGGACGAGGGCCGGGACGTAACCTTTCGGGTTGATCCTGACGAAATCACGCCCCGAGGCCGTCGTTTGGGTTTTCAGATCGACCTTGTCGTACTCGATGTCGAGGCCGGCTTCACAGGCGATGATCCGCGGCGCAAGGGAACAGGCTCCGGGGGTGTAGTACAACTTCATCGTGACCCTTCTTCCCGCGCCCCCACGGGAAATTAAAATTATAACGTAACACGATGGCTTATTCCTACGTCATACCGTGGCGCTTTCAAGGCGTCTTAGACTTATTGATACTTTATTTCACAGATACGTGGGCGCCCGTCAGAGCAGCTCCCCTTCACGGGCATGGCCGGTCGCCCCGGCCTTGGAAGGCTTGCGGACGCGCAGCTGCGCCAGCAGCGGGAAATGGTCCGAGGCAACCCGGGTCAGGGGGTTGCGCACCGGTCCGGCATCGACCACCTCGATCGACCTGGTGACGAAGACATGGTCGAGGCGCAGTACGGGCGCACGGGTGTGAAACGTCGGCTGCGGCTCCCCGAAGGAATTCGACAGCTGGGCGTCTCGAAGCCTGTCGGCGATCATCCGGTAGGAGCGTGAAAGGGGCGGCGCATTGAAGTCGCCCAGCAGAATCGCCGGTTCGGCGCAGTCGGGATGGCCGATCCAGTCGGGACCGACGAGGGCCGCGGCCTGGGTCCGTCGCTCGCCGGAACGAAGGGACAGGTGGGCATTGACCACCTGGATCGCCTGGCCGTCGATCTCGACGGAAACCCAGAGCCCGCTGCGCTTCTCGAAGGAGGGCCGCGTGGACTGGGTCGGCAGGCGCCCGGACTTCACGACGCGGGAGGGGTGGCGGCTCAGAACAGCGATGCCGTACTGCTCTCCCAGAACGCGGATCGTGGGCTGAAAATGCAGGTCCATGCCCAGAGTCGAGGCCACAACCGCCGCCTGATCGATCTCCCCTGCCCGCACCCGCCCGACGCGGACCTCCTGCAGGGCCACGATGTCCGGCTCGCAGGATGCGATGACCTCCGCGATCCGGGTCGGGGAGATCTTCCGGTCCGTGCCGAGCCAGCGGTGGACGTTGTAGGTGAGGATCCGAAGGGGCTGCCCCGAGTTGTCGCTGTGCTTCAAAGGTTCGTACCGGCTCAATCGTTCGTTACAGGTAATGGCACCGCCTCGCACGGCACAAGCCAAGAGTCTCAAGGGCGCGGCGTATTCAGCAAACGTGTCGGATCAATGACTCTGCAAAGGCCCCGGTTCCAAGGCCTGGCAGGGCCCTCAATTCACTTTTCGGGGCACTTGACCTTCCCATCATTGGAAGGACTAAACCTCGTTCCTACATCAGGGATGAGGAGATTCATCATGGCCGCCGGCAAGCTTGCCCCCACCGACACGCTCGACATTCCGATCCAGGGCATGACCTGCGCCTCCTGCGTCAACCGGGTCGAGAAGGCGATCCGGTCGGTGGAGGGCGTGAGCGCCGCCAACGTGAACCTGGCGACGGAGCGGGCGCATGTGGAATTTGCGTCCGCCGGGGCCGATCCCCTCGCCGTCGCCGAGGCGATCCGCCAGGCGGGCTATGAGCCCTCCGACAGCACGGTCGAGCTCAAGATCGACGGGATGACCTGCGCGTCCTGCGTCGGCCGGGTGGAAAAGGCGCTCAGGCGCGTCCCCGGCGTGCTGGAGGCGAACGTCAACCTGGCAACCGAGCGGGCGTCCGTTCGCTATCTCGGGGGCCCGGACATGGTGGGCCGCCTGATCGGCGCCGTCGCGCAGACCGGCTACGAGGCCGAGGCGCTCCGCCAGGACGATGACCGGACCGACCGGGAGCGGGCGGCCCGGGATGCGGAGATCTCAGACCTTCAGCGCTCCCTCACGCTCGCGGCCATCCTCACCCTGCCCGTCTTCGTGCTCGAGATGGGCTCCCATTTCATTCCCGCGGTCCACGACTGGGTGATGGGCACCCTCGGGCACCGCACCAGCTGGTATCTGCAGTTCGCGCTGACCACCGTGGTTCTGTTCGGCCCTGGCTTACGGTTCTTCAAGAAGGGCGTGCCCGCCCTCCTGCGCCGCTCGCCGGACATGAACTCCCTCGTGGTGCTCGGCACCAGCGCGGCCTATGCCTATTCGGTGGTGGCGACCTTCGTGCCAGGCCTGCTGCCCGCCGGCATGGCCAACGTCTATTACGAGGCCGCCGCCGTCATCGTGACCCTGATCCTGCTCGGGCGCTACCTGGAGGCCAAGGCGAAGGGGCGCACCTCCGAGGCGATCAAGCATCTCATGGGCCTGCAGGCTAAGACCGCCCGCGTGGTGCGCGACGGCCACTCCCAGGAGATCCCCCTCGATCAGGTGATCGCCGGCGACGTGGTGCAGGTGCGCCCGGGCGAGAAGATCCCGGTCGACGGCGAGGTCGTGGAGGGCTCCTCCTTCGTGGACGAATCCATGATCACCGGCGAGCCGGTGCCGGTGCAGAAGGCGGAAAGAGCCGAGGTCGTCGGCGGGACCATCAACAAGACCGGCAGCTTCACCTTCCGTGCCACCCGCATCGGTTCCGAGACGGTGCTGGCGCAGATCATCCGCATGGTCGAGCAGGCGCAAGGCTCGAAGCTGCCGATCCAAGCGCTCGTCGACAAGGTCACGGCATGGTTCGTGCCGGCCGTAATGGCGGCCGCCGCCCTCACCTTCCTGATCTGGCTCGTTCTCGGCCCCGAACCGGCGCTCACCTTCGCGCTGGTGAACGCGGTCGCCGTGCTGATCATCGCCTGCCCCTGCGCCATGGGGCTGGCCACGCCGACCTCCATCATGGTCGGCACGGGCCGGGCGGCGGAGCTCGGTGTTCTCTTCCGGCAGGGCGAGGCGCTGCAGAGCCTGAAGGAGGTCGGCGTCGTCGCCCTCGACAAGACCGGAACCCTGACTCAAGGACGCCCGGACCTGACCGACTTCGTGACCGCGCCCGGTGTCGCCGAGGCAGAGGCCCTGAGGCTGGTGGCGGCCGTGGAAGGCCGCTCGGAGCACCCGATCGCGCAAGCCATCGTTGCGGCCGCCGAGAAGCGCGGCATCGCCCTGCCCTCGACGGACAGCTTCGAGGCCGTGCCCGGCTTCGGCGTCTCGGCCACGGTCGAGGGCCGAAAGGTCGATGTAGGCGCAGACCGTTTCATGACGCGACTCGGGCTCTCCATCGCGGACTTCGCCGACACGGCCGCGCGTCTCGGCGCCGAGGGCAAGAGCCCGCTCTATGCGGCCATCGACGGCAGGCTTGCCGCCATCATTGCGGTGGCCGACCCGATCAAGACGTCGACCCCCGAGGCCATCGCGGCTCTCCATGCCCTCGGGCTGAAGGTCGCCATGATCACCGGCGACAACCGCAGGACGGCGGAAGCCATCGCCCGGCAGATCGGCATCGACGAGGTGGTGGCGGAGGTCCTGCCCGAGGGCAAGGTCGATGTGGTGAAGCGCCTGCGCACGACGCATGGCAGCATCGCCTTCGTGGGCGACGGCATCAACGATGCGCCGGCGCTCGCCGAGGCCGATATCGGAATCGCTATCGGCACCGGCACGGACATCGCGATCGAGAGCGCCGACGTGGTGCTCATGTCGGGCGACGTGCGCGGCGTGGTGAACGCCATCGCGCTCTCGAAGGCCACGATCCGCAACATCAGGCAGAACCTGTTCTGGGCCTTCGCCTACAACGTGCTGCTGATCCCGGTGGCCGCGGGCGCCCTGTATCCGGTCAACGGCATCCTGCTCTCGCCGATCTTCGCCGCGGGCGCCATGGCGCTCTCCAGCGTCTTCGTCCTCGGCAATGCCCTGAGGCTTCGCGGCTTCGAGGCTCCCGTTCCATCCGCGCAGGGCGCCGCCCCTGCCGCCCAGACCGCAGAAGGTGTCGCATGAACATCGGACAGGCCGCTCAAGCCTCCGGCGTCTCCGCCAAGATGATCCGCTATTACGAATCCATCGGACTGATCCCGAAGACCGTGCGGACGGAAGCCGGGTACCGGGTCTATTCGGACCGTGACGTGCATACGCTCCGCTTCATCCGGCGCGCCCGCGATCTCGGCTTCTCCGTCGA
Source organism: Microvirga splendida (assembly GCF_016427565.1). Classification (GTDB taxonomy): domain Bacteria; phylum Pseudomonadota; class Alphaproteobacteria; order Rhizobiales; family Beijerinckiaceae; genus Microvirga; species Microvirga splendida. Next base: position 81,244 of record NZ_JAELXT010000008.1, read on the forward strand.
GCAGATCGCCGATCTCGTGTCGCTCTGGCAGGATCGCGAGCGGGCCAGCAAGGACGTGAAGGCCATCGCGCTCGAACATGTGACCGTGCTCGAGCGCAAGATTCGCGAATTGCAGGAGATGGCCTCGACCCTGACGCACCTCGCCAGGAACTGCCATGGCGACACGCGTCCGCACTGCCCGATCATCGAGGAACTGGCGAACGACGAGGCCGGCCACCTGCACGTCAAGCCTGATGCGAAGTTCGGCGCGCTGGGGAAAGCCCCGGTGCGCTAGACGCCGTGCGGATGGCGCCTGCGCTCAAGCCGCCATCTCCACCTCGCGGCTGCGGCCGAGATCGCGCATGAGCTGCTCGTAGCGCGGAATACGCTGAATCTGTCGGCCGTAATGGCGGCGCAGCGAATCGACGAGCCGCCCGTTGCGCGACAGCAGGTCGTCGGCAAACTCGATCATGCGGGAGTTCGGCCATGCCTGAGAGCGGATCTCGACCAGGCGCTCGAAGAGGCGATCCTCGCTCTCCTCCGGGTGCGTCTGCGCCAGCAGCGTCAGCATCGCCGCCGTCGAGCGGGACACGCCCATGTGGCAGTGGACGAGCAGATGCCCCTCGACCGTCCCGGCACGGCCCGCCGCCACCTCGTCCCCGAAGCGCAGCACCGCCTCCACATGCTCGGGCTCCGGCAGGATCATTCCCTGTGTCGGGTTGATGATGTCATGGAAGCGCAGGATCGTCCTGTGGTGAGGATCGTAGGCCTCGAAAGCCTCGGGATCCGGATGATCCGGATCGAGGATCGACAGCACGTGGGTCACGGACCGCTCGCGCTGGTCCGGCAGTTCCGAGATGCCGCAGATCGTGAGCATCTGGATGGAAGGGGGCTGCATCAAAGCACTCGCTCGAAAGCTGAATCGGGACGGAGACCCTAGCGGATCTTTTCGAGACGTTAACTCACGGCTGCCGGATTGGGTCGCATCGATCAAAACACTGTGTCTTGCAAACCACAACGGGTCTCTGCCACATTTCGGCCACCGAAGATCCACCTTCTCGTCACCGCCGGGACTATGTCTCTTGAGGAGTGCCGCCGACGCCTGCAAGGGTCGGTGGATGAAGCCAATAACCAGAAACTGCAGGTTCCCCCACTGATGTTTGCTGCACTGGCCCCGAGCCGATTCCTGTTGCGCAGAGCCGTTCGCGCCCTTGTCCTGCTTCTTCCCGTAGCCCTGGCGGCGTGCGTTTCCACCCAGCCCCCTCAGCAACAGGCCGTGCGCCGCATCGATCCTGTCTATGCGGCGATGTATGGGCCGCGCCCCGATGAGCCCCATCCGCTCCCGGCCACCGACATCTCCGAGGTCGACCCCCGCTTCCTGCGCCGCGAGGTCGCCTATTACGGTCGCGAGGAGCCCGGCACCATCGTGGTCGACACCGCATCCCGCTATCTCTACCTCGTGCGCGAGGGCGGCCGCGCGATCCGCTACGGCATCGGCGTCGGCAAGGAAGGCCTGGCCTGGGGCGGTCGCGCCCGCGTCGGCCGCAAGGCCGCTTGGCCGCGCTGGACCCCGACCGCCGCGATGATCAAGCGCGAGCCGGAGCGCAACGCCCGCTGGGCCGGCGGCATGGAAGGCGGGCTGGACAACCCGCTCGGCCCGCGCGCGCTTTATCTCTATGACGACGGCCGCGATACGATGTATCGAATTCATGGCACGACCGAGCCATGGTCCATCGGACAATCCGTATCGAGCGGCTGCATCCGCCTGTTCAACCAGGACATTATCGACCTCTACAATCGCGTGCCGGTCGGCTCGCCCGTGGTCGTGCTGCAGGGCCAGCGCCTCTTCGATGTGGGTGACGAGTTGCGGGTATCGTCGGCGTATTGACACACCCGCACCGCCCCGAACGGAGCAAAGGGCTAGCCGCCGGCTAGCCCTTTTTCTTAGGTGACCCGTTGCCTCGCGTGTGTAGGATCATCCTGTCTCTGCTGGAGGCATGGTCATGACAGTCGAACGCGCGATCCTTCTGACCGTCGGCGGGCTCATCATCGTCAGCGTCCTGCTCGCCGTCTACGTCAACATCAACTGGCTCTGGCTCACCGGCATCCTCGGCGCCCATCTGGTGCAGGCCTCGTTTACGGGCCTGTGCCCAGTGGTGATGATGTTCAAGCGCATGGGTCTGCCGAGCAAGCCCGGCTTCACCTGAGTCTCGCCCTGCCTCTGGAGGCTTCAGTGCGCTGTCCTATGACTCTGTGCTGGACAGAGTCATAGGAGCCTTCATGGAAGAGTCGTTTTCTCCGGCGCTGCACTTGATCACGCGCGCCATCGAGATCGGCGGGATCGCCGTCATCGTCCTTGGGCTTCTGGGAGCAACCATCGCCGTTCTCTGGCAGGTGCTGCAGGGGCGCTCCGGCCTTGAAGCTTTCGGCCTCTACCGATCCAACGTAGGGCGAGCCATCCTGCTCGGGCTCGAGTTTCTGGTTGCGGCTGACATCATCAACACGGTGGCCATCGATCCAACGCTCCAGAGTCTCCTTGTCCTCGGCGGAATCGTCTTGATCCGAACCTTTCTGAGCTTCTCCCTCGAAGTGGAAATCGAAGGGCGCTGGCCCTGGGACCGGCACAAGGGAGAAAGCGAACGTTCCTCAAGCCGCTCGTCCTAAGGCGGGAACACAGGCCTCGCAGATCGCCGCGATGTGGCGGTGATCCGTCCCGCAGCATCCGCCGAGCACCGACAGATGGGGCATGCGCCGGCGCAGATCCCTGTAGCGCTGGGCCAGATCGACCGGATCGCCAGGATCGAGCTCGGTGGATTCATCGAGTTCGGCATGGGATTTGGCCGAAGCGTTGGCGCGCAGGCCGCGGATGCGTCGGGTCCAATCGTCTCGTCCGTCCAGAACCCCGTCGAAATGGGTCGGGTGTGCGCAATTGATCATGTAGTAGGCCGGCGTATGACCGGTCTCCCGATCGGTTCGCTCGATGGCAGACTGGAGGGTTTCTCCCGATGCCAGCCTGCCGTCCGTCTCGACGGTGAACGAGACTACCACGGGAAGGCCAAGGGCTTCCGCCGCCCGGACGATGCCGATCGCCTCCTCGGCATAGTTCATGGTGATGGCGCTCACCAGGTCCGCTCCTGCCTCGCGGAAGGCTTCGACCTGCAGCGCGTGATAGGCCTGCGCCTCCTCCGCCTTCATCTGCGCGTCGGCCCTGTAGCCGTCGCCCCGCGGACCGATCGCGCCGTTGATGAAAACCCGCTCCCTGCTGTCGGAGAGCCTGTCACGAAGGTGAGTCGCCCAGAGCACGGCCTCCCGATTGACCTCCATCAGATCCCCGGGAGAAACGTTCAGCTTCGCGGCCCAGTCCGGATTGGCCCGCCATGTCGGCGTGTCGAGGATGAACCCGACGTCCCGCTCCACGGCCGTGCGGATGAACGGAGCGAAATACGTCTCGAGCCTCGCCCGCCCCTCCTCGCTGCGCAGCAGAGGAAAGGCCGCGAAACAGGGAAGATCGATGCCTTCGAGAAACACGAGCGCTGTTTCGAGGCCGCCGTCGGTCAGAAAAATAGCCTGGTCGGACGGAGGAAAGGCAAAGCGGCTGCTGGTCATGGAAGCATCTCCCTTGTGCTCACGCCGATGCTACGGTGTCACCCAACCCTTTAAGCTGTTCGCAACCCTACAGCGCCTTACCGATGCATGATGTGAGATAAATCACAGATGATCGCGAGACTTTCTCTTCTGGCGCGTTAGGTCATTCGCAAGAAGTATTGCCCATACTCATCTTTCAAACTCTGCAATATCTGCACGGAAGCGCCTGTGAACGACACACGACTAGGATGCCAGGGATGCCGGACCAGCGAACCGCTCCCGTTCGATTTCACCATGGCCTTCCATCCCATCATCGACATAACCCGAGGTGCCGTCTGGGGCTATGAGGCGCTCGTGCGCGGCACCAAGGGCGAGTCCGCCGGGGCGATCCTGTGCCAGGTCGATGAGGAGAGCCAATACAAGTTCGACCAGGCCTGCCGCGTGAAGGCCATCGAACTGGCAGGACGCCTGTTTCCGGCAGCGGAGGACACGAAGCTCTCCATCAACTTCATGCCGAATGCCGTCTATGAGCCGGCCGCCTGCATCAGGACGTCCCTTGAGACGGCACGGCGCGTGGGCTTCGATATGAAGCGCATCATGTTCGAGTTCACCGAGAACGAGCGCATGGTGGACACGAAACACGTCGCCAGGATCGTCGCGGAATACCGGCGTCTCGGCTTCATCACCGCCATCGACGATTTCGGTGCGGGCCACGCGGGCCTGAATCTTCTCGCCAACTTCCAGACGGACCTCATCAAGATCGACATGGAGCTCATCCGCGGGATTGCGGATTCCGCAGCCCGTCAGGCGATCCTGTCCGGCATCCTGGTGATGGCCCGCGCCCTCGACATCACGATCGTCGCCGAGGGCATTGAGACGGAGGCGGAGCTCGCAACCTTGAAGAGCGCAGGCATCGACCTGTTTCAGGGCTTCCTGTTCGCACGCCCCGCCGTCGAAAGCCTTCCCGCGGTTTCTTTCAGCGTCTGACCCAATTGGGCGGCAAACACGGTTGACGCCTCGGCGCGCCGGGATTACGAACGCTGTCCCGGCCGCCAGCCGCCGCCACTCTTCCAGTGTCCGTCGGCTCCATTCCTGCCCTCTTCTGGCGCTTCAGCCGCATGGCTGACGCAGCCTGCCGCCTGACCTCATGGCGGCCCCCTGCGGGCAGATGATTTCGACAACAGCAGCTGTTCACGTGAGACCCGAAAAGGTCCGGCGCGGCTGCTTCCGACATTCGCAGATCCACCATGAAGGATTTCCAATCAGGTCTTTTCCTGAACAAGATCCCGTATGTACGGGCCGGTTCGGGACCCAACCCCATCGTCGTGCTCAACGGCGGGCAGGCTTTCGTCAGACGCCCCACACCGGCCCGCGCCCTGCGCGATGCGAAACGCATCGCGCGTCTTCTGCCCCGCAACAGAACGGTCTACATCCTGGGTTACGAGCCCTCCCCCCCGGCCGATCACGGCATCGGCGCCATCGTGGAGGACATCGCGCGCATCCTGCAGGATGAGATCGGCCCTGCCGCCGTCATGGGCATCTCCTTCGGCGGCTTCGTCGCCGCGCGGCTCGCGGCGGCGCATCCCGGCCTCGTGGACCAGTTGATCCTGCTGGTGAGCGCGCACCGCTTCTCGCCCGCGGGCCGCTGCAGCATCGACCGGCAGATCGAATGCGCCTGGCGGGGCGACTTCGAGGGTTTTCTCGAAGAGTTCGGCCTCGTGTTCCGCCGCCCCTGGCTCAACTGGCTCCTTCGCGCCCGTTTTCGCCAGGAGCGTCATCGCCTGCACGAGACGATGAACGATCCCGCCACCATCGTGCGCGGGCTCCATGCCGTCGCGGGCGAGGATTTCGGGCAGGATCCCACGTGGCTCACCGGCATCCGGGCTCCCACGCTGATCGTCGGCGGCACGAAGGATCCGTTCTTCGACGTAGACGCCATGGCGGAGACCGCGCGCCTGATCCCAAGCGCGCAGCTGAAGCTGTTCGAACGGGAGACCCACATGCTCCCGGTCGAGCGGGCCCGCAGCGTCGCGAAGGCGGCGAAGGCGTTCCTCGAGCTGCATCCGCCGCGCAGGAGCGGCGGCCCGTATCAGGCGGCCGCTCCTCCATGAACCTCAATCACCCACCTGCACCAGAACGTGCCGCTTCTTGCCGGCGGTGAGCTTCAGGGCTCCGTCGGCGAGATCGGCGGCGCTGACGGGCGCTTCCGCATCCTGCACGAGCGCGCCGTTGAGTCTCGCCCCGTTGTTGAGCACGAGACGGCGGGCTTCGCTGCGGGAGGCGGACAGGCCCGCCCGGACGAGAAGCTGCGCGACGGTGACGCCGGAATCGAACTCGGACCGGGAGAGGCCGACGCTCGGAAGGCCGGCGGCATTCTCACCCTCCCCGAAGGCGCGGCGTGCGGTGTCCGCAGCCTCGCGTGCGGCCTCATCGCCGTGGGCAAGCCGCGTCGCCTCTGTGGCCAGGACCTGCTTCGCCTCGTTGATCTCGGCGCCCTTCAGCTGCCCGAGCCGCTGCACCTCGTCGAGGGGCAGTTCGGTGAAGAGCCGCAGGAAGCGGGCGACGTCGTCATCCTCGACATTGCGCCAGAACTGCCAGAACTCGTAGGGGCTCAGGCGGTCGGCATTGAGCCACGTCGCACCGCTTGCGGTCTTGCCCATCTTCGTCCCGGCGGAGGTGGTGATGAGCGGCGTCGTCAGGCCGAAGAGCTGGCGCTGGTCGATGCGGCGGCCGAGCTCGATGCCGTTGACGATGTTGCCCCACTGGTCCGAGCCGCCCATCTGCAGCACGCAGCCGTGATGTCGCGACAGTTCCAGGAAGTCGAAGGCCTGGAGCACCATGTAGTTGAACTCGAGCAGCGTGAGCGGCTGCTCGCGCTCGAGCCGCAGGCGCACGCTGTCGAAGCTCAGCATCCGGTTGATGGTGAAATGCGTGCCGAAATCGCGCAGGAAAGGCAGGTAGCGCAAGGGATCGAGCCAATCCGCATTGTCCACCATCACCGCATCGGTCGGGCCATTGCCGAAGGCGAGGTAACGGGAGAAGACCTGCCTCAAGCCCGCAGCGTTCCGGGCGATCTGCTCACCGTCGAGCAGTGGCCGGCCCGCATCACGGAAGCTCGGATCGCCGATCTGCGAGGTGCCGCCGCCGATGAGCACCACCGGTTTATGGCCGCACTTCTGCAGCCAGCGCAGGGCCATGATCTGCACGAGGCTGCCCACATGCAGGCTGTCGGCCGTGGCGTCGAAGCCGATATAGGCCGCGACCGGCCCGGCCGAGAGCCGCTCGTCGAGAGCCGTCAGATCGGTGCATTGATGGATGAAGCCGCGCTCGATGAGCGTCTTCAGGAATTCGGACTTCGGGGTGCTCATGTCTGTCTCCTGGGGTTTAGCGGAAGCCGCTGCCCGGAGACCTGATCACCAAATGAAGATGCCGCCGGAGAGCGGCGGCATCGAACGTTTGGTCGCAACCGAACGGAGCCGCCCTATGGGGACGGCGTAAAATAGTTCGTGAAATTGGTGCGACCGGTGATCATGTTCATGGTTCTACGAGAAATCGGCGCATCTCGTCAATTTACTTTTTGCGGACCGCTACCGAAGACCTGAGTATCAAAATACTGTCCGATTCTTTTTCTGAGATAGACGAGCGTTTCGTGACTATCAGGGCGGTCGAAATCAGAACCGAAAGAAAAGATTGTTTCAGTCTTCATCGGTGGCTTATAGTGAGAGATCACTTCCGTGCTGACAGCATCAAGATCGTTACGATCAGTCTCGCTGATTGGCCTATCAAGATGAAAGCGGAGCTTGACCCACTCTCCAGATATAGAGCCAGTTACGAAGATTATTTGAGGTATAATCTCGCCAAGTAGCGCTGTCTGCAGAATGAGCCTTAGCTCTTGTTCAAGCTCTGTTTTCTTGTTCATCTGATCCGATTACTTAACAACTTAGCATACTGCCTTAGAAATACCCCTTCAAATTGCTCCGCACCCGCTCCAGCACCGGCACGTTCGGATCCGGCAGGGCGAAGGTTTGTCCCGTGATCCGCTCGAAGGCGTCGATATAGACCCGCGAGGTCTCCAGAACCACATCCTGCGGGATTGCGGGGATCTCGTCCTTGTAGGGATCGCAGCGCGCCACCACCCAGGTGCGGACGAAGTCCTTGTCGAAGCTTTCGGGGCGCTCTCCTGCCTCGAAACGCTGCTGATAGCTCTCCAAGAACCAGTAGCGGCTCGAGTCCGGGGTGTGGATCTCGTCGGCGATCATGATGGTGCCGTTCTCGTCGATGCCGAACTCGTATTTCGTATCGACGAGGATGAGGCCGCGTTCACGGGCCATCTCCCGCCCCTTCGCGAACAGCGCAAGGGCGTAGTCGGAGACCGTGCGCCACTGCTCCTCGCTCAGCAGCCCCTGCCCGACGATCTCGGCGGGAGTCAGGGGCTCGTCATGGCCGCCGTGGAAAGCCTTGCTCGTCGGCGTGATGACGGTGTGCGGCAGCTTCTCGTTGTCGCGCATGCCATCCGGCAGACGCATGCCGTACATCTCGCGCTCGCCCTTCTTGTAGAGGGAGAGGATCGAGGTGCCCGTGGTGCCGGCGAGATAGTCGCGCACCACGATCTCGACGGGCATGATGGTGAGCCGGCGCCCGATCAGCACGTTTGGATCGGGGTATTCGATCACGTGGTTGGGGCAGATGTCGGCGGTCTTCTCGAACCAGAACTTCGCCGTCTGCGTCAGCACCTGGCCTTTCAGCGGAATGGCCGCGAGGTTCCGGTCGAAGGCGCTCAGGCGGTCGGACGCGATGATGATGCGCCGCCCGTCGGGCAGGTCGTAGTTGTCGCGCACCTTGCCGCGGTAGTGGTTCGGCAGTTCCGGGATGGTCGCGTCCTCGAGGACATAGCCGGCATAGGCTCCAAGGGCTGCTTTATCCACCATGCTCACCTGCCAAGGGTTTCACGCGCCGCGCGGGAACGGCGGCAGGCGGAGTTCTAGCCGGAAATTGCGCCCGTGCTAGGCCCCGGCGGCCAAAAACCTGCCCTGTCCACCAGAACGACCCGGCTCTTTGCCCCTACTGGCCGGCCCGGGCGTCCTTGCGATAGGTGGCGTTGAGGCCAGACAAGGTCACGGTGGTCTCGTAGCCCTGGGCGTCGACGATGGTCCACGCTTTCAGCGCATTGGTCCGGGTGTCGAAGCGAAGCGTGATCTTGGACGTGCCGCCGAGGGTCGCGCTGTCGTCGAAGCGGACGGTCACGATGCCGTCGCGGCCCACCTGCACGTCCCGCACCTTGGTGTCGCGCGCGAGGTCGATGTTGTCCTGCACGAGGAACTTCAGGGGCGTTTGGCCGACCGGGTAGACGTCATTGGTGCCGAGCTTCTTGTCGCGGATCGCCACGTTGCGCCCATCCGAGATCACCTCAAGGGTGCTCGGCGGCGAATAGGCGAAGTGGAACTGGCCCGGGCGGCGCAGGGAGAGCGTGCCCTCCGCCTGCTGGCCGTTGGGGTTCTTCTGCACGAAATAGGCCGACATCTGGTCGAGGCTGTTGAAATAGGCGTTCACCCGGTCGAGGGCCTCCTCGGGAGATTTCGGCCCGGGCGGCGAGGTCGGCGTCGGGGCCGACGCGGGCGCGGCGACAGCCGTCGCGGCGGGTGCAGCGGGAGCCGGGGTGGAGCGGGCGGGCTTCGGCGGCTCGACAACCTTCGCCTGGACCGGCGCGGCAGGCTTGGGCAACTCGGCAGGCTTGGGCGGCCCCGCCGTCTGGACGGGCGGCGTGGGAGCCGGCTTCTCGGGCTCGGGCGCAGCCGGCTTGGCCTCGACGGCGGGCGCGGGCTGAGGCTTCGCTGCCCTCTGGGGCTCGGGCTTCGGCTGGGCCTGCGGCTGTGCGGCCCTCTGCGCTGCGGGAGCCTGTGGCTTCGGGGCAGCGGCTCTCGGTAGCGGACGGGGCTGAGCCTGCGGGCTCGGCCGGGCGACGGCCGGTGGAGCCGGCTCTGCCTGGGGAGCAGCCTGAGGGGCGCTCACCGGAGGCGCCGGCTTCTTGAAGATGCCGTCGAGGAAACGGGTCAATGGATCGGAGGGCTGCTGAGCGGCCGCTGGAGACACGCACGCCAGGGCGAGGGCAAGACCGAGAATGCAACGCGAGGACGAATGAAGCATGACGCCACTGCTAACCTGAAAATGCACGAAGGCCGGTGCGCAAAAGCACGGCCTGGCAAGGATTTATGGCTCGGATAAGAGGCTGAATGAAGGCAGGAACCTTGGCCGTGAAAGCGATTCGTGTCCAGGGCGGCCGAAGGCAATGCCGCCCCTCAGGCGGCATCCGCCAGTTCGTCATCATCCATGGCTTGGCGGGCAGGCGCAGCCTTGGACTTTGGGGGCTTGGGGGCTCGCGGGCGGGAAGGCTGCCGCTTCTTGCCCTTGGCGGGCTTCGCCTGCGCGCCGATGCCCCTCCACAGAGCCTGCCAACTCCAGGCGCCGGGCCCGGTGAGAGCATAGAAAAGGAGCCCGGCCAGGACCCCGAGATGCGACAGGAACACGGCCTGCTCGGCTTGGCGCGTGAGGCCGCCGTAATCCCAGAACCGGTGCAGGGTTCCGGTCGTGATGACAAGGGCGGCGATCAGGGCCGAGGTGCTCAGGCGCGGAGCGAGGCCGAGAACCAGGGCCAGAGGCCCGAAGACCTCCGCCAGGACGACCAGGGTCGCCACCACATCCGCATAGGGCATGCCCTTCATCGTCAGCGTGGCGGCGAAGCCGGAGATGTTCGTGGCGCGTCCGATGGCCGCCGGCAGAAAGCAGCCTGCCAGCAGAAGGCGGTTCAGCAGCAGAACTCCGTTGATGCCCGCACCCCTGTCCATGCCTCTGCCCTCTCCATCGCGCCGGCCGGGAATCGGCCGCTGTCCGAGGAGCATTTGAAGGACAGGTTCTTAACCTGTTCTTAGCGGCAGGAGAGCGATCCACCGCTCTCTACAGCTTGAGATTTCTTTCCCGCAGCATGCTCTCCCAGCGCAGGGAGTGCTCCACGATGGTGGCGAGGTCGTCATGGCGCGGCTGCCATCCCAGGCGGGAGCGGATGCGGGTCGAATCCGCCACGATGGTCACCGGATCGCCGGCCCTGCGGGGTCCGTAGCGCGCCTCCACGGGCTTTCCGGAGACCTTGCGGACGGTCTCGATGACCTCCGACACGGAGTATCCGTGCCCATAGCCGCAGTTCACCACCATGCTCTCGCCACCGTCGCCGAGATGGTTCAGGGCCAGCACATGCGCCGCGATCAGGTCGGTGACATGGATGTAGTCCCGGATCCCGGTTCCATCCGGCGTCGGGTAGTCGGTGCCGAAGATCTCCATGTGGGAACGCATGCCGAGGGCGGTCTGGATCGCCACCTTGATGAGATGCGTCGCATTGGCCGTCGACTGGCCGTGGCGCATGGCGGGATCGCATCCCGCCACGTTGAAGTAGCGCAGGATCACGTAGCGCATGTCGTGGGCGGCCGCGACGTCGCGCAGCATCACCTCGGTCAGCTGCTTGGAGCTGCCGTAGGGAGAGAGAGGCGCCAGCGGCGCATCCTCGCCGATGGGCTTGTCGGAGGTGTTGCCGTAGACCGCAGCCGTCGACGAGAACACGAACTTCTTGATCCCTGCGGCGACGGCCGCGGCCATGAGGGAGCGGCTTTTGACGGTGTTGTTCAGATAGTACCCGAGGGGATCCTCCACGGACTCGGGCACGACGAGTTTGGCCGCGAAATGAGCGATGGCATCGATTCTGTGCGTCTGAAGGGTGCGCAGGACAAGCTCGAAATCGCCGACATCGCCGACGACAAGAGGCACTCCCTCCGGCACGGACCATCGAAAGCCGGTCGACAGGTTGTCGAACACGACGGGCTTGTGGCCGGCATCGAGAAGAGCCAGAACCATATGGCCGCCGATATATCCAGCCCCGCCGGTGACGAGAACGTTCATGAAATCTCCTGGAGGTGCCCGCTCAACATTTTGGCATCGTGGCTCTATTGCACCTGGATTTCCAGATCAATCCGGGGCCGATAGACGTTAGAATAGCCTGTCAGACATGGACGGATGCAGAATGGACGATCGTAAGGAATATTGGTGGGTTCGCTACGAGACCGCGATTCAGCCGGCCGAGGTCGGCTTTGTGGGCGGCATACCGGTCAGCTTTCGGTTCATCGGGCTGGCGGGCAGCATTCCGGCCGCATCGGCCGAACTGATCGAGCGCCTGCCCTCTCCTCCCGTGCCCATCATCAGCGCCCCTATCGAGACCTCGCCTCGGAGCCCGGCCCAACCGCAGCGATCGGGCTCGTGGCTGTGGTTCATCGGAATCCTTCTTCTGATCCTGGTCGCCCAATGCTCGGGGCAGCTCTTCGACATGCTCAAGTAATAGCCGGCCGGCAAGCTTTGCAATAAGCGCCCTCCGCATCAAGAGCGAAGCATCCGACCCTTTAGGGGTAGAGGAGGTAATTCTAGAGCATTAGCTTCGCATGAAGTGCTGGAATGGCTAATTCCAAATTGCGCAGCACATACAAAATGCATCCATTCCGATTTTACAGTAATGCCTATTTAATCTGAGCAATCAGGCAGTCACCGATGAGGAAAACGCCGTTATGCTCATGAATACGATCGGGACGAGATCTATTCCTCCCTGAGTGCCCGTGCCGGCACGAAACGTCGAGGCACCCCCGCTTTGCCAGACGGGCTCGAACCCACAATCGAGCAGAGCCGCCCATAAGAGGCGACATCAAACATGAACGGCGCTTCGCGTCAGGCGCACCGGACCCTTGTCTGGTGACGATGACGCTCGCCCTAGGCCCAACGCATCCATCCTCGAGCGCACAAGGATATCGCGAATGCCCACCATCTTCCTAGATAATCCATCGAGCGATCCCGCCGAGAATGTCGCGCGGATTCAGAAGGCCATCGCAGACGCCAACAAGCAGTACATGGATAACCCTGACGGAGGTCAGGTCACCGTGCAGCTCGGCGCCGGAACCTGGGTTGTCACGGGCGACAGAACGAATCCCTCGAAAGGCGCCATCGAACTCCTGTCGGGTGTCGCGCTGACGGGCTCCGGCAACCGCGATACGGTCGTCAAGCTCGAGGACAACTTCGATGCCCGTATGAACGGCATCGTGCGGACGGCGCTGGAGAACGTCGACAACGTTACGATCTCCAACCTGGTCATCGACGGCAACCGGGCCAACAACATCGGGCACCAGGCCGCCTTCATCTGCGGCACGAAAGAAGAATCCGGCAAGGTCCAGACCAACATCACCCTCGACAACGTCGAGGCCAGGAACTGCACGGCCTATGGCATCAACCCTCATGAGATCACGTACGACCTGACGGTCAAGAACTGCATCGCCTACGGCAACGGGCTTGACGGCTTCGTTGCGGACGGCGTCGTGCGTGGCGTCTACGAGAACAACCTCTCCTATAGCAACGATCGCCACGGCTTCAACATTCAGAACGCCTCGTCCGACCTCATTCTTAAAGACAACGTCGCCCATCACAACGGCCTGGGTGCAACCGGCGGCGCGGGCATCGTCATTCAGCGCGGCAACCTCCAGCGCGGCGATGAGCCTGAAATCGTCCACGTGACCAACGTTCAGATCATCGGGGGAGAGTATTACGCCAACACCCGCGAGGGTATTCTGGTCAAGCTGTCCGACAATGTGACCATCAGCGGAGTCGAGGTCTACGGCAACATGCGCCAGGGCGTGCGCATCGAGGGCTCTGCCAACACGATCCTCAAGGACAGCCTGATTTCGAAGAATTCGCAGGAGATCCCGGGTGAGTATGACGAGGTCCAGATCCGCCTGCGAGAGGATTATCCGGACGGCAACCCCGACAACAATCCAGCGACCAACCCGATCAAGAATTACTACTCGGTCGGCACGAAGATCCTGAACAACATCATCAACCCTGAGGACGCGCGCTACGCAATCCGCGAGGAGCCCACGAACACTGCCGGCGGACCGACGGGAACGGTGGTCGAAGGCAACACTACGGGCGGCATTGCGACCGACGGCAACGATACGCTCACCGGCTCCGGTGGCGTCGATACGATGGCCGGCGGCAAGGGCGACGATACCTACATCGTCAACAAGGATGGCGACACCATCATCGAGAATGCCAATGAAGGCATTGATCTTGTCCTCGCCTCGGCCAAGCATACCCTGGCAGCCAACGTCGAAAACCTGACGTTGACCGGCACCGCCTCCATCAACGGCTATGGCAACGAACTCGACAACGTTCTGATCGGCAACGCCGGCAATAACAATCTCGAGAGCTTCGGCGGAGCGGACACGCTCTACGGCGGCGATGGCCTCGACACCCTGCAGGGCGGCGATGGGAACGATGTCTATATCGTCCACGATGCTGGGGATCTGATCGTCGAGAAAGCCAATGGTGGCCTGGGCGGCTACGATCACGTCTTCGCCGGCGTCAGCTATACGCTCACGTCTCAGGTCGAAGAGCTGACCCTGGTGGGAACAGCCAACCTGACTGCGACAGGAAACAGCGGCACGAATACGTTGAACGGCAATGCCGGGCACAATGTTCTGAACGGCGCCGAAGGAGCCGACAGAATGAAAGGCGGCTTGGGTAACGACAGCTACTATGTCGACCACACCCAGGACATCGTCATCGAAGCGGATGGAGAAGGGATCGACACCATCCTCAGCTCGATTTCCATTCCCATCTCCAGCCCCCTGGCCGCCAACGTGGAAAACCTGTGGCTGCTCGACCCGGCCAACCCCGGTGACCCGCTGACGAAATGGGCAAAGGACGGCGCAGGCAATCAGCTCAACAACCTCATTATCGGCAACAGCACGGACAACAAGCTGTATGGCTATGGCGGCAACGACACCCTTCTTGGCGGCGCCGGCAACGATACCTTGGACGGCGGCGAAGGAAACGATGTGGTTCAGCTCTCCGGAAACCGGGCGAGCTACGCGATCAGCGGCACCCTTGCGAACAGGACCATCGCCGGTGGCCCTGAGGGTACGGACACCTTGCTGAACATCGAGGTTCTGCAGTTCAAGGATGGTAGCCTTGTTGGCGACACATGGGTTCCGAACCCGGTTGCCCCTCCTCCCCCACCTCCTCCCGGCAACACCGGCAACCCGGTCGTCTCTCGCAACGGAACGTCCGGCTCGAATACCCTCAACGGCAGCGACAATGTCGATGACCGCATGAAAGGCCTGGGAGGCAACGACACCATCAAGGGCCGCGGAGGCAATGACAGCCTCTGGGGCGGCTCCGGCAACGACAAGGTCTATGGTGACGCTGGCGACGATTATGTCAGCGGCAGCTCGGGCAATGACAGGGTCTATGGTGGCTCCGGCAACGACAGAGTGTACGGCAGCAGCGGTAACGACCGAGTCTATGGCAGTTCCGGCGACGACTACGTCAATGGCGGCTCCGGCAATGACAGAGTCTATGGCGGCTCGGGAGACGACAGGGCTTATGGCGGCTCAGGTGATGACAGGGTCTACGGCGACTCGGGTGATGATAGGGTCTACGGCGACTCGGGTGATGACAGGGTCTACGGCGGATCCGGAAACGACACGGTCAATGGCGGATCGGGCAACGACCGGCTCTACGGCGGCTCCGGCAGCGATGCTTTCGTGTTCAACACAAAGCTCGGGAGCGCCTCGTCGGACCGCAAGGTCAACTTCGACAAGGTTGTCGACTTCAATGTCAAGTATGACAGCTTCCTCCTCGACAATCGTGTGTTCGATGAGCTCGGCAGCGGAACGTTCTCCAATCCGAAGCAGCTGGAGAAGGAGTTCTTCACCAGCAGCGGCAAGGCTCGGGAGCGGGACGATTACCTGATCTACAACAAGAAGACAGGCGTGCTCTCCTACGACGTGGACGGCTCGGGCTCCAAGGAGGCGGTGGAGTTTGCTCAGCTGAGCAAGAACCTCAAGCTCACCTACAAGGACTTCTTCATCATTTGATGAAGTCGCATTCGAAGAGCCCCGGCCGAAAGGTCCGGGGCTCTTTTTGTTTTCGCCCGTGAACTTCGGCCACCGGGTGCCTGCCACCAAACCGGCGGATCGCAGTTGAGTGATCGGAAGGACAGGTGACAACCATCATCGACCTCTATAAAGACGAGGAAGTTTCACATTCTAAAGAAACAGAATATTATATTTCACATCTGAAAGATGCTAATATGGCCGCGCATGGCGCCCTGGACCTCATCGGCCGGACCCCTCTCGTCGAGGTGACGAGTCTCGACCCGGGTCCGTGCAGGCTTTTCCTCAAACTGGAGAGCGCCAATCCCAGCGGCTCCATCAAGGACCGGCCGGCCCGGGCCATGATCGAAGCGGCGGAAGCCGACGGGCGCCTGAAGCCCGGCGGCACCATCATCGAGGCAACGGCCGGCAACACCGGCGTCGGCCTCGCGCTGGTCGGGGCCAGCAAGGGCTACCGCACGCTGCTCGTGGTGCCGGACAAGATGTCCCGCGAGAAGGTGCTGCATGCCAAGGCCCTCGGCGCCGAGGTGGTCATCACCCGCTCGGACGTGGGCAAGGGTCACCCGGACTACTACCAGGACCTCGCCCAAGCGATCACCGCCAGGACGCCCGGCGCCGTCTACATCAACCAGTTCGAGAACCCGGCCAACCCGGCCGCCCACGAGGCGAGCACCGGCCCGGAGATCCTGGACGGGATGGACGGAGACGTGGATGCGGTCGTGGTCGGCGTCGGCTCGGGCGGCACGCTCACCGGCGTCGGGCGCTATCTCAAGAAAGCATCGCCCAAGACAGTCATGGTGCTGGCCGACCCGGCAGGCTCCATCCTCGCGCCGCTGGTGGAGACCGGGCAGATGATCGAGGCCGGCTCCTGGGCCGTTGAGGGCATCGGCGAGGACTTCGTGCCGCCGAACTGCGATCTCTCCTTGGTGAAGAAGGCCTACTCCATCACCGACAAGGAAAGCTTCTCGGCCGCCCGAGAACTCCTGCGCAAGGAGGGCATTCTGGCGGGCTCCTCCTCCGGCACGCTCCTGGCAGCAGCCCTGCGTTACTGCCGTGAGCAGACGGAGCCGAAGAGAGTCGTTACCCTGGTCTGCGACACGGGCGCCAAGTATCTGTCGAAGGTGTTCAACGATGCCTTCATCGCACAGGAAGGCTGGCTCGACCGCAAGGTGACCGGCACGGTCCGGGACGTGGTGATCAACCCG
The DNA here is from genome assembly GCF_016427565.1 of Microvirga splendida. Classification (GTDB taxonomy): domain Bacteria; phylum Pseudomonadota; class Alphaproteobacteria; order Rhizobiales; family Beijerinckiaceae; genus Microvirga; species Microvirga splendida. Next base: position 97,988 of record NZ_JAELXT010000008.1, read on the forward strand.
TTTGGCGAAGGCGCCACCATCTTCGTCTCGCCCACCGAGACCCTCCGCTCAGCCTTCGCGCGCATGCGCTCCTCCGATGTCTCCCAGTTGCCTGTGATCGACGACGGCCGTGTGGTCGGCCTCATCGACGAGAGCGATATTCTCGATGCGCTGGTGGCCAACGAAGGCGCGCCGCAGAGCGTGTTCGACAAGCCGGTGCGCGATGTCATGGTCACGCGCCTGCAGACCATTGCAGCCGATGCTCCCGTCCGGGAGCTTCTGCCCCTCTTCACCGCCGGTCTCGTGCCGGTGATCATGGACGGCGATGCCTTCGTCGGCCTCGCCACCCGCATCGACCTCATCAACTTCTTCCGGATCCAGCCCCAATGACCGCCCGCAACCAGCTCGATTTCGCCACCCGCTGCATCCATGCGGGCCAGTCGCCGGATCCCACCACCGGCGCCGTGATGATGCCGATCTACGCAACCTCGACCTTCGCGCAGGAGAGCCCCGGCGTTCACAAGGGCTTCGAATATGCCCGCTCGCAGAACCCGACCCGCATGGCCTTCGAGCGCTGCATCGCGGATCTCGAAGGCGGCTCGGCAGCCTTCGCCTTCTCCTCGGGGCTTGCCGCCAGCGCGACCATCCTCGACATGCTGGAGCACGGCTCGCACATCGTCGCCTCCGACGATCTCTATGGCGGCACGCGCCGCCTGTTCGAGCGGGTGCGCCGGAAATCGGCCGGGCTCGACATCACGTATGTCGATCTCGGCGATGCGGAAGCCGTGAAGGCGGCTCTGCGCCCCAACACCAAGCTCGTCTGGGTCGAGACGCCCACCAACCCGCTCCTCAAGCTCGCCGATCTCGAGGCGATTGCGACGGCAACGCGCGGGCATGGCACCTGGCTCGTGGCCGACAATACCTTCGCCAGCCCGTGGGTGCAGCGGCCGCTCGAGTTCGGCTTCGACATCGTGGTGCATTCCACCACGAAGTACCTCAACGGCCATTCCGATATGGTCGGCGGCGTGGTGATCGTCGGACAGAACCAGGAGATCCGCGAGAAGATCGCGTTCCTGCAGAACGCCGTTGGCTCCGTCTCTGGTCCTTTCGACAGCTTCCTGGCGCTGCGCGGCCTGAAGACCCTGTCGCTGCGCATGGAGCGGCACTGCACCTCGGCGCTCAAGATCGCCCAATTCCTCGAAGCACATCCAGGCGTGGACGGCGTGATCTATCCGGGCCTCGCCTCGCATCCGCAGCATGAGCTCGCCAAGCGCCAGATGCGCGGCTTCGGCGGCATCATCACGGCCCGCATCAAGGGCGGCCTCGACGGGGCCACGCGCTTCCTGGAGCGCTGCCAGCTCTTCACCCTGGCGGAGAGCTTAGGGGGCGTGGAAAGCCTCATCGAGCACCCGGCGATCATGACCCATGCCTCCGTGCCGCCGGAGGTGCGGGCCGAACTCGGCATCGACGACGGGCTCGTGCGCCTGTCGGTCGGCATCGAGGATGCGGACGACCTGATCGAGGATCTGCGCTCCGCGCTTTCGTAGAATGTCGATGTGAGCGATGCCTGCTCCGGCAACCCTGGAGCAGGCATTTCTTTCTCAAGCCGTCGGCGAAAACCGCCCCACGAGCTGATGCCGGTCACCGGGATAGGTGAGCCGCGCTTCGGTGACGAAGGCGCCTGCCTGCCAAGTCCGGCGCTCCAGTACGAGGCAGGCCGCGCCGGATTGGATCTGGAGCCGCTTCGCCATCGGGCCATCCGCGTTGACGGCACGCACGATGTGCTCCGCATCCGTCCACGGCACTCGCCGCAACAGCCACGTGCCCGGTGGGTCTTCCTTGAACGGCTCCTTGTCGGCCTCGGGCACGGTGGCGAGGTTGATCAGGCGCTGCTCGAAGGCGAGCGGCACGCCATCCATCACATGCAGGGTCGAGAGGCAGAGCATCTCCGTGCCCGGCTTGAGCCCCGTCCGTTGTGCGGCAGCGGCGTCGATGGGCTCGATGGAACGGTGCAGGATCTTGAAACGGTACTCAATTCCGGCGCGCGCCGCTTCCAAGGCGAAATCCTGAATCTGCAAAACCGCCTGCTGGTTGCTCGGCTCCGCCACGACGGTGCCTGCGCGGCGCCGGCGGGTGATGAGGCCGTTCGCGGCGAGCGTCGAGAGCACCTTGTTCACGGTCATGCGCGAGCAGCCGTATTCGGTCATCAACTCGTGCTCGAACGGAATGCGGTGCCCCGGCGCCCATTCGCCGGACATGATCTTGGCCTCGATGTCGTCGCGGATGCGCTGGTGCAGATGTTTCATGCCGCCTTCATCCTCCCTCAGACCAGGATGCGGGCCATGGCCTGCACGTAGCGGGCGCGGATCGTATCGCGGCTCACGTGCCGGCCGTTCCTGACCACAGGCTTGCCGGCGACGAACACCGTGTCGATGGCGGCCCTGCCGGCCACGAACACGTAGGCATCGAGCCAGCGGTCGCCCGAGACGGCGGCGAGATCGGGATGATCAGCGTCGAGCACGACGAAATCGGCACGATGTCCCTCGGCGATGGCGCCGATCCGCCGCCCGAGCGCCTGCGCCCCGCCCGTCAACGCCGTCTCGTAGAGGCTGCGCCCCGTGGACTGCCCCTCACGCTCGGCCAGAACATTGCGGGCACGGTGCTTGAGGCGCTGGCTGTACTCGAACTGCTTGAGTTCCCCCGGGGCCGAGATCTCGATGTTGGAATCGGACCCGACGCCGAAGCGCCCGCCGGCCGCCCGATGATCGACGCCCTCGAAGATGCCGTCGCCGAGATTGGCCTCGGTGATCGGGCACAGGCCCGCCACGGCGCCGCTCGCGGCGATGCCCTTCACCTCCTGCGGGTCGAGATGCGTGGCGTGGATGAGGCACCAGCGTCGGTCGACAGGGGCATGGTCGAGCAGCCACGCGACAGGGCGCTGCCCCGACCACGCCAGGCAATCCTCCACCTCCTTCACCTGCTCGGCGATGTGGATGTGGACCGGCCCCTCGCCTGCCATCGCGACGACCTCGCCGAGGCTCTCAGGGAGCACGGCGCGCAGGCTGTGGGGCGCTACGCCCACCACAGCATCGTCGAGTCCGGCCACCTCCCTGCGCGCTCCGTCCAGCAGGCGGGCATAAGATTCGACGTCGTTGATGAAGCGCCGCTGCCCCTCCGTCGGCGCCGCGCCACCGAATCCGCCCTGCGCGTAGAAGACCGGCAGAAGCGTCAGGCCCATGCCGGTCTCCTGCGCTGCAGCCGCAATGCGCCCGGAGAGTTCCGCGATATCGCCAAAGGGGCGCCCTTGCGCATCGTGGTGCAGGTAGTGGAACTCGGCGAGCGCGGTGAAGCCGCCCTCCAGCATCTCCATCATAGCAAAGGCCGCGACCGCCTCCACATCGTCCGGTGTGAGGGAGCCGAGGAAGCGGTACATCACCTGCCGCCAGGTCCAGAAGCTGTCGCCCTCGGGCCCGCGCGTTTCGGCAAGGCCCGCCATGCCGCGCTGGAAAGTATGGCTGTGCAGGTTGGGCAGTCCGGGTAGCGTGATCCCGGCAATGCGCTCGCGACCATCAGGCGAAGCCTCGGGATGCACGGCGGCGATTGCCCCGCTCTCGACGTCGATGCCGACGTTGCTGGCCCAGCCGCCGGGCAGGAGAGCGTGATCGAGAATGAGCCTGCGCATGGCGGACACCTTTGCTGCAAAGCGGCCTGACCTCGGCAGCCGCCAAAAAGCCATGCGGTCGCCCGACCATCAGAACCGATCGAATACGTCTAGACAATATCAATTGTTTGTATTTATGTATAGACATAATCGCAAACGAACCGGAGCAGGAACATGCGCTTCGACCGGGTCTGGCTCAATGCTCGCCTTGTTACGCTCGCTGGCGAAGGCCTCGGGATCGTCGAGAACGGAACTGTTGCCTCCACGGACGGTCGCATCGCCTTTGCCGGATCGATGCAGGATATGCCTACAGGCTGGGACGCAGCCGAGCGGATCGACTGCGAGGGCCGCTGGATCACCCCAGGGCTCGTCGATTGCCACACACATCTGGTCTATGGCGGCGACCGCGCCCACGAGTTCGAGCTGCGCCTCAACGGCGCGAGCTACGAGGAGATCGCCCGCGCCGGCGGCGGGATCGTCTCCACCGTGAAGGCGACCCGGGCGGCGAGCGAGGACGCGCTCGTGGCGAGCGCCCTGCCCCGGCTCGATCATCTCATCGCTGAGGGCTGCACCACAGTTGAGATCAAGTCGGGCTACGGACTCGACCTTGAGACGGAGGCTCGGTCTTTACGCGCCGCGCGCCGCCTCGAGCAGGAACGCCCCGTCTCCGTCACCACCACGTTCCTCGGCGCCCATGCGCTGCCGCCGGAGGCGAACGGCGACAAGGACGCCTTCATCGAGAAGGTCTGCCGAGAGATGCTGCCGGCGCTCGCCCGCGAGGGACTGGCCGATGCTGTCGATGCATTCTGCGAGGGCATCGCGTTTTCGCCGGAGCAGACCGCGCGCGTGTTCGACGCCGCCAAGGCGCTGGGCTTGAAGATCAAGCTGCACGCCGACCAGCTCTCCAACCTGCACGGCGCGAAGCTCGCCGCCGATCATGGCGCGCTCTCCGCCGATCATCTCGAATACACCGACCAGGAAGGTGCCGCCGCCATGGCGAAGGCCGGCACGGTGGCGGTGCTGCTGCCGGGCGCCTTCTACATGCTGCGCGAAACGAAGGTGCCGCCGATTGCCGCCTTTCGCGAAGCAGGCACCAGCATGGCGCTTGCAACGGACTGCAACCCCGGTACATCGCCGCTCACCTCGCTGCTCCTCACCATGAATATGGGCGCCACCCTGTTCCGCATGAATGTCGAGGAATGCATCGCAGGCGTGACGCGCGAAGCCGCGCGGGCGCTGGGCCGGCTCGATGAGATCGGCACGCTCGAGCGCGGCAAGAGCTGCGATCTCGCCATCTGGAATATCGAACGGCCTGCGGAGCTCGTCTACCGCATCGGCTTCAACCCGCTTCACGCCCGTGTCTGGAGGGGACAGTGACACAACCCATCATGCTTCACCCCGGCTCCGTTTCCCTGGCCGACTGGCGCAGCGTCTATCTCGGGGCTGACATTGCCCTGGATCAGGATTGCCGCAGGGCCATCGAGGCCAGCGCAAAGACCATCGACGACATCGTCGCCAAGGGCGATCCGGTCTACGGCATCAATACCGGGTTCGGAAGGCTCGCCAGTGTGCGCATCGGCGCGGCCGATCTCGCGACGCTCCAGCGCAACATCGTGCTCTCGCACGCCGCCGGCGTCGGCGAGCCGCTGCCCATTCCTGTCGTCCGGCTGGTGATGGCGCTGAAGCTCGCGAGCCTCGCGCAAGGCGCGTCTGGCGTCCGCTGGTCCACCATCGAGCATCTGACGGCTTGCCTGAAGGCCGGGCTCGTTCCCGTCATTCCGGGCCAAGGCTCTGTCGGCGCCTCGGGCGACCTTGCGCCGCTGGCGCACATGACGGCGGGCCTGATGGGCGTCGGCGAGTTCTTCGTCGACGGCGTGCGGGTGAAGGCGGAGGCGGCTCTCGCCCGCGCCGGTCTCACGCCGCTTGTGCTCGGGCCCAAGGAGGGCCTGGCGCTTCTCAACGGCACGCAGGTTTCGACCGCACTCGCGCTCGCGGGCCTGTTCGAGGCCGAGCGCGTGTTCCGCGCCGCTCTCGTCACGGGAGCGCTCGCCACCGATGCAGCCAAGGGTTCCGACGGGCCCTTCGATGAGCGCATCCAGAAGCTGCGCCGCCATCGCGGGCAGATCGAAGTGGCAGCCTCCTTGCGCGCCCTGATGCAGGGCAGCGCGATCCGCGCCTCGCACCTCACCAACGACGACCGCGTGCAGGACCCGTACTGCCTGCGCTGCCAGCCGCAGGTGATGGGCGCGGTGCTCGACCTGCTGCGGCAGGCGGGCGAGACGCTCGGCACCGAGGCGAATGGTGTCTCCGACAATCCGCTCGTGTTCTCGGATACGGGCGAGGTGATCTCCGGCGGCAACTTCCATGCGGAGCCGGTGGCTTTCGCCGCCGACATGATCGCCATGGCGCTCTGCGAGATCGGATCGCTCGCCGAGCGGCGCATCGCCATGCTGGTCGACCCGACGCTCTCAGGCCTGCCGGCCTTCCTCACGCCGAAGCCGGGTCTGAACTCCGGCTTCATGATCCCGCAGGTCACGGCCGCCGCTCTGGTTTCCGAGAACAAGCAGCGCGCCTATCCGGCGAGCGTCGACTCGATCCCCACCTCCGCCAACCAGGAGGATCATGTGTCCATGGCGACCCATGGCGCCCGCAGGCTCCTGCCGATGGCGATGAACACCGCCAATGTCATCGGCATCGAATATCTGGCCGCCGTCCAGGGCTGCGACTTCCACGCCCCGATGACATCGAGCGAGCCCCTGGAGCGCGCCCGTGCCCTGCTGCGTGCGCAGGTTCCGCACCTCGACGACGACCGGCACATGGCGCCCGAGATGGAAGTGGCCACGGCCCTCGTCGCCTCCGGCGCCCTCGCCGACGCAGTCGGCGGCGACGTGCTGCCGCTCGTCACGGATGAGGCGAGGTAATGAGCACGAAGCTTCCGGACTGGCTCACGGTCACTCGTGGCGATGCACCCCTCGTGGTGAGCCTGCCGCATACCGGCACCGACATCCCGGCCGAATACGAGCGCGGCCTCGTCTCGCCTTGGCTCGCGCGCAAGGATGCCGATTGGTGGATCGAGCAGCTCTACGACTTCGCCGCAGGCTTAGGCGCCACGGTGATCCGCACGACGATCTCCCGCACGGTGATCGACGTGAACCGCGACCCGTCCGGCGTCTCGCTCTACCCAGGGCAGGCGACGACGGAGCTGTGCCCCACGACCACCTTCGACGGCGAGGCGCTCTATCGGCCCGGAGCGGAGCCCACGGCCGAGGAGATCGCCGAGCGCCGCGCCCGCTTCTTCGATCCCTATCACGAGACGCTCCGCGCCGAGACCGAGCGCCTGCGCGCCCAGCACGCCAGCGTAGTGGTCTACGATTGCCACTCGATCCGCTCGGTGATTCCGCGCCTGTTCGACGGCACCCTGCCCCACTTCAACATCGGCACCAATGGCGGCACCACCTGTGCCCCTGCGCTGAGCGACGCCATCGAGACAATCTGCGCGAACAGCGGCTTCAGCCATGTGGTCAACGGTCGCTTCAAGGGTGGATACATCACGCGCAGCCTTGGGCGCCCTGAGGCGGGCGTTCATGCCGTCCAGATGGAGCTCGCTTGCCGCGGCTACATGCGCGAGCCGCTCGGACCTGTTTCCGAGAGCGAATGGCCCGCACCGTACGACGAGGCCTATGCCGCACCCATGCGTTCCGCCCTCACCCTCATTCTCCAGACCTGTCTCAACTTCGCCCAATCCAAAGCCTGAGGACCGTCTCATGACCCGCATCGACAACGCCCGCGTGATCCACGCTCCCCACGGCACCGAACTGTCCGCCAAGAGCTGGCTGACGGAGGCGCCCCTGCGCATGCTGATGAACAACCTCGACCCGATGGTCGCCGAGAAGCCTGGCGAGCTCGTCGTTTATGGCGGCATCGGCCGCGCCGCGCGCGACTGGGACAGCTTCGACCGCATCGTCGCTGCGCTCAAGAACCTCAATGAGGACGAAACGCTGCTCGTGCAGTCGGGCAAGCCCGTCGGCGTGTTCCGGACGCACGCGGATGCGCCGCGCGTGCTGATCGCCAATTCCAATCTCGTGCCGCACTGGGCCACCTGGGACAAGTTCCATGAGCTCGACCGCAAGGGCCTCATGATGTACGGCCAGATGACGGCCGGCTCCTGGATCTATATCGGCACCCAGGGCATCGTGCAGGGCACCTACGAGACCTTCGTGGAGGTGGGCCGCCAGCACTACAATGGCGACCTCTCCGGTCGCTGGATTCTCACCGGCGGACTCGGTGGCATGGGCGGCGCGCAGCCGCTCGCCGCCACCATGGCCGGCGCTTCGTGCCTCGCGGTCGAATGCCAGCCGAGCCGTATCGAGATGCGCCTGCGCACGGGCTATGTCGACCAACGCGCCGACACGTTGGACGAGGCTCTCGCAATCATCGAGCAATCCTGCCGCGACAAAAAGCCGGTTTCCGTCGGCCTCCTCGGCAACGCCGCCGAGGTCTTCCCGGAGATCTACCGGCGCGGCATTCGCCCGGATGCGGTGACGGACCAGACCTCCGCGCACGATCCGATCAACGGCTACCTGCCGAAGGGCTGGACGCTTGGCGAGTGGGAGGCCAAGCGCGAGACAGACCCGAAGGCCGTGGAGCATGCCGCCAAGCAGTCCATGGCCGAGCACGTGCGCGCGATGCTCGACTTCCACAAGGCCGGCGTGCCGACCCTCGACTACGGCAACAACATTCGTCAGATGGCGAAGGAAGAAGGCGTGGACAACGCCTTCGACTTCCCGGGCTTCGTGCCGGCCTATATCCGTCCCCTCTTCTGCCGCGGCATTGGGCCGTTCCGCTGGTGCGCGCTCTCGGGCGACCCGGAGGACATCTACAAGACCGACGCCAAGGTGAAGGAGCTGCTGCCCGACAACAAGCACTTGCACAACTGGCTCGACATGGCCAAGGAACGCATCAAGTTCCAGGGCTTGCCTGCGCGCATCTGCTGGGTGGGCCTGGGCGACCGCCACCGCCTCGGCCTCGCCTTCAACGAGATGGTGGCCAAGGGCGAGCTGAAGGCGCCGATCGTGATCGGCCGCGACCACCTCGATTCCGGTTCGGTTGCCAGCCCGAACCGCGAGACGGAGGCCATGAAGGATGGGTCCGATGCGGTCTCCGATTGGCCGCTCTTGAACGCGCTTCTCAACTGCGCATCGGGCGCCACCTGGGTGTCCCTGCACCATGGCGGCGGCGTCGGCATGGGCTTCTCGCAGCATTCCGGCATGGTGATCGTCTGCGACGGCACGCCGGAAGCGGCCAAGCGCGTTGAGCGCGTGCTCTGGAACGACCCGGCGACCGGTGTGATGCGCCATGCGGATGCGGGCTACGACATCGCGGTCGACTGCGCCCGCGAGTTCGATCTCAACCTGCCGAGCCTGCGCTGATGAAGGCGCGGGTCATCCGCAGCGAGGATCTCGTCCGCGCTCCCTGGAAGAACGGGGGAGGCACGACCGCGGAGGTCGCGGCCTTCCCGGAAGGCTCCGGTTTCGACACGTTCGGTTGGCGCATCAGCATGGCCGATGTCGCCTCCGACGGGCCGTTCTCGGCTTTTCCGGAGATCGACCGCACGCTGATCGTGGTCGAGGGCGGCGGCATTGAACTCGACGTGGAGGGTGTCGCCTATCGGTTGGACAAGGCCTCTCCCAAGCTCTCCTTCTCCGGCGGCGACATCACCATCGGGCGGCTCCTCTCGGGACCGATCCGCGATCTCAACGTCATGACCCGGCGCGGCCAGTTCCGGCACCGGGCGCGGTTCGTGGAATCCGGCGTGGCGCTGCTCGCCGAGGAAACCCGCGTCGCCTTCCTTGTCGCGCTCGACGGTTCCTTCGACGTGACCCTCGATTCGACCATTCATTCGCTCCAGGTGCTCGACACGCTGATGCTGGAGGCGACGCAGGATCTCATCCTGCTCTCCGGGACGGGCCGGGCGATCCTCGTCGAGATCGCGCCCGACCAGCCGACCTGAGAGTGCATTTTCGGCGGACGGTGCCCAAAACAACGGCAGGAGCAAATGTCTATACATTTGACATTGCCGCTCCGTCATGGTGCCATTCGCCCGCTCGGACAAGAATGCACGATGCGAAAACCGAAACCTTCCAGAGGGCGCGGTCGGCAGAACGAGCCAGGGAACTTGGATAAAACGGAGGCTGCAATGAAGGCGGTATTGGGTGGTTTGGCCGTGTTGGCGCTGGCGGTCGGGTCCGCTTCGGCGCAGGAGACGAAGGTGACCATCGGCATCTCGGGCTGGACGGGCTTCGCGCCCCTGACGCTCGCCAAGGAAGCCGGCATCTTCAAGAAGAACGGCCTCGACGTGACGATCAAGAAGGTGCCGCAGGCCAGCCGCCACCTCGCCATCCAGTCAGGCGACATCCAGTGCGCCGCCACCACGGTGGAGACCTGGATCGTGTGGAACGCCAACGGCGTGCCCACCAAGCAGATCTTCCAGCTCGACAAGAGCTACGGCGCCGACGGCATGGTGGTGCGCAACGACGTGGGCTCCATCAAGGACATCAAAGGCAAGCAGGTGGCGGCCTCCGCCCCCGGCACGTCGCCTTATTTCGTGCTGGCTTGGATGCTGAAGAAGAACGGCCTCTCCATGAAGGACGTGACCGTGGTCAACATGGAGCCCGGCCCGGCCGCGCAGGCCTTCATCGCCGGGCAGAACGACGCGGCCATGACCTACGAGCCCTATCTCTCCTCCGTGCGCGCCGCACCCCAGGCCGGCAAGATCATTGCCACCACGCTCGATTATCCGGCCGTGATGGACACCTTCGGCTGCACGCCGAAGTTCCTCACCGACAACCCGAAGGCTGCCAAGGCCCTCGCCGACAGCTATTTCGAGGCTCTCGAGATGATCGAGAAGGATCAGGCCAAGGCCTACGAGATCATGGGCGCGGACGTGAAGCAGACGGGCGAGGCCTTCGGCAAGTCCGCCCAGTATCTGCGCTGGCAGGATCGCGAGGCCAACAAGAAGTTCTTCGCGGACGAGTTCAAGACCTTCTCGGCCGAGGCCGCCGACCTGCTGCTCGAAATTGGCGTCATCAAGCAGAAGCCTGACATGGACGCCCTGGCGGACACGAGCTTCATCCAGTAACCCATTCTTCCGGCGGCCCGGTTTCGTCCGGGCCGCCTGCCCCTCCCTCACCCGCGCCATCCGGAACATCGATCCGGATCGCAGAGCAGATTCCCCATGCCTCGACCCCTCGAACCCGTCAGCCAGGGCACGCGCGTCACGCTCGGCATTTCCTTCTTCGTGCTCTTCGTGGCGGCCTGGGCCTTTGCGACCCTGGGCGGTTTCGTGTCGCGCACCTTCCTGGCCGATCCCATCACCATGCTGCAGGACGGCTGGCTGCTGCTCACGCGCTTCGGCTTCCTGGGCGATATCGGCATCACCGTCTGGCGCGTCGTCGGCGGCTTCGTCATCGCAGCCGCCATCGCCGTGCCGCTCGGCATCCTGATGGGCGCCTACAAATCCTTCGAGGCGTTTCTCGAGCCCTTCGTGTCCTTCGCGCGCTACCTGCCCGCTTCCGCCTTCATCCCGTTGCTCATCCTCTGGGCCGGCATCGGCGAGATGCAGAAGCTGCTGGTCATCTTCATCGGCTCGGTCTTCCAGATCATCCTGATGGTGGCAGTGTCTGTGGGCAACACGCGCCGCGATCTCGTCGAGGCAGCCTATACGCTCGGCTCCTCAGACCAAGGCGTGGTGAAGCGCGTGCTCATCCCGGCCAATGCGCCGGAGATCGCCGAGATCCTGCGCCTCGTGCTCGGCTGGGCCTGGACCTACGTGATCGTCGCGGAACTCATCGGCTCCTCATCCGGCATCGGTCACATGATCATCGACAGCCAGGCGCTGCTTGCGACAGGCCAGATGATCTTCGGCATCATCGTCATCGGCATCATCGGCCTGATCTCCGACTTCCTGTTCAAGGCCGTCAACCGCTCGCTCTTCCCGTGGAGGCTCGCATGACCGGCACGATCCTCCAGATCGACAACGTCTCGCGCGTGTTTCCCGGCGTGCGCGGCGGCGCGCCCGTGCGGGCGCTCGAGCCCACGAGCCTGCAGGTGGCGCAGAACGACTTCATCACCATCCTCGGCCCCTCCGGCTGCGGAAAGTCGACGCTCCTGCGCATCGTGGCAGGCCTCGACCGCCCGACCGATGGGCGCGTGCTGCTCAACGGGCGCGAGATCAAGGGGCCCGGCGCCGACCGGGGCATGGTGTTCCAGTCCTACACCCTCTTCCCGTGGCTCACGATTGCCGAGAACATCGCCTACGGCCTGCGTGAGAAGGGCATACCGAAGGCGCAGCGCCAGGAGATCGTCGCCTCCTACACCGAGAAGGTGGGCTTGCGCGGTTTCGAGAACCACTACCCCAAGCAGCTCTCCGGCGGCATGCAGCAGCGCACCGCCATTGCCCGCGCGCTCGCCAACGATCCGGACATCCTGCTGCTGGACGAGCCCTTCGGGGCGCTGGACAACCAGACCCGCGGACTGATGCAGGAACTGCTGCTCGGCATCTGGGAGCGTGAGCGCAAGACCGTGCTCTTCGTCACTCACGACATCGAGGAAGCGATCTTCCTCGCCTCCCGCGTCATCGTCATGTCGGCCCGCCCCGGCCGCATCAAGGCCGACATCCCCGTCGACCTGCCGCATCCGCGACACTACCGGATGAAGACGACGCCGGAGTTCTCGGATCTGAAGGCGCAGTTGACGGAAGAAATCCGCGTCGAGGCCATGCAGGCGGAAGGCGTGCATTGACATCGCCCCCGATGTGCTTCCGCTTTCGGGATATCCCTTCCGGATGAATTGACCCGGTTCCCCGTTCAGGTGACGCTTCCTGTCTCTGAACGGGGAAGGCACGATGCTCAAGCGCCTGTTAGCCGGATCCATCTTCATCACGAGCATGTCTCCCGCCATGGCCGACATCCTGATCGATCAGGCGATGATCACGGGTGGGGAGTTGCGTGTCATTGGCCGATTGAGCAAGCCGCGCCAGACGTCGATCACGCTCGACGAGCAGCATCAGACGAAGACCGATGCCAACGGACGCTTCACCTTCCGTCTCGCCTATCATCCTGCAACCTGCATCGTGAGCATTCAGGCCGATGACGAGCAGCGCCAAGCGGTGATCGGCTTCTGCGGGCAACGAGCTCCGGTCGAGACCGCCAATGCCGCCGTCGTTGCTCCTACGGAGCCTGGGCCTGCCGGGCCGATGGGGCCTCAAGGCGAGCCCGGGCGCGACGGAGCGCCGGGTCCGCAAGGCCCCGCCGGACCCGAAGGGCCTCCGGGCCCTCAGGGCGTCGCCGGCATGCCTGGGCCGCAGGGTGAGCCCGGCCCGGTCGGCCCTCAGGGGCCTGCCGGACCGCCCGGGAACCCGGACGCGGTTGCGGGACTGCAGGGGCAGCCTGGCCCGATCGGACCTGAGGGACCGCCCGGACCTCCCGGACCCCAGGGCCCGCAAGGCCTGGCAGGACATCAGGGTCCCCAGGGGCCGCAGGGCACCCCCGGCCCGCGAGGAGAGCCGGGCCCGGCCGGCCCTGCGGGTTCCGTAGGCCCTCCGGGACCTGTTGGAACCGTAGGCCCGACAGGGCCAGCCGGTCCTCCCGGACCGCAGGGTGCTGCAGGTGAGATCGGTCCCATCGGACCTCCCGGCCCTATCGGCCCGATTGGTCCTGCTGGCCTGACAGGGCCTGTCGGACCGGCCGGTCCCGAGGGCAAGCCGGGACCGGAGGGCAAGCCTGGAATCGCAGGAACCATCCTGAGAGTCTTCGTGCAGGAATGCGCCTCGCAGGCTCGCTGCACGGCGCGGTGCGACGAGAACGAGTATCCGGTCAACGGCACCTGCAACCGCGGCGACCGCTTCGACATGGACGAAGCCGGCGTGTACTGCTTTTCCACGACCGAGAGCCCTCAAGGCATGATCGCCCGAGCGATCTGCGCCAGGAAGTAAGCACGCCGGATTCATCATGAAACGCGAGATCGGCACGACGCAGCCGAGGCCATGAAGCGTCACCGCGAGGCGGTTGACCCGGCAAGGATATAGCCCGAGAGCCGATCCGCACCGTCAAGGCCACGGGGCGTGAAACCTGTGGGATTTCAGAGGGGGGAGAGAAATGGTGCCCAGGGACGGAGTCGAACCGCCGACACTGCGATTTTCAGTCGCATGCTCTACCAACTGAGCTACCTGGGCATTCGATGCGCGGCAAGGCCGGGCGCGTCGTGGAGGGGTGTATAGTCAGACAAAGACCCTCTGTCCAGCGGGTCCGAGGAGAAAAATGCAGATGGGGGCGGATCACGTCTCCCGCCGGTCCTCGTCCGGGTCGTCGGGTTCGCTCTCGACAACCGGAATGGCGTAGCTGCCGGTGAGCCAGCGGTTCAGATCCACGTCGGCGCAGCGCCGGGAGCAGAACGGCCGATAGTTCGGCTCGGTGGGCTTGCCGCAGATCGGGCATTTTCCGGTCGAGGCCTGGGGCTTGTTCTCGTTGGCGGCGTTCATCCCTTGCCTCCTTTCCTTCACAAGCGGCTTAGAGCATAGGACCTAAAAGTGGACACCACTTTTCCGCACGATGCGCTAGGTGGCTGCTGGTTACGCCCGATGCAAGACCGGGCTGTGCTATGGAAAGCCGCGTCAGGCTGCGTCGAGCCAGGAGGAGCGGACGGGATAGCCCTCCCCGTCGAGAAGGGCGACGGCCTCGTAAAGCGGCAGGCCGACCACGTTCGTGTAGGAGCCGACGAGCTTGACCACGAAGGTGCCGGCAAGCCCCTGTATGGCATAGCCGCCGGCCTTGCCCCGCCACTCGCCGGAAGCGAGATAGCGCTCGAACTCGTCCCGCGACAGGCGCTTGAAGCGCACCCTCGTTTCCACGAAGCGTTCCCGGATCGTGTCCTTGGGGGTGATCATGCAGACGGAGGTGTAGACCCGGTGCTGGCGGCCCGAGAGCAGGCGCAGGCAGCCTGCCGCCTCGTCCTCCACCTCGGCCTTGGGCAGAACCCGCTTGCCGACCACCACCACGGTATCGGCCGAGAGCACATAGGAATTCGTCAGGTCCTCGCGGGTGCGGGCCACCCTGCGGGCCACCTCGGCCTTCGAGCGGGCCAGACGCTTGGCCAGTTCCTTGGCGCTCTCGTTCTTCAGGGGCGTCTCGTCCACGTCGGCGGGAAGGAGCGCATCGGGCTCGATCCCCGCCTGCTGCAGGAGAGCGAGCCTGCGGGGCGAGGCGGAGGCGAGAACGAGCTTCGGTCGCGCGCTGGGATTCGACACCTCGGAAGACGACGCCACTTTTCTCTCCACGCTCCGGGATTTCACTAAGGCTAGGCTAGATCCGGTGACAACATGGCACCAGGGGACGATGAATCAAGCCGCGGGGGGCTCCTGCTCCGAGCTCGCCGGCTGGGGCTGCGCCGCCTGCGCGGCATGGGCGCGGTCGAGCTGGCGGTAGCGCATGACGCTCAGCGGAATGGACGCCAGGAACAGCACCGTGATGGCGGTCAGCATCTCCCAGGGGAAGTTCGCCAGGAGGCCGAAGAGCGCCGCCGACAGGACGAAGATCGGCAGAACCCAATGGCGCGGCACCTTCAACCCGATGGTCTTGCCCGAATAGACCGGGATGGTGGACACCATCAGGAAGGCCAAGCCCAGCAGGTAGACCAGCGCGATCGGAGCGGCAGCGGCCCCCATCGGAACGCCGAGGAACGACAGGTAGAGGGGCAGCATCGAGGTCAGCGCGCCGGCTGGCGCCGGCATGCCGGTGAAGAAGTTCTTCTTCCACTCGGGCCGGTGGGGATCGTCCAGCATCACGTTGAAGCGGGCGAGACGCAGGACCATGGCGATGGCGAAGACCAGCACCGCGATCCACCCGACCGCCTTCAGCTCGTTCAGCAGGAAGCTGTAGAGGATAAGAGCCGGGGTCACGCCGAAATTGACGAAGTCAGCGAGCGAATCGAGCTCCGCGCCGAACCGGGACGTGCCCTTGAGCATGCGCGCCACCCGGCCATCGACCCCGTCCAGGAAGGCCGCCACCACGATGGCCACCACCGCGGGCTCGTAGCGCCCCTCGAAAGCCAGCCTGATCGCCGTGAGCCCCAGACACAGGGCGATCAGGGTGATGATGTTCGGGATGAGGACGCGCACCGGAACCGGCTTGAAGAGGCGCCGGCGCGGCTCGTTCGGGTCGGGGGCGAAGGGGGGAAAAAGATCGCTCATGGCATCACATCTAGGGGGTGCCAGCTTAACCGGCAACCGACTCCGGAGGTGTTTCCCCCGTCATGGCAACACCTCCGGCCCCTGAGGGACCTTATTTTCCGGTCTCGAGGCAGAGCCCGGGAGCCGGGACAGGCCCTACCCGACGCGGTACTCCCGGGCAGGCTCGTTGGCGGTCAGGTCCGCAAGCACCGTCTCGCCCGCGACGGCCGTCTGGCCGAGGCCGACGAGAACCTGGGCGTTGAGCGGCACGAAGATGTCGAGGCGGGAGCCGAAACGGATCAGGCCGAAGCGCTCGCCGGTGCTCAGGTGGTTGCCCACCTTGACGAAGGACACGATGCGGCGCGCCACGAGGCCGGCGATCTGCACCACGCCGATCTTGGCGTGCGCCGTCTCGATGACGAGGGCATTGCGCTCGTTGTCCTCGCTCGCCTTGTCGAGTTCGGCGTTGAGGAACAGGCCCGGCGTGTAGAGAATCTGGGTGATCCGCCCCGCGACCGGCGAGCGGTTCACGTGGCAGTCGAACACGTTCATGAACACCGAGATGCGGGTCATGGGTTCGGGCGGCAGGTCGAGCTCCGCCGGCGGCACTGCGGTGGTGATGAGGTTCACCCGGCCGTCGGCGGGGGAGACCACGAGGCCTTCCCGGACGGGCGTCACCCGCGGCGGATCGCGGAAGAAGTAGCACACCCACACGGTCAGAATGGTGCCGATCCAGCCCAGCGGCGACCAGAGCCAGGCCAGAACGATCGTCGCGAACAGCGCGATCAGGATGAAGGGATAGCCCTCCTTGTGGATCGGCACGAAGATGCGGCGCATCGATTCCAGAACGTCGGTCATTTTTTCAAAGCCTCAGAGCGCCAGCGCATCGTGCGGAAAAGTGGTTTCGGTTTTCCGCGCTCAACGATGCGCTAGTTAAGAATGAGCATCGGATGGATCCCAAAAATGCAAATCCACTTTTGGGTCCGATGCTTTAGTCGGGATGGCAGGCGGAACCGCTTCTTGTCAACCTGCCACGCTCTCGCGGCTGCGTTCCTCCTCCTGGGCCCGCTTGAGGGCTTCGCGGGCCTGATCGGCCTCCCGCTGGCGGTTCCACATGGCGGCGTAGACCCCGCCCTGGGCCAGCAGGCTCCCATGGTTTCCGCGCTCGACCACCCGGCCCTGGTCGAGGACGATGATCTCGTCGGCCCCGATGACCGTGGACAGACGGTGGGCGATCACCAGGGTCGTGCGGCCGCGGCTGACTCGGTCGAGGGCATCCTGGATCTCCTTCTCGGTGAAGGTGTCGAGGGCCGAGGTCGCCTCGTCGAGAACCAGGATCGGCGGGGCTTTCAGGATCGTGCGGGCAATCGCCACGCGCTGCTTCTCGCCGCCTGAGAGCTTGAGGCCGCGCTCGCCCACGGGCGTGTCGTACCCCTCCGGCAGAAGACCGATGAAGCGGTCGATCTGCGCAAGGCGAGCCGCCTCCTTCACCTCCTCGGGGGTCGCGTCCCAGCGGCCGTACTGGATGTTGTAGCCGATGGTGTCGTTGAACAGCACGGTATCCTGCGGGACCATGCCGATGACCTTGCGCAATGACCCCTGCTGCACCTCGGCGATGTTCTGCCCGTCGATGAGGATGCGGCCGCTATTAGGCTCGTAGAAGCGGAACAGCAGGCGCGAGATGGTGGACTTGCCCGCGCCCGAGGGACCCACGATGGCCACCGTGTGCCCGGCCGGCACCTCGAAGCTGACGCCCTTCAGGATCGGCCGCTCCGGGTTATAGGCGAAATGCACATCCTCGAAGCGCACGACCGCCTGCTCGACCTGGAGGGGCCTGGCGCCCGGCTTGTCCTGGATCTCGGGGTTGCGGTCGATGATCTCGAACATGTCGTCGATGTCGATCAGCGCCTGCTTGATCTCGCGGTAGAGCATGCCCATGAAGTTCAGCGGGATGTAGAGCTGCACCAGCATGGCGTTGACGAGCACGAAGCTGCCGATGGAGGCATTGCCCGCCATGATGTCCCGTGCGGCCAGCACCATGACGACGGCCATGCCGATGGAGAAGATCACCGCCTGGCCGGCGTTGAGCACGGCGAGCGAGGTATAGGTCTGGGTCGAGGCCTTCTCAAAGCGCTCCATGGAGCGGTCGTAGCGGGCGGTCTCCCGCTGCTCGGCGCCGAAATACTTCACCGTCTCGTAGTTCAGGAGCGAGTCGACCGCCTTGGTGTTGGCGTCCGTATCGGAGTCGTTCATCTGCTTGCGGATCGTGATCCGCCACTGGGTCGCCTTGTAGGTATAGGCGAGATAGACGACGACCATGACGAAGACGACGGCCGAATAGACCCAGTTGAACTCCCATGCGAGGAGGCCCAGCACGAAGACGAACTCGAGGATCGTCGGCAGGAGCGTCAGCACCACCAGGCGCGACAGCTCCTCGATGCCCTCGCGGCCGCGCTCGAGCACGCGGGTCAGGCCGCCGGTCTTGCGCTCCAGGTGAAAGCGCAGGGACAGTCGGTGCATGTGCTCGAAGGTCTGCAGGGCGAGCTGTCTGACCGCATGCATCGCCACCTTGGCGAAGACGCCGTCGCGGACCTGCGTCAGCACCGCCATGATGATGCGGGTGAGGCCGTAGATCGCCGTGAGCAGGATCGGCGCCTTCCAGATCCAGGACCCGGCCGTTGCGGCGACCTCGGTCGCTTGGTTGCCGCTGCTCGTGACGGCCACGAGCGCGTCCGTCGCCCATTTGAAGGCAAAGGGCGTGACCATCGTGACGCCCTTGGCGACCAGAAGCAGGGCAAAGGCCAGGAAGACCCGCCGCTGAAGGTCCGGGCGGCCGTGGGGCCAGATGTAGGGCCAGAGCTTCTTCCAGGTGGGGGCCAGGCCGCTCGGCTCGGGCCGGGCTGCGCCAGTCGTCGGGACGGCGGTGGAGGGAGGCATCGGTGAGGTCCAATCGAAAGCTTGGACCCCGATATAAGCCATCGTCAGGGTGAATTCACCCTGCCCCAGGAAATGTCCTGTGCAGCCTCCTCGGGAGCGGAATCAGTTGCTCCTGGGCTCCTGATCGCCGGGCAGGACGAAGACCTGTCCCGGGTAGATCAGGTCCGGATTGCGGATCTGCTCCTGGTTCGCGCCATAGATCACGGTGTAGCGCAGGCCCTTGCCGTAGACCCGCTGGCTGATGCGCCACAGATTGTCGCCGCGGGATACGATGGCCGTGTTGATGTTGGGGATCACGATCGTGCCGGCATCGGCCAGCTGCCCCTGCGGCAGAGCCGAAGCCACCTCGCGCGATGCCTGCGGCTGGGAGGATGCCGGGGAGCCGGATGTGCGCTGCTGACCCGGCGCAGGAGCCTGGGGCTGAGCGGAGGCCACCTGGGCGGGCACGTTGAAGCCGACCTCGGCCCTCGACCTGACCTGACCGGAGACCGGATCCACGTCATCCAGGCGGATGCGATAGTCGCCGGGCTTCACGCCGCTGGCGATGGAGAAGGACACCCGGCCGTCGCCTCCGGCTCCTCCGGGAGCGATGAAGCTCTCATTGAGGTAGAGCCGGATGGTGGCTCCCGGCGAGGATTGTCCGGACACATAGAGCTTGCCCTCCTCCGCCTCGACCGTGACGATCTTGATCTCGGGCCGGGGTGAGGGCGTGGCGGACGGCGCGCCCGCAGCGGCAGCGGCGGGAGGAGCAGCCGGCGGCGGCGGGGAGACGGTCGGGGCGGCGCCGGCCTGCTGCTGGGGCGCAGGGGGAGCGGCTGGCTCGGCCTCGGACTTCGGCGCCTCGGCCACCTTGGTCTCCGGCGGCTCCGGATTCGACAGGACCACCGTGGGTTTGTCCGGGGATGTCAGCGTCACGAGGGGTCGGGTCTTCCCGTCCGTGATGACGACCGTCACGGCCTGCGCGGAGCGCTGGCGCGTTCCGTCCGGCGCAATGGATTGCAGCACCACCTGGTGGGACCCGGGCGGCAGGGGCGGCGGCACAATGGCGAAGAGCCCGGAGGCGTCGGCCGCCGCGCGGGCATGAACCTGATCGCCCCTGAGAAGCTCGATGGTGGCCCCTGGGGCCGCGCGACCGGCAATGACGCTCTCCCCGTCCGGCTCGACGCGCACGACATCGAAGGAAGGAACGATGGGGGCGTCCTTGGGCTGCGCGGCAGCGGGAGTTTCGCTCGCGGCAGGTGGTTTGGCGGCGGCCAGCTGCTGGCCGGGCGAAGACTGGGCCTGGGGAGCGACGGGCTGGGCCGTCTGGGCGGACGATCCGGCCTGCGGGGCTGCAGGCTTTCCGGACCAGGACCAGTAAAGCACGCCGAGGAGCACCGCGACGACGGCTGCTGCTGCAGCGCCGAGAAGCGCGATGGTGCCCTTTAACTCTTTCGGATGCGCCATGATGCTTTTTCTCAAACGCGGCACTTTCCGCCATTTAAACCGTTTATCTTTCAAAAGGCTACGGCCATAAAGGACAAAATATGCTCTACGACTCAGCCAGGGAGGCTCCCCGCCTCCCCGAAATGCCCATGTCATCTGTCAAACCGATCAAATCCATTTGTGTTTATTGCGGCTCCGGCTTCGGAGACGACCCTGTTTTTGCCGAGAATGCTTTGGCTTTGGGCCGCCTCATGGCCGAACAGGGGATCAACCTGGTCTATGGCGGCGGCAATGTGGGCCTCATGGGCACCGTGGCCCAGTCGGTCCTCGACCATGGCGGTTATGTCACAGGGATCATTCCGGAATTCCTGAAATCCCGCGAGAAGCTTCTGGACGACGTGCAGGAAACCCTCGTCGTGCCGGACATGCACACCCGCAAGCGGCTGATGTTCGAAAAGGCCGACGCCTTCGTGGCCATGCCCGGCGGCATCGGCACCCTGGAGGAACTCGTCGAGCAGATGACCTGGTCACAGCTCGGGCGCCATACCAAGCCGATCCTGATGCTGAGCACCAAGGGCTTCTGGAAGCCCCTGCTCACCCTGATTGCCCACATGCGCGAGCAGGGCTTCATCCGTCCCGGGCTGGAGCTCAACTATCTCGTGGCGGAGCGTGTCGAGGAGGTGATCCCAATGCTGGAAGCCTCCGCCCGCCGGGTCGGGATCGTCAGCAACGAAGAGGCGATCGAGAGCCGCTTTTAAAAACGTTGATTATCCTGCGCGGGACAACACAAGCCCGCCCAGGATCATGCCCGCCGCCAGGAGCCGCTGCCAGGTGATCGCCTGCACGGGAAGGCCGAAGGCTCCGACAGCGTCCAATACCAGGGCTGCAGCGACCTGCCCGAAGATCAGGGCCGCCACGGTGCTGACCACGCCGAGCTGCGGCACGCCCCAGATCACGACGGCGACGTAGAACGCGCCCAAAAGCCCTCCGAGCCAGGACCACCAGGGAGCCGCGGCCATGGCGCTGCCCGATGGCCATGCGCCGCGGACCGCGCTGAGCACGGCCAGAACAACGAAGCCGATCCCGAATGAGATGCAAGCCGCCAGCACGGGATCGCTGAGGGATTTCGCGAGCGCTGCATTGATGGGCGCCTGGGCCGCCAGGAATACGCCGCCGACGAGGATTCCTAGGAGCGGGAGCAGGATGGAGATGTTCATGGGAGCCTCAGAAGAAGCATAGGCTTGAATTGGCAGGTCGTGCACGCACAGACCTCATCCTGAGGAGCAGACAAAGTCTGCGTCTCGAAGGATCTCCAGTGCCCTCTGGAATCTGCTTCGAAACGGTCGCTTAGGCGACCTCCTCAGGATGAGGTCGAGTTTACGAAAACGGCTAAAGCGCCGCCCCACCCTTCAACAGTTTGTAGATTATCGAATCCGTCAGCGCCTGGAACGAGGCATCGATGATGTTCGGCGAGACGCCGATGGTGGTCCAGCGCTCGCCCGTGCCGTCGGCGAACTCGATCAGCACCCGCGTGACGGCGTCCGATCCGCCCTGATAGATGCGGACCTTGTAGTCGACGAGTTCCAGGTCCTGGATCAGGTGCTGGTACTTGCCGAGATCCTTGCGGAGCGCAACGTCGAGCGCGTTCACCGGACCGTTGCCCTCGGCCGCCGAGATCAGCACCTCGTCGCCGACGCGCACCTTCACGATGGCCTCGGATGCGGTGACGAGTTCGCCGACCGCGTTGAAGCGGCGCTCCACATTGACGGAGAAACGCTCCACATCGAAGAAGGCCGGCACCTCGCCGAGCATGCGCTTGACCAACACGTAGAAGGATGCGTCCGCGCCCTCGAAGGCGAAGCCCTCCGACTCCTTGCGCTTCACCTCGTCGAGCACGCGGGCGATGCGCGGATCGCCCTTCTGCAGCTCGATTCCGCAGCGCTTGAGCTCCGCCAGGATGTTCGACTGGCCGCCCTGATCCGACACCAGAACCTTGCGCGCATTGCCAACGACTTCCGGCTCGACGTGTTCATAGGTGCGCGGATCCTTGAGCACCGCGGAGGCATGAATGCCGGCCTTCGTGGCGAAGGCGCTGGAGCCCACGAAAGGCGCATGACGGTTGGGCTGCCGGTTGAGGATCTCGTCCACCTGCCGCGATACATGGGTGAGCTGGCCCAATGTCTCGTCGGTGACGCCGAGATCGAAGCGGGCGGCATAGCCGTCCTTGAGCTTCAGGGCGCCGATGAGCGTGATGAGATTGGCGTTGCCGCAGCGCTCGCCGAGGCCGTTGAGCGTGCCCTGAATCTGGCGCGCACCCGCCTCGACAGCCGCGAGGGAGTTGGCGACCGCGCAGCCGCAATCGTCGTGTGCATGAATGCCGAGATGCGCGCCCGGCACCGTCTTCGTGACCGTGGAGACGATCTGCGTCACCTCGTGAGGCAGCGTGCCGCCATTGGTGTCGCACAGCACGATCCAGCGCGCCCCCGCCTCATAGGCCGTCTTCACGCAAGACAGCGCGTAATCGGGATTGGCCTTGTAGCCGTCGAAGAAATGCTCGCAATCGACGAGCACCTCGCGGTCCCTGGCGCGGGCCGCCTCGACGCTCTCGTGGATTCCGGCGAGGTTTTCCTCCGGGGTCGTCTCCAGCGCCACGCGCACATGATAGTCCCAGGACTTGGCGACGAAGCAGATGGCGTCGGCCTCGGCTTCCAGCAGGGCCGCGACGCCCGGATCGTTCGACACCGAGCGCCCTGCCCGCTTCGTCATGCCGAAGGCCGTGAACTTGGCGTTCTTCGTGCGCTTCCCAGCAAAAAAGGCGGTATCCAGGGGGTTCGCCCCCGGATAGCCGCCTTCCACATAATCGATGCCAAGCCGGTCGAGGAGCGTGGCGATCGCCTTCTTGTCCTCGAGCGAGAAATCGACCCCCGTCGTCTGCGCCCCGTCGCGCAGGGTGGTGTCGAAGAGATAGACGCGTTCTCGACTCATGACGACAACTTCCTGTCTTCGGGCGGCGCCAGCCGTTTTTCCATGGTGGTGGTGCCGAGCCATTCATCGCCCAGTGGCATCGTGTTGCGGCGCTGCGGCTGAAACCCGTGCTTCTGGAAGAAGGGCTGCGCATTGTCGCTCACCTCGGCGACAATGCGCGAGGCGCCGCGTGCGGTGGCGAGCTTCTCAACCGCATCGTAGAGCATCGTGCCGATGCCCTGCCCTGCCACGGCCGGATGCACATGGAACAGCTCGATCAGCTCGTTGTCTTTCAGCGCAATGAAGCCGACGGGCGAGCCCTCGACGGTGGCCACCAGCGTGAGGCTTTTGTTAAGCTTCTCGGCGAAGGCATCATCCTCGGCGAGAGCCATCCAGGCCTCCTGCTGGCTCTCGCTGTAATCCTCGCCGGTCAGCTCCGCGATGCTCTCCTCGTAGATGTCGACGAGCACCTGCAGGTCGGCGGGCAGGAAGGGACGGAGCCCCGGTTTCGGCAAGGCCTGTCCCATCAGCGTGCCCTTCCCTTGCTGTTCCACTTTCCTCCAGCCTCATCCTGAGGAGCAGACGCAGTCTGCGTCTCGAAGGAGGATCCAGCGCGCACTGGAAGCTCCTTCGAGACGGCGCTGCGCGCCTCCTCAGGATGAGGGCAGAGGAAGGCAAAGCCGGTGTCCTGGACAGCTGTGAGGCTCATCGCGCCACCTCCCAGGTGGTGGTGCCGTCCTTGTTGTCCTTCACCACGACGTTCAAGGCCGCGAGTTCGTCGCGGATGCGGTCGGATTCGGCCCAGTTCTTCGACGCACGCGCTTCCTTGCGGGCGGCAATCAACGACTCGACCTGCGCGGGATCGACGCTCAAGGCCAACTGCTTGCGCGCCTTCCAGGCCTCTGCCCCTTCGAGCAGGAAGCCGAGCGCACGAAGGTTCGCGCCGAGTTCATCGTGAGCCCCCTGCCCGTCGAGGGCATGAAGCTCCGCCAGCATCTTCGGCGTATTGAGGTCGTCCGCCAGCGCATCGAGGATCTGGTCCGAGAGGAAAGCCGCCTCTCCGCTGCCCGCCAGTTCGTACCAGCGGTCGAGGGTCTTCTCGCTTTCCTCAAGGCCCTTTGTCGTCCAGTCGATGGGCTGGCGGTAATGGGTGCGCAGCATATTGAAGCGCAGCACCTCGCCGGGCCAGTCCTGCAGCAGCTCGTTGATGGTGAAGAAGTTGTCGAGCGACTTCGACATCTTCTCGCCTTCCACCTGCAGGAAGCCGTTGTGCATCCACACATTGGCCATGCGCGGCGTCTCGAAGGCGCAGCAGGACTGCGCGATCTCGTTCTCGTGGTGCGGGAAGACGAGATCGATGCCGCCGCCGTGGATGTCGAAGATCTCGCGCTCCGTCGGGTCGGCGCAGGTGAGCCTGGTCTCGAAAGCCTGGATCAGGTGCCGCCACGCCATGGCCGAGCACTCGATGTGCCAGCCAGGACGGCCGGGCGTCGCGATGCCGGCCGGGGACGGCCACGCCGGGTCCTGCGGGCCCGAAGGCTTCCAGAGCACGAAATCCATCGCGTCGCGCTTGTAGGGCGCCACGTCCACGCGGGCGCCGGAGAGCAGCTCGTCGAGGGAGCGCTTGGAGAAGGCGCCGTATTTCGGCACGCCGTTCAGGTTCTGCATGGCCGCGACCGAGAACAGCACGTGCTCCTCGGCCACATAGGCCGCCCCACGGGCGATGAGGCGCTCGATGATCATGCGCATCTCGTCGATGTGCTCGGTCGCCCTGGGCTCGACGAAGCGCGGGGGCTTGCCCGCCTCGTTCACGTCCTCGGGCATGAGCACGCCGAGCGCCCGGATGTCGGCGTGGAACTGCTCCTCGGTCTTGCCCGTCACGACCCGGATGGCCTCGTTATGGGGCAGATCCGGGTAATCCCGGGCCGCCCGGGCGTTAATCTTGTCGTCCACATCGGTGATATTGCGCACATACGTCACGGCTTGCCTGCCGTACACATGTCTCAACAGACGGAAGAGAAGGTCGAAGACGATGATCGGGCGGGCGTTGCCGATGTGGGCGTAGTCGTAAACGGTGGGTCCGCAGACGTAGAGGCGCACGTTCTCAGGGTCGATCGGGACGAACTCGTCCTTCGACCGGGTCAGCGTGTTGTAGAGGCGAAGCTTGGCCGCCATGAAACCATACCCCTGTCAGGCCGCAGGCCGGAGGGTGGTTTCGATCTTGGAATGAGAACGAGACGGCTCCAGCCAGCGAAGTGCGCTAGCCGCAAATAATCCCGGAAATGAGGATCGTTGCCGTGTTCATGAAGCCATCAATGCCTTTTCAGGCTGAAGTCGTCAAGATTTCCGATTCGGTAATCATGTTGAATTTGCACGGCCGCATGAAACGGGTTCTGCCCGTGCGCGTTAGAGCTTTGTTCACGCACACTCGTGACATAATGGCACGAGTTCAACCAATGAGGTCTTCGATGCGCCGCGCATTTGCCATGCTCGGAATGGGTACTGCCGTGTTTTTTGCAGCCGCGTCCCTGACGCTGCTCCCCAATGGTACCCAGGCCTCTTCGTCTGAGGCGACCTTCATGGTCCCTGCCGCCGACGGCTATGGCGTCGCGGAGTGCCTCATAACAAACCAAGCTTGTGGCCAAGTTGTGGCAAACGCCTGGTGCGAGGCTCACGGATACGCCAAGGCCGTTTCCTTCCGGCAGATGGCGCCCCACGAGACCACGGGAACGATCCAGAAGGCCTCCTTCGTCCCCAAGGAGCCGCCGGTCTCCGTCACCTGCTCGAACTGAGATCTGACCTAAGGTCATGCGTTAGGGAGCCGGCTTTCGGCTCCCTTTTTTGCGCCCTACCCGTTCAGCCACTCCCCGCATTTGGGCGGCACCTCGGTACCCCAGGGCATCAGGGGCACGGTCGAGGTGGAGTTCTTGGGCGAGCCCTCGATGGGCCGGTCCGAATAGACCATGTAGACCAGGGTGTTTCGCTTCACGTCGCAGCCGCGCACGATCTGCATCTTCTTGAAGATCAAGGAGCGGCGCTCGCTGAACACCACGTCGCCCTGGCCGAATTTCTGCTTGAACTTCACCGGCCCGACCTGCCGGCACGCCAGCGAGATGTCGGACACCTCCTCAGCCACGCCGAAGGTGCCGGCGATGCCGCCGCGTTCCGGGGTCGTGTAGTGGCAGGCCACGCCCTCGACCACCGGATCGTCGAGCCCGTACACGGCGAGCTTGTCGTCCGGGGTGAGCGCCCGCCAGACCGTGGACTTCTTGAAGATCAGGTCGGGCTCCTGCGCCGCGGCACCGGTGGCGGCAGCCAGGGTGAGGGTCAGGGCCAAGGCGATTCGTGCAAGCATCTTCGGTTTCATCTCCCACCGTTACGCTGTCATGTGGGGATGGCCGGGGCTTTTGGCGAGGGTCTATTCCGGCTGATGGCAGACGACGCAGATCTTGTTGCCGTCGAGGTCGCGAAAGTAGGCGCCGTAATAGTTCGCATGGTAGTGCGGGCGCAGGCCGGGCCTGCCCTCGTCCGTGCCGCCCTGCGCCATGGCGGCGGCATGGCAGGCGTTGACCGCGCTGCGCTTGGGCGAGAGCAACGCGATCATGGCCCCGTTGCCGACGCTCGGGGGCTCCCCATTGAAAGGGCGCGCTACCAGGAACTGTGGCGGCCCGCCAGGCAAACCCCACCCGACGAGCATGTCGTCCGAGTACCGAATTTCATGCCCGAGTGGCGCAAGGACGGCATCGTAGAACGACCGCGCCCGGGCGAGGTCGTTTGCCCCGATGGTCGTATGGGAGTACATGCTGGATCTCATTTCGGAGTCGCTCCTGGGGAAAGCTAGACAGCTTCCCCTGAAGCAGGCAAGGCGTTAATCACAATAGGGTCAAATTCGGGCGTCACATGACGAGCGACCCCGGCATAGGATGCCCAACGGACCGGTTCTGCGATCAGCTTCATGACAAAAATCCCTTTTCTCCGCTCCATCATCGCTCTGACGGCCTTTCTGGCCGCCGGACAGGCGGCGCTTGCCCAGTCCGCGCAGTGCCAGCGCTTCCAAGCGGAGCTGGCTTCCCTGGAGCGCAGCGGCGGCAGCGCGCCGACCGGCCAGATGCGCGCCCAGCGGGCGGAGATCAACCGGCTCATCGCCTATTACCGCAATATCGGCTGCGAGCGCGGTCCTCTCGGCTTCCTGGCCGGCCCCGCCCCGGCCGAGTGCGGCTCCATCGCCACCCAGATCCGCCAGCTCGAGGCCGGCTATGCCCGCCTCGCGGCGCAGGGAGCAGACCAGGGCGAGATCGAAGCCCGGCGCAGGCAGCTTCAGGCTGCGGTCCAGCAGACCTGCTCCACGGAGCCCCGCGGCTTCTTCGAATCGCTGTTCGGCGCCCCGCGCCAGCAACAGCAGCAGCAGGTCATGCCCGAGGGCCAGCCGATCATCGCCGATGACGGGCCACGGTCCCTCGGCGGCGGGCGCCTGATCTGCGTGAAGACCTGCGACGGCTCATTCTTCCCGCTGACCACCCCGCCAGGCGGCGGCCAGAGCGCGAACGAGATGTGCCAGGCCCTCTGCCCCGGCACGGAGACCACGGCTTTCGCCTATCCGGGCGGCGACAACGGCCTCAGCCGGGCAGCCTCGCTCTCCGGCAACCAGCCCTACACCTCGCTGGCGAACGCCTTCAAGTTCCGCAAGACCTTCGACGAGAGCTGCGCCTGCAAGAAGCCGGACGAGAGCTGGGCGGTGGTGCTGCGCAAGGCCGAGAGCATGCTCGAGCAGCGCAAGGGCGACCTGATCGTCACCGCCGAGAAGGCCGAGGAGCTGTCGCGCCCCAAGACGCAGGCCGCCCGCAAGGCCGCCGACAAGAAGGCCGAGGATGAGGCCAAGGAGGCCGCCGAGATCGCCGCCGCCGCGCCGACCGCGAGCAAGGAATCGGCCGGCATCGGGCCGCAATCCATCGACACCGGCACAGTGGTCCTCCAGGGCGAGGGCGCGAAGCGCGAGGTCGCAGCCGGCAACGGACAGAAGAAGACCGTCCGCGTGATCGCCCCCGACGTGATCCCGGTTCCGAACGTCCAGAACTGATCGTTCTGTCCCACGCGCTTCTTGTCATTCCCGGCCGGAGCGCAGCGGAGGGGAAGGGAATCCATAGCACTGCGTGTGCGGGTGGATCCCCTTCCCGGCCTACGGCCGCCGGGGATGACAGCGGCAGTCAGGCACGTCCATTCCACGCCGCGCCCCGTCATGCTATCACCCCGGCATGAAGCTGCTCGATTCTCTTGAGATGCCCCGCCCTGCGGGCGCGGCCGACCCGATCATCACCGTCTCGGGCCTGACCAAGACCTATGCTTCCGGGTTCCAGGCCCTGAAGAAGGTCGACCTGGAGATCCGGAAGGGCGAGATCTTCGCGCTGTTGGGTCCCAACGGCGCCGGCAAGACGACGCTGATCAGCATCGTCTGCGGCATCGTCAATCCGAGCACCGGTACGGTGATCGCAGACGGCCATGACATCATCCGGGATTTCCGGCCCGCCCGCACCAAGATCGGGCTCGTGCCGCAGGAACTCACCACCGATGCCTTCGAGAGCGTCTGGGCGACGGTAAAATTCAGCCGGGGGCTCTTCGGCAAGCCGCCGAACCCGGCCTACCTCGAGAAGATCCTGAAGGACCTCTCTCTGTGGGAGAAGCGCGACAGCAAGATCATGACGCTCTCGGGCGGCATGAAGCGCCGGGTGATGATCGCCAAGGCCCTGTCGCATGAGCCCACAATCCTGTTCCTCGACGAGCCCACCGCCGGCGTCGACGTGGAGCTGCGGCGGGACATGTGGGAGATGGTCCGCCGCCTCAGGGAGAACGGCGTCACCATCATCCTGACCACCCACTATATCGAGGAGGCCGAGGAGATGGCCGACCGGATCGGGGTGATCAACAAGGGCGAGATCGTCCTTGTCGAGGACAAGCATGTTCTGATGCAGAAACTGGGCAAGAAGCAGCTCACCCTGCAGCTTCAGGAACCGCTCGCGAGCCTGCCGCCCGAGCTGCAATCGGAGAACCTCCAGCTTTCCGAGGACGGCGCCGAACTCGTCTACACCTTCGACACGCAAAGCCGGGAGACCGGTATCGCGGGCCTCCTGCGCCGGTTGAGCGAGCACGGCATCGACTTCAAGGACCTGCAGACCTCCGAGTCGTCGCTGGAGGAAATCTTCGTCAGCCTGGTGCGGGGGCGCGCATGAACTTTTATGGAATCAAGGCCATCTATCTCTTCGAGATGGCGCGCACCTGGCGCACGATCATGCAGAGCATCGCCTCGCCGGTGCTGTCGACCTCGCTCTATTTCATCGTGTTCGGCTCGGCCATCGGCTCGCGCATGGCCAGCATCGACGGCGTGAGCTATGGCGCCTTCATCGTGCCGGGCCTGATCATGCTCTCGATCCTCACCGAGAGCATCTCGAACGCCTCCTTCGGCATCTACATGCCGAAGTTCACCGGGACCATCTACGAGGTCCTGTCCGCGCCGATCTCGGCGGTTGAGACCGTGATCGGCTATGTGGGGGCGGCCGCCACCAAGTCGATCATCATCGGCACCATCATCCTGATCACGGCACGGCTCTTCGTGGATTTCTCCATCGAGCATCCCCTGTGGATGATCGCCTTCCTGGTGCTGACCTCCGTCACCTTCAGCCTGTTCGGCTTCATCATCGGCATCTGGGCCGACAGCTTCCAGAAGCTGCAGATCGTGCCCCTGATGATCGTGACGCCGCTGGCCTTTCTCGGCGGCAGCTTCTATTCCATCAACATGCTGCCGCCGTTCTGGCAGAATGTCGCGCTGTTCAACCCGGTGGTCTATCTGGTGAGCGGCTTCCGCTGGAGCTTCTACGGCGTCGCGGATGTGGGCGTAGGCATCAGCCTCGGCATGACCCTGGTCTTCATGCTGATCTGCCTTGCGGCTATCGGGTGGATCTTCAGGACGGGCTACAGGATCAAGGCGTAAGCGGCATCAAGGCACAAGCGGCGGCTTTCACTCGCCTCTCGTCATGGCCGGGCTCGTCCCGGCCATCCACGTCTTTGCGGTGTATGGAAACGTGAATGCCCGCAACAAGTGCGGGCATGACGAGGGGACGAGGTTTGGCCCTAAGCCGCCTGCCCGGCCAACCGTGCCTTCGCGCGCTCCGGCCCGATCAGCGGCAGCAGCGCGGCCAGCTCCGGTCCATGATCGAGCCCGGTCAGCGCCAGACGCAAGGGCATGAACAGCGCCTTGCCCTTCATGCCCGTGGCGGCTTTGACCGCTTCCGTCCAGGTCTTCCAGGTGGTGGCATCCCAAGGGGCCGCAGGCAGGACGCCGGTCGCGGCCTCGATGAAGGCCTTGTCCTCAATATCAGGCGTCACGGGACCGCGCACGATCTTGGCCCACTCCACCGCATCCCGAACCTTCGTCAGGTTGCCGCGAACCGCATTCCAGAAGGCCTCGCCCTCGTCCGCGCCGAGCTGCGCCAGCCGCTCGCGGGCGGCCTCATAGGGCATCTCGTGGATAAGGCGGGCGTTCAGGTGCTCCAGCTCGCTCTCATCGAACTTCGCCGGCGCGCGGGAGATATGCGAGAAATCGATCAGCTTGGCGAGTTCGTTGAGATCCGCCACCGGCCGCACGGCCTCGGCCGAGCCGACCAGCACCGCCAGCGAGGCCACCGCCTGCGGCTCGAGGCCGGCATCGCGCAACCCCTTCACCGATAGGTGGCCGAGGCGCTTGGACAGCCCCTCGCCGCTTGCCGTGATCAGCAGGCTGTGATGCGCGAAGGTGGGAGCAGATGCACCCAGAGCTTCGAAGATCTGGATCTGCACCGCCGTGTTGGTGACGTGGTCCTCGCCCCGGATCACATGGGTGATCTTCAGATCGATGTCGTCCACCACCGATGGCAGGGTATAGAGATAGGTGCCGTCCTCGCGCACCAGCACCGGATCGGACAGCGAGCTGCAATCAACGTGGCAGGGGCCGCGCACGAGGTCGTCCCAGGCGACGTTCGTCGACTCCAGGCGGAAGCGCCAATGGGGCTTGCGGCCCTCGCCTTCGAGCTTGGCACGGTCTTCGTCCGTGAGCTTGAGGGCCGCCCGGTCGTAGATCGGTGGCAGGCCGCGGGCGAGCTGGCGCTTGCGGCGGAATTCCAGTTCTTCCTGGGTCTCGTAGCAGGGATAGAGCCGCCCGGCCGCCTTCAGCCGCTCGGCCGCGGCATCATAGAGATCGAAACGCTCCGACTGGCGCACGACCACGTCGGGCGCGATGCCGAGCCAGTGCAGATCGGCCTCGATGGATTCCGCGTATTCCTGCTTCGACCGCGCCAGATCCGTGTCGTCGAAGCGCAGGATGAAGGTGCCGCCCTCGCGCCGCGCATAGAGCGCGTTGAGCAGGGCGACGCGGGTGTTGCCGATATGAATGTGCCCGGTCGGGGACGGGGCGAAGCGAACGATGGGCTTGGACATGCGCCAACCCTATGGCGAAGGGAGCGAAGGCGCGCAAGGGGCTCGCGCCTTTCAAACCTTACCTTTGAGGGAGACGGAAGACCTTCGTCAGGAAATTCCTCACTTCCGCCTGCGCCGCCTGCGTGGCGGCCTCGTTGTATTGCGAGGACGGCCCGAGCTCCACGCAGGCATCCCTGTAGCTGAACGGCTGGCCCGTCGCCGCATTGATGATCCGCCCGTTCTGTTCACGGCGAAGGCAGTTGCGGGCCGTCTGGGCATCATCAACGGTATTGAGGGCAGGCCCCGCCGTATTGTCGAAGCTGTGGCGAGCGTCGGGATAGACGCTCACAGCCACATCCTGCCCGGCCGCAGCCAGCCGCCCGATGTAGTCCTCGCAGGGCGGTGCCGGGTTCCAGTCGTCGGCCGCCCCATGGAACATGCGGACAGGCCCCGCAACCTCCAGGTCGCTCTCCAACTCGAAGTTGCAGGCGGGATAGAAAGGCAGATAGGCCACGATGGACCCCTTCTGCGGCCCGTGCAGGGCGTGGAAGCGCTTGAGGCTGCCGTAAAGCGTCGCGATGCCGCCCCGCGAGAACCCCATCACCGCGATGCGGGAGGCGTCGATGCGGGGGTCCGCCGCCAGGATTTCGGCGGCCCGATAGGCATCGTAGGATTGGTTGAACTGGCCGACCTTCTCCTGATCGGTCGCGATCTGCTCCAGGCCCCGGCCGGTATAGCTGTCGATACGCAGGGTCGCGATGCCCATCCCGTTCAGAAAACGCACCCAGTTCGAGATGCCGGGGTTCCTGTAGCCGCCCGACCCGTGCAGGAGGATGACGGAAGGAACAGGAGCCTGTACGGCCGGGAGCTGAAGCGTGCCCGTGAGCGTTACCGCCTGGCCTGATGCCGTCTCACCCTGCAGGAACGCGTCGTCGCTGAGCGACAGGGACGGGATCGGGAGGGTCTCCTCGGGAGGCGCGGACGGCTGGCCGATGGCCGGTGCAACGCCGACGAGGAGGCCGAACAGGATTGGCAGCAGCGCAAATGACGGCTTCATGATCCTGGCTCCAGAACGGATGTCAAAGATCGCCTGCCCCTTTCCCGACGATGCACGCAAACCGGCGCACAGTAAAGGTTGTGCGCCCGTCCCTCGGCAGAGGTCTATACGTCCATCGACCCAACGCGCGGCTTGCCCATGGCGCGCTCCAGGGCTTCGTCCTTCTGGTGGGCCGCCAGTCCCTGATCGCGGTAGCGGTTGACGATGGGATAGCGGCGGTCGCGGCCGAAGTTCCGGCGCGTGACCTTCACGCCTGGAGCCGCCTGCCGGCGCTTGTATTCGGCGATGTAGAGCAGGCGCTCCACCTTTTTCACCACCTCCAGGTCATAGCCCTTCGCCACGATCTCCGAGACCCGCAATTCCTGCTCGACGAGCCCGCGCAGGATCTCGTCGAGATCCTCGTATGGCGGCAGCGAATCCTGATCCTTCTGGTTCTCGCGCAGCTCAGCGGTCGGCGCCTTGGTGAGGATGTTCTCGGGGATGACGATCCCGTCAGGCCCCAGCGCGCCCTTGGGCTTCCAGCGGTTGCGCAGGGCCGACAGGCGGTAGACCTCCATCTTGTAGAGGTCCTTGATCGGGTTGAAGCCGCCGTTCATGTCGCCGTAGATCGTGGCGTAGCCGACCGACATCTCCGACTTGTTGCCCGTGGTCAGCACCATGGACCCGAACTTGTTCGAGATCGCCATCAGGATCGTGCCGCGGGCGCGGCTCTGGAGGTTCTCCTCCGTGATGTCCCGCTCCCGCCCGGCGAACAGGGGCTGCAACGCGGCCTCGAAGCCCTCCACGGGCTCGGCGATCGGCAGGGTGTCGTAGCGCACTCCCAGCGCCTTGGCGCATTCCTCGGCATCCTTCAAGGATTCGCCGGAGGTGTAGCGGTAAGGCAGCATCACGCAATGCACCCGCTCCGCCCCCAGCGCATCCACCGCCATGGCGGCGCAGATGGCGGAATCGATGCCGCCGGACAGCCCGAGCACCACGCCGGGGAATCGGTTCTTCTCCACGTAGTCGCGAAGACCCAGAACGCATGCGGCGTAATCGGCCTCCTCGCCCTCCTCCACTGTGACGACCGGTGCATCCCGGCAGACCCAGCCCTCCTCGCCCTTCTCCCAGGTGGTGAGTGCGATGGTCTCCTCATAGGCCGGCAGGTGGCAGGCGAGCGAGCAATCCGCGTTGAGCACGAAGGAGGCGCCGTCGAAGACGAGTTCGTCCTGGCCGCCGACCTGGTTGAGGTAGATCAGCGGCAGGCCAGTCTCGGTCACCCGGGCGGCCGCGATGTTGAACCGCTCCTCGGTCTTGCCGCGCCAATAGGGCGAACCGTTGGGCACGAGCAGCATCTCGGCCCCGGTCTCGGCAAGGCACTCGACCACATCGCCGGTCCAGATGTCTTCGCAGATCGGGAGGCCGAGCCTGATGCCGCGGAAATTCACCGGCCCCGGCAGGGGTCCGGCCTCGAAATTGCGCTTCTCGTCGAAGACGCCGTAATTGGGCAGGTCGACCTTGAAGCGCACGGAGACCGCGCCGCCGTCGAGGAGCGCATAGGCATTGTAGAGGAGCCCTTCCTCCCTCCACGGCAGGCCGATGAGCAGGCCGGGCCCGCCATCCGCCGTCTCGCGGGCGAGCCGTTCGAGCGCGGCCCGGCAGGTATCCTGAAAGGCGGGCTTCAGCACGAGGTCCTCGGCGGGATAGCCCGCGAGGAACTGCTCGGCGAACATCACGATATCGGCTCCCATCCGGGCTGCCTCGGCGCGGGCTTGTCGCGCCTTCTCTTCGTTCCCGGCCACATCGCCGACGATGGGGTTGAGCTGCGCGAGCGCGATCTTGAGAATGTTCTGAGCCATGGCACCTGCAGATTTAGCGCGGGGTCGGGTGCGCAGCAATGCAAAGGGTAAGCTTTCCCACCAGAGTTGAGCCCCGGTGGAGCAGCCCTGATCTGCCCCTGATTTCCAAGCTCGATTGGAGCCGCCACGGCGGGTTCATCGGGCTTGTGCAGAGTTCAAGCATAGAGGGAACCCGTTACAGCCCAGTTCGTTGTTCCAACACGAAATTACCTGGGAGACTGACATGTTGAAAGGCGGCTTGCTTTGGCTCATCGGCATTCCCCTGCCGATCATCCTGATCCTTTTCTTCATGGGGTGGCTGAGCTGAGTTCGAATACCAGTAGAGTTGCGTATGCGTAAATGAAAAAGGGGCGCCGGAAGCGCCCCTTTTTCTTGAACCTTTCAGTTGTTCATTCCGCCGCCAGGGCGGCCGGTTGTTCCCTTGACTGGCGCTCGCGCTTGATGAGCTCCGAGGTCAGGAAGGCGATCTCCAGCGCCTGCTCGGCGTTGAGGCGCGGGTCGCAATAGGTGTGGTAGCGGTCGCGCAGGTCCGCATCCGTGAGCGCGCGGGCGCCGCCGGTGCATTCCGTCACGTTCTTGCCGGTCATCTCCAGGTGGATGCCGCCCGCATGCGTCCCTTCCGCCTGATGGATGGCAAAGAAGTCCTGCACCTCGCTCATCACCTGCTCGAACGGCCGGGTCTTATAGCCCGACCCCGCCTTGATGGTGTTGCCGTGCATGGGATCGCAGGACCACACCACCGTGCGCCCTTCCCGCTCGACCGCGCGGATCAGGCCCGGCAGATGATCGCCGACCTTGCCTGCGCCGAAGCGGCAGATCAGGGTCAGGCGGCCCGCCTCGTCCTCCGGGTTGAGGGCATCGATAAGCCTGAGCAGCCCGTCGGCCGAGAGCGACGGGCCGCATTTGAGGCCGATCGGGTTCCTGATGCCGCGCATGTATTCGATATGGGCGTGGTCCGGCTGGCGGGTGCGGTCGCCGATCCAGAGCATGTGGCCCGAGGTGGCGTACCAGTCGCCGGTCGTGGAATCGACCCGGGTCATGGCCTCCTCGTAGCCGAGCAGCAGCGCCTCGTGGCTCGTGTAGAAATCCGTCGAGCGCATCTCGGGATGAGTCTCGGGATCGATCCCGATGGCCCGCATGAAGTTGATGCTCTCGGTGATGCGCTCGGCCAGCTCGCTGTAGCGCGAGGATTGCGGCGAATCCTTCACGAAGCCCAGCATCCAGCGATGGGCATTCTCGAGATTGGCATAGCCGCCGGTCGCAAAGGCGCGGATCAGGTTGAGCGTCGCGGCCGACTGGCGGTAGGCCATGAGCTGGCGGCGCGGATCGGGCGTGCGGGCGTCCGGCGTGAAGGCGATGTCGCTGATGATGTCGCCGCGATAGCTCGGCAGCTCGACGCCGTCGATGGTCTCGGTCGAGGCCGAACGCGGCTTGGCGAACTGGCCGGCCACGCGGCCGACCTTCACCACGGGCGAGCCGCCCGCATAGGTGAGCACCACGGCCATCTGCAGGAACAGGCGGAAGAAATCGCGGATGTTGTCAGCCGAATGCTCGGCGAAGCTCTCGGCGCAGTCGCCGCCTTGGAGCAGGAAGGCCTCGCCCTTGGCGACCTTGGCCAGGGTCTTCTTCAGCTTGCGGGCTTCGCCGGCAAAGACGAGCGGGGGAAAGCCGGCGAGCTGCTGCTCGACGCTCTCAAGCGCCTCAAGGTCCGGATAGGCCGGAACCTGCTGGATCGGCTTGTTTCTCCAGCTGTCGGGCGTCCAACGCTCGGTCATGACACTTACCCCCGTGTCCTTTCTTCAATGCTCATCGTGCACCGCAACAAGCGGCATGAAACGGCACCTATACACGACACAAACAAAAAGGCGAGTGCCGAAAGGCCGCGCGGGATGCGCCCGGCACAAGGGAGGTGCCTCAGAAGGAATTTGCGTCTTTCGCTTCATTGGTCTCGAAAAGCGGCTTCGCTGCGTCGAATAGGTCTCTGGGCAGCATGCGCAAGTCGTTGGCCTCAAAAGGAAGGTGTTGCAGGTAACGCCCGACGATCTGCGCGACGGCTCTCGCCTGAGCGGCATCGCGACGCCGCTTCGTCGGATCCCGGTCGGGCTGCCCCGACAGCCAGAGCTTGTAAGCGGCAAAGACCCTCGGATCGCTCGCCACGATCCGGACAGGCCCGCCTTTTTCATCGATCGCAATGGCCTCGAAAGGCGGTGCACTCTCGTGCCATGCCAGCCCATCGATCGGCACAGCGGTGAGGTCATCCTCCACACATCCAACCTGCACTCTCTCGTTCTGCCAGGGTGGATTGCGTTGAGGCTTGATCAGGTCGACGACATAGCCCTCCCGGTTGACGGCGCGGAACGTTTCGCTGGTCCGCTCGAAGGATTTGTCGACCTTCCGCAAGAGGCCGATCAGGGCCGGCTCAGCCACGTCATCGCTCGTGACGATCCTGAGAGACAGTCTCGCGTCGAGGAGCAGGTCGATATCGAGCGTCGTCGTGATGTCAGGATCAACCATGACACCGGCAACGGCTTCGTAGGCATAGACGGCATTCGTGCCGACGATGCGGATGCCGTTGCCGAGCAGACCGGCTTCATCGAGGGCCCGGATCACCCTGGCGCCCATCAGCGGAACGCGCCCGAGCCTGACGGCCCTGTTGATCGCCGCCTGCCGGACCATGACCTCGCGCATGGACTTGAGGCGCTCGACAGCCTCCTGGCGCCCCTGCTCCCAATCAGCCTTGATCTTCTCCGTCTCGGGACTGCGCCTTCCTTCCGATTTCTGGCGTCGGTTCCCCGAGGCATCGTAGTAGCTGCGGACCAGGTACTGCTCGCCCTTGACCTCTTGCCAGACAAGAGAGCCACGGTAGCTCTCCGCCCGTAGCTTCGCCTCATACCAAGACGCATAGCGCTGGTCCGAGTTAACCTTCTCTCGCCTCTGGTCGTTATTAAGCTCTTGAAAAGTCACTGTTTCAACACTTGACATTCATCTGCCACCAACCTGTTGAAATTGAACTTACTGACTCTAGGGTCAGGTTTCAACAGTAAGGCGATAAAAGCATCAATGATGTTGAAACGAGATTATCCCACCGCCTCGGGCTTCTTCACCACCACCGGGGTACGCATGGTCACCAACTCCTCCGCTGCCGTAGGGTGAACCGCCACGGTGCGGTCGAAATCGGCCTTGGTGGCGCCCATGGTCACGGCGATGCCCGCGAGCTGGATCATCTCGCCTGCGTCGTGCCCCATGATGTGGACGCCCACGACCTTGTCGGTGGCCTTGTCGACGATGAGCTTCATGAAGACCCGGTCCTTGCCGCCCGAAAGGGTCGCCTTCATGGGACGGAAGGCGGTCTTGTAGACGTCGATGTCGCCGTAGATCGCCCGGGCCGCGGCCTCGCCGCAGCCGATAACGCCGATCTCAGGGGTCGAGAACACGGCGGTCGGGATCAGGTCGTGATCGACGATGGTGGGCTTGTTGCCGAACACCGTATCGGCGAAGGCATGGCCCTCGCGGATGGCGATGGGGGTGAGGTTCGCCCGGTTGGTGACGTCGCCCACGGCGTAGATCGACGGAATGAGGGTCTGGGAATAGGCATCCACCGGGATCGCCCCGACCTCGTCGAGAGTGATCCCCGCCTTCTCCAGCCCGAGCCCCTGGGTGTTGGGCCGCCGCCCGGTGGCGACGAGAACCTGATCGACCGTCAGGACCGACCCATCGGACAAGGTCGCGGCGATGCCGCCGGATGTCTTCTCCAGGCTCGTGAGGGTCCGGCCCAGGGCCAGGTTGACGCCGCGCTGCACATAGGCCTCCCCTAAGGCCGCGCGGACATCGTCGTCGAAGCCGCGCAGGAGCATGTCGCCCCGGTGCAGGAGCGTGACCTGGCTGCCGAGGCCCGCAAAAACACCCGCGAATTCAACCGCGATATAGCCGCCGCCGACCACCAGGACGCGCTTCGGCTGGGTCTCGAGGTGGAAGACCTCGTTGGACGTGATGCCGAGCTCGCCGCCGGGAATGACGGGCTCCAGGGTGGGATGGGCGCCCACCGCCACGAGGATGGTGCGGGCGCGGATCCGCGCCCCGGTCTTGAGCACGTGGACCGTATGCGCATCCTCGATCACGGCGCGGCTGTCGACGATCTCGACGCCGGCCTTGTCGAGATTGGTCCGGTAGATGCCCTCGAGCCGGTCGATCTCCCGGTCCTTGTTGCGGATCAGGGTGGCCCAGTCGAAGCGGGTCTCGCCCACGCTCCAGCCGAAGCCTTGCGCCTCGTGGAACTCCTCGGCGAAGCGGCTGGCATAGACCATCAGCTTCTTGGGCACGCAGCCGCGGATCACGCAGGTGCCGCCGACCCGGTACTCCTCCGCCAGCATGACCTTCGCGCCGTAGCCGGCGGCGATCCGGGCCGCGCGCACGCCGCCCGATCCGCCGCCGATGACGAAGAGGTCCACATCGAATGAGCTCATGGCGCGGTCTCCGCTCGAATCCTGTTCAGACAGTTCATATAGGGACAGTTTCGGGTGATGTCGCCCGCCAGCCCTGCTTCAGGCACATGGCTGCCCGCCCTGTCGTGATGCTCTTACGTCAGGGTTCAACAGCGATAAAGGAGCAAGCGCTTGCCGCTCCCTGGTTCCGTCTCTAGGTTCTGCCCCAGGACGCTCTCACTTTACGGAAGCGTCGATGGAGGAAACCACATGACCCAGTTTCGCAAAGGGCTCTGGCGCAGCGCACTCGCTGCCGCGGCCGTAGCCGGATTCGTCACCTCGGCAGCCGCCCAGATGGAGCTCAAGATCATGGCTCCGGCTGCGCCTGGCGGCGGCTGGGACCAGACCGCCCGCTCCATGCAGCAGGCCCTGACCCAGGCCGGCATCGCCAAGAGCGTGCAGGTCACCAACGTGCCCGGCGCCGGCGGCTCCATCGGCATCGCCCAGCTCGTCAACAACTCCAAGGGCGACGGCAACCAGCTCATGGTGATGGGCTACGTCATGGTGGGCGCGCTTCTCACCAACAAGTCGCCGATCACCCTCGACCAGACCACGCCCATCGCCCGCCTGACGGCGGAATACGAGGCCATCGTCGTGCCGGCCGATTCCCCGATCAAGACCGCCAAGGAACTGGCGGACGCCCTGAAGGCCGACCCGGCCAAGGTGACCTGGGCCGGCGGCTCCGCCGGCGGCGTCGACCACATCGCAGCAGCCCTCTTCGCCAAGGCTGCAGGCGCCGACCCGACCAAGATCAACTACATTCCCTTCTCCGGCGGCGGTGAGGCCCTCGCGGCGATCCTCGGCGGCAAGGTCACGGCCGGCATTTCCGGCTACGGCGAGTTCGAAAGCCAGATCAAGGCCGGCAAGCTGCGCCTCCTCGGCCTGACGACGCCCGCCAACCAGGGCACCGCCGACAAGCCTTCCATCCAGGCTCAGGGCATCGATATCGACATTGCCAACTGGCGCGCCGTCGTGGCTCCTCCGGGCATCTCCGCCGACCAGAAGAAGGCCCTCGTGGACGCCATGGACGAGATGGCCAAATCCGCCGAGTGGCAGGCGATCCTCAAGCAGAAGGGCTGGGAGGATTCTTATG
This sequence comes from Microvirga splendida, assembly GCF_016427565.1. Classification (GTDB taxonomy): domain Bacteria; phylum Pseudomonadota; class Alphaproteobacteria; order Rhizobiales; family Beijerinckiaceae; genus Microvirga; species Microvirga splendida. The sequence continues at coordinate 138,088 of NZ_JAELXT010000008.1, forward strand.
TATCCGGCGATGCCTTCGCCAAGATCCTGCAGCAGGAGCAGGCCCGCACCAAGGAAATCCTGGCCTCGGTCGGGCTGGTGAAGTCCTAAGCTCAAGCCTAGAATGATCTCCGGAGCGCCGCGTTCATGAAGCGCGGCGCTTCTTTTTTGCAGGAATTGCCATGGCCTCATCTCCCCAGCGGCGCATCGACGTGGCGGGCCTCGTCATCGCCCTCATCCTTCTCGTCCTGGCCGGAATCGTCTGGTGGGACATGACGAAGCTTCAGATCCTGTCCCCCTACGATCTTGGACCGAAGGTCATGCCCGTGATCGTCTCGGGCGGCCTCACGCTGCTTGCCATCGGCAACGCCATCGGGGCCCTGCGCGGCACCCTGCCAGACCGTGACAGCCTGGACTGGAAGCCGATCATCCTGATCCTCGGGGGGCTTGCCTGCCTGATCGCCCTGATCGCCTTCGGCGGCGGCTTCATGATCGGCACGGCCCTGCTGTTCGCGGCGACGTCCACGGCCTTCGGACGCCGGGCCTTCGTGACGGACTTCATCATCGGCGCGGTCATTGCGGTGTTCATCTACCTGCTCTTCGCCAAGCTCCTCACCCTGTCCCTCCCGGCAGGGCCGCTCGAGAATCTGTTCTGAGGCCCTGCCATGGAAGCTTTCGTCTCCCTCGCGAACGGCCTTGCCGTCGCCATCCAGCCGGCGAACCTGCTGTTCGCCCTCATCGGCGTTCTTCTGGGCACCGCCGTCGGCGTGCTGCCCGGCATCGGTCCGGCTCTCACCGTGGCGCTCCTCCTGCCGATCACCTTCAAGCTCGATCCGGCGGGATCGATCATCATGTTCGCCGGTATCTATTACGGTGGCATGTATGGCGGCTCGACCACGGCGATCCTCATCAACACGCCGGGCGAAAGCGCCTCCATGGCCACCGCCCTCGAAGGCAACCTCATGGCCAAGGCCGGCCGCGGCGGCCCGGCGCTCGCCACCTCGGCCATCGGCTCCTTCGTGGCCGGCACTATCGCGACGCTCGGCCTCACGCTGCTGGCCCCGTACCTGGTGGAAATCGCCGTCAGCTTCGGGCCCGAGGACTACTTCGCCCTGATGGTCGTGGCCTTCGTCACCGTCTCGGCCACCTTCGGCGATTCGCCTGTGCGCGGCCTCACCAGCCTCTTCATCGGACTGCTGCTCGGGCTGGTCGGCATCGACATCCTGTCCGGACAATCCAGGCTGAGCTTCGGCGTGCCCGAGCTCTACGACAACATCGAGGTCACGACCCTGGCGGTCGGCCTCTTCGCCGTGGGCGAGGCGCTCTATGTCGCCTCCCGCCGCCATGTCCACGAGGAGAAGCTCGAGGCCGTGCGCGGCTCGCTCTGGATGACCAAGGAGGACTGGAAGCGCTCCTGGAAGCCCTGGCTCCGCGGCACCATGTTCGGCTTCCCCATCGGGGCTCTCCCGGCCGGCGGCGCGGAGATCCCGACCTTCCTGTCCTACGCCACGGAGAGGCGCCTGACGAAGCATCCCGAGGACTTTGGCAAGGGCGCCATCGAGGGCGTTGCCGGACCGGAGGCCGCCAACAATGCCTCGGCGGCCGGAACGCTCGTGCCCCTGCTCACCCTTGGGCTCCCGACATCCGCCACGGCCGCCATGCTGCTCGCCGGCTTCCAGCAATACGGCCTCAATCCGGGCCCCCTGCTGTTCGCCGATCAGCCGAACCTGGTCTGGGGCCTCATCGCCAGCCTGTTCATCGCGAACGCCATGCTGCTCGTGCTGAACCTGCCGCTCGTCGGCCTTTGGGTGCGGCTCCTGGCGATCCCTCAGCCGTGGCTCTATGCCGGCATCCTGGTCTTCGCCACCATGGGGACGATTGCGGCCAATCCGTCGCCGGTCGAGCTCATCATGCTCACGGTCTTCGGCGTGCTCGGCTTCCTGATGCGGCGCTTCGACTTCCCGATCGCGCCGGTCGTGGTCGGCCTGATCCTCGGCCCCATCGCCGAAAGCCAGCTGCGCCGGGCGCTCTCGATCAGCCTCGGCGACCCGATGACGCTGCTGCAGAGCCCGATCTCGGCGACGCTCCTCGCCATCGCATTGATCGCCCTCGTCCTGCCCTTCTTCCTCAACGGGATGGGGCGCTTCAAGGCCGTGGAGGATTAAGACTCCGCAGCCGCTCACGAAACAACAAAGGCGCCTCTCTTCGAGGCGCCTTTGTCTTGTCAGAGTTGCGGCAGGTGATGCCCGCCGCTGATCCCGCGCTCATCACCCGATCGACGCGGAAGCCTCGCGGACTTTCAGGGTGGCTGTGCTCACCAGCTCTGCGGAGCGGGCGATCTCGTTCATGCTCGCGCTGATCGAGGAGACGCTGCGCGAGGCTCCCTGCATGTTGGACGACATCTCCTGCGTCACGGCCGACTGCTCCTCCACGGCAGCAGAGATCGCAACCGAGATCTCGTTGATCCTCTGAACGGTCGAGGTGATCGCCTCGATGGCCGTCACGACCTGCTGGGTTGCGGCCTGCGTCTGCGCGATCTGCGCGCCGATCTCCTCCGTCGCCCTTGCGGTCTGCGTGGCCAGACTCTTGACTTCGGCGGCGACCACCGCGAAGCCGCGGCCGGCCTCGCCCGCCCGCGCGGCCTCGATGGTGGCATTCAGCGCGAGGAGGTTGGTCTTGGATGCGATGCTGTCGATGAGGGTGATGATCTCGCCGATCTTCTGCGCGGAGGACGAGAGCCCCGACACGATGACATTCGTCTGCCTGCCCTGCTCGACCGCCTCGTTGGAAATGGACAACGCGTGATTGACCTGCTGGCCGATCTCGTTGACGGAAGCCGCGAGTTCCTCGGCCCCTGCGGCAACTGCCTGCACGTTTCCCGACGTCTCGCTTGACGCGCCGGCTGCTCCTTCGGCTTGATCCGTGACGCCGGCGATCGCCCGCGTGATCTCGATGAGTTCGGCGGCAATCGATTTCTGAATCTCGGAGCGGCGGATCCGTTCATGCACCTGCGCGGTGATGTCGGTGGCGAACTTGATGACCTTGTAGGGACGCCCCGCCATGTCGAGGATCGGGTTGTAGGACGCCTGAATCCAGACCTCCCGACCGCCCTTAGCCATACGCTTGTACTCGGCCGACCGATACTCGCCTCGCGCGAGGGCTGCCCAGAAATCCCGGTAGTCCTGGCTGTTGCGATAGTCGGGCTCGACGAACAGGCTGTGGTGCCGCCCCTGGATCTCGTCGAGCCGGTATCCTATCGTGTCGAGGAAGTTCTCGTTGGCAGTCAGGATGGTGCCGTCGAGCTTGAAGGCGATGACCGCCTGGGAGCGATTGATGGCTTTGATCTGCCCTTCGAAATCGGCAGCCTGAAGCTTCTGCTCGGTCGTGTCCGTGGCGAACTTCACCACCTTGTAGGGCTTTCCGCCCCGATCGAGCACGGGATTGTAGGAAGCCTGGATCCAAACCTCCTTCCCGCCCTTGCCGAAGCGCCGATACTCGGCCGTCTGCGCTTCGCCCCGGTTCAGAGCGGCCCAGAACTCGCGGTACTCCGCGCTGGCCTGCTCGGCAGGGTCTACGAACAGGCTGTGGTGCCGGCCATGGATCTCCTCCAGCCGATACCCCATCGTGTCGAGAAAGTTCTCGTTGGCAGTCAGGATGGTGCCATCGAGCTTGAACTCGATGATGGCCTGAGACCGGTCCAGGGCCTCCAGCTTGTCCGACATCTCGCCGTTCGACCGAAACATAAACATTGACCACCCCCGAGGCTTGCCCATTGGCGCATCTTGGCGCCACCCTGTGGGGAGATGCGGAAGACGCTGCCGATCAGGCCGGGCAACGCGCTGACCTGAACTGGCGCCAATTTGGCCAGCAACTCCTAACAGCCCCTTAAGGCAGTGGAAGCGACGCAGAGGAACCCTCAGGTTTTACTTGGCAAAAATGCAAGTCGCTATTTGCATGCCAAATCGATGCTCAACCCAACCTTTGCGTCAGCCGAGGCTGTGAACTCGATTCCCCGGCCTTCCATGGCTCGTCTGATCGCATCGATACTTGCCTTGCGCACGATATCGCTGCCCTGAGCCTCGATACGCTTGATCGTTGTCGCGGAGATGCCCGAGGCATCGGCGAGTTCACGCACCGACCAGTTGAGCAAGGCTCGCCCGGCACGGATCTGCTCGCTTGTAAGGGGAGCCGTAAGATCGAAGGCGAGCGGCGTTGCGCCTGCGGGCGCAGAATCCGCATTCGCCCCGGCAAGTCCAACCCGTTCGAGATGATGAAGCCATAGCTCGTCGACAACCAGCCGTCCCAGGCCGGCGAGAACAGCTGCCTGATCCGGCTGGAACTCGCGCGGCTCGGTATCGATCACGCACAAGGATCCGAGCCTGATCCCAGGCTCGGTCGTCAGGGGCGCGCCTGCATAGAACCGAACCCCAGGCTCGCCTGCCACATAAGGATTGGTCGCGAGGACCCGGTCAGCCTTGGCATCGGGCACGACGAAAACCTCGTCGTGCATGATCGTATACTGGCAGAAGGAGTGCTCGCGCGCCGTGACCTGGAGATCGCCGATCCCGACGGTGGATTTGAGCCATTGCTGCGTGGCATCGAGAAAGGTCACGGCAGCGATTGGAACATTGAAGAGTTGCTGGGCCACGCGACAGATGCGGTCGAGGGAGGGAGAAGCCGGGGCATCGATGATGCCGAGCCTCCGGAGGGCGGCGAGACGCTCCACTTCGTTCGGGGGAAAAACATTTGCCATGAAACGGCCCTTGGCCCTGCCCTGAGGCAGGATGATGGCATGATCGGCGAAGGCTCCGCCATTGCTCCGTCAGGGCTGTTCCCGACGCCCCCGATAAGCCTGCGCCCCACACATCAATGCATCCTGAAACAATCCTGGGATTCAGCCGCCCCATCAAGGAAAGGCTCGGTTGCCCGAGCCTTTCCTTGATGGGGCGGACGGTGCATTTGCGCCTTACTGAAGCTGATGTCCGCGCTTGCCCATTTCCTCGCGGGCGCGGGTCATCACGAACTGAGCGGTCTGCTGCGTCCAGGTTGCGAGATCCCGAACCACGTCATCGAGGATGCCCGGCTGCACTTCCACGTACTTCTTGCCGGCCGCCGACTTGTAGAAGGCTGCGATGTCCTTCAGCTCGGCCTCGGTCATGCGGCTCGCGAAGGCTTTCGCCGCGTTGTCGACCATCTTCTGCTTCTGCTGCTCGAGTTCCGGCCGGATCTGCGCGACGACCTGCGTGAGATCCTCTTTGATTTCCGGGCGGGTCACGTTCATCTGCTGCAGCTGATCGAGGAACGGCTCGACCATGGCGTCGAACGAGCGGGTCATGCCGGAGCTGATGGCGACTTCGCGCGCGAGAGCCATGTGGCTGGCGGAAGGCTGCGCCTGGGCGAAGGCCGGGCTGACGAGCATGAACAGCGCGACGGAGGTCGCAGCCAGTCGGGAGGCGTTACGGATCATAAGTGTGGCTCCAATCGTAATGGTTTGGGTCAGAGCTGACCGAGTTCGACGAGCCCGTCAGCCGTAGCGAGGATCGCGCCGGTGGCCAGGCCCAGGAAAAGACCGTGCTCGACGACGCCGGGAATGTTGTTCAGCGTCGAGGCAAGCACGTTCGGCTTGTCGATGCGTCCGAGATGCGCATCGAGAATGAAGTGGCCGCCATCCGTCACGTAGGGGGCGCCGTCGGCGGCGCGCCGGAGGCGCAGCTCGCCGGTCATGGACAGGGAGTCGAGCAGCCTGGCGATGGCGCGCTCGGTGGCCGTGAGGCCGAAGGGCATCACCTCGACCGGGAGCGGAAAGCGCCCGAGCTTCTGGACCCGCTTGGACCCGTCTGCGATGACGATCATCCGCTGGCTCGCGGAAGCCACGATCTTCTCCCGCAGGAGCGCACCGCCACCGCCCTTGATGAGGCGCAGGTCGTCGTCGAGTTCGTCGGCCCCGTCGACCGTCAGGTCGAGATCGGGGGTCTCGTCGAGGGTGGTCAGGGGAATGCCCTCGCGCTGGGCCTGATCGCGGGTCGCCTCGGAGGTAGGAACGCCTACGACCTTCAGTCCGCCCCGGACGCGCTCACCGATGGCCGCGACGAAATGCGCCGCCGTCGAGCCGGTGCCAAGCCCCAGCCTCATCCCGTCGGTGACGAGTTGGGCCGCCCTTTCGGCTGCTGCGCGCTTGAGAGTGTCGCTCACGGAAATCCTCTAACACAATGGAGGCGCCCGGCCGGAGGGCCGTATGACCCGCCTCTAGCATGACGGAGCGCCTGGAAGAAAGAACGTTTCATGGATGAGCAGACCCTGGAGCCCCGGCCAGGGCCTCAAGGGCGCTGCGGCGAGGCTCCCGTGCCTGAACTGACGCTGGGCGTGGCCACGGGAGCGGCCGCCGAGGAGGTCGCCGGCGACGGCGTGGTCTGCGGGGTGCACACCACCCGCTCGTCGAACACGTAGCAGATGCTCATCTGGCCCGTCCGGTAATTGACCCGGAACACACCCCCTTCCCGCTCGTGGCGGGAGGCGACCAGCCCGTACTCGCCAGGAGCCTGGGGACCGGCGCCCTCGCCCGCGCTGAAGCACAGGGTCACGCCGATCGTGCCCTCCTGGAGGCCATATTGGCAGGAGCTGACCTCGCCGGTGATCCGATCGATCCTATAAATACGGTTCAGGTCGGTTTGGGGAGCGGGAACGAAATCATAGGATGCGGCCAGGGCGGGACCTTCGAGGCCCCCCAGCGCCAGGGCTGCAACAAAAAACGCCGCGGTACCAAAGGGCCGCATTCAACACTCCATTCGGTAAGAACGAATCAACCATAGGACCTTATCATCCCCATGCTTGATTCCCTTGCCCGCAGCAGGTAGCCGACCTTCATGGCCATTGATACCCCGCACAATGTCTCGCCCATCGCCGTCTTCGACCTCGATGGAACCCTGGCAGACACGGCCGCCGACCTCGTCGGAACCCTGAACGTGATCCTCGATCGCGAGGGATTGGCGCCCCTGCCGGTCAGGAAGGCGCGCGACATGATCGGCGCCGGCGCCCGCGCGTTGATCCAGCGCGGCTTCGAGGCGGCCGGCAAGGAGCTGACGCCGGATTACCTCGATGAGCTGTTCCGGCAGTTCATGATCCATTACGGGGAGAACATCTGCGTCCGGACCCGGCTCTATCCCGGTGTGGCCGAGGCCCTCGACCGGCTGGAGGAGGCAGGATTCATCCTGGCGGTCTGCACCAACAAGGTCGAAGAGCATTCGGTGAAGCTGCTGCAGGAGCTAGGGGTCGGCCACCGTTTCGCAGCCAATTGCGGGCGCGACACCTTCCGTTACTTCAAGCCGGACCCACGCCACCTCACCCTGACCATCGAGCGGGCGGGCGGCAGCCCGCGCCGGGCCGTCATGATCGGGGATTCCCGCACCGATATCGTCACTGCGAAGAATGCCGGCATTCCGGTGATCGCCGTGCCTTTCGGCTATACGGACGTTCCGGTTCGGGAGCTTGGGCCGGATCTCGTCATCAAGCACTTCGATGAGCTGTTTCCCGCCATCCAGCGCCTCATGAGGCCGCTCGCGGCCTGACACGAAAGCCGCCGCGCGTGCGCTCAGGGCGCCCACGATAATGTGAATCTTGTTATCAGGAAGGAAATGGTGGGCGCGACAGGGATTGAACCTGTGACCCTTCGCGTGTGAAGCGAATGCTCTCCCGCTGAGCTACGCGCCCTGACAAGGGCCTTCTAAAGGCGCAGAACCCTCTGCGTCAAGCCAAAGAAGCTTCCAAACCGGCAAGTATTTTGCAGTACGAATTGTGGCAGCCTGGCTTTAACCGTCCGGTTACGACGCGGCGAGATTGTGGCGGAACCACACTAGGATTTTATAGCAGAACCCTGATAATCCGTGGATCCCAAGCGGGGCTGTTGCGTTGAGCAAGGACGAACCCGCCACCAAACATGTTCAGACAGAGGCAAATATGGGACGCACTCGCGCTGCCCTCGCTGGGTTTGCTTGCGCCTTCGTGGCGCTGGCGACGCCGGCTGCGGCATTTACGGCTATCGATCCTCTCACCCGCCAGCCGCTCTACAGCGCTGAGGAAACCTATCGGGCGCAGGCTTCCGCAGTCCCGCGCGAGATCGTCTCCTTCAACGGCCGCTATGCGCCAGGCACCATCGTGGTCTCCACCAGCGAGCGCCGCCTCTGGTACGTGCTCGGCAACGGCCAGGCCGTGCAGTACGGCGTCGGCGTGGGCCGTCCGGGCTTCACCTGGTCGGGCACCCATTCGGTCACCATGAAGCGCGAATGGCCGGACTGGCGCCCCCCGGCGGCCATGCTCAAGCGCCGTCCCGACCTGCCCCGCTACATGAAGGGCGGGCCGGACAACCCGCTCGGCGCCCGCGCCCTCTATATCGGCAGCACCATCTACCGCATCCACGGCTCGAACGAGCCGGAGACCATCGGCGAGGCGGTCTCCTCGGGCTGCATCCGCATGACCAATGAGGACGTTACCGACCTCTACAACCGCGCCAAGGTCGGCGCCCGGGTCGTGGTTCTTCGGTAAGAAATTGCACAAACGCATCATGGCCGGGCCTGTCCCGGCCATTTTCGTTTCAGTCCGTCACCGCATTCGGTCGCGCGACAACCCCTTGGCGACCAGCTCGTCGAGATAGGCCTGCCACTTCTCCCCCTGCTCCGCTCCGAGCCGGTAGAGATAATCCCAGCCGTAGATCCCGGTGTCGTGCAGGTCGTCGAAGACCAGCTTCACGGCATAATTGCCCACTGGCTCCACGCCGACGATCTCCACATCCCGCTTGCCCGGCACAGTCTTGCGCTCGGCGGGGCTGTGCCCCTGCACCTCGGCCGAGGGGCTTGTGACCCGCAGGTACTCGGCGGGCAGGTCGAAAGCCGTGCCGTCCTCGAAGGCGACATGGAGGCTGCGCCTGTCCTTGGACAGCCGAAGCTCCGTCGGCCAGCGCTCAGTTGCCATGATCTCACCCTTTTCCCGGTTGCAATTGACGCTACGTGCTTGATGATGAGGGTTGAGGCAAGGATTCCCGTGAACGAGAGCGTATCCGCCATGAGAGCCAGTCCGGCTCAGCTTGAGACTTCCGCGACAGGTCATTCCCTCGTCGACCCCTTCGGGCGGGCGATCACGTATCTGCGCGTCTCGGTGACGGACCGCTGCGACTTCCGCTGCGTCTACTGCATGTCCGAGGACATGGCCTTCCTGCCCAAGCGCGACCTGCTGACCCTGGAGGAGCTCGACCGCATCTGCTCGGCCTTCGTGGCCCGGGGCGTGCGCAAGCTGCGGATCACCGGCGGCGAACCCCTGGTGCGGCGGGACATCATGACCCTGTTCGGCTCTCTCTCCCGCCATCTTGATTCGGGCGCCCTCGACGAGCTCACCGTCACCACTAACGGCTCGCAGCTCGCCCGCCATGCCAAAGATCTGGCCGCCTGCGGCGTCAGGCGCGTCAACGTCTCCCTCGACACCCTCGACCCGGACAAGTTCCGTGCCATCACCCGCTGGGGAGACCTGGGCAAGGTGATGCACGGGCTCGATGCCGCTCAAGCGGCCGGGCTGAAGGTCAAGATCAATGCCGTCGCGCTGAAAGGCGTCAACGAGGACGAACTGGAAACCCTGCTCGAATGGGCCCATGGCCGCGATATGGACCTGACGCTCATCGAGGTGATGCCGCTCGGAGAGATAGACGGCCAGCGCATCGACCAGTTCCTGCCCCTCTCCACGGTCCGCACCCGCCTCGCTGGGCGCTATACGCTGGAAGATCTCGACGACCGCACGGGCGGTCCGGCCCGTTATGTGCGGGTGAAGGAAACCGGCGGCCGGCTCGGCTTCATCACGCCGATGACCCACAATTTCTGCGAAAGCTGCAACCGGGTGCGGGTGACCTGCACGGGTCAGCTCTTCATGTGCCTCGGCCAGGAGGATGCCGCAGACCTTCGGGCGCCGGTGCGCACCTCCGAGAGCAACGACCTGCTCGACCGTGTCATCGTCGACGCCATTGCCCGCAAGCCCAAGGGGCACGACTTCATCATCGACCGGCGCCACTCCCGCCCGGCGCTGAGCCGCCACATGAGCGTCACGGGCGGCTAGGCCAACTTTTTACTGTCGTTCGACAGTACTGAGACAGCCTGTCATTTGACTGTTCAGTATTTTCACGTGATATCGGCCTCGACCATCTGGGCTGGGCGGCTGTGAGCGTACTGAGTCTTGGACGAAAACTGGCGATTGCTGGCGGGCTGCTGCTCGGGCTGGGCATGGGCCCATGCCTGTCGCAGGCGCAGGCTCCCGCGCCGCAACCGGTGATCCGCATCGCCGTCGAGGGCGCCTATCCGCCCTTCAACTTCATCGATTCCAGCAACGAGTTGCAGGGCTTCGAGGTCGATCTGCTCAAGAGCCTGTGCGAGGTCATGCAGGTTCGGTGCGAGCTCGTTCAGCACGAATGGGACGGCATCATTCGCGGCCTCCTGGACCGGGACTACGATGCCATCATGTCGTCCATGGAGATCACGGAGCGGCGCCGGAAGCGGATCGCCTTCTCCGACCCCTATTACCGCGTCCCGGCGATCTTCATCGGCTCGAAGGAGACCGCTCCGGGCGAGGTCTCGCCGGCGGCCCTCGCCGGCAAGACCATCGGCACGACGGACCGCAGCGACCACGAAACCTATCTCCGGGAGTTCTACAAGGACTCGCAGATCGAGGTCTATGCCAAGCCGGACGAGGCCAACCTCGACCTCTTGGTCGGGCGCGTCGATGCGGTCTTCGGCGACAAGCGCCTGCTGACCCGGTTCCTGGAAAGCCGCGAGGGCAGTTGCTGCCACATCCTCGGCGACACGCCCAAGAACCCGGCCTACCGGCACCAAGCCTACGGCATCGGCCTGCGCAAGGACGACGAGGCCCTGCGCGAGCAGTTCAACCGCGCCATCGCTCAGGTGCAGGCCGACGGCACCTATGACCGGATCCGGGCCAAATATTTTTCCTTCGACATCAAGTAGTGCCGTTTGACCCTGGCCTCCTCTCTTCCTAGAACCGAAGGAGGATTTCAGGGAGCGGACGATGGCGAAGGTTGCATTCCTCGGACTTGGCGTGATGGGCTACCCCATGGCGCGTCACCTCAAGGAGAAGGGCCATGAGGTGACGGTCTACAACCGCACCTCCGCCAAGGCGGACAAGTGGGTGTCGGAGAACGGCGGACGCGCCGCCAGGACCCCGCGCGAAGCGGCCGAGGGCCAGGAGATCGTCTTCGCCTGCGTCGGCAACGACGACGACCTGCGCCAGGTGACGCTCGGGGAGGACGGCGCCTTCCAGGGCATGGGTAAGGGCGCCATCTTCGTCGATCACACCACGGCTTCCGCGGAAGTGGCGCGCGAACTCTACGCCGCCGCCCAGGAGAAGGGCTTCGCCTTCATCGACGCCCCGGTGTCGGGCGGCCAGGCGGGTGCCGAGAACGGCGTCCTCACGGTGATGTGCGGCGGCGATGCCGAGCCTTACGGAAAGGCAGAGCCGGTGATCATGAGCTTCGCCCGCGCCTGCCGCCTGCTCGGCCCCGCCGGCTCCGGCCAGCTCACCAAGATGATCAACCAGATCTGCATCGCCGGCCTCGTGCAGGGGCTGGCCGAGGGCATCCATTTCGGCAAGAAAGCCGGCCTCGACATCGAGGCCGTGCTCGAGGTGATCTCGAAGGGCGCCGCCGGCTCCTGGCAGATGGAGAACCGCGGCAAGACCATGAACCAGGGCAAGTTCGACTTCGGCTTCGCCGTCGACTGGATGCGCAAGGACCTGTCCATCGTGCTGGGCGAGGCGCGCAAGAACGGCGCCAGCCTCCCGGTCACGGCCATCGTCGACCAGTTCTACGCGGACGTGCAGAAGATGGGCGGCAAGCGCTGGGATACGTCGAGCCTGATCGCGCGCCTGGAGAAGTGAGGCGCGGCCCACCATTCCAAATGAAGAAGCCGGAGCGCTAAGGCTCCGGCTTTTTTTGTTTTGAGGCGTCAGCGCTCCTGCGGACAGGGGCGTCCGGGCTGGCAGCGCTGGGCGCGGCCTTCTCCGCCCTGGCGCCTCGGGCCGTCGAAGGAAGGCCGGTCGCGGGATGGCCTGTCCATGTCACGCCCCGGGCGGGGCTGGTCGAAGCCTCTCGGCTGTTCGCGGAAAGCCCGCTCCACCCGCGCGGGAGCTTCCATGCGGGGCTCTGGCCGCTCCATCCGACGGGGCGCGGGGCGCTCCTCGAAGAGCTGGCGGGCGCGCCTCTCGGGCCGGTCGATCTCCCTGGGCGCAACATCGCGGAAGGGACGCTCCGGGCGCAGCTCATCGCGAGCAGCAGGCCGCATCGCACGGGCAGGCCTCTCCTCCCGGTCCGGCCTCTCCACGGATGCGGGCCGCTCAGGACGCCGGTGGGGCGCCTCATCGCTGTCACGACCGGGCCGGCGTTCCTCGATCCGGGGCAGCCCGATCACAGGGTCGAGTCTCCGGTCGGGCCTGATGCGCGGTTCGCGGCGTTCCGGCTCCCGGGCCGCTCTGTCCCGATCCGGACGCTCGCGCTCGATCTCGATCCGCGGCCGGTCGAGCCTCGGCTGACGGGGCAGAATCTCATCCCCATCGAGGCGCCGGTCTCGCGGACGTGCGGCATCCCGAACGGGAGCGTCGGGCCGGATATCGCGCTGGCCGCGATCCCGACCGGGGCGCTCCCTCGGCTCCACGATCTCGGGCCGAACGGGACGGGGACGCCCCTCCTGCTCGCCGATCAGCGGAATCCTTCGCGAGGGAATGCGGTCCGGCCGCATGCGCGGGCGCTCGCCGGAACGGACGTCCCTCTCCTCGCGGGGCGCCCGCGGATTGACGGCCACCGGAATCGGCTCGAGGGGCGCAGCCAGCCCTGGCTGGCGCGGCACGCGGAGCCGCTCGTCGCGCGGGTAGCGGCGCGGACCGGGGAGAGGCTCGTCCCTGCGGTCGAATACATAGGGAGCCCGCACGGGGATGGCGACCGGGCCTCTCGGCGTCCTGGGTGCGATCGGCTGGTAGAAGTAGCGCGGCGGGCGCGCCCGATACGGCACCGGAATCGGATACGGGATCGGCAGCACACCGGCCATGATGGGCGGCGGCGGCGGCTCGCGGATGATGGTGATGAAGTCCTCGTCGTCCTCGTCCCAGCGCGGCAGGAGATAGACCGGCACGCGCGGCGGCGGCACCTCGCGAATGATCGTCACAACCTCTACGATCTCGATCCGCTCGACCTCCGGCAGCGGCGGCGGGAGATCCTCATAGACCACCTCCTCGAAGAAAGCCGGCGGGGCATAGGGCGCGGACAGGCGCGCGAGCCTGCGCCGGCAATCGGCCGCATGCGGCCCCTTCGGGTAGGCGCGCAGATAGGTCCAGTAGGCCTCGCGCGTGTTGCGCGCGACGGTGCGGCGCCAGACGACCGCTTCGCGGCGGGCGGCGAGCAGCGCAGTCACGCGGCGGGCAAGGCGATGGTCGGGATAGCGGCGCAAGAACTCCTGATAGGCCGGAATCGTGTCGCGCTCGACCGCGATGGCATAGGCCTCCTCGGCCGGGACTTCCTCTATCCGGCGCACCTCGCGAACGAGGGGCGCTGCGGCCGCCTCGACCTGCTCGAAATAGACGAAGGAGGCATCGCGGAGATTGGCCGAATGCCACGGGATCTGCAGGCCGTTCGTGGCTTCGTGGGTGCGCAGGCGCGTGCGGGCGAAAACCTCGTCGAGGGGCAGGCCCGGCTGACGGATCATTTCCGCAAGCGCCGTGGCATAGGCGCCGTAGGGGCCCTGGCCATCACCGGCGACGATATTGGGCGCCGAGGAGAAGGCCATCAGGAAGCCAGAGGGCGGCTCGACGAGAGCCAGCCCCTTGGCGAGCGGCTCGCCCGTGGAGGAGAGCGGGTAATCCCGCGCCATGTCGGCCACGACCACCCTCACCTTGGCCGGGCTCTGCTCAAGGGCCCGGACGAGATCGGAGAGACGGAAGCCTTCGATGGGAATGTCCGCGTCGCGCTGAATGCGGGCGTCGACGGGCAGCAGGTAGTTGTCGCCTTCGAGCTGGACGCCATGCCCGGCGACATAGACCATCACCGTGGAGCCGGGCTCCAGATTCTCGGCCTTGTCGAGGAAGTCCCGGACGAGGCTGCGCAGGTCGCTGGCGTTGAGATCGCGGCCCTGGACGACCTCGAACCCGGCGCTGGTCAGGGTCTGGGCGATGAGGCCCGCATCGTTCGCGGCGGTCGGAAGCTGGCGCCCCTCATAGGCGCCCTGCCCGAGCACAAGGGCGAGGCGGTCCTGGGCAAGGGCGGCCGAGGCCTGACCAAGAGCAGCCGTCAGGGTCAAGGCAGCAAAAACGATAGCACGTTTCAGGGAAAGCACGGTTCACGCCCCTCTTCGACCCGCTTCTGCGGGATGATGCTGCCAGAAAAGGCCAAGTCAGTTGAATGGGCCGTGAACAAACGGGGACAATCGCCGCAGAAGCGGGTCGTCACCGCCGGGTCATGGTGAGGTAGACCACGAAGGCACCGATGGCGAGCGCAAGGCCCATGATCGCCATCTGCCGGGTCTCGCCCGTCAGCGCCGCGTCCCGGTACATCTGCGACATCCGTTCGGCGCGTTCGGGGTCGCGGGACATGAACATGCCGATCACGATGCTCAAGGTGGCGAGACCGAGGATCCAGTAGGTGGGGCGCATGGCTCTCTTCCTCTCACCGTCCCTGGAACCGAGGAGGACGCTTCTCGCGGAAGGCCGCGACGCCCTCCATGAAGTCGTCGCTCGATCCCGCTTCGCTCTGCAGCTTCGCCTCCAGCTTGAGCTGGGCCTCCAGGTCGTTCGACAGGCTCTGCGCCACCGCCTGCTTGGTCAGGCGATACGACAGCCCCGGCCCGGCCGCGAGCTTGGCCGCGAAGGCCGCCACGTCGACCGCGAAGGAGGCATCGTCGAACACCTTGTAGACGAGGCCCATGCGTTGCGCCTCCTCGGCCGGAACGGCCTCGGCGCTGAGCATGAGGGCGAGCGCCATCTTCGGGCCGATCAGGCGCGGCAGGATCCAGGTTCCGCCGGCATCGGGGATCAGGCCGATCTTGGAAAACGCCTCCTGCAGATAGGCGGAACGGGCCGCCACGACGATGTCGCAGGCCAGCGCGATGTTCATGGAGGCCCCGACGGCCGGTCCGTTGAGAGCCGCGATGGTCGGCTTCGAATAGCCGGAGAGCCTGAGGATCAGGGGATTGTAGTCGCGCTCCAGGGCAGGCCCTAGGTCGAGCCGCCCCTGCTCGTCGCGCTTCAGGTCGACCGTCAGGTCCTGGCCCGAGGAGAAGGCACGCCCCTCCCCGGTCAGCACCAGCACGCGCACATTGTCGTCCCGCTCGCACTGATCGAGCGCCTCGCGCAGCTCGGCATGCATGGTGGCGTTGAAGGCGTTCATCTTGTCGGGCCGCGCGAGGGTGATCGTCGCGACCGGTCCGTCGACGGTGCAGCGCAGGGTCGTCGGGCTCATGCTGTCAAAGCTCCTTATCGTCGAACCTGAACATAGTACGGATCTCCGAGCGGAGAACCGGCAAAAGCTCCGCTTCGAACCAGGAATTAGTCTTAAGCCAGCCGTTGTTGCGCCAGGAAGGGTGCGGCAGCGGCAAAATGCGGGGCTTTTGCGGATTCTCAAGGATCTCGCGCCAGCGCCTCACCGTCTCGGTGAGCCCGTCCTTGAAGTTGTCGCCGAGGTGCCACGCCTGCGAGTACTGGCCGATCAGCAGGACGAGATCGAGGTCCGGCATCGCCGAAAAGAGCGGCCGGCGCCAGGCCTCGGCGCATTCCCGGCGCGGCCCGAGATCGCCGCCCTTCGCATCCTGGCCGGGAAAGCAGGAGCCCATCGGCACGATGGCGACCTTCGCGGGATCGTAGAAAACCGCCTCGTCCATGCCGAGCCACGAGCGCAGCCGCGAGCCCGAGCGGTCTGCGAACGGAATGCCGCTGGCATGGGCCCGCGTGCCGGGCGCCTGGCTGGCGATGCACAGGCGCGCCGTGGCGCTGCCCTGGAGGATCGGGCGCGGCTCGTGCGGCAAGGCTGTGCCGTAACGGGGCGCATCGCGGCAGATGCGGCAGGCCCGCAACTGCGCGGCGAGATCTTCGAAATTCGTCGAGGGATTCATCCCCGTCAGATGGGGATCGAGGCCGGCCGTATCGAGACCACGGGTTGAGGCGGATCAAGGCATGCGCGTCTGGCGACGCTTACAAGGATGCCATGATCGATGTGCTCACCTTCGTCCCGGCCGTGGCCGCCATCCTGGCGACGCCGGGTCCGACCAATACGCTGCTCGCAAGCGCGGGCGCGCAGGCGGGCTTTCGCCATTCGCTGCCGCTCGTGCCTGCGGAGCTGTTCGGCTATGCCCTCGCGATTGCCGGGTGGGGCCTGTTTCTGGAGCCGGCCTCGGCTGCCTTGCCCTGGCTGAAGCCGGCCCTCCGGCTCGCCTGCGCGGCCTATCTGGTGGCCGTCGCGTGGGGCTTGTGGTCGAGGGCGGGAGAGGCGCTGGGCGGATCCGGCTTCGGCACCCGCCGGGTCTTCACGGCGACATTGCTCAATCCCAAGGCGCTCCTGTTCGCCGCCGTGATCTTTCCCGAAGCGGCCTTCCGGAGCTCAGCCGCTTTCCTGCAGGCGATGGCGATCTTCACGGCCGTGATCGTGCCGATTGCGGTGGCGTGGATCGGCTTCGGGTCGGCGCTGTCGCGACCGGATTTCCTCATCCGGCCGCAAACCCTTCAACGGGGTGCAGCCCTTGTCCTGCTCACCTTCTCGGCCTCGCTCGGAGCAGCCGCGCTCGGCTGACGTCACCGGCCCTGGGCGTTTCTCCGCCAGTCCTGCGGCCGCTCGAACTCGCCCTCCCAGAGCCCCGCTCCCCGCTCCTGTGCGCGCGCCTCCTCGGCATCGTAATCGCGCCCGTAGGAGACGGCCCAGCCGCTCTCCACCATTCGGGTGCCGATGTCGTTCCCGTCGACGGTGCAGCGGGCGAGAATTCGCCGGTAACGGTCGCGGCCGGCGGCGCGGCAGCGCACCGTCTTAGCCGACACGATCTCGATCAGCGCCCGCCGGGCAGTCTCGCCGCAGGCATAGGAGCGGCCGGAGCGGGAGCATCGCTGCTCCATCTCGGGCGCGTCGATGCCTTTGAGGCGAATGCGGGCGTCGCCGATGCGAATCGTATCGCCGTCGGTGACCTGCGCCCGGCCTTCGAGTGTGCGATCATTGGGCTTGAGCACGAGCCCGGCCCCGCCGGCGAGCGCCAACGCGATGGCCAGGGAGGTGATGCCGCTCGGCCCGGAGCGGCGACGGGACCGTCTCACGACAGTCGCTCGGACACCCCTGCCTGCCCGAAGGTGGCCATATCGCGATGGACCGCAGCCGCGGCCTTCACGAGCCCGATCGCCAGCGCCGCGCCCGATCCCTCGCCGAGCCGCATGCCGAGCGCGAGAAGCGGGATCTTGCCGAGGCGGGCCAGCACGTCCTGGTGCGCGCCTTCGGCGCTGAGATGGCCGGCGATGCAGTGATCGATGGTCGAGGGATGAATGGCATGGAGGATGGCGGCTGCGGCCGTCGCCACGTAGCCGTCGAGCACCACCGGGATCCGCTGCAGGCGCGCGGCCAGGATCGCGCCCGCCATGGCGGCGATCTCGCGCCCGCCGATACGGCGCAGCAGGTCGAGCGGGTCCCGCAAGTTGTCGCCGTGATGGGCGATGGCCGCCTCGACGGCCGCGACCTTGCGCTTCAGACCCTCGTCGTCCACGCCCGTGCCGCGCCCGACCCAGTGCTCGGCCGGACCGCCGTACAGCGCCGTGTAGATCGCCGCCGCGACCGTGGTGTTGCCGATGCCCATTTCGCCGATGGCAAGGAGGTCCGTGCCGCCCGCAATCGCCTCCATGCCGAAGGCCATGGTGGCCACGCAGGCCTTCTCGTCCATGGCGTCCCCCTCGGTGATGTCGCCGGTCGGCATGTCGATGGCGAGGTCGAACACCTTGAAGCCCAGGCCATAGGCGGCGCAGATCTGGTTGATCGCAGCCCCGCCCGCCGCAAAGTTCTCGAGCATCTGGCGGTTCACGTCCGACGGGAAGGCCGACACGCCCTTGGCAGTCACGCCGTGGCTTGCCGCAAAGACGCAGACAAGCGGACGGTCGACGCTGGGCGTCGGCTTGGCCTGCCAGGCGGCGAGCCACTCGGCGACCCATTCCAGGCGCCCGAGGCTGCCGGCCGGCTTGGTCAGTTGCCGGTCGCGCATCCGCACAGCCTCGACGGCGACCTCGTCCGGACCCGGCATGGTCGTGATCAGGCGGCGGATATCGTCGAAAGGTGAGGACACGGCATCAGACATGGAGGGCTCCAGCCCAGGGGGCATTGCAGAACGCGAAGAGGCGTGACCTATAACGGCCCATGCACGCGGGGTGAAGCATGTCGGAGCAATTTGAGCAGGGTGAGGCGGCGCCCATGAGCGCGTGGCGGGCGGCGGCCATCGACCTAGCCCATTGCGTTCGCTTCTATTCCCGGCTTCCGGTGCCAGCCCTGCCGTGGGAGCAGGACGCCCATGCGCCGCCGAGCTTTCCGCGCCTGCTGCGCATGATTCCCGTCGCGGGCCTCGTGCTGGGCCTTCTTCCGGCAGCCGTGCTGGCCCTTGCCCTGCTCCTCGATCTCGGCCCCTGGCTTGCCGCGACCCTGTCGGTCGCCGCCATGGTGCTGACCACCGGCGCTCTTCACGAAGACGGCCTGGCCGATACCGCCGACAGCATCGGGGGCACCACCCGCGAGAAGCGCCTGGAGATCATGCGCGACAGCCGGATCGGCTCCTTCGGCGCCTCGGCCCTGGTCCTCGCGCTCGCGCTGCGGATCGGCGCCCTGGCGGCCCTGGCCACGCGGATCGACAATGGGGCCGTCGCGGCGGCAATCCTCATCGCCGCCTCCCTGTCCCGCACGGCGGGCCTGATGCCCCTCGTATTCCTGCCCCCGGCCCGCCTGGACGGCATGTCCCAGGCCGTCGGCCAGCCGGCGCGCAAGACCTTCTGGCGGGCGGGAGGAATCGCCGTCATCCTCACGGTTCTGCTCGGCGTATTTGCCGGCCTTCCGGCTGCCGGGATCATCCTGATGCTGGCGCTCTCCGGGCTTGCGGGGCTTGCCGTCACCCGCTTCGCGGCCCGCCATCTCGGCGGGCAGACGGGTGACATCGCGGGGGCCGCACAGCAGATCGCCGAGATCGCCGCGCTGATCGGCCTCTTGACCGTTCTTCCGGCGTGACGACATGAGAAGACCATGACCCGCGTTTCCAGCCCCTGCATCCGCGTCTGCACCCTCGATGCCGAAACCGGCCTGTGCGAAGGCTGCGGCCGCACGCGGGAGGAGATCACCCGCTGGTACCGCATCCCGGAAGAGGAGCGCCAGCAGATCATGGCGGAACTGCCGGAGCGGATGCGCCAGGCCTTCTCGCTCGAATCCCCCTTCGCGCCTGAACCGGGCAAGGCCGATTGATGCCGGGCATTCGCGGAGCGGGCCTTATCCTTCTCATCGGCGCCTTTCTGGTGGGGCTCTTCGCCGAGGACACTATCGGCGAGTTCTCCCCTCTGGAGGCCGCAGGGCTGCTGGCCATGGGCGGCCTCTGCCTCCTCATGGCGGCCTCCATCGTCGAGGGTTTCGCCCGCCACTGGACCTATGGGGTGCAGTCCATTGCCGTCAGCGGCGGCATCCTCATCGCCCTGCTCGTCACCTACGCGTCCCGCGACGAGTTGCAGGCCGTGATCGACCGCGCCATCGGCGACATCGCGGTCGGCCGCACCGTCACCACGCCCGAGGGCGAGGTGGTGGCCGCACGGCGGATGGACGGCAGCTTCCTGGTGCAGGGCGAGGTGAACGGCCGCGACACGCGCTTCATCTTCGACACGGGCGCCAGCACCGTGGTCCTGCGGGCGGAGAACGCCGCGACTCTCGGCTTCGACCCAGAGGACCTGAACTACTCGATCCCCGTCTCGACCGCCAACGGCGCAGCTTTGGCCGCTCCCGTGGTGATCGAGCGCCTGACCGTCGGGACGATCACGGAGCGCAACGTTCGCGCGCTCATCGCCCGCACGGGCGTGCTCCACGCGAACCTCCTCGGCATGAGCTTCCTCGAGCGCCTCGGCTCCTATGAAGTGCGCGGGAACCGGCTGATCCTGCGGGCGAGACAAGAGCCCTAGTTCGGAACCAAGACCTGCGGCCTCTCTTGTCGAAATGCGTCAACGGCATTCTCGGAGATCCGCATGAAGATGAACGGCACAGTGGCGGCTGACCTCGCCAAGGGAGCCGCCGCAGGCGCGGCCGCCACCTGGGTCATGGACCGGGTCGATTGGTACATGGTGGAGCACGAGGATCCAGAAGCGTGGCGGCGAACGCAGCACGTGCGCCCGAACGGCAAGGACCCGGCTCACAACATGGTGGGGGCCATGGCGAAAGCGGTTGGCCGCGCGCCGCCAGCCCAGCCGCATCCGGCGGGCATTGCTATGCACTACGCCCTGGCCATGTCCTCGACCGCCGTTTACGGCACCATGCGCCGGCACATTCCGGACGGCGTGATCGGCCGGGGCCTTGTGCTCGGCCTCGGCATCTTGGCCATCGAGGATGAGCTGATCAACCCGGCGCTGGGATTTGCCGCGCCACCCCGCCGCTATCCATGGCAGGCCCATGCCCGCGGCCTCGTCGCCCATCTGGTCCTCGGCCTCGTGACGGAAGCCGTCCTGAGCGCCGTCGACAGCCGCACGCGATCAAGCTCGCGGCGGCAGGAGGCGCGACGCCGATGAAATCAGGCTGAGGCGGCCAGCAGGGCCGGTTCCGCCCGGGAGACGTGCGCCACCGCGTCCCGCAGGGTCTGCAGGTTCGCGCCCGGCTTCACCGCCTCGGTCGCCAGATGGCGGCGATAGGCGCGTGCGCCGGGGCGGCCGGTGAAGAGGCCGAGCATGTGCCGGGTGATGTTGTGCAGGCGCTCGCCCTTGGCGAGATGCTCCGCAACATAGGGCTCGTAGGCCTCCACCGCCTCGAACCCGTCGGCCACGGGGGCCGTCTCGCCGTAAAGCTCGGGGTCCACCCCGAGCAGGATCTCGGGCTCGTGATAGGCCACGCGGCCGAGCATCACGCCGTCAACATGCCTCAGGTGCTCATAGATCTCCGGCCAGGTCTTGATGCCGCCATTGATGGCGACCGGCAGGTCCGGCCGCGCCTGCTTCAGGCGGTAGACCCTGGGATAGTCGAGCGGCGGAATATCCCGGTTCTCCTTGGGCGACAGGCCCTGCAGCCAGGCCTTGCGGGCATGGACCGTCAGCTCGTCGCAGCCGGCCGCCACCACGCAATCGGTGAGACGGTTCAGGGCCTCCTCCGTGTCCTGGTCGTCCACCCCGATCCGGCACTTCACCGTCACCGGCAGGGAGACGGCCGCCTTCATGGCCGCCACGCACTCGCCCACCAGCTTTGGCTCCTGCATCAGGCAGGCGCCGAAGCGGCCGTTCTGCACCCGGTCGGAGGGGCAGCCGACGTTCAGGTTGACCTCGTCATAGCCGAACTCGGCGCAGATCCTGGCGGCTTCCGCCAGATCCTTCGGATCGGACCCGCCAAGCTGCACCGCCACCGGATGTTCAGCGCCGCTGAACCCGAGCAGCCGCTCCCGCGGCCCATGAATGACCGCCCCCGTGGTGACCATCTCCGTATAAAGCCGCGCCCGACGCGACAGAACGCGATGGAACGCCCGGCAGTGCCGGTCTGTCCAGTCCATCATGGGGGCCACGGTGAAAAATTTCTGGGTCATCTCGAAACTGGCATTTTAGGAGAGTTTTCCGACGATTGGTCCTTGCCACAGGCTTTTCCAATATGGTGGCTGCGATCTCAAGGAAAATAAGCGACCGTTGGTGTCACACACGATTGAAGCCGGTCTCTCCCCATGGCCACGCTACCGCAATGTCGCCCGATTGAGCCTGTGACCTGAAGGCTCGACCTGACCACCCTTCCCGAGATCACGCGTCAGGTGAGGATGGATCCATGCAGATCAACTGGCTGCAACTCACGGAAGGTCCCGCAGACATTCCTGTTCCCACCTATGGTCAATATGGAGGGCCGAACTGGTCAGGCGGCGAAGTTGTCGGCGACAACGAGCCGGGGAACTACTCCGTCCCGCCGGAGGACCGCCTCGATGCGCTGTTCCTCGTTCACGACCAAGCTTATGATCAGCCGAACACGCTTCTGCGCGCTCAGGCCGATCTGCTGCTGATCCAAGGGATTCTGGAGCAACCGGCGGACGAGGTGACGGGAGAAGGCGACCTGTACGCGGGTGGAGCGGTTCTGGCGATGCTCTATCAGATTGCCGTCGTCAACAACCACCCGGAACTCCTGCTGCAGGTTGATGTAGGGCAGATCGTCGAGGGCGCTATCGCCCGCATCGAGGAAGGCAGCATCACGCCCGAACCGCAGGAAATCGCCGGGTTCGTCGGCTGGCTGGGCACAATCGGCCAGGCGCTCGCAGCCTCCGAGAGCCCGATTGCGAAGGCGGCTGCCGGGGCAGTCCTCGACCTTGCCGGCTCCCTCGGCTCGGCGCCGACGAACTTTCAGGATGTGCTCACGGACGAGGCGATCGACTTCCTCCAGGACGCGGCGCCGCAGCTCGCGAACGCAGTCGAGACCATCGTCGACGGCTCCTGCCAATCTGACGTCGAGCAGTTCCTAGACGATGCTTCCGACTGGCTCAGCGATGTGACGACTCACCCCATCGCCCCGGAGCCCTTGACGGCGATCAAAGGCAAGTTCGCCTTTCTTGAGTACCACGATCTCCTGATCTGAATGTCGACTCCGACCTCACGGTCTTTCAAATGAGTGCCCGATTTCCGGCTGGGCAGAAGTGCGCTATGCTCTGATTCCGGCGCGGCCCACGCCTCCCCCCTCCACCGGGAAAGTATCATCCATACGGGGCTAAGACGATCATCGGACCGACTGTTCGAGCGCCCAGCATAAGGAGGGACTGCGAATACTGCTCGCAATAGGAGGTTTATCGATGAGGCTGTCTGCGCCTATTTTTCACTTGAAACGTAAAGCCAAGCTCCTGTCGCGCGACGAAGGCATTCCGCTGCACAAGGCGCTTGACCGAATTGCCGTCCAGGAAGGCTATAGCGGCTGGAGCTTGCTGGCATCGAAGCAGTCTGCGCTTGCGCCCGCCGGCAAGATTTTTGCGCAACTCGTCCCTGGAGACTTGATGCTGCTGGGTGCGCGACCGGGCCAAGGCAAAACCTTGATGAGCCTCGAACTTGCCGTGGAAGCGATGAGATCCGGCAAACGCTGCGCCTTCTACTCGCTGGAATATACGGAGAAGGACATTCTGGAGCGCTTTCGCGCCATCGGCGTGGAGCCGGCACAATTCGACGGGCAATTCGATTTCGATTGTTCGGACGCCATCCAGGCCGACTACATCATCGCCGCGCTGGCTTCCGCACCCCGTGGCACGATAGCGGTGATTGACTATCTGCAGTTGCTCGATCAGAGGCGCGAAAACCCCGCATTGGAGGTTCAGGTCGGCGCGCTCAGATCATTCGCGCAGGAGCGCGGGATGATCATTGTCTTCATCTCTCAGATCGATCGCTCATATGACCCCTCTAAGAAGCCATGTCCCGACATCCGAGATGTCCGATTGCCCAATCCTCTGGACCTGACGCTCTTCAGCAAGCTGTGCTTTCTGAACGATGGCGACATCCGGTTTCAGTCCGCACGTTAAGCGGACGACCTTCGACCGCGGGTGTTCCCACATCCGCGGTTTGGTCGTCGGCAGCTCTGAGCCTCGTCCCCCCGGGAACGCGAGTGACGTCAGGCTCTAAACCACCCCCGCGACCTTCGCATCCAGCACGGACGCCGCCGCACGCGGGTCGAGCTTTACCTGTAGTCCCCTCTGCCCGCCGTTGATGAAAACCTCCGCGTGCTCGAAGGACGCCTGCTCCAGCACGGTCGGGATGCGCTTCTTCTGGCCGAAGGGGCTGATGCCACCCACGTGGTAGCCGGTGATGCGCTCGGCATCCGCCGGCTTCATCATCTGGGCGGCCTTGCCGCCGAGCGCCGAGGCGAGCTTCTTCAGGTTCACCTCCTGGTCGGAGGGAAGGATCACGCAGGCCGGCTTGTTGTCCACCAGCACCATCAGGGTTTTCAGCACGCTCGACGGATCGGCCCCCATGGCCTCGGCCGCCTGCAGGCCGATGCGCTCCGCATTCGGGTCGTACTCGTATGAGTGCACTGTGAAGGACACGCCGGCCTGCTGCAGGGCCAACGTCGCGCGGGTGGTCTTGGACATGGTCGACGATAATTTAGCGCCAGCCCCGATCAGTGATCGTGCTTGTGTCCGTGGTGGCCGCATCCGCAGCCGGGGCCATGCTCGTGATGATGCGCATGGTCGTGGTGATGATCGTGCTTGTGATCATGGGAGTGCCCATGGTCATGGGAATGGCCGTGAGCGTGCGCGTGCTCATGGCTGTGCGCGTGGCCATGATGGTGGTGGCCATGGTCGTGATCGCACACATGGGTGCTGCGCTCCGGCTTGAACGGGCGCTCCACCGGGGTCACGGTGCAGCCCTGCCCGCGCGCCAACTCGGCCAAGGCCGGGTTGTTCTCGATGTAGAGAGCATCTGCGGTCATCTCAGCGAGGCCGTGATTGCTGCCGAGATGCCAAGCGAGGCGCATGAGGCGTAAAGGATTTTCGGCCCTCACCTCGAGCAGGGACTCAGGCGCAGCCTTCACCTGGACGAGATGCCCGTCCTCGAGCCGCAGGGCGTCGCCGTCGTTGATGGTGGTCTCCATGTCGAGGTCGAGATGGATCTCGGTCCCACCCGCTCCCTTGAGCGCTCCATGGCGGCGGTTTCTCGCCGCGTGGTCGAGGGTGATGGTGTCGACGACGCGGTCGGCCTTCACGGCGGGCTTGCGGACGATGGTGGTGACGCGGGGCATGGGTTCGTCTCGGTCTGTGTTCGGGTGAAGCTCAGATAGGCAGCCTGGCCGGGCGCTGCCACCCGGCCGGTCATTAATAAGGGATCTTGTCGTCCTTGTCCGCCCAGGCATCGAACACCGCCTTGGCCTCCAGGCTCGGCTGATGGTCCATGGGGATCAGGCGCTCGGAGACCGGCTTGGGGATCTCGTCGTAGATCAGGCTGTCGTCGAAGCCGATCTCAGCGGCGTCC
The DNA here is from genome assembly GCF_016427565.1 of Microvirga splendida. Classification (GTDB taxonomy): domain Bacteria; phylum Pseudomonadota; class Alphaproteobacteria; order Rhizobiales; family Beijerinckiaceae; genus Microvirga; species Microvirga splendida. The sequence goes on from NZ_JAELXT010000008.1 coordinate 163,251, forward strand.
TGCCGGGTGTTGGCATAGACAATGCGGCCCACCCGCGCCCAATAGGCGGAGGCAAGGCACATGGGGCACGGCTCGCAGCTCGTGTAAAGGGTGGCGCCCTCCAGGGAATGGGTGCCGACGGCCTCGCAGGCGCGGCGGATCGCCGTGACCTCCGCATGGGCCGTCGGGTCCTTGGCGGAGGTGACCTGGTTCCAGCCCTCGGCCAGAACCCTGCCGTCGCGCACGATCACGGCGCCGAAGGGGCCGCCGGCCCCCTGCTCCATATGCTCGCGGGACAGCTCAACGGCGCGCGCCAGATGGCGCTGATCTTCAAGTCGGTTGGTGCTCATGGGGCTTTATGTATCGTTCGAGGCTGCCGGAGGCGAGAAATTTCGATTGACCGGCCCGTGCTCCCGCACCTGCAGCAGTTGCGCGGTCACGGAGGCCGCGATGATGGCCGGGTCCTTGTCCTCGATGCCGGGCAGCCCGATGGGGCAGACGAGGGAGCGGATCGTCTCCTCGGGGAGAGCGAGCTCCCTAAAGCGCTTCTCGAAGCGCGCCCGCTTCGTGGCGCTGCCGATGAGGCCGACATAGGGAAAATCCCGCCTCAGGGCCGCCGCCGTGATCGCCATGTCGAGGGGGTGGTCGTGGGTCATGACCAGGATGAGCGAATCCGGCTTGGCCTCGTCGATCTCGGCCTCCGGATCCCACATGCGCACGGCCTTCGCGTTCGGCGGCAGATGCGCGGGAAAGGCATCGTCCCGGTCGTCGAGCCAGCGCACGGCGAACGGCAGAGGCGCGAGCGACAGCACCAGCGCCCGGCCCACATGGCCGGCGCCGAACAGGAGAACGGGGGTGCGAACCTCGCCATGGGTCTCGCGCCAGCCGGTCCAGCGGTCGTCGCCGACGGCCGAGGAGAACTCGCGCCTCACGCGCCCATCGTCCATCCGGCATTCAAGCTCGAAGAGTCCACCTCCCGACTCCGCTTCGACGAGCGGCGCAAGGTCTTCCATATCGCGGCCGTCAAAGGCCTCGATCAGGATCTTCACCCGCCCGCCGCAGCATTGGCCGAGATCGGGCCCGAGCGCCTGATCGACGATCCGGGCCGGACCGCGGCCAGCACGGAGCATCTCGCGGGCGATGTCGAGCATGCGGAATTCGAGCTGCCCGCCGCCGATGGTGCCGTGGAAGGCGCCGTCGGGCCGCACCACCATGCGCGCGCCGACCTCGCGGGGGGCGGAGCCTTTCACGTCATGGACGGAGATGAGGGCGGCGGCTCCGTGCCGCTGCACGAAGTCGGCAAGCTGGCGCCAGACCCTCACCCCATGGGCCTCCCCCGCAATGCTTCGCAGGCGCGCAGGACCGCCTCCGGGGTCGCGGGCGCATGGAGCGGCACGGGCTGCGCCGGGTCGAGCGCGTGGACGGCATCGACCAGCGCACAGAAGACGCTGTTGGCCAGCATGACCGGCGGCTCGCCCACCGCCTTGGAGCGGTAGATCGTCTCCTCCCGGTTCTCGTTTGGATAGAGCGCCACGTTGAAGGCGGCGGGCACATCGGACGCGACCGGGATCTTATAGGTCGAAGGCGCGTGCGTGAGGAGGCGACCGTCCTTAGCGAAGACCAGTTCCTCGGTGGTGAGCCAGCCCATGCCCTGCACGAAGCCGCCTTCGATCTGGCCGATGTCGATGGCAGGGTTCAGGGAGCGGCCCACATCGTGCAGGATGTCGGTGCGCAGCAGGCGGTTCTCGCCCGTGAGCGTATCGACGATCACCTCGGAACAGGCTGCCCCATAGGCGAAGTAGAAGAACGGGCGGCCCGTTCCCTTGGCGCGATCCCAGGTGATCTTCGGGGTCTTGTAATGTCCTGCCTCGGAGAGCTGCACGCGGGCCGCGATGCATTTCTTGGCCAGTTCATCGAACGGCAGGCTCTCGTTGCCGATGAACACCCGGTCGTCGCGGAACGCGATCTGATCCTCGGGAACACCATGGGCCTCCGCGGCATAGGCCGTCATCCGCTTCTTGATCGCGCCCGCGGCGATCTTCGCCGCCATGCCGTTGAGATCGGAGCCGGACGATGCGGCCGTCGGCGAGGTGTTGGGCACCTTCGCGGTCGTCGTTGCGGTGATGCGCACACGCTCCATGGCAATGCCGAATTCCTCGGCCACCACCTGCGCCACCTTGATATAGAGCCCCTGCCCCATCTCGGTGCCGCCGTGGTTCAGGTGCACGGAGCCGTCCTGATACACGTGCACCAGGGCGCCGGCCTGGTTCATGTGCGTGAGCGTAAAGCTGATGCCGAACTTCACCGGCGTGAGCGCGAGGCCGCGCTTCATGATCGGCGAGGAGGCGTTGAAAGCCGCGATCTCCTCGCGGCGGGCCCGGTAGTTCGAGGTCTCTTCGAGCGTGCGCACGAGATTGACGAGGGTGTCGGTCTCCTCCACCTCCATGCCGTAGGGCGTAACGTTCTCGCCCGGCCGATAGAAATTGGCGTAGCGCACGTCGAGCGGATCGCGCCCGGTCGCCCAGGCGATCTGGTCCATCACATGCTCGACGGCGAGCATGCCCTGCGGGCCGCCGAAGCCGCGAAACGCCGTGTTCGACACTGTATTGGTTTTCAGCCGCTTCGAGGCGATATGCACGGCAGGCATCCAATAGGCGTTGTCCGCGTGGAACATCGCCCGATCCACCACGCCGGCGGAGAGATCCGCCGAATAGCCGCAGCGGGCCAGCAGATCGACCGCATAGCCCTGGATGCGCCCCTCCTCGTCGACGCCGACCTTCCAGTCGCAGCGGAAGTCGTGGCGCTTGCCGGTGAGGATGAAGTCGTCGTCGCGGTCGAGCCGCAGCTTGCACGGGCGTCCGGTCACCCGCGCAGCGAGCGCCGCCGTCACAGCCCATTGCGTCGCCTGGCTTTCCTTGCCGCCGAAGCCGCCGCCCATGCGGCGCGTCTCGCAGGTCACGTAAGCATCCGGAATGTCGAGCACGCGGGCAACCACATGCTGCACTTCCGTGGGATGCTGGGTCGAGGAATAGACATGGATGTCGCCGTCCTCGCCTGGAATCGCCATGGCGACCTGGCCCTCGAGATAGAAATGCTCCTGGCCGCCGACGCGGAACTGGCCTTCCAGTTTAACCGGTGCCTGCGCGATGACGGCAGCCGGATCGCCGCGGCCGTAAGCGTAATCCGGCAGCACGGTCTCCTGACGCTCCAGCGCATCCTCGACCGTAATGCTCGGCGTCTCGGATTCGATCTCCATCACGGCCTTCTTGACGGCACGGCGTGCGATGTCGCGGCTCGTGGCGACGACCGCGAAGAGCGCCTGGCCCAGGAAGCCGATCTCGGTATTGACGAAGAGCGGATCGTCGCCGAAGGCGGGCGACACATCGTTCTTGCCGGGAATATCGTCTGTCGTGAGGACCGCCACCACGCCGGGCATGGCGCGGACCGCAGACACATCGAGGGAGATCAGGCGTCCGCGCGCTTTCGGCGACTGGCCGATGGCCACATGCAGCGTGCCCTCAGGCTCGCGGATGTCGTCGATATACTGCGCGACGCCCTGCACGTGCTTCGGGCCGGAATCGTGAGGCAGGGGCTTGCGGACGTGGCGGAGGACCTCAATACCCTCCCCTTGAGGGGGAGGGTCGGAGCGCGTCAGCGCTCCGGGGTGGGATGGCAGCGCGACACTCGCAGATGTGGAGTTTCCTACCCCCTCCCGCGCCTGCGGCGCGACCTCCCCCCTCAAGGGGGAGATGTTCTTAGCGTCGAGTTTCATTTGCTCGTTCATGGCCCTACTCCGCCGCCTGGAGCGCGTCGCGCTGGCCGATGATGCGCGTGGCGCGTGTTTCGCCTGAAGCAGCTTCGCTCAAGGCCTTGAACACGAGATTGCGCGCCACCGTTGCGCGATAGGCGGCGGAGGATCTGTGATCGTCGAGGGGCTGGTAATCGCGCGCAATGGCCGCCATCGCCTCGCCCCAGGTCGACGGCTCGTCGAGGGAGAGGCCGACGAGCGCCCGTTCCGTCTCGGGCGCCCGCTTGGGCGTTGCCGCCATACCGCCGAAGGCGACGCGCGCCTCGGCGATGCGCCTGCCGTCGAGGGTGAACCTGAAGGCTCCCATCGCAGCCGAGATGTCCTCGTCGAAGCGCTTGGAGATCTTGTAGGCGCGGAAGACCTCGTTGCCTTTGAGCTTCGGCACCGTGACACGGCGCACGAACTCGCCCGGCACCCGGTCCTGCTTTCGATAGGCGATGAAGAAGTTTTCGAGCGCCATGGTGCGCGTGGCATCGCCATGGCGCAGTTCCAGCTCGGAGCCCAGCGCGATCAGCGCGGGCGCAAGATCGCCGATGGGCGAGCCGTTGGCAATGTTGCCGCCCACGGTTCCGGAAGCACGCACCTGCCAGGATCCGAAGCGGCGCATGAGCTCGCCGAGATCCGGATCGATGCGGGCCAGCGACGGGTGGGCCTCGGCATGGGTGACGGTCGCGCCGATACCAACCATGTCGGAGGTCTCCTCGATGCGATCGAGGCCCGTCACGCGTCCAAGCCAGATGATCTTCTCGATCTCGGCCATGCCCTTCGTGATCCACAGACCGACATCGGTGCAGCCGGCCACCAGGGTGGCGTCAGGATGCTGCGCGTAAAGCACCGCAAGGGAATCCTCGCTGGCAGGCGCGGCGAAGAAACGACTTTCATCGCCGATGAAGATATCCTGGCCGTCGGCGAGTGCCTCCACACCCTGCACATTCTGCTCAGCGTGGGTGGCGAAAGCATCGTCAGGCTGACCACCGCAGACGTGCAGGGCCGCATCGACAATGGGCCTGTAGCCCGTGCAGCGGCAGAGATTGCCGGCCAGCGCGTCGTTGACGCTCTCGCGGCTCAGGGGCCGCCCGCCGTCGTGATAGAGAGTGAACAGGCTCATCACGATGCCGGGGGTGCAGAACCCGCATTGGGAGCCGTGGGCCTCCACCATGGCGGATTGCACCGGGTGGAGTTCGCCGCCGGCCGCGAGATCTTCAACCGTGACGAGCTCAGCGCCGTCGATCTGACCGAGGAGCAGGATGCAGGCATTGACCGGCTCGTAATGCACGCGTCCACCCCTCACCCGGCCCAGGGCCACGGTGCAGGCGCCGCAATCGCCCTCCGCGCATCCCTCCTTGGTGCCGACGCGACGCTCCTGAAGCCTTAAGTAGTCCAGAAGCGTGGTGCGCGGATGAAAGCCTGAAACCTCGATGGCTTGTCCCTGCCGCCAGAAGCGGATTGTCTCTCGTACCACTGTGTTCCTCCGCCGGTTCGACCCGGCTGTATTATGGTGGGCCGGGTAGAATGGAGGAGCAAGACCTTTTCGCCAAGGGGAGGTTTTCGAAGGGGCGCCGAGAACCCAAGCTTACCAGGTGCCTGTATTGGCCATGGACGCCCAGGGCTCCTGCGCGGGCTTGGGTTCGCCGCGCTGGAGCAGCTCGATGGAGATGTTATCGGGGGTCTTCACGAAGGCCATATAGCCGTCGCGGGGCGGCCGGTTGATGGTGACGCCCGCATCCATGAGCCTCTGGCAGGTCTCGTAGATGTCGTCGACTCGGTAGGCGAGATGGCCGAAATTGCGGCCACCGGCATATTCGTGCTCGTCCCAGTTATAGGTGAGCTCCAGGAGCGGCGCCCTGGTATCCCGGGACTTCTCCACATCACCGGGCGCTGCCAGGAACACGAGGGTGAAGCGCCCCTTCTCGTTTTCGATCCGGCGGACCTCGACGAGGCCGAACTTGTTGCAGAAGAAGTCGAGGGATTGTTCGAGGTTCGAGACGCGAACCATCGTGTGCAGGTATTCCATGATCGTCTCCGTGAGCAGGATTCAGGTGATGGCGTATTTCGTCCGGAGATCAAGGGGTACCATTTTGTTGCGCGGAAAAAGCCTTGGATTCGGCCAATATCAAGTGACTTTTAAGCGTTGCTGCGCCAAGCAGACTGGCGGTCCCTCCCCAAGGCCCTAGAACCAAAGCAACATCGTTTCAAACGAGTACCCGATGCGCACCGAGACAGCACCCGTCGTTCGCCTTGAGGACTACCGGCCCAGCGACTTCCTGATCGACAATGTCAATCTCGACGTGAAGCTGCACCCGACGGAGACCCGGATTACCGCGACGCTCGTCATGAGGCCCAACCCGGCCGGGCGCTCGGACGCGCCTCTTGTTCTCGACGGCGATGAGCTGAACCTGAAATCCCTCGCCCTGGATGGACGGGTCCTGTCCGACGAGGAGTTCGAGGCCTCGCCTGATTCCCTCACCATCGCGCAGGCGCCCCGCCAGGCCTTCACCCTGACGATCGAGACCGAGATCAACCCGACGGCGAACACCAAGCTCATGGGGCTCTACCGCTCGGGCGGCAATTACTGCACGCAATGCGAGGCGGAGGGTTTCCGACGCATCACCTATTTCCTCGACCGGCCCGACGTTCTCTCCGTCTACACCACCCGCATTGAGGCCGGCCTCGACGAGGCTCCCGTCCTCCTCGGCAACGGCAACCCGGTCGAAAGCGGGGCGACGGACGATCCCGGCCGGCACTATGCCGTCTGGCACGACCCGCATCCCAAACCGTCCTACCTCTTTGCGCTGGTGGGCGGCCGCTTGGGCCGGGTCGCCAAGAGCTTCACCACCATGAGCGGGCGCGAGGTGGAGCTTGCGGTCTATGTGGAGCCCGGCAAGGAGAGCCGCGCCGATTACGCCCTGGATGCGCTCGAACGCTCCATGCGGTGGGACGAGCAGGTCTTCGGCCGGGAATACGACCTCGACGTGTTCAACATCGTGGCCGTGTCCGACTTCAACATGGGCGCCATGGAGAACAAGGGCCTCAACATCTTCAACGACAAATACGTGCTGGCCTCCCCTGAGACCGCCACCGACATGGACTACGCCCATATCGAGGCGATCATCGCGCACGAGTATTTCCACAACTGGTCCGGCAACCGCGTGACCTGCCGCGACTGGTTCCAGCTCTGCCTGAAGGAGGGCCTGACGGTCTTCCGCGACCAGGAATTCTCCTCCGACGAGCGCTCGCGCCCCGTGCACCGCATCGCCGAGGTGAAGACCCTGCGGGCCCGCCAGTTCCTGGAGGATTCGAGCCCCCTCGCCCATCCGGTGCGCCCGAACCAGTACCGGGAGATCAACAACTTCTACACCGCCACGGTTTATGAAAAGGGCGCGGAGATCGTCCGCATGCTCAAGACGATCATCGGCGAGGAGGATTTCCGGCGCGGCATGGACCTCTACTTCGAGCGCTGCGACGGCACGGCCGCGACGGTCGAGGATTTCCTGAGCGCCTTCGCGGAGGTCACGGGCCGCGACCTGTCGCATTTCGCCCGCTGGTACGAGCAGTCCGGCACGCCTCGCGTCACGGTGAAGAGCCATTACGACGGGACCGCTCAGACATACCGGCTGGATTTCACGCAAGTCACACCCCCGACGCCTGGCCAGGGGAAGAAGGAGCCGATGGCCATACCGGTCACCCTGGGCCTCGTCTCTCATGATGGCTCCCCCGTGAGCGCAGCGTGCGACCGAGTGGACGAACGGGGCGTGCTCCTGTTCGACAAGGCGACTGACAGCATCACCTTCACGGGCGTGACGTCCCTGCCGGTCCCGTCCCTGTTCCGGGGCTTCTCGGCCCCGGTGAAGGTCTCGCTCGATCTGCCGAGCGCGGAGCTGCTTGTCCTCCTGCGGCACGACGCGGATGCATTCAACCGCTGGCAGGCGGCGCAGACCGTCGCTATGCGGCTGCTGGCCTCCCTGTCGACCAGTGGGCCGGTCACGGACGATGAGATCGACGCCTACTCGGCGGCGCTGTGCTCCTTCATCGACAGGGATGCCGAAAGCGACCCTGCCTTTGCGGCTCTCGTCATGACGCTGCCGAGCGAGGCCGACATCGCACAGGAGATCGGCCAGAACGTGAATCCGGACGCGATCCATCGCGCACGAACCGAGCTGCGCCGGCGCATCGGAATGGCCAGCGTCGAGCGCCTGCAGCGCCTTTACGCGACCCTTACGGACGATGGTCCCTACAGCCCTGATGCGGTCAGCGCCGGACGCCGCTCTCTGCGCAACGCCTGCCTCGATCTTTTGGCTGCGGCCGATCCCGAGGCCGGTGAAGCGCTTGCCCTGACGCAGCTCGAATCCGCCACCAACATGACGGACCGCCTCGCCTCCCTCAGCGTGCTGACGACTAATCCGGGCAAGGCGTGCGAGGAGGCCATCGGCCGGTTCGGGGAGCGCTATCGCAACGAACCGCTCGTGATCGACAAATGGTTCACCCTGCAGGCTGCCATCCCGGAGGATGGAACCCTCGAGCGCGTGAAGAGCCTGATGGAGCATCCCGCCTTCTCCATCGGCAATCCCAACCGGGTGCGCTCGCTGATCGGCAGCTTCGCCATGCTGAACCAGGTTCAGTTCAACCGGGCGGACGGCGCGGGCTATCGCTTCCTCGCCTCGATCGTCCTGCGTGCGGACGAGCTGAACCCCCAGCTCGCCGCCCGCCTGCTGACCGCTTTCAGCACCTGGCGGATGATGGAAATCGGCCGGCGCAAGCACGCGGAAGAGGCCCTGCGCTCCATCGCGCAAAAGCCCAATCTTTCCCGCGACGTAGGCGATATCGTGAGCCGCTCCCTTGAGGAAAGCCAATCGAAATAACCTATACGAATGAATAGGTTACGGGCTTGTCCCAGATTTCCCCAGGGGAAGGCGACATAGGAAATTTTTTATTAACCTTCGGCTTCTACTAACTAGACAAATCACCCGCTCAAGATTCTATTGTTAGTGATTCGGAGAGATGCGGCACGTCCTCCGAAACAGGACGAAAATGGTTCCGGAGGAAACATCGCATGGCGGGGGCGGTGACCGCATGCGTACCCGCACGCGCGGGTACGATTCTAGGGGTGACGCGTTCAGACGCGAACCCAGCCTATCGCAGGCTTGAGCGGCATGAGCCTCTCCTTCGTCTGGCGGTTCCGGCCGTTCTGATCATCTTCCTTATGACTCTTGCAGGCAGCGCGTGGGTTCAGATCCGCGACGGCCGCAAGGACACGCTCTTCGACGCCATCAACGACATCGACATCATCGCATCCCTCTCGGCGGCAAAGCTCGGTGCCGCTCCGGCTCCAGGCAACGGCGCGCAGGCTGCGGCGCAGCTGGAGGAGCTGGCCAGGGACATGCCTCCGAGCGCCCTGACGCAGAACCGCACGCTCATGCTGGTCGATCCGGCGGGCACCATCCTGGCCGTTCATCCGGCGATGAAGAATGCTCCCGGCAAGCTCACCGATATCCTGGGCGAAGCGCAGCCACTGATGCTGTTTGCCGACCGCGCCGGCGTCATGACGGTGCGGCTCCCCGGCGGCGTTGAAGGAATGGCGACCGTTCGTGCGCTACATGCCTCCTCGGGACAGATCGCGCTGGTGCAGCCCATGCCGCACATCCTGTCGGGCTGGTGGACGCGCACCATCGGCCACGTGTCGCTGCTCGGCGCCACGATCCTGGTGCTGCTCGGCATCGGCGTGGCTTATGTGATGCAGGCGAACCGCGCGCGCGCCGCCGACGAGGTCTGCGAGAAGGTGCGCGACCGCATCGATTCCGCGCTCAACCGCGGACGCTGCGGGCTGTGGGACTGGGACATCGGCCGCGGCCGCATCTACTGGTCCGATTCCATGTATGAGCTCCTCGGCTACGAGCGCCAGGACGAGTTCCTCTCCTTCGGCGAAGTGAACGCCATGATCCATCCCGAGGATCAGGACCTCTTCACTCTCGCCGAGCAGCTCGCCTCCGCCAGCACCTCGCTCGTCGATTACGAGTTCCGCATCCGCAGCCTCACGGGCGATTGGGTGTGGCTGCGCGCCCGCGCCGAGCTGATGAACGATCCCGACGATGCAGCGAGCCATCTCGTCGGCATCGCCGTGGACGTGACCGAGCAGCGCGGCCTGGAGGAGAAGACCGCCAAGGCCGACGCCCGCCTGCACGACGCCATCGAGGCGATCTCCGAGGCCTTCGTGCTGTGGGACGCCAACAACAACCTCGTGCTGTGCAATTCCAAGTTCCAGAAGCTGCACGAGTTGCCGGCCGATGCGCAGCTGCAAGGCAAGTCCTATGCGGAAGTGATGGCGCTGGGCCGTCCGCCGGAAGTGCAGCACCAGTTCCTGCGCCGCGAGCAGCAGGATGTGGGTGCGCGCACCTTCGAGGCACGCCTTCAGGATGGCCGCTGGCTGCAGATCAACGAGCGCCGCACCAAGGACGGCGGCTACGTGTCGGTGGGCACGGACATCACCGCGCTCAAGCGCCACGAGCACCGTCTCGTCGAGTCCGAGAAGGAACTCATCGCCACCGTTCTCGATCTCAAGCAGTCGCGCCAGAAGCTCGAGGCGCAGACGCACCAGCTCGCGGATCTCGCCGAGCGCTACCTCGACCAGAAGGCTCAGGCCGAGAGCGCCAACCGCGCGAAATCCGAATTCCTCGCCAACATGAGCCATGAGCTGCGCACGCCGCTCAACGCCATCATCGGCTTTGCGGAAGTGATGCAGAGCGGCATCTTCGGCTCGCTCGGCTCCGAGAAATATGAGGAATACTGCTCCGACATCCGCTCGAGCGGCCAGTATCTCCTGTCGGTGATCAACGACATCCTCGACATGTCGCGCATCGAGGCGGGCCGCACGAGCCTGACCAAGCAGCCGATGGCGGTTCACGCCTCGATCCAGCGCGCCCTCAAGCTGGTGGGCGAGCAGACCAAAGCCAAGAACCTCTCCGTCACCGTCGATGTGAGCCCCGAGGATATCGTGGTGCCCGCCGACGAGCGCGCCCTGCACCAGATCCTCGTCAACCTGCTCCAGAACGCCACGAAGTTCACGAGCGAAGGCGGCTGCATCACGGTGCGTACCCGCCAGGCCGGCAATGCGGTCAACATCTACGTCGAGGACAACGGCATCGGCATCCCGGCCCACGCCCTGCACAAGCTCGGCCAGCCTTTCGAGCAGGTCGAGACCGAGTTCTCGAAGAGCTACAAGGGCTCGGGCCTGGGTCTCGCCATCGCCCGCTCCCTTACCGAACTCCACGGCGGCAGCTTGCGCATCAAGAGCCAGGAAGGTGTCGGCACCATCGTGCTGGTCCACCTGCCGCTCACGGAAGCCACCCACGCGGACATCGCCCTGGCCGACGCGGCAGCCTGAGTTCCACGCTTCGTCCACACCATCAGTGGTTCACGTAAAAAAGCCGGCGCCTCATCAGCGCCGGCTTTGTTGTTTGAGGCCGCTCGGGTTTACAGCGTATAGAGCCCGAAGTTGGCGGCCGAGAGCGCCAGCCCGGCCGAGAGCTTGGCAAACTGCACCTGCGCGATGCTGCCGGTGCCGTCCGCATCGTAGAACAGGCCTCCCGTGGCCTTGTCGTAGACGATGCGGTGGGACGAGGACGTGGCCGCTGCACCGGTCGTGAACGCCGTGCTCTTCAGCTCGGCATTCACATAGGTTAGCCCATCGCTGGTCTCGTAGATGTAAA
>NZ_JAELXT010000009.1 GCF_016427565.1 Microvirga splendida
GTGGGGCCGATCCTGTATGACCACGCCGATCCGTCGATCTTCACCGTGCTGACCTCGCCGTCCGAGACGCCGGGCACGGCCAACATCGATTTCGTGATCTTCCCCGAGCGCTGGTTGGTGGCGGAGAATACCTTCCGGCCGCCGTGGTACCACATGAACGTGATGAGCGAGTTCATGGGGCTGATCTACGGCGTCTACGATGCCAAGACCGGCGGCGGCTTCGTGCCGGGCGGTATGTCGCTGCACAACACCATGCTGCCGCACGGACCGGACATGGACGCGTTCGAGAAGGCCAGCAACGTGGAGCTGAAGCCGCACAAGTTGGAGGGCACATTGGCGTTCATGTTCGAGACGCGCTTTCCGCAGAAGGTGACGGCGTTCGCAGTCGAGACGGAGTCGCTGCAGAAGGACTACGCCTCCTACGGCCACAAGCTGAAGAAGCACTTCAACCCGAACCAGCGCTGAGCTCAGCGCAGTTCTATGAAAGCCGCCAGGGTCTGTGATCCTGACGGCTTTCATGTGCCGGGCCGTAGAATTCTTGTCGCATCTTTGACTGCCTATATCGTTGCGCTCATCGCGCCTGCGGAGGCCTGCCACATTGCAGCCGCACTGCAACGCTTTGCTGTTCCCACAGGCGCCGGCACAGTGCGCCTGAAGCACAAGGGTAATGCGGAACAGATTGCCGATGAAACTGGAACGAAAAAACCACTCGCTCACAGCGGATGCGAATATTGTCTTGGTTGAACTCGAGCGCACGATGGTTGCGTCCATTGCGCTGATGAAGCGCCTGAGGCGTGAGAGAAGACGCTCCGATCGCATGGCGCCATCTGTCGATCAGCACAGCGCCTGAGCGAGGCCGTTCTTCGCCAACCTGCGGGCAGGGAGCCGGATCCCTGCCCGGAAGAACGCACAGATGACAGTTCAAAAGAGAACAACCGTTCAGCGAGTCCCTGTGTTTCTGCTGGATGTTTCTGATCTCCTACGTTGTAACGATTGATCTCGAAGCAGGATCGGATTCAGCCTAGTATTTGAATGACCTTCAGGTGCCATTGAGCACCGACGCCATGAACGTCCGTCCTTATTCTCCTGCTCGCTCCAAGGGAGGAGGATCTGTTCATGACGACCTTCGACGCTCACCATCGGTGCCGTTCCTCACGATCCGCTCTGCTCGCCGCAACAGCCGTCATGGCCCTGCTTGCAGGCGGCGCAGCTCACGCCTGTCCGCTCGGCAGTCACGACAGTCCGCGGGTGCGCATGCTGCATGCCCTGCAGACGCCGAACCATCACGGCTCCGGGCATCACATGTCGGTTGCGCAATTGCAGCCGCAGGCAAAAGATGCTCAGCCGAAGCGTACGGAGCTTGGCACCTACGGCCGCGATCTGCCGCGCGGCGCCGCCGCTCCCACATCCGACACGCGGCCGCCGCTGCGCGACAATCTCGGCACGCTCGCCTGGGCGGTGACCAAGGATCCGGGCGGGGAGGCTCAGGCGTATTTCAATCAGGGCTACCGGCTGGGATGGGGCTTCAATCATGCGGAGGCGGCGCGTGCTTTCCGTGCCGCGCAGGAACTCGACCCCGATTGCGCCATGTGCCTGTGGGGCGAGGCCTGGGTGCTCGGACCGCACATCAACTACCCGATGGATGCGGACGCGAATGCGCGGGCTCTCGCCGTGCTGGAGAAGGCGCGAGATTTAGCCCCTGCTCAAGGAGACATGCAGGTCGCTTTGGTGGAGGCTCTCTCCAAGCGGCACTCGCCCGATCCCAAGGCGGACCGCAAGGCGCTGGACCAGGCTTACGCGGATGCCATGGAGGCGGTGCAGGCGCGCTTCCCGAACGATCCGCACGTGGCGGTTCTCACGGCAGATGCCCTCATGAATCTCACGCCGTGGGATTACTGGGCCGATGGCGGCAAGACGCCGAAGGGCAAGACGGATAAGATCGTCGCTCTGCTCGAAGGCGTGCTCGGAACGGCGCCGTCCAGTTCCATCGCGGCCGATCCCGATCATCCCGGAGCGGTGCACCTCTACATCCACACCGTCGAGGCATCCGATCGTCCGGAGCGGGCCGCTCCACATGCGGCGCGCCTGGAAAGCCTGATGCCCGGCGCGGGGCATCTGGTACACATGCCGAGCCACATCTGGTATCGGCTCGGGCGCTGGCGCGAAAGCCTCGATGCCAATGTGCGTGCGGCAGCGGCCGATGAGGACATCATGAAGCAGGGAGGCGCGAGCCTTCTCTATTCCGAGGCCTATTATGCGCACAACGTTCACTTCGTGATGGTCTCGGCTCTCACCGGCGGCGATGGCGCAACAGCCGTGGATGCGGCGCGGAAGCTTTCAGGCATCGTGTCCGAGCGGGCGCAGCGCGAGGTGCCGTGGACGCAGCCGATCATGGCCGCGCCCTACAACGCACATGCGGTCTTCTCGAAGCCGGAGGACGTGCTCGCTCTGCCGGCGCCGAAGGGCGATTTTCCGTATGTGAAAGCTGCGTGGCACTATGCGCGCGGTGTGGCCCTGGCGCGTCTCGGACGGGCTGACGAAGCCCGTGCGGAAGCGGCCGCCATAGAGGCTCTGGCGCAGACGCCCGAGATCACGGCTCTGCCCGATGTCGGCGTGCCGGGGCCGGATGTGCTGTCCATCGCCGTGCGCGAGATCGACGCGAGGATCGCTCAGCAGGCCGGCGATCAGGCGCGGGCCGCGTCCCTGTTCGCGGAAGCCGCAAGCGTTCAGGACCGGCTGCCTTACATGGAGCCGCCCTACTGGTACTACCCGGTGCATCAGTCGCTCGGGGCGGCCCTGATGGCACAGGGCAAATCGGCTGAGGCAGCGACGGCCTTCCGCGAGGCATTGCAGCGCTCGCCGAACAACGGCTGGGCCGCCGCCGGCCTGCTGCGAGCCGCCGAGGCTCAGGGCGATCAGGCAACGGTCGAGGAAGCCCGGTCCCTGATGCAGAAGAACTGGTTCGGAACGGGCATGCCGGCTCCCGAGCAACTCTGAACGGGCAGCAGGACCGCGATTAGAAGGGGCTCCGGCGGCGTTCGCCGGAGCCCAAATGCATGAGGCTGCGGTTCGTGCGCCAGAGCCAGATCGGAATGGAACCGGACCGGCCCCGTATTGCCGTCGGGAACGTGCCTTCCAGGAAGCCGGACTGGAAGATCGAACAGGCATCGCCTGCTGCGCGGTGGAGATCGTCGCTCAGGGCCACGTCGGCATCGCGCGAGGCGGCGACCTCCATCAACCGGCTCGCCACATTGACCGTGTCGCCGATGGCCGTGATGTGCTGGTGGCTGTCGCCACCGAGCCGCGAGGCGATGATCTCTCCGTAATGCGCGCCAATCTTGAAACCGATCCGGGCGGCAATCGCATCGGGCAAATCCGCCATCCAGGCCTGCGTCCGCAGGCACAGGCCCACGCAGGCTTCCACAGCCCGGCAGGCGTCCTCGGGTGATGAATCCGGCAGCCCGAACAGGATCATGGCGCCGTCGCCCATGAAGCTGGCCGCGATACCCTGGTGGCGCACGGCCTCCCTGTCCACGAGAGCATGGAAACCACGCAGCATCTCGCGGGTCTCGTCGAGAGGCAGAAGCTCGCTGAGGCCCGTGAAGCCCGACAGATCGATGAAGATCACGGCGGCCCTCTGACGCACGGGCGTCATGAGGAAAGCGGGATCTTCTGCGAGCCTCTTGGCGAGGCTCGGGGGCTGGAAGCGGCGCAGGGTTCGGCTTTGCAGACTGAGCCTGTCTGCGCGGCCCCGGTCGAGCCAGAGCTCCGCCGCGCCGAATACCAGGGCAGGGGGCACGGCGGCCAGCAGGGGGAGGCTGGCGCTGAGCCAGATGCCTCGCGTGAAGGCCGCGAAGGTGAGCCCGATCCATGCGGCCGTGACCACGGCAATGAGCGCGAAGCCCCAGACGCCGCGATGCCAGGCGAGGAGCAGGACGAGCAGAACCGGCAGGAGGATCGCCATGGCTCCGTCGACGAGGCGCACGCGGGTGTCACGCACCAATCCGTCGCCCTCCATGAGGTGCGCCACGGCGGTTGCCAGGACCTCGACGCCCGGCAGCACGGGATCGAACGGTGTCGGAAACGCATCGCCGCCTCCCGTGACCGTTGCGCCGATCACGACGATCTGCTCGCGAAAAGCATCTTCATCGACCTGACCGTTCAGGATCTGGCTCGCGCTGACAGTGCGGACGGTGCCGGTCGGTCCATAGAACCGGAGGGCAAGCGTATAACCATCGTCTGTGCTTGTCGCCACATCGCCGATGGCGACTTCGCCGTCCCGCAGAACGGGGTTGCGTTTCAAGGCGACGGAGACGGCGCGCATCGGAAAG
This sequence comes from Microvirga splendida, assembly GCF_016427565.1. GTDB lineage: Bacteria > Pseudomonadota > Alphaproteobacteria > Rhizobiales > Beijerinckiaceae > Microvirga > Microvirga splendida. Next base: position 4,332 of record NZ_JAELXT010000009.1, read on the forward strand.
GAGGGAACGATCTGACCGCCCGAGCGCACCAGGAGCGGAATGTGCCGGGGCACGCCGGACGGATCCGTGGCGATGTTCACGACCCCAAGCGCCGAGACGCCGGCCAAAGGTGCAATCGGCAGCAAAAGTCTCTGGACAGGGGTGAGGTCGTCAGGGGCATGGCCGGCGGAAGCGGAGGCCTGCTGCGCGTTGCGCTCGAACAGGCCAGCGGCCGCAAGAACGCTCCGAGTCCTGCTCAGGGCCTCGGCCAGAGCAAGGTCGCCCTCCGAAGGGCCGGGATCGACGAAAAGGATGTCGAGCGCGACGGCCCGAGGCTGCATGCGCCCCACACTTGAGACGAGCTGCGCCATCGTGGTGCGCGGCAGGGGATAGGCGCCGACCTGCTGCACGGTCTGGTCATCGATGGCCAGGATCGTGACTCCGTCCGGTGCCGGGCGCGGGCCTTCGGTCAGAAACCGCAGGTCGACGAGGGGAGCCTCCAACCGGTCGAGAAGGACGCTGCCACCCTGCCAGTGCAGGTGGGCCAGCCCTGCGCCCCAGAGACCCGCCAGGGCAGCGGCGATCAGCGGAATGGCAAAGCGCCTGCGCATGAAGGCTTAACGCCCGAGGCGGGCGAGGAGGGCGGCTGCGCGGGCGGCGGGCCAGCGCCGCACGACGAGAGGCGCGGTGCCGGCCTCCACGTCCACCCCCTCGCCGGGCCCAAGGCTGACGCCCCGCGTGTTGCCCGAGACCCGCCGTACCGCCACCCGTCCCGTCACCACGAAGACCGAGGTTCTGCCGCTGCCGACGTCGACAGCCCATTGCGTGCCGCGCACCGCGGCGATGGCCTGCGGAGTGATGACCTGAAAGCCCCGCCGCACTGACCGTGCCGGCGCATGGACGAGGACGGCACCGCCCTGCAGGTTCACGGCGTCGGGCTGTGCGTCCCGATCGCGGTCCACGAGGGTGTAGACGGCCTCCGCTTCGGCCTCGACCGTCAGGCCGTCCCGGCAGCGCAGGATCTGCCGCGTCGGAGCGGTCGCCGCCTGGAGCACGCAACCTACGCCCTGCGCCAATGCAGGCTCGCTCGATGGCAGATGAAGAAGGATGTACAGGAGCACGAGCCGCATCGCAGCAAGTCGAGCGGGCTTCTGGCGTGTCCTTCTCCATGTCATGACGAATTCTCCGCTGCCAAAGAACAGGCTGCTGTTCTCGACGGCCTAAAGATGACCATGGGTTATAATATGGAGGACGCCAGGGAGCCAGCGATGTGCCGGATGTCACCCTTCGTAGTTAATGCGGCTTCACTGTTTCCGAGCGACGAAGAACAGGCGTGGGAAGCGAAGAAGCACCTTGCCGTCCTGCTGGGCCGGGTAGGCCTTTTCGATCTCAATGAGGTATCGGTCCAAAAACCCGGATCGCTCCTCGGGAGAGAGAGGATCGAGATAGGGCCTCAGCCCCGTGCCCTTGAGCCACTCGACGATGGTCTGCGCATCCGCCAGGGGATGAACATAGGTCGTCTGCCAGAGATCAGCCGAGCACCCGGCCCGTAGCAACCACGAGTAATATTCCTCGAACGATCCGATCTCCACGCGGGACACGGATGCCGCCCTGAGCTTTTCCGCCCAGGGTCCCTCCTGCGCGACCTCCCGCATGATCCTGTGCGAGGGCTCGTGCAGGTTGTTGGGCATCTGGACGGCAAGGCACCCGCCTGGTTCCAGGCAGGCGGCGAGTTTCGCGAGCAGGCGTGCATGGTCCGGCAGCCATTGCAGGACGGCGTTGGCGAAGATCAGATCGCAGCGCTCGTCCGGGTTCCAGGTTGCGATGTCGGCTTGCTCGAAAGCAACCTCCGGCAAGCGCGCCTGTGCCTTGGCGAGCATGTCGGGCGAGCTGTCGAGGCCGAGCACCCGTGCGCTCGCGTAGCGACGGACGATCAGTTCCGTGCTGTTGCCGGGGCCGCACCCGATGTCGACGGCGCTGCGGATCTCCGTCAGAGGAACTCGCCCGATCAGGTCGACCGCAGGCCGCGTCCGCTCGTCCTCGAATTTAAGATATTGCCCCGCGTTCCAGTCTGCCAATGGAGACCTCGTTGTCCTGAGGGTTCAGAATCGGCCCATGGTGCACCGGCGCCAAGGGCTTCTCGGCAGAGGGAAGCACGGTGGCGGCCGCAGCCGCAAGAGAATGAAATCCAAACCGTTCTCGGTGGTCGATGTCATCCGGAGCGCCCGATCCCCGCAGGGTGCAAATTTTCGCCGTACCGCTTGAGAATTCTCTCGAAAGCGACATCCTCCTTGTCCGAGCGTACATTCATTGCACAGGTTACGGTCATGCGCGACCGTCGCGCAGGCCGTGTTCCAGCTGCCAAGGTTCAGCCCTGGAGGAGCGCTTATGGCCCATTTCCACATCGTCGCCGGTGCAACCGAGACCCCGGCCCGTCCCGTCGTCAGGAAGATCTCTCCCGCCGACCTGAAGGAGGCCCTGTCGAAAGGGTTCGACGATTTCTGGGCCATGCCGTCGCACCTTGTCTTTCTCGGGCTCATCTATCCCGTCATCGGTGCGTGCCTCGCGGCCTTGACGTTCAGCAACAACGCGCTGCCGCTGCTCTATCCGCTGGCAACGGGTTTCGCCCTGGTAGGCCCTTTCGCGGCCATCGGCCTTTATGAGATCAGCAGGCGGCGGGAACTCGGTCTGACCACCTCCTGGCAGGATGCCTTCGACGTGCTCAAGTCACCGTCGATCCCGTCGATCATCGCGCTGGGCGCGGTGCTGCTCGTGATCTTCCTCGTCTGGCTGACATCGGCGCGCATGCTGTACCAATCGATCTTTGGCTATGAGGTGCCCGCGTCCTACTCCCAGTTCGTCAATCAGGTGCTCGCAACCTCCGAGGGCATGAGGCTGATCGTCGTCGGCAACATTCTCGGATTTTGCTTCGCCGCTGCCGTGCTGAGCATCAGCGTCATCGCGTTCCCGCTTCTCCTCGACCGCGATGTGGGAGTGGCCGTGGCGGTCTACACCTCAGTCAAGGCCGTGGTGATGAACCCGCTCACGATGGCCCTGTGGGGCTTGATCGTGGCGGCATCGCTCCTGGTCGGGTCGATCCCGCTCTTCGTGGGTCTTGCCATCGTCATGCCGGTGCTCGGGCACGCCACCTGGCATCTGTATCGCCGGGTGGTAGAGCCGCCTCATCCAACCGAGGCCTATCCTGCCGCATAGGCCTGAGGCGCATGCGGGCTGACAGCGACAACCGAACCGGGTGGTATTCTATCGCGGCGGCACCGTGACGTCCGACTGCGGCCGCCTCGTTGCTGGGCGGCGCTCGCTTCGATCCGGAGCGATGAAGGTGAGGCGCCAATGTTTTATGTGAAACAGTGGCGCATGAGCGATGTTGCGACCACTCATCCAGATGTCGATCATGAAAAGTGTCAGAAAAGTGGCAGGATATGATTGGCTTTAGGGGTGGTGGAAACAAGAGATCTTCAAAATAGAGGCATGAGTCGCGATTAATGATGTGGATGTTTTCCTCATCATTCTGCTTTGCCGACGCTCTTCATGAACAATCAACCTGAAAACGTCCGGCCGGGGTTTTGCCGCTCGGGAAACTATGGTTAGGTACGCACCCGATCAACCTCGACAGATCGGAGCACGGCTCCCGACGCCAATGGAGCGTGTTGTGAGATCAAGAAACGAACGTGTAGCAGGGAGAGAGTGCCCCAAGTGCTGTGGTTGAGCACCATACGACGGACTGCGTTTCTCGTCCTGGTAGGCGCTCTGTCGAGTGGACTGCCGTCCACCCATGCCGCCGCATTCGATCTCTTCGGGTGGTTCGGCGGGAGCGATGAGCCGCCCGCGCCCAGCGCGGAGGCCCTGCCTTACTCCCTGGATTACACCGTCGGCGGAGGAAAGAGCGATCTCGAGCAGACGCTGAAGGATGCCTCGACGCTCCAGAGTCTCCAGGACGAGCCTCCGCCGGACGCCGCAGCCCTGGCCGCCAGGGCGGAGGCCGATCTGCCGCGCCTCATCGACGCCCTCTGGGGAGCGGGCTACTACAACGCCCGTGTCGCAATCAACGTCGCCGGGGTTCCCCTGACGCTGCAGGCCCCGCGCACCGAGGCTGCGGCACGCGCCGCTGCAGGATATCGCGCGCGGGCTCTCGTGCCCATCCAGGTCGTCGTGGATCCAGGTCCGCAGTTCGAATTGAGGAATGTTGCCATTCGGGAGGCCGGAACCGGGCGGCCTTTCCTTCCGAGCGAGCTTCCGCCCCGGGTCGTGAAGATCGAGCCGGGCGATCCGGCGCGCTCCGCCGACATCCTGGCCGCCGAAGCGCGCATCGTCGATTACTTCCGCGCCGAGTCTCGTCCCTTCGCCAAGGTCGAGGAGCGCGAGCCCGTGGTGTTCCACCCGGCGCTGGCGATGGACCTGAGCCTCGCGGTGGATCCAGGTCCGCGCGCCGGCATCGGCCCCATCACGATCCAGGGGGCCGAGAATGTCGATCCGGCCGTGGTGCGCTCCTTCATCTACACCGAGCCGGGCGATCCCTACTCGCCGGCGGCGCTCGCCTCCATGCGCAAGTCGATCTCCCAGATCGAGGCGCTGGGGTCCGTGCGGATCAGGGAGGCCGAGACCCTCGATTCTTACGGAAACCTGCCGCTCTTCGTGGAGCTCACCGAGCGTCCTCTGCGGGTGATCGGTGCCTCGGCGCAGTACTCGACCACGGACGGACCGGCGCTGCGAGCCTACTGGGCCCATCGCAACCTGTTCGGCGGCGCCGAGCGGCTGAGGTTCGAGGGCAATCTCTTCTACCTGACGGAGGATGGGGGGCAGCCGGACGAGGAGGATGAGGAGTTCGACTGGAGCGATCTCGGCGGCCGCTTCCGTGCGAGCTTCCTGAAGCCGGCCCTCTGGGGCACCCGGAACGATCTGCTCGTGGATGCCCTCGTCGAGCGCGATCGCACGGAGGGCTATACCAGCCGCCTCGTCAACGCGACCGCAGCCATCCGCCACCGTTTCAGCGAGACTTTCTCGATCCAGGGCGGGATCGAGTACGAGCGCGGGCAGACTACGGACGTTCTCGGACAGATCGACTACACCCTCGTCGGGCTGCCCCTCTCCCTCAGCTACGATTCCACCGACAATGCTCTCAATCCCACGGAAGGCATCAGGCTCATCGCCTCGGTCACGCCCTATCCGGAGTTCCTCGGCTCGTCGGTTCCGATCACGATCGCCAAGGGAACCGCGTCGGCCTATTACTCGCTCGACGAGGAGGCCCGCTACGTGCTGGCCGGGCGCATCGGCCTCGGCTCCATCGTGGGGGCGGATCTCGAAGAGATTCCCGCCAACCGGCGGTTCTTCGCCGGCGGCGGTGGTTCCGTGCGCGGTTATACCTACCGGTCGTTGAGCCCGACCTTCCTGGGTGAGCCGGTCGGCGGCCGGAGCCTGATCGAGGCTTCACTCGAGGCCCGCATCAAGGTCACCGACACCATCGGCATCGTGCCCTTCGTCGATGCCGGCACGGCCTTCGAGTCGAGCTATCCTGATTTCGACGAGCGCATCCGCGTCGGTGCCGGCCTCGGCCTTCGCTACTACACGGGGATCGGTCCCATCCGTCTGGACGTTGCGATCCCGGTCAATCCTGAACGTGGCGATCCCTCATACGCTATATATGTCGGGATCGGGCAGGCCTTCTGATGAAAAAGCCAATCCGCTCCCTCGCCCTTCTGACCGTTTTCATCGCCGTGACGCTGGTTGCCTCCTGGTTCCTCGTCTCGCGTCCGAGTCAGGCGCAGAGCGATCAGGGCGTTCTGGCCAACCTGATTTCGCGCCTTCTTTCCACACCGACCACGCGCGTCAGCATCGGCAGCATTGAGGGCGCGCTCTCGTCCAATGCCGTCATCCGCGACGTGCGCATTGCGGATCGGGAAGGCGTATGGCTCACTCTCGACCGCGCCAACCTGGTCTGGAGCCGGACGGCGCTCCTGCGCGGGCGGCTCCAGGTCGATGAGCTCACCATCAACCGCCTCGCGATCCAGCGCCGGCCGCTGCCCGCCGAGGAGGACGCGCCGGTTTCCGACGAGCCGATCCTGCCCGAACTTCCGGTCCGGGTGAACGTCGACCGCTTCGCCCTGCAGGAGCTGGTGCTTGGCGAGCCGGTGCTGGGCACCGAGGCGCGGCTGTCCGCGGCAGGCTCGGCGCAGATCGGGAACCCGTCGGAAGGTCTTGACCTGACTTTTGCGGCGCAGCGTCTCGACGCTCCCGGGCAACTGTCGATCGATCTCAATTATGTGCCGCAGTCGAACCGTCTCTCGCTCGACCTCACGCACCAGGAGCCCGCCGGCGGCATCGCTGCCCGGCTCCTGGATCTCCCCGGCCTTCCTCCCGTTGACCTGAAGGTTGCGGGGGAGGGACCCTTGAGCGACTTCGCAGCGCGGCTCGATTTCAGCGCCGGGCCGACCATCGGTGCGACGGGCACGACGACGGTCAGGCGCGTCGATGCCGCCTACGACCTCAATGTGGATCTCGCCGCGCGCATCGAGGGGCTGCTGCCGGCGCCGGTCGCCCCGGTCTTCAGCGGCACCACGCAGCTGGTCGGCAACGTGACCGTCGCCGATGACGGCGGCATCCGATTCCAGCCGATTCAGATCACGTCGAACGTCGCACGGTTCGAGATGACGGGAACGATCAGTCCCGATCAGGTTCTCGATATCCGGCTCAATGCCCGCGCCCTGCCGACCGACGGGAGCAGGACACGGGCCGGGCAGGCCGAGATCGCCCGGCTCAACTTCGACGGCACCGTGCAGGGGCCGCTGACCGCACCGCGCGTCAACGGCACCCTGGAGGCGGCCGAGGTCAGGCTGCCGGAAGGCTCCCTCGATGAACTGACCGCCCGCGTGACCATGGACCCCGTGCAGGGCGCCTCGCCGCCGGATCGCTTCTCCTTCGCCATCGATGCCAATGCCCGCGGGATCCGTCTCGCCGACCAGGCTCTGGCACGCGCGATCGGGCCGACCCTCACGGTGACGTCCCGCGGCTCCTTCGATCTGGAGGGTGTCGCCAGCGTCGAGACCGCCCGCATCGAGACATCCACGGCGCGGGCGAGCTTCACCGGGCGCGTCGGATCGACCGTCCTCGATGGCTCGCTGGAGGCCAGCATTCCGGCGCTCGCGCCTTTCTCCGGCATTGCCGGGCAGACTCTGCGGGGATCGGCCAACCTGACGGCCCGGTTGACCGGTAATCCGCGCCGCTACGACCTGGCGGCCGCCATCGATGCGAGGCTGCGGGAGCTTTCGACCGGGATACCGGCCGTCGATGGGCTTCTCGGGCGGTCCGTCACCACTGAGGGCACGCTGCGCCGCATCCCGAATGGCTTCGCCTTCGACAATTTCCGTGTCGACGGTGCGCATCTCGACGCCCGTGTCGACGGGAGGGCCACCCAATCGGCCGCCGATATGGCCCTCGACATCACCATCGACGAATTGCGGCATGTGGACGAGCGCATCACGGCGGGGCGGGCGAATGTCGAGGCGCGCCTGACGGGCTCCCTCGAGCGGCCGGACGTGACCGGCACCGCGACGCTCACCGATGTCCGCGCGCTGGGCCGCTCCATTCCGCGCCTTGCGCTGGATCTCAAAGCCCGCGACGTGACGGGCGCGCTCGACGCCGCTCTCACCCTGGACGGGCGGGTGGACGACAAGCCCGCCACAGGCTCCCTGCACATCGCAAAGCCGCCGGAGGGCGGATGGCTGCTCGACCGGCTCGACATCGACATCGGTTCGGTGTCCCTCAACGGCAATCTCCGCCTGAGCCCCGATGAGCTGGCACAGGGCGAGATCTCCCTGTCGGGCAGCGACTTCGACGATCTTTCCCCGCTCGTGCTCATGAAACTCGATGGGGCGCTCGATGCGGTGGTGAAACTCAGCGTGCGCGACGGCGGGCAGGACGTACAGGTCACCGCACAGGGAGAGCGCTTTGCCGTTGCCGACATCGCCGTGCGGGATTTCAACGCGCAACTCGCGGTGCAGGACCTTTACCGCCGTCCGATGATCGATGGCTCCGTCACCGCAGCCGCTGTGACAATTGGCGGCCAAACCTACCGGGATGTGCGCTTCATCGCTGAGGGCACGCCCGATGCGTCGCGCTTCACCGCCTCGGCGACCGGGCAGGGATTCAATCTCGATGCGCAGGGCCGCGTCGTGCCGGGCGACGTGACACGGATCGAGCTGGCCTCCTTCACGGCGCGTCGCGGCAACAGGCGCCTCGCCCTGGCGCAGCCTGCCACCATTGCGCTGCAGGACGGCACCGTAACCCTGTCCAACCTCGTGATCGCGGCCGACCAGGGGCGCGTCGCCCTGTCGGGCACCGTCGGCGACGCGCTCGATCTGTCGGTCGACATCCGCAACCTGCCGCTCCAGACGGCGGAGATCTTCGCGCCCGGTCTCGCCCTTGCGGGCACGGTCAACGGCAGCGCCACCATTGACGGCACACCGAGCAATCCAACCGGAACCTATCGCCTCAATATATCCGGCCTTGCGACCGCGCAGACCCGGCAGGCAGGGCTGCCGCCGCTCGGCATCGAGGCGCAGGGACGGGTGGCCGATCAACGGGTCGGTGTCGAGGCGCGGGTCTCCGCCGGGCGCGCCGGGACTTTCCAGGTGTCGGGCAGCGTGCCGATCAATGCAGTGGACGAACTCGCCCTCAAGGTGTCCGGCCGCACCGATCTTGCGATTGCGAACACCTTCCTCTCGGCCTCGGGCCAGCGCATCACGGGCGCGGCCAACCTGGACCTGTCCATTGCCGGAACCCTCGCCGACCCCCGGATCGAGGGGAGCGTTGCCATCGCCAACGGCAGCTTCTCCGATGCGCTGCGGGGCGTTCAACTGAACGGCATCACTGGGCGGCTTTCCGCGCGTGGTGATGAGCTCGCCATCGAGAGCCTGACGGCGCAGACGCCGAACGGCGGTTCGCTTTCGGCCAGCGGCCAGGTGAGGATCGACCCGGCGGCAGGCTTCCCCGGCGAGATCAGGATCACGGGCAACCGGGCGCAGCTCGTTTCCAATGAAACCGTGGATGCGACCGCTAACCTGGATGTGACCCTCTCTGGCCCTCTGGCCAGCCGGCCGCGCGTGGCGGGACGCGTCGACATCATCACGATGAACGTCTCCGTGCCCGACCGCCTGCCAACGACCCTGCGTCCGCTGCCTGGGACCAAGCACGTGCGGCCCACCCCGACCGCCGCGGCGCGGCTTGCTCTCGCGCAGCGACGGCAATCGGCATCCGCCAGGGGAGTGCCGTTCCTGGCCGAGCTCGATCTGGTGCTGACGGCGCAGAACCGCATCTTCGTGCGGGGAAGGGGCATCAATGCCGAACTCGGCGGCGACCTGAGGCTGCAAGGCACAACTGAGGATCCCGTCGCCATCGGCGCCTTCGAGCTGCGCCGCGGGCGCTTCGATCTGCTCGGGCAGAGGATCGAGTTCGTGCGCGGCCGCCTGGACTTCACCGGCGATCTCACCCCGTCGCTCGATTTCCTCGCCGAGACGCAGGCCGGGGACGTGACGGCGCGTATCGCCGTGACGGGGCCGGCATCGAGCCCGGAGTTTTCGTTCAGCTCCGAGCCCGACCTGCCGCAGGACGAGGTGCTGTCCCGCATCCTGTTCCAGAGGCCGTCGGGCGGCCTCTCCGCCGGTCAGGCCCTGCAGCTCGCGCAGGCCGTGGCCCAGCTCTCCGGCGGCTCAGGAAACGATGCTTTCGAGCGTCTGCGCCGGTCGCTCGGAGTCGACAGCCTCGACATCACCGTCGGCGCCAGCGGCGGCCCGGGCGTCGGCGTCTCCCGGTACATCAGCGATAATGTGCGCGTGGGCGTGAAAGCCGGTGCGCGGCCTGAGGAAAGCGGCGTCACCGTGGATATCGACCTAACGCGTCGCCTCAAGGCCCAGGGCGAGGTGAATGCCGAAGGCGGCACGTCCGTCGGGCTAGGGTTCGAGTTGGAATATTAAGTTCCGGGGCTGCCCTTTGGCAGCCCCGTTTCCTCAGGCATCAATCGACCTTCGCGCCCGATGCCTTGACGACCTTCGCCCATTTCTCGTTCTCGGCCTTGACATAGGCCATGAGCTCATCCGGGCTCATGGGCTGGATCTCGCCGCCGAGATCGGCAAAGCGCTTCTGCAGCTCCGGCGTCTCCAGTGCCTTGCGGACTTCCTGGTTCAGCTTGTTCGTGATCTCCGGGGGCGTGCCCTTCGGGGCAAACAGCGCGAACCAGCTTGTCGCCTCGAAGCCGGGCAGGCCTGCCTCGGCAAGCGTCGGCTTGTCAGGGATGGCGGGAGAGCGCTTTGCCGACGTGACCGCCAGCGCCCGCAGGTTGCCGCCGCGCACATGCTCGATGGACGAGGGGAGGTTGTCGAACATCACGTCCACCTGTCCGCCGATCAGATCGTTCACCGCCGGCCCGCTGCCGCGATAGGGCACGTGGGGCATCTCGACGCCGGTCATCTGCTTGAAGAGTTCGCCGGAAAGATGGATCGAGGTGCCGTTCCCCGACGACGCCATGGTGAACTTGCCGGGGGTCGCCTTCGCCTCGGCGATGAATTCCTCCACGGTGGTGGCCTTCACCTTCTTCGGGCTCACCACCATCAGGTTCGGCACGCCGGCCACATAGGCGACGGGGGCGAAATCGGTGAGGGCGTTGTACGGCATCTTGGTATAGAGGCTCTGGTTGATCGCATGGGTGCCGACCGTGCCCATGACCAAGGTGTAGCCGTCCGGCTCGGCCTTCGCGACCGCATCCGCCCCGATGTTGCCGCCGGCGCCGCCGCGGTTCTCGATGACGAATTGCTGTCCCAGGGATTGGGACAGCTTTTCGCCGACGAGCCTGGCGAAGATGTCCGTGGTGCCGCCCGGCGTGAACGGCACGATGACGCGGACCGGCCGCGTCGGATAGGTCGCCGGCTGGGCAAGCGCGGCTCCCGAGGCCAGGCAGGCCCCGGCCCCGAGCACAAGGCCGAGGATGCGCCTGCGTGTGGTGCAGGAAGAGAATGACATGGCGGCTCCCTAAAGTTCGGTGTCGTTGATCGCGCCGATATTCCGCAACGGCAGTGTCATGAGAGCGCATCCCACAATCCGGGGCAAGGGTTTCAGGGCCTGGCCGCAGGCCTTCCAGCTCCCTCGGTGCCGCTTTGGATCGAGGCCGGGCAGCTTCAAAAAATTTCGCCCGCCCGGGAACTCTGATGCCTCGACGAACGTTACGCAGGGTCGAATTCCATTCGAACACGAACAAAGTAGCTTTTGGGACGTCGGCACATGGGGATCCAGGCGCAAGTAGGCCTGGAACAGCGTAACGGGGGGCCTTATGTCACAAGTCGAAACCACCATTTCGCAGCTTGATCCCAAGCTGCTGCTCAAGACCCTGCGCGCCTTCCGGAGAGGCGACTTCTCCGTGCGCCTGCCGTCCGACCTGACGGGCATCGACGGCGAAATCGCCGAAGCCTTCAACGACATCGCCGACCTGAACAAAGGGCTCTCCCAGGAGCTGGACCGGGTTGCCAAGGTGGTCGGCAAGGAAGGACGGATCGGCGAGCGCGGGCGCCTGGCGGCGGCAACCGGCTGCTGGAGCGAGTGCATCGACTCGGTCAACTCCATGATCGGCGATCTCGTGCAGCCGACGACCGAAGTGGCCCGCGTGATCGGCGCGGTGGCCAAAGGCGATCTCAGCCAGAGCATGCAGCTCGAAATCGAGGGGCGGCCCCTGCGCGGCGAATTCCTGCGCATCGGCAAGGTGGTCAACACCATGGTGGGCCAGCTGAGCTCCTTCGCGTCCGAGGTGACCCGCGTGGCAAAAGAGGTGGGCACGGAAGGAAAGCTCGGCGGCCAGGCGCAGGTGAAAGGCGTGGCCGGCACCTGGAAGGACCTCACCGACAACGTGAACATGATGGCGGCCAACCTCACCGGTCAGGTCCGCAACATCGCCGAGGTCACAACGGCAGTTGCGAACGGCAACCTGTCGAAGAAGATCACCGTCGACGTCAAGGGCGAGATGCTGGAGCTGAAGAACACCATCAATACCATGGTGGACCAGCTGAACTCCTTCGCCTCCGAAGTGACCCGCGTGGCAAAGGAAGTGGGCACGGAAGGCAAGCTCGGCGGGCAGGCACAGGTGAAGGGCGTGGCCGGCACCTGGAAGGACCTCACCGACAACGTGAACATGATGGCGGCGAACCTGACAGGCCAAGTGCGCGGCATCGCCGAAGTCGTCACTGCCGTCGCGGTCGGCAACCTCACCCGCAAGCTGACCGTGGACGCGAAGGGCGAGATCGCGGCTCTGGCCGATACCATCAACGGGATGATCGACACGCTGGCCACCTTCGCCGATCAGGTGACGAACGTGGCCCGCGAGGTGGGCATCGAAGGCAAGCTCGGTGGACAGGCCCTCGTGCCCGGCGCCGCCGGCCTGTGGCGCGACCTGACCGACAACGTGAACATGATGGCGGCGAACCTCACCGGTCAGGTCCGCAACATCGCCGATGTCACCACCGCAGTCGCGAACGGCGACCTGTCCAAGAAGATCACGGTCGACGTCAAAGGCGAGATGCTGGAGCTGAAGAACACCATCAACACCATGGTGGATCAGCTGAACTCCTTCGCCTCCGAAGTGACGCGTGTGGCGCGCGAGGTGGGCACCGAGGGCAAGCTCGGTGGCCAGGCACAGGTGAAGGGTGTCGGCGGAACCTGGAAAGACCTCACCGACAACGTCAACATGATGGCGGCCAACCTCACCGGTCAGGTCCGTAACATCGCGGACGTGACGACGGCGGTGGCGAACGGCGACCTGTCGAAGAAGATCACCGTCGATGTGCGCGGCGAGTTGCTGGAGCTGAAGAACACCATCAACACCATGGTGGATCAGCTCAACTCCTTCGCGTCGGAAGTGAACCGCGTCGCGAAAGAGGTGGGTACCGAAGGCAAGTTGGGTGGACAGGCCCGCGTGGAAGGCGTCGGCGGCGTCTGGAAAGGTCTCACCGACAATGTGAACATGATGGCGGCGAACCTGACCGGTCAGGTGCGTAACATCGCCGATGTGACGACCGCAGTCGCCAACGGCGACCTGTCGAAGAAGATCACCGTCGATGTGCGTGGCGAGTTGCTGGAGCTGAAGAACACCATCAACACCATGGTGGATCAGCTCAACTCCTTCGCGTCGGAAGTGACCCGCGTGGCGAAAGAAGTGGGCTCAGAAGGAAAGCTCGGTGGACAGGCGCAGGTGAAAGGCGTCGGCGGCGTCTGGAAAGGCCTCACCGACAACGTGAATCTCATGGCGGCGAACCTCACCGGTCAGGTGCGCGGCATCGCCGAGGTCGTGACCGCCGTTGCGACCGGCGATCTGTCGAAGAAGATCACCGTTGTGGTCGAAGGCGAGATGCTGGAGCTGAAATCGACCATCAACACCATGGTGGATCAGCTCAACTCCTTCGCGTCCGAGGTGACCCGCGTGGCCCGCGAGGTGGGCACGGAAGGCAAGCTGGGTGGTCAGGCGCAGGTGAAGGGCGTGGCCGGCACCTGGAAGGACCTCACCGACAACGTGAACATGATGGCGGCGAACCTGACGGGTCAGGTGCGTAACATCGCGGACGTGACGACGGCGGTGGCGAACGGCAACCTGTCGAAGAAGATCACCGTCGACGTCAAAGGTGAGATGCTGGAGCTGAAGAACACCATCAACACCATGGTGGACCAGCTCAACTCCTTCGCATCGGAAGTGACGCGCGTGGCGCGCGAGGTGGGCACGGAAGGCAAGCTGGGTGGTCAGGCACAGGTGAAGGGCGTGGCCGGCACCTGGAAGGACCTCACCGACAACGTGAACATGATGGCGGCCAACCTCACAGGTCAGGTGCGCAACATCGCTGACGTGACGACGGCGGTGGCGAACGGCAACCTGTCGAAGAAGATCACGGTCGATGTTAAAGGCGAGATGCTGGAGCTGAAGAACACCATCAACACGATGGTGGACCAGCTCAACTCCTTCGCATCGGAAGTGACCCGTGTCGCGAAAGAGGTGGGCACTGAGGGCAAGCTCGGCGGCCAGGCTCGGGTGGAGGGCGTATCGGGCCTCTGGCGCGATCTGACCGACAACGTGAACCAGCTTGCCGCCAACCTCACCAATCAGGTGCGAGCCATCGCGGAAGTGGCCACGGCTGTGACGCGCGGCGACCTGACCCGGTCGATCACCGCCGAGGCCCTCGGCGAGCTTGCGGCGCTCAAAGACAACATCAACGAGATGATCCGCAACTTGCGCGATACGACGCTCAAGAACGCGGAGCAGGATTGGCTGAAGACCAACCTCGCCAAGTTCACCCGGATGCTGCAGGGCGAGCGCGATCTCGCCACCGTCTCCAACATGATCCTGTCGGAAATCGCCCCGCTCGTGAACGCGCAGCAGGGTGTCTTCTACACGGTCGAGAATCGTGGCGACGAACCGACCCTGGAGCTCGTTGCCTCCTATGCCTTCACGGAGCGCAAGCATCTCGGAAACCGCTTCCGCTTCCGCGAGGGGCTTGTCGGTCAGGTCGCGCACGAGAAAAAGCGCATTCTGCTCACCAACGCACCGAGCGACTACATCAAGATCGGTTCGGCGCTGGGTGAGGCGCCGCCGCTCAACATCATCGTGCTGCCGGTTCTGTTCGAGCAGGAGGTGAAGGCGGTGATCGAACTGGCCTCGTTCAACCGCTTCTCGGAAACCCACCAATCCTTCCTCGACCAGCTGACGGAATCGATCGGCATCGTTCTCAACACGATCGCGGCCAACATGCGTACGGAAGGCCTGCTGAAGCAGTCCCAGCTCCTGACCTCCGAGCTTCAGAGCCAGCAGGAGGAGTTGCGGAACACCAACGACCGCCTGGAGCAGCAGGCAGCTACGCTGCGCCGGTCCGAGGAGCTTCTGCGGCAGCAGCAGGAAGTGCTCCAGAAGACCAACGAGGAGCTCGAGGACAAGGCGCGCCTGCTCGAGATCCAGAAGAGGGAAGTGGAGACGAAGAACCAGGAGGTCTCCATTGCCAAGACCGCGCTGGAGGAGAAGGCCGAGCAGCTCTCCCTGACCTCGCGCTACAAGTCGCAGTTCCTGGCCAACATGAGCCACGAGCTGCGGACGCCGCTCAACTCCCTCCTGATCCTGTCGAAGCTCCTGACCGAGAACTCGGAAGGGAACATGACTGACAAGCAGAAGGAGTTCGCCAAGACGATCCACGCGGCCGGCTCCGATCTCCTATCCCTCATCAACGACATCCTGGACCTTTCCAAGATCGAGTCCGGAACGGTCAGCCTCGAGGTCTCCAACGTCGCCTTCAAGGACCTTGTCGAGAACATGGACCGGACGTTCCGCCAGGTGGCGGAGGAGAGACAGCTCGACTTCCACGTTGAGGTCGACCCGAAGCTCCCGCTGGCCATCAGAACGGATTCGAAGCGCCTGCAGCAGGTGCTGCGCAACCTCCTGTCGAACGCCTTCAAGTTTACGGAGCGGGGCGGCGTGACGCTTCAGATCGGATCCGCCGAGGGCTCGCCGCTGCGGGCCGGAAGCCAGTGGATCGCTATGTCGGTCACGGACACAGGCATCGGCATCCCTGAGGACAAGCAACGGATCATCTTCGAAGCCTTCCAGCAGGCGGACGGCACCACGAGCCGGAAGTATGGCGGAACCGGTCTCGGCCTGTCGATCAGCCGTGAGATCGCGCGCCTCCTCGGCGGCGAGATCGTGGTGTCGAGCACGCCGGGAAGCGGCTCCACCTTCACGCTCTTCGTTCCCGTGGAGCCCCCTGCAAGCCACGGAGCGCTCGGCGCGGGCTCTGCGGCGCGCGCGAACGGCGACGGAGCGGGATCCTACATGCCGTCCGAGGATGGGCCCGGAACGATGATCCGGCAGCCTTCCGCCGCAATGGCTCTGTCGGCATCCCTCGACGACCGCCATGCGATCACCGTGGGCGACCGCATCGTGCTCATCATCGAGGACGATGCGATGTTCGCCTCGGTGCTGCTGGAACTCGCCCGGGAGGAGGGCTTCAAGGGCCTCATTGCCATGGACGGCGCTTCGGCGCTGGCCCTGGCCCATCGCTACAAGCCGCATGCGATCACGCTCGACATCGGCCTGCCGGACATGGACGGATGGGCGCTCCTCGATCTGCTGAAGCATGACCCGAGGACGCGGCACGTACCCATTCACGTGATCTCGGTCGACGATCAGAAGAAGCGCGGCCTCAAGGCCGGTGCCTTCGGCTTCCTCGAGAAGCCTGTCGACCGGGAGGCCCTGATGGGAGCGCTCAACCGCACGAAGGAGTTCATCGACAGGCCGGTGAAGAAGCTTCTTCTTGTCGAAGACGACGACAACCAGCGCATGAGCCTATCCGAGCTCATGAAGAACGAGCAGGTCGACGTCACGGCGGTCGGAACGGCCGAAGGCGCCCTGGAGGTGATCCAGGTGCGGCCCTTCGACTGCGCCATCGTCGACCTCGGCCTGCCGGATCTGCCCGGCGCCGAGCTGATCGAGCGCATCCGCAAGACGAGTGGCGGCGAGGAGCTGCCGATCGTCATCTACACGGGACAGGATCTGACCCGGGAGGAGGAGCGCCGGCTGCAGAGCATCGCCGCGACGATCGTCGTCAAGGGCGAGGGCTCGTCCGAGCGGCTTCTCAACGATACGGCCCTGTTCCTTCACCGGGCGATCAGCGCCATTCCGGAGGAGAAGCATATCATCGTCGAGCCCCGCGCCGCTGAGACGATCAGCGGCCGCAAGGTGCTCATCATCGATGACGACATGCGCAACATCTTCTCGCTGACGAGCGCGCTCGAGCAGCATGGGATAGCGGTCGTCTTTGCGGAGAACGGCCTGGAAGGCATCGAGAAGCTTCAGGCCAATCCGGATATCGATGTTGCCCTTGTCGACATCATGATGCCGGGAATGGACGGCTACGAGACCATGCAGGAGATCCGGAAGATCCCGCAATATCGCGATCTGCCGCTTGTGGCGGTGACCGCCAAGGCCATGAAGGGCGATCGTGAGAAATGCCTCGAAGCAGGTGCGACAGATTATGTGTCGAAACCTGTGGACATCGATCAGCTTCTTGCCGTCCTGCGCGTTCAACTCAGCCGGAGCACCTATATCCCTGACGGAAAAGCTGCTCCCAATGGCGCGGCAGGGGTCGGGTTGAATTCATGATCGAGGGCGCTGGGCGGGTGGATGCGGGCCTGGGGGCGGATGAGTTTCATCTGGTCTCGGCCCGTCCCGTGGCGGAACCCATTCTCGCCAAGATCCTGGTGGTCGACGACGACCCCAGGAACCTGATCGCCGTCGAAGAGGTGTTGCGATCTCCCGGCGTGGAGATCGTCACCGCCGATTGCGGCGAAGCCGCCCTGCGCCATGTTCTCCAGAGCGACTTCGCGGCCATCCTTCTCGATGTGCAGATGCCGCGCATGGACGGTTATGAGGTGGCGAGCCTCATCCGGAACAGGCCGCGCTCGTCGCGGGTGCCGATCCTGTTTCTGACGGCCTTCAACAAGGACGACATGCATGTCTTCAAGGGGTATTCGGCGGGTGCGGTCGACTACGTCTTCAAGCCCATCGAGCCCCTGATCCTCAAGTCGAAGGTCGAGATCTTCGTCGACCTCTATCGCAAGACCGAGGAGATCCGCCGGCAGGCCGAGCAGGAGCGGCATCTGCTCATGGAGAACCTGCGGGTCCGCGGCGAGAAGCTGAAGGCCGAGCAGGCGCTGCGGCGGCGCGAGGAGCACCAGGCCATCGTTCTGCAGTCGTTGCCGATCGCGCTCTACACGGCTTCCGTCCAGGAGGATCACCGGCAGCTCCACTTCACCAACGAGAGCATCGAGCGGATCACGGGCTTCAAGCCGGAGGCCTTCCTGGAGCGTTCCGATTTCTGGTCTTCCCGGATCAACGACGAGGATCGGGACCGGGTGCTGAACGAGCTCAAGCGCCTGGAGGAGGACGGATCCGTCAGCCTCGAATACCGTTGGCTCTGCGCTGACGGCGTCGAGCGGTATTTTCTCGACCAGACCATGCTCATGCGCGACGACGAAGGCCGCCCACGCGAGTTCTTCGGCATGTGGTTCGACATCAGCGAGCGCAAGCAGATGGAGCAGAACCTGCTCCATGCCAGCAAGCTGGAAGCCGTCGGCCGCCTCACGGGCGGCATCGCTCACGACTTCAACAACATGCTGAGCGTCGTCATCGGCAATCTCGACCTGCTCAAGAAGTCCATTCAGGGCAACGAGAAGGCGGAGCGGCGGGTTCGCATGGCCATGGAGAGCGCCCAGCATTGTGCGGATCTCACCTATAGGCTACTGACGTTCTCCCGTCGTCAGGCGCTGCAGGTGTCGACGATCGACGTGATGAGCCTCATGCCGAGCCTTCTTGAACTCATGCGCAGGACGTTGGGCGAGAACATCAATGCCTGCGTTCAGGCCGACGAGGGGATCTGGCCGATCCAGGTGGATCGGGCCCAGTTCGAGGCGGCTCTTTTAAATCTTGCCGTGAATGCTCGCGACGCCATGCCGGACGGCGGCGATTTGACGATCACCGTCTCGAACCAAGCCGTCGAGGAGGGAAAGCCGCTTCCAAGCGGCGACTACGTGACCATCGCCGTTCAGGACACCGGGATCGGCATGCCGCCCGACGTGCTGGAGAAGGTCTTCGAGCCGTTCTTCACCACGAAGGAGAGCGGCAAAGGCACGGGTCTCGGCCTCAGCATGGTCTATGGGTTCGTTCAGCAATGCCACGGCCGGGTGGAGGTGGAGAGCGAGCAGAATGTCGGAACGACGATTCGCATCTTCCTTCCTCGTTCCCACGAGATCGCCGAGGACGTCTCTCAGAAGAATGCGAGCATCGCGACGCCCTTCGGGGAAGGGCGGACCATTCTGGTGGTCGAGGACAACCCTGCGGTTCGCCAGGTAGCCATTTCCACGCTGCGCTCGCTAGGCTTCGCGGTGCAGGAGGCGGAGAGCGGCGACGAGGCGGCCCGTGTCCTGAAAGCGAGCCAGGATATTTGCCTGGTTCTGTCGGATGTTCGCATGCCTGGAGAGCTGAGCGGCGTCGATCTTGCTCGCCTCATCCAGCGGGAGCACCCTGAGCTTCAGGTGCTGCTGACGACCGGCTATTTCGACACTGAAGAGACGCTGGAGGATCTCAATCTTCTCTACAAGCCCTATCGTGCGGTCGACCTGGCAGAGAAGATCCAGGCTCTGGTGAATCCGCCGGAGACGATTGAAGTTGAGAATTCCCACCCCCGGAAGGCTGCCGTAGCATAGCCTGTCCGGCGTCGATGAGATGCCTACAGGGTCGCCGTCAGCGTGTCCCTGTCACCCTGCCATGCCGTGTAGAAATCGCCGGTCCGATCGAGAACGAACACGGTGGGGCAGTTCGACACGGCCGACCAATAGGCCGATTCAACGGCGAATTTCAGAGCCTTGGCGCGAAAGTGAAACGACCCCAGGTCTCTCCCGAAATGCGAGACCGTCCAGCGATCATGCTTGAACGCAACGCAGTACGCTCCGTGGGCCATGAGGATCCTCCCAAGTAGCTTCTCCGGCAAATCACGGGCCGTTGCTAACCAGCCTGCAGCAGGAATGCAACCGCCAATGGCCACTCATTAAGGGTCAAGCCGTTAACGGCCGGTTTCGCCTGGTGGCGACCAGCGGCGGGGCTGGGAAGGCATTCCGAATGCGGCGGCCAGGTTTTCCCGCGTGAGATGTCTCACAGCGAGGCTGTCACCCCTCCATCGACATAGATGATTTGTCCGTTGACGAAGTTCGAGGCATCGGAAGAGAGGAAGATGGCCGCTCCGACGAGATCCTCCAGCTCGCCCCAGCGGCGTGAGGGCGTTCGGCCGATCAGCCAATCGGAAAAAGCCTTGTCCTCCACGAGCGCCCGATTGAGTTCCGTCTTGAAGTAACCGGGCCCGAGGCCGTTGACCTGAAGACCGTGCTTTCCCCAATCGATCGCCATGCCCTTGGTGAGCATCTTCACCGCGCCCTTCGTGGCCGCATAGGGAGCGATGGACGGGCGGCCGAGCTCGCTCTGAACCGAGCAGATGTTGATGATCTTGCCGCGTACCCTCTGGATCATGCGTTGCGCGACGGCCTGCCCGACGTGGAAGACGCTGTCGACATTCGTCTTCATCAAAGCATGCCAGGCATCTTCCGGATAATCTTCGAGAGGCGCGCGAAACTGCATGCCGGCATTGTTGACCAGGATGTCGATAGGGCCGATTTCATCCTCGATGCGCGCGATGGCCGGCCTGACGGATCCGCTGTCGGTGACATCGAAAGCCATCTCGTGCACCGGCAGGCCGTCCCGGCGGAGCCGCTCGGCCGCGAGCGTAAGCCTGCCCGGCTCGCGCCCGTTGAGAACGACCGTCGCGCCCGCCCTTGCCAGTCCTTGGGCAAGGGCAAAGCCGATTCCCGCGCTCGATCCCGTTACCAAGGCGGTGCGCCCGGAAAGGTCGAAGAGACTTGCAGCATTCATCGTCGTGCGCCTTGGAGAATCCGTCCGTGCTTAAAGCACACGGCCGGGATTGAGGATGCCGGCCGGGTCGAGGGTTTGCTTCATCTTGGCCATCAGGGCGAGTTCAGGTTCGGACCGGCTCAAGGGGAGGTAGGGCCGCTTGATGCGCCCGATGCCGTGCTCGGCCGAGACCGATCCTCCGAGCCGTGAGACGAGATCGTAGACGAGGCCCTGAACGCTCTTCTTGGCCTCGACCGTCATGTCCTGAATGGCCACGTTGATATGGATGTTGCTGTCTGCCACATGGCCGAAGACGACCCAGATGGCCTCCGGCCAGCGCCTCGGCATTTCCTCGCGCAGATGTGCGACGGCTTCCGTCATCCGGTCGAGCGGAACGCTGACATCGAAGCGGATCTCCTCGGGCAGGAAGCGTCCGTATTCATAGGGCGTTTCCCGGTAGGCCCAGAACCGGTTCCGGTCGGTGCGCGATTGTGCGACCAGAGCGTCTTTGATCAGGCCCTGCTCGTAGAGTTCGCTCAGGACAAGAGAAAATGCTTCGGTTCCCGCCGGATCCTCACCCATATCCGCCTCGATCAGCAGCGTGACGTCGTGCTCGGCCTCGAAGGCGGGCGGGAGGCCGCAGACCTGCGTGGCGACATTCATGAACTCACGCCACATCGCCTCGAACACGAGAAGGCGTCCCGGATGCGTCTGCTGGAACTGGCGCAGCACGAGCAGGCCGTCGTCGAAGCTGCCGACAGTGCAGAGGGCAGTCTGGAGACCTCGGGTCTTCGGGTGCAGCCCGATCACGACCCGTGTGATGACGCCGAGCGTTCCTTCGCTCCCGATGAACAACTGCGTCCAGTCATAGCCGGCATTGTTCTTCAGCATCTTGTTCAGCGACCGGACGACGGTGCCGTCCGCGAGAACGACCTCAAGGCCGAGAATGTTGCGGCGGGCCATGCCATAGCGCAGCACCTGATTGCCGCCGGCATTGGTGGCCGCATTGCCGCCGATGGTGCAGCTGCCCCGCGCCCCGAGATCGATGCCGCAGAGATAGCCCGCCTCATCGGCGGCCTGCTGTACTGCCGCCAGCGGCGTGCCGGCAAGCGCCGTCAGCGTCGCGCTGGCGGCATCGATCTCCTCGATGCCGTTCATGCGTTCGAGCGAGAGGGCGATTTCTCCTGATTGGGGATGTGCGCCGCCTGCCAGTCCTGTCAGTCCCCCTTGCGTGACGACCGGATGGCCATGCTCGTGGCAGATCCGCAGGGCCGTGGCGACATCCTCGGTCGTCTGCGGCAGGATCAGGGCTTTGGGAGGCGTGGGCGCAAGGCCGCTGGCATCGGCATGATTGCGCAAAGGCACATCGGCTCCCGTCTTGACCTGGGGTCCGAGGGCGGCTCTCAGGGCATCGATCACATCGCTCATGGCATTCCACATCAAATGTTCGTTGATGTCCCGGCTATGAACCGTCGGACATCCTGACGATGGCGTCGGGCCGGCTGCAGAGGTCCGGCAGCAACTCCAACCCCAGGCCCGGCTTCATGTTGACCGTGACCTCTCCGTTGGCGACAGCGGGCAGGTCGGTCACCAGCTCGGTATACCAGCCGGTGTAGAACGCCCGGACGCTTTCCTGGATCAGCGCGTTCCTCGCGTGCAGGGAGAAGTGGCAGGAGGCCGCGTAAACCACCGGCCCCGTGCAGTCATGAGGTGCAACCGGCACATGCCAGGCCTCGGCGAGGGCCGCGATCTTGCGCGCTTCGGTCAGGCCGCCGCACCACGACAGGTCGAGCATCACGACGCCGGCGACGCCGGTTTCGAGATACTCGCGAAAGGCATGCGTATAGGACAGGGTCTCGGATGCGCAGACCCATGCCTTCGAGTGCCGGGCGTAATCCTTGAGGTCGCCGATGTTGTCGAGACGGAACGGATCCTCATGCCAGTAGGTCTCGAACTCGGCGAGAGCCGCGGCGAGCTTCTTGGCCATGGGCAGGCTCCAGAGGGAGTGGAACTCGACCATGATGTCCATCTTGTCGCCGACGGCCTTGCGGATCCTGGCGAAGGGCTCGAGGGCTGTCTTCAACTCGGCCGGAGAGATGTCGTAGCCATGGCTGCGCTCCGCCGCCACATCGAACGGCCAGATCTTCATGCCGGTGATGCCCTGCTCCAGCAGCGAGTGCGCCAAGTCATCGGCGCTGTGCAGGAACGCCTCAAGATCCTCGTACGCCCCTTCGGCGCTGCCGACGCCCCAGTTCGCCACCTTCTGCGCCCGGCCGTCGCGGATGTAACGGTAGCCGGCGCAGGTGTTGTAGACCCGGATCCGATCCCGTGAGCGCCCTCCCAGCATGTCGCAGACGGGTTTGCCGTGAGCCTTGCCGAACAGATCCCACAAGGCGATGTCGACAGCGGAATTGCCCCGTGTTTCCACCCCGGCCGATCTCCAGCCGAGATAGTTCTGAAGATCGCGATTGAGAGCTTCGATCTGGAGAGGATCGCGCCCGATCAGCTTGGCCGCCACGGTCTCGTGGATGTAGGCTTCCACGGCCGCGGCACCCATGAAGGTTTCGCCCAGGCCGATCAGGCCCTCGTCGGTGTGGATGCGAATCCAGATGATGTTCGCGAATTCCTGCAACCGGATTGTCTCGACGCCGGTGATCCTCATTGAACCCTCGCCATGGCCACGGCTCATTTGCACATGAACGGCAACGGAGAACAACCGTCACGATGAACGACTGCGGATTATGGAGAGCGCCGCGCGGTTTCCACCGGAATGAGACGGCATGAGGGTATTCATAAGTATAATTCGCAACATTAGAACGCTTCCGTGCGGCCCGAATATGTTCCAGCATCTGACGCTCAAAGCCTGTTCTGCTTCGAATTGACACTCTCCGAAGCCGGGTCTTAGATCAGGAAACTTCGCTCCCGAGCGGCCTTGAACAGTCGGTCGAGGCGAACAGAATCATGTGAGCAGGGACAGGAAGCAGGGAGCAGCGGTGGACAAGGCGGTATCCTTTTTCTTCAAGGGGCTGGAGGCGCTGCTGGTCCTCCTGCTGGCCGCCATGGTCGTCATGGTATTCGGCAACGTGGTCCTGCGTTACCTGTTCGACACCGGGATCGACGTGTCCGAGGAACTCTCCCGGTACTTCTTCGTCTGGCTGACATTCATCGGAGCCGTCGTGGTGGGGCGGCAGAACGCCCACCTGGGCGTGGAGACCCTGGTGGCCCGCCTGGGCGATTGGGGGCGCAAGCTCTGCATGGTCCTGTCGGACCTCTTCGTGATCGGGTGCTGCGCGGTGTTCTTCTGGGGCACCTGGCAGCAGGCGGAGATCAACGCCACCAATTATGCTCCGATTACGGAAATCTCGATGCTCTGGGTCTATGGCGTTGGCTTCTTCACGAGCATAGGCCTGGGCATCATGGCCGCACTTCGCATCCTGCGGGTCGTCAGCGGACGTCTGAGCGGCCGGGAGCTTCGCGCCTTCGCTGGAGACTACAGCGATGACGAAGCCCATACCCTGAGGGGGCACCTCGAGTGACGATCGTCGTATTCCTCGTCTCGCTCCTGGGCGCCATGGCTCTCGGAATGCCGATCGCCTTCGCGCTGATCGTCTGCGCGCTTGCGCTCATGCTCTGGCTCGGCAACTTCGACAGCCAGATCGTCGCGCAGAACATGATCATCGGCGCCGACAACTTTCAGCTCCTGGCCGTTCCGTTCTTTCTTCTGGCCGGGGAGCTGATGAATGTCGGGGGGCTATCGAAGCGCATCGTCAACTTCGCACTGGCGTGCCTCGGCCACATCCATGGCGGCCTCGGCTATGTCGCCATCGTGGCGGCTCTCATCCTGGCTG
This sequence comes from Microvirga splendida, assembly GCF_016427565.1. Classification (GTDB taxonomy): domain Bacteria; phylum Pseudomonadota; class Alphaproteobacteria; order Rhizobiales; family Beijerinckiaceae; genus Microvirga; species Microvirga splendida. Next base: position 28,641 of record NZ_JAELXT010000009.1, read on the forward strand.
CCTTGTCCGGATCCGCTGCGGCCGATACGGCCGCCCTGGCGGCCATTCTGATCCCGATGATGCGCAATGCAGGGTACGACGTTCCGCGGGCTGCGGGGCTCATCGCGGCGGGCGGCATCATTGCCCCGGTGATCCCGCCCTCCATCGGCTTTATCATCTTCGGCGTTGCGGCCAACGTCTCGATCTCGCAGCTGTTCCTCGCAGGAATCGTGCCCGGCCTGATGATGGGTATTTCCCTTGTCGTCGCGTGGGCCATCGTGAGCAGACGGGATAAGATGCAAACGTTTCCGCGCACCACCATGCGGGAGCGCGGCAAGGCCTTCGTGGACGGTTTCTTCGCGCTCCTGATGCCGGTGATGATCCTGGGCGGGATCAAGTGGGGCATCGTCACGCCGACGGAGGCCGCGGTCCTGGCCGCCGTTTATGCGCTCGTGATCGGCATGTTCGTCTATCGGGAGCTCAAGCCTTCGATGCTGTATGGGGTGTTTCTCACGGCAGCAAAGACCACCGCCGTGGTGATGTTCCTCGTGGCGGCGGCACTCGTGTCCGCATGGCTGATAACCCAGGCGAATATTCCGGGGGAGATCAGCGGGCTCATCCAGCCGCTGATGGACAACCAGACCCTGCTCATGTTCGCCTTGATGTTCCTCGTGGTCATCGTCGGAACGGCGCTGGACTTCTCCCCCACCGTTCTGATCCTGACACCGGTTCTCATGCCCATCGTCAAGCAGGCGGGCATCGATCCGGTGTATTTCGGCGTCCTGTTCATCATCAACAACGCGATCGGCCTGATCACGCCCCCGGTCGGGATCGTGCTCAATGTGGTGAGCGGCGTCGCCCGTGTGCCGATGGGCGCCGTAATCAAGGGCGTCGGCCCGTTTCTGATCGCTCAGATCATCGTGCTCGTCCTGCTCATCGTATTCCCTGAGCTGGTGACGGTGCCCCTTGCCTGGCTGCGGGGACGGTAAGTCAGTAAGAGTCAAACAAAGAGAGAGGAAACCACCATGAAGGCATTCAAACTTACCCTTGCGGCCGGTGTCGCGGCGACCATCCTCGCTGCTGTTCCCGCCTATGCGCAGTTCACGGAGCGCACCATCCGCCTGTCCAACGGCGTGAACGAGGATCACCCCAACGGAAAAGGCGTCGAGAAGCTCAAGACATGCCTTGCCGACAAGTCTGGCGGCAAGATGAAGGTGCAGGGCTTCTGGGGCAACGCTCTCGGCGGCGACCTGCAGGCGACCCAGGCCCTCCGCTCCGGCACGCAGGAAATGGTCGTGACATCGAGCTCGCCGCTCATCGGCATCCTGCCGGATCTCGGCGTATTCGACCTGCCGTTCCTGTTCGCCAACGAGAAGGAAGCCGACGCCATTCTCGACGGCAAGGTCGGCGACCAGATCAGCAAGAAGCTGGAGGATGTCGGGCTCATCAACCTGGCCTATTGGGAAAACGGGTTCCGCAATCTCACCAACTCGCGGCGCCCGGTCGAGAAATGGGAGGACTTCAAGGGCCTCAAGGTTCGCGTCATGCAGAACAACGTGTTCCTCGACACGTTCAAGAACATGGGCGCCAATGCCGTTCCGATGGCCTTCGGCGAGGTGTTCACCGCTCTCGAGACGAAAGCCATCGATGGCCAGGAGAACCCCTTCGTGACCATCGACACGTCCAAGTTCTCCGAGGTGCAGAAGTACCTGTCGGTGACCCGCCATGCCTATACGCCGTTCCTCGTGCTCTACTCCAAGAAGCTGTGGGACGAGCTGTCCAAGGACGAGCAGGCGGCTCTGAGCGAATGCGCCGTCCTGGCTCGGGATGAGCAGCGCAAGGTCTCTCGTGAATTGTCCGAGGCTTCGCTCAAGAAGATCAAGGGCGATGGCGTCGTCGTCAACGAGCTGAACGCTCAGGAAGCCGAGCGCATGCGCGAGCAATCCAAGGCCGTCTGGGAGAAGCACGCGGCCACCATCGGTCCCGAGACCGTGAAGATGATGCAGGACGAGTTGAACCAGATCCGCAAGAAGTAAGTCTCGGCTTTGAGAAAAAGGTGGCGCCGCCGACGGGCGGCGCCACATACGTTTCGCGGCATGTCCGAAGAAAGGGTTACAGCCGATGCAGGTCCTCATTCTTGGAGCCGCCGGAATGGTCGGCCGCAAGCTCACCGAGCGCCTGGTGCAGGACCGGCATCTCGGCGGGCGGGAGATCACGCATCTTGTCCTGCATGATGTGGTCGAGCCGGAGCGCCCCGAGGCTCCGTTTGCCGTCGACACCCTGACATCCGATTTCTCCATGCCGGGACAGGCGGAGCGCCTGGTGGCAGGCCGGCCGGATGCGATCTTTCATCTGGCCGCCATCGTCTCCGGCGAAGCGGAATCCGATCTGGAGAAGGGCTACCGGATCAACCTGGACGGCACCCGGTTCCTCTTCGATGCCATCCGGCATGCCGGAGGTGGGTACAGGCCGCGGCTGGTGTTTACGTCATCCATCGCCGTGTTCGGGGCGCCGTTCCCGGAAGCCATCGGCGACGAGTTCTTCCTGACGCCGCTTACGAGCTACGGCACGCAGAAGGCCATCGGCGAATTGCTGCTGGCGGATTATTCGCGGCGCGGGTTCTTCGACGGGATCGGGATCCGGCTGCCGACCATCTGCGTGCGGCCGGGCAAGCCCAACAAGGCCGCTTCGGGATTCTTCTCAGGCATCATTCGGGAGCCCCTGAACGGTCAGGAGGCGATCCTGCCTGTGCCCGTGGACGTGCGCCATTCCCACGCGTCGCCCCGGTCCGCCGTCAACTTTCTCATCCATGCGGCAACCCTCGACCTGTCCCAGGTCGGGCCGCGCCGCAGCCTGACGATGCCGAGCGTGTCGGTGACGGTTGCGGAGCAGATCGACGCCCTCAGGCGGATCGCCGGGGACCGTTGCGTCGCCCGCATCCGGCAGGAGATCGACCCGACCATCGTCCGCTTCGTCGAGGGCTGGCCCCGGCGCTTCGATGCCCGCAGGGCCGAGGAATTGGGCTTTCAGGCGGAGAAGAGTTTCGATGAGATCATCTCGGTCTATATCGAGGATGAGCTCGGCGGCAATCTGCCGGATCGGTAGCGCATCAGTTCCGGTGCCTTGCAGGCGTTTCTACCGTTGAGGGCGATCCGGAAAGCAGCGCTGTCTTAAGCTTGCCCATTTGTCGATAGCCCAGATCGTGAAATGGCCGACGGGCTTTTGTAGCACAGGGATGTCGTAAGCCATCAGCAGCAAGCCCAACGGCAGCATCCAGATCCCGAAGAAGGGCAGGATCGAGAAGATCCCGCCAAGGACGAAGAGGAAGCCGACGGGCATCCTGATCCATCGGGCTTCGGGGTGCCGCAGGCTGCGGAGAACACGCGCCACCTTGCCGGGCACCTCATGTTCCAGATGCCTGAACGCCTGTCTCAGAACAGCTCTGCCGCTCATAGCTTTCATGGCTTCTGAATTGCCCGTCCGTGGAAAGAGTTCCAGGATTATCTCGGAAGTCTTGCAGCGACCCGCAATGGAGAAGCCTCGGATCCCGATAGTCTAGGCATGCACTCCTAGGAGGGCGGCGGCCACGGCTTGCCTTCCGTGACCTCTGATCATCGAGGATCTCAGGGCTCTCTCTTTCTGGTCGAGGCGCTGAAGATAGGGATCGAATTCGGGCGGAAGCGCAGGGTCGCCGAGGAAGCGCGGCTTGTCCCCGCGCTCGTAATACTCCGCCCTCAGCAGTTGGCCGAGGTGGTCCTGAATGCTGGACGGAAGAGAGGGGATGTTGCTGCGATGCCGCGATGCGGATCTGCCGGTATCCGGCGAGGAAAGATATTCTGTTGCCTTGTTGGTCATTTGATAGCCCCACAACTCCTCAGAACAACGCGCCGTGATTGTCTTGGTTTCAGGTTGCGAGAGGCCTCGAAAGCCAGGAAGAAGCGAACGTTTGCAAGCTCCAATCAAGCCTGAATGGCTACAGGCTTCTCCATTGATGGGAGTACGAGCGTTGCACAACGACTCAGCGATTGCAGACCGGCTCAATTTTGCCGGGATCGATGACGGGGTTCGCAAGGAACTGCGAAAGGTCTGGCAGGACATTCATCCTGTCCTGCCCAAGATCCTCGAAGCGTTCTATGTGCACATGCACCGGCAGCCGCAGCTGTCACAGATGATCGGAACGCAGCAATCCCGTCTGGTATCGGCTCAGTTGCAGCACTGGGCGCGCCTGTTCAGTGGGAACTTCGACGCCGCGTATGTCGAGGGCATTCGCCGCATCGGTCTGATTCACAACAAGATCGGCCTCGAGCCCCGCTGGTACATCGGAGGCTATGCCTTCGTCCTCAACGAACTCGTCGTCGCTCTCTCGAAGAAGCATCGCTTCAACGGGCCGCTGCTGGCGCGCAGGCTTACGGTCATCAACCGGGCCGTCATGCTGGATATGGATCTCGCGATCTCCGTCTACCAGGACGCTTTCGTTCAGGAGCGGCAGAAGAAGGGGGAGATCCTGTCCCAAGCCGTGGCTTCGTTCTCCAGCGCCGTTCAGGAAAGCCTGCAGATCTCAGGCCAGGCGAGTGGAGCGCTTTCCGAGAGTGCGGCCGCCCTCGATGCCGCCACGACCAATGCCAGCAGCCTGGCGACGCAGGTGACGGGCGCCGCGGAGCAGACGGCATCCAACATGCAGTCCGGCGCCGCCGCCACGGAACAGCTGGCTTCGTCCGTTCGCGAGATCGGCCAGCAGGCGAGCCGCTCCGCCGATGTGGCCAGGCACGCCTTGCAGAGTTCCCGGCGCACGAAGGACACCGTCACCGGGCTGGCCGAGCAGGCCAGGGAGATCGGCGACGTGGTCGATCTGATCGAGAGGATCGCCGCGCAGACCAACCTGCTGGCGCTCAACGCCACCATCGAGGCGGCGCGGGCCGGAGAGATGGGCAAGGGCTTTGCCGTCGTCGCCCAGGAGGTGAAGACCCTGGCAAACCAGACGGCCAAGGCCACCACGGAGATCGGCACCCGCATCGGCGCCATTCAGGAAGCGACCCGGCAAAGCGTGACCGATATCGATGACATCGGCCGCATCATGGACGATCTGAGCGGCATTGCCACGGCGATCGCGGCCGCGGTCGAGGAGCAGGCCGCCGTCACATCCGAGATCGCCGTGAATGTCAGCCAGACCACCGATCATACCCATGCGGTCGTGCGCAGCATCGAGGCTTTGACCGGATCGACTGCATCCGCCGCCTCGGCAGCACATCAGGTTTCGGATGCCAAGCAGACTCTGGATCAGCAATTGCAGCGGTTAAAGCAGGACATCGATCACTTCCTTGCAAAGGCCCAGGCAGCATAGGCCTTCGAGGGGTTGCACGCGCTCCTTCTTCAAAGCTCCTGGTCGTGTCTTTTTTGATACAGACACATCCCCGCAAATCAGACACCTTGCCGGTTGACGCAGCGGCATCGTTCCGCGCGTCGCGAGAGACGAAACGGTTTCTCCGTGGGGGCAAAGGTGGATCAGGTGGAACTTGAGGTCGAGCATATCGCCCGAGCGTTCTTTGCCGCTCGGCATGAGACGGGAGCCTGGGAGAACGCCTCCCGAACCCTGAAGCACGAGTTCCGTCTCTACGCCCGGCAAGCCATCCATATGTTGAAGAAGCGCCAGGAGCAGGCGCAGCGGATCGAGCGCGAGGCTCCTCCGGTCAGATCCCTGGAACCCGCTTAAAAAGGCCTCTCCCTGAGCCCTTTCATGCCGCCGCGCCTGCCGTTCCGGGATCCCCAAGAACACGGCTTTTTGTGCGTCAAAAAGGGGGAGGGCTGTTGAAGGGATGGTTTTTCCTGCCATGTTGAAAGGGTGCGGGCTCTCGGCGGAGAGGCCGGGGAGTTTTTCATGCAGCCACCCGACGAATGGGAAATCCCTCCTGAATTCCAGCCTGATCCGAGGCTTCTCGACTACGACCTGAAGAACGCCCTGTCGGCCGTGGTGACCCTGCGCGCGCGCGTTCCCGAGGATGCCTTCACGGCCGAGACCCTCGGCGTCGAGCGGGCGGGGCAGGGCGTGGTCATCCGGGATGACGGCCTTGTCGTGACCATCGGGTATCTCATCGCCGAAGCGGACGAGGTCTGGCTCACCACCAACAAGGGGCGGGTCGTGGGGGCGCATGTGATCGCCTACGACTACGAGAGCGGCTTCGGTCTCGTGCAGGCGCTCGAGCCTTTGGGCGTGCCTGTGCTGGCCCTCGGGGATTCCCGGCGGCTGAAGCCCGGAGAGCAGGTCGTCGTCGGAGGAAGCGGCGGGCAAATCCATTCCCTGGCGGCCCAGGTGGTCGCCTGCCAGGAATTCGCAGGTTATTGGGAGTATCTGATCGACGGCGCCATCTTCACCGCGCCGGCCCATCCCAACTGGGGCGGCACGGCGCTGATCGGCCCGCGCGGCGACCTCATGGGCATCGGCTCCCTCCAGCTCCAGCACCAGGCTTCCGGCGGAACCGTGGTGCCCCTGAACATGAGCGTGCCCATCGACCTGCTGAAGCCCATCCTCGACGACCTCCTCACCTCCGGGCGGGTCAAGCATGAGCCGCGGCCCTGGCTCGGCTTCTATGTCGCGGAGGCGGAGGACGAGCAGCTCACGATCATCGGCCTCGCCGGCGATGCTCCGGCGCAGCGGGCGGGCCTGCGGGCCGGCGATCAGATCCATGCGGTCGGGGAGCAGAGCGTTTCATCCCTGGCGGAGTTCTACCGGGCCATCTGGGCGCTCGGCCCGGCCGGCGTCGACGTTCCTCTCACCCTGGAGCGTGAGGGCGACAGGTTCGACGTGACGATCCGGTCGGCGGACAGGGGCCGCTTCATGAAGACCCCGCGCCTGCAATAGCGCATCTGTCAGGGAGAGCCGACGATGAACCCGACTGTCACCCTGCCGGCCGGCGAAAGCATTCCCGCCCTCGGACAGGGCACCTGGCAAATGGCCGAGAAGGCCGGGCGCAGGGCGCAGGAGATCGAGGCCCTGCGCCTTGGCGTCGAGCTCGGCATGACCCTGATCGACACGGCCGAGATGTACGGGGAGGGAGCCGCCGAGGAACTGGTGGCCGAGGCTCTGGCCGCGGAGCGTGAGCGCCTTTTCCTCGTCAGCAAGGTCTATCCTCACAATGCCGGCCGGCAGGACGTGATCGAGGCCTGCGAACGCAGCCTGCGGCGGCTGAAGACCGATCGGCTCGACCTCTATCTCCTGCACTGGCGCGGAAGCGTTCCGCTGGAGGAGACGGTCGCCGGCTTCGAGGAGCTGCGCCGCTCCGGCAAGATCCGCCACTGGGGCGTCAGCAACTTCGACATGGACGACATGGAGGAATTGTTCGGTGTGCCGGCAGGAGAAAACTGCGCCACCAATCAGGTTCTCTACAACGTGACGCGGCGCGGCCCGGAGTTCGATCTCATCCCCTGGATGGCGGCACGCGGCATGCCGCTGATGGCTTACAGCCCCATCGAGCAGGGGAGGCTTCCCCGAGGCGGTGCGCTGCAGACCATCGCACAAGCCCATGAGGCAAGCCCGTTCCAGATCGCCCTGGCCTGGCTGCTGAACAGGCCCGGGGTGGTCGCCATCCCCAAGGCGTCGAGCGTCGAGCATGTGCGGGAGAACCGCATGGCGCTGGAGATCCGGTTGACTCCCCAGGACATGGCCGCCATCGATGCCGAGTTCCCGGCGCCGAAGCGCAAGCGCCCGCTCGAGATGATCTAACGGGCATCCGCAGGACAACAGGACGGTACTAGCCTCATGAGTTTCTCCCGATCTGATGCCATGGCCGTCGCGGACCTTCTCAGGGTCGCCGCGCAGACCGAGATCCTGCCGCGGTTTCGCAATCTCTCCGCAAGTGCTGTCAGGACCAAGACCTCGCAGCTCGACCTTGTGACCGATGCGGACGAAGCAGCCGAGCGGATGATCGAGGCGGAGCTTCGGCGTCTGTTCCCCTCAGCCGTCGTGATCGGAGAGGAGGGCGTGAGCCGCAATCCCCGGCTGCTCGACGGTCTCGATGCGGCGGATCTCGCCTTCATCCTCGATCCCGTCGACGGCACGCTCAACTTCGCATCCGGCCTTCCGCTCTTCGGCGTCATGGCGGCCGTGACGATGAAGGGAGAGGTCGTGTGCGGGATCATCCTGGATCCGATTTCGGATGATTGGGCCATGGCCGTTCGCGGCGAGGGAGCCTGGATCCAGCGGCCCGACGGCAGCACTGTCTCCCTTCATGTCTCACCGGCCGTTCCGCTCTCCGAGATGGCCGGCAATGTCTCCTGGCGCTACCTTCCCGAGACGTTGCGTCCCCTGGTGACGGGCAACCTGCCGAAACTCGCAATGGCGGCCGATCTCCGGTGCTCGGCGCATACCTATCGGCTGATCGCCGCAGGTCACCTGCATTTCTCGTTCTCGTCCAGCGTCATGCCGTGGGACCATGCGGCCGGCTGGCTGATCCACCGCGAGGCCGGCGGCTACACGGCGCATTTCGACGGCTCAGCCTACCGTCCGGCCAATCGAAGCGGCGGCCTCATCAGCGCACCCGACGAGGCGAGCTGGCGGGCCGTGCGCGACGCGCTGCTTCCGCGTCAGGCCTGATCCTTCCGGCGAAGGTAGTTGTAGACGGTGGCGCGGCCCAGGCCGAGCACGCGCGAGATGTAGGCCGCCGCATTGCGCCCTCCGAACGCGCCGTCGCCGGCGAGATCGGCCACGAGCTGCTGCTTTTGCAGGCGCGTCATTTCCGCGGTGGAGAGGCCGCGTTCGCGGGTCCAGCTCTGGATGTACTCGTTGATGCGCTCGTGCCAGTCCTCCTTGAACAGGGAAGCCGGCTTCTCGGCGGATTGTGGAACGGCCACAAGGGCTGTCAGCGTCTGCATCACGGCGTGGAAATGGGACACGTCGACATTGATGCAGAGAATGCCGACGGCTTTGCGCCCCGCGCGAAGGACGGCGCTCACCGACTTGATGCGTCGCCCATCCCAGTTCACCTTCTCATAGGGACCGATGATGACGTCGGACGGTTTGAAGTCGATCTCGTGCAGCAGAGACGGCTCGCCGAGCTCGCGTTTTGAGAAAGGGTTCGACAGATACACGACCGTCTCCGACGAGAGATCGTGCAGCACCACCTCGGCATAGGGCTGGAACAGCAGGGCGATGGCGTCGCAGACCGGGGCATAGGCCGCGAGCTCCGGCGCAAGGCCCTTCGTCGGAGACGCCTTCTGCGCCTGCGTCATGACAGTTTCGCGCGCACGAAGGCCGCGAGGCGCTCGAGGCCTGCCTCCAGATGGTGGGCCGGCGCGCCGATGCCGATCCTGATATAGTGGTCCATGCCGTAGACATCGCCCGGCAGCAGCATGATGCCGCGCTCCTCGCGCAGGCGATGCACCAGCTCCGTTGAGTTCATGGGCATGGCATAGCGGATGAACGCCATGCCGCCGGCCTTGGGTGGCACGAACGAGAACAGGTCGCTGTTCTCGTCGATCCAGCGCTGCAGGAGGGCGAGGTTTTCGCGCAGGATGCGCTTGCTGCGTTCCAGGATCTCCTGCCGCTTTGCGGGCTCCACGACGATCTCGGCCACGAACTCGCTGACGGCGCCGGTCGTGATCGACGTGTAGTCCTTGCGCTGCCAGGAGGCGTAGATCTCCTGCGCCGGTCCCACGAGCCAGCCGATGCGCAGCCCGGGAAGCGCCATCGCCTTGGAGAGTCCGCTGGTGATGATGGCCTTTTCATAGAGGTCGGCGAAGCTCGGAGGCTCGTCCTGCTCCAGCTCCGCGCCCTTGTAGACCTCGTCCGCGTGCAGGTAGATCCCGTGCTCGCGGGCAATCGCCACGAGGCCGTCCATGGTCTCGCGCGACAGGACGCTGCCGGTCGGGTTGTTCGGGTTGCAGATCGTCATCATCTTCGTGCGAGACGACACGGCCTTGCGCACGTCGTCGAGATCGGGAGTCCATCCCAACTCCTCGCGCAGAACAACCTCCTTGACGGTCACGCCGATGGCGCGAGCCCAGCCCCAGATCTGCAGGTAGTTCGGAACGAACACGACCAACTCGTCGCCCGGTTCGAGCAGGGACATCACGAGCAGGAAGTTCGCCTCGGCCGAGCCGTTGGTGACGATCACCTCGTCGGCATTGCGCCCTTTGTGCAGCCTGGCGATGGCCTCGCGCAGCTCTACGCGCCCGTTCGTCCAGCCGTAGCCCAGCTCCACATCGAGCAACCGGGTCTGCTGCTCCGGGGTCAGAAGCTCACGCAGGGAGTACGGGTGCACGCCGCTGTCGGACAGGTTGTACTCGACCGTGTTCTCATACAGCGACTGGATGCGCTCGAGCGTGAACTCTTCGATTTTCATGGGATCCCCGTGAGGCTGAGCAAGGTTTCAAAGGCTCTGTAGCATTGCGATTTTGGACGCGATAGTCCAATTTGGACTTGACGGTACAAATTCCCTGCTGCCATGGTCCGGCACCTCGCGGCGCCGGAGCGCCGTCATTTTCCGGATTGGAGCCATCGTGCAGTTCGATACCTTTCTCATGGAACGGAACCAGACGCTCTTCGAGAACGGCGTCGAGATCAACCTGACGGAAAGCGGCGTGCACCCCTGCACCATCGAGGAGATCATGCCGGACGACGCCGCGCAGGCACTCCTGCGGCTGCCGCTCGGCTATGGCTGGACCGATGGGCGGCCGGACCTGCGCTCCGCCATCGCAAGCTGGTATCCGGGTGCAGCCGCATCCAACGTGCTGGTGACCAACGGCTCCTCGGAAGCCACGATGATCGCCCTGATGGCCATGGTGGATCCGGGCGACAAGGTGCTCTTCGCCGTTCCCAACTTCATGCAGGTGGATGGCCTCGGGCGCGCGCTCGGCATGAACGTGCAGCGGCTGCCGCTCCTGGCCGACCATGGCTGGCAGATCGACCCGGATGCGCTCGCGCAGGCGGTCGAAGGCGGCGTGAAGCTGATAGCAGCAACGAACCCCGGCAACCCGACCGGCGCCGTTCTCTCGCCCCGCAGCCGCGAGCTTCTTCTGGAGGCCGCACGCAAGGCGGGAGCCTGGCTCATGGTCGACGAGATCTATCGCGGCGGCGAGATCGACGGGGCCGAGACGGAGACGTTCTACGGAAGCTACGACCGGGTCATCGTCACCAGCAGCCTGTCGAAATCGTTTGCCTGCCCGGGCTTACGCCTCGGCTGGATCGTCGGACCCGAGACGGTCGTCGAGGAAGCGGCCAAGCGGCAGGACTACACCACCATCGGCAGCGGGATCCTCAGCCAGATCGTCGGCGCCGCCGTGATGGCGCCGGAAAACCGCGAGCGCATCCTTGCGCGCGGGCGGGCCCTGCTGCGCGAGAATGCGGATATCGTTCAAAGCTGGATCGAGAAGCGCAATCGCTGGTCCTGGCAGCGTCCCGCGGCCGGCGGCATGGCCTTCCTGCATTACGACTTCGACATGTCCTCCGAGGATTTGTCCAATGCGTTCCGGGAAGAGGAGAGCGTGTTCGTCGTGGCCGGAAGCTGGTTCGGGATCGAGAACCACATCCGCGTCGGCATCGGCGTGACGACGGAGCACCTCGTGGAGGGTCTCGCCCGCCTCGACGGCTTCCTCGCCCGCCGCAATCTGGTCTGAGGCGCGTTGAGCGATGCTGCCGCACGATCACCTGCCGCGGGCGAGGGAAGAGCTTCGCCGCCTCGTCGCCATCCCGTCCGTCAGCGCGCGCGGCGAAAAGCTCGCCGAGTGCGCCGAGGCCGTTCGCGATCTGCTGACGGAGGCGGGCTTCAACACGGAGATCCAGCCGGGAGACGTAGGTCCCTTCGTCGTGGGCGAGATTGGCAGCGGGCCGCTGACGGTGATGATCTACAATCATTACGACGTTCAGCCCGAGGATCCCGTGTCGCTGTGGCACTCTCCTCCGTTCGAAATGTCCGAGCGCGACGGGCGCTGGTACGGTCGCGGCGTCGCCGACGACAAGGGCGAGTTCGTCAGCCGCCTCGCGGGCTGGCGCCTGTTCCGCGAGCGGCACCCCGGTCCTCTGCCGTTCAGGCTCGTCTGGCTCGTCGATGGCGAGGAGGAGATCGGCAGTCCGTCCCTCGAGGCCTTCCTGAAGCGGCGCTTCGACGGCGAGGCGGTGGATGTGTGCTGGTGGGAATACGGTGAGATCGACGCGAGCGGGCGTCCGATCATCCTCTGCGGCTTCAAGGGCGTGATGGCGGTCGAGCTGCGCGCCAGAACGGCGCGGGCGGACTTGCATTCGAGCCTCGGTGCCGTCTTCGACAACCCGCTCTGGAGGCTCGCAGCTGCAACCGCGTCCCTGCGCGACGGCACGGGGCAAATCCTGATCGACGGCTTCTACGATGCCGTCCGGCAGCCTTCCCTGAGCGACAGCGAACTGGCCTCGGCGCCTCCATACTCCCTCGACAGCCTGATGGATGCCACGGGCGCGCAGCGGCTTCTCGACGGCATCGACGCTCCGAACTTCTATCGCGCCGTCAACTTCGAGCCGTGCATGAACGTCAACGGCTTCTCCGGCGGCTATGCGGGCGAGGGCGCAAAGACGGTCCTGCCGGCGGAAGGCGCGGTCAAGATCGATTTCCGCCTCGTGCCCGATCAGGACCCGCAGCGCATCGTTGCGCTGCTGCGCGCACATCTCGACCGTCACGGCTTCGACGACATCGAGCTGATCGTGCACGACGCTAACGTGAAGCCGGTGCGCTCAGTCACCGACCACTGGTTCGTCCAGGATGCGAAGGCAGCCCTCGAAGAGCATTTCGGACAACCGGCCATCGTGCAGCCCAGCTCCCCGGCTTCCGGCACGGCCCATCCCTTCGTGGAGCAGCTCGGCGCCGAGATCGTCGGCCTCGGCCTCACCCATCACGGAGCCATGCTCCACTCGCCCGACGAGAACATCATCGTCGACCAATTCGCCAGGACGATCGAATGCTCCGCCGCAATCCTGGCGAAGCTTTCCCGGAGAGCTACGCGGATGAGCGGCCGGTCGGATCCTGAGCCCATGCCAGAGGGAGAAACAGCATGATCGGTGTCGTTCTCGAGGCGGCTTCCCGCTCGGTGCAGGCGCGCCGGCGCATCCGCGGCCATATCTACGAGACGCCGCTGCTCCCGTCGCGGCAGATCGGCCGGGAAACCGGATCGTCGCTCTTCTTCAAGGCCGAGAACTTCCAGCTCACCGGGTCCTTCAAGATCCGCGGAGCCGCCAGCAAGATGACGTCGCTGGGCAACGACCGCGAGGTCATCACCGCATCGTCGGGCAACCATGGCATCGCATCGGCGCAGGCGGCGTCCTCCATCGGTCAGACCTTGACGGTCGTGCTGCCTGAAACCGTCGCGCAGGCCAAGCTCGACCGGATCCGTTCCTTCAACGTGAACGTCATCCTGCACGGCGCGGAGAGCGGCCTGGCGGAGCTTTATGCGCAGGAGCAGGCGGCATCGCGCGGGCTGGTCTATGTGTCTCCCTACAACGATCCCGAGATCGTCGCCGGGCAGGGGACCATCGGGCTGGAACTGTTCGAACAATCTGAGACCATCGACAACGTGTTCATCGCCATGGGCGGCGGCGGGCTGATCGGCGGCATCGGGGCCGTGCTCAAGAGCTTCAGTCCCTCAACGCGGGTCTATGGCGTGGCGGCTCAGAACTCGGCGGCGCTTGCGGCCGCCATGAAAGCCGGGCGCGTAGTCGAGACCGAGCATCACGACACGCTCGCGGACGGCGTTGCCGGCGGCATGGACGAGGACAGCATCACGCTGCCGCTTGCGGTCTCGGTGGTCGACGAGGTCGTCACCTGCACGGAGGCTGAGATCGTGAGCGCGCTCCGGGATCTGGCGTTCAAGGAGAACCAGATCGTGGAAGGCGCGGCGGCGCTTGCGCTGGCGGGCTTCCTCAAGGTGGCGGACCGTTGCAGAGGCCAGCGGAACGTCGTCGTGCTCTGCGGCGCGAATTTCGACCACGACAAGATATTCTCCCTCCTGAACGACCGAGGTCGTGAGCCATGACGGCCGCAGGCTCGATCACCTTTCTCGATCTCGCGCAGATCGAGGAGCGTCTGAAGGGGCTCGATCTCGTGCCCCTAATGGAAGAGGCGTTCGCGGCCTTCTCCCGCGGCGAGGCGGTGGTTCCGCCGCCCGGCGAGCTCCTGTTCGAGGATCCGCCGGGTGAGGTCCATATCAAGTATGGCTACCTGAAAGCACGCGACACCTATGTGGTGAAAATCGCATCCGGATTCTGGAACAATCCCGCGCTCGGCCTGAGCAGCAGCGACGGATTGCTGCTCGTCTTCAGGAAAAGCACGGGCGAGCTGGCGGCCGTGCTCAACGATCGTGGGCGCCTGACGGATCTGCGCACCGCTGCCGCAGGAGCGGTTGCGGCCAAGCACCTTGCGCCCGAGCGGATCGACACCGTCGGGGTGCTCGGCACCGGCATTCAGGCGGAGCTGCAGGTGCAGTTGCTTCAGTCGGTTCGTGCCTGCCGGAACATCGTGTTCTGGGGGCGCAACCCCGAACGCGCGGACGCTTATGCTCAAAGGATGCGGGACAAGGGCTTTCTCGTCGAGACGGCGCGCTCTCCCGCGGAGGTCGCGTCCCGTTGCCGCCTGATCGTCACTGCCACGGCGAGTTCGGAGCCGCTTCTGCGGTGGGCCGACATCCGGCCCGGCACGCATATCACGGCTATCGGCGCCGACAGTGCCGAGAAGCAGGAGCTCGATGCGGACATCGTCGCGCGGGCAGATGTGGTCGTCACGGACAGCCGGGCGCAGGGTCGTTCGAGGGGGGAGCTCTGGCACGCCTATCACAACGATGAAGCAGGCCTGAGCCGCATCGTCGAGATCGGCGAGATCGTTTCCGGAAAGGTCAGGGGCCGCATGGCGGCCGAACAGGTGACGGTCTCGACGTTCTCGGGATTGGCCGTTCAGGACATCGCCATCGCGTCGGCCGTTCTCGGCCGCTCGTGATGGCGTGGTCCTTCAAGGAGCATGCTCGATCCGCTCGATCAGGCGGTCGATCTCCGCGATCTTGCCGCGGCGGCGCTTGCATTGCCGGTCGAGATACCAGGCCCTGCCGATGCTTAAGCCCAGGAGAGGCAGCGCCCAAAGAATGCTGATCACGTTCAGAAGCACAAGGCCCAGGAACGCAATCGACAGGACCCACGCTTCGATGCGCCCGAATCCTTCGGTGAACTCGTTCTTCAGAGAAAGCTGCTGCCGCTCGATGAGGAGCTGGCTCCTGGCATAGGCGAGCAGGTTTCTCTGCTCGCTTCCCTGTCGGGAGCCGCGCTGTCGTTCAATGCTTCCTCTGAGCTCCGCGATCTCCGAGGATCGATCCGGCGTGTCGTAAGCTCTGGCCTTCGGCGCGAAGGCTGCAACGATCCGGCGGTGAAGAGCGACGAGAGCCGGGGGATGATTGTCCTGCCCGGTTTGCAGCTGCGGCGGTTCGAAATCGTCCGTGATGCGGCGTCGGATCTGGGCGACGGTGGTTGCCTGCCTGCCGCGCTCGAAGACGCTAACGACATGCGTTGCGATGGCCGATTCGATCGTCGCTCCTGCCCTGTCCGTCGCCATCACTCGTTCCTT
Source organism: Microvirga splendida (assembly GCF_016427565.1). Classification (GTDB taxonomy): domain Bacteria; phylum Pseudomonadota; class Alphaproteobacteria; order Rhizobiales; family Beijerinckiaceae; genus Microvirga; species Microvirga splendida. The sequence goes on from NZ_JAELXT010000009.1 coordinate 44,180, forward strand.
TGCCTTGGCCTGCCGGCACTCGGGGCCGCAGGGCAATGGACCCGGTGTTCGGGCCGACATACCCGGCGGCTCCATCGCAGAAGTTTACGAAGTGTGAAACAGGAGGGTTAACGGATGCTTAAGATCGGCGTCGCTTCCTGGCACGTCAGGCATGTCATTCGTGCAGACAGGATCAGCGCTGATCCTCGGGGAGCATGCCGGCGAGATCCTTCAGGAACTTGATGGACGCGGCCGGGCGTCCTTCCTGCTCGGCGACCTTGATGATGTGGTTCAGGATGGTGGCGATCTCCCCCAGCTTCGCGACGCGCCCGGCGGAGAGAACGTGAAAGAAGGTGGAGAATGCCACCGCAATCGCCTGGTCATGCTCCTCCAGCACGCGACACTGTTCCTTGAGCGCTTTGATGTCCCTTTCCTGAGCGGACACGATCTCGACGAGAGTCAGCATCTGCTCGGCCAGGGTGTCGACGGACGTGTTCATATGGCTGAAGCGTTCCAGTTGGGCATGAATGGACGAGGGGGGCTCAACCTCGTTGTCGAGCGGTGGAGGCTCAACGGATTGGTGCGTTTGTAGAGGCGAGGGCGAAGACCGCTCGTCTCCGGGCTGCTCGCGTTCTGCGTTCGGTGGCACAGAGTCTCCGAGTACAGGCTCCGCCCTATGCGCAGCCATACGGGGAGCCCCGATCATGCGGGCGAGACCGCTCGCTGCCTGATGCATGAAATGACGTAACTTCACATGAACACCGGCAATCCCATTCCTGCTTTCGCTCGGACGAGCGCGCCATCGCGTCCACGGGGGAGATGGCGTCATCGACGGTATCATGCCTTGCGCGCGAATGCTCCATGAAGGTCGCCTGACGGATCAGGCGTCCCGCACCTGCCGATCATCCACGGGCGTAGAGAAGGCGGGCGCGGATGGTGCCCTCCAGCGCGCGGATCTCCTGCAAGGTCTCGCGGCTCTGCTCGGGCCGTCCTTCCACCTCGATCACCACGTACCCGATCTCGCCATCGGTCTGCAGGTGCTGGGCCGTGATGTTGAGCCCGCGCTGGGAGAAGGCATTGTTCAGGCGCCCGAGCATGCCGGGCACGTTCCTGTGGACATGGATGTAGCGCGTGCCCGAAGGCCGGGACGGCAGCTGGACCTGGGGAAAGTTCACGGCGCCGACCGTCGTGCCCACGTCGGAATAGTCCGTCAGCTTCTTGGCGACTTCTGCGCCGATGCGCTCCTGGGCTTCCTCCGTCGATCCGCCGATGTGAGGTGTCAGGATAACGTTGTCGAGGCCCTGCAGCGGCGTGACGAAGCGCTCCTTGTTCGATGCTGGCTCGACGGGAAACACATCGACGGCCGCGCCCCGCAGATGACCGCTCCGCAAGCCTTCGGCGAGGGCGTCGAGATCCACCACCGTGCCGCGGCTGTTGTTGATGAGATAAGCGCCCTTCTTCATGGCGGCGATCTCGGCCCTGCCGATCATGCCGTGGGTGGCCGGCGTCTCCGGCACATGCAGGCTGACGATGTCGCTCTGGCCCAGCAGGGCGTGCAGGCTGTCGGCAGGCTCGGTGTTGCCGTGGCGGAGCTTGTCGGTCTGGTCGAAGAAGATGACGCGCATGCCCATGGCCTCGGCCAGGTACGAGAGCTGCGAGCCGATATTGCCGTAGCCCACAATGCCGAGCGTCTTGCCGCGCACCTCGTGGCTGTCCGTTGCGGACTTGTCCCATTGGCCTGCATGGGCGGCGGAGGATTTGGGGAAAGTGCGGCGCAGGAGCATGACGATCTCGCCGATCACCAGCTCGGCCACGCTCCGGGTGTTGGAGAACGGGGCGTTGAAAATGGGAATGCCCGCGTGGCGTGCGGCCTCCAGATCGACCTGGTTCGTGCCGACGCTGAAGCAGCCGACGGCGATCAGCCGATTGGCGGCTTGCAGAACGCGGCTCGTCAGCTGGGTGCGGGAGCGGATGCCCAGGAGGTGGATCCCCTGCAGGGCTTCGATGAGCGCATCCTCGTCGAGCGCCGTCTTGAGGTGGGTGAGGTTGGTGTAGCCCGCCCCCTCGATCAGGTCGACGGCACTCTGGTTCACCCCCTCGAGCAAGAGAACGCGGATCTTGTCTTTCTGAAGAGAGAACGTCCCGGACATGTCAGCTCCAACTGCCTTCCACGGGCATGCCATAGCGCGCCAGGGCAGGGGCGGGAATCCTTTTTTCTCGCATCTAGGCTCCTGCACGGGGGCTTGCGGCCCCCGTCGGGATGAGGCCGCCTACCCACTATGCTCTGATCCGGCCTCGCGGGTCTGGTCTAAGATGGCTGAATCCGGTTGCGGCTGCAGCCGGTCGAGGAGGCGGGGGCCGGGGCCGGATGTACGCACGGTCCCCGTTCCTTTTCGGATCCCATCCCTGAAAAGCCGCGCTTGAATGGATCCAGTCCCCTGGATCGGGAGTTCTGGTTCCATCTGCAGAGAAACCAGCCGGCGAGCGGGGCGCTCCCTCCGGAAGGCTGCCAACAGGGGGCGAAGTGCCGCGAATCCTGACCTACAACGTACACCGCTGCCTCGGCACGGACGGACGGCTGTCCCCTGCGCGCATCGCCGATGTGATCGCAGCCTACGAGCCTGACGTGGTGGCCCTGCAGGAGCTCGACGTGGGGCGTGCCAGGACGGGAGGCGTCGATCAGGCCCATGCGATCGCCCAGGCGCTGGGAATGCATGTGCATTTCCATGCCAGCATGCGGGTGCTGGAGGAGCAGTACGGTAACGCGATCCTGACCCACAGGCCCTCGAAGCTTGTCAAGGCGGAAGCGTTGCCCGGCCTTGCCGGAAAGCCGGGCCTCGAGCCGCGAGGCGCTCTCTGGGCCTCGGTCAACATCGGCGGCGTCGAGGTGCAGATCGTCAACACCCATCTGGGCCTTCGCCGCCACGAGCGGCTCGCTCAGGTCAATGCCCTGCTCGGGCCGCACTGGCTCGGCCATCCGTCCTGCCGGGAGCCTTCGATCCTGCTGGGGGACTTCAACGCCACGCCGCGCTCGCGCGCCTACCAGCGCCTCACGTCGCATCTCTGGGATGCCCAGGCGCTGGCGAGGTTGCCGAAGCCCAGGCCGACCTTTCCGTCGCGCCTGCCGATGCTGCGCATCGACCATGTCTTCGTCAGCCGCGGGATCGCCGTGCAGCGGGTCGAGGCCGTCAGGACGCCGTTGGCCCGAGTCGCCTCGGACCACCTCCCGCTGCTGGTCGAGTTCCAGGTCGTTCGCGGCAAGGCGCACCAGGCGAGCATGGCCCATGCGCACGGGTAGGAGGTCTTCCGAAGGCCCTGACGGATCGCAGGCCGGGTCTCTGCGTTGAGGTTGGGACAGCTGTGCCGTTTGCAGCGGGAGCCCCGGTAAGGAGAGAGAATGCGGAACTGGAAGTACGTGATCGCTGCGGCCGCCATCGGCCTGGCGGCTTTTCTGCTCTACCGCACGCTCAGCCGCTACAGCCTCGACGAGCTGATCGCCGCCGTCACGGCCGTTCCCACGGCAAGGCTCCTGGGGGCCGCAGGGTTTGCCGCGGCGAGCTACCTGTGCCTGACCTTCTTCGATTATCTCGCCCTGCGCTATGTCGGCCGGCCGCTGCCCTATCCGAAGGCGGCGCTCGCGTCCTTCACGGCCCTCTCCCTCGGCCATAACATCGGGCTGGCCGCCCTCAGCAGCGGCGCCGTGCGCTATCGCTTCTACACCCGCTGGGGGCTGAACGGAGGCGAGGTGGCGAAGGTCATCGTCTTCTGCGGGGTCACGGTCGGCCTCGGCCTCCTGACCCTGGGCGGAGCGGCCCTGCTCCTGCGCTCCGAACTGGCCGTGGAGATTACCGGACTGACCCGGCCGGTCGTTCTGGCCCTGGGCCTGGGCTGCCTTGCGGGGCCGGCGGTCTATCTGGTCCTGTCGGTCTTCGTGCGCAGGCCGCTGCGGATCCGGCGCTGGTCGCTCGAGATCCCGGCCTTCCCGCTCGCCGCCGGACAGGTCCTCGTCGGATCCGTCAATTTCGCCTTCGTGGCCGCCTGCCTGCACCAGGCCCTCGCGGCCGTGGCCGATGTGGCGTATCTGGGCGTAGCGTCCGTCTATGTGATCGCCAACGCGACGGCTCTGGTCAGCCATGTGCCTGGAGGCCTCGGGGTGATCGAGAGCGTCGTGATGTATCTTCTGCCGCAGAGCGACCTGATCGGGCCGCTCCTGGTGTTCCGGTTCGTCTACTTCCTCGCGCCGCTGGGCCTCGGCGCCATTCTGTTCGCCGTGACGGAGCTGGTCCTGCGGGGGCGAGGATCCGCGCATGAACGGCACCCACCCGATGCCGTGAAGGCCTAGAGCATCGGACCCAAAAGTGGATTTGCACTTTTGGGCTCAATCCGATGCTCAATCCTTTAAGCAGCGCATCGTGTGGACCGGAAAACCGGGTCCACTTTTCGCTGACGCGGCCCTCTGGGTCCGCACGATGCGCTAGCCGTCAGTCCTTACGGCGGCGGAACAGGGAGAGCGGCTCGAAGGGCTCGAGCGGATCCAGGAGACCGGTGCCCGGTGCTGGGGCATCCGGCCCGTCGTCCGCCATGGCCGCGAAGGCGCGCAGGCCGCGCGCCCCGGTGTTGAGCCGGTCGATGGCACGGATGACGGACCCGCCTTCTGCGTCCACGGCCTTCGCGAAGGCTTCCGGCTGCGCATCGAGATGCTCGGCGACGAGCGTGTCCCTCAGGCGCGCGATGGTCCGGCGCTCTTCCTCGGTCGTCGCTTCGATGGCGAGGTCGCACTCGCTGTCGAGACCCATGGAGCGGTTGTTCAGGTTCGAGGAGCCGACGCGCAGGAACACGTCGTCCACCATGATGAGCTTGGAATGAATGAGCACCTGGCATTCGCCGCCCGTGCCGTTGGGAACCACCGGGTAATAGGCGCGCAGACGATCGGCGTGATCGCATTTGCGCAGGCGCCGGATCAGCCTGTCCCGGTTCGCGCCCATCACCAGCCCTTCGGTCCAGCCATGGGATTCGTGCGTCTGGATCACGACGATCTCCGGCCCGTCGGGGTCCGCCAGGTGGCGTTCGAGAACGTCGCCGACGAGAGGCGTCGTCATGTATTGCGCCTCGATGTAGATGCACTTCCGCGCCGCGGAGAGCGCGTCGAGGGTCAGGGCCGCCGCCTCCTGGGCGGCCTGCTGCTCGCCCCAGGCCGGATAGGTGCGGGCGATGGCGACCGGCACGTCGGTGAAATCAGCGGCGAGTCTCTCGGGCCACGGGTCCGACCCGTCGGGAACGGCCGGGCTCAGCTCCTCGCCCGTCGCGAGCTTCCAGCGGGTATGAACGATCTCGGCGACGGATCGCGCGGCCTCGCCGTCGACCGCCATCTGGATGTCGTGGACCGGCTCGTAGATGCCCCCGTCGTCCTTCAGCCGGAGGCGGTCGTCGCAGGCATGGCCCGGGCTGTCCCAGCGCTCGACCGTCAGGTCCATGCCGCCGACGAACGCCATGGCGTCGTCGATGCAGACAAGCTTCTGGTGGTGGGCCGCATAAAGCGGGTGGTGGGTGTCGAGCTTGACGTGAAGGCGCGGGTGGTCCTGCCAGTCCGCGCCGAAGATGAGCGGGCCGGGCGCTCCTGGAGCGTGCACGACGGCAATGCTCCACACCAGGATCCTGACCTCGAGGTCAGGCTCGGCCTCAACGAGGGAGCGGAGCAGGGGGCCGAGCGGGGGCGATTCCTCGGCGCTCGCGTCCGGGCGCAGGCGGATGCTGCCGTCGAAATCCCAGCCGACGATGAGAATGGAGCGTCGCGCGCGGCGCAGGGCGGCTTCCAGGCCGGCGAAATAGGCGGACCCGTCGATGAGGACCGATGCGCGACCGGCCCTGGAGATGCGCCAGCAATTCTGCCCGGGACGAAGGATCGAGCCCTCAGGCAGCCGTCCGGCCGCCTGCGCGAACTGAAGGTCCTTCCGGCTTGTCGTTTCTTCCAGAAGCTGCACGCGACTAAGATCCTAAACGCAGTCCTGTGCCAACTCGGAAACAGAGGCCAAGGTTCCTGCTGGAAACAGAGCGCTCCGAAAATCGTTGCCGGAGAGCGCCGGGCTTGCAGGCAGAGCCCGCATGGCGCAGTTTCCGGCATCTCTTCAGAAAGCGGGGACCATCGTGTTCGACTGGATCGTCAGCCTCATCGACAAGGCCGGATATCTCGGCATTGCCCTGCTCATGCTGCTGGAGAATGTTTTCCCGCCGATCCCCTCGGAGGTCATCATGCCCCTGGCGGGCTTTTCCGCCGCCAAGGGAACGCTCAGCTTCGCGGGGGTCATCATCGCGGGCACCATCGGCTCGCTCGCCGGCGCCTATTTCTGGTTTCTCATCGGCCGTTGGATCGGAGCCAAGCGCCTGAAGCGCTTCGCCGCCAAGCACGGCCGCTGGCTGACCATGCATCCCGACGAGCTGGATCAGGCCAGGGCCTTCTTCTCCCGCCATCAGGCGATGGCCCTGTTCCTCGGGCGTCTGATTCCGGCGATCCGCTCCCTCATCTCCGTTCCGGCCGGGGTGAACTGCATTCCGATCACAACCTTCCTGTTCTGGAGTTCCCTCGGAACGGCTCTCTGGACGATCTTTCTTGCGGGCGCGGGATACCTCCTCGAGAGCCAGTACGAGAAGGTGGCCGAATGGCTGAACCCCATCTCGAACGTCGTCGTTGCGGGGCTGGCCATCTGGTATGTGTACAGGGTCGTCAGCTTCAAGGCGCCCGAGCAGTCGTGAGCGTGCCTGAAATCTCGGCGGAGCCGGCCTGTTCTCTGGGCAGAGATTTGCAGCGGATTCCGGCCTTTGCCGTTGCCAATCCGAAGAAGCGCCTAATAACTTACACAGTTCGCATGGTGAGCGCGCCAACCGCGGCGGAACGGTCTGGTTGGCCTTCTTTCGCGCTTCATCAGGCTGGGGCATGACATCGGGACCGAAGGGCGACCATGGACAAGGATCTAGAGAACAAAATCCGTGAACGGGCTTACGAGCTCTGGATGCGGCACGGGGCTCTCCCTGATCGGGCGGACGAGTACTGGTACCAGGCCGAGCGGGAGATCGTCGGCGAAAGCAGCGAGGGCTCGGGTACCCAGCCGCCATCCTTCACCAATCCCGCCCCCCTGGGCATGACCAGCATGACGGCCGACGAGGCGCCTCCTCCGAAGACCCGCAAGAAGCGCACTCCTGCTCCGGCTCCCGTTGAGGAGAGCAGCAAAGCTCCGGCCGCACCGAAGCGCAAGCGGTCGACGCGGACGAGCTGAGCATACCGGCGCACAAGCCTTCGGCTTCTGCCGTGGGCCTCCGGGCGGGAACTCCGTTGCAGTCGCGGACGCCGCAGGAACCTGCAGCCATTCCGGCGTTTCCAAGGTTTGGAGGTGGCTGCCTTTGATGTGAGGACCCGCCCTTGCCGAATTCCAGTGTTCCCTCCGCACCTCTTGCCCGTCATGCCATGGCGTATGTTCTCGCCGGCGGACGCGGCAGCCGGTTGATGGAACTGACGGACATTCGCGCCAAGCCCGCGGTCTATTTCGGCGGCAACACGCGCATCATCGACTTCGCCCTCTCGAACGCGCTGAACTCCGGCATCAGGCGCATCGGCGTGGCGACGCAGTACAAGGCCCACAGCCTGATCCGCCACCTGCAGCGGGGCTGGAACTACTTCCGGGCCGAGCGGAACGAGAGCTTCGACATCCTGCCGGCCAGCCAGCGCGTTTCGGAAACGATGTGGTACGAAGGCACGGCCGACGCGGTGTTTCAGAACATCGACATCATCGCGAGCATCGATCCCGAGTACATCATCATCCTGGCCGGCGATCACATCTACAAGATGGATTACGAGCTCATGCTCCGGCAGCACGTGGACATGGACGCGGACGTGACCGTCGGCTGCCTTGAGGTGCCGCGCATGGAGGCCACAGGCTTCGGCGTGATGGCCGTCGACGAGACGGACCGCATCGTCTCCTTCCTCGAAAAGCCCGCCGATCCGCCCGGCATGCCGGACAACCCGGACAAGGCCCTGGCGAGCATGGGCATCTATGTGTTCAACACGCGGTTCCTGTTCGATCAGCTGAGGCGCGATGCGGAGACGCCCGGCTCGAACCGGGATTTCGGAAGGGACATCATCCCCTATCTGGTGCAGCACGGAAAAGCCGTGGCGCATCGGTTCACGCGCTCATGCGTCCGCTCCGGAGCGGAAGCGGGAGGCAGCGATGCAGAAGCCTACTGGCGCGATGTCGGGACCGTGGATGCCTACTGGGAGGCGAACATCGACCTGACGGCCATCGTGCCCTCCCTCGATCTTTACGATCACGACTGGCCGATCTCCACCTTCACGGAAACATGGCCGCCCGCGAAGTTCGTTCACGACGAAGAGGGGCGGCGCGGGCATGCGATCAACTCGCTCGTCTCCAGCGGCTGCATCGTGTCGGGAGCGGCCCTGCACCAGTCGCTCGTCTTCACGGGTGTTCATCTCCATTCCCACGCCTCGGTCGAGGGAGCCGTCATTCTTCCCTATGTGGATGTGGGCAAGGGGGCGCGGCTCAGGAACGTCGTCGTCGACCGGGGCGTGCGCATCCCTGACGGGCTCGTGGTCGGCGAGGATCCCGAACTCGACGCCCGGCGGTTCCGCCGCACCGAGAAGGGCATCAGCCTCATCACGAAGCCGATGATCGAGAGACTGGCCGGATGAGGCCTCTGAACGTTCTCTCCGTCACGTCGGAGATCTTTCCTATCATCAAGACGGGCGGGCTGGCCGATGTCGCCGGCGCCCTGCCGGCCGCCCTCGCGCGGGAGGACGTCACGGTCATCACGCTGGTTCCGGGTTATCCCGCCGTGCTGAAGGCGCTCGACGGCGCGGAGGTCGTCCATCGCTATCCCGTGTTCTTCGGCGGAACGGCAAGCCTGTTGTCCGGGAGGACAGGGGATCTGAACCTCTTTGTCGTCGATGCCCCGCACCTGTTCGGCCGGCCCGGTTCTCCCTACCTCGCACCGGATGGCCGGGACTGGCCGGACAACGCGCGGCGCTTCGCGGCGCTTGCCCGGGTTGCGGCCGATATCGGCCAGGGACTAGCGCCGGGTTTCGTCCCCGAGGTGATTCATGCGCACGACTGGCAGGCGGGTCTCGTGCCGGTCTATCTCGGCCTCACAGAAGGCCCGCGCCCTGCAACGGTCGTGACGATTCACAACATCGCCTTCCAGGGCGTGTTCCCTGCGGACCTGCTGTTCGAGTTGGGGCTGCCGGCCAGCACCTTCACCATCGACGGCGTGGAGTATTACGGGCAGATCGGGTTCCTGAAGGCCGGCCTGCAGAACGCGGACAGGATCACGACCGTCTCCCCGACCTATGCCAGGGAAATCCAGACGCCGGAGGGCGGGATGGGGCTCGACGGATTGCTGCGGGCCCGCTCACATGTGGTATCCGGCATCCTCAACGGGATCGACGACAGGGTCTGGGATCCCGCGACGGACGCGCACCTCGAACGGCCCTACGACCGCAATAATCTCGAGGCCCGCCTGGCGAACAAGGCGGCTCTGCAGAAGCGCCTGGGCCTGAACGAGGATCCGGACGCCATGCTCTTTGGCGTCGTCAGCCGCCTGTCCGGGCAGAAGGGGTTCGATCTTGTGCTCGCCGGTCTCTCAAGGCTTCTGTCCGACGGCTCGCAGCTGGCGCTGCTGGGATCGGGAGACAGGACCCTGGAGGACAGCTTCCAGGCGGCCGGCATCGTCTATCCCGGTCAGGTCGGATGCGTCTTCGGTTATGACGAGTCTCTCGCTCACCTCATCCAGGGCGGCAGCGATGCCCTGCTCGTGCCGTCGCGGTTCGAGCCCTGCGGCCTGACGCAGCTCTGCGCCATGCGCTACGGGGGCGTTCCCATCGTGTCGCGGGTCGGTGGGCTGGCCGATACGGTGATCGATGCCAACGAGGTGGCCGTTGCGGCCGGCGTGGCCACGGGTTTGCAGTTTGGACCCGTCGCGCTCTCGCCGTTTACCGATGCCGTCGAGCGGGCGAGGGCTCTCTGGCGCGACAGGCCGGCCTGGCGGCGCCTGCAGCATAACGGCATGAGCACGGATGTGAGCTGGCGGCGCCCGGCACGGCGCTACGCCGACCTGTACCGGTCCTGCGTACCGGCCTGAGGCCGATGACAGGAGCGCCGGATCAGGCGCTCCTTCTTTTCTCGGGCTTGGGCTGCTTGGCGGGCTTCAGCTGGAACAGCAGCAGGGAATGGGCCGTGACCGTGTAGACCTTGCCGAAGCCGAACTCCGCCGGCGTGTCCAGGTCGGGCTGGTTGGTATCGACGTGGCACATCCAGGCCTCGCCGCCGATCACCTCCGGCAGGGTGCACTTCACCACATCGTTGTGGGCATTCATGATCATCAGGAGGGTCACGTCCGTGCCGCGCCTGCGGATGCCGGTCGGCTGCGCACGACCGTCGAGCAGGATGCTGATGCAGCGGGCATTGGGATCCTCCCAGTTTTCCGGCGTCATCTCGTTTCCGGCAGGCGTGAGCCACGTCACGTCCTTGACGTCGAGCTCCTCGTTATAAATGCCCGACAGGAAGCGCCCGCGCCGCAGGATCGGCAGGTTCTGGCGAAGCTGGATGAGCTTGCGGGTGAACTCGAGCAGCTCGACTCCCTCCTCGTCGATCCCCTCCCAGTCGATCCAGGACACCTCATTGTCCTGGCAATAGGCATTGTTGTTGCCCTGCTGGGTGCGCGCGAATTCATCGCCCGCCAGCAGCATGGGAGTGCCCTGCGAGAAGAGCAGGGTGGCCATCATGTTGCGGATCTGGCGCGCCCGCAGCGCGCGGATCTCGGGATCGTCCGTCGGGCCTTCAACGCCATGGTTGAAGGACAGGTTGTGATCGTGCCCGTCCTTGTTGTCCTCGCCGTTCGCCTCGTTGTGCTTGTCGTTGTACGACACGAGATCGTTCAGGGTGAAGCCGTCATGGGCGGTGATGAAGTTCACGGAGGCCCAGGGCCGCCGGCCGCGCTTGTTGAAGATGTCGGCCGACGCCGTGAGGCGGGCCGCAAGTTCGGGCAGCTTTCCTTCGTCGCCCTTCCAATAGGCGCGCACCGTGTCGCGATAGCGGTCGTTCCACTCCGCCCAGCCGGGCGAGAAGCGGCCGACCTGGTAGCCGCCCGGTCCGCAATCCCACGGTTCGGCGATCAGCTTGACTTGGCTGAGGGCGGGATCCTGGCGGCAGGTGTCGAGGAAGCGGCCGTCCTCCTCGAACCCGTGCGGCTCCCGGCCCAGGATCGTCGCGAGATCGAACCGGAAGCCGTCGATCTGAACCTCCTGGGCCCAGTAGCGCAAGCTGTCCGTGACCATCTGGAGCACGCGGGAGTGGCTGAGATTGACCGTGTTTCCGGTGCCCGTGTCGTTGATGTAGTAGCGCGGATCGGGTGCGAGCCTGTAGTAGGAGGCGTTGTCGATGCCCCTGAAGGACAGGGTCGGCCCGAGCTCGTTGCCTTCGGCCGTGTGGTTGTAGACCACGTCCAGGATCACCTCGATCCCGGCATCGTGGAGATGGCTCACCATCTCCTTCACCTCGTTGATGAACGGGGTTGCCAGGTAGCGCGGCTGCGGGGCGAAGAAGCCGATGGAGTTGTAGCCCCAGTAGTTCTTCAGGTTCTTCTCGGCCAGGTAGCTGTCATCCACGAAGGCATGGATCGGCAGCAATTCGACGGCCGTGACGCCGAGGTTCCTGATGTACTCGATCACCTCGTGCTGCATGAGCCCCGAGAACGTGCCGCGAAACTCCTTCGGCACCGCCGGGTGCTGCATGGTGAAGCCGCGCAGATGGGTCTCGTAGATGATGGACCGCTCCCAGGGGATCTGCGGGCGGCGCGCCCGTGCCCAGGTGAAGGCCGACTCGACGACCCGGCATTTCGGCATGAACCTTGCGCTGTCGCGCTTGTCGAACGACAGGTCGGCATCGGGCGAGCCGAGCGTGTATCCGAACAGGGCGGGGTTCCAGGTCAGGTCGCCGATGAGCTGCCTGGCGTAAGGATCGAGCAGGAGCTTGTTGGGGTTGAAGCGGTGGCCGGCTATCGGCTCGTAGGGACCATGGACACGGTAGCCGTAGGTTGTCCCCGGTCGTGCATCCGGCAGGTAGCCGTGCCAGACCTCGTCGGTATATTCCGGAAGCTCGACCCGTTCGATTTCCCGCTGACCGTCCTCGTCGAACAGGCAAAGCTCGACCTTCGTGGCATTGGCGGAGAAGATCGCGAAATTGACTCCTAAGCCATCCCATGTGGCTCCCAGGGGATAGGGCAGTCCTTCCCGAACCCGGGAGGTGCGCCGCATGTTCGGAGCAACGACCTGAGGTGACGATTGCTCGCGGGTGTCGACTTTATCGTTCATTGGAAATCTCGGAAGCCTGCAAGGCAAAATTGGTGTCTGCGTCAACGCGCAAGTCGGCAGGAAGTCCCCGCCAAGCGGAGCTATATCTTGAGGCCATGACGATCCCGATCGAGCACGAGAATGAGCGTCGCGAGAGGCGGTATCGTGAGCGTGAGGGAGCAGGGCTGGCCGTGGCTCGGGGAAGCCTCCGCCACGACTCCTCCGAGGTTGCCCGTATTGGAGCCGCCATAAAGGGCGGCATCCGTGTTCACGGCTTCCCGGTACAGGCCCGGAAGCGGAACCCCGATGCGGTACGACTCGCGCGGCACCGGGGTGAAGTTCGACACGACCACCGCGAGGGAGTGCGCATCGTCGCCCCGCCGCGCCCAGGCGATGACGCTGTTGTCCCGGTCGTCGGCGACCAGCCATTCGAAACCCGTGGCTTCGCAGTCGCGCTGATGAAGGGCCGGTATCGATTGGTAGGCGTGATTGAGATCGCGCACGAGGTTCTGCACACCTTGGTGGCAGGAGCTGTCAAGGAGATGCCAGTCGAGGCTCGTGTCGTGGTCCCACTCCCGCTCCTGGGCGAACTCGCCGCCCATGAACAGGAGCTTCTTTCCGGGATGCCCCCACATGAAGCCGAAATAGGCTCTCAGGTTGGCGAAGCGCTGCCACTGGTCGCCCGGCATCTTGCCGATGAGGGAGCCCTTGCCGTGCACCACCTCGTCGTGGCTGAGGGGCAGGACGAAGTTCTCCGAAAAGGCATAGAGGAGGCCGAAGGTCAGGTCGTGGTGATGATAGCGGCGGAAGACCGGGTCCTTGCTGATGTAGCGAAGGGTGTCGTGCATCCAGCCCATGTTCCACTTGAAGCCGAAGCCGAGGCCGCCCGTATAGGTCGGGTGCGAGACACCGGGCCAAGCCGTGGACTCCTCCGCGATGGTGACGGCACCCGGCGCGGACGCATAGGCGACCTCGTTCATCTTGCGAATGAAGTCGATGGCTCCCAGGTTCTCGTTGCCGCCGTAGCGGTTGGGAATCCACTCCCCGGGCTTTCGCGAATAGTCGAGGTAGAGCATCGATGCCACTGCATCGACGCGCAATCCGTCGAGGTGATAGCGCTCCAGCCAGAAGCGGGCATTGGCCACCAGGAAGCTCATCACCTCCTGGCGCTCGAAATTGTAGATGTAGGTGCCCCAATCCTGGTGGAATCCGAGGCGTGGGTCCGCGTGCTCGTAGAGATGCGTGCCGTCGAAATCGGAGAGCCCGTGCGGGTCGTTGGGGAAATGCGCCGGCACCCAGTCCAGGATGATCCCGATCCCGGCAGCATGGGCCGCTTCCACGAACGCGGCGAAGTCCTCCGGCGTGCCGAAGCGGCTTGTGGGCGCATAGAGGGAGATGGTCTGGTAGCCCCATGATCCGTCGAACGGATATTCGGTGATCGGCAGCAGTTCGATATGGGTGAAGCCGAGGTTCTTCACATAGGGAATGAGCCGCACGGCCAATTCCCGATAGGTGAGGTAACGATTGCCTTCCTCGGGAACCCGCGCCCAGGAGCCGAGATGGCACTCGTAGATCGACATCGGCTCCTTGCGGTGGTTCTTCGCGGACCGCGCTGCCATCCAGTTCGCGTCCTGCCACTCGAATTGCGGTCCCTTCTTGAGAATGGAGGCCGTTGCCGGCGGTTGTTCCGCTGCAAAGGCGATCGGATCCGCCTTGAGGGCAAGAAGGTTGCCGTGGGGGCCGGCGATCTCGAACTTGTAGCGCTGTTCCGGCTTCACATCCGGAATGAACAGTTCCCAGATCCCACCTTCGTGCCGCTGCCGCATGGGATGGCAGCGGCCATCCCAGGAATTGAAGTCTCCGACGACGCTGATGCGGCGCGCGTTGGGAGCCCAGACCGTGAAGAGAAAGCCCTCGATCCCGCCGAGGTCGAGGTAATGGGCGCCGAGCTTCGTATAGACTGCGTCGCTCGCCGGATCGCTGATCCGCATCACATCGTCAGGTGAGAGAAACGTGCCGAAGCTGTAGGGATCGTGCCGAACTTCGGTGTAGCCCTGCCGCTCGATCCGCAGCCTGTAATCGGGACGCTGCGAGGCGCTCAATGTGCCGACGAACAGGCCTTCGGGAAGCCTCCGCTCCATGGGGGCGAGAACCGTCTCCCCATCGCGGTCCACAACCGCCACGGTATCGGCTTCAGGCAGGATCGCGCGGATCTCCCATCGGCCGGGCGAGATCTCATGAGGGCCGAGAATGGAGAAGGGATCGCCCGAGCTGACGATCTCGGCAACCGAGTGCGGTTCGGCGGGGCGCGTTCCTGCGCTCTGCGATGCACCACGGTGCTCATCCATCCTGCTATCCCCCTTCATGACGGAATCCCTGCAGCAGTGCCAGGATGCCCTATTTTGGGTCTCGGCTGGCGTTGCCTTTCAGGAGACCCTCATTATGGGGCGAGCCGGGACCCGGACCAGAAGCAAGGGCGCCAATAAAGACCGCAGGTCTTTATCTATTGGGCATCCGTTTGAGGACGGCGAAGGGAATTTCGCCCATCAGGTCCGAGACTTTCACCCGGTTCCGGTCGATGCCGATCTCATCGCCTGTTATCACGTTTATCCAGCGGCCCCGGGTCAGCTCAACGCTCGTATCGCCCCAGATCGCGGCATCGACCGATGGTTCGCTACCCTCTGTCAAACCGGCCCAGAGACGCGGAACGACGACGGCAAGGGCGTCCGTTCCATGCCGCCTGACATAGCCAATGAGGCGGTGCGCGTGAGCCCCCTGGGTTTCCAGGGCCCGATAGTTGCCCTCGGCATAAAGCTCCGGCGACTGGGCTCTGTCGCGCAACAGTGCGGCAGTGACCTGCTGCTTGATGCGCCCATCGATCCAGTTCCTCATCAAGGCTTCGAGAGGCTGACGCTGGTCCAGAGCCTTGATGCGGGCGGCGTAATCCACGGGGCGCCGGTTGTCCGGATCGACCAGCGAGAAATCCCAGAACTCCGTGCCCTGGTAGATGTCGGGCACGCCCGGCAGCGTCATCTTGAGCACCGTGCGGGACAGGCCGTTCAGCATGCCCAATGAGGAGAGGCGCCGGGCCAGAGTGCCGAAACGTTCGCTGAATGGGCTTTTCGGATCGAGCACGGCTCGCAGAAGCCCGAGAGCAGCCGCCTCATAGGCTTCGTTCGGATCGACCCAGCTCGTGTGCCGCTTGGCCTCCCGCAACGCCTTGGTGAGGTAGCCCTCCATCCGTTCCTGGAACGAGGCGAGCTTCCTGCGATCGGGCTTCTCCAGCAGCTCCAGCGGCCAGGCGCCGAGGAGGGCCTGAAGCAGGATGACCTGATCGTTCACATCGGGCGCAGGCATGCCATCGACGTCGGACAGGTGGGGTGAGGCCACCTCCCGCCAGAGTTCGAGAGCCTTCGACCACTCGTCGGGCATTTCTGAAAGGGCAAGAACCCGGGCTCGTGCATCTTCGCCACGCTTGGTGTCGTGGGTGGCGGTGGCGATCATGGCATGAGGCCAGTTCCGGGCGCGATCCTCGTTCAACCGATGGAAGACATCCGGTGGCAGGCCGAAATGGCCGGGGTCGCCACCCACTTCGTTCAGGGCGATCAGGCGGCCATACCGATAGAAGAGCGTATCCTCCAGGCTCTTGGCCATGACGGGCCCGGTGAGCTGCTGGAACCGGCGACGGAAGCGGCGGACGTCGTCAGGATCGCCGGCTTGAGCCCGGCCGAGAAGGGCCGAGGCGATGAAGTCGTGCACGCTCCTGTCGGGAAGGGCGCTGGAGGTCTTGGCCGCCTCGACACTCTCTTCGATGAGGCGCACGTCCTCGTCGACAGGCGTGCCGTCCCTCAGGTAGCTGCGATAGACCGGGATGGTCGCGATGATCTCCACCAGAGCCTGGCGCAGGGCAAAGGACGTGTAGTCGCGCGTAATGCGGCTGGCGTCGGCGATGGTCTTGACGTCGGAGACCAGGACGCCGAGTTCGCTGGCGAAGTTCTTCTCGGTGATCTCGACCTTGGCCTGCCTGAGGAGATCCTCATAGGATCCCTGGAGCCCGGAGGCCTCGCGGTAGATCCGCTCGAAGGCTTCCCCTGACTGCGTGTCGACCAGCACGCCGTCGATCACGTTGAGCACGTCGTAACCGGACGTGCCGGCGACGGGCCATTTGCGCAGTTCCTCGCCGGGTTCGAGAATCTTCTCGACCGCGACGAAGAAGCCGGGGCCGACCTTCTCCTGGAGGGCGTGGGCATAACCCTCGGGGTCGGCAAGCCCGTCGATGTGGTCGATCCTGAGGCCATGGACACGACCCTCGTCCACGAGCCGGAGGATCAGCTCGTGGGATTCCTCGAAGATGTGCGGGATCTCGACCCGGATGCCGGCCAGGGTGTTGATGTCGAAGAAGCGGCGATAGTTGATGTCGCTCGATGCCACGCGCCAGAAGGAGAGGCGGTAGGCCTGCGCTTCGAGGAGGCGGTGCAGGGCATCGAAGCTTTCCGGATGGCCCGCAGTGCCGTTGATCACACCGAGAGCTTTGTCGATGGCTTTGCGGAGGTCCGGAGCAGCAGCAATGACCTCGCCCAGTTCGCGTTTCAGGCCTTCCGCTTCCTCCGCGAGGGAGGTGGAGTCGTCTCTCTCCGCCTGCTCGCCCAGCGACCACAAGCGACCGTTCAGGTTTCGCAGGGGGGCGGCTTTGGCCGGATTGCCCAGGTTCGCGAGCGCCAAGTCGAGGATTGCCGGATAGGTCGTCGGGCAGACCGGGAAGCGATGCTCCCAATGCCACACGCTGAAAGACCCCTCCTCGGGATCGAACTTCAGCTGCAGCTCGCCTCTTTCGAGGACCTCGCCGTAGAGGCCGCTCAGCGACGGGATGATGAGCTTGCCGTCGGCGCCGGGGCGGTTCCAATCGATATCGAAAGCTTCCGCCACGGGAGAGAGACGTCCCCATTCCAGAACGGAGAGCCACCAGCCGTTGGATTGGCCGCCGACGCCCATGTGGTTCGGCACGATGTCGAGCAGCAGCTTGAGGCCTTGCTCATTCAAGGTGTCGGAGAAGCGTCGGAACGCTTCCTCCCCGCCGAGCTCCGGATTGATCACGGAATGATCGACGATGTCATAGCCGTGAGTGGAGCCGGGAGCAGCGGCCTGAATGGGCGAGGAATAGACATGGCTGATGCCGAGCTTTGCGAGAAACGGCACGATCTTAACCGCATCGTCGAAGGTGAAGTCCTTGTGAAACTGCAGGCGGTAGGTGGCGCGCGGCGGCGGGGCCGCGAGGGTGTTCCGGCGGCCCCGCACGTCCCGGCCTTCTTCGGCAAGGACGACCGCCAGCTTCGCCAGCAGGCTGCCCGGCGCGGCGATCTCCTCGACCGTGTTCGACAACCGTCGACGCCAATTGGGATGGCCCACATCCATGCCGGGCAAGTTGGGCTGGTTCAGTTCGCCGGACGCATCTTCGATCTGCACGGCCGTGAGCACGGAGGAGGTGCGGGCGAGGTAACGGATGGTTGCTTCCAGGGGAGGCTCTTCCGGCACCTGAGGCGAGGGCAGGAGCCCTTGCGCCGCGAGCGCTTGGGCGAATTGGACTTTGTCCTCCTTGCGCGCGGCGCGCTCCCGGTCGGAGGTCTTCGGGTCGAAGACGCCGAGGGTCTGGCGCAGGTCGACATCGAGGCCGCGCCACCAGCCGGCGAGGGTCGGCAGATCGTGGGTGGTGATGACGGCGAGTGCCGAGCGGGGGTATTGGTCCGGCTTCTTGAACGCGGATCCATCGCGCTCGAAGGGCAGGACCCGGTAGCTGAGAACGCCCGAGTCCATGATCGCGTCGGAAAATCCTTCCGGTGCCGTGCCGAGATCCTCCGCAATCACAAGGCAGCCCGCGCGGTGGCTCTCGATGCGCAGCACCGCCAGCATCGCCTCGAACGGGTAATCCACGTAAGCGCCCTGCGAGGCCGGGGCTCCGGACGGGATCAGGAACAGGCGCTGAATCTGAAAGGCGTGGTCGATGCGGATGGCGCCGGCGTGGCGCATGTTGGCGGTGACGAGATCGCGGAAGGCTGCGAGGCCCTGCTCCTCCAGGGTGAGCGGGTTGAAGGGCGGCAGGCCCCAATCCTGCCCCTGGGGCCCGAGCGGGTCAGGCGGGGCGCCGATGGACAAGTTGGGCGCATAACGCTCCGGCGTCGACCAGATCTCGGACCCACCGCCATCGGACCCCACGGCAAGGTCGCGATAGAGGCCGATGGGAAGTCCGGCGGCATGGGCCCGCGAGGCGGCCTGCCCCAGTTGACGGTCGGCGAGCCATTGCAGCCACGCATGGAAGGCGACACGCTCCGCCTCCTGCGACCGGAAGCGCCTGACCTCATCGGAATGAACGGACCGGAAGGCCTCGGGCCACTCGCCGGACCAATGGAGACCCTGAGCGCGCAAGTGCTCGGAGAGCGCCTCGAAGGTGGCGTGCGCCTCCAGCGCTTCGCCGCCCTCCTGGCGGAAAGCGTCGAAGGCGGCATGGTCTCCCGAGGCCTGGAACCAGGACCAGAGGGCATCCAGGATAGGGCGCTTGATGGCCCAGGCCTCAGCATAATCGATGAGCGAGGCAGCCCGCAGTTTTGCGAGACGCTGCTGCACGTCGGAGGCTTCGAGAAGCCGCTGTGCGCCGCTCTCGGCAAAACCCTCCACGGCGGTCGGATCGACATAGAGGGGCTCGAGGAACAGGCGCGAGGACGGGGAATAGGGCGAGATCTTCGAGCGATCTGCCGCAAAGAGCGCGTGAACGGGGCTGAGGCCCAGGAAAGCACCGCCGAAGCGTCCGACGCCCTCGGCCGTGAGCGCCACGTCCGAATAGTCGCCGATGCCGAGGTCGCGCTCCGAGCGCAGGGAATAGACCTGCGCGGTCAGTCCCCAGAGCCTTGCGTCTCCTTTCAGGGCCTCGGGCTCCCAGCACCGGTCCGGCGCGGCGATGATGGTTGCCTCCTGAGTACCCAATCCAAGTCTGTGATAGCCCATGGGGAGCGGCGGCAGATCGAGAGTGCGGCTGCTCTTGGTCAGTCGCCCCTCGTGGGTTGCTCCGCCTTCCTCTGTCAGCCTCCAGCCCGTTGCCCCAGCAGGGGCACGAAGCCTGATCTTCGCAGGCGTGCCGGCTTCCACGGGGATGACCGCCGGCACCGGGCCTTCCTTCAACCGCTCCAGGCGCTCCAGGCTTTCTTGGGCTCCCTTGGCGGATGTGACGTCGAGCCCAAGGGCGGCGAGCAGGGCCTCCCGGGTTTTGGAACTTGTCTGGACTCTCTTGCCGAAGGCGTCGGTATAATCAGGGGAAATGCCGACGAGCGCGGCCATCCGCTCCATCAGAGCGTTCAGCTTGCTCATGCGGGCAGGCCCTTCATGACGATGGCGGACCAGGGAGCAAGCCGAACGCTCTGGCCCGCGGGGGCGAGGCCTGGGCTCGACCAGAGCACGCGAGCGTTGTCATCCATGGTCCCGTTGACGGCGACATCGCCGAAATTGGCGAGCAGCCGAAGCGTTCCGGCGGAGAAGGTCCAGGTCACGTCGAGGGTCTTTTCCTGAGAGATTGAATAGGTGGAGCCGCGATAGGCACTCTTCAGCAGAGGCACGATCTCCGCTTGCCTGAGATCGAGCAGGCGGCGGGTCTGCGAGAGAACCTCCCGGTAGGGCGATTGCTCGACCTCCGACCAGTCGATCCTGGATCGCTCAAATGTCGCGCGATCCGTCGGATCGGGGATGCGCTGGGACATTTCCGGGTCGGTGAAGGCCTTGAAGCGCTTGAACTCGCCGCGGCGCCCGTCGCGCACGGCCTTTGCAAGGTCCGGCTCGCTCTCGAAGTCGACGAAGAACTGGAACGGCGTCGAGGCGGCCCATTCTTCGCCCATGAACATGAGCGGGATATGCGGCGACAGAAGGAAGATGCCCTGCGCGAGCGACAAACGCTCGGGCGGGATCAGATGCGACAGCCGTTCGCCGAAGGCGCGGTTGCCGATCTGATCGTGGTTCTGGAGGAAGGACACGAAAGCGGTGGGAGGAAGATGCCCTGAGGGCTCGCCGCGGACGACGCCATCCTTATGCGGGGACGGATCGCCCTGGTACGCAAAACCTTCCGCGAGCGAGCGCGCCAGATGCTCGAGCGGCCTGTTGGCATAATCCTCATAATAACCTTCGTTTTCGCCGGTCAGCAGGGCATGCCACGAGTTATGGATATCGTCCGCCCATTGTGCCGTGTGGAGCGGCGGTTTCCCGTCCGCATCGCGTCCGAGCCAGCGCGCCTGGTTGGCCTCGTTCTCGAGCACCAGATGAATGTGACGGTCGGGAATGGACTGGCGGATTCTGTTTGCCAGTTCCTCGATGAAATGGGGATTGCTGTCGTCGACGATGGCGTGCACGGCATCGAAGCGCAGACCGTCGATGTGAAACTCTTCCAGCCAGTAGAGCGCATTGTGGAAGAAGAAGTCGCGCACGATGCGGCCGCCTTCTCCATCCACATTGATGCCGGCCCCCCAGGGCGTCGGATGGCGCTCCGTGAAGAAGGTCTTGGCATAAGCGTGGAGATAATTTCCCGAGGGGCCGAAGTGGTTGTAGACCACGTCGAGGAAAACCATGATGCCGAGCGCGTGCGCACGCTCGACGAGCCGCTTCAGGTCGTCCGGGCTGCCATAGGCGGCATCGGGGGCGTAGGGCAGGACGCCGTCATAGCCCCAGTTTCGCCGTCCCGGAAATTCGCCGAGCGGCATGAGTTCGATGGCCGTGATGCCGAGATCGCGCAGGTTTTCGAGCTTGGCCATAAGCCCGGCATAGGTGCCCTCCGGCGTCACCGTTCCGACATGGACCTCATAGAGGACAGTTTCTTCCCATGGCCGTCCCATCCATGAGGTGTCGGACCATCGATATGCACCCGGGTCGACCACGAGGCTCATGTTGTGGACGTCGTCCGGCTGGAACCGGGAAGCGGGATCGGGCACCACGAGATTGCCGTCGATCCTGTAGCCGTAACGGCTGCCCGGACGGGCATCATGCGAGACGACGCGACACCATCCTTCATCATCCGCCGTCACCGGGATCTCGGCATCATCCAGCACAAGCCGAACGTCGCGGGCAGTGGGAGCCCAAAGGGCAAAGCGAATGCCATCGGGGGTTATCTCAGCCCCATAGGGCATGGAGTGAACGCGCCGCATCGGAACTCCGGAAAAGCAAGGGGAGGCACTTGCGAACGAGCATTGCAGGGCAATGTTCCGGCGGGCGAGAAAAAATACTGCCAAGCTCGCTCCGCAGGCGATGGACCGTCACGACATTGCAGCCAAGCTGGCCGAAAGGGTTAGTCAGAAATTTTCTGAAATTTCTGCGGAACCATCCTAAGGGTCAGTGAGTTAAAAGCCCGACTGCCTATGGCGCGGGGGAGTCGATGGGGATCGCGCCTCTGAGCTAACATGCTGGATTCATCGCAACTGGACTCCGTTTCGGGTGTCTCTGCCCTGGCGCATGCCGAACTTCTGAGCGGCTCCCAGGCGTCCGTTTCCATCAAGCGCCGTCAGTCGATCCTTTTCGTCACATCCGAGATTGCCGATTACATCAAGGCCGGAGGCCTTGGTGAGGTGTCGGCGGCATTGCCGCGCGCATTGCGCCACCACTACGACGTTCGGATCCTTATCCCCGGCTACCGTCAGGTTCTGTCGCAGATCGGCGACGTGGAGGAGATCGCCCGGCTGCCGGCTTCATTCGGCATCCCGGCCTGCGGCCTCGGACGCGGCACCACGCAGGACGGCCTGACGGTTTACGTGCTCCTGTGTCCGGAACTCTACGACCGCGAAGGCTCGCCGTATGTCGACAGCTTCGGCGCCGACTGGAGCGACAACGATATCCGTTTCGCCCGCCTGGGCCTTGCGGCGGCCGACATCGCCTGCGGAAACGGCGACCCTCTCTGGCGCGCCGATCTCCTGCACCTCAATGACTGGCCGTCGGGACTCGCGTCAGCCTATCTCGCGTGGCGCGGGCAGCGCATTCCGACAATCCTGACGATTCACAATCTCGCCTATCAGGGGAATTTCGATCGCGGCCGCTTGTCCCATCTGGGCATTCCCGATGCTGCCTTTCAGATCAACGGCGTCGAGTTCCACGGCAAGCTCTCGTTCCTGAAGGCGGGCATCTACTACTCGTCCCACATCACGACGGTCAGCTCCACCTATGCCCAGGAAATCACCCAGCCCGAATTCGGCTGCGGTCTCGACGGTCTCCTGAGGACCCGCGCCGAGGAGGGATGTCTCGACGGCATCATCAACGGCATCGATGCAAGCTGGGATCCCAGCACGGACCCCTACCTGGTCAGCCGCTTCTCGGCCGAGAACTTCCGAGGCAAGCGTGCCAATGCCAACAATGTGCGCAGGAATTTCGGACTCGAGCTGTCCTCCGGCCCGCTCTTCGCAGTGGTGTCGCGCCTCGTGCACCAGAAGGGCGTGGACCTTGCCATCTCGGCGGCGGAAACCATCGTGTCTCAAGGTGGGCAGATTGCCGTCATCGGCCAGGGAGAACCCCGTTTCGAGGCCGAGCTGAGAGCCCTGTCCAGCCGTCATCCCGGCTCCGTCGGGGTGAAGATCGGCTATGACGAGGGCGATGCCCGTCGCATGTATGCGGGCAGCGACTTCCTGCTCATGCCGTCCCGGTTCGAGCCCTGCGGCCTCAGCCAGATGTATGCGCAACGTTTCGGCTCGCTGCCGATAGCCCACAAGACCGGTGGGCTGGCCGACACGATCGAGGACGGCGTCACGGGCTTTCTCTTCGGGGAGCCCTCGTTGAACCGGTTCAAAGATGCGATCAGACGAGGACTTGAGACATTCCGCTCGAGATCCCGTCTCACGACCATGCGTCGCGCCGCGATGAACAGGCCTCATGGCTGGGACCGTTCTGCCTCCCGCTATCAGGAGGTCTATGAGCGCGCCTGCCAGGCGGCTTTGGCCTAGACCGCTCCAGCTCCGCCTGCGCGGTTCCCTCCATCTGTCGTCCATGTGGTAAGGCAGCGCCCGAACAGTCACCCTTTCCAGGCCCGGAAAGCAGAAGCCCGTGGCTGCGGTTGCAGCCACGGGCTTCTGTTGTGTTAACGCCAGATCAGGCCGGGTTAGTCCTTGCCGCCGCGGCCGCCACCCTTGCCGTTGCCGTTGCCACCGGCATTGCTGTTGCCGCCACCTGCCGGACCGTCCGCATCGGTGCCGTCACCGTTGTTCGAGTTGCCGGGGTTGGACGAGTCGTTGCCGTCGGGGTCGTTGCCGTGACCGTTGTTGCCACGGCCGCCGCCATTTCCGTTTCCTCCAGCGTTCCCGTTGCCTGCCGGACCGTCCGCATCGGTGCCGTCGCCGTTGTTGGAGTTGCCCGGGTTCGACGAGTCATTGCCGTCGGGGTCATTGCCATGGCCGTTATTGCCATTGCCGCCGCCGACACCACCCGTGCCGCCACCGTTGCCGGTGCCGCCGTTGCCTCCGGTACCACCATTTCCGCCGGTGCCACCGTTACCGCCGGTGCCACCGTTACCGCCGGTTCCACCATTGCCGCCGGTTCCACCGGTGCCGCCCGTCCCGCCGGTGCCGCCGTTGCTGCCAGTCCCGCCGTTTCCACCGGTGCTGCCATCATCGCCATTGCTGCCGGTACCACCGTTGCTGCCGGTGCCGCCAGTTCCACCCGTGCCGCCGGTTTCACCCGTGCCCGAGTTGCCGCGATCTGCAACAGCACCGCCACGGCTGGGGCCTCGCCCGTCATTGACGCTGCCGGGGATGCCAACCACAGGGTTTCCAGCGCCCGGAGCGATTGCCGGATTCCGGTTGATCGCTCCGGTGGAAAAGTCGCTCTGATCCCGGTCGTTGAGGCGATCCATTCTGCGGAGGGCCTGGGGACGCACGGCGCAACGGCAGACTTCCTGACCTTGTACGACGTGAAGGCGGCAGTTGGTGTACATGGATGGATTGGCAACAGCCGGGATGCACTGCGGCCCAGGCCCGATGTTCTGGGCAAGGGCAGGGGAGCCGACAGCGAGGAAGAGGGCTGCGCCAGACAAAGCAAGAGCGTGCGAGCGCTTCATGTGTTCACCTACATAATTAGCCAATTGTGATGTTTAGCTGCCTTAGAGCAGCCTGCTTGGCTAATAGACGCATGTATATGGATAACGTTCCTGAGATCTGACAAAAATCTAATCTCTTTTTCAGGGGAACTTTCCTGCGGCGTAGGCTATATTAGGTTTTTATGGCTCTGCTTGCGGGCGTTATTGCTGAGTTGTTCGCTAGGTAAAGCGTGGCTATTGTTGCTGAGTGCTAGATCATAGGACGATCTTCAGCAATCTATCGAACCCGGTAAGCCTCGGCCATGGTTCGGATGCTGTCGAGCTTGGCCGCAAAGAGGGACCAATCGTCCTCAGCGGCAATCGGGTTCCAGATCGTCTCCACCTCGTCGACCAGCATGGTGCAGGGCGTGGGACGCTCGAAATAGGGATGCTCGTGGTTGATGTCGGGAGACGGCAGGAAACCATCGAGCCTTGTCCGGAAAGCCTGGAAGGACTCGTGCACATAAAAGCTTGCTGAACGGCTCCTCTGCGCGCGTTCGCTGCTCAGGACGCCGCCATACCAGTCAAAGAACGTCTGCTCGAATGGAGCGCGGGTCTCGTGAAGGAAGGTCCATAGATCCTTCGCCAAAGCCCCGTCCTGCTCGTAGCCTTTGGACTGGAGCCCGAGGCGGCGCAGGATGGCGTGCGCGAACTCCCGGTGGAGTGCGGGTTCGAAGGAGGCGAGCGCCTGCTCCAGCAGATCCTGAGAGGCCAGGGGGAGCAGGCACTCCGCCAGGCGATAGAGGTTCCAAAGCAGCGCATCCGGTTGCCGTCCGAAGGCATAGAGGCCGGTCTCGTCGAAATAGGCTGCCGTGAAGCCTGGATCGTAGTGAGGCAGAAAGCGCCACGGTCCGTAGTCGAAGCTTTCTCCCGTGACATTGATGTTGTCGGTGTTGAGCACACCATGCACGAACCCTGCGGCCATCCACTGTGCGCCCATGCGGGCGACGCGCCGGCTGACCTGCTCGAGAAACGCAGCCGCTCGCGCGGGCTCCTCGTCGCGCCAGGTCTCGGGCAAGTAGGCTCGAACCGTGTGGTCGAGCAGCCTGCGGATGTTGTCGACCTCGTTCAGGTAGAGGAATCGTTGGAACGTCCCGATGCGAATGTGGGAATGGCTGAGGCGAACAAGGACGGACGACCGTGTCGGGGACGGCTCGTCGCCTCTCTCGAGCTCCTCGCCCGTTTCGATCAGGCTGAAGGTTTTGGAGGTTTCGACGCCGAGGGCCTCCAGCATTTCGGTTGCCAGGATTTCCCGCACACCGCCCTTGAGCGTGAGCCTGCCATCCGCATGGCGCGACCACGGGGTCTGGCCGCTTCCCTTGGTTCCGAGGTCGAGAAGCCTTCCATCCTCGGCATCCTTGAGTTGAGCGAAAAGGAAGCCGCGCCCGTCGCCGAGATGCGGATTGTAGGTTCTGAACTGGTGGCCGTGATAGCGCAGGGCCAGCGGCTGCTCGAAGCTTCCGGGCAAGGGTTTGAAGCGGCCGAAATGGTCGATCCATTCCTGATCGCTCAGAGCATCGAGACCCACACGGCCTGCCCAGCGCTGATTGCGATAGCGCAGGATGTGCTGCGGAAAGCGTGCCGGCTCGACGGCATCGTAGAAGGAGGGCCCAAGTTCCTCGTGGTGCTTCGAAGCGGAAAAGGCAGGCGAGTAGGACATCCAGGCAATCCGGTTCAACCCATGATCAAGTCGAACGAGGCTGAATTGTTCAGCCGTTCGGCCGTGGCGACCATACGCGGGCTGCACCGCTCAGGTGGCCTTTTGGCCAGAATCAATGGGCCGAACATAAAAGGATCAGAATTGCTACAACATTTCAAATGTGAATGACGGAGGCGCATTCCGGCGCTGGATCGAAAAAAATTTCGTAAGAAACTCGACTCTGAAATCGCTTTGGTTACCGGGCGTTCGGGCAGGTTGCTCAAGCACCTTCACCCGGCGTTCGGACGATCTCATGCTTTAGTCTATTGGCGACAGCGGCAGCGTCTCCTAAGCTTTCATCCAACGAAGCAATCGGGAGGCGGATCCATGGCATTGAGAGATGTGCTGAGCCTTTGCGGCCGGGTAGGCTTGATTGTCGCTGCGTTCGCGTTCGTCGCCGGGATCGTTGCCGGGCCGATCCTCGAGAAGATTTTGTATTCACAGATGACGGTGACGGAGCGCAGCACCCAGCCCCTGCTGATTCCAGTCAATGATTCCTCCGAGCGGCAGGTCGGACAGCCGGGCTAACGTCTTTTTAGAGATCGGTGGGGCATAACCCACCTCATCGCCGATGCAGGCAGGAATGCAACTCCATGTTCGGGGAAGCGCGATGAGCCGCGACACGCTCTTAAGACAGGAAATCCGCTATTCGCTCGGCTACATCCGCAGCATGATCAACAATTATTCCGGCCTGTATTCGGGCGAGAACCTTGCGCGCGACGTCTTGCGCTTCTGCGACGAGATGGCCGGCTCCGGAGCATCGCATCCGCGCCTGCAGGAGGCGAGGCGTCTGGTGGAGGAACGCTGCAGACGGCTGGCCCAGGACACGGATCGCTTCGCCCTGCGCGATCCTGCCTCGATCGCAGCTTCACGGGCCCAAGCCATGGCCGCCATCGACATGCTTCAGGATGTGGTGTTCGAATGGCGCAGGGCCCGCATGCCTGTGCCGTCATCCGGGCGGCTGCTGCGCAGGAAAAGTTCGTAAGAGAGAGGCGCGCCAGGCCTCGATCGTCTCAGAGGCGCTTTGGCTTGATGGATGCGGTGGCCGGCACGTCGACAGCCTCCGGCTCGGGGACGGACTCATTCCTCTGCATGTCGAGCCCATAAACGTCGCTTCGGAAGTGAACCATGCCGTCGGCCGTTGCGTACCCGGTCAGGTAAACCCACGCCACTGGAACGGGCTTGTCGAGCCGAATGTCCTGACGCGCCGTGCCGGCGATGGCCGTATCGATCCCGGCTCTCGTCCAGGGGCCTGACGGTCCGCTGGTTCCACGCAGCAACCATTCGGCGAAATCACCCACATCGGCGACACGAACGCAGCCCGAGGAATGAAAGCGGATGTCCTGCGCGAAAAGCTGCTTCTTGGGCGTGTCGTGCATGTAGACCGCATGCTTGTTCGGCATGTCGATGCGAATCTGGCCCAGCGAGTTGATCGCGCCTGGATCCTGCCGCAGCGTGTAGTTGACGGCATTCTGCGTCGTCCAGTCGATCGCCTTCGGATCGACCTCCTGTCCCTTCGCATCCAGGATGCGGATCTTCATCTTCTGCAGATAGTCCGGATCCTTCCGAACATGCGGAATGATGTCCTTCTTGATCAGGGAGACCGGCACCGTCCAAGTGGGATTGAGATTGACGGCCGTGACGCGGGTTTCGACACTAGGCGAGGGCCTGTCCGTCTTGCCGACGATGGCCACGTAGCGCCGCGCGACCTGACCCTGCTCGACAGCCTCCACGGCGGCCGAGGGAATGTTGACCACCACGTATCTGTCCCCGAATGAGAACGTGGAGCTTGCCAGCCGTTGTGCCGATGCGGTGAGCTGGCGATGGCGCGTTGCCGCCGAGACGTTGAGCGCCTCCAGTGTCCTTGCCCGCACGGCGCCGGATTCCGGCAGTCCATGTCGCGCCTGGAACTGTTTGACTGCGGTGGTGAGAGCGGCGTCGAAGGTCGTGCCGCTCGCCAGTTCGCGAGCAAGATCTCCTTCGGCGATGAGACGCTGCCGGAGAACCGGAACGAGCGGTCCCTTGTCGCCGGCTTTCAGGGTGGTGCCGTCAGGAAGCGAGGGCCAGCCTCCGGCCTCCGAGATGCGCTTGTAGGTCCAGGCAGCCCGCATCGTATTGATGAAGGTGCCGGCGTCCATGGTCGGACGGGAATCCTGCGAGATCGTCGCCACCGGGATCTTTGCTGGCGATGCCTGCGAGCTGGATTTGATGATGGTCGGAGCTGCAGCTTTCTGTCGCAGCTCAGGCTCAATCGACGGCGCAGGAGGGCTTGCCGGCTGACGCGCCGGAACGGTCGCGGGCACCTGTTCAGAGGCCGCCCATGCGTCGTTCAGGCTGCCCAGTGTCGAGCAGGAAAGAAGGAACAGGCTCAGGCTGACGGTGAGGCGTGTCGCATTCCGATAGGTCATTGCAGGACTATGGCCGAGGATGGTTTACAAAATGCTGCCCCGGCAGGGCGAAGCGTTCTGCAACTGGCTCTAGGGCCCGAGCGTTGTCTTCGCCTCAGCCCTCTCGCCCGACGAGTTCCTCCATGCGCGTGAAGCCCGCCCCCTCCCAGGACATCCGGCGGATCGATCTCACCTTGCCGTCATCCATCGGCCTCCATGCGGTTCGCCTCATCGAGCAGGCTGCCGATGCGGATCAGGGGAAACTCATCTATGTGGCGGAAGGCGAGAACCGGGCCGAGCAGATGGCTCGAGTCCTGAGGGGCCTGGTTCCGGACCTCGATGTTCATCTTCTGCCGCCCTGGGACTGTCTTCCCTTTGACAACACCTCGCCGTCACGGGAGGCAATGGGGCGGCGCATGTCCGTGCTGCGACGCATGAATGAGCCGTCGAAAGGGCCACGGCTGCTGGTCACGAGCAGCGCCGCCGTCATTCAGCGCGTGCCGCCGCGAAGCATCTGGAAGCAGGCCTGCTTCCATCTCACGACGGGCGATGCCTTCTCGCAGGATGAACTGGAATCCTACCTCCTGCGTGCGGGGTACATCCTCGACGAGCGCGTGGACGAGCCGGGCGAGGCGGCTATCCGCGGACAGGTGATCGACATCTTTCCCGCGAGCAGCCCCTTGCCCTACCGCATCGAGCACGATGGACAGATCATCGCCGCCATCCGCTCCTACGATCCCGTTTCGCAGCGGACCGAAGCGGAGGTTGAAACCCTTTCCCTGGATCCCGCTTCCGAGATCCTGCTCAAGAGAGCAGCCGACGGCTCAGTGCCGGAGCACCTCGACGGAATGGAGCACCGGCTGCCGGAGCACTATGCACCCCTCGAAACGATTTTCGACTATTGGCCGGGTGTTCCCGTCGTGATTGCTGCTGGGGCTGAGGAACGGCGCCGGCTGATGATGGAGCAGATTGCCGATGCTTACGAGAGCCGCACGTCCCTGCGCGGCGATGGAAGCGGCAGAGGATCTGCGGTGTCTCCCGAGCGGCTGTTCATCGCCGATGAGGAATGGCAGGAAATCCTGGGTGAACGCTGTCTGACAATCATTCATGCAGCCTCCGAAGAGGAGGCGCAGCGTAACGCGGTGCCGCGTTTTGCCGCTGCAGGAAAACCGGCCCGCGCCCTCGCTAGCTTCATCGAGGCGCAGCAGGGCAAAGATCGGAAGATCGTGCTGGCGGCTGCCACCAAGGACGATTTGAACCGCATGCGGCGCCGGGTTCAGTCCCTGCCACTCAGCCCGACAACCATCGAGCGCTGGAGCGACGCCGTTGCGGGGCCACCGAAGGGGGCGTTCGCCCTTCAGGCCGATATCAGGAGCGGGTTCATCGACGAGCGCCATGGTATCGCTGTCGTGACGGCCGCCGATGTTCTGGGGAGCCGCGCGTCGAGCGGGGCTGAGCAGGAGGTCAGGTCGACGGCCCATCAGTTCACTGACATGCAGTTCCAGATCGGCGATGCAATCATCCACGTCGATCACGGGCTCGGACGTCTGGAAGGGACCGAAATCGTCGGCACAGGCGACGAGGGAACGAGCGATACCGTTCGGCTCATCTATGCGGATGACACGACCCTCATGATCCCTGCAACGGATATGGGCCGTGTGTGGCGTTACGGCGGCATGTCGGAGATGCTGCATCTCGACAAGCTGAAGAGCGATGCCTGGATCGCAAAGCTGGCTGGGATCGAGACGCAGATACGCGAAACCGCCGAGCGCCTGGGCAGGCTGGTCGAAGCCCGCGAGGCCGTGAAGCTGAAGCCGCTCGTGCCTCCAGTGCGTGAGTACGAACGGTTTGTCGCGCGCTTTCCCTTCTCGGAGACGCCGGATCAGCTGCGGGCCATCGAGGATGTTCTCGACGATCTGGCCTCAGGCCATCCCATGGACCGGCTCATTTGCGGGGATGTCGGTTTCGGCAAGACGGAAATCGCCCTGCGTGCGGCAGCTGCCGTGGCCTTGTCGGGCCAGCAAGTTGCCGTGATCGCGCCGACAACGGTTCTGGCGCGCCAGCATGTGCGCAGCTTCCAGAAGCGATTTGCAGGGCTCGGTATCGAGGTCGCACACCTGTCGCGCCTCGTGACGGCATCGGAGGCACGGGCTGTGAAGAAGGGATTGGCCGACGGATCGGTGCGGATCGTCATCGGCACGCATGCCCTGGCTGCCAAGGGCGTGACGTTCAAGGATCTTGGCCTTGTCATCATCGACGAGGAACAGAGGTTCGGTGCCGCCCATAAATCGAAGCTGCGGGCGATGGCCTCACGCGGGCACGTGCTGACGCTGACCGCAACGCCCATTCCGCGCACGCTGCAATCGGCCCTGGTGGGCTTGCAGGAGCTGAGCATCATCGCGACGCCGCCGGCCCGTCGTCAGCCGATCCGCACATTCCTGACGGAGTTCGACCCCGCGACTCTTCGCCAGGCCCTCATGCGCGAACGCCGGCGCCGCGGACAAAGCTTCGTGGTCTGCTCCCGTGTGGAGGACATGGAGCCGATGCGCGAACAGCTTGCAAAGATCGTGCCCGAGCTGAAGGTTCTCGTGGCGCATGGCCAGATGCCGCCGGCCGAGACGGACGACGTGATGGTGCGGTTCGCTGATGGCGAAGGCGATATCCTGCTTGCCACCAACATCATCGAAAGCGGTCTCGATGTTCCTCGCGCCAACACCATGCTGGTGTGGCGGGCCGACCGCTTCGGCCTGTCGCAGCTCCACCAGCTTCGCGGTCGCGTGGGACGCGGCCGCATTCGCGGCACCACCTATCTGCTGACGGAACCAGGACAGAAGGTGCCGAAAGCGACGGAAAAGCGCCTGCGCACGCTCGAGGCTCTCGACCGGCTCGGCGCCGGCTTCGCCATCAGCGCCCAGGATCTCGATCAGCGCGGGGCCGGCTCCCTCCTCGGCGAGGAGCAGGCGGGGCACATCAAGCTCATCGGGGCGGACTTGTACCAGCACCTGCTCAAGCGCGCCCTGCGCGGAGAGAGCTATGCGGACGATTGGACCCCTGATCTCCACATCGGCCTGTCGGGCACCGTTCCGGCCGAATACGT
The DNA here is from genome assembly GCF_016427565.1 of Microvirga splendida. GTDB lineage: Bacteria > Pseudomonadota > Alphaproteobacteria > Rhizobiales > Beijerinckiaceae > Microvirga > Microvirga splendida. The sequence goes on from NZ_JAELXT010000009.1 coordinate 75,773, forward strand.
GCACGAACCCGAGGTGCGGATCAATCTCTACGCCCGTCTTGCGCGCGTGGAAGGCTCCGAAGCGATTGAGGATCTCGAGGAGGAAATTGAGGATCGTTTCGGGCCGGTGCCGGAGCCTTTAGGAAATCTTCTGCGCCTCACGAGCATGCGGCAGATCTGTCAGCGCCTGGGGATTGCCCGCATCGATGCCGGCCCTCAGGCGATTGCCCTGAGCTTCAGGCCGGGAGCTGTCGAGAAGCTTCCCCTCCAAGATGCGATTGCGGAATCGCAAGGGACGCTTCGCTGGAGCGGCGACCGTCTGATCCTCGCCGTCGCCGAGGATCAGGCCGGGGAAAGGGAGCAGCACATCCTTGACCTTCTGTCGCGGCTCGAACAGTGAGGCAGCGATGCCGGTCGGCTTCGCCACGAACGGATCGCGCCTGTAAGACTTATCCCTGAAAGCGACTTTCAACGTGAGGAGCCGATGACTTCGGAGGAAATCAAGGAATTGAATGCAGCACGGGAGAGCCTCGTGAAGCGTCGCAGGGAGATGGCCCGGCAATTGTCGGAGGCGCCGCTCCCGTCCGTCGAGATGGCTGAGGAAATCACCAAGATCCTCGTTGCGATCGAGGCCATGGACCGGGCTCTGAACGAGGCGGGCCATCCCTACATGAGCCAGGGCGTGGTCGATCAGCTCAGGGCCGAGGACTAGATCCTAAAACTTTATTCGCCCGATAACATCGAACCCTGAAGACGCTCGTGGCCTGAGCACGAGCGCTTCGCCCTCGCTCGGAAAGACCCCGGTCAGGGCCGTGATGTTGACCTGATGGGTCACGAGCACGAGAACGCCGGTCGAGTCCCAGCCTTCTATGATCCGGCGTGCAGCCGCCGTCTGGGAAGGCTCCTGCTCGCGCCCTGAAAAGAACGAATCCAGCGGCGGAGCCGGCTGGGCTAGGGCACCGAAAGCAAGACGCGCCGTGTCCAGAGCGCGGCACCAGCGGCTTGAAAGCACGCGCTCGACAGGCACCTGCCGGCTTCTAAATGCATCTCCGATACGCTGCGCCTGCTGTCGGCCCTCCTCGGAGAGATTGCGCTGCGTCGAGCAATCGTCCAGCTGAAAATTGGCCGGGTCGCCCGTTCCCGGTGCACGGGCGTGCCGAAACAGCGCCACCGTGCCTCCCTGCCGCAAGGCCTGCCAAGCTTCTTCCGACGCCTGAACAGGGTGCATCCACCCCGCCATCGCGATAATGATCAGAGCCACCGCCAAGGGCATGGAGCGCCTTTCCATCATACGGCCAAGCTGCCTCATTGTTGTCTCATAATGCGGGCCTACAATCTGCCAAGACAAAGCAGAACCGGAGCGGATCTACAGCTCCGGCGAAAGCCGGCAAGTGGCACAAGGGGCAGTTTCAATGATTTCCATCGCACAAAGAGCGGTGCTCGGCTTGGCTGCCGGCCTGATGATCCTGTCGGTTGCACCTGCACAGGCGAAACCCGGTCGCTCCTTCGTGCTGACGGCCGAGCGGATGGCGCAGCTGCAGCAGATCAACAGCCATGTGAACAACACCATCCGTGAAGTCTCGGATCTGGAGCAGTATGGCCGCGAGGACGTGTGGGCGCTCCCGACCAGCGGCAAGGGCGATTGCGAGGACTTCGCGCTGCTCAAGCGCAAGATGCTGATCGAACGCGGCTGGCCTTCATCCGCGCTCTCGATTGCTGTCGGTGCCACGGCGCAGGGGGAGGCGCATGCGGTGCTTCTGGTCTCGACCGCCCAGGGGCGTTACGTCCTCGACAACCTCACTTCGTCGATCCTCAGCCCTGAAGGAACAGGCCATGTATTTTATGCAAGGCAATCAGGCCGCGCATGGATCTCGGCTTCGGGCGAGAAGACCAGCGAGCCTGTAGCGGATCTGCCGGTTGCGCAGGTTGCTTTCCGGAAAAAGCGCGGCTGAGCCACAGTCCCGGGTGAGGCGTCAGGCCTCTGCGGATAGGCCGACCAGAATGTCGACGAGCGGGTCCGCAGGATCCGCAAGCCCCGCGATCACATCGAAATGGTGGGCGCCCGGCACCTCATGGTAGCGCGTCGTCACGCCAGCCTTGCCCCATTCGTCCGCAATGGCGCGGGACTGGCGCAGGAACTCGCTGCTTTCCGCACCGCCGACGACGGCGACCAGATGCCCGCTGCTCGGCGGCGCCCATTCGAGGGGGCTCAGGCGGTGCGCCTCCTCGAGGGTGAGCCCGAGTGCCCTGTTGATCGAGGTCGGCACGAGGGGCGGAAGATCGAACAAGCCTGAGATCGGCATGGCTGCCCGGACGGACATGGTTTGTGGGTCAGGGCGGGCCATGAGACAGGCAGCAAGATGTCCGCCGGCCGAGTGACCGGTTGCGACCAGCGGGCGCGCTGTGCGCCGCACGAGGAAGTCCGAAGCATCTTCGATCTCGGAGACGATCTCGCCCAATGTCGCCGCGGGAGCGAGCGTGTAGTTCGTCACCGCCACCGTCAGTCCGCGTTCATTGGCACCGCGCGCCAAATGGCTGAAGAAGGACTTGTCGAGCCCCTGCCAGTAGCCGCCATGGATGAAAAGGACGACAGGCCTGCCGGTATCGCCGTCCTGCGGGAGGAACAGATCGAGCCGGTGCCGCTCGCCGGGGCCATAGGAAAGACCGAGTTCGCAGCGTGCCGTCTCCCGATACGCTGCCGCATCCCGCTGCCAGCCGGCAATGTGGGTGGGATGGTCCGGCACCCGCGCCCGGTTGTTGTATTCGGCCTCGAGGTCGAGGTCTTCGGATGCCATGGCGCTTGTCCTTAGACGTGCAGATACCGGTCCTTGAGGCTGGTATCCGTCATGAGTTCGTCGCTGGTTCCCGTCCAGACCGAGCGGCCCTTCTCGACGATCACGTGCCGGTCGGCAAAAGTGGCCAGCGCGCCCACGTTCTTGTCGATCACCAGGATCGACTGACGCTCGCCCTTGAGACGCTTCAGGCAGGTCCAGATCTCGGCGCGGATCAGCGGCGCCAGACCTTCCGTCGCCTCGTCCAGGATGAGCAGCTTCGGGTTCGTCATCAGCGCGCGGCCGATGGCGAGCATCTGCTGCTCGCCTCCGGAGAGCTGCGTTCCGAGATTGCTGCGGCGCTCCTTCAGGCGCGGGAACAGGTCGTACACGGCATCGAGCGTCCAGCGGCCCAGGCCCGTTCGGTTGGAGGCCGTGGCGACGAGATTCTCCTCGACCGTTAAGCTCGGGAAGATCTGACGTCCCTCCGGCACGAGGCCGATGCCGGTCTGGGCGATGCGGTAGGGAGCGGATCCGGTCACGAGGGCGCCGTCGAAGCGCACTTCGCCAGCGCGCGGGCGCAGGAGGCCCATGATGGAGCGCACGGTGGTGGTCTTGCCCATGCCGTTGCGGCCGAGCAGCGTCACGACTTCGCCCGCCCCGACATCGAGAGAGATATCGAAGAGGACCTGGGCCGCGCCGTAGGAGGCTTGGAGCTGACGGACGGACAGCATCAGACCGTTTCCTCCTCGCCGAGATAGGCGGTGCGCACGTCCTCGTTCATCCTGACATTCTCCGGCGTGTCGGTTGCGATCACGCGGCCATAGACGAGGACGCTGACCCGGTCGGCGAGCGAGAATACCGCATCCATGTCGTGCTCGATGAGCACGATGGTGATGCGGCCCTTCAGGCGCCGCAGCGTTTCCACGACCCGCAGGGATTCGTCATGGCCGGTGCCCGCCAGAGGCTCGTCGAGCAGGAGAAGCTTCGGCTCCGTCGCCAGCGCGATGGCGAGTTCGAGCTGCCGCTTCTCGCCGTGGGAGAGAAGGCCCGCAGGGATGCTGGCGCGGCCACCGAGCCCGACCGTGTTCAGGTGCTGCATGGCGGGCTCGTTCAGTGCCCGCTCCTGCGCGGCATTGCCGAACAGGCGGAAGCTGGATCCGTGTCGCGCCTGGACGGCGAGCGCTACATTCTCAAGCGCCGAGAAGCCTGGCAGGATCGAAGTGATCTGGAACGAGCGCGCGAGCCCTCGCCGTACCCGCTGAGGCATGGAGAGATGGGTGACGTTCTCCCCATCGAACAGGATCTGCCCCGAATCCGAAGACAGCATGCCGGAGATCTGATGGATCAGCGTCGTCTTGCCTGCGCCGTTCGGGCCGATGACGGCGTGCAGTTCGCCGGGCCTGACGGAAAGGCTCACGTCGTCCGTAACAGTGAGCGCGCCATAGGCCTTCCGCAGGTTGCGGAGTTCGAGCAGGGGCTCAGCCATGGGAACCCCTCCGCAAGATGCCCATGATGCCGCCGCGGGCGAACAGCACGATCAGGATGAGGATGGGGCCGAAGACCATCTGCCAGTTTTCCGTCAGCCGCCACCGGACGTCGTCGTTGAGGAAGAAGCTCCCGGCATGGAGGAGTTCCGGCAGGAACTCCTCGAGGAGCAGGAAGGCGGCGGCTCCGATGATCGCACCATGCAGGGAGCCGAGCCCGCCGAGCACCACCATGAAGATCAGCTCGCCCGAGCGCTGCCAGGTCATGAAGGCCGGACTGATGAACTCCGCCTGGTTGGCCATGAGGCAGCCTGCGAGCCCCGCCATCATGCCGCTGATGACGTAGGCTGCAAGCTGAAAGCGGAAGGGCTGGAAGCCGATGGCTTCCATGCGCACGGCGTTCTCCTTCGTGCCGCGCAGCACGCGCCCGAAGCGCGAGGTGACGATGGCTCGCGACAGCAGATAGCCCCCGGTGAGGCAAAGGAGCGTTGCAGCATAGAAGGCGTAGTCGTTCTCCAGGAACCCGGCGCCCGCAACGAGGCTGCGGGTCGGGAGCGTCATGCCGTCATCGCCGCCATAGGGGGCGAGGGAGGTGGCGAGGAAGAACAGCATCTGCGCGAAGGCGAGGGTGATCATGATGAAATAGACCCCCTTCGTCCGCAGCGAGATCGCGCCCGTCACCAGCGCGAAGAGGGCTGAGGCCGCGAGCGCCACCGGGATCTGGATCAACGCGTCCTCCACCCCATGGCTCGCCAGGATGCCGACGGCATAGGCCCCGATGCCGAGAAAGGCCGCATGCCCGAAGCTCACGAGCGCGCCATAGCCCAGGATGAGATCGAGCGACAGGGCCGCGAGGCCGAAGATCATGACACGGGTGAGGAGCGACAGGACATACCCCTCCGCACCCGAGGCGGAGGCCAGGAGGGGGGCCGCGGCAAAAGCGGCGAACAGGATGACGGGGATGATGTCGATCCGCATGCCCGGGGAGGGCGCTGGAGCGGTCTGCGTTCCGGTGAGTTCCGTCATGGCCGCGCCTTACCTTTTCACCGGAAACAGGCCGGCGGGGCGGAAGAACAGCACCGCCGCCATGAAGATGTAGATCAGCATCGGCGCGATGGCCCTGCCGGTCTGGCTCGCCGCCGATGGATCGAGAACGAGCCTCAGCAGGTTCGGCGCGAAGGAGCGGCCGATGGTGTCGACGAGACCGATCAGGAGCGCCGCCAGAAAGGCCCCGCGGATCGACCCGATGCCGCCGATCACGATCACCACGAAGGCGAGGATGAGGATGTTGTCGCCCATGCCCGGCTGCACGGAGAGGATGGGCGCGACCATCGCGCCGGCAAAGCCCGCGAGCATGGCTCCGAAGCCGAAGACGATCATGAACAGTCGCTTGATGTTGACGCCGAGCGCCGACACCATCTGCGGGTTCGTGGCGCCGGCGCGCACCAGCATGCCAACCCGGGTGTAGTTGACGAGCACGTAGAGCAGGGCGGCGACGAGGAGGCCCGCCGCGATGATGGCGAGGCGATAGACCGGATAGAGCAGCCCGTCGGCGATCTCGACGGAACCCGACAGGATCTCCGGCACCGGCACGCTGAGGGGAGCCGCACCCCAGACGAACTTCACGCCCTGGTTCAGGAACAGGATCACGCCGAAGGTGGCGAGCACCTGATCGAGGTGGTCCCTCTCGTAGAGGTGCCGGAAGATGAGTACTTCCAGAAGAAGGCCGAAGGCCAGCGCGGTCGGAAGGGCGAGCGCAAGCCCCCAGCCGAAGCCGCCCGTCCAGGCGCTGAAGGCCGCGATCAGGTAAGCGCCGATCATGTACTGGACGCCATGCGCCAGATTGATGAAGTCCATGACGCCGAAGACCAGCGTCAGCCCGGCGGCGATCAGGAACAGGATGAGACCGAACTGAAGGCCGTTCAAGGTCTGGATCAGAAGGAGGGTCGCGGTCATCGGCGCTTCACTGGCGGCGGACGTTCACCGGGCGAGCCTTGGCTCGTCGGCCTCGGCGAGAATGCCGGCGGCGTTCTCGGAATAAAGACCCGCTCCGTATCAGGCGCAGGCCTGAACGGGGCGGGCAACTGTCGGAACGCGGCTCAGTTCGTCGCCGTGCATTCCTTGGCATAAGCATCCGCGTAATCGTCGAACACCTTCTCGACGATCTCGGTCTGGAACTTTCCGTCCTGGCGCTTGCCGACCTTCACGAGGTAGAAGTCCTGAACGGGGAAGTTGTTCGCGCCGAACTTGAAGTCGCCGCGCAGGGACTTGAATTCCGCCTTCTTGAGGGCCGCGCGCACGGCCTCCTTGTCGTCGGTCTTGCCGCCCGTCGCCTTGAGAGCGCTGTCGATGAGGAGCGCTGCATCGTAGCCGTGCATGGCGTAGGAAGCCGGCACGGAGTTGTAGGCTGCAACGTAGTCCTGCACGAACTTCTTGTTCTGCGGCGTGTCGAGGTTCGGAGCCCAGTTGGAGCCGCCGAACATGCCGAGTGCCGCGTCCTGCTGCGCCGGCAGGGTCGATTCATCGACCGTGAAGGCGGAGAGGAACGGAATGCGGTCGGCGAGGCCCGCCGCACGGTACTGCTTGACGAGGTTCACGCCCATGCCGCCCGGCATGAAGGTGAAGATCGCATCCGGTTGCATCGAGGCGATCTTGGCCAGCTCCGACTGGAAGTCGAGGGTGTTGAGCGGAACGTAGGATTCCTCGACGATCTCACCCTTATAGTGCCGCTTGAAGCCCGCGAGCGCATCCTTGCCGGCCTGGTAGTTCGGCGCCAGCAGATAAACCTTCTTGTAGCCGCGGTTCTCGGCGACCTTGCCCAGAACCTCGTGGTTCTGGTCGTTCTGGTAGGAGGTTGCGAAGAAATACGGATCGCAGCTCTTGCCGGCGAGGTTCGACGGGCCGGCATTGGGGCTGATGTAGAAGGTCTTCGAGTCGGTGATCGGCTTGTGCGTCGCGACGGCGACGTTGGAGAAGATCGGTCCGACGACGAAGTCGACTTTGTCGCGCTCGACGAGGCCTTTGGCCTTCTGCACTGCAACATCGGGCTTCAACTCGTCGTCGACGACGATCACTTCGACATCGCGCCCACCGAGCTTGTTGCCCAGGTCCTTCAAGGCGAGCTGGAAGCCGTCCCGCGCATGCTGGCCCAGCACCGCTGACGGGCCCGAGAGGGTCAGCAGCAGGCCCACCTTCACCTTCTCCTGCGCCATAGCGGGCACAGCGGCGATGCCGAAGGCGGCCGCGAGGCCAAGGGTTTTGACTGTCAGTTTCATCGTGAACTCCCGAGTGGCTGTTCCCTGCGCACGTTTTCGTGCTGCGTGATTGTTCCCGGCGGGACGTGAGGCGCCTCGACGGAAGGGGCGGCGCTACTCTGCCGCAAAACACCTGTGCCGAACACTCCCTTTGTTGGAGCCCTCGACGGGCATCCCTGAAATGGGGATTGCCAAGGATTGTTTTAAGTTTAAAATAAATTTCGTCTTCTTCAAGTGGATTGTTTCGCATGGGAAGGCCGGTGGGATGGCAGCTGCGCGAGGAGCGGGACAAGGGTTGCTGAGGGGCCGTTTGGTCCCTGGTGCATCGTTGCCTAGTCTCTCCAGGTCCGCGCGGCATGGCTTTCCTGCTCCACAATGGAACGAAGGAGCGGACGATGGCGGACACGGCGCATGTGGATACCTTCGCGAGAGACAACCTTCCGCCCCGGGATCAATGGCCGGCGTTCATCTTCACCCGTCCCGAACTGCAATATCCCGAACGCCTGAACTGCGCCGCGGCATTCCTGGACCGTTGGGTCGAGGAGGGCAGGGGCGACCAGCCTTGCCTGATCAGCCCGGCCGAGACTCTCACTTATCGCGAGCTTCAGGAGCGGGTGAACCGCATCTGCAACGTGCTGGTTCAGCGGCTTGGTTTCGTGCCCGGAAACCGGGTCCTCCTTCGATCCGCCAACAACCCCATGATGGTGGCTGCCTATCTGGCGGTGCTGAAGGCAGGTGGTGTGGTCGTCGCCACCATGCCTCTGCTGCGTGCAAGGGAGATCGCCTATCCGCTGAACAAGGCCCGGATCACCATTGCTCTGTGCGATCATCGCTTGTCCGAGGAGATGGAGCGCGCCAAGGCCATGGCGCCGGATCTGCAGCACGTGGTGTATTGGGGCTCGGGCAAGTCGGACAGCCTCGAGGCGCTGATTGCGGAAGCTTCATCCGAGTTCGAGGCCGTCGACACGGCAGCGGACGATGTGTGCCTGATCGGCTTCACCTCCGGCACGACCGGCGAGCCGAAGGGCACCATGCATTTTCATTGCGACATGCTGGCGATCTGCGATGCCTACTCCCGCAACGTGCTGCGGCCCGAGTCGAGCGACCGCTTCATCGGCTCGCCGCCGCTCGCCTTCACGTTCGGTCTCGGCGGCATCGTGCTGTTTCCGATGCGGGTCGGCGCCTCGACCGTGCTGCTGGAGAAGGCCGGCCCTGACGATCTTCTGCCGGCGATCATGCAGTACAGGGCCACGATCTGCTTCACGGCGCCGACCGCCTATCGCGCCATGCTGTCGAAGCTGGAGGGCTACGACATCTCGTCCTTGCGCAAATGCGTCTCCGCTGGCGAACCCCTGCCGAAGGGCACCTTCGAGGCCTGGAGGGATGCAACGACCATCCGGCTGATGGATGGGATCGGCGCGACGGAGATGCTGCACATCTTCATCGCTGCCAGGGAGGAGGAGATCCGCCCCGGTGCGACCGGCAAGCCCGTTCCCGGATACGAGGCGAAGGTCATCGACGAAGAAGGCCGCGACCTGCCGCCCGGCAGCGTCGGCCGTCTGGCCGTCCGCGGGCCGACCGGATGTCGCTATCTCGCCGACGAGCGGCAGGGCAAATACGTTCAGGACGGCTGGAACGTCACCGGCGACACCTATCTCATGGATGAGGACGGCTATTACTGGTACCAGGCGCGCTCCGACGACATGATCATCTCCGCGGGCTACAACATCGCGGGACCCGAGGTCGAGGCGGCGCTCCTCACCCATCCGGCTGTGGCCGAATGCGGCGTCGTCGGGGCACCGGACGATGGCCGTGGCACGGTGGTCAAGGCTTACGTGGTTCTTCGTCCGGACCATGTCCCAAGCGCCGAGCTGACGAAGGCGCTGCAGGACCACGTGAAGCAGGAAATCGCCCCGTATAAATATCCGCGCCTGATCGAGTTCGTGGAGGCGTTGCCCCGGACCCAGACCGGCAAGCTCCAGCGTTTCGAATTGCGCCGCATTGCCCAGGATGCACCGAATCCGCAGGAGGCGATGAGTGCATGACGACGAGGTCGGAAGCTTGGCGACCGGCTTTCAGGTTGCTCGCCAATTGTTTTAAGCTTAAAATAAATCCGCAACTCGGATAGAACCCCATGAAGACGGCGATCATCGGCGGCGGCCCTGCGGGGCTCTATTTCGCAATTCTGCTGAAGAAGCTCAGGCCGGAGGCCGACATCACGGTCTATGAGCGCAACCGGGCCGACGAGACGTTCGGCTTCGGGGTCGTTTTCTCCGATGCGACCCTCGACAATTTCGAGAAGTACGACCTGCCGAGCTATCAGCGGATCGTCCGCGAGTTCGCCTATTGGGACGACATCGCCATCCATTTCCGGGGAACCGAGCACCGGATCGGGGGCAACGGCTTCTGCGGATGTTCGCGCCGCACGCTGCTCCTGATCCTGCAGGACCGGGCGGAGGAACTCGGCGTCACCCTGCGCTACGAAGCGGATGTCGATGACGAGAGCCTGTTCGCCGATGCGGACCTCGTCGTAGTGGCCGACGGCATCAACAGCCGTTTCCGGGAGCGCTACGCGGATCACTTCCAGCCCGAAGTCGACCTGAGGCCCAACAAGTTCACCTGGATGGGTTCGACCAAACCGCTCGATGCCTTCACCTTCATCTTCCAGGAGACCGAGTGGGGGCCCTTCATCGCCCATGCCTATCAGTATGAGGCGAACCGCTCGACCTGGGTGTTCGAGACGGATCCCGAGACCTTCGAGCGGGCCGGGCTGAAGGACAAGAGCGAGGCGGAGTCCGCCGCCCTCATGGAGCAGATCTTCGGCTGGTTCCTCGGCGGGCACCGCATCCTCACCAATCGTTCGATCTGGCGCAACTTCCCGATGATCCGCAACAAGCGCTGGGTCATGGGCAACAAGGTGCTGCTCGGCGACGCCAAGGCCTCGGCGCATTTCTCCATCGGTTCGGGCACCAAGCTCGCCATGGAGGATGCCATCGCCCTCTATGAAGCCCTTCGCCGCGATCCCAGCGTCGAGGGTGCCTTGGCGCTCTATGAGACGGGACGGCGCGAGGAAGTCGAGAAAACCCAGCATGCAGCCGACGTGTCGCTGGTCTGGTTCGAGCATGTAGCCCGCTTCTGGGATTTCGATCCGGTGCAGTTCGCCTTCGGCGTCATGACCCGCGCCAAGGCGATCACCTATGACAACCTGCGCCTGCGGGCGCCCGATTTCGTCGCGGCCGTTGATCGGACCTTTGCGAGACAGGTCCGTCGGCAGGGCTTCGACGTTGCGGTCGAGAGCCCCACGGTTCCCATGTTCCAGCCGTTCCGGCTGCGGGAGATGAATGTCGCCAACCGGGTGGTGGTGTCGCCGATGGATATGTATTCGGCGAAGGACGGCGTGCCGAACGACTTCCATCTCGTCCACTACGGCTCCCGCGCCACGGGCGGCGCGGGCCTCGTATTCACGGAGATGACGTGCGTCTCGCCGGAGTCGCGCATCACGCTCGGCTGCACCGGCTTGTGGAACGACGAGCAGGAGGCCGCCTGGAAACGCATCGTCGATTTCGTTCACGCGAATTCGGCGTCGAAGATCTGCCTGCAGCTCGGGCATGCAGGCCGCAAGGGCGCCACCAAGCTCATGTGGGAGGGCATCGACCGGCCCCTGGAGGAGGGCGCCTGGGACATCTGCTCCGCATCGCCCATTCCCTACTTCCCGGACAGTCAGGTGCCGCGCGAGGTGACGCGGGCGGAACTCGACGCCATCAAGGCGCAGTTCGTCGAGGCTGCCATTCGGGGCGAGCGCGCCGGATTCGACATGCTCGAACTCCACTGCGCTCACGGATACCTGCTGGCGAGCTTCATCTCGCCGCTTACGAACCGGCGCACGGACGAGTATGGCGGCTCGCTCGAGAACAGATTGCGCTATCCGCTGGAGGTGTTCGACGCCATGCGCGAGGTCTGGCCATCGCACAAGCCCATGTCGGTGCGTATATCCGCCACCGACTGGGCCGAGGGCGGTGTCACGGGCGAGGACGCGGTCGAGGTCGCCCGTGCCTTTGCCGAGCATGGGGTCGATCTCGTCGATGTCTCGACCGGACAGACCGTGCGCGAGGCACGGCCGATTTACGGGCGCATGTTCCAGACGCCGTTCTCCGATCAGGTGCGCAACGAGGCGCGTGTCGCCACCCTGTGCGTCGGCAACATCACGACGGCCGATCAGATGAACACGATCCTCGCCGCAGGCCGCGCCGATCTGGTTGCTCTCGGCCGGCCGCACCTCGTCGACCCGTTCTTCACCCTGAAGGCTGCGGCCTGGTATGGAGCCGCCGACATCCATTGCCCGCCGCAGTACTACGCCGGACGGGATCAGATCTTCCGCAACTCCGTGCGTGATCGGCAGGACCTGGAGGATCTGAAGATCAAGGCCAAGCCGAAGACCCGAGCCGAGTCGAAGATGGAGGCCGGTGAGAAGCCTCTCGCGGCGGAATGAGATGACCATGACAACTCTCAAAGGCCGGCATGCACTGGTCACGGGCGGCGGCCGCGGGATCGGCCGAGCGATCGCATCGTCCCTCGTCAGGGCAGGAGCGACCGTGACCATCGTCGGGCGCAGCCCCGGAACGCTCGATCAAGCCATCATGCAGGGCGATGCCCATGCCGCCGCCGTGGCGGACGTTTCCGACCCGCAGCGGGTTCAGGCCGCCGTGCAGGAAACCGTCTCACGCTACGGTCCAATCGATCTTATGATCGCCAATGCCGGCGGCGCAGTTTCTGCGCCCTTCCTGAAATCGGGTCCGGATGTTTTTCGGCAGATGCTGGACGTGAACCTGCTTGGCGTTACGAACGTCACTCAGGCGGTGCTGGGCTCCATGACCGAGCGAGGCTTTGGGCGCATCGTCGCCGTGGCCTCGACGGCAGGCCTGAAAGGCTATCCCTATGTGAGCGCCTATTGTGCCGCCAAGCACGCGGTCGTCGGCTTCGTTCGCGCGCTGGCGCTCGAGACCGCCAGAACCGGCGTGACCGTGAACGCCGTCTGTCCGGGTTTTACGGATACGGATCTCGTGGCAGAGAGCCTCGAGAAGATCATGGCGAAGACCGGCAGGACCCGTGACGAAGCGCTGGGCGAACTCGTGAAGCACAACCCGCAGGGCCGATTGATCGACCCCGCGGAAGTGGCGGCTGCGGTGCTCTGGCTCTGCAGCGAGGAGGCGCGGTCCGTCACGGGGCAGGCCATTGTGGTGGCCGGAGGGGAAATCTGAGATGGACGATCAGGCAATTCCGCTCGACGCCGAAACCAAGGCCGTCGAGATGCCGGAGGATCACCGGGAGGAGCTGCGCCTCTGGCTGCGCCTTCTCACCTGCACCACGCTCATCGAAGGCGAGGTGCGCGGCCGCCTGCGCGAGCGGTTCGACGTCACGCTGCCGCGTTTCGACCTGATGGCGCAACTCGACAAGGCGCCGAGCGGGATGACCCTGTCCGATCTTTCGAAGCGCATGATGGTCTCGAACGGAAATCTGACGGGTCTTGTCGACCGGCTCGTTGCCTCCGGCCACATCATACGCTCTGCGTCTCCAACGGATCGCAGATCATCGGTGATCAGCCTGACGGAGAGCGGCCGTGCCGAGTTTCGCACCATGGCGGCCGAGCATGAGCACTGGATTGCCGAGCTGTTCGGAGATCTGACGGAGAAGGATCGGAGCGAACTCATGCGGCTTCTCGGAAAAACCAAGCTGTCGGCACGGCGCGCGATTCAAGGAGAAAGCCAGTGATGCAGGTTGCCAATTCCGTGACCCTGCCGCTCAGAACATTTGAGCCGCGCCATTTTCGTCTCACTGTCGACGGACCCGTTGCGACGGTCACGCTCAACCGCCCGGAGAAGAAGAACCCGCTCACCTTCGAGAGCTATCGTGAGCTGACGGATTTCTTCCATGCCTGTGCAAGGGACGAGGAGGTCAAAGCCATCGTCGTGACCGGCGCGGGCGGAAACTTCTCGTCCGGTGGCGATGTCTTCGAGATCATCGGCCCGCTGGTCGAGATGGACACGAAGGGCCTCACCGCCTTCACGCGAATGACCGGCGAACTGGTGAAGGCCATGCGGGCTGCGCCTCAACCGATCATTGCGGCCGTCGAGGGCATCTGCGCCGGCGCGGGCGCCATCGTCGCAATGGCCTCCGATATCCGTCTCGCGGCGCCGGGCGCAAAGGTGGCGTTCCTGTTCAACAAGGTCGGCCTCGCCGGCTGCGACATGGGTGCCTGTGCGATCCTGCCTCGCATCATCGGGCAGGGCCGGGCCTCGGAACTGCTTTACACCGGCCGCTTCATGAGCGCGGAGGAGGGCGAGCGGTGGGGCTTCTTCAGTCGTGTTGTCGATGCCGGTGAACTCCTGGGCGCAGCCAGCGAACTGGCACGGACGATCGGCACGGGACCGACCTATGCCAACACCATGACCAAGCGCATGCTCGCCATGGAATGGGCCATGTCGGTGGAAGAGGCTATCGAGGCCGAGGCCGTGGCGCAGGCCCTGTGCATGACCACGGAGGATTTCGCCCGCGCCTATCGCGCTTTCGCCGCGAAGGAAAAGCCGGTCTTCAAGGGAGATTGACGTGACCGACACGAGCTTTCTCTCCTGGCCTTTCTTCGAGGCCCATCACCGGCAGTTCGCCCAAACTCTGCGCGACTGGGCTGCACGGGAAGTCCGCTCCGTTGTGGATCATCATGACGTAGACGCATCCTGCCGCGATCTCGTACGCCGCCTCGGCGAAGCCGGATGGCTCAGGGCCGTTGTGCCGCAGACCTATGGCGGCCTGTCCCCGACCTTCGATGTCCGGACCCTGTGCCTCGCCCGCGAGACACTCGCCTACCAGGATGGCCTGGCGGATTTTGCCTTCGCCATGCAGGGGCTCGGCACGGGTCCGATCACCCTGTTCGGCTCCGAGGCCTTGAAGGAACGATACCTGCCGCCGGTTGCCCGCGGCGAAGCCATCGCAGCCTTCGCGCTCTCGGAACCGGAGGCCGGTTCGGATGTGGCCGCCATGAGCACGACGGCTGTGCCGGACGGACCGGATCATGTGCGCCTCGACGGCGTCAAAACCTGGATATCGAATGGCGGGATTGCAGACCACTATGTGGTGTTCGCGCGCTCCGGGGAGGCTCCGGGCGCGAAGGGCCTGTCTGCCTATGTGGTTGAGGCGCAGACGCCAGGCCTGACGATCGAGAACCGGATCGACGTCATCGCGCCTCATCCTCTCGCGACCCTCCGGTTCGAGGGATGCCGGGTGCCGCTCTCGCAGCGGGTGGGCGGACCGGGCGAGGGCTTCAAGGTGGCCATGGCCACCCTCGACGTCTTCCGTTCGACCGTTGGAGCCGCGGCCCTCGGGCTGGCCCGCCGCGCCCTGGACGAGGCGCTGCGGCATGCATCGTCCCGCAATCTGTTCGGAGCGCCCCTGGGCGATCTGCAGTTGACCCAGGCGGCCCTGGCCGACATGGCGACCGGCGTCGACAGTGCTGCGCTCCTCGTGTACCGCGCAGCCTGGACCAAGGACCAGGGTGCCGAGCGCGTCACCCGTGAGGCCGCCATGGCGAAGATGCATGCCACGGAAGAGGCGCAGCGCGTGATCGACAAAGCCGTGCAGATCTTCGGCGGTCTCGGCGTGACCAAGGGTGTGAAGGTCGAGGAACTGTATCGTGAGATCAGAGCTTTGCGGATCTACGAGGGGGCGACGGAAGTGCAGAAGATCGTGATTGCGCGGGAGCTCCTGAAGATGCACGCACAACGATCCAACTTTTGAGAGGGAGGATGCCGATGACAGCTGCTGTTGGGGGGGCTCCCTTGTCCGTTGCCGACGATGGTCCCGAAGTTCTCAACCCGAAGCACTGGCCCACACCGAAGGGCTATGCCAACGGCATGATGGCCGAGGGCAGCCTTGTGGTCACCGGTGGCATCGTCGGCTGGGACGAGAACGGAGTTTTCGCCGACGGTTTCGTCGCGCAGGCTCGCCAGATTTTTGAAAACATCCGCGCCATCCTGGCCGAGGGAGGCGCCGAGCCCCGGCACCTGGTGCGGCTGACCTGGTATGTGGTCGACATCGAGGAGTATCTTGCCAATCTGCGCGAGCTCGGCCGCGCTTATCGAGACGTGTTCGGCACCCATTATCCGGCCATGGCGCTCGTCCAAGTCGTGAGGCTCGTGGAGAAGGCCGCCCGGATCGAAGTCGAGGCGACCGCCGTCGTTCCCCGGCGGGCAACCACCTGACCGCCTTGGCCTTCCAGGCCGTCGGTTGGAAGGTCCTGCCTGATGGACTAGGATGGCGGGCCCTGGATCCCATGACCGGGAAGGCCTCATGATGATTTCCCTCCGTCGAGCACTGCGCGAGATGGCTGTGCCGCTGGCCGGCGCGGTTCTGCTGGCCCTGTTTATCGCCCTGCAGGTTTTGGGAACCCCTCAGGCCCTCGATGGCCCCGGCTTCCTGTCGCCAGCACAGACATCGAGCCCACGGGCCACCCTGGAGGGTTTCCGGGCCGACGCTTCCCGGGCGACGGCCCTGATCATGGAGGCCTATCGGGAGAGCAAATCGGAGCCAGGCCTGTCCTGGAGCGAGAGCGTCGCCAGGAAGGTGGCACAGGCCGAGGCCGTGATGGCCAGGGCCTCCCAGAATCTCGACCTGCGGGACATCCCACCGGTCGAGCTGGAGCATCGGCGGCTCGAATCCGTCATTCTCCTCAAGGAGGTTCTCGACCGGCTCCCGCTGCCGGACTTGAGTGCCGTGCCGGGCGCCGACGAAGTCGCGGGAAAGCCGCCGGCAAGCTGGAATGTGCCTGGAACGGACCTGCGAATCGTGCGCGTGGCGGATGGTCCGAGGGCGGGGGAGTACCTTTTCTCGACTGCAACGGTCCTGCGGCTCGAAGGCTTCTACGAAGCGATCCGCGCCGAGCCGAAGCTGAGCGGCGCGCCGGTCGATTTCTATGAATTCTACAGCCAGTCCCCTGGCTATCTGCTGCCGCCGAAATGGTTCGGGGCGATCGAGGCCCTTCCGGCATCCTTCAGGACCGAGATCGAGGGGCAGGCTGTCTGGCAGTGGATCGCCTTCGCGCTCGTGATGGCCCTGGCTGTTGGAGCCGTCTTCGGCGTGCGGTCCCTGGCGCGCAATGCCGCCTCGTCCCCAAGCGGAACGGTTCAGGTGCTGGCGGGTGTGATCGTGCCCGGCGCAGTCGCGGTGGCGGCCCTGTTCGTGCGCTACATGGGCGACAACCAGATCAACCTGACGGGCTGGGTCAACGGCATTGCCGAGGAGATGGCTCAGGGGATCGCCTATGTCGCCATGATCTGGGCCGTCCTCGTCTTCTCCAACACCCTGGCCGGAAGGCTCTACCTGTCCGCCACCAAGAGCATCGACGCCCATCTGGCGCGGGCTGCCGTGCGCATCACGGGCATTGCCGTCGCCGTTGCGCTTCTCATCTACGGGGCCTCGCATCTCGGGATTCCCCTGGCCGGTCTGCTGGCGGGCCTCGGGGTCGGCGGCCTGGCGGTTGCTCTGGCGGCCAAGCCCACGCTGGAGAACTTCATCGGCGGCTTGATCCTTTATGCCGACCGGCCGGTCCGGGTGGGCGACCTGTGCCGGTTCGGCAATCTCGAGGGCCGGGTCGAGGAAATCGGGATCCGCTCGACCCGGGTCAGGGGGCTCGACCGGACCCTGATCACGATCCCGAACGCCACCTTCGTGAACATGAACATCATCAACCTGACCAACCGGGACCGGATGCCTTACGACCGGGTCATAGCGCTGCACGCCACGGATACGGCCGCGATCCGGCACGAGATCGAGGCCATCGCCGCCCTCGTGACGGAGCACCCGAAGATCGAGGCCGGCTCCGTCCAGGCGCGATTGCGGGAGGGGCATGAGGAGAAGCCGAAGGTCGAGATCTGCGCTCTGATCACCACGTCGAAATGGGGCGACTTCCTGGAGATCCAGCAGGAACTCGACCTCATGCTGCGCGACAGGATGCTGGCCTCTGCGCCTGCCACCGAGGCAGCCTCAAGTGCCCCGGACAACGTCGTGCCGCTCAAGGATCCCGCATGAGCTGAGGCTCAGGGGTCTCGGATGCTGATCGAGACGATCTCCGCCTTCCCCTGGCCGACGGTGACGGTATCCCCCACCTCCTTGCCCATCAGGGCCTGCGCGAGGGGCGAGACGTAGGAGAGGCTGCCCTTGGCCGGGTCGGCCTCGTCCTCACCAACGATGCGGTAGGTCTGCCGGCGCCCGTCCTCACGCTCGAAGGTCACTTCGGCACCGAAGCGGACATGGGACGTGTCCGTGGGTGGGGGCACAACCTCCGCCGAAACCCTGCGGGCCGACCAGTAGCGCAGGTCGCGGGACAGGCGGGCGACTTCGGCCTTGTCGTCCCTGAGCTGCGCCTCCGCGAGGCGCTTCTCCAGCGACTCGATCTCGGAATCCATGCGGGCCAGGCCCGCCGGCGTGACGAGATGGTGAGGACTGATGGTCCGGTCGGGGAGGTCCTCGAAGGCTTCCCCTCCCTCGGCTTCACGAACAAAGGCACGGCTCATGGCGCTTCCTCCGCCTGGAAGGGAAACGGTTCGAGCGTGGCTTAAGTTTCCCGGCTCACTCTTAAGCTTTGCCTTGCCTCAGGCGACCGACGATGCCGCCGGGAAAGGCATAGACGCTGATGATGAACAGGGCGCCCAGCCACAGGAGCCAGCGGTCCGGATGGATCAGGTTGGGCAGGAGCGGGATTCCCGCGAGCGCCGCGCTTCCGGCCCCCATCAGCACCTGCAGGTAGCTCTGGGCCAGCACGAACACGGCCGCGCCGATCACGGCGCCGTACATGGTGCCCATCCCGCCGATCACGACCATGAGCAGGATGTCGATCATGATCGAGAAGGACAGGGTGGTGTCCGGCCCGTTGTAGCGCAGCCACAGGGCCATGAGCGCGCCCGCAATCGTCGCCGCCAGGGCCGAGATGACGGAGGCGGCCGTCCGGTAGGCGACGACGCGGTAGCCCAGCGCCTCGGCCCGGAACTCGTTCTCGCGGATCGCCTGCAGCACGCGGCCGAAGGGCGAGTTCACGATGCGCAGGAGCAGGAGGAAGACCACGAGCGAGACGAAGAAGACGAGATAGTATGCCAGCAGTCGCCCGTTGACCGTGATGCCGAGGACCTGCTCCGAGAACAGCCGGAAGGCCGGACGAAGCGCCGGCGGCAGCTGGAACGACAGCCCGTCCTCGCCGCCGGTGATGTCGGACAGCTGCGAGGCCAGAACGGCCGCCGCGGAGGCGACCGCCAGGGTGATCATGGAGAAGAAGATGGCGCGCACCCGCAGCGACAGCAGGCCGATGGCAATCGCCAGCACAGCCGAGAGGGCGAGGGCCGCCGCCAGCCCGATAGCGGCCGAACTCCAGGTGGGGCCCACGCGTTCGAGCGCGATGGCGATGCCGTAGCCGCCGATGCCGAAGAACATGGTGTGGGCGAAGGAGACGATGCCGGAATAGCCGAGCAGCAGGTCGTAGCTCGCGACCAGCACGATGAACACGCAGATCTTCGCCGCCGTGCCGACCGGCTGGCTCCCCGAGAACAGGAACGGCGTCGCGGCGAGAAGCACGAAGATCGCGAGCAGGATGAAGCTCAGGGCCCGGGACCGGGGCAGGTCAGACGAGAGCAGGCCGCTCAGGAGACCGCCGTGGCGGCGGGTCTCGTCGAAGGCGAGGGGCAGGGCGGGAGATGAGCTCATCGGCGTGCTACCGGAAACAGGCCCTGGGGACGCCAGATCAGGACGAGGGCCATGACGAGGATGTTGGAGATCAGCGCCAGCTTGGGCTCGATGAAGCCGACATAGTTGGCCACGAGCGCCACAAGGATGGAGCCCACGAAGCAGCCGCCGACGGAGCCGAGGCCGCCGATGATGATGACGATGAACACCAGCACCATCACCTCCATGCCCATGCCGGCCGTGAGCGTCTGGCGGTAGAACGCCCACATGACGCCCCCGAGGCCGGCGAGCGCCGAGCCCGCGATGAACACGCTCACGAAGAGGCGCCGGATCCGGTAGCCCAGGGCCTCGACCATCTCCGGGTTCTCGACGCCGGCGCGGATGAGCAGACCGATGCGGGTGCGGTTGAGCAGCAGCTGCATGCCGATGAACACCGTAAGGCCGATGACGACCGCCACGACCCGGTAACGCTCCATGACGATGTCGCCGAACACGAAGGCGCCGCGCAGGGATTGCGGCAGCGGGATCGGGATCGGCGACGCGCCCCAGATGGCGTGGATCAGCTGCTCGGTGACGATGAGGCCGCCCATGGTGACCAGGATCTGCTTCAGGTGGCTGCCATAGACCGGGCGGACGATGACGCGCTCAAAGACGGCGCCGGCCAGGGCCGTGACGCCCATGGCGACCAGGATGCACAATCCCAGGAGGGCCAGGTTCAACCCGATGGAATCCTCCAGCGCCCAACCGGCCAGGGGGCCCAGCACGAGAAGGGTGGCGTAGGCGCCGAGCGAGATGAAGACCCCGTGGCCGAAATTGATGATGTCCATGAGGCCGAACACCAGGGTGAGCCCGGACGCCATGAGGAAGATCATCATGCCCATGGCCAGGCCCGCGACTGTGAGCGTCACCCAGGTCGAAGGACTGCCGACGAAGGGCAGCGCCAGAAGGCCGAGAGCCGGGACGAGCAGGAGCGGCAGCCAGTCCGTCTTGGCGCGGGGAAGTTCGGCCGGAGCCGTGGATTCGACAGCCATGTCACTCATTGGTGGGCATCCAGGGAGAGGCCGAGCAGGCGCTGCTGCAGGGTCGCATCCGCCACGAGGTCGCTCATGGCACCGGCATGCACGATGCGTCCGTCATCCATGACCACCACGTTGTCGCCGAGCGCCGAGGCGGCATAGAAATTCTGTTCCACGAGCAGGATCGTCTCGCCCGAGGCTTTGAGGGCCTTGAAGGCCTCGATCATGCTGCGCACCATCACGGGAGCCAGACCCTTGGTCGGCTCGTCGATGAGCAGCAGGCGGCGCGGCTCCGCGATGGCGCGGGCGATGGCCAGCATCTGCTTCTGCCCGCCCGAGAGATTGCCGGCGGGCAGGTTCCAGAAACGCTTGAGCGCGGGAAACAGCCCCAGGATCCAGTCGAGGCGGTTCTTGTCCACGGGGCCGCTGCGGGCGGCGAGCACGATGTTTTCGCGCACGGTCAGATCGGTGAAGATGCCCATGGATTCCGGCACATAGGCGATGCCGGCGCGGGCGATGTCTGGCGTTGACTGGGCTGTGATGTCGCTGCCGTCGAAGCGAATGCGGCCGGAAGAAGCCTGCCACAGGCCCATGATGGTGCGAAGCGTCGTCGTCTTGCCCGCGCCGTTGCGGCCGAGCAGCATGGTCAGTTCGCCGGCCGGGACGGCGAAGTCCACGCCGTGAAGAATGTGATAGGGGCCGATATGCGTGTGCACGCCGGAGAGCTGCAGGAGAGGCTCAGTCACGGGCGACCTCCACGCCGAGATAGGCTTCCTGCACCACCGGCGAGGCGATGACCTCGGCGGGATCGCCGTCGGCCACGAGGGCGCCGTTGTGCAGCACGATGATGCGGTCGGAGAGCGAGCGCACCACGTCCATCTTGTGCTCCACGAGAAGCACGGTGGCATCGCCGCGCTGCTTGATGTCGTGAATGAGCTCGAGGATGGTTGGAACTTCGTCCACGCTCATGCCGGCGGTCGGCTCGTCGAACATGAAGACCTTGGGCTCCATGGCGATCAGAAGCGCGACCTCAAGCTTGCGCTGGTCGCCGTGCGAGAGCGCCTTCGGTGCGATGTGACGCTTGTCCGCAAGGCGCACCCGCTCCAGCACGGCCTCGGCCTGCTCGATCAGGTCGCGGCGTGTGTTCCAAACCTTGAACAGGGACCAGCCTGCGTCGGCGCGGCTCTGCACCGCAAGGCGCACGTTTTCCAGCGCGCTCAATTGCGGAAACAGGTTGGTGAGCTGGAACGCGCGTCCGAGCCCGCGCTGCGTGCGGGCGGAGGGAGCAAGGCCCGTGATGTCCTCGCCGCCGACGATGACCTGACCCGATGAGGCCCGCAGCTGTCCGGAGATCAGGTTGAAATAGGTGGTCTTGCCGGCACCGTTTGGGCCGACGATGGCCGTGAGCGTGCCGGGGGTGAAGCGGCACGACACGTCGTCGACGGCCACATGGCCGCCGAAGCGAATCGTAAGCCCGCGCGTTTCAAGCGCGGGCGTCGTTGTTGTCGATAGGGTCACTGGTCTTTTTAACGCTTGTTCCGAACCGGAATCGGCATCTTGTCGGCCGGGATGGTGGCGACGAGATCGAGCAGGTCGTTCGCGTCCTTGCCGTTGGCCTTGACCTTGAAGTGATACATGTCCTGCAGGGCCTGGTGGTCTTCCTTGCGGAAGGTCATCGGGCCCTTCGGCGTCTCGAAGGTCATGCCTTCCATGGCCGAAATCAGCTTCTCGGTGTCGGTGCCGCCGGCCTTTTGGATGGCCGTGACAGCGGCGGAAGCCGCAGCGAAGCCGCCGGCGGTGAAGAAGTCCGGCGGCGAGTTGTAGCGCTTCTGGTGCTCGGCCACGAGCCAGTCGTTCATCGGGTTCTTCGGGAAGGCATGGTAGTAGTAGATCGCGCCTTCCATGCCGGGGTAGTTCTTGTAGATCTGCATGGCGGGCAGGATGTTGCCGCCGGGCGCGATCTCGATGCCGAAGCGCTCGGGCTTCAGGTCGGCGATCTTCGGCAGCGGGTGCTGGCCGGCCCAGATGATGTTGATGATCTTCTTGCCCGGCTTGTCCTTGAGCGCGTCGAAGATGCGCTGCGCGGACGCGGTGAAGTCGGTGGCGTTCTGCGGAGCATATTCCTCGAACACGACCTTGGCGTTCGGGCGGATTTCCGCGAGCGCGTTCTTCAGGGCCGCAACGCCGTCCTTGCCGAAGGCGTAATCCTGCGCGAGCGTCGCGATGGACACCTCGCCTTTTTCAGGCACGGCGGCCGCCGCGCCATAGGCGTCCTGGGTCGAGTTGCGGGAGGTGCGGAAGATGAAGCGGTTCCACTTCTCGCCGGTGATCGCATCGGCGACCGCAGGCTCCACGATCAGGATCTTGCCGTTCTCCTCGGCGACCGGGAGCATGGCCAGCGCCGCGGCGGACGAGGTGGTGCCGACGGCGAGGTCGACATCGTCGTCGTTGTAGGCCTGCTCCAGCAGCGTCTTGGCGAGGTCGGCCTTGAGCTGGTCGTCCTTGACGATGACGTTGATCTTGCGGCCGTTGATGGCCATGGTGCCCTTGGTCAGGTACTCCAGGCCCATCATGAAGCCGGCCTCGGTCTGCTTGGCGTAGGCCTCGAGCGGGCCGGTCTTGCCGGCGATCAGAGCGATTTTGATGTCTTGAGCAAAAGCTGAAGATGCAAAGACAATTCCTGCCGCAGCGGCAGCGATTTTAAGTCCCAGGCGCATCGGTCTCCCCATTCTGTTATTGCGCCATTGATGGCTTTGCAGTGCAGCATGTCAAGCGCGGGCCGCGCGCCATCCTTAGTCAGAAAGGATGATGCGACAGGCAGGGCTCAGGCCTCCGGCAGCACCGGCGTCTCGATGTCCTTCGCCTCGCGTCCCCGGCGGGCGGCCTCGCGCTCGAGCAGAAGGAGAGCCAGCCCCGCGCCGCAGATCACGGCCGCGCCAACGAGCGTCCAGAACCCCACCACATCGCCGAAGAATAGGTAGCCCAGCACGATCGCCCAGACGATGAGAGTGTATTGGTAGGGGGCGACCACGGAGGCCGGGGCGATCTTCAGGGAACGGTTGACGCACATATGAGCGGTCATGGACACGATGCCGAGCAGGAAGAGGCCTGCGAGATCCAGTGGCGTGGGCGTGACCCAGGCGAGCGGCGCAGCGATGAGCCCGAAGATCAGGGTTCCGAGAATCTGGCCGAGCACCAGGGTGGCATCGTGGGTCTCCCGCAGCTTGCGGGTCGTGATCATGAGCAGCGAGTAGAACAGGCTTCCCGCAAGCGCTATGAGCGCGGGCAGGGACAGGGTGGCGCTCGACGGGCGCAGGGCGATCAGCACGCCGACGAAGCCGCAGGCGATGGCGAGCATGCGCGGCTTGTCGATCTTCTCCCCGAGCCAGAACGCCGCGAAGGCCGCCACATAAATCGGCCCGGCCAGGTAGTAGGTCATCACGTCGGCGAGCGGCAGATAGGTGACGGCCCAGTAGAAGCAGGCGACCTCAAGGGTCGAGAGGGTGACGCGCAGCGCGTGCAGTCCCGGTTGCGGCGGGATTTCGAACGGAACCTTCTGCCGGAGCATGACCGGCAGGAGGACCGCCAGGGCCGCGACGCTGCGCAGGAGCAGCACCTGCCCGACGGAATAGGTGGCGACGAGCCATTTTCCCATGACGTCGTTCATGGCGAACATGAAGACGCCGAGCAGCATCAGGCCGATGCCGACGAGGACGCCTGACCGGACCTTGTTGACTGGGGAGGAAGCGGGCTGGGACATGGGCCGCATTCATGGGCGAAGCGGCCGCAATTCACAAGCGCCGCGGGGGCATCTTTCAGAAGGTTTTCGCCCCGTTCACCGGCAGCATGATGGCGTAGAGCGAGGTTGTGGCGCAGATGTAGAGGCGGTTGCGCTTCGGCCCGCCGAACACCACGTTGGCGACCACCTCCGGAACCAGGATCTTGCCGATGAGGGTGCCGTCGCTCTCGTAGCAATGCACGCCGTCGCCGGCGCTCGCCCAGACCCGCCCCGCATCGTCCAGCCGGAAGCCGTCGAACAGGCCCTGGGTGCAGGTGGCGAAGACGTCGCCACCCGAAAGATTGCCGCTGTCGTCCACGTCGAAGACGCGGATGTGACGCGGGCCGTCCTTCACATGCGTGGCGCCGGTATCGGCCACATAGAGGCGCCGCTCGTCGGGCGAGAAGGCCAGCCCGTTCGGACGGACGAAATCGCCAGCCACGATGCGCACGTCCCCCGTCGCGGGGTCGATACGGTAGACGTGGCAATCGCCGATCTCGCTCTCGGCCTTGTGCCCCTCGTAATCGGAATCGATTCCATAGGCCGGATCCGTGAACCAGATCGACCCGTCGGATTTCACCACCACGTCGTTGGGGCTGTTGAAGCGCTGGCCCTGGTGGTGGCTGGCCACCACCGTGATCGACCCGTCATGCTCCGTGCGGGTCACGCGCCGGTTGCCGTGCTCGCAGGTCACGAGGCGGCCCTGCCGGTCCACCGTGTTGCCGTTGGAATAGCCGGATGGATGGCGAAAGACGCTGACGGCGCCGGAGGTTTCGTCGAAGCGCATCATGCGGTCGTTGGGCACGTCGCTCCAGATCAGGTAGCGCCCGGCCGGAAAGTACGCCGGTCCTTCCGCCCAGCGGCATCCCTCGGCCAGCTTTTCCAGCCGAGCCGATCCGATATGCAGGCGCTGGAAGCGATCGTCGAGGACGACGGCGACATCCCTGAACATGAAAACCTGCTGCTTCCGTCAGTGCGCCATCAGGACCGGCATGGCCGCGTTGCTCAGGATATGGCTGGTGGCACCGCCGAAGAACATCTGCCGCAAGCGGCTCTGGGTATAGGCGCCCTTCACGAGCAGGTCGCAGCCGAAGGCCTCGGCCTCCCTCAGGATCGTCTCGCCGGGCCTGTTCGACGGGTCGGGCGTGGTGACGGCCTCTGCCGGGAGATCGTGCATGCGCAGGTGGCGGGCGAGTTCCGAGCCTGACGGCCCGGGAACGCCCCATTCCTCCAGTTCGAGGACCACGATGCGCCGGGCCTTCCGGAGCAGGGGCATGGATCCCAGCACGGCCCGGGCCGTTTCCGTGCTCCGGTTCCAGGCGATGACGGCGGTCTCGCCGAAGCTGCGCGGCGGTGTCGGCGGCGCGATCAGCACCGGACGTCCGGTCTCGAACAGGGCGGCCTCCACGGTGGAGAGGCGGGTCTGGCCGTTCGATCCGTCCGGGCGTCCCACGACGATCACGTCGAAGACCCGTCCATAGGCTCCCAGGAAGGCGTCTTCCATCAGGCCGTCCTGACGCCAGCCGGAACTCAGGCCCGAGACGCCGGCGGCAGATCGTGAAATCTGCTTGGCGGTCATGAAGGCCTCGAAGCGCTCGCGGCAGGTGCGCGCCATTTCCAGGCGGTTCTCCGGGGTGATCGGGGAGGGCACGCCGATGGCGATGTCCACCGGAAGCACGACCGGGTAGTCGGGGGTGATCGCCAGCCCCTCGATGTAGCCGTCGAACATCCGTCCGAGTTGCAGGGCCGCTTCCAGCTGGGGCTCGATGATGCCGTGGTCTTCAATCGGGACAAGAATGCTTTTCATGAGGATTATTGTCGCGCTTAAACGCCCCGTCGACAAGAGCAGCAGGGCATTCGACAAAGGGCGAATGAACTATTCCGGGCCTTTCGGCGCGTTCCCTAGCGTACCGTGAAGCCCTTGGGATCCCAGGAGACCTTCGGATATTGGGGGTTCATGTCTTCCAGGGTTGCCTTGACGATGTTCGCGATGGCGGCGTTGCGGACCCATTTCCGGTCGGCCGGGATGACGTGCCAGGGCGCCCATGGGGTCGAGCAGCGGTGAAGCATGGTCTCGTAGGCCTCCTGGTAGTCGTCCCAATGCTCCCTGTCGTCCAGGTCGCCGGCATTGAACTTCCAGTTCTTCGCGGGATCGTCGAGGCGGGCCTGCAGGCGCTCCTTCTGCTCGTCCTTCGAGATGTGGAGCATGAACTTGAGGATCGTGGTGCCGTTCTCGACCAGCATCTTCTCGAAGGCGTTGATCTGCTCGTAGCGCTGCTCGATCACCGGCTCGGGCGCGAACTTCCTGACCTTCCCGATCAGGACATCCTCGTAATGGGAGCGGTTGAAGATGCCGATGGTGCCGCGCCGGGGGCAGACGGCGTGAACGCGCCAGAAATAGTCATGCTCCAGTTCGAGCTTCGTGGGCGGGCCGAAGGCATGGACCGCGACACCCAAGGGCCCCGTAGCATTGAAGACGCCCCGGATCGTGCCGTCCTTGCCCGAGGTATCCGTGCCCTGGAGGATCACGAGGAGCGCCCGCGAGCCCTCGGCATAGAGCCGGTCCTGGAGCGTATCGATGTCCTTGGCGAGAGCGGCCGTCCTGGCCTTCGTCTCCTGCTCGTCTCCGAAGAGCGACTTGTCGCGCGGATCGCGGTCCCGAAGGCGGACCTTCCCGCCGGGTTCCACCCGCAGCTTCTCGATCAGGGTCGTGGCCAGATCCGTCATCGTCATCTCCCGCTTGTCTTGAGGACGATAGGGCGTGACGGTCCGAAAGGAAGATTGGGATCGTCGCTATCGCATCGTGCGGAAAAGTGGACCCGGTTTTCCGGTCCACACGATGCGATCTTTAGGAGCGGAGCATCGGATGGATCCCAAAAGTGCAAGTCCACTTTTGGGTCCGATGCTCAAGGATGCCCTTTACGGCTTTCCCGGCCCCATCTACCAAGGTGGAGCAATAAAACCACCCAGGGGCTCCCGATGCTCGCTCTCTACTACTATCCCGGCAATGCCAGCCTTCTGCCGCACATGATGCTGCGCGAGATTGGAGCCGAGTTCGAACTGCGCCTCGTGGACCGGGGGCAGAATTTTCAGAAGAGCGCCGAGTATCTCAGGCTCAACCCCAATGGCCGCATCCCGGTTCTCGTCGATGGCGATCTCGTGCTGTTCGAGACGGCCGCCGTTGCCCTGCACCTCGCCGACAAGTTCCCGCAGGCGGGTCTTGCGCCGGCCGTCGGAACCGCGGAGCGGGCCGAGTTCTACAAGTGGATGATCCACCTGACGAATACCCCGCAGGCGGAATACCGCGCCTGGTTCTACCCGAACGAGCATGTGAGCGACGAGGCTGCCGCGCCGGCGGTGAAGCAGGCGGCCAATGAGCGCCTCACCCGCATGTTCGACGTGATCTCCGAGCAGCTCGGCGACCGGACATGGGTTCTCGGGGACCGGTTCTCCGCCGCCGATCTCTTCCTATTCATGCTGATCCGTTGGGGCCGCGGCATGCCGCGCCCGCCGCGCAACGTGCCGAACCTGAACGCCCTGGCGGAGCGCGTCCTGGCCCGGCCGGCGGTGCAGCAGGCGCTCGAGGCGGAAGGCATCAAGGCCCCGGTCTTCTAAACGCTATTTCCTGCGCGCAGCGCGCTTCGAAGATTTTGCTTCCGGCAGAACCTGATCGATCTTTCCAAGATTCGCCCAAGGATCCCTCCTGAGCGAGAGGAGACGTTTGCCCAGGTTCTCGACCGTGAAGCCGTTGGGCCTGAGATCGGGTGAAAGCTCGTCCCAGGCCAACGGCGTGGCCACGGGCGCACCGGGGCGGGAGCGGGTGGAGTAGGGCGCGACCGCCGAGGCCTCGCGGTTGTTGCGCAGGTAGTCGATGAAGATGCGGCCCTCGCGCTCCTGCTTCACCGACGTGGTGGTGTAACGGTCCGGCTCGTCGGCGGCTATGGCCTCTGCGAGCCCGCGCGTGAAGGCGAGGGCCTCCTTCCACGAGGCCTTAGGCTTCAGGGGAACCACCACGTGCAGACCCTTGCCGCCCGTGGTCTTGACGAAGCTTTCCAGCTGCAGCGCCTTCAGGCGCTCCCGAACCGCAAGAGCGCCTTCGATCGCGCGCGGCCATTCCACGCCTTCGCCCGGGTCGAGGTCGAAGACGAGCCGGTCGGGGCGTTCGAGATCGGCCAGGGTCGCGCCCCAGACATGCATCTCCAGGACGCCCGACTGCACGAGGGCGATCACGCCCTGGATATCGGTGACGGTCAGGGCCTCCTGCTCGCCGCCGTTGTCCGGGATCATGGTGCGATGAATGAAGTCGCTCATGCCGGCCCAGGAATGGCGCTGGACGAAGCACTTCTTCTGCGTGCCTCCCGGGCAGCGGATGAGGGTGAGGGGACGATTGGCGAGGTGCGGCAGGAGCCAATCGCCGATGTCGAGATAGAACTCCGCCAGCTCCTGCTTGGTGAGCCCCTGATCCTCCCACAGCACGCGCTCTGGGTGGGTGAGGCGGACGCCTGCCACCGCGATGTCCTCGGACTTTTCGGCCTTGGGGCTCGGAACCCGCTTTCCGGGTTTTGCGGTCTTCGCCGGCGTGGCCTTCTTCAACGCGGATTTCGGCTTCGAGGAGCTTTTGTTCGGAGGGCTCTTGGCAGCGCGCGCGGGTGCGATCTCATCAAGCGAGCGCCCGGTCTTTACCGAGAGCGGCGCCTCCTCGAGGATGTCCGGGTCGTCCTCGGCTCTCGCATAGGCATCATCGGCCTTGATCAGCAGCCACGACGGCTGGCGCTCGCGTGGGCGCTTCGCCATGCGGACGAGATGCCAGGTGCCTTCGAGCTTCTCGCCATCGAGGCGGAAGGTGAGGCGGCCTTTCTCGTAAGCCTCGTGAGGATCCCCCTCCGGCTCCCACGTCCCGCGATCCCACAGCAGGACGGTACCGCCGCCATACTGGCCTTCGGGGATGGTGCCTTCGAAGTCGCCGTATTCCAGCGGATGATCCTCGACCTCGACGGCCAGTCGCTTCTCGCCCTTGACGAGGCTGGGGCCCTTGGCCAAAGCCCAGCTCTTCAGCACGCCGTCGAGCTCAAGCCGAAAATCATAGTGCAGGCGGGAGGCATCGTGCTTCTGCACCACGAAGGAAGCGCCCCGGCGCCGGGAGGCCTTGCCTGCCGGCTCCGAGGTTTTCGTGAAGTCGCGCTTGGCGCGGTAAGTTGCGAGCTTTGCCATGGCGCCTGAGCATGATCCGGTGAAGTGGATACCGGTTCACCGCACGAGCATGCGACGAACAAAGATCAAATCCGCGCCATGCTGTCCGGTTCCAACCCTTAGGAGGCCAGGTGCTGGACTGCTGTTTCGGCCGTGTCGCCTTTAGAGAGGAAGGCGGCGGCGATCAGGTCGCGGGTGTATTCCTCGCTCGGCGTGTCGAAGATCTCCTCGGCCGTGCCGCGCTCCACCACCTTGCCGCTCTTCATGACCATGATCTCGTCCGAGAGCGCCCGCACGACGGCGAGGTCGTGGCTGATGAATACATAGGCGAGGCCATGGGCCTTCTGCAGGTTGCGCAGGAGCTCGACGATCTCCTTCTGAACCGAGCGGTCCAGGGCCGAGGTCGGCTCGTCGAGAACCACCAGCTTGGGATGCAGGATCATGGCGCGGGCAATGGCGATGCGCTGGCGCTGGCCGCCCGAGAACTCGTGCGGGAAGCGGTTGCGCCCGGCTGGGTCGAGCTGCACCTCCTCGAAGGCTTGTGCTGCGCGACGGTCACGCTCCTTGCGGGAGATGCTCGGCTCGTGGACGAGGAGGCCCTCGGTCACGATCTCGCCCGCGGTCATGCGCGGGGAGAGGGATCCGAAGGGGTCCTGGAAAACCAGCTGGAGGTGGCGTCGCAGGGGGCGCATGCCGGCGCGATCCAGCGGCATGAGGTTGCGGTCCTCAAAGCGGACGATGCCGGAGGCCGACTGAAGGCGCAAGATGGCGCGGCCCAGCGTCGACTTGCCCGATCCGGACTCGCCCACCACGCCCACCGTCTCGCCGGCGCGAACCCTGAGGCTCACGTTGTCCACGGCCCGCAGCACATGGGTCGTCTTGCCGAAGAAGCTCTTCTCCAGCGTGAACTGAACCGAAATGTTCTGCGCATCCAGCACGACGGGTGCATCGGCCGCGACCGGCGCCTTGCGCCCGGTCGGTTCGGCGTCGATCAGCATCCGGGTGTAGGGATGCTTCGGGGCTGCGAACAGGTCGGACGTGCGGCCGCTTTCCACCACCTCGCCGCGCCTCATCACATAGGTGCGATCGGCAAAGCGGCGAACTACTCCGAGATCGTGCGTGATGAACACGATGGACATGCCGAGGCGCTTCTGGAGATCGGCCAGCAGCTCGAGGATGCGGGCCTGCACCGTCACGTCGAGGGCCGTTGTCGGCTCGTCGGCGATGAGCACGTCCGGGTTGTTGGCGAGCGCCATGGCGATCATCACCCGCTGGCGCTGGCCGCCGGACATCTCATGCGGATAGGCGTCGATGCGGCGGGAAGGGTCCGGGATCTGGACGAGCTCCAGCAGCTCAATGGCGCGCTTGCGCGCATCGCGCTTGCTGAGGCCGCCATGGGTGGTGAGCGGCAGGGCCAGTTGGTCGCCGATCCGGTAGAGCGGATCGAGCGAAGTCATCGGCTCCTGGAAGATCATGGTGAGCTTCGAGCCACGGTAGCGGTTGAGCTTGTCGGGCGAGAGGCCAACGAGCTCGTCACCGCGGTACTTCACCGAACCTTCCGCCCAACCATTGGAGGCCAGAAGGCCCATGACAGACATCATGGTCTGGCTCTTGCCGGAACCGGACTCGCCAACGATGGCAACGGTCTCGCCGCGGTTGACGTCCAGATCAATGCCTTTCACCGCGTGGAGAATGCCGTCGCCGGTGCGGAAGCGGACGTGAAGGTTGCGAACCGAGAGAACGGGTTCGGTCATGTCAGCGATCCTTCGGGTCGAGGGCGTCGCGCAGCCCATCGCCGATGAAGTTGAGGGCGAATAGCGTGGAGACGAGGAAGATCGAGGGGAAAATCAGCATGAAAGCCGCACCCTGGATGTTGCGTGCGCCGTCGGCGATCAGAACGCCCCAGCTCGTCATGGGCTCCTGGACGCCCAGGCCAAGGAACGACAGGAAGCTCTCCAGAAGGATCACCTTCGGAACCAGGAGCGTCATGTAGACGACCACCGGGCCGAGCGTGTTGGGAATCACGTGGCGGCGGATGATTCCTTTGGTTCCAACGCCCAGCGCCTCGGCGGCTTGGACGAATTCCTGACGCTTGATCGAGAGCGTTTGGCCGCGCACGATGCGGGCCATATCGAGCCAAGTGACGGCGCCGACTGCAATAAACATCAGAATGAAGTTTCGGCCGAAGAACACCACCAGCATGATGACGAAGAAGATGAAAGGCAGCGAATAGAGGATGTCGACGAAGCGCATCATGGCCACATCGATCCGCCCGCCGAGATAGCCCGAGGTTGCACCGTACAGAACGCCGATGACGAGGGCCACGAACGTGGCGAGGAGACCGATGGAGAGCGAGATGCGTCCCGCAAACAGGGTTCTCGTCAGGAGGTCCCGGCCATTCGTGTCGGTGCCGAAGTAGAAGTGACGGCGTTCGATGGGAACCTCGACCGTGAGACGCCGTCCTTCCTCGCCACGTTCCGTCACCTGTGCCTCGCCGAACATGTCGGAGCGGCTGAAGAATGCCAGCGAACGCTCGTCGATGGGGCGCTGCCCCACGAAGGTCGCGCGCAGGGTGTCCCCCTCGACGGCGATCCCTTCCGGCTTCGCTCTCAGGCGTGAGCCGATGCGCTCCACGGCCGGCGTGATCTGCTCCGGCTTCGGATAAGCCGTCAGGCTCGCAGGAATGCGGGAATACTCCGTATAGATCTGATCGTACCGGTGTCCCGTGATTTCAGGGCCGATGATGCAGGCCAGCGCCATGAGGATGAGCCAGCCGATGCTGACCACAGCCGCCTTGTTGCGAAAGAGGCGAGCCCGGGCATCCGCCCAGAGCGAACGCCCCTTGACGGATCCGACCATGGTATCTGTGGGTATGACGGCGCCTTGAGCCATAGGTACACTCACTCGTAGCGGACGCGTGGATCGATGATGGCGTAAAGAATATCGACCAGCAGGTTGAAGAACATGACGAAGACTGCGACCAGGACGACGGTTCCCATCACAAGGGTATAGTCGCGGTTGAGGGCGCCTTCGACGAAGTAGCGTCCCACGCCCGGCAGGGCGAAGATCGTTTCCACCACGACGGAGCCTGTGAGCAGCGCGGCCGCGGCCGGGCCGAGATAGGACACAATGGGCAATGAAGCGCCGCGCAGGGCGTGGAGGACCACGACCGAGGTCGGAAGACCGAGGGAGCGTAGGGTCCTGATATGGTTGGAGCGCAGGGCCTCGATCATCGAGGCGCGGATCATGCGCGCAACCACGGCCAATTGGGGAAGGGCCAGCACGATGACGGGGAGAATGATGTTGCGGACCGAGCCGTCATTCCAGCCACCGACCGGCAGAAGAGCCAGCATGAGCCCGAAGACGATCTGGAACACCGGGGCGATCACGAAGTTGGGGATCGTCAGACCCATGGTTCCAAAGCTGGAGACAACATAGTCGATCCAACTGTTTTGGCGCAGGGCGGCGATGGAGCCGAGGGTTCCGCCGAGGAGAACGGCCGTCAGAAGAGCCAGCGAGCCTAGCGTTATCGAGACGGGCAGGCCCCTGGCGAAGAGGTCGCCGATGGTGAAATCCCGGAGGTAGAACGACGGTCCGAAGTCGCCTTGAGCCAGATGCCAGAGATAGATGCCGTACTGCTCGATCAGTGGCTTGTCGAGATTGTAGATGCGCTTGAGGTTCTCCATCACCGTAGCTTCCAGAGGCTGCTCGAGGTCGAACGGCCCGCCTGGCGCGATGCGGATGAGGAAGAACGAGATCGTGACGACCAGGAACAGCGTCGGAATGGCTGAGAGGAAACGGCGCAGAATGAAAGATAACACGCTGGATCTCGCAAAATCGATACGGACCCTGTGAGGATCCGATCTCCATGGCCTATGGAAAAAAGTCCCGGGGATGAGCATCCCCGGGACGCTGACGCAAGTGGCTTACTGCTTGATCGACATGTAGCGGGTCGGGTGGAAGCCCGTCGGGTTGTCAACCCAGCCCTGAAGCTTGTTCGAGACGAGGTTGTTGTTGCCGTAGAACAGCACCGGGATGTACGGCATGTCCTTCAAGGCGATGGCCTCGG
The DNA here is from genome assembly GCF_016427565.1 of Microvirga splendida. Classification (GTDB taxonomy): domain Bacteria; phylum Pseudomonadota; class Alphaproteobacteria; order Rhizobiales; family Beijerinckiaceae; genus Microvirga; species Microvirga splendida. Next base: position 109,038 of record NZ_JAELXT010000009.1, read on the forward strand.
CCTGCTTCAGGATATCGGCCCGCTTGTCGAGGTTCTGCTCCTTGGCGGCCTTATCCATCAGCGCGTCGTACTCGGGGTTGTTGTACTTCGCGTAATTGAAGCCCTTGTTGTCGGACTCCAGAATGAACAGGAAGTTCTGCGGGTCGGAGTAGTCGGCGATCCAGCCTGCGCGGGCGGCCTCGTAGTCGTTCGTGTCGCGCAGGACCGCGAAGTGGGTCTTTCCGTCCGTGTTGATGAACGAGGTCTCCACGCCGATGCGCTTCCAGTCGTCGGCAACCTGAACGACGGTGTTCTTGTTGTTGTCCGTGGTGTTGTAGCGCAGTTGCACCTTCAGCGGCTTACCCGGGCCGTAGCCGGCCTGCTTGAGCAGTTCCTTGGCCTTGTCCTCGCGCTCGATCGGCGACATGTCCTTGAAGTCGACGGTTGCCGGCTCCTTGTAGTTGCCGATGCCCGGAGGAACGATGGAATAGGCTGGAAGCATCGCGCCGCCCCAGACCTGCTCGGAGATCAGTTCGCGGTCGATCACCATCGACAGGGCCTGGCGGACCCGCGGGTCCTTCAGGTTTTCCTTCGTGGTGTTGAGAGCGATGTAGTAGAGGCCGAGACGCGGCGAGGTGCGAACCTGGTTGCCGAGACGCTCGCGGAGCGCTTTCGCCTGGTCGGCGGGGAAGTCGCTCGTCGAGAGAAGCTCACCAGCCTCGAAACGGCGGGCCGTGGCTGCGAGATCCTTCTGCGGCTGGAAGACGACCCGGTCGATCTTGACGTTCTGGGCGTCGTGGAAGTTGGCGTTCTTCTCCAGCGTGATCTGGGAGTTGGGCACGAAGTCCTTCAGCACATAGGGGCCGTTGGAAACGTAGTTGCCGGGCTTCACGAAGTCCGCGCCATGCTTCTGGATGCTGGCCGCATGGACCGGCAGGCCGGTCTGGTGGGTCAGCAACTCGAGGAAGTAGGGGGTCGGCTGCTCGAGGGTGATCTCAAGGGTGCGATCGTCGACCGCCTTCACGCCCAGGTCTTCAACCTTGCCCTGGCCCTTGTTGATCTTTTCCGCATTCTTGATCGGGTACAGGATGTTGGCGTACTTCGCGCCCGTCGCCGGATCCATGATGCGGCGCAGGGAGAAGACGAAATCCGAGGCCTTCAGCGGATCGCCGTTGGACCACTTCGCGTTCGGGCGAAGGGTAAAACGGTAGGTCATGCCGTCGTCGCTGATCTCGTGCTTCTCGGCGACGCCCGGGACAACCTTGCCGGCTGCGTTGTAGGCCATGAGCCCTTCCAGCATGTCGCGAAGGATGTGGGACTCATAGGTCGTGGAGGTCTTGTGCGGATCGAGCGTCTCAGGATCGGCATCGTTGCCGCGGTTGTAGACGACCTGAGCTGCCGCCATGCCCGTGAAGGCAACGGTGGCAAAGGCCGCAATCGTCGTGCGTTTCAGCCAAGATGACATTGGACGTGTTCCCTTTCTGGTTATTCCAGGGTTTTTGAATGTTTCGGTCAGAACCGGTAAGGCAGTAACCTTGTCCTATTTGTTGATCAATCAACTGTTTATGTCCAGTACTATCCAAAAAATTAAGGAATTCCTGGGATAACAAAGGGTTGGGGCTGTGGAGACCGCTCAGGCGCCCGTGTCGAAGACCAGGCCGACCGCTTCGATGCCGGCCGCCGCGGCGATCTCGTCGTTGTCGGAGGTGTCGCCGGAGACGCCGACGGATCCCAGGACCCGGCCTTGCGCGTCCTTGATCAGGACCCCGCCGGGAACCGGGACGAGTTGCCCTCCGACTGCGTGGGTGGCCGAAGCGATGAAGTAGGGGCGGTCGGTTGCCATCTTGTGCAGGGCGCGGGAGCCGACGCCCAGCGCCAGGGCGCCGTAAGCCTTGCCCATGGCGATCTCGGCCCGCTTGATGCTGGTGCCGTCCTCCGAGAGGAGGGCCTTGAGCGCGCCGCGGGCATCGTAGACCACCACCGCGAGAGGCTTGAAGGATTTCTCCCGCGCCGTCTTCAGGGCCGTGGTGGCAATGGTCTGGGCCGCTTCCAGGGTGAGTTCGGTCACTCGGTTTCTCCGTCGATAGGGTTACGGGTGCGCAATACGCGGATCGTCAGCGGGTGGCGGTCTCCCGGGCCGCCAGCCAGGACGCCACGGCCCTGCGTTCGTCCAGGGTCATCTCGGTGATGTTGTTGGGCGGCATGGCATGGGTGAGCACGCTCTGGACCCGGATCATCTCCCGATGGCGTTCGATTTCCTCGGGCGTGTCGAGGCGAACCCCTTTCGGAGCCACGGGGATGCCGTCCCAGACGGGCTCCGCCGCATGGCACATGGAGCAGCGGGACTGGATCGCGAGCACGGCCTCGTCGAAGGAGGCCGTGACCACCTCGGGCGTCGCATTCGCCGGAGCCTCGGCCATGTTGGCGTTGCCGGGCTTTCCGATGATCGAGAGCCAGATCGCCCCCCAGATGCAGAGCGCGGCGACGCCCCAGGTCCACCAGGGCGAGCCCTTGTCGGCATGCTGCGAGTTGAAGAAATGCCGGATCACCGCGCCCGCGATCACGATCAGGCCGACGATGCCGACCGAATATGTCGACGACCACGCCAGGGGGTAGTGGTTCGACAGCATCAGGAAGATGACAGGCAGCGTCAGGTAGTTGTTATGGGTCGACCGGAGCTTGGCCTCCTTGCCGAGCTTCGGGTCGGGCGTCTGCCCGGCCAGGAGGGCGGCCACCACCTTCTTCTGGTTCGGGATGATGACGAAGAACACGCTGGCCGACATCCAGGTGGCGATCATCGCGCCCGTGTGCAGGAAGGCGGCGCGGCCGTTGAAGACCTGGGTGAAGGCGAAGGCTGCCAGGAGAATATAAACGAAGAGCACGACGCCGAGCAGGACCCCGTTCCTGCCGAGCGGGGAACGGCACAAACCCTCATAGACCAGCCAGCTCAGGCCAAGGCCGCCGATGCCGATGGCGGCGGCCTGCCAGGGGGCGAGGGCGCGCACGGCCGGGTCGATGGTGTAGAGATCGGCCTGGAGATAATAAACCCAGACGATGAGAAAGAAGCCGCTGATCCAGGTGGAATAGCTCTCCCACTTGAACCAGGTCAGCTCCTTCGGCAGTTCGGGCGGCGCAACGAGATATTTGCGCATGTTGTAGAAGCCGCCGCCATGGACCTGCCAGGCCTCGCCGCCGACGCCCTGGGCCAAGCCCTCCCGCCTCTTCAGGCTGAGGTCGAGATGGATGAAGTAGAAGGACGAGCCGATCCAGGCGATGGCCGTGATCACATGGACCCAGCGGATGATCTGGCTGATCCATTCGGAGATTTGCGGGTCGATCATGCAGTCACTTGAACGAATGATGGAATGCTTAGCCTAGGGCGGCGGTAGGGTTTGCGATAGGCCGTGCGAACGGCTTTTTCAACAGGAACCCTGTCCGGGAAACCCTGCCTTTCCGCAACGGGATCGAGGGATGCGGCTTGACGCGGGAGGCGCGGGCCCGAAAGAATTCCAGGCTCGATCTGCCCCTTTGCTCCATCCGCGAGGTTTCATGGGCCGCCTGTCCACCCACGTTCTGGATACCGTCAACGGCAAGCCCGCGCGCGGCGTCGCCATCGAGCTGTTCGCCATCGAGGGCGAGGGACGCCGCTCCGTCCTGCGCACCGTCACCAATGCGGATGGGCGCACGGACGCGCCGCTGATGATCGGTGAAGCGTTCCGCACCGGAACCTACGAGCTCGTCTTCGAGATCGGGGCCTATTTCAAGGCGCTCGGCACAGCCATGGCCGATCCGCCGTTCCTGGATGTCGTGCCGATCCGCTTCACCATCGCCGAGCCCGACGGGCATTACCACGTTCCGCTCCTCGCCTCCCCCTGGAGCTATTCCACCTATCGAGGAAGCTGATCATGCCCGCCTCCTATCCCCGCGACCTCGTCGGCTATGGCCGCAACCCGCCGCATCCGCGCTGGCCGAACGGAGCCCGCATCTGCGTGCAGTTCGTGATCAACTACGAAGAGGGCGGCGAGAACAGCATCCTGCACGGCGACCGGGCTTCCGAGGCCTTCCTGTCGGAGATCGTCGGCGCGCAGGCCTGGCCTGGCCAGCGCCATATGAGCATGGAGTCGATCTACGAATACGGCTCCCGCGCCGGGTTCTGGCGCCTGTGGCGCATGTTCACCGAACGCAGCATACCGGTGACGGTCTACGGCGTCGCCACAGCCCTCATGCGCAACCCGGAGGCGGTCGCTGCCATGAAGGAGGCCGGGTGGGAGATCGCAAGCCACGGGCTCAAGTGGATCGACTACCGCGACTTCTCCTCTGAGGAGGAGCGGGCGCATATGAAGGAGGCGATCCGCATCCACACCGAGGTCACGGGCGAGCGCCCGCTCGGCTGGTACACGGGCCGCACCTCGGAGCACACCAACCGCCTCGTGGCGGAGGAGGGCGGCTTCCTCTACAGCGCGGATTCCTACGCCGACGAGCTGCCCTATTGGGAGCAGCACGGGGACAGGCAGCAGCTCATCGTGCCCTATACGCTGGACGCCAACGACATGCGCTTTGCCACCCCGCAGGGCTTCAATGCGGGCGACCAGTTCTTCGCCTATCTGAAGGATTCGTTCGATACACTCTATGCGGAGGGCGGGACCGCGCCGAAGATGCTGTCGGTCGGGCTCCATTGCCGTCTGGTCGGCCGGCCAGGGCGGGCCGCGGCGCTCGCGCGCTTCCTGGACTACGTGGCTTCCCATGACGATGTCTGGGTCGCCAAGCGGATCGACATCGCCCGCCACTGGATCCGCCATCACCGGCCGGCAGGCCTGAAGCCCAGCACCATGAGCCGCGCGCTCTTCGTGGAGGCCTTCGGCGACATCTTCGAGCATTCGCCCTGGATCGCGGAGCGCGCTTTTGACGCCGGCCTCACCACCGGGCAGGATACGGCCGAGGGGCTTCATGCCGCCATGGTGCATGTGCTCTCGGGGGCAAGTCATGGGCAGAAGCTGGCGCTGATCAACGCCCACCCCGATCTCGCCGGGCGCCTCAAGCTCGCCGATCTCACGGCCGATTCGCGCAACGAGCAGTCCTCGGCTGGGCTGACCAGTCTGACGGAGGAGGAGCGCGACCGATTCCTGGCCCTCAACGATCTCTACAAGGAGAAATTCGGCTTCCCGTTCATCATGGCCGTGAAGGGGCGCTCCAAGGACGAGATCCTCACGGCCTTCGAAGAGCGGCTCGAGCATGACCCGGAGCAGGAGTTCGACACCGCCGTCGTGCAGATCGAGCTGATCGCCCTTCTCCGGCTGAAAGACCGGCTGCCCTCGCTGGCGGATGTGTTCTCAACCCTGGCCTGATCGCGCGAAGCCGATCAGGTTGCACCCTTACCGTGATGCCGCGATGAGGCATTCGAACCCAGGAGATTTGTCATGAGCCAGGCGCCGCAGGTTATCGATCTCGATCGCGAGGCCATCAAGCGGGGCCTGCGCGAAGGATCCCTTCTGCTGGTCGACGTGCGCGAGCCGCATGAATTCGCTGCGGGCCACATCCCCGGCTCGGTCTCCCACCCGCTCTCGTCCTTCGACCCGTCCAGCCTGCCGGAGGGCAAGCGAATCGTCTTTTCCTGCGCGGCAGGCGTCCGGTCCGTCCGGGCCATCGAGTCCGCTCAGGCGGCAGGCCGCGATATCCGGGAGCACTACAAGGGCGGGTTCAAGGACTGGGCTGCCGCGGGTGAACCGGTGGAGTAGGGCTCCTTTCACCGAACGATCACATAGATGTGTTCTAAAGTGTAGTGCTCAAGCTTGAGCAGATATGCGCTAATGTCGGCCCGCCGACGGTGGTTCGTAGGAGCGCAGTCCGTCGCGCCCATGAGGGAAACACATAGATGAAGCGTACAATGTTTGTCGCCAGCCTTCTGGCGCTCGGAGTGACCGCTGCCATTGCCCAGAGCAATGTGGTCGAGCAGCGTCAGGCGCTGATGAAGGAGATGGGCGCGCAGACCCGGCCCATCGGCGCCATGATGCGCGGTCAGGAGCCTTTCGACCTCGCCAAGGTGCAGGCCGGCCTGAAGGTGTTCTCCGAGAACGGCAAGAAATTCGTCACTCTCTTCCCTGAGAGCTCGAAAGACGCGCCCAAGACCGAGGCCCTGCCGGCGATCTGGGAGAACAAGGCGAAGTTCGAGTCTCTCGGCAACAAGTTGAGCCAGGACGCCCAGACCGCCATGACGGCTATCAAGGACGAGGCCTCCTTCAAGGCGGAGATGCCGAAGGTGCTCCAGAACTGCGGCGCCTGCCATAACGAGTTCCGCAAGAAGACCTCCTGATCGGTCGATATTCGGAATGGGCGGCCCTCGGGCCGCCCGTTTCATTTGGAGGAGAGGCGATGCGTAAGGCGCTCATCGGGCTGGTTGCCCTGGTCATTCTCGGCGTGATCGGCTTCGTGGCCCTCACATCCCCGTCGACCTACCGCTTCATCCGCGCCGAGGCGTCCGCTCTGGACGCCGGCCGCACCCCGAATGTCGAGAACGGCCGTGTCCTGTTCTTCGCCGGAGGCTGCACTTCCTGCCATGCGGTGCCCAACAACGACGACAAGCTGCGGCTCGGCGGCGGCTATGCCCTGAACTCCCCGTTCGGCACCTTCCACGTCCCGAATATCTCGTCCCACAAGCAGGACGGCATCGGCTCCTGGACGACGGCCGACTTCATCCGCGCCATGCGGGAGGGCGTGTCCCCTGACGGGCGCCACTACTATCCGGCTTTTCCCTACACGTCCTATCAGCGCATGAGCTCGGAGGATCTGTCCGACCTCTTCGCCTTCATGCAGACGCTGCCCGCCGTCGAGGGGCGGGTGCGGGATCACGAGCTGCCGTTCCCCTTCAATATCCGCCGCGGCGTGGGCCTGTGGAAGCTCGCTTTCCTGGATGGCAAGGTCTTCACGCCGGACCCGTCGAAATCGGCGAGCCTGAACCGGGGAGACTACCTGGTGAACGGGCCCGGCCACTGCGCTGAGTGCCACAGCGAGCGCAACTTTGCCGGTGCCATCATCGAGGAGCGGCGCTTTGCCGGCGGTCCCGATCCGGAGGGCCGGGGCACTGTTCCCAACATCACCCCGCACCAGACCGGCATCGGCGGCTGGGCTCCCGAGGAACTGGCGACACTATTGAAGACCGGCGATACGCCGCTGTTCGACACGGTCGGCGGACCCATGGGCGCCGTGGTGGCCAACACGGCGCAGTTGCCCGACACGGATCGTCAGGCCATGGCCGAGTACCTGTTGTCCCTGCCGCCGAGGCAGGGCTTCAAGAGGCCTGAATAAGCTGGGGACGCGCTGGGGATGGGTTGAGGGCAGGCCTCAATCCATCACGGCCGCTTTGAGGATGCAGACCATCGTGGCGCGGCCGGGCTTGTCGCCGACGCAGCGCACGGAATGAGGGCGGTCGCAGCGGTAGCGCAGGCTTTCGCCGGCCTTGGCCTGCTGGACGACACCGCCCACTTCGACCTCGAACTCACCCTCGAGAACCGACAGGCATTCCACCGAGCCGCGCTGATGGCTGTCGGAATCGAGAACGCCGCCGGGCTCGGACTGCACATCGTACCATTGCAGCCATTCGATGGTCTTGAGCCAGCCGATGATGGCGAGCCGCATCTTGCCGTCTTCCGACACCAGGATCGGCGTGTCGGCCTTGGACGATTTCTCGATGAAGGGCTCCTCGTCGCCGGACGCGAGAACCCGCTCGATGGAGACGTCGAGGGCCTGGCTCAGCCGCCAGATGGTGGCCAGCGTCGGGTTGGTCTCGTTGCGCTCGATCTGGCTGATGATGGATTTGGCGACGCCGGACTGCTCGGCGAGTTCCGACAGGGACAGGTTGTAGGCCTTGCGCAGGCGCTGGATCGTCTTGCCCATGTTGCCGGAGAGGACCTGCGCGCCCGTTTCCAGCTCCCGGCTTCGTTCTTTGCCCTCGACGCCCATAACTGCCTCTGTTCTGAAAAACCGTACGCCCGTTCCTCAAAACGGTTGTGGGGTAATCGGCAGGGCGGGTCAAGCACCGGTGCCCTCGCGGTCTTTCGTTTTCTCCGCAGATGCCTGTTCAGACCCCCGGACGCTGGGGCGAGGCCTGGAATTCCTTGGTGCGCAGCAGCCCGAGCTGGTGCTCGCGCCACACGATGAACAGGCCGGTTGCCGCCACGATGGTAGCGCCGGTGAGCACGGTCACCGTGGGCAGATCCCCGAACACGAACCAGCCGAACAGGAGCGCCCAGATCATCGTGGTGTACTCGAAGGGGGCGATGACCGACGTATCGGCAAAACGGTAGCTCTGCGTGAGCAGGATCTGCCCGATCCCGCCCAGGATCCCGGCAACCACGAACAGGGCCCAGTCCTGGGCATCGGGCATCCGCCAGCCGAACGCGACCGTGCAGAGGGACAGGGCCGAGGCCAGGATGAAGAAATAGAACACGATGGCGCCCGTCTTCTCGGTGGCCGTCAGGCGCCGCACCTGGATCATGGCGCCCGCGGAGCAGAAGGCGCCCGCGAACGCGCACAGCGCCCCCAGGGTCGGCCCGGCACCCAGGCCCCCGGAGAAGGTCTCAAGCTTCAGGTACGGCGAGAGCATGATCAGGACGCCCACGAACCCCACGGCCACGGCCGTCCAGCGATAGGCCCGGACCTTCTCGTTGAGGAGCAGGGCCGCCAGGATCACGACGATCAGCGGCGAGGCATAGCCGATGGCGATGGCATCGTGGAGCGGCAGGTAGGACAGGGCAGCAAAGCCCAGATACATGCCGCTCGTGCCGATGAGGCCGCGCTTGAAATGCCCGACGACGTTCCGCGTCCGCACCGCATTGATGAGGTCCCCCTGCCATTTCAGCCAGATCAGGAGCGGCAGCAGCGCGAAGGCCGAACGGAAGAACACGACCTCTCCCACGGGGTAGCGGATCATCATCGTCTTGAGCGTGGCCGACATCATCGTGAAGACGAGGGCGGACAGAACCTTGAGGGATATCCCTAGGAGAGGTTTCACAGGAAGCGCATCGTCACGGGTAGGGCATTGGCGAGGGGGATGCAGACAACCACGGTAAGGCGGCCGCGTGAAGCCTGAATCGGATCGATAGCCCTTGCAGTGAGTGCATAGGCTCGGTTCGGACTTAGACTGTCCGGGCTCGCCTCGCGCGGGAGCGGATGAAGCCGATAACGGTGAGAACCAGCCAGGCGGTTTGCGTGACGAAGGACGCCAGATTGAAGTCGAAGGCGAGCGAGTAGAGGATCAGCAGCGCTCCGAGGCCATTGAGGAAAGCGTAGCGCGGATCTTCGAGTTTCAGCGTGCCGAACTGCAGCAGACCGTAAGCCGATAGATAGGCAGCAACCCCGGCCAGCCCTACCAAGTCAGGCACGCTCATCGATGATCTCCATCAGATCCGCAGCGGAGCCGGATAGGCCGACAGGATAGCCGCGAATCAGTTCTGCACCGTCACAAATCTGCAGGAAAACCGTCACGGGGACGAGATGCGAATCCGGTTGTCTGGAAGCCGTAAACTCGTCGGGGAGGTCCATGGCTCAGGATGAGAATCCCATTCGCGTGCGAACGCTGTTCCTGTCGGATCTCCATCTCGGCACCCGGGGGTGCCAGGCCGGAGCCCTGCTCGACTTCCTCAAGGCCTACGATGCGGACACTATCTATCTCGTCGGCGACATCGTCGACGGATGGAAGCTGAAATCAGGCTGGTACTGGCCCCAGGCTCATAACGACGTGGCGCAGAAGCTCCTGCGCAAGGTCCGGAAAGGCGCCCGCCTCGTCTACCTTCCCGGCAACCACGACGAGTTCCTGCGCGACTATCTCGGCATCAATCTCGGGGGCATCGAGCTGGCGGATTACGCCCTGCACGAGGCCGCCGACGGCAAGCGCTACCTCGTGATCCATGGGGACCAGTTCGATCTCGTGGTCCGGCATGCCCGGTGGCTGGCGCTCCTCGGGGACGGCGCCTATACGGCGGCTCTCTTCGTCAACACCTATCTCAACATGGTCCGGCGCCGGCTGGGCCTGACCTACTGGTCCCTCTCGTCCTGGGCCAAGCTGAGGGTCAAGAACGCGGTCAACTACATCAGCCGCTTCGAGGAACTGCTCGCCGCCGAGGCCGAGCGCCATGAAGCCGATGGGGTGATCTGCGGACACATCCACCATGCCGTCATGCACGACCAGTTCGGCGTGGCCTATGTGAACACCGGCGACTGGGTCGAGTCCTGCACGGCCGTGGTCGAGCATTACGACGGCTCCTTCCAGCTTGTCCGATGGACGGATGTCCAGCTCGAAAAGGCCGCGGAGCAGAACGCCGCCGCTCCGAAGCTCAGCGAGAAGGCTGCCTGATGCGCGTGCTGATCGCTACCGATGCCTGGCGGCCCCAAATCAACGGAGTGGTGCGCTCCCTGGAATATATGGCCGAGGAGGCGCCGCGCTTCGGCGCCGAGATCGTCTTTCTCACACCGGAGCGCTTCCGCTCCTTCCCGATGCCGACCTATCCGGAGATCCGTCTCTCGCTGACGCGACCGGGGATCATCGCCCGCATTCTCGACGAGGTGGAGCCCACCCACGTTCACATCGCGACCGAGGGGCCGATCGGTCTTGCCATGCGCCTTGCCTGCTCGCGGCAGGGGCGCGCCTTCACAACCAGCTACCACACCCGCTTTCCCGAATACGTTGCGGCCCGCACGCCGATCCCTGAATCCTGGTCCTACAGGGCGCTCCTGCGCTTTCATCGGAGCGCGCGCGCCATGATGGTCAGCACGCCCTCCCTCGAACGGGAGCTGACCGGGCGCGGCTTCAGGAACATCATGCGCTGGACCCGAGGCGTCGACACCGCCCTGTTCCGGCCGCGCAACGAGCGGGTGCTGGATGCGGCGGCGCCGGTCTTCCTCTATGTGGGGCGCGTCGCCGTGGAGAAGAACCTGGAGGCTTTCCTGCGGCTGGACCTTCCGGGCACCAAGGTCGTCGTCGGCGATGGCCCCTCACGCGCGGAACTGGAGGTGAAATATCCTGCGGCTCGCTTCCTCGGCCCGCTGACGGGCGAGGATCTCGCGCGGGTTTATGCCTCGGCGGACGTGTTCGTCTTCCCGAGCCTCACCGATACCTTCGGCATCGTCCTGCTCGAGGCGCTCGCCTCGGGCCTGCCGATTGCGGCCTTTCCGGTGACGGGCCCCTTGGACGTGATCGGATCCTCCGGATGCGGAGTCCTCAAGGAGAACTTAAGGGAGGCGGCCCTTGAGGCACTCGACATCTCCAAAGACAGGTGTCGCGCCTATGGCGAGACCTTCACCTGGCACGAGAGTGCCCGGCAGTTCTTTTCCAACATCGAGATCGCCCACGCGGGGCCGTAGCCGCCGCTACATCAGGAGAGCAGGGTGGGGATGGAGGTGTCGGGCCTTCTCACCGTCGAAAGGGCCGGCTTCCAAGGAGACTTCCGTCCGCTCGACCTCGACCTTGTAGGGTCGATCATGTGCTGAATCCGGCCTTCGAGATAGTGGAGCGTCCCGACCATCTGCCGGATGCACTGTTCGGCGGCTTCCTGAAGCGCCGCCTCCGACAGGGCGGCCATGGGATCGGCCTGCTCGATTGCCGGGAAGGAACGCACCTCCTCCTTGGTCCGCCTGATGGCGGCGGCCATGTCCTCCAGGTACGCGTGGAGGGGAGCGACGGTGCTGGCGTCGAGGGGCCTGTCCTTCAGGCGCTCCAGGGCCTTGAGAACGGCCACCGTATCCGCGTTGCGGTTGCGCCTTGCATATTCCTTCAGGAACCAGCGGCCGCGGGCGGTCTCCATGACGGCGGCTTCGATGGTGTCGAAATCCAGGTCACCGAACGTGACGTCTGTCTCTTCATCGGGCATGGTGCCGGGATCCATCTGCGCCAGGGTCTGATTCCACTCTCCCAACAGATGGGTCCAAAGCGGGTGCGCGCTCAACCCCTCTAACGCTTTAGAGTGGTGGCCTTGCACCATATTCTTGTTGATTTGAGCCGTTTTCGGCTCCGGAAGACCCTGCCCGCGATGCGTCCCATCACTGCTCTCGAATTTCGGCTGGGCGCCCTTCAGGCCGCCAGCTTCACCAGCCATGGGATGTACCTGCCGTTCTTCCCGCTCTGGCTGCAGAGCAAGAACCTGTCCCCGACGCTGATCGGGTTCGTGGTGGCCATCCCCATCGTCGTGCGCATCCTGGCCACCGCGCCGCTCATGAGCCTTGCGGATCGATCGCTGGGCGCGCGGCGGCTTCTGCTCATGAGCCATCTGGGCCAGCTGATCGGCTTTCCCCTGTTCCTGCTCAGCGACAGCAGCGTGGCGATCATCGCCCTCGTGGCTCTTGTGGCGGTCGCGCAGTCCTGCATCATTCCCGGCAACGACCTCGTCTCCACCAATGCGGTCCAGAAGCATCCCGGCCTGAACTATGGTCGGATCCGGGGTGCCGGCTCGGTGGCCTTCTTCATCACCAATATCGTGGGCGGCTATCTGGTCGGCGCATTCGGGGCGGACGTGGTGATCATCGCCCTGACGCTCATCCCGGTTCTCGGCATCGTCGCGACCCTGATCGTGGTGCCGTACGACATTCCGGAAGCCTCGGTCCAGATCGAGCCTCAGACGGGCAAGGCCTCGCCCCGGCTCTCCACGCTTCTCTGGATCGTGCTGATCGCCGGCGCCATGACCCAGGGCAGTCATGGCGCCCTCAACGCCTTCGCCAGCATCTATTGGCGCTCCATCGGCTTTTCCGATGAGATCATCGGCTATTTCTGGGCCGCGGGCGTGATCACCGAAATCCTGGTTTTCATCTTCCTCGGCCGGGCGGTCGGGCGCGGATCGGGCGTGGGGCTCATCCTGATCGGGTCGGCCGCCGCGGCAATCCGCTTCACCATCATGGCGCTCCAGCCCGGCGTGGAGGTCATGTTCGTGCTCCAGGCCATGCACGCCCTGTCCTTCGCCGCCACCCATATCGGCACCATGGCGGCGCTGACGGCGCTCGCGCCGATGCAGGCGAGGGGCCGGGCGCAGGGCATCTACGGGTCGCTGGCGGCCCTGACCACGGCCGCGTCCACCATGGTCAGCGGCTTGATCTACAGCGAGATGGGAGCAGGCGTGTTCGCCGCGATGGCACCCTTGGGCGCCATCGGGTTCCTTCTCATGCTGGTCGTCCGGATGCAGAAAAATCAGCCCCAGAGCGCAGGCTCCGGCGGATAGACGATGCTGCCTTCGTAGCGCAGGCCGGGCTCCCGGTCCTTGGCCAGCAGGAGCGGGCCGTCGAGATCGACGAAGCGGGAGCGCGGCGCGAGCACCATGGCCGGCGCCATGGCAAGCGAGGTGCCGACCATGCAGCCGATCATGATGGAGAACCCCTTGGCCTCCGCCGCGTCGGCCAGGGCCAGGGCCTCGGTGAGGCCGCCTGTCTTGTCGAGCTTGATGTTGACCAGATCGTAGAGGCCCACCAGCCGGTCCAGGCTCGCCCGGTCGTGCACGCTCTCATCCGCCAGGATCGGCACAGGACGCGAGATCCGGCTCAAATAGCCATCTTCCTTGGCGGGGAGCGGTTGCTCCACCAGGGCATAGCCTGCCTCCGCGCATGCCGTGAGGTGCTGTTCGATGTTGGCCTCGGTCCAGCCCTCGTTGGCATCGGCAATCAGGGTCGCCTGGGGAGCCGCACGGCGCACGGCCCTGATCCGCTCGATGTCGCCGTCGGGAGCCCCGAATTTCACCTTGAGGATCGGCCGCTCGGATGCCTTCGCGGCGGCCTCGGCCATGCCTTCCGGCGTGTCGAGGCTGATCGTGTAGGCGGTGGTCACCGGCGGCCAGCGGGTGAGGCCCGCCGTCACATGGGCGCGGATGCCGGACAGCTTGGCATCGAGGTCCCAGAGGGCGCAGTCGACCGCGTTGCGGGCAGCACCGGCCGGCATAAGGCTCTGGAGCGCCTCGCGGGTCAGCCCGGCCTCGATCTGCGGCCGGATGGCCTCGATGGCGGCCGCCACGCCCTCGACCGTCTCGCCGTAGCGGGGATAGGGCACGCATTCGCCATGCCCGACGGCGGCGCCGTCCACGATCCTTGCGGTGACCACCACCGCCTCGGTGCGGGAGCCTCGGGCAATGGTGAACTTACCGGCGATGGGAAAACGGTCGATGGAAACGGTGAGCTGACGCATTCTCGTGACTTCTCGTGATGACTCTTGGCTTCTCGTGATGAACTTCGGCTCGACTTGTGGCGCAATGACACGCTATCACCAAGCGGAATCAACGCCGAAGGGACGATCGTGGCGCAGGGTACCCTGGCTCAAGGGCCGGACATGACAATCGAGCGCGCCGGGGGGCAGACGAGAATCCGTCTGTCGGGTCCCTGGACGGCGCCGTATGCCCAGCGCGTGGAAGCCCTTACCAGCGAGATCGAGGCGGAGGCCGACCACTTTCCGGTCCTGCTCGACCTCTCCGGCGTCGAGCGGCTCGACACCTTGGGCGCCTGGACTCTCGGCCGCACCCGACACGAGCTCTCGGCCAGGGGGCAGGCGGATTTCGCCAATGCCTCCCCGGAGCAGAAGATCCTCCTAGAGGAGGCCGCCTATCGCGACTTCCAGGGCGCACCGAAGCCCCGGCAGTCCCGCGCCATGGATTTCCTCGTCGATGTGGGCCAGAGCGTCGCCGGCGCCGGCAGGGATCTGGTCGGCGGGGTCGGCTTCCTGGGCGAGCTCATTGCAGGGTTCGCGCGTGTGGTCATTCACCCCCGCCGCTTCCGGGGCACGGCGGTCGTCAACCAGCTGGAGCAGATTGCCTATCGCGGCGTGCCCATCATCGTGCTGATCTCGTTCCTGGTGGGCTGCATCGTCTCCCAGCAAGGCATCTTCCAGCTGATCAAGTTCGGCGCAACGCCCTTCGTCATCGACCTGATCGGCATCCTGGTCCTGCGGGAGCTCGGCGTGCTGCTCACCTCCATCATGGTCGCGGGCCGCTCCGGCTCCGCCTTTACGGCCGAGATCGGCTCCATGAAGATGCGGGAGGAGATCGATGCCCTCCGGGTCATGGGTCTCGACCCCATCGAGGTCCTGATCGTCCCGCGGATTCTCGCCCTCATCATCGGCCTGCCGCTCCTGACCTTCATCGCGTCCATCGCGGCCCTCGTGGGCGGCTGCCTGACCACCTGGGTCTATGGCGGCATCAGCCCCGACATCTTCCTCGACCGGCTCAGAGCTGCGGTGAGCCTGAACACCTTCCTGGTCGGCCTCATCAAGGCGCCCTTCATGGCGGTGGTCATCGGCATCATCGCGACCCTTGAGGGCATGGCTGTGGCCGGATCCGCCGAGTCCCTCGGCCGCCACGTGACATCCTCGGTGGTGAAGGCCATCTTCATGGTCATCGTGCTCGACGGCCTCTTCGCCATGTTCTTTGCAGCGATCAATTTCTGAGATGATGCTCGAGCGCCCCCACCCCGATCTGACGAAGAACCGCGAGGTGATCATCCGCGCCCGCGGCGTGGAGGTCGGCTTCGGGGAGCGGACCATCCTCAAGGAGCTCGATCTCGACGTCTATCGCGGCGAGATCCTCGGCTTCGTCGGAGGCTCCGGCCAGGGCAAGTCGGTCCTGACCCGCACCATCCTCGGGCTCGTCTCCAAGCGGGCCGGCACCATCGAGGTGCTGGGCCAGAACCTCGACGATCTGTCGCCTGACGAGCGCCGGCAGCTGGAGCGTCATTGGGGCGTGCTGTTCCAGCAGGGCGCGCTCTTCTCGGCGCTCACCGTCAAGCAGAACATCCAGGTGCCCATGCGCGAGTACCTGCGCCTGTCGGACCGGCTGCTCGACGAGCTGGCCATGCTCAAGATCGAGATGGTGGGCCTGAACCCGGATGCCGCCGACAAGCTGCCCTCCGAGCTGTCCGGCGGCATGATCAAGCGCGCGGCGCTGGCGCGGGCGCTGGCCCTCGACCCGGAGATCGTCTTCCTGGACGAGCCGACCTCCGGCCTGGACCCCATCGGGGCCGGCGAGTTCGATGACCTGATTGCGACGTTACAGCGGACTTTAGGGCTGACCGTATTCATGGTAACCCATGATCTGGACAGTCTTTATTCGGTCTGCGACCGGATAGCGGCTTTGGGCGAGGGAAAGATCCTCGCGGAGGGTCCCATCGAGGCGATGCTGGCCTCGGACCATCCGTGGCTTCGCTCTTATTTTCATGGGAAAAGGGCACGCGCGGTCATGGCCGGCGACGCTCAAGGGTAACGATGGAAACGCGTGCAAACTACGCCTTGATCGGCCTCTTCACCCTGGCGGTGATCGCAGCCGCGTTCGGCTTCGTCTACTGGTTCTCCGGCGGCGAACGCGGTCAGGCCCGCCAGACCATCCGCATCGTGTTCTCCGGTTCGGTCTCGGGGCTTTCCCAGGGTTCGAGCGTGTCCTTCAACGGCCTGCGCGTCGGCGAGGTGTCGACCCTCGAGCTTCTGCCGGAGGATCCGCGCCGGGTCGTGGCCATCGCGTCCGTCAACAGCAGCACCCCGATCCGGGCCGACACCCGCGCCCGCCTGGAGTACCAGGGCCTCACCGGCGTCGCGAATGTGGGCTTGACCGGCGGCGAGCCGGGCGCGCCCCCGCTGGTCGCCGGGCCCGGCCAGCCCATGCCGACGATCTTCGCCGACCGCTCCGACTTCCAGGATCTCATCGAGAGCGCCCGCAACATCGCCCGCCGGGCCGATGACGTGCTGGAGCGGGTCGGACGGGTGGTCTCCGACAACGAGGCCTCAATCAGCCGCACCATCCAGAACGTGGAGCGCTTCTCCCAGGCCCTGGGCGAGAACGCGGAAGGCATCGACCGCTTCCTGGCCCAGGTGGGGCAGGCGGCCGAGAAGGTCGGGCCTCTTGCCGAGAAGCTCGAGACCCTTGCCACCAACGTGGACGAGGTGGTGCGCGCGGTCGAGCCGCAGCGCGTGACGCGCATCGTCGAGAACGTGGAAGGCTTCACCCAGGCCCTGGGCGAGAGCCGGCAGGCCGTCGAGAATACCCTGCGCAACGCCGACAGCCTCGTGGCGCGCCTCAACGAGACCGCGCCCAAGCTCGACAGTGCCGTGGGCGACATCGCGAACATCGCTGATGCCATCGACCCGGCCAAGATCGGCCGCACCGTCGACAAGGTCGAGGAGGTCGCCAACTCCATCGACGGGCAGCGCGTCTCGCGCATCGTCGAGAACACGGACAAATTCACCCAGGCCCTCGGGGAAAACCGTGAGGCGATCAACAATGCCCTCCGGGATGCGGCGAGCCTCATCGCGCGTCTCAACGAGACCGCGCCCAAGCTGGACATGGCCGTCGGCGAGATCGCCGAACTCGCCCAGGCGGTCGATCCGGCCAAGGTCGGGCGCACGGTCGACAATATCGACACCTTCACCCAGACCCTGAGCCGTCGCAGTCCGGATGTGGACAAGGCGATCCAGGAGGCGCGCTCCATCACCGAGAAGCTCAATAAGTCAGCTGATCGGATCGACGGGATCCTGGCGGGAGCGGAGAAATTTCTCGGCTCGGCCTCCGGCGAGTCTGGCAAGGGCGCCTTCGACGAGATCCGCGCCGCCGCTGTTTCCGTTAGGGAACTTGCGCGGGATCTGAACCAGCGCACAGAGGGCATCAAGGGCGTGCTGTCCGGCGTGGGCCGCTTCACGGATTCGGGCTTGAAGGAGTACGAGGCCCTGGCGGTGGAGGGTCGTAAGACGCTCAACGACATCAGCCGGGCGGTCCGCAGCATCGAGCGTAATCCACAGCAGTTTCTTTTCGGTGGCCGTTCCAATCTCCCCGAGTACAATGGACGCCGCTAAGTAACCAGTATGCGTGGATCCTCCGTGGTAACTCCCCAGACTGATCGAGCCTGCCTGCTCCGGCGTCTTGCTCCGGTGGCGCTTCTGGCTGCCCTGGCGGGTGCCTGCTCGTCGGCGCCGGCGCCGACGACCTTCGATCTCTCGGCGCCGACGACTTCCCGGATCCGTGGCGCGGCGGACGTTCAGGTTCTGGTGAGCGAGCCCGCGGCCCTCCAGCCTCTCTCGACCCAGCAGATCCTGGTGCGGGATGCGAGCGGAACCATATCGTTCATCGGCGGGGGGCAGTGGGCCGACAATCTGCCCAACCTGGTCCAGACGCGCCTGATCAACACCTTCGAGAACGCCTCCCAGATCGGCCGCGTCGCCCGTCCCAGCAGCGGGGCGGTGGCGGACGTGCAGCTTGTCTCCGAGTTGCGCCGGTTCGAAATCGCCACCCCCGGCAACGAGGCCGTCGCGGAGATTGCGGTGAAGATCGTCAGCGACCGCGATGGCCGCATCGTCAGCGGCCGGATCTTCCGCACCAGCGTTCCGGCCGGCGCCGTCGACGCCGCGAGTGCGGCCCGCGCCCTCGACGAGGCACTCTCCACGGTCATGCTCGACATCGTCCGCTGGGTGAGCGGCAGCGCGCTGCCGCGCCGTGACGACCCGGGCACCGCTGCCGCCGGTGGAGACCGGGCGCCGGCTTAGAAGAGCCGGTTAACTTACCACGTATCTTTTAAACAGAATCGTCAGACCCGGGCTTGTCCCGGGCATCCATGTCTTATGGCGCCGTGGTTCGAAGACGTGGATGGCCGCAACACGTGCGGCCATGGCGGAGAGGGTGTCATCCGCAAGTCAGGCGCAGCGAGGGAAGGGGATCCACTCGCACGCGCAGTGCTATGGATTCCCTTCCCCTCCGCTGCGCTCCGGCCGGGAATGACACAGGGGTACCATAACAAAAACGCGGCCCGGAGTTATTCACCCCAACTCACCATACATAGTTTGAGGGTTGTCACCCTCTAAATTCCTAAAAGCCCCTCGGTCAGGGGCTTTTTTCTTGTCACGGCGATGGGAAGCTATACCATAGGAACACATAACATGTATCGGGGGTAATCGGGAGTGAACGGGCAAGAGCGGTCTGAAGAGAATTTCCGAGCCTTCCAAAATTGGGTTAGCGGGAAAAGCGACAGCGAGTTTCGGGAAATTGTCGGACAAGGGCGTCTGAATCGTGGAGAGATCTGTCGCGAATGCAACTTCAGCCGCTCGGTTCTTGCCCAGAACCCTCGGGTAAAGGATGCTCTGCACCAGTTAGAGGAGCGGCTTCGAAAAGCTGGTGTTCTTCCCCCGCTGGCCACGCCACGAAATCCCCCACCGCTGCGGATCAAAGGCCAAACTGAGGCAGCCTCTGACGCCGAACGCCTTAAGCGGCTTGAGGCTGAGAATTCAGCTCTGAGGGTCGAACTGGCCGACCTGCGTGAGCGGCTCAAGCGCTTCAAGGCTATGGAGGCCGTGCTCGCCGAAACCGGACGGCTTCCCCGATGAGCGGTGCTCTGACCCTACGCGTGCAAAGGGTCCGAAGCCGATCGTCCAAGGGGGCGACCGCCTCCTGTATCGCCATTGATTCAGAGGGACGAGCCACTCCGGATGCTCCCCGTTATTCCGTCGCATTCCCTTCTCGCATCACCCCTGTGGAGGTCCTGCAAGGACAGTGGTGGCGCGTGGTGGGCGATGCGGAGCAGGTTCAGTACGTCATCGATGGTTACCAGGTGCAGGAACTTCGCCTGACAGCTCAAGCCGCGGAACTGCTTCGCCCTTCGGGTGCGCACATCGTGCAGCTGCTTTCGACCAGCCCCGGCTTCCCGGGAATTGGCGAGGTAAAGGCCCGGAGGCTCTGGGAGGCACTTGGCGACAGGCTCTATACTTGCCTGGAAGAGGCCGACCACACCGCTATAGGAGCGGTCGTTGGCATGGATCTAGCTGCCGTCCTGATCTCGGGGTGGCAGCAGTATGGTGCCGCTGACGCGCTGCAATGGTTCCAGCAAGTCGGCCTCGAGCTACGGCTCTCGCGGAAAGTGCTGACAGTCTATGGTCGCCGAGCGCACGTCACGATCAAAGAGGATCCTTACCGCCTTTTGGCGTTCGGTATGAGTTGGTCAGCCGCCGACACTCTCGCGCAGCAGCACTTCGAACTCCCGCCAGATGACACCCGGCGCCTGTCGGCTGCTGTGGAAGCCGTTCTCTACAAGGCGTTTGACGAAGGCGACACCTTCTGCGAGCGCTCAGAGGTCGAAACGAGCCTGAGGCGCCTGATCGCCCCGTCGCATATTCCCGACGCACTAATATTGGCGGAGGCGAACGGTGTGGTTGGCGTTCGCGGGGACCGATTGTATGCGCATGGACCCTATCTCATTGAGCAGAATGTGGCGGAAGCGCTCAATCAGCGTCTCGGGGCGACCCTCCCGCTGGCCGAACGGAAAGACGTCGACGCGCTGTTGGCCTCATTCGAGAAAGATGAGGCCGCTGCCACCGGACACGTGAACTTTACACTCAACGCCGCACAGCGCGAAGCCGTGCATGCAGCCGCCCTGCACACCTTTCTGCTCATTACCGGGGGAGCGGGCGTGGGAAAGACCACGGTCCTTAAAGCTGTGGGGCATCTGCTCGATCAATGTGATCGCACCACCTTCCTCATGGCCCTCTCAGGGCGGGCCGCCAAGCGCATGGCCGAGGCGACGAAGCGCCCTGCAATGACCATTGCCGGCTTCCTGCGCAACGTTGCGCCCAAAGGTTTGCCCGAGAATAGTGTTCTGGTGGTCGATGAGGCTAGCATGCTCGACATTCTGTTGGCCTATCGGCTGCTGAAGGCTATCCCGGCATCCTGTCGCATCATTCTCATTGGTGATCCGTTCCAGTTGCCACCCGTCGGGCCGGGACTCACGCTGCACGCCTTGGTTCCGGTCGAACGAGTTCCGCGGGTCGAGCTCACCGAGGTCCGACGCTTTGGCGGCGACATTGCCCGGGGTGCGCAGGAAATGCGTGATGGTTGGTGGCCGACATTCTCCATGAGGCCACAACCCGCACTCGCGTTCATTCCATGCGCGACTGACAACATCCCTGAAACGGTGCTCCGACAGTATCTCTCGGATCCGGAGGGCACCCAAATCCTGACCTTCACTCGTGAGAAAGGCGTGGCATCCGCCCGGATCCTCAATGAATTGTGCCAAGAGGCTGTAGGCGGTGATGCGCCCCGCCTGCTCGTGTGGAATGAAGATCGGTCGCGCCAAGAAGACTCTGGGCTGCGCCTGGGCGATCCCGTTCTATGCGTCCGCAATCTCTGGGATCTGGGCCTTCAGAACGGCAGCTTAGGCCAGCTCGAAACAATCGAGGAAACCCCTCAGCCGCTTTTTAACATGCAAGGAGAGCGAACGGGCATCGTTCTGGCATGGATCAGGTGGGACGACGGAGAACTCCGGCCGGTTACTGAGGAGGTCCTGGATGCTCTGGAGCTGGGATACGCCGTGACCGTGCACAAGGCCCAAGGAAGTCAGTTCTCGCGCATCATTGTTCCCGTGTTCACGACCCGGAACCTCGATCGCACCATGCTCTATACCGCGGTCACCCGGGCCACCACGCAGGTGCTTCTGATCGGAGATCCCGAAGCGGGCCGCCGGGCAGTGGAAGCTCCGCCCCATGCGAGCCGACGGAAGGTCACCCTGACCGATTTGCTTGCTGAGGCTTGCTGATGTTCGTGACCGTTAAAACCCGCGTCTATCCCGACGAGACCGGCGCTTATACCGAGATACCGGGCTTGCTCACCCCTGCCGGGGTGTTGGAGCCGCTACTGGACTACTTTATGTCCCGCAGCCACGACCGCAGTCTTACCTGGATGGGCAAGGTGGCGCGCTCGGTTCGTATGTTCCTCGAATACATGCACAGCAACCCGGCAGAACGCGACACTTATCGGCTGTTCCAGAACTTCGCTCAGCGCCTCTATACCGGCACCATTGATCGTAAGACCGGGTTAGATCCCAGCGGACTGGGCTGGTCCCCGCGCTCGGCGCATGATGCAAAAAGCATTATCAATCATCTCACCGACTTCTTCGACTGGCTCGGCGAGATGCGGCCTGGTGCAGCAACCATCAACCCGCGCTATGCGGGCGGGGCCTATGACCGATTGTGCGACGAGGCTGCCTATCAGTATCGACGCGACCGCGCCTTTCTGGGTCACGTTTGGGCCGCAAATGCCACGCCGGAGGCCACAGGGCACCGGGTTCGTGCTCAACGAACACCGCAGGTTACCCAGGGCGGGCCGCCGGCCTTTCCGGAAGAACGCTTTATGGACCTTCTCAGCAAGGGCTTTAAGGTCGGCTCACGGCATGACTACCGCAACATTCTGATTACGCTCCTTTTGCATGGTGCCGGCTTCCGCGAGTCCGAACCCTTCCATCTGTACATCAGCGATGTGTTTCCCGACCCGGCCAACCAGAAGCAGGCCAAGGTGCTGATCCACCATCCGAGCCAAGGCAGCGCACCCGGAGACTGGCGCGATGAGGCCGGACAGCCGCGCAAAGGTAATCGGGCCGCCTACTTGGCCGAGAAGTTTGGCCTCGTGCCGCGAACGCACCTGCTCGGCATCCGAGGTGCTGGATGGAAGGGGGGCATGCACGATGGCCCCTACTACAAGCAAGCCTACTGGTTCTTGCCGGAATATGGCGAACTCTTCCTGCAGCTGTGGCATCGTTACCTTGAGGACGTCGTGCGCCTCGATCGGCGCCACCCGTTCGCCTTCATCAACCTGAAGCGCGAACCACTGGGTGAGATGTACTGCCTCAGTCAGTACAACAAAGCCCATGCGGCAGCATGCGAGCGCATCGGGTTGAAGGTCGGGAAGGCGCTCGGCACCACGCCGCACGGCCACCGCCATGCCTATGGCCGGCGCCTACGCAAGGCAGGTATCGATAAGATGCTGATCCGCCGCTTCATGCATCACGCCTCGCTGGAGAGCCAGGAGGTGTACACGCGGGCCGACAACCGCGAGATACAGGCCGAACTGATAGCCGCTGTCCAACGACTGCATCTCGCGACAGGAAACCCAGTCGACACGCGACTAATGAACATGAGTCATTAGCAAGGAAGTATTTGGCGTGAGAAAGAGAAAATTTGGCGTTACCCGGAGAAACGACACCACTTTAGGCTGGGTCGAGCGCGAATACCCGCAGTTTGCCGAATGGCGCGTCCTAGCCATGAGATGGCTTGAAGGCGAGACGAGAGGCATCGATGATCGGCTCCAATCCTTAGTGTCATTCTTCGCAAACTACCTTGCGAGCCAGAGATTGCCGCTCGACCCGAAGGTGTTCCTCTCACGCGAGACGATCTTGCCCGACTTCTACAAGACATCCTGCCCTAACACACCGAAGGGAGTAAAATACAACAATTCTATCCACTCCTTCCTCAACTTCGTGTTGCTGCGTGAGTGCAGTGAGCCCGATGACTTCGGACGCCCTGTTGTTTTGTCGATGTATCACAACCCGGTTGCACGACGCTCTAAGTCCGGTCTGCCGAAGCTTGACGAGAGCATTCATTCTCCGCTGCCCTACGGCTATATCGATGAACTGCGGCAGATGCTTGCCCAGGGACCTTACTTCAGGGATTGGCTATGGGCCCAGTCGGTCCTTGGGGCGGGAATCGGCAAGGTCGGGCGCGTAGCTCCGGACTGGTTCGAGGTCACCCCGAATCAAATTGACAAAAATGATCCGGATTGCGTGTGGCGCGTGCGGTCGCGGAGCCAACAAGGCGGTGGCGACGTGCTGGAAATATGGAGCCCTGTGCGCTGGGTTGCCCTGCTCGTCAAGCTCATCTTGCCGTTACGCACCTTCCAAGTGCGCTTGCTCGATTCAGGCGAGGCTGACACCTGGCGCTATGATTCAACGGCCAAAGACCCTTCTGCAATCTGGCAGTTCACCAGCCATCCGCTGACCAATCACCTTAGGGAAGGATCGGAGCGCAAGCCGTTGCAGCAGGGAGTCTTTCGTCCTAGCCGGATGCTCATTGACGGCGACAACGTCTCGACGGTGCTCTACATCAATACCAACAAGACGGCCGACAGTGGGCGTTCAGGGCCTGAGAAGGGTTATGTCTTGCCTTGGGTCGCAGGCGGTCCGGTGCATTCTGATGTCTTCTACTGGCTGGAGAAGCTGCGCAACTGGCAGAGTAAATACAACCCGGTCCGCAGCCGCACATCCTGGACCGAACTCGACCGCCGTCACATACCCGCCAAGAGCGAGGTCCAGTTGGCGGGATATCCTGATTCTTGCTTCCTCTTCCGGGTACCGGAAGCACGCTTGGGCGAACGTCACCTTCCCATCCACGAAAGAGGCCTCACAACCCCGTGGTTTGAACTGCTGGAAGCACTGGAAAACCGTTTGGCCGCTCGAGGTGAAACCCATGCCCATGGAGCGCCCATTCGGCTCGTGCCGCCTCCTGAAGAGAGCAACGGGCGACGGACGACCCTCTATCCTCTGCACAGCCTTCGGGTCTCGCTTGTTACGGCACTTGCCCTTGAGGGGCAGCTCCCTTTCCCGATCCTGCAGAAGCTGGTCGGGCACAGTCGATTGATGATGACCTTGTATTATACCAAGCCCGGCGCCACTCATATCCATGCCGCGCTGAGTGACGCAACGCGGCGGCTTGAGGCACAGAAGGAAGCCAGTATCCAGACGTTCCTGCTCGACACGGAGCATGCTCAACTGCTGGAGCAAACGATCTGCAACAGCCCGTCAAGCCTTGCAGCCGCCGTCCCCGAACACCCGGCCAACCGCAATCCAGCAGGTTGGATGCCGCTCCACCACGGTTTGTGCCCGGTCGGCGGCAATACCAGTGAAGTGGAGGGCAATGGCGGCGTTGGCGGTTGTTACAATGGTGGCCCCGTAACGGTTCGAGGCTCTAACACGCTAAAGACTAAACACGGTCCCGTACCGGGCGGCAGCCGAAATTGTGTTCGCTGCCGTTGGTTCGTTACCGGACCTCACCATCTGCCGGCCCTGGTAGCTCACTTTAACACCATCGCCTACCACTTCGATGAGGCACGCAACGCGTGCCTCAGGCACGAGGTAAACTTGCAGGAGTTCAAGCGCCGAAGGGCTGCGGCGGAAGCCTCTGGTGAGCCCTTCGGAGAGCTGGACGCCTTACGCCAAGCTGAGCGCGTCTGGGAAACCTCAATGAAGCGGTTCAGCGATCTGGCCGAAGATTTGGTCGCCTGCTGGCGCCTCATCGAGCGCTGCAGGGACGTTTTTGATAGTTCGACGGGCAATGGAACTGCGCTAGTAGCGGTCGGTACAGCGTTTGACGTGGACATTGCATTCGAGGAAACCGAGTCGGAGCTCTTTCAGCTCTCTGTGGTGTGTCAGGACGCCGAGGTTTATCCTGACCTCGAACCCGGCAAGGCTATCATCCGTCGCAGTCAGCTCCTTGATGCCACCCTGTACCGGAACGACCTCCCGCCCGTGTTCATGAAACTCTCCGAGCAGGACCAACTGCATATGGGTAACGCCTTCATGCAACACCTCGCCAGGCAGATGGATCCGGAGAACCCTGCTCTCGGGCAGCGCCGGGTGATTGAGTTGATAGATGCCGGAGAGCGCCTGAGCGACTACTTGGGGGTTAACCTTGATAAGTTCCTGGCCGTCGGGGCGGCCCGGCCGCTGAAGCCTGTGCCGAACACCAGCCTGATCGGAAGCCGCCGATGACGCTGCCCATCACTATCCACCCCGACGAGGTTCTCGCCACGCTGCTGGCCAAAGGCGGCCGCTCGCAACGGCAGCGCAACCTGACGGCCGTACATGAGATTTGCCGCCGGCAGCATCAAGCCAGCTCTCGCGACTTCTCGATTCCAACTGTCGGCAAGCTATGCGAAGCGGAGGGCATCCTGAAGGCCCGCGCCCTCTACAACGCCCAATCGGCCGACTACAGGGAGCTCATCCAGGCATGGCAGGGATATGTAGGTCCGGCTGCCCCAAAAGCACCCAAGGTGCGGGCAAGCCATGATTACCTATTGCGGATCGAGGATCCCGCCATCCGGTCACTGATGCAGGGTATTATCTCCGAGCGGGACCGGCTGAAGGCACAGATCAACACACTGAAGGCTAACGCCCATATCGTGGTCGACCGACGCCCCTTGGGTGGCAACGTGGTCTCGTCGCCAGGGGCCGCACCTGTGGTTCTTCTGCCGATGGCATCCCAGCTGACGGAGTCCGAGAAGCAAGCGCTGCGCCGAGCTATCTCCCGCGAGTTCCTGGAAGATCGCGGTTGGCAAGAGACAGAACTCGGGGAAATCGTCAACGAGAAGGGGCGAACCATCTTTGACCCTGGATATGCTACCGCCATTCGCAAGGTGCTCGGAGAGCAAAAGGATCATTCCTGATCTCCTGACAGATCCCACCTGGTCCCGTATCCCGCACGACGCTTAATATCCTTAGGAACCCCTATGGCAGAGAAACTGGATGAACTGAACGCGCTTGCATTCTCGATCTACGAAAACAGAGGCGTCTATGCTCTTCTGATTGGCAGTGGTGTCTCGCGAGCAGCGCAAATACCAACGGGATGGGAGATCATCCTTGATCTGACGAAGCGGATTGCCGCTTTGGAGCAGGCCGGGGAGCAAGAGGATTGGGCGGAATGGTATCAGGGGCGGTTTGGCAAAGAGCCGAACTATTCGGACCTGCTCGACGCCCTGTCGCACTCGCAGGATGAGCGCCGTGCGATTCTGCACCGATACATTGAACCAACAAAAGAGGACCTTGAGGAAGGCCGGAAGCTCCCGACGAAGGCCCATCGTGCGACAGCGCGGCTAGTGCGGGATGGCTTCATCCGGGTCATCATCACCACAAACTTCGATCGTCTTCTTGAAAACGCCCTGCGCGACGAGGGGGTGGAGCCGACGGTCATCAAATCCGATGACGACCTGAAGGGCGCCGTTCCTCTCATCCATAGCCGCTGCTATGTGATCAAGATCCATGGCGACTATCTGGATACCCGTATCCGTAATACGGAGGCGGAGCTCACAGGCTACTCTGAACCGATGAACGCTTTGCTCGACCGGATCCTGGACGAGCACGGTCTGATTGTCTGCGGCTGGTCCGCGGGTTGGGACCATGCCCTTCGCGCCGTTATCACGCGTGCCGCCAACCGCCGGTACCCTATGTTCTGGGCAAGTCGGGGGGAGCCCTCGGTGACAGCTCTTGACCTCATCAACCAGCGTGCCGGGAAGGTTATCCCGATCAGTGATGCGGACAGCTTCTTTGAGAAGATCCAGCGCAAGGTTGAGATCCAGGCGGCCCTCCAGCGGCCGAACCCGGCGAGCATGGATCTGCTTGTTGCCAGTGCCAAGAAATACCTCAGCAAGCCGGAATTTAGGATCCAGCTCCACGACTTGGTGATGGATGAGGTGCGCCGCCTAAAACAGCATATGGCGGATCCCAAGCTCGGCACCGACGGGAGCTGGTCTCCGGAGGAGTTCAAGTCGCGTGTTGCTCTTTATGAAAGCCGGTCCGAGCCCTTGATCAGGCTCTTTGCCGTGCTCGGGCGGTGGGGCGACGGAAGCGAACTGGGATTGGTGATGGAGATCCTGCAAGGGTTTGGGGCTCGCCGTGTCCTCGGCGGGCTCACAGCATGGATTTACTTGAGGCAGTACCCTGCCGTTCTTCTCTTGTATGCCTATGGCATCGGAGCCTTGCGCGCAGGACGTCTGAAAGCGGTGTTCCAATGGCTCACCACAAAGATTCAGACAGAGAACCGGGGTACACAGTTGCCCGCAGTCCAAGAGCTATTCTTGTGGGCCTGGGATGGTGGGGACAATGACTATTGGAACCATCTTTATGACAGCAAGAAAAAAACGCCGCTCAGCGACCATCTTCACGAGATCTTTGCCCGCTATATGGATGATCATTTTATCTCCAAAGATGAATTCACACGAGGCTTTGAGCGCTTCGAGGTGCTTGGATCGTTGGCCCATACGTCGACTTATACGACGATCGAAGATCTCAAGCAGGAACTCTCAAGTTCAGGCCCGGGCGCGCGTGGCTATGTCTGGGCTCCCTTGGGTAGGACAGGTTGGCATAACCAGATCAAGGACGTCCTTTTCTCTGAGTTATCTGAAGTGAATCTGCGGGATCAGCTCGCAAAAGCAGGATTTGGCAAAGGAAGCTTGGAGTTCTTAGACCTGGCCTTCCAGAGTCTTAAAAAGGGTATGGCTCGCATGAGCTGGTAGACCTGCGGACGATGGAAGAGTGGATGCCAGCTTTGAGGCTTGTTCCGTGAGAGAAACGGCAGAAGATACGCCCGTCCATGCACGCTAGAAATCAACCTGTCGGACGATGTCAGATCAGTCGCATTGTGTTCAGCAATTCGAGCTCAGAGGCTGCGAGGGTGCATCACATTCCGGCAATGTCAGTCAAATCAGGTTTGGAGTTCTACAGTCGCCCAATGACAGGAAGCGGAAGCAGGTCGAATGTCTGCATAAGAAAGGCAAACCGGACCTCCCAAAATAAATACTAACTAACTTTTTTGACCCGTAGCGGTCCCTGGCAGTCTTGGCAGAGCGGGCGTGTTGGCTGCCTCTTTACTCGCTCAGTGCCCTGAGCGGCGATGGGAGCATCCGAATACGTCAAAAGATACTCTATACGGCTCCATAAAGGGGTTTGCGCGACATTCACGGACAAGTTTCTCACGCGCGGGGCAAGGAAGGGGTCGTCTCATCACGAAGGAGCAACTTAATGTGAGCACCATTGAGGGTCATGATCCTCTACAAGCCAGTGTCCTCATCCCCTTGGAAGGAGAGCATGATGCTCAGCCCGAGCGGTGGCCCACCTCAGCAGCCCAATCTTCTCGATCTGGTTATTTTAGGCTCGCTGCTGCTTGTTGCGGCAACCTGGACGATAGCCTTGGCTGCAATCTTCTATGACGTTTCCCTAGTAGACAGGGTCAAAGCCTTGGTCTGCGAGAGAGCATCGGTCCTGTGCCAATCCGATGACTTCGGCGATCAGTTCACACGGGCGAAAAAGCGCCGGGACGGGACCGGAAGTCCGATCAGGACGGCACCCCTTCACCGAGACCTGAGCCCCATGAAATCTGTTACAGATCCCGGCCCTCCCGCCAGCGTCTAGCCTGCTCCATGGAGGCCTTCCGCGAAATTTGCAGGCAATGTTCCCGCACACGCGTAATTCTGCTAGGCGCACCTATTCATCCCCGAATGCCTGAGCGAGAATGGCCCAGAGGGCGATCACCAGCGCCGCGAGCATAATCCAATCCGGAATGGCATCTGCTTCGCTCATGCCCGAAACATCTCAATGATTGCCTTGCCCAAGGCAACATGTGGACAGTCGAGGGATCAGGCAAGAACGCCGTCCCATGGATAGGTCCATCGAGATGACGCGGCGCTATTCGGGGGCTTCGGTAGGGTATTCCGACACAAGCGAGAGAGTGGTCCGGACCACCACCTGCCCAGCTTCATCCATGACGCTGACGATGAAGGTCCGCCGGTCGTCAGCGGGGAGCGCATCCCTCACCAGTTCCGCCAAAGCGGCCTGAGCTACGGCTTTGGCAGCCTCGAGACTTTCCAGTTCGAGCCCCACCTTGTCGGCAATACTTCGATTGCCATCGTGTGTGTCGAAGAAGAAGCGCGGCACTGGCCCTCCGATGCTGGAAACGATGGTCATGAGGCTCCTCGCCCCCACTGCCTGTTCCATATAGGTTCTGCGAATGACGCGGACCATTCTCCCGCGCCCCATTCACCCACTTCGCACCCTCGGAACGGGCCAGGCTTCCCTGGCATTCCCTGTTCGGTCACTACTTGGACAGGGACAGGCAGGACGGCCGAAGCTCCCAGCGATGGATAGGAGCCTGCATGAACGATCCGGCCAGACGACGCTCCCGCAGGCACGATGAGGACAAGGAGGACAGGCACCTCTTTTGGTACTGGCTGCCGGTTGCCGGAGCAGGAGCCTGCCTGGCGCTTCTTGCCTGGGAATGGCTGATCGGCCTCTAGGTCACCGGCTTCAGAAGCCTTACCCCGGGACCGGCCTCTCCCGCCGGGATCAGCAGCGCACCGCCTCCCTCTAGGGCCGCGATGACCTGGGCCGCGGTTGCGGGATGCAGGCTGTGCCGCCCATTCTCGAAGTCCCGCACGGTGCTGCGCGACACCCCAGCTTTCTCGGCAAGTTCCTCCTGGGTCCAATCCAGGAGGCCACGCGCGGCACGGCACTGTTCAGGCGACAACAGGGGCATACAGAAAGCTCTTGCACTGGCGGGCTGGTGTCGCCCATTATGGTTGAGATTAGAGCGGGTCCGCGCCGGGCGCAAGCTGTCCGCTCGCAAGCCCCAAGCGTCAACTGATCGGGAGACCATGCCGCATCACACGCCGCTGATCACCACCATCGTCGTCGGCCTCGGCTTGGCATTCCTCTTCGGGACACTGGCCAACCGGCTGCGGCTGTCGCCACTGGTCGGCTATCTCGTTGCCGGCATCCTGATCGGGCCGTTCACGCCCGGCTACGTGGCGGACCAGGGGCTGGCGCTGCAACTGGCGGAGATCGGCGTCATCCTGCTGATGTTCGGCGTCGGCCTCCATTTCTCGGTCTCGGACCTGCTCTCGGTGCGGACCATCGCCATCCCGGGGGCCTTGGGCCAGATTGCTCTGGCGACCCTGATGGGCTTGGGTCTGGCGCTGCTTCTGGGCTGGACGGTGGGTGCCGGCCTCGTGTTCGGCCTCGCGCTCTCGGTGGCCAGCACCGTGGTGCTGCTCCGGGCGTTGCAGGAGCGGCGGCTGGTCCAGAGCGACCAGGGGCGCATCGCGGTGGGCTGGCTGATCGTCGAGGACTTGGCGATGGTCCTCACCCTGGTACTTCTGCCGGCCCTGTCAGGCTTTCTCGGCGGGCGCAGCGACGTCCCGGGCACGCAGGCTGATCTCGGCGGCCTCGCCAACTGGCTCAACCTGGGCACCGTCTGGGGCACGCTGGCTGTCACGGTGCTGAAGCTGGGGGCGTTCGGGGTCGTGATGCTCGTCGTTGGACGGCGCGTGATCCCGTGGATGCTGCACTATGTGGCCCATACCGGCTCGCGCGAGCTGTTCCGCATGGCGGTGCTCGCCACCGCCCTTGGCGTAGCCTTCGGCTCCGCGGAGCTGTTTGGGGTTTCATTTGCGCTGGGTGCGTTTTTCGCCGGCATGATCATGGCCGAGTCACAGCTCAGCCATCAGGCGGCCCAGGAGACCCTGCCGCTGCGGGATGCCTTCGCGGTGCTGTTCTTCGTCTCGGTCGGCATGCTGTTCGATCCCGGCATTCTCCTGCGCGATCCGGCGGCCGTTCTCGCGACGGTGCTGATCATCGTGATCGGCAAGTCCATTGCCGCCTTCGTGATCGTCCGGGCCTTCGGCCACCCGCTGAACACCGCTCTCACAATCTCGGCGAGCTTGGCACAGATCGGCGAGTTCTCCTTCATCCTCGCCGGGCTCGGCGTGACGCTGGCGCTGCTGCCGGAGGCGGGGCGGGACCTGATCCTGGCCGGGGCACTGCTGTCGATCCTGCTCAATCCCCTGTTCTTCTACGTGGCCGATCGGTTCAGGGGCCAGCCGCTGCCGAGGGCTGATATCGCTCCGGTAACGTCGTCCACCGAGGTCGCGGTGCCTGCGTCAGGCCCCGATACGGCCCCGTCACCTGCGCCGGAGCCGGACCTGCCACGGACAGGCCTGCGCGGCCACACGGTGCTGGTGGGCTACGGGCGCGTCGGCAGCCTCGTCGGGCAGGCCCTGCGGGAGAGGGGCGATGCGTTTCTGGTGATTGAGGAGCGGCCTGAGGTGGTGGACCGACTGCGCGCCGAGGGGATCGAGGCCATCCACGGCCAGGCTGGCTAACGCGGCCTGCTCGAGGCGGTAAACCTCGCCGAGGCCTGCTGCCTGATCAGCGCCATTCCCAACCCGTTCGAGTCCAGCAACCTGATCGAGACCGCCCGGGCGACAAACCCCGATCTTCTGATCATCGCCCGCGCCCACAGCGAGGCCGAGATCGACCACCTGTACCGGTACGGCGCCAGCCTAGTCATCATGGGCGAGCTGGAGATCGCGCGTGGCATGATCGCCGGGCTCATGGGGGCGAGACTGGCCGCCGACAACGACCGTGCGGCGCCAGGCGAGGCACGTGCCAAGACGCCGCCCGAGCCGCCCCGCGATGCATTCGAGGCGGCAAAACTGGAGCCCAGGGAGGAAAGCCAGGATGCCGGAGAAAAGAGGGTTTCGCCTCCTCCCGATCCCGATGCGCCGCGATGATCCCCGCTGGCAGAGGAGCTGGTGGCAGAAGCCGTGCCTAGTGTTCGAGGTCTCGGAGGAACGGGCGCGGTCGGTGGCCTACCACTACTTCTCGACCTTGGAAGGCGGACTTCCTGCCGCCCTTTGCGGGCACCCGTGGGACGATCCGGACCTCGTCATCTGCGAGGAGCGGCAGGTGATGGGGGAGGCTCCGGGGACATCGTTGGTCACCAACCTTGCCGGGGAGGCAATCGACCGAACCGATTCCGAAGCCCCCTGACACTGTTGCGGTCATTCAGGGTGGCGGCGAGCGGCTGGACGGTGCGCATGGGTGGCCTCCGAAATCGGCACGATCCTGTCACACCCCTGCATCGGGTCGCAGGCCCCGCCAGGGTAACGGATCGGTCATGGGCTCGTTGCTATGGGTCGACGGGCTGGTTTTGCTCGGTATCGGCCGTCGATCCGATAACGGCAAGGGCACGGTCCTCCGTCAGGACAACGGCCCTGACACGGTCGATGGACGCATACCCGGCGTCACGGACCGCCGTGTCGATGTCCTGAACCGTGATGTTTTCCTGCCCCAAGGCCTCAGCCAGAACTGCACCATCATGCACGAGCAGGACCGGGCGGGTGTGACGGCCCGGAGAGGCGGCGATCTGAAACCCGAGAAGGACCAGGGCGAATGCAAGGTGGGGAGTGATGTCCTTCCCATGCGCCAGGGCTAGAACGCTGACCGCCAGGGTGACAGCCATGCCGATGTCGAAGACGCTCATCCGCGAGATCCTGCGGCAGCTCGCAATCCGCCATGCCAGCGCCAAGGCCAGCAGTACCAGGACGCCAACCTCCACCGCCACCGCCCAAGGGCTCGACCCAGCTAAAACCTCGGCCATGATGGATGATCTCCTGCGCTACCCGGCTTCATCCAAGACTTTTGGGAAACCCAGTTTCCCCGGCGCGGTTCAAACGATGGTCAGACCGCGGTCCTGCCGTGGACGACGATCAGCGGGGCCTCCAAACCGTCAGACCATGCCCCGGCTTGTTCACGCTCTCAGTACGGAGAGACAATGGTGCAGTCCGTCCGGGCTTACGGGAAGGGCGGGGTCTCGGCGGTGGGGTGGAGCGTGAAGAAGGCCAGAACCAGGGCGACCGCAACCAGAAGCCCGACAAGATAGATCCAACTGTGCCTGAAGGCCTTCAATTCGGGGGGAATCCGCAATCTCTTCTCCGTTGATAATCCGGTGGTGGAACGCCCCGTTGCCCGAAAGGTGCCGGGAGGCATGTCTGCGCATCTCTGTTCACCCGACCTTGCTCAGCCCTCCTGCCGCGGGATCACCTCCTCCACCGCCGCGGCCGGCGGAACGTCCTTGCTCCCTTCCGTGCGGTCGCGGTAGAGGGCCGCCCTGGCGAGCAGCATCAGGGTCACGGGCGTGGTCAGGGTGACGAACACGGCAATCAGGATCTCGTGAACGATCGGACGGGTTTCGAGCATGCTGAAGCAGAAGGCCGATCCAACCAGGATGCTGCCCATGCCGAAGGTTGCGCCGAGCGTGGGTGCATGGACGCGGGCATAGAAGTTGCCGAGCCGCAGCAGCCCGAACGATCCAATGAAAGTAACGCCCGCTCCAGCCAGCACGCAAAGTGCGGTCAGTAGGGCGGCCCAGGCCGGCAGGCTCCCAGCCGCATTCATTCGATCACCTCCCCGCGCATGAGGAACTTGGCCAATGCCACGGTCGCGACGAACCCGAGGAGACCGATGACGAGCGCCGCCTCGAAGTACAGGGTGCTGCCGGTGCGGATCCCGAACGTGACCAGCATCAGCATCGCGTTCACGTAGAGGGTATCAAGCCCGAGGATCCGGTCCTGCGCCCGCGGACCCGCGACCAGGCGGAAGGTGGCGCAGCACATCGCCAGGCCGAGCAGCACCTGGGCAGCGATGATCGACCATGTCAGGATTGACGCACTCATTCGAAGATCTCCATCAGCAGCCGCTCGTAACGCCCCTTGATGAGCCTGATCCACACCGTCTCGTCGACGAGGTCGAGCACATGCAGCAACAGGGTGCCCTTGGCGGCATCGTAGTTCAGCCAGATCGTGCCCGGGGTCGACGTGATGATGATGGCCAGCACCGCCAGCCCATTGCGGCTGCGCAACTCGAGCGGGATGGTCATGAAGCCCGCGTTTACCCCTGGCTCACGCGAGCGCACAATAATCCGCCCGACAGCGAGATTGGAGCGGAGGATGTCGAACAGGACCATGCCCAAAAGCCGCAAGGCTGCTCCGGGGCGGCGAATGCGGGGCTTCTCGGGCCGCAGGGCCGCCATCGCCCATGACGCGAGGACGGCCAACACGCTTCCCAGGATGATGTGGCCGGCCGAGACCGACTGGTTGAGCAGCAGCCACAGCACGAGCAGCGCGGCCGAGAGCAGCGGATAGGGCACGATCCCGCTCATGGGTGTGCCTGCCTATCGGTCGATCCCGCCCGCGGCGCACTCAGCACGCCATTGACGTAGTCCTGCGGGGCCTGAAGAGCCCTCGCCGTTGTCTCCATGTAGCGCATGGCAGGGCCGCCGCCGACGGTGAGGCCGAGGCAGAGCAGCAGCAGGCACACCACCGGAGCCATCTCGATGATCCGGACCCGGGGAACGCTATCGTCCATGCGGGCCCAAAAGGAGCTGATCCCGGTCCGCGTCATGGCGATCAGTGTCGCCAGACCCGACAGCGTCAGAAGGCCGACCAGCATCCAGGACGAGGCCTGGATCGTGGCGCCGCCCGTCTTCAGCATCGCCGCCATCAGGCCGAACTTGCCGGTGAAGCCGGACAGAGGCGGCAGGCCTGCCAGGAGCAGGGCGCAGGCGATGAAGCTGCCGCCGAGGATCGCAATCGTGGCTGGAATGGCCACGCCGACCTCCTCCCCGGGATCGTCCTCATTGGTCTCACTATAGGCTTCCATCGTGACGGCGAGCACGTCGGCGCCGGGATCGCGCATACGCTCGATGAGCTCGACGAGCAGGAAGAGGGCGGCGAGGCCCAAGGTCGAGCTGACGAGATAGTACAGGGCCGGGCCGATCACCGTGCCGGCTCCGGTGCCGATGGCGGCGATCAGGGTACCGGAGGAGACAAGCACGCTGCACCCGGCGAGCCGCGGCAGGGACTGCGAGGCCAGAACGCCAACCGTGCCGAACACGATCGTCAGCATGCCGATGACGAGCAGCCCGTCACCGCCAAATTCAGCCAGCGGTCCCGCGTCCGCGCCGAACACCAGGGTCCACAGGCGCAGGATGATGTAGACGCCGAGCTTGCTCATGACCGCGAAGATGGCGGCCGCCGGCGCGGAGGCTGCCGCGTAGGTGGTCGGAAGCCAGAAGTTGAGCGGCCACGCACCCGCCTTCATCAGGAAGGCGGTGCCGAGGATCGCGGCCGCGGCCGCCACGA
This sequence comes from Microvirga splendida, assembly GCF_016427565.1. Lineage (GTDB taxonomy): Bacteria > Pseudomonadota > Alphaproteobacteria > Rhizobiales > Beijerinckiaceae > Microvirga > Microvirga splendida. The sequence continues at coordinate 144,515 of NZ_JAELXT010000009.1, forward strand.
GGGCCACGTCCCCTGGGGCAAGGGCCTGAATGCGCTGAGCGAGATCGGCCATGTTGAGCGTGCCGGTGACGCCATAGGCCAGGCTGACGCCGATCAGGAAGAGAAACGATGCCGTCAGGTTGATGGCGATGTAGGCAAGCCCCGCCCTGACCCGGGCGGTTCCGTCCCCATGCAGGACAAGGCCGTAGGAGGCCGCCAGCAGCACTTCGAAGAACACGAAGAGGTTGAACAGGTCGCCGGTCAGGAAGGCACCGTTGAGGCCCATGAGCTGAAGCTGGAAGAGCGTGTGGAACCGCGGCCCGGCGCGATGCCAACGCGCGAGCGCATACAGCAATGCCGCAATGCCGAGCACGCCGGTCAGCACCAGCATGAGGGCGGAAAGCCGATCCAGCACCAGCACGATCCCGAACGGGGCCGGCCAGTTGCCGAGCTGGTATGTTCGCACGCCGGATCCCGGAGGCGTCAGGTCGGCCTGTCGCAGCAGGACGATCGAGACGATCAGCAATGCCACCGTGGTCGCGATCCCGATCCCGCCCTTGAGGTCGCGGCGGCGCTCGTCGAAGAGGAGCATCACGGCCGCGCAGACGAGCGGCAGCAGGATCGGCACGATGATCAGGTGGTCGGCCAAGCCCGTCATTGCGGATCCTCCCGGCCGTCCACGTGGTCGGTCCCTGTGAGGCCGCGCGAGGCCAGCAGGACGACGAGGAACAGGGCTGTCATGGCAAAGCTGATGACGATGGCCGTGAGCACCAGCGCCTGCGGCAGCGGATCGGCGTAGAGCGCCGGATCGACGGCCTCCGTATTCTCCAGGACAGGCGCCGCCCCGACCCGCAGGCGGCCCATGCCGAAGATGAACAGGTTCACCGCGTAAGACAGCAGGGACAGGCCGATGATGACCTGGAAGGTGCGCGGTCGCAGCAGAAGCCACACGCCCGATGCGGTCAGGATCCCCACCGCGAGCGCGAAGACAAGCTCGGTCATGCGTCCTCCTTCGTCATGGCAGGCGTTGCGGCGACGAGCGGCGGGCGGGCGGCTCGCGGGGTTCGGACCGACTGGTGCGCAAGAGCGATCAGGATGAGCACGGTGGCGCCGACGACCACCGCGAACACGCCGAGGTCGAATAGGAGCGCGGTGGCCGCGGGCACCTTCCCGACGGCGGGAAGCTCCAGGTACTGGAAGTAGGAGGTCAGGAAGGGATGGCCGAACGCCCAGGCTCCGATGCCCGTGAAGGCCGCGCAGAGCAGGCCGAGGCCGATCCAGCGAACGGGGCGGATGCGCAGGCGTGCCTCGACCCAGCGCGTTCCGCCCGCCATGTATTGCAGGATCAGCGCAATCGACATGGTGACCCCCGCCGCGAAGCCGCCTCCCGGCAGGTCATGGCCGCGCAGGAAGAGGTAGATCGCGACCATGATGACCGCCGGGAACAGCCACTGCATGATCGTCGCCGGGATCGTCAGGTAATCGGCGAGGGTGTCACCCACAGCGCGGTCCGGGCGGGCTTTGTCATAGGCATCCTGCACCTGTTGCTGCTCGGGAGCCTCGACACTCTCGGGCGCTGGGCGGAAGCGGCGCAGCAGGGAGAAGACCGTGACCGCCACCACGGCAAGCACCACGATCTCGCCGAAGGTGTCGAAGGCGCGGAAGTCGACCAGGAGGACGTTGACGATGTTGCGGCCGCCGCCCTCAGCATAGGCGTTCTCGACGAAGTAGCGCGAGATGGTGTCTGGGAGCGGCCGCGTGAGCATGGCGTAGACGATCAGGGTCATGCCCGTGCCGGCGGCGAGGGCCAGCATCAGGTCGCGCACCCGCCGCACCCTCGCCTGGAGGCCCAACGAGAGACCTTCGCCCACGACCTCGATCCGCTTCGGCAGCCAGCGCAGGCCAAGCAGGATCAGCACCGTCGTGACGATCTCGACGAGAAGCTGGGTGATGGCGAGGTCGGGGGCGGAGAACCAGACGAAGGTGATGCAGGTGGCCAGCCCGGCCCCGCCCAGCAGGACCATGGCCGCCAGGCGGTGGTACTTGGCCTGGTAGGCCGCCCCGATGGCGCACAGACCGCCGACGATCCAGAGCAGGAGGAAGGCGGGGTCGAAGGCCGTGCCCGGCTGGGAGCCAGCCTCGAGCCCTTGCCGGTAGAGCGGCAACAGGGCCGCAAGCACCGCGAAACCCACCAGCAGCCGCAGTTGCGGCAGGAGCCGCTGGGTGCCGAACAGGCGTTCCAGGGTGCGTGCCCATCGCCACGACAGGGTGACGAGCACCCGCTCGAAGATGCGCTGGCCCTTGAGGCGGCGCAGCAGCGGTGAGCCGTCGATGCCCTTGGCGAGATACCGCTGCAACAGCCAGTACAGGAGGATGCCGCCGGTGAGCGCGATCATGCTCATGAGCAGGGGCTCGTTGAAGCCGTGCCACACGGCGAGGCTGTAGGGCGGGGTGTTCGGCCCCAGGACCGCGTACACCGCCGTGGCGAGGAACGGCTTGATGGTCATGGCCGGGAGGATGCCGACGAGCAGGCATGCCAGGACGAGGAACTCGATGGGGAAACGCATCCAGTGCGGCGGCTCGTGCGGCTTGCGCGGCAGGTCGGTCGCGGGCGGGCCGAAGAACACGCCATGGATGAAGCGCAGGGAATAGGCGACGCTGAAGGCGCTCGCCAGCATGGCGAACCACGGCAGGGAGTGGTCGAGCAGGGAATCGATGTGGAAGGCCGCCGCCTCGGCAAAGAACATCTCCTTTGACAGAAAGCCGTTGAGCAGCGGGACGCCGGCCATCGCGGCGGCCGCGACCATCGCCAGGGTGGCGGTGATCGGCATGAAGCGGAACAGGCCGCTCAGGCGCCGGATGTCGCGGGTGCCGGACTCGTGGTCGATGATGCCGGCAGCCATGAACAGCGACGCCTTGAAGGTCGCATGGTTCATGGTGTGGAAGATGGCGGCCACGGCGGCAAGCGGGCTGCTGAGCCCGAGCAGGAGCGTGATCAGGCCGAGATGGCTGATGGTGGAATAGGCCAGCAGACCCTTCAGGTCCTGCTGGAAGATTGCTGCGTAGCTCCCGAGGAGCAGGGTGCACAAGCCTGCCGAGACCACGATGTAGAACCACGCTTCCGTGCCGGACAGGACGGGCCAGAGCAGGGTCAGCAGGAACACGCCCGCCTTCACCATGGTGGCTGAGTGAAGATAGGCCGAGACCGGGGTGGGCGCGGCCATGGCGTGCGGCAGCCAGAAGTGGAATGGGAACTGGGCGCTCTTGGTCAGGGCCCCGAGCAGGACCAGGATCAGGGTGGGCAGGTACAGGCTGCTGGTGCGGATCTGATTGCCCGAGGCCAGCACTTGGTCGAGGTCGTAGCTGCCGACGATGTGGCCCACCAGCAGCATGCCGACGAGCAGGCACAGTCCGCCCGTGGCCGTGACCGTGAGCGCCATGCGGGCGCCGTCGCGGGCGCTGGCATTGTGGTGCCAGTAGCCAATGAGCAGGAACGAGAACAGGCTGGTCAGTTCCCAGAAGAACACGAGCTGGATGAGGTTGCCCGAGAGCACGATGCCCAGCATGGCGCCCATGAAGGCGAGCAGGAACGCGAAGAACCGCGGCACCGGATCGGCGGGCGACATGTAGTAGCGCGCGTAGAGCGCCACCAGGAAGCCGATGCCGGTGACCAGCATGGCAAACAGCCAGGTGAACCCGTCCATGCGCAAGGTGAGGTCGAGGCCGAGGGTGGGTACCCACTCGATGCCCGTGCGCAGAACACCGCCGCGATGAACGGCTGGATACTGGAGGGCCGTCAGAAGGGTGGCGCACAGGGCGATGGTGCCGGCCAGGAGAGCAGCTCCGTTCCTAGCATCCTGGCGCAGGAAGACGGCAACGAGGCTCCCGATGAATGGAAGGGCGACGATGGCCAGGAGGGGCATGCCACTGGACATGGTTGGGGCGGTCTCCTTCCGGGTGGGGAGCGCGGCGAAACTCCGAGACTGGCGTGATATCGCCCAATATGGTTGACACTGGAGCCGAACGCAAGGACATTGGCCCGGGAGAAGTCACCCCAAGGAAAGGACCCGATGCTGGCGGCAGTGAGGCCATCGGACCTGCCCGAAACGTCAGCGGCAGACCCCTTTCAGCCGGAATTCCGTTACACCCTCAACCGCCATCGTTGGAGGACAGGATGAGCATCGCTGGCTTGCTGCGGATCTTCAGGCGGAGCTGGATCTACTTCCTTGGCATATCAATCCTGGCCGTCGTGCTCCTGACCTGGTACCACCTCGATCCCTCAACCGCACCGATCGCCTTCGGATAGGCCGGCGCGGATTTCCAAGTCCCGCCTTGCCCGCCAAGATGAGCAGAGCACAGTTCTGCTCAGGGGCGGTCAAGACCGGAGATGTCGGGTCGTGTGCAGGGCCTATGGACGACCTCGGCTGCGCTCCCTACAAGTTCTGGATCTTCCCCATCATCGCTGAGGAGCGCGGACCGCCGTGGAGTTGCCCATTGTCCTGTCGGTGATCGCCGTACTGCTGGTGGTGATCAGCCTGGCACAGCCACTCGCAGGCCTCGTCCGGCTGCCCTTCAGCGTGCTCCTGGCGGTGATCGGCATCGTAATCGGGGCTGCCGCCTCGTTCCTCTGGTACACGGAATTCACCGACGCCTTCAACGACGTGGCCCGTGCCGTCATGGACTTCCCGGTGGGCTCCACAGTCTTCCTTTACGTGTTCCTGCCCACCCTGCTGTTCCAGACAGCGCTGACCCTGGACGTCAGGCGCATGGCTCCCGACTGGGTGCCGATCCTCGTCCTGGCCGTGCTCGCCGTTCTCATCGCAACCGCGATCATCGGCTATGCCCTGGTGCCCTTCGCCGGACAGCCGCTGATCGTCTGTCTCCTGCTCGGCGCCATCGTGGCAACCACCGATCCGATCGCGGTGGTCGGCATCTTCCGTGACATCGGAGCACCCGCGCGCCTCGGGCGGCTGGTCGAGGGCGAGAGCCTGCTGAACGACGCAGCGGCGATCACCCTGTTCAGCGTCTTCCTCGCCGTGCTGGCTGCTGGTCAGTCGCTCAGCCTGATGGATGCCAGCCTCAGCTTCGCCCGCACCCTCGTCGTCGGCGCTCTCGTGGGCTATGTCGGCGCCCGCATGGCGGCTTGGCTCATCGGCTCCATCCCAGATCATCGGGCAGCCAAGGTCTCGATCAGCTTCGCCTTGCCCTACCTCGTGTACATCGTTGCCGAGCAGGGTCTCGGCGTCTCGGGCGTGATCGGCGTTGTGGTTGCCGGCATGACCCTCAATCTGCTTGGCCCTGCCCGTGCCTCACCCGATGGCTGGAGCTATCTCACTGGGATCTGGGAGCAGGTTGCCTTCTGGGCCAGCTCCCTGGTGTTCGTGTTGGCAGCCATCCTCGTGCCGCGACTGCTGGAGGACCTTACCTGGCTCGACCTTGCCCTCATTCTGGTCGTTGTGGCTGCGGCCCTGCTGGCGCGGATCGTGGTCCTGTTCGGCGTGCTCCCGCTGCTCACGACATTGCGGCTTTCCCCGCCCGTCAGCCGGTCCTACCGTCTCGTGATCCTCTGGGGCGGGCTCCGGGGCGCGGTGACCCTGGCTCTGGCTCTCGCGGTGACGGAAAACCCTCTCCTGTCGGCGGAGGTGCATCGCTTCGTGGCGATCCTCGCGACCGGCTTCGTGCTGTTCACCCTGCTCATCCAGGGCACCACCATGCGCTGGCTGATCCAGGGGCTTGGCCTCGACCGTCTGTCGTCTCGTGACCTGGCGCTCCGCGGACAGGTGCTGGCCGTAGCGCTGGAGAACGTTCGGGAAGCTGTCGAGAGGGTTGCCGAACTGTACAAGGTCGGATCGGCCACGGCGCTCGCCGAGGCCCGCCGCTATGCCGAGCAGATCGATGCGGCCGCTGCGCGGACGGAGCAGGGGCAGGGTCTCTCCGATCTGGAGCGGCTGTCCCTGGGCCTCGTCACGCTGGCCGGGCGGGAGCGGGCTGTCGTCCTGGAGCATTACCGGGCCCGCATCGTCTCGGCGGCGCTCGTCCAGCCGCTGCTGGCCCAGGCCGAACTGCTCCTCGACAAGGCCAGGGCTGGCGGTCGGACGGAGTTTCAGCGCGCCGCGCGGCAGACGCTAGCCTTCGACTGGCGCTTCGGCGTTGCCCAGTTCCTTCACCGGCGGCTTGGTATCGGCGCTTCCCTGGAGCGGCTCCTCGCCCGCCGTTTCGAGACGCTGTTCGCGACGCGGATCATCGTTGAGGAGCTGGCTCCGTTCGTTGACCGCAAGATCGTGCCCATTCTCGGCACGCGTGTGGGCGAGGTCCTGGGTGAGATTCTGGAGCGGCGGCGGGAGGCGATCGATGGTGCCCTTGAGGCTCTGCGCCTCCAGTACCCAAGCTACGCCGAGGCCTTGGAGCGTCGCCTGTTGCGCAAGACCGCCCTTCGGCAGGAGGAGCTCGAATACGACGTGCTGCTGGCCGACGGGCTGATCGGGCCTGAGCTCCACGCCAACCTTCGCCGCTCGATCGAGGAGGAGCGCCGCAAGGCCGAGATCCAGCCCCGGCTCGACCTTGCGCTGAACGCGCCGGAACTCCTGGCACAACTGCCTCTGTTCTCTGAGTTTACGCAGGAGCAACTCGCAGTTCTCGCCAAGCGGCTGCGCCCGATCTTCGCCACCCCCGGCGAGCGCCTGATCCGCCGCGGCGACCCAGGGGATGCCGTTTACTTCGTCGCCTCGGGTGCGGTCGAGGTGAGCATCCCGGGGCACAAGGTCCGGCTGGGCCGTGGCGACTTCGTTGGCGAGATCGCCCTGCTCACCGGGAGGCCTCGGCAGTCGGACGTGCATGCGATCGGCTACTGCTTCCTGCTCCGTCTGGACGTGCGCGACTTCAAGGCCTTTCTCGTGCAGCACCCGGCCATCCGGCGACACATCGAGGAGGTGGCAGCCCGGCGGCTGGCGGCCAACGAGGATGCCGTTCGCTCTCCCGCGACATCCTAGTCCCGGGCAGGTACGTAAGTAGCAGCAGCACCTTCCAGCGGGTTCCCCGTTGGACTCCCAAGATCATTGCCGGAGACCAGAATGCGGATTCCTCCCGAACTGCGGATATTCAAGCACGGCTGGATCTATCTTCTCGGCCTGCTGATCACGACGGCTGCGCTCCTGACCTGGTACCATCTCGACCCGTCGACCCCGCAGCTCGCCTTGCGGTAGGGGACACTGAGCCCCTGCCCGCGATCCGGCTCCTCACTCCGGCTGCACGATCCGTTGCGGACGGCCGGGGCTGACGAACGAATACGTCGCATTACCCTGGGTGCCGATCATGACCGCTTCGATCACGGGCTCGGTGATCGGACCGTCCGCTGCCCACTCGACCATGAAGTTGGCGCCCGTTCCCGCCCGACGGTCCTCCCGGGCGACGAACATCTCGATGGTGCCGAGCGGCCTGAGAGCAACAGGCTCCTCCAGATAGCCCTGGATAAGCTCTCCATCGGTGTCGTGGTAGTCCACCCGCTCCAGCAGTAGGGGCCTCTCCCGCGAGGTGTTGTGGATGCTCAGTGTCGTCGCGAGGTCGATGCGGGAGCGTCCGCTCATGATGCGGATGGCCGGATAAGCCGGAACGTAAACGGTGCGGCGTACCTGGGAATTGGCCGGATAGGTCTCTGCGAGGGACGTCTGGAAGAGATGGATCGGATCGGCGCTCAGCTCATAGACGGACCCGGATCGCATCTCCGCCAGTGCCATCCTGCCCTGCTCGCGGACTTGGATGATCTGGACGGGATGGCGGCCCATGCTCCAGAGAAGTAGGCTTATCCCGAGGAAGAGCAGGGCAATGACCTCAAACCTGCGCCTGTCCATCACAACCTCCCTGGTTCCGAGCGGTCCTCCGGCCATGCTCCTTGGAGCCGATGATCGATCTCAACGACCTTACTCCACTGCGTAGAGCAGGACGAGGCCTCCGGCGAAGAGAACCATCACCGCAAGCGAGTCCCAGCCCATCTTCATCACGGTCGGGTTGCGCCGTTCAAGCAGTCCGATCAGGAACACCCCGGTCAGTATGGCGCCCAGCAGGGCGGAGGTGGTCTCGAAGCGGGAGAGTTCGTTGATCACGGGCCCGCCGGTGAAGACCGCATCGGCCAGAAGTATAAGCGACAGGTTGATGAAGTTCGTGCCCAGCACCTGCCCGAAGGCCATCTCGTAGCGTCTGAGCCGGAGGGCGGTGGTGATCGAACTCAGCTCCGGCAGGGATGTCGCGAGCCCGATGAGCGCGAACCCGACCATGCCCGTGCCGATCCCGGTCTGCTCCGCCAAGGCATCGCCTGTCTGGGACAGGGCGTAGCCGGCAACGAAGATGACGGCACCCGCCGCGGCGCTCCTGATTGCGAGGGAGCGCACGGAGGTTTCATCAGTGTCATCCTCGCCTTCGTCAGCCATGTCCGGATCGACGTTCTTCACGACCCAGGGGGCACGGTCATTGTACCCGACGGACAGCCAGAAGGACCCGATGCTCAACGCGCAGAGCACGACCGACCAGATGCCGATGCCCAGCACAGGTACGTCCGTGACCGTGATGGCGGCGGCAACGGCGATGAGCACCAACATGCACAGGGTGGCCATCATCAACGTGATGGGACGCGCGATGGCCGAGGTCACGGCCTCCCGGCCGATGAAGGCATCGGCCACGGCGAGCAGGAGGACGTTGATCGCCGCGCTGCCGAGGAGGTTGTTGATTGCCAGAGCGGGATTGCCGGTCCAAGACGACGTCAACGTGTTGGCGATCTCGGGGAGAGAGGTGATGCCGCCGAGAAACAGCATGCCCACGAAAGCCTGCCCCCAGCCTGTCTTGCGCGAGATGTTATCCAGATAATGGGTCAGGCGCGTGCCGGCACCCCAGACGAGCACGGCTGCCACGAGGAAGATCGCGACGTTGACCCAGACGGGATAGTCATGCGCATTGGACAAAGGCAATCGGCACTATCTCCATTGGTAGCTCCAAACCAGGACAACGAACCTTGGCGATCTCTCTGGCTGGCAGCGCCGGGAAAACCGCCCGACATCAGTCAACAGGTTGGTGAGCCAATCAGGCTGAAGATCGGGTGTAAGGTGTCTCGGGCGAAGGGCAAGGTCCGCGAATGGCACATTCCGGAAGTAAGACAATGGTCAGCACATGCACCTAAACCGGACCAATTTCGAGCGCATATATCAAAGGCCTCGCACAAAAATAAGCATGGAATATCCCCATTCCTTCGGCACGAGGCTGGGTTGACGACGGATCCTCTATTTCTTCTGCCGAAATTCACAATCAGGTTTGTGGCCTATGACTTCTGCAATGAAGTGGCCTTGAGCTCTAGCACTCGGTTTCAGGTGACCGCAGAGCGGGTAAGCCGGAAGCAGAGGGCCATCGACGCCTGAGGACATGTAGCCACTGCCTTGACCCTGCCGAAAACTTGACCACTCCAAGCTCCTGCGGCACCATTCTAGGGTCGCCTTCTTGGCTTCAAGCTCACTGAGACGATCTATGACGTGACAGAACAGCTCACTGTTCCCAGGATCGCTCTCGGCCAGCTTCCTTATCTGCTCTGAAATTCGCTCAAGCCAAGTTCTCCATGAACAATAGGATAATCCACTGTGCGAAAGCCACTACGTCGGCCCAGGCTGCTTCCAGGGGACGTAAGAAACATAGTTGAGGGTGAGGAAGAGCAAGGACAGCGACCTCTGCGCGGCGATGCGCAGTTCCTCAGGTTCCTTCGTCGGACCATCGTACACGAGCAGGCAGCTCAATCCCGTCTGATCTGCCTTGGTTTCAGCCCACATCAGCTCGATGTTGATCGAGCCGGGCGTGTGTATCACTACATAGCCGCCGATCTTGTGCGAGGCCGGTACGTTCAGTGTGATCTTCTTCTCCTTGGCCTCTTCCTTGAGTTCGACGTCACCGTGGCCAGGACTATGCCCCCGAATGCTGGGGCGAGGCCCTTTGAAGATGCCTTTTAAGGCAAAGCGGGAAGGCTGGGTAACAGGGATCAGTTCGATCAAGCGACGCGCGTCGTTCCGAAGGAAGGTTGAGCCATCGGCGACAAGCCGATCAAGGATCGCATTGGCTTCCAGGCGGGTCTGCACGTTCATCTCTTACTCCTTCATGACCGAGCCATTGTCATCACCTGCTCCCCGAGGTCCCGCCTGTTCACGGGATGCCAACTGCTCTATCCCCATGATGCCCTATCGCAGATCATTTCAAGCTTCGTTCACCGGCAAAGGCAGCTTTCGAGATAGTCCAGAACGTCTCTGAGGCCTGCACTCGACCGCATCAGTTCAATGGGACAGCTGGTCAGAGCTATATTGTAGCTTCTCAGCCAAGAGATCGTCGTGGCTGAATCACTACCAGCCAGCGTATCAAGCGAGTGATATACCCGGAGAAAGAGAGCCGCCGTTTCAGACACATTCTGGTAGCCCTTCGGAGGACAGTCATCGTTCTTCCGATCGGATCTGCCGATGATCGTCGCAAGTTCCTGTTCCGATATCTGGAGCCGATAGGCCGCTTGAGTTGCAGCCTGAAACAAAAGGACCCTGCCGTGCGGGCCCTCAGACTTGTCGGTGCTCATCTTCGTTTCTCAGGAGTCCGTCTTGAGTCGTCGCACTGGTGTCTTGTGCTTCGTCTGTTGGCAACCTCATTGGCCACTAGAGCATCGGACTGAAAGACAGATTCAAGAGGTTTCAGCCTGGGCTGGAGTGTGATTCTCTTCTGAGAACAGGAG